>JAJYLY010000014.1 GCA_021787435.1 Pseudomonadota bacterium | reverse complement strand
ACAAAGTGGATGTGGACCTACAATCACGAACGTCCACACATGGCGCTCGGCGGCATCACCCCGAAACAGAAGCTAGCTTTTTTAACCAGCTCTACTTTTGACCCTAACTAAAAATGGGGGGATTACCCCCCCATCAATTACCACCACGTGGCAATTCTGTACTCACCGCTGGCTAAAAATTGGATTGCTTAACTGTTGCCACGGGCAAAACTATCCCGCTACCAGCTTCGTTAACCCATAAATCAAAAGACCGAACAGCCCGCCGACCAATGTTCCGTTGATGCGTATGTACTGCAGGTCGCGTCCCAGATAAAGCTCAAGGCGATTGACCATGTATTCGTCGTCCCAGTTGCCGAATTCCTCGCGTATCAGCTCGCCGACAAGCCCCTTGTTGGCATTAGCAGCCTGAATCAGCGCCGCCTGTATCTGGTCGTTAAGCCAGGCACGCATTTTTTCGTCGGTGACAAGATATTTTTCCAGTTCATCCAGCATGTGCCCGGTTTTTTCCGCGATCACGGAATCAGTATGCGACAGATCGAGCACCACCCAGTCGCAGAGCTGCCGCCATAATGATTCGATCTGATCCCTGAACTCAGGGCGGTCTAGCCACGCGGCTTTCTGACCCGCGACCCATTCCTGCAATTTTTCATCTTGCTGCAAGCGCCATACGTAGCTTTGCACCTGTTCATCAAACTCCTGGTACAGGCGACTGTCCTCATCCTCGGCCGCCGCGCGCAGCCTGCTTGCAACCGCCGTCCGTATGGTCGGCACAAACGGCTCTATCATGCTCTGCACAAATGCATTCTCGCTCCAGCCCTTGATGAAGGCCGAGATTTTTTCCGTGTTGTCGGAGCTCTCCACATAGTCGGCAAAGCGATTCAGCCCGCCGTGCAGAATCTTGCGGTGGCGCTGATTCTGAGTGAGCAGTTGCAGTCCGTCTGCAATGAATCCGGAAAGGTCGACTTCCTGCAACTTGCTCCGCGCGGCTTTGACAATTAAATCATGAATACGCCTGTCGTCCAGCACCTTCACACCATAGCCTATGGCTTTTCCAAGATAGGCTGCAACCTTCTCTTTGTGATCCGGCAGCCATTGCGACAGATGCCGCGCCGCATCGTAGCGCCTCAAGCGCTCTGCGATGATTGCCGCACTCAAAAACTGCACCACCACGAAATCCGCCAGGCTGTTTGCGATGCTGTGCTTGTTTCTAGTCACGATCGCTGTGTGGGGAATCGGCAAACCAAGAGGATGTCTGAACAGCGCCTCCACCGCAAACCAGTCGGCCAGCGCGCCAATCATGGACGCTTCCGCAAAGGCTGCGAGATAGCCCCATGCCATCACCTTGCCGAGCACATAAAGACAGGCTGCCAGCCCAAGCAGGCCAGTGGCCACCCATTTCATCCTGTTGAGTTCCCGTTGCCTGATTATTTGAGAGGTGGCCCCGCTTAGTGGGACAGTATTTTCCATTTCTTAAGTGAAAATCTTGCAGTTAATGCCTACGCTGCATTTGGCAGTGCAGGCAGATTGTCGAAATAAAACTCATCTGGCGTTTTTTCGTCAAGAAATGAATTTCTCTGTGCACACTTTACCATTACTGCACGCGAGGTACTCTAGCGTACCTAAGGCAATAAAGCCGCATAGTACTGCAAACCAAAGTGATGCAAAGCGAATCGCGATTGCCGCCAAGGTAGCTATCCCAAGTGAAATTCTAAAGAGTGATAACAGCACCACAATCGTTGCTTCAGTTGAGCCAATCCCTCCCGGCAACATTGACGCTGCGCCTGCCAACATCGCCAATGGATATATGGCCAAGGCTGAAGAAACGGGAATCAACACGCCAAGATGGCTGAGCAGCAACACAAAGGAAAACGACGTAATTCCCCATGCGACTATTCCCAAAATCAAAGAGACGAGAACATCCAATGGCGTTGCCCATATGCGGCAACCAGACAGGCCATCTCGTAGTGTTTTAAAAATATGCGCAAGTTTATTTTGCCGACGGAAACGCAAGTAAACCGATGCCTTTGTCAGCAACACGGGATTAAGTACAGCAAACCCGATCCCTGCAAGGAAAATTACTACAAAACCAAATGCCAGAAAAAAGATCTCCCTGCTGCTGATGGCAAATGCCGAAAGCAATAACACCGCCACAAGGTCGAAAGCACGCTCGTAGATAAACGCGGCAAGAACTCTGTAAGGCGGAACACCTTGCGGGGCAAGATAACGAATCCGCAATAGCTCACCAACCTTGCCTGGCGTCGCCGTAAAAGCAAAACCAGACAGATAAGCGAGATAACCTAAAACAACATTCGTTTTATTGCCCGCTCTTCTTAGCAACCAATACCAGCGCAAATAACGCACAAGATATGAGAGTAACGATAATCCTAACAACATCGGCATCACAGATAACAGCTTGGGAAGCTCGGAAAAAACATGATGTCTAGAATCGGCCCAAACCAGCGCCATCAGATATACGAACGTGAGCGCGACAAAACCTATAAGAGCACGCCTGACTTTCATAGGCGGGCATTTATTGGAACGACCATCGCTTATGCCCAATATAACTAGTAAAAACGGGAGCTACTACACCAATAGCATGTGCGATTTCATGCACGAACAGCGTGACCCCCAATGAGGGCAAAAGGTAATACGTCAAACCCATGCTGATGGCCCAAGTTTGCAAAACAGCTACCAGATTCACCAGAATAAAGAAGACTGCAGAACGATGAAATGATTGTTGACTATTTTTGAAAACAAACAATTTGGCAAGTATGAATGCAGTTATCATTCCTGTGATGTACGCAAGAATCACAGCTGAAGAAAAGCCCATCCACTGGTTATAGATAATTCTGGAACCAAAATTAATCGCCGCAGCGGTGCCTCCAGTCAATAAAAATACAAGGAACTGCCTCGACAGAAATTGCTGTTTCACGCTGATGCTTCCCTGGCTATTTTTCTGCCAAAACCAATGCTTTCGGAAATGCCTCGGTCTTCTGGATAGTAGTATGAGGTATCTGCCACCCACAAACCTTTAACTGGCAGAGCGACCGAGGGAAGTTTGTCCAAGTAGCCAGGATCGCAAATTGGTTGGGCGTATCGATAACGACTTGCGTGAAGGTCAATAAAGTCCTCGTCATCTAACGCCGGATTTATCTGCTTTAGATAGCTGCGCACTTTGTCAAGGAAGGCTTGATCCGGTTCGGCAAATTTCGGATGCTCGCCTGGCATATAGAAAGGCACGTAAACGACGTGGTGCTCTAGCGGGCGCAAGTTTGTGTACTCCACCAAACCTGGGATGTCCATTGCCGGGTCATTGGTGTTCAGCCAAAAATTCTCAGTCACCGCTTTACGCAACTTGGCAATGACGCAAACCACCGCAATGTTTTTCACTGATTGAAATTTTGCCAGCACATCGACTGGCAGCTCTGGCATCAGACGAGGAACATAGGGCAGCGGTATGGTGCTGACGACCTTGTCGAAAGGTTCAAGCTGCCCCGCCACCATAACGCCTTGCACTTTCCCGTCTTTGATAACAACCTTGCTGACTGGAGCTTTGAGGCGAATCTCGCCGCCATGAGCTTCAATATAGGCGCGCATTGCCTGAAGCAGAGTTTCTGATCCGCCCTCCAGGTATCCCAGTTTTTCGCGAAACAGACTGTAGCGCGACCTGCCGATTCGTCGAATCCGGCTCCATATCCAAGCCGCAGAGAGATTGTTGGTGTAATCATAGAACTTGTAATCAAATAAGCGGCGCCACAAGACCTCATAGGCCTCTTTACCCACCCAGCGCTTAATCCAGCCAATGGCTTCGACATGATCCAGCGGCTTCCAGTCCTTGCGTTTCGTGGAGAGGAAGGCATGGAGACCGTAGCGAAACTTTGCGGCAAGGCTCAAGCCACGGAATCTCAGAAGCGCAATCGGATTGCCCCACGGTTGAAGTTGGCCCTGATACCAGTAACCCATCTTCGTTTCTACCCAACGCATCTTTTCCGCCAAAAACAGTTCGTCCAGCACCTTCAAGAATGCATAATCAGAAATGCAATGAAAGTGATAGTAGCGCTCGATGGTCAGGCCAGAGAAATCGAACGCGGCAGTCATTCCGCCTACCCTGTCATCAGCTTCAAAGACGATAGGTTGATGCCCATCACACACCAATTGATATGCAACCGCCAAGCCCATTGGTCCGGCACCCAACACGGCAATACGCTGCCCCATATTCAAAACTCCAATACCACTTGACTATATGTCGGATCGTTAAAGGTTTCATCGATCGCTTTTGAAAATGGCGTATATGGCACACCAAAAATTCCTGGCCAATCGATCACTTCAAATTCATCTTTGCCAACGAGTGCCGCCAATTGCTGGGTGGTAAACGGAGGATTGCGATCAAACAAAGCCCATATCCACAAAAGCACATAAAACAGCCCATAGGGAATTCTAACAGTTGTAGTGCGTGCCCGGGTTACGCGCTTTATCTCGCGGATCATGTCGATGTAATCGATTTTTTCATGCCCCGAAATGTTGTACACACCACCCTTCACGCTGTTCTCGATGCAACTGATAATAATGTTGCTGAAATCGCCCACATAAAGAGGTTGGCGCATATAGCGACCGTCACCCGGGATCGGGAACACAGGGATTTTCTTCATGAAGCGTGAGAGCCAACCAAGGTGCTTGCGATCAAACCAGCCGAACATCAAGGTCGGACGCAATACAGGGCACGGAATGCCGCTCGCTAAAACCAGCTCTTCCTGTTCACGCTTGGTATTAGTATAGAAGTCATCGGCTACAGATTCCAGCACAGACGAACTGATATGCACCAAGCGTGGCACATGATGCATCTTCATCGCATCAAGCACCAATTTGGTAGAAGTGATATTGTTCCTTACAAACTCCTGATAATCGTTGCCGCCTATCTGCGCCTGCAACATCACGACGACCTCGGCATTCTCTAAATGCCGCTGCCAATCACCGGGCTCGGCGAGATCCGCATACTCGGCAGTAACATGGGGCTGAACCTCCTTCAGAACGGCCAAATTTGCGCGATGCTTGTCGAGAACCATAATGTTAGAATAGCCTTTTGCTTTGAGGCGTGCCACAAGGTTCTGACCGACAAGGCCTGCGCCACCGGGCAATACAATTTTTCTCTCATAACTCATTCGACTCTTCCAAGTTTATTTTCAAGTCACTTTTAATTACTCAAAGCTTCATGCGTTTAAAAATAGCCGCAGGTATCCACCGGATTATCAGCATGATCCAGTACCAGAACCACGGCGTATACAAAACATCCCTTCTCTTCGCAATGGCAAGCTGAATATCGCATGCCACCCTGTCCGGAGTAGCTGTCAAGCGGGCCGGCAGATTCAAGTCCACAGTCATCGCAGTTGCTACGAATCCCGGCTTGATGATCAATACATGTACACCACTCTTGAACAACCTGGCACGCAACCCTGATGCGTAGGTATCAAGAGCTGCTTTGGCTGCACCATATAAATAATTTCCAGGTCTTCCGCGATCACCTGCAACAGATCCAATCACGGCCAACACACCCTTGCCTTGGGGTTCCATACGTTGCGCGAGCGCTGCTAGACAAGCGATCACGCTTTCGGCATTGGTACGGAACTCGGCTATGGCGTAGGCAATATTGGTCTCAGTACGCTGCTGATCGGGTAAGGTGCCGTGCGCCACCAGTGCCACATCAATGGTGCCGTGAACCTTCCATGCTGCATCCGTCATCTGAGGGATACGGTCAGTCTCATTGGCATTCATGACAAAAGTTGCAACTTCCAGCGCACCGCGCGCAACAAGATCCGCAGATATCGCCTGAAGTTTTTCAGAATTTCGCGCGACTAGGAAGAGTCGCGCACCTTGTTCAGCGAAATGCCTGGCAACGGCTTCCGCGATGCCAGAAGTGGCGCCAATAATAAGTACGTTCTGATTCATTGAGTAACTCGTTTCCAGAATAGTGATAAGAGATGCGAATCGCGCAATGCTTCTACTTTTTCCCACATGGGGTAGGCCTGTTTGAAATGCACTGCACTCATGTGTGCATCCTTGGCCGGATATAGCCTGCCGCCTGCCTCGTGAACCATTGCATCCAGTTTAGTAAACAAACGTTCATTCACTTGATCGCGTTGCGGAAAGTCGAGCGCAAGTGATACTCCATGCAACGGAAACGACAACAAGCCGGGTGACGTAAGCTTGCCGCATTGCTTAAGCACTGCCAGGAATGAGCCAGACCCACTTTTTGATATTTGCCGCATGACGTCGCGTGTTACCTCGCGCCCATTTTCTTGCGGCACGACACACTGGTACTGCTGGAACCCGGAGCGCCCATACATTCGATTCCATTGCTGCAGGCGATCCAGCGGATAGAAGAATGAGTCATATCCAACATTGCTTACGACTTTTTTCTTCATTTGACGGTGGTAGTAGAGGGTATTGAATGCCCTCAAACTCAGCGCATTGACCAATGAGAACGGCGGATCGATCGGCATTTGCAAGCCGCCAATCGGCGCCAAATCCAGGGCTCCTTCTTGGGCGTGGTTACCTGCAATGTAATGGCCTCTACCTGCTTGCTTCCCGCTTGCAAGACAATCAACCCACGCCACAGTGTATTCGTGTGAGGAATCATGTTCGCGAGAAAGCTCAAAGAATTCGTCGAAACCGCCGAATCGGATGCTTCGTTGTTCGATTTCGCTCGTAGCCACACGTCTTAACTGAATCTCAACAGCGACAATTACTCCCGTCATGCCTAGTCCTCCCACCGTAGCCGAAAAAAAATCCGGCCTATGTGTCAAGGAACACTGAGTTACACCTTCGTTGCTACGGTATATCGTCAACTGCCTGACATGGCGACCAAACGTGCCCATGACGTGATGATTCTTGCCATGTACGTCGTTTGCAACAGCCCCTCCCAATGTGACGAACTTCGTGCCGGGTGTTACTGGTAGAAACCAACCATGCGGCAACGCGATGCGGATAAGTTCTGACAACGTCAGCCCGGCTTGTGCAATCACGACGCCGGACTCCCAGTCAGCAGCCAATACCCTGTCCATATTCTGCATGGCAAGCACATGGCCCGAGTCCGCCAGACAAGAATCACCATAACTTCGCCCGCAGCCAAACGCCAGTGACGTACTGTGTCCGGCAGCTGCAAGAGCAGCCAAGGACGGCAGAACATCTTCCGGCCAGTTAACCGAATGAGGGATTTGGGGGCGACGAGGATACCTTCCCCAGGATAACAGTTGGCTCATTAGAAAGCCGCCAACGCAAAAACAAGCACGAAGGTGACACCTACCCAGCGGCTCGTAGTGTCACGCAATGCAAATACGATCGGGTCGTCATGCATTTGCCCACGATGTGCCAGCAACCAAACCCGGCTGAGCCAGAACAGCAGCAGTGGACAAGCCGCCCACATCCATTGCGGAGAATGGTACATGGTGCCTGACGCAGATTCATTGATATACAGCGCCAACACGAGCACAGAAATATACCCGGAAGCGCCGCCCAGAGAGGCCAGCAACTCGAAATCTGCCGGGTAATAGCCGCGGCCAGAAAATTTTTCTGTTTTGCCTTTTTTTCTGGCGTCATGAAGTTCTGTATATCTTTTTACGAAAGCCAGGCTTATAAAGATGAATACACAGAAAGCCAAAATCCAGAAGGTTGCCACCAAAGCCATCGCTGCTGCGCCTGCAATCACTCGGACGGTATAAAGCATCGCCAACGTAACCACATCCAGCATCACCACTCTCTTGAGCCATAATGAGTATGCGAGAGTCAGCATGTAATAGGCAGTAAGCACACCAGCGAATTGGATGGGCAACAGCACGAGTGCTATGACAAACGCACCAACCAATAAGCTGGGAATCAAGAATAGTGCATGGAGTATCGGAAATGTGCCTGCTGCCAGCGGACGATTGCATTTGGTGGGATGCTGGCGGTCATCCGGCAGATCGAGCAGGTCGTTTAGTAAATATACGCTGGATGCGCAAGCCCCAAATGCCAGAAAAGCCAGTACACCATTTATCAGTAGAGGCACTTCGAATATGCGATGTGAAGCCAGCAGCGGTACAAAGATCAGGAGATTTTTTGCCCACTGATGGATGCGCAATGCATTGGTTAAGGTGCGAAAATATGGGGATCTGGTTTCAAAGACAGCATCAACTGTGCCCAGCTTCCTGGCGGCCGCCAACACCCCCCGCCCCGGGTTGGCAATATGAATAACGGAGGCTGTTTGCCAGACTGCAAAATCCGCTGCAGAGTTGCCAACATATTCGTAACCACGCATGCCATAACGTTGAGTAAGTACATCTCGCTTGTTGTGAGATGAGAGATTTGCGTTTTCTGTTCCGTGCACTTCATCAAAAATACCGAGGTGATTGGCCACTTCTTTCGCAATGCGCAAATCCGTGGCCGTCGCAAGAATTAGGCTTGCGCCCGTGTCCCGCTGTTGTCCCAGCCAAGCCACTAGCTCCCTGTTATAGGGCAGTTGGCGAACATCAGGCATCACACTATCTGCAAGACGCCGTTTGAAATATGCTTTCCCTTTAAATAACCAAACAAACATCTCAAAGACCCGCATGGGATGCAGGCGCAAAAAGAGAAAGATGCTTTCCACCAGCATATCTGAATTGACGAGTGTGCCATCGAGGTCGACGACGACGATGGTGGGGGCCATGTTCTCTCCTTTATCCATTACTGCAATACTCGCGTTGTCGGTGGCAGCAGCAACTCGCAACCGAGAACAGTTGCCCCAACAACGAGTATCCGCACTGCGATCGTCCAGAATGCGGCATTTACAATCCGCACCGCACTATTTCCCCCTCCTGCCACGGCGCTCATGGAGAAACACCACCCGTGTTTGATCGCGAATTTCCTTCGGAGGACAGTGGCGCCGGCAGTCGTTTTCGCATTAACAACCAAGAGCCAAACAGCACCAACACTAACGCCGCGCCGGTATCAATTGCGAGCGCAGATTGTAGGGGTGAAAGAATCCACACCAGCCCGGTGTAGGTCATGACTGCAAGCAGCGTAATGCCAAATATTCGCGGATAGCGTTCGTACGCAACTACTGCCCCACCGAGTGCCATACCAAACAGCGCTGCCTGAGCCAAATGGTGAATAATTGCTGGAGCAAAGAATCCAGCAACCAATAGCAGCCAAGCCACCAAAGACACGCCAATCAGGACCAGAAATGGCGCATCATCGCGAAGTACGCTCTGGCGTCGCAGCCAAAGGTCGTTCAGTGCTGCCCAGATCGCTAACACAGCCAGAAACAAAGCCGCCAGATTGCCCTTCGACAACAACATGAAATCCCACGCCCGCAGCCTGTCAATTTTGCTGGCACCAAAGTCGGAGTTCAGTTCAATTTGAGTGACCGAATGCTGCAGTGGCAAAATAACCTGAAGCAGCATGGTTTTTTTGATTGCCAGCCATTGCCAGAACCCCATTTCTCGATAGCGACCAGACAGCATCTGCCAAAGCGTCCAATCCGGATGGCCGAAACCAAAATCGCCTGTCAACGCATATTTGGTTAGAGGGTCCGCGCTGGGTAACACGATTATTTTGTACAAACTCCAACTGGCCAATAAAGACAGTGCAACCGCAAAGCCAAATAACACGCTACGTGTATTGCGGCGCAATGTCCAACAGAGGAACAAGAGGCCGAGCGGTGCCAAGAACAGCGCGGTAGAAGCATGCGCGAGCATGCTGAAGGCACCCAGCACAAAGAACAACACAATCGTTGATTGCAGTGAGGTAACTGGGTCGCGCTCACGAGACTGCCATGCCAACCCAAACGCTACTAACGCAAACGCCGCTCCAAACGCTTTTGGCCAGCCGTATACTGTGTTAAACAATACAAAAGGCATGCAACCCACCAACACTAGGATCGCTGTGCGACCATGGTCATCTATTGCGCGGCGAAGTTTTGACAGTAGCCACCAGGCCGCCGGCACCCAAAGTGCGTTCAGCACAACAGCGGCGGCGTTGTAAGCTTGGCCTCTCAGATAAGTCCCATCATTGCCAGACTGGAGCAAGCCAAACACATCCGCCAGCAGAAGATGGGCACCAGCCATCAGCGGCGGGCGATCGGTCGGCATCCATTCGCCCCCAAATAACCCTTTCAGATCCCACCCGCGCCGAATCGCCTCTGCAAAGAACCATGGTAATTCGTTGTCTGAAGACCATATCGCAGGCCAGAAACGATAATTGGGGTCCCAATGCCCCAGCCCATTGGTAGTTAAGCTCAAAACAGCAAAATAGACCAGGCTGGCTAGCGTCCATACGCGTGCATAGGGTGAAAGCTTGCGTGAGGTTTCAATGAGTATTTTTCGTCCAACCAAAGAAAGAATAGAAGTAATTGTCGTAGCAACCACCACCATGCCAAGCCAGCGCCAATCTGGAGGGATAAGACTTGTAATATAGAAAATTGCAAGTGAGGCTGTACCGAGCGATGCGAAGGCAAGGGGCAGAGGATCGTCATGCCAGCCTATTCGTGCAGCTACAGATGCACCAGCGAGCATCACCAACGAAAATATGGTCAGTGCGGTCAGAAAATATGGCACACGTCCAATAAAGCTTGATTTCAGATATGAGAGATAAGATATTTCAAAGACCGATCCGACACCAACATTTATTCCTTTCTCAGATGAAATGAATTTCAATCGTGCATCCCCTTGGCACCAGTCTGCCGGTGGAACAACGATGGCCTCGGCCACATTGACATTCACACCGCCTCTGAAAATCTCCAAGCGCTGACCGTTCTGCTCACACTCGATATAGGCTTGAACACGACCATCAGGTGTACGGTTAATCCCAGTAATTGCCACAGCCATGTAATTGGTGGGATGAAATGTAGGAGAGATGACTTCGAGCGGAACGATTCCAGCGGGCGTCCAAGTTCTAAACACCACTCCATCTGGAGACGTAACGACGGATTTGCGTAATTGCCGGTACTGCTCTGGGAAAGCAAACAAGGGAACTCGTACATCTGCAGCCCCATTTACACTCCAGCCCTCGCGTGGCGTTAACGGCTTGGCTGGCGGCTCTGGCCACAAGGCAAGCGCCAGCAATACCAGAAAAATAGTGATGATCGAAAGCCGCGGAGCTTTTTCAGTAAAGAGTTTCTTAACGAGACTAGGCACATGTTCCATCTTTATTTCACGTTAACTTTACGACCGTTGTCACAAACATCAATCTTGTCGTCAAACTGCATAAGCAAATCAAGTGAATATACTCCAGGCGGGAGATCATGCATATCTAGATTCATGTCGAAGCCCGCCCCCATGATGCGATCTGACAGTTTAAAATAAGCTCTGACGTCATCTCTTATTAAACCCGTCCTTGCTGCCACATAAAAATGTTTGTCTGCGGAATTGCTGAAACGCACAATTACCCTCTGCGGAAGGCGCTCCTTTTGGTCATCCATTGCCCACCCTACAAGTTTAAGCGGATGATTCCTGGCGATGTCGTATGTATCAGCGCTCATCGGTGCATCATTAATAAACTCAATATTGCATTTACCCCCGACTGATATTTCTCCAGGATTGAACCCGAATATGGCTGGGGATGTCGTAATTTGGCCCTGAGGTGGCGGAGTGCCAGCGTCTTTTCTAATTTGTTTGGCTTGGTTAGTGGGGCCTTGGGCGAACCATGCAGCCATAATCATCAGAAGCACCGCGACATAAATATGCTTAGTACGCATTCGCCAGCCTCTTACCATATTTTATTCCCGGCATTTCGATAAGGCGAAACGAATAGCGAGCAACAATGCTAACGGTTATAACGATTAACAGTAGGCAAACAGTAAAATTCAATAGCCCCGCACCAAGCGCGTTGCTAAACTTTGCATACACATCAGTTAAAAGAACAATAATAAAGGGATGCCAAAGGTACTTGCTAAAGCTAGTTCGACCAAGGCTAATGCTGAAACGATTGACAATCAGACGGTTGGGAAATAGACATATCGATAATATTAGTGAAGCAAAAAGGAAGCTCCACACATAGAGATCAAGCCTTACACCGCTCACCATGATCAATAAATGATACGTGGCAGGTAGATAAATAACAGCTAATATTGCGGTTACGGTTACTGCTAAAAGGGTAGCGCCCCATTTTGGGCTCTGCACAAAGCCGATACGCCTCCAAAACAAAAATACCAGAACCCCGCTTAGAAAATTCGGCATATGGGTAATGATGTTCATGTACGCATAGGAGCCAACGTTTAAATCTCCGGCCATAGTAAAAAATGATGATGAAACTAAAATAGCTATTGCTAAGGCAAGAATACCTGCACGAAGACTACTCACCAAAGCCGCAATGATTGGGAACAGCAAATAAAATAGTATCTCGATCCCGATTGACCAGCCTGCCCAGACAATGCTCTCGTGTTTGCCAGGTACGAGGCCAAATAGCAGTATTAAATTGAGGACAAGATCATGGAACGTTGCTGGGAAGTGCCCCCATTTAACCATAGACATGGCCATCCAGATGAACAGCATTACGTAAAATAGGGGTGCTATCCGGAAATATCGACGAACATAAAAACTCAGTATTTGAGGACGATCATTTAATCTATTGAGGTATCCATAAGCTAGAACAAAACCGCTTAAGACATAAAAAAGCGGCACCCCATGCCCGAAGTACTGTTTGATAACGGTCAAGTATTCAGGTATCTGCATATTAGGCAGCATCACCATGTGATAAATAACAATCATCAAGGCAGCTATGGCACGAAGCGACTCAACGCTCTCAAGCCGGGACGAGTGCACACTTACTTTTGCAAGGTCAGGATTTATATTCATTTTAAAACTCATTATGCCAAGAACGCCTTGCTTGGCAGGTAAACGCCCTAGCTATATGTTGCCTATTTTTTCCGAAAAAACATGATTGGGTGTGTCTGCCGTGATGGATCAAAAAGAAATCTTTCTAGTGTAAACCACTCAGAATAGGCAACACTGGCATAGGTTTCCGGAATGAAAGTCTCACCATAAAACTCGGAGGTCATCGCACCACCTCCATTAACACCATCACTATTTGCGTGCACAAATTGCCCATTATCGTAACGAACACGAGCTTCGCTAAAATCAGGAAACATCCTAGAGAGCGCCCCCAGATAACCGGTATGCTCCTCAGCTTTAAGGCCTTCGCAGAAATCAAAAAAATGTCTTCCACGTGTCGTTAATGCCACAATCCCATTGGGCGCAAGGATACGATGAAACTCCTTCATCCAACTAACACAAGCTTTTTCCGATAAATGCGAAAATACAGAATACCCTACGATATAGTCTATATGCCCATCAGATATATCAGTCGGGGGAAATGGGTTACACACTGCAAAGTTATCGCTATTGAAGGTTTGCTTGCATATCTGTACAAACTCATTCATAACATCAATTCCATAAATATGCTCCAAAGGTAAATCACGCAAGAAAAACCGTGAAATTCTCCCCCAACCTACTCCAAAATCCAATAGATTATGTTGTGATGCTAAAGGGTTGCCTAACTGAATAAATACGTTCGTGCAATCCTGATAGAAAGTGAACGCCTCTTTCAGTGTATCAACGCCAGCTTGACCCGTAGTATTAGCTTGTACTGTTTCAGATGGAAACCCTGGCAATTCTTTTCCATCAACAAAAGTTGGCGGAGACAGGTAACTATCACATATCTTTTTAAAAAATTCGTCCTGATCTAACATAACTCTTCCTTCTCACTCTGGATTTTGTAAATCATTTAATAAACTCATGCTTAGCACTTCATACTTGAATCTGCAGTTTCAATTCAAACTTGAATCCATGATTTATAATTCCGCCTTTTCTTTTAGCATGTTCAATTCTCTGCAAGTCCAAACTGCCTAGATAAAGTTTGAATATACTTTCTCGCAGCCTCTCCTCTCTCTGCGGGAATATCGTGCCGTTCAGCAACAAATTTCTGCACTCGGCGTATTTCTTCAATCTGAAGTTTGTTTAAATTTCCTATTGTGACGCCTCGGCTATGCCTGCGGTGCATATTTAGCGGCTTAGGTGAAAATGCGATCTTCCCATTTTCCAGCGCCAGCGTATATGCGATCCAGTCACCTGCAATCCGGTAAGAACAAATCTCTTCTATTTTTTCCTTCAGCAAATTTTGAATATTATTTTTTTCAAATACTATTGCACTCACATTTGGAATCGTATTTTTCACGCTCAATGAATGTACTATTTCATCTTTCCCGCTTCTTACATATGGCCTCAGCCATTGTTCTTGATCAACATCTGCCACATAGTCTAAATAGTTTTTTGACAAAATCTCCCCGCCCTCTCCCATCTGTTGGCTTTCGCAATAACTTAAAATAACATTAGGGCTTTTAAAACCACCAATTACCTCAGTTAAAAAACTATCACAGCATGAATCATCTGCCTCAGCGATCCAGATGTGCGTACCCGAGGCAAGTTCGACACCTTTCTGCCACTGCCGAAAAACTGAGCCTGAGTTCTTATCGTTTATAATAATCCTATAATTGATTTCTGTTGATTCAAGAATCTTTTCTGCAACATTGACACTTCCATCCATTGAACAATCATCAAGAAAGATGATTTCGAAAATAGGATAAGTTTGCTTAATAATACTTAAAAGCCTTTCAGGAAGATATTGCGCATAATTATAGTTAGGCACAATGACAGATACCCGATTTATCTTTATCCCCAACAAGTCAAGCAAATCGAACGCGTAATGACGGAATGAAAATCGCTCATTTATAAGCATCGCACCGCGCTTCCCTAGCTCCTCTCGTTGTTGTGTTGCTTCAAGCATATCGCCTACGGTACGGGCAAAAGCTTGAGCATCATCTTTTGCTACTAGCCTACCGCAACCTTCGTTAAGCAGACTAATGAAACCACCAGCCCCTTCGAACGCCACCACGGGCACCTCAGCCTCAAGAGCCTCAAGCACGACAGACGGGAAGGGATCTTCGCGTGAAGTTAATGCGAAAACATCCGCTCCTCCATAATAGATGTCAGTATCGGACTGCAACCCGGGGAAGATAAAGCGATCTTTCATTGCTGGAAACTTGGCCAGTTTTTTTTCAACAACGCGTTGCATTCCCTGTTCCCAATGACCAATCCAGACCCACCGGGCCGTGGGGTTGCTTAAAGCAAGCTGTAGGCCGGCTTCGACAAACAAATCTATGCCTTTACGATGGTCTGCGTAGCCAGCACCCAGAATGATTGAGGTTCCGAGTGGCAACCCAAGCTTTTGACGTAAACGCACTCGATCTTCTGCGCGATTCTTGGCCTTTCCTCTGCGCTTATATAACCCTTGGGGTCTGATCACAATCTTATCAGGGGCCGTTGGTGCGACATCATTGAAAGATACCGCAACCTCAATAGCAGGAAAAACGATTTTTTTTGCATGTGTCGAGATAGAGGCTGCTTGTCCATGTAGGTTGAGTTGATTCAGTACGCCTCGCAGTTCATGAATCAACGCGACACACTCAAACCCTTGGGTGGTGAGCGTTTCAAGGAAGTATCCTGAAACGGTCGTGTTAACTAACGCTACTCGGATACTTGACTCATAGAGCCTCTTTGCCAGATTCACTGCCTCTGGTCCGCGCGCGTCTATGCCAGTTAAGTCGTGAACCGTAGCCCATTTTGCATATTCGATCTTGAGGGGACCATCCCCCAAGCAAACTAGATCAACATGAAAGCCCAGTCCTTGGTTCAAGGTTTTTGCAAGATTAAGTACGAGTTGCTGAGCTCCGTGCGGATATGCATCGTGGGCTACCAAAACGATCTTCTGGCGTTTGCCGGATACGTATGTTTCCCCAGTGAGCGCATTTCTGGTAGCCTGCAAATATGCGTAGCCATAGCGTTGATCAGGTTCCAAGTGCGCTCCCTCTGCCCATTCATTCCAGGCATTAACGAAGATTAATCGTTCATTTGGGTTAGTAATCCGTGAACATGTTTCGGTAACAGCGTTGCTCAACCATTCTTGATAGCCTTGTGGTGTACTGTTTAGAAATACAGTCCCATTGTTTTTTCTCCGCGCTGTATTATCCCAAGAAGGGCAAACACCCCTAAATAATTTGTAGTTTGTTTTTTGATAATTGCGCGAACGCTCCACAAATATGCGCCAGTCATACACAATCCCACCAAAGATTTTGTTTAGTGGTTTAACTGTCTCAGTGATATTAGGTGGTGATGAATTATTTGGAGGAAACTCAATGGCAGCATCAAAACCATATTGACTTGGATCAACCGTTTCAAAAGACTGTGTATAGGCAAGGTAAATTTCGCCTATATCATTTAGCATGCACCACTCTCTCCAGCGTTGTGCCGTTTTTTTAGCTGAAGGTAATAGACTGGGTCTATAAACCAGTAATAATGGTTTTCCATCAATGCGTATATAGCGCTCATCTCTCAGATATTGAGAAACATGTGTGATAAATGCCAGATCGTCATCAGGAGAATGTTTTTGCGCGATGAGAACTTCACTATCCAAACCATCCCAGCGACGGCTCCAGTTTTCATTTGCCCAGCAAAGACAAAACGGTAAACTTAGGCTGCGATCACTTAAATAATTTTCAAGTGGTTTTTCCAGTAGCAATTTCCCCGCAAACCAGTAAGTATAGAAACAAAAGCCACCAATGCCATAAAGTTTTGCGAGCTCAATCTGGCGCTGTTGCACTGAAGCATCGAGCAAATTGTAATAACCCAGCTCACCTGGAATGTGGGGTTGATAGTGCCTATCAAACTGGGGTTGTGCCGGTTTGACATTGGTCCATTCAGTAAAACCATCGCCCCACCACTCATTATTTTCAGTAATAGCATGGAATTGAGGTAAATAAAATGCGATCAATCTGACAGGCACATCTTTTGGCGGGAAAGTTTCATGCAGAGGGACATATTTATCAGATACAGAAGCAGGCACACCAACTGAATTAGCATTTAAATCAGGTTCGACATTACAAGGCGCGTTCATGGCGGCCCAACTTCTGTACGCCTGACTCCAACGGAATATGGAAGGCATATTGTTAAAAAGATTTTGCTTGAGCAGCAACTTTTTTGGAGTAGGGATTGGAAGCGCTAACCACAACTGACGCGCACTATCTGAAAAGATTTTGCGAATGAGGCGGTATGGTTTATTCACTAAAGTACTTCGAATAAACCTAAAGGGCTTTGTAATCTTCCAGCTCGTGGACTCCAAGATGTGATTTCGCTCCGCTACAAGGTTAACGATCTGTCCGTCGCGCTCGATCACGGCTTGGTTGAGATTAACGATCTGTTTGTCGCGCTCGATCACGGCTTGGTTGAGATTAACGATCTGTCCGTCGCGCTCGATCACGGCTTGGTTGAGATTAACGATCTGCCCATCACGCTCGATCACGGCTTGGTTGAGATTAACGATCTGCCCATCACGTTCGATCACGGCTTGGTTGAGATTAACGATCTGTTTGTCGCGCTCGATCACGGCTTGGTTGAGATTAACGATCTGCCCATCACGCTCGATCACGGCTTGGTTGAGATTAACGATCTGCCCATCACGTTCGATCACGGCTTGATTGAGGTTAACGATCTGTCCGTCGCGCTCGATCACGGCTTGGTTGAGATTAACGATCTGCCCATCACGTTCGATCACGGCTTGGTTGAGATTAACGATCTGTTTGTCGCGCTCGGCTATAGCCTGCCAAAGCGACATCCGTTCATTTTCAAGACAGTTGATGTAATCAAATGCTGGTCTTACATCAATCAAGCGTGCATTCAATTCTTTAAGTGTAGCTAAGACGCTTGCGCTTTCCAAGGATTCTAAATCTTTGGACAAACGATGTAGCAAATTGTAAGTTGAAAAAACTATCGTCGATGCACGACTGTCTAGCGCAAGTTCAGCCTCTGTGAAACACGCATGCCTTAGGCCACTTTCAAGAAAATTGCTTTCAAAATCTTTCACCATAGAACTCTGGGGTTCAGGCAACACCAAACCAAGCTTGGCTGAAATTCGCACTAGCTGCGAATATGGGTTTGCCAGTAACTCGTCGTAATCCACCACAACTCGCCGCGCATCTTTCATAAAACTTAACGGCGGCAATACATGCTGCAGCCAAAGAAAATATGATTTTTCAGGCGGAATGTCGTTTCTAGTTGCCAAGGAAGCAGTTACACTTGCAGGGTTGCGAACAGCAATAACAAAACAAACTTCACATTCTAATGCCAAGAATACATCTTTCCAAAAACCAAGCAAGCGACACGTCCTTGGGTCTTTAAATCCCCAAATACCATTGTTCTCTTCCTGTTTTCGTAGAATCAGTTGGGTTGCCCTTAACTTCAATTCACTGACTTGCGCATCTGTTTTAATTTCATCCCAAGCTAAACCCAATCGATCATAAGTAGAATCTAAATGCATCAACAGCGAGTCATTTATCGCTATACATTCCCGATCCTCCCAAAAACCCTTAGGATTATCAAAACCAGCCGGATGCAGGTTGCCCCCAAGCCCAACCCCTAATAATTCTAATGATTTTGTAATTGCACTTGTCCCGCTACGATGCATGCCGAGCACAACGATCAGTCGCCTTTTAGATATTTTGGTTGCTGACATTTCTATGCCTCAAACATTTCAATTTCCGGGACACAGTTAAAGTCCACTATAGCGGTTGCATGACTGCCCCTATCTGGCAAAACACGGAACATGGCTATATCGACCAATCGATGCAAGTATCCGCTGGCATCACTTCCTGCCTGACCAACCACGCCGGCATTCATAAAATAAACACCTGCATTCAAATTCGCATTGAACCGAAATTCAACCCGGAAACTTTGCCCCGCTTCTACAAAACATATCGCATCCGCTTCAGAGGCAGCTGAGATTGCACCGCCTAATTCTATTCCAGATGTGGTTTTAATAAGCATCCCAAAACGCACATTTCGTGCGCTCTTTGTGAAGTGAGCAGTGTAGGTATAACGGTATGTTTTTCCTCTTATCAAATTGTTGACTTGCTCTCCCGCTAGTGTCGACACAGCAGGTGATTCAATATGCGCCCCATGTGATTCGTATTCTATCGTGCTGCTGGGTGTGAGACACTGGTCAAAACTTTCTTTTAACTCATCCTGCCTGAGTTCACTGAGCGCGTTATCGCCATGAGACGTGAATTCGCCAGGGTTGATAGATGTTATAGTGTGTATATCCGCTCGAAGAATCTGTTCTCGAACGGCCTCATATTTATCCGACGGCGCATATAACAACTTTTGATAGCGCCCAACAATTTGTTTTGGTCTCCCTGCCGCAAGTTTTTGACCTGCGTCCATGAGTATTGCGCGATTACAAAGCTCAACGATCTGGCTACCTGAGTGTGACACAAACAGGATAGTAGCACCACTTGCACGGATAGCTTCAATTCTGGAAAAACACTTGCGTTGAAAGAGTTCATCCCCTACTGAAAGCGCTTCATCAACAATCAATATTTCCGGGTCGACATTGATCGCCACCGAGAATGCGAGCCGTACCATCATGCCGCTGGAATAGGTTTTGACTGGCTGCTCTATGAAATCACCAATGTCGGCAAATGCAACGATGTCATCGAAGCGGGCATCGATCTCTTCATTGCTTAGCCCCAATACCGAAGCATTCATGTAGACGTTTTCGCGCCCGGTGAATTCCGGATTGAAGCCTGATCCCAATTCAAGCAATGCCGCAATGCGCCCGTTAGTTTGAATGCTGCCGCTGGTCGGACTGAGCGTGCCGCAAATCATTTGCAGAAGCGTGGATTTTCCCGAGCCGTTACGCCCGATGATACCCACGGTTTCGCCCTTTTTGATTTCAAAGGAGACGTCATTAAGTGCCCAAAACTCTCGAAAATATTGCTTAGGTACTCGCCCTGTCAATCTACTCAGGCGAGGCAAGACAAATTGCTTGAGCCTGTCGCGCGGGGTAACGTAAATTTGATAACACTTACTGAGATTTTGTACGCAAATAACGATGTCGGTCATGCTTTTTTATTGCTTTTTTGGATAAGCATAGTGTTTACTGCCTCAAGTATTGGAACAAGTTCTAATGCGCGCATTATACTTTTCCGCAATATCTCTATATCTTCAATGTATTCATATACCAAGTTGTTGCGAAGGGAGCGCGCTTCAATCCAATCGGCAACGCTTGGTTCAATCCCAGCCTTTCGGCACGGTTGAGGTTGTCGAGTGCTGTTCCGATAGGTTCGAGTTGCTTTCGCAGGTAAACGGAGAGAAGTATATCACCCAATGTGTCCTGCAATCTACAAAAGCGACTATTGGGTAGTGTCTCAGTTTGAATTTTAAAATGTTAACAACCCTCGCCTAAAGGCGAGGGCTTAGATTTACGGCTCAAGCCGGTACTCGTGTCGGCCTTCGCCGACTTACACCACCCGAAAATCATCGTCCGGCTCCTCTGGCTTTTGGTCTTCGATGTACTTCTTCCATACTTCATCCGTTACATTCCCACTCGACGATACCCAGTACCCTCTACCCCACAAGTGCTGACCCCAGTACCTTTTTTTGAGCACCGGAAATTCCGATAGCAATTTGTGTGAGCTCTTTCCCTTCAGATACTGCACAGCTTTCGATACCGAAACATTCGATGATATCCCAATCAACATGTGCACATGATCACGATTGATTGCTCCTGCGTAGATCGTTAATTCCATACTTCGCGATATCTCGCGCAACAACTCCCTCGCCCAGAGACCTACGTCTCCGGCCAATACCGGATAACGGCACTTCGTAATCCATACCAGATGATATTTGCAGTCCCATACCGTGTGACTGCCAGCCTTGTAATCTCTCATTCCGATATTGTACTTCCCAGTCGCCTAAAGGCGAGGGATTTGAAATAGACAAGTCACTTCAATCAGGAAGTCTTAATCTTTCTCCATTGCATAAGCTAGTTTCTGATTTGTTGCGAGAACAAATCGATGGCGCTGATAAGCAAGTAATATAAATGGTTTATCGACGAATTCACTGTAATTTTACAGGACATCGGCGAACCCTTTTCTGGTTCTCTGGAACCAAGCATATCCCGCCCATGCGATGAGCGTTGCGAGCAGAGCATAAACACCCAAACCCGACCAGTCTGGCAGGCGCCCCCAGATCAGCACTTCACGCGCCTGGTCTATGATGAAGGTGAGGGGATTGGCCATGATGTACGGGCGGAATTGTTCAGGCACGGCAGTGATCGGGTAAAAAATCGGCGCAAGAAACATCAGCACCGTGGTAATGATGCCTATGGTCTGCCCGACGTCGCGCAGATAGACGCCCAGGGATGCCAGCATCCAGGAAATGCCCAGTGTGAGAACAACCATGGGGAGCAGCACCAGCGGCGCCAGAATGACCGTCCAGTGCAGATAGCCGTTGAAAATCAGAAAGGCCGTCAACAGCACGCCCATGCTGATGAGGCCGTGGAATAACGCCGCCCCCATCGCAATCACCGGCAGTATCTCAACCGGAAACACCACTTTTTTGACGTAATTGACGTTTGAAATGATCAGGCCCGGGGCGCGGTTTAATACCTCGTTGAACAAGTTCAGCACGATCATGCCGACAAACAGCAGCACTGCAAACTGCGTCTTGCTGTCGTCGCCGCCAGCGCCGCCCCAGCGGGATTTGAAAATTTCGGAAAAGACGAAGGTGTACACCACCAGCATGAACACCGGATTGAAGAACGACCAGGCCAGCCCCATGACCGAACCCTTGTAGCGGCTGACGACCTCGCGGCGTGTCATCTGCACGATGAGCTGGCGGTTGCGCCACAGGCTACGCGCCAGTGAAAAGAGAGATGTTGCAGGTTTGCTGTGAGGATCGACCATATAATGATAATTTTTTTAAGTATGCTTTGCCGCATTTGACGTCTTTATTTGAAAAGACACCAGAAAAGGATGTTCACACGCTCACATTTTCCTGAATATCCCCGCAACAAACAGCCCCATATTCCCCAACAATGTCTGCCTGTAAACTCCGGAACGATACAGCCCGATAATCCTGGGTACCAACCAGCGGTCCCTTGCATTTATGAATCGTTCTAGGATGCTCCTGCTTTCGGGAGTCAGCCTGTGGCTGATGCGCTGCAACGCCAGGATGTGCCGGTCGTTCAGATCCCTGAACCTGCCCTGCCAGAGCATGCGTACGCGAACCAGACGCGCCTGCCAGCTCGAGTTCATCCCCACCAGGTTGGCGTCATGCTGCCTGTAGCGCAACGAAGGATGAGTGTCATAAAAAACCTTGCCGCCGCATCCAGTGACGACAAGATAAGCCCACCAGTCATGCGTGATCACATCGACCCGCCCAGCTTCGCGCAGCAACTCGCGGGTCGCACGGTTGAACACCATGGTGTTGCCGCCACCTATGTTCTGCATCAGCGCATTGGCAAAACTCGGCGGCTTGTCGAACAGCGGCGATAAGCCAATTTCATTGTCTTCCGCATCAACCAGACGGGTACGGGAACAATAGAGCGCCGGAACATGGTCGGGAACCGTTTTCAGCCAGTCCACCGCGCGCTGCAGCTTGTCCGCCTCCCATATGTCGTCCTGGTCAGAATAGGCGTAACAGTCTGCCTCAATAGCAGCGTGTCCGGTCAAGAAAAGGAAGTTCGCGACAAATCCTTCTGCGGGACCGCAATGAATGGAGAATCGCCCTTTCCATTTATCCCTGTATGTTTCAAGTATCGCATTAGTCTCGTCTTTCGAGCAGTCATCGGATGCCCATATCTCCCAGTTGGCATGCGTCTGCGCCTCGAATGAATCAAGTTGCTCTGCCAGATAGCGCTGGCCGTGACAGGTACACAGAAGAATCGCGACCTTTGGCATGACGGCATGGGCCGCAGCGTCAAACACAGCACGCCGCACCTGCAGGCCAGCGGCATTATCCGGCAAGCGAGCCACGCCCATCGCAATTCTGTAACTTTCCAATGCTTCCCCTAAAGTAGCGCCAGCGCGCAAGTAATGAAGATTTTGGTCTATTACTATAACATGAAAATTATTTCAGAATTATTTCCGAATGTCACGACCCACTTCGATCAACTACAATTCGCCGCGCGCTGGGGCCTATCTCCCAAAACACTGGAGCGCTGTCGCGTCAATGGTATCAACCCAAAGTTCACCAGACTGCCTGGCAAAGTCATCTACCGTTAGTACGATGTTGAGGCTTACGAAAACGAGCGCCTGATTTCATCTACCGCCGAGTTCCGCAGGACCACGAAGCTTTCTGACCAGCCTGAGGCCCCCGGGCGACGCTGACAGCCGGTTATTGCAAATATACCGTGAGTCATACCGACAGCTCGGTCTCGTCCTCCAAGTCAGCGGCAGGCGCACTGAGCCTCCGTACTGTCAGGGCACAGCGTTGCTCGATCAAAGCCACGATTCGTTCAATCACGGCATGGCCAGCAAAGCCATACCGTGGGTTAAACTGTAGTTTGCGTGCGGCCGGCGACAATGACTTTGCCAACCCCAGAATCCGCTTTCTGGTCTGCGCTTGGCTGAGCCCAACAGCTTCAGCAAACTGATCCCAGTGCCGCGCCTTGACTTCGTTGAACTTGTACTTGCTGCCGATTTTCATCGCCATCTTAGACGTCAGGGTCGGATAAACCGCTGTCGACAGCGTGTCGTAGAAAAGTGCCAGCATGGGAGTCTTGCCCGCGTACAGCAGCGAGAAATTCTTGGCGTGTGCGTCGTGATTGCTGATTAAGGCGTTGAAGATCACATAGTCGAGCAAGCGCAGGACCTGTGGTGCGCTAGGGCGCGAGATGCGCCGAACCAGATCGAAACATTGCACCAGATCTGGGCCACCTTCGTTCTGGTATTTCATTTCCGGTACCACGCCCAACGCTTGGCAGAAGTCCTCCTGGTGCAAACGCTGCCGGTGATCTTTTGCATCGACAACCCGGTCGTAGCGCTCGACCAACAGGAACTGTCGGCCCAACACGGTGTGCACCTGTGACTTGGCTGGTTTGAGATGCATGGCCGCGGCCAGCACCAGGCAAAAACCTTCGTTGGTCACTTTGTCTTCAAGGGCATGTATGGCGGGTTTCAAAATGTGGGAATTGGGCGTGCCATTGCACGGCAGACCAATCCGGGCGCCATCGAATATCACCGGCAGTTTGTCTTGAGCGCCCGCCAGCGAGAGCCGCAAGCCGTCCTTGCCGGCCAGCATGGGCCGATGCGGCAGTTCATCGAGGATGGCAAAGATCTCCTCATCGCTCTGCCACTGGACTTCATTACCCTCATCAGGAATGGCCAACGCCAGTCCTGGCGCCAGCAAGGTCACAGCCCTAGCACATTCTCCTCCAATGCTATCCAGCAGCGCAAAATCATTCTGACTCGACACCTGAAATTGCTGTGCAATGAGATGGCGCAGCTGACCTTGAGGCAACAGCCCCACAAAAAAGGGCCGGGAGCGGTGGCCGTCAAATGATTCTGCTTGCAGAGACAAAGAGCTGGACAATGTCACAGCGTCTGGTCGCGAGAGCCAATCCGGGCAGTAACGGAAACTCAGCCGCCCCTCGATCAGCCCCAACGTGCCAACCCGGTCAGTAAACAGCCTCCAGCTCATGTGCCATGGTCGTTGTCCTTGAAGTGATCTTCGGAGATTGCCGATGGCAAGCCGTTGAGTTGAAGCTCTCCACCTAAGGCGTCGATCACGCGCAGCACGTTTTCCAGCCGCAGGGTGGGCTTACCTGCTTCCAGATCGACGATGAAGCGCACACCAACCCCTGCTGCCAAAGCCAACTGGGGCTGCATTAGACCCAACTGCTTGCGCGCAGCACGAAGTGCGCCACCAAGTTGTTCTGTAGTTCGTATAGAGCTCATCACCAGTCTTATTTCCCGTTCGGGAAATTATCAGCGAGAATGAAGGGCGACACAAGCGGACGAATTGCCTCATTTAAAATCTGAGTGAAATTGAATCGTTGCCTCACGTAAGAATCTGAGTGAACTGACTTATCCGAATAGGGCAGACAGAACACTAAGTGAGGTAAAAAAGATGAGCGAGAGAAGGGCTTTGATCAAAGCGATGGCGGCGCGTTACAGGCAAGCCAGCAAGAAAGAGAAAGGCATGATTCTGGATGAGTTGACTTCGATGACGGGATACAACCGGTGGTATGCGGTTGGCCTGCTGAGAGGGCAAGGCAAGTGCATACGAGCCGGCAAGGACTTGCGGCTAGTTGGTGATCTGACCAAGAAGGCAAAGCGGACGAGGCCATGCATTTACGATGAAGAAGTGCATGAGCATCTGAAAGAGATTTGGGAGGTCATGGATTTCATCTGCGGCAAGCGGCTCGCGGCGATTCTGCCTGAGGTTGTACCCATCCTGGAAAGGCATCACGAAATTGAACTGAAAGACGGAGTCCGCAAAAAGCTACTGTCGATCAGTGCTGCCAGCATCGACCGGCTGCTGGCACCGGATCGTAAGAAATGGGAATTACGCGGCCACAGCAACACCAAACCAGGCACATTGCTCAAGCATCAGATTCCGATCCGTACTTTTACTGAATGGAATGAGAGTCATGTGGGGTTCGTTGAGATTGATCTTGTCGGGCATGATGGAGGCAATGCGAGCGGGGATTTCTGTCAGACTCTCGATGTAACCGATGTGGCGAGCTGCTGGACGGAAACCGAAGCCGTAATCAACAAAGCGCAGGTCTGGGTATTTGAGGCATTGAAATCGATCCGAGGGCGCCTGCCTTTCCCGCTCTTGGGAATTGATTCAGATAATGGTGCCGAATTCATCAATCACCAATTGCTGCGCTATTGCCAGGAGGAACGCATCACGTTCACCCGAGGGCGGGCAGGGAAAAAGAACGACGGCTGTTTCGTGGAGCAGAAAAACTACTCTGTGGTGCGCCGGACGGTGGGCTATGCCCGCTATGACTCAAAAGCCCAATTGCGGTTGCTCAACGAGCTCTATGGTCATCTGCGGCTCTACACCAATTACTTTCAGCCGGTCATGAAGCTTAAAGCCAGGGAGCGCAACGGAGCCAAGGTCAAAAAAATCCATGACAAACCGAAGACACCTTATCAGCGGTTGTTGGATATTCCTGAGATTGCGCCGGAGATTCATGAGCGGTTACGGGCAGAATATGAGACTCTGAATCCTGCAGAACTCAAGAGAGAAATCGCTCGTTTGCAGAGTATGCTGATCAAAATGGCCGCGCGCACGCGAAGAACGGCAAATGCGAATACAATTCGTGAGCATTCCCGGAATGAAACTAGGCCAAGTTAACTCAGATTTCTTGGTGAGGCAACGGTAGCGGTTTCACTCAGATTCTTACGTGAGGCAATACGGCGGATATTTCCCGATCGGGAAATTCTGATGCTGAAATTCGAGGGATGACGGGGTCTCGCGGGGCACATAAGAAAAAACCCCAACCGAGAGTGGTTAGGGTTTGAATTTTGGTGGCCCGGGGCGGAATCGAACCACCGACACAAGGATTTTCAATCCTCTGCTCTACCGACTGAGCTACCAGGCCATACTCTATAAGACCTGAAAAAATACTTTCAAGCTTGAGAGCCGCGCATTATACCGACTTTCCAAAGAACAGCAATAAAAAACCCCGCTTTCGCGGGGTTTGCCGGATCACTTAAAAGCTTCCGATTACATCATGCCTTCCATGCCACCCATGCCACCCATGCCACCGCCTGCAGGAGCAGGCTTGTCTTCAGGCAGCTCGGCAACCATGCAGGCCGTCGTCAGCATCAGGCCAGCGATGGAAGCTGCATTCTGCAGCGCAGTGCGGGTGACCTTGGTAGGATCGACCACGCCCATCGCCAGCATGTCGCCGTATTCGCCGGAAGCCGCGTTGTAACCGAAGCTACCCTTGCCTTCCAGCACCTTGTTGACGACCACAGAAGGCTCATCGCCAGCATTCTGCACGATCGCGCGCAAAGGCGATTCCATCGCACGAAGCACGATCGTGATGCCTGCATCCTGATCGTGGTTGTCGCCCTTCAGCTTGGAGACCGCCGTCTTGGCGCGCAGCAATGCTACGCCGCCGCCAGGGACTATGCCTTCCTCGACTGCTGCACGGGTTGCATGCAGCGCATCTTCGACTCTAGCCTTCTTTTCCTTCATCTCGACTTCGGTCGCAGCGCCCACCTTGATCACTGCAACACCGCCGGCCAGCTTGGCCTTGCGCTCCTGCAGCTTCTCCTTGTCGTAATCGCTGGAGGACTCGTCAATCTGCTTGTTGATCTGCGTGATGCGACCCTTGATTGCCTCTTCCTTGCCTGCGCCGTCGATGATGGTGGTATTGTCCTTACCCACCTCGATGCGCTTGGCTTGGCCCAGCTCGGCCAGTGTCGCTTTTTCCAGCGTCAGGCCGACTTCTTCTGCAATCACGGTGCCGCCAGTCAGGACTGCAATATCTTCCAACATCGCCTTGCGACGGTCGCCGAAACCAGGCGCCTTCACAGCAACGGTCTTCAGGATGCCACGAATGTTGTTGACCACCAGAGTTGCCAGCGCCTCGCCATCCACATCTTCTGCGATGATCAGCAAAGGACGGCCAGCCTTGGCCACCTGTTCCAGCACCGGCAGCAGGTCGCGGATGTTGGATATTTTCTTGTCATGCAACAGGATGAACGGATTCTCCATCGCCGCGATCTGGCGGTCCTGGTTGTTGATGAAATAAGGGGACAGATAACCGCGGTCGAACTGCATGCCTTCCACAACATCCAACTCGTCCTGAAGGCCGGAGCCGTCTTCGATCGTGATCACGCCTTCCTTGCCGACCTTGTCCATCGCCTCTGCAATCTTCTCGCCCACTGCGGAGTCTGAATTCGCGGAGATGCTACCGACCTGCGCGATTTCCTTGCTGGTGGTGCAAGGCTTGGATATCTTCTTCAGCTCATCCACCGCAGCGATGACAGCCTTGTCGATGCCGCGCTTCAGATCCATCGGGTTCATGCCGGCCGCAACAAACTTCATGCCTTCCATCACGATAGACTGAGCCAGTACGGTCGCCGTGGTGGTTCCGTCACCTGCCACGTCAGAAGTCTTGGACGCGACTTCCTTGACCATCTGCGCGCCCATGTTTTCAAACTTGTCCTTGAGCTCGATCTCCTTGGCGACGGATACGCCGTCCTTGGTGATAGTGGGAGAACCGTACGAGCGGTCCAGCACCACGTTGCGGCCCTTGGGGCCCAGTGTCACCTTGACCGCGTCGGCCAGGATGTTCACGCCGATAACCATTTTGTTGCGAGCGGCGTCATGAAATTTTACGTCTTTAGCTGCCATGTTCTGTTCTCCTGAATTCTTTATGGTTCAATTAGGCTTCGACTATGCCGATGATGTCGTCTTCGCGCATGGTCATGTATTCCTGGCCATCCATCTTGAATGCCTGGCCAGCATATTTTCCGAACAGCACACGATCACCCACCTTGACGGTCATTGCCTGCAGCTTGCCGTCGTCGCCGACCTTGCCTTTGCCAACGGCGATGATTTCACCCTGGTCAGGCTTTTCTGTGGCTGCGTCTGGGATCACGATGCCGGATGCAGTCTTGCGCTCTTCTTCCATACGCTTGACGATGACGCGATCATTCAAAGGACGAATTTTCATACTAGGTTTCTCCTGAATCAATGAATTGGGTTATATGTTAAAGGCAGGTCTTGCCCGCTGGCCAGTACAATGGAGACGGCCAGCCAGGATTTCAAGAGCCGGCGCAAAATTTATTTTTTCGGCGGCAGCGCCACCTGGTTCTCCCGGCTATACTGGTAGTCATGAAAGATGTGCTCCGCCGAAAGTATCTGGTATGTGCCATCCTCGTTGCGGTGCGTAGTGTCTTTGAGACGGTAGGTATAGTGGCCGCAGGTCCAGCAGTTGTAATTGCGCATGTGCGTGCAAAGGCAGGTCTTCTCGTACACCTCGATCTTCTTCGCGTCGGGATTTTCTGCAACCACTTTGTTGTATGCGTCGATGTAGGCGCAGCCACCGTTGCCGTCGAGCAGATATCCGTATGCCTCGCAATTGGGTCGTATCCCGGAACCGATGGACGGGCTGGTGCTGATCATGCGCATAGGATAGCCCGTGGGCGAGGTGGTATTGACCACCATCTGGTCCTCTGTCGCCCTGAAATACTCCTGCTGCACCTTTTCCGGGATGCCGCATTCCTTCGCAACCGTGAAGCGCGTCGCCACTTGCACGCCCGCTGAGCCATGCTCCAGAAAATCCACCGCATCGCTGCCAGTAAAGATGCCACCTGCCGCGATCACGGGTATGTCCAGATGTTCGGTCTTCAGATACGCGATGATCTCCGCGATAATGGTATGCAGGTCATATTTCGCCCAGTCCATGCCGAACCCAAGATGGCCGCCCGCCAGCGGACCCTCAACCACGATGAAGTCGGGCAGGCGATCCAGCCTTGAAGTCTTTCGCAGAAACAGGATCAGCGCGCGCACCGAAGAGACGATGATGCCAAGCTTCGCATCGCGAAAGCGCGGATTGTCCTTCATCATCTCGAAAGAACCCAGGTGCAGGCCCGCGCTCAGCGTGATGCCGTCTATTCCCGCATCGAGCGCGCCGTTCAGCCGCACCCGCAAAGTTTCGCGTGGCGCATTCATCGTGAGCTTCTCCATGCAGTTGACGAAGATCATGCCTTCGCCGCGCTTGGCCTCCATGGTCTTGCTCACATGCAGGCGGGTTGCTTCGGCGACTTGCGCCAGATCGAACTGCACAATGGACTTGTCCACCTGCTTGACGTTCAATTTATACTGTTTCTGCTTATCGCTGACGAACTTCGTCTTGTAGCGCCTGTCAGTCACGGTCGGCAGCATCGCATCGGAGATATGTCCCACACCGCCCAGACGGGCCGCTTCCAGCGCCAGCTCCGCAGTGGAAATATCCACCCCCATACCGCCTATCATGATCGGCACCAGTTCACGCTTGCCAAAGCGCAGGCGGAAATCATCTACACACTTCATTACTTCCATCCTCCGACTATCGCCCATGAAACGTGCGGACGATGCAATTGCACAAGATGCGAAGAATGCCACAGATGGAGCAATACTTAAAGCGTAAAGCAGCAATTGCAATGCGGGATAAGCTAAAATCGCGGGCCTTTGCCGCATGAACTCCCTTGCCGGGCGCAAATTCGTTATCATCCGTCAATGTACAATAACGCCCAAAACAACGCCGAACTGGTCCGCCGCTCGCTATCCGCCGTCTGGCACCCCTGCTCGCAGATGAAACAATATGAAGCTTTCCCGCTGATACCGCTTGCGCGCGGGCATGGCTCTTGGCTTTACGACTTCGACGGCAACAGATACCTGGACGCGGTGAGTTCATGGTGGGTAAACCTGTTTGGCCACGGCAATCCCCGCATCAATGCGGCGCTCAAGGATCAGCTTGAAAGACTGGAACACGCGATGCTCGCGGGCTTCACCCACGAACCTGTGATAACACTTTCAGAGCGGCTGCGCGATCTTGCTCCAACTGGCCTTGGCCATTGCTTCTACGGCTCCGACGGCGCATCGGCCACCGAGATTTCGCTCAAGATGAGCGCGCACTACTGGCGCAACACGGGGCAAGCCGGTAAGACCCAGTTCATCAGCCTGAAGAACAGCTATCACGGCGAGACGCTGGGCGCGCTCTCTGTGACCGATGTGGCGCTGTTTAGAGACGCGTATGGCGCACTGATTCTACAGCAGGCGACCGTGGCTAGCCCGGACTCCCGAAAAGCCGCTTCTGGCGAGACCAGCGAAGAATGGGCGATACGCTGCGCAGGTATGCTAGCCGAGCACCTGCATCAGCATCACGAAAAAATCGCCGCCTTCATCGTCGAGCCGCTGGTGCAGGGCGCTGCAGGCATGGCGATGTACCATCCGATATATCTCAAGCTTGCGCGCCAGATCTGCGACCAGTACGGCGTACACCTCATAGCCGACGAGATCGCGGTGGGAATGGGAAGAACCGGCACGATGTTCGCATGCGAGCAGGCGGAAATCACGCCGGACTTTCTGCTGCTGTCCAAAGGCATCACCGGCGGCTATCTACCCCTGTCCGTTGTGATGACCACGGACGACATCTACCAGGCCTTCTATGCAGACAATGCGGCGCGCGGCTTTCTGCATTCCCATTCCTACACGGGCAATCCTCTGGCCTGCCGCGCAGCACTCGCAACGCTCGACATCTTCCGGCAGGACGATGTGCTGTCCTTAAACCGCCAGAAGGCCGAATATCTTAACCGCATCTCGGAGCCGTTGCGGACGATGCCCGCAGTCAGGAACTGGCGCAACACAGGCATGATCTGGGCGTTCGAAGTCGAGTCCCGGCACGATAATTTTGCACAACGCTGCTTCCAGCTGGGATTGCAGCATGAGCTCTTGCTGCGCCCTATGGGCAACACCGTGTATTTCATGCCACCCTATGTCATCTCTGACGACGAAATGGAACTCCTGTCAGAACGCACGATGCTCGTCATCGAGGCACTTGCATGAGAACGGTATTATCATTCTTGCTGCTTGCATTTTCGCTGAATGCCTTCGCAGCGCGGCTGCCGGAATCCGTCCGGCTTGAACTCGAAAAGGCCGGCATTCCACTTGATGCGGTCGCGATAGAGGTGCGCAGGCAAGACAGTTCACGGCCGCTCATCAGCCTCAATGCCCATCGCCCGATGAACCCGGCATCGACCATGAAACTGCTCACCACCTATGCGGGGCTCGAAATGCTTGGGCCCGCCTACCGCTGGAAAACAGAAGCCTATCTCGACGGCCGGCTGGAGAACGGCATCCTACACGGCAATCTGGTATTCAAGGGATATGGCGATCCCATGCTCACCATAGAGACATTCTGGCTGTGGCTGCGCGAGTTGCGCCAGCGCGGGCTTATGGAGATACGCGGCGACATCGTGTTAGACAACAGCTTCTTTGAAGACGACCACTACGATCCGGCTGCATTTGACAACAAACCCGACCGCGCCTACAACGTGGGGCCCGATGCGCTGCTTCTGAACTTCAACGCACTGCATCTGCGCCTTGAACCCGGCGGCACGAATACCACTGCATTGCTGGAACCTGAGCTTTACGGTTACCAGATCATCGATCACATCACGGCGTCCCAAAACCTGCCCTGCAATGGCGAAGATGCCTATCGGTCTCGGCTCGATGGACACACCATCGTGCTTGAAGGCAGCATCCCATCAGGCTGCGGCGAACAGCAGGACTACTTCTCGCTCTTGCCGCACAAAGACTATTTCTTCGCGGTGTTTGCCGCATTGTGGCAGGAGCTTGGCGGCAAGATCACGGGCATAGTCCGCATGGGCACAGCGCCTCAAAACCTGCCTGTCTTTTCAACTCACCTCTCGCCTCCGCTGTCCGAGATCATCCGCGACATTAACAAGTTCAGCAACAACACGATGGCAAAGCAGCTGTTTCTCACGCTAGGCACGCTGGACGGAGGGAGCGCAAACACCGCGCGCAGCATCGCGGCTATCAGGCAATGGCTGGGCAAGACGACCTATCCAGAACTGGTGATGGAAAACGGCGCAGGCTTGTCGCGCAATGCGCAGATCAGCGCGGAACACATAGCCGACATCCTGGAGCGCGCCGGGGAAAGTCCCTATTCTGCGGAATTCGAAGCATCGCTGCCGATACTGGGGGTCGACGGTACGGTGAAAAAGCGCTTCAAGGGCGATGCGATCGCAGGGCATGCGCATCTAAAGACAGGTACGCTGGATGGCGTGAAGTCCATCGCGGGCTATGTGCACGCTGCGAGCGGCAAGCAGTGGATACTGGTCTTCATCATCAATCACCCCAACGCGAAATACGGCAAGGATGCGCAGGACGCGCTGATCTCCTGGCTCGAGAAAACGCGATAACTCCCTTCACAGTTCCAGCAGATCGGAAGGCATATCGATGTCGGCAAAGATCCCCTCACTTTCCACCTCCACCATACTCACCTCATCACGCTCCAAAATATGCCGAGCACCGCGGTCGCCTTGCAAATCGATCAATTCTTCAAGGTAACGCGAAGAAAATCCGACCGGATGACCCAGCCTGCCGTTCCTTGAGGGTGCGGCAAGAGGCGCGCCTACGAGCAGCGCATCCCTCACGCCCGCGATCGCGCAAGACGGCACGAGCGGCATGTCGGCAAGCCCGATCAGCCAGCCTGCCACATCGACATTCGCACGCACGCCACAAGCCAGGCTAGCAGCCATGCCCTGCGCGGCATCAACGCAGACCACACGAAAGAGCCGCGCTGACTTTTCCTCTCCAAGCGCAGTCTTGATCGCATCTATCGTTTCACCTTTTCTTACAACCACGCAGACCTTCTCGAACACATCGAGCCAAGGCAAAAGGCTCAGCGCCAAAAGCGGCATGACATGACCGCAACGCGTCACGGGATGCAGCAGCTTGTCGGCGCCGAAGCGGTGCGAAGAACCCGCCGCCAGCACGACCGCAGCTATGCAATCAGGCAAGGTTTTCCTTGCCGAAAGGCATGCGCCGCAGCCTTTTTCCTGTCAGCGCAAAGACCGCATTGGCCACAGCGGGGGCGATCGGCGGCGTGCCGGGTTCACCTATGCCGGAAGGCTCTTTGCTGCTTTCCACGATGTGCACATCAATTGCGGGCATCTCGGAAAACCTGAGCGGCGGATAATCGTTGAAATTGGACTGCATCACGCGACCTTTCTCCAACGTGATTTCGCCGTGCAGTGCGGCCGACAACCCATAGACGATCGCGCTTTCGATCTGCTGGCGCACGCCGTCCGGATTGACCACCATGCCGCAGTCCACCGCAGACACCACGCGGTGCACGCGTATCCTGCCGTCCTCAAGCGAAACCTCGACGACATGCGCAACATAGCTGTCAAACGACTGATGCACCGCAACACCCTGTGCGCGGCCTGCAGGCAGCTTTCCCCAGCCCGACTTTTCAACTGCCAGCTGCAGCACGCCCCGATAGCGCGAATCGGAAGGCAGCACGTCAAGCCGGTACGCAACAGGGTCGCGGCCAGCCAGATGCGCCAGCTCGTCCATCATGGTCTCGACCACGAAGGCCGTATGCGAATGGCCGACCGAACGCCACCACTGCACGGGCACCGCATTCTTCGGGCTGTGCAACTCCACCTCGAGATTCGGGATCAGATAAGGCAGGGTCGCAGCTCCCTCGACCGATGTGGCATCGATGCCGCCGTGGATCATGAAGGATGCAAATGCAGTGCCTTCTACGATGGACTGGCCGACGATGGTGTGCTTCCAGGCAACAGGCCTGCCATCCTTGTCTATTCCGGCCTCGATGCGGTCCGCCCACATCGGCCGATAGTTTCCACCCTGCATGTCATCTTCCCTCGTCCACACCACCTTGACGGGCTTGCCGACCGCCATCGCCACCTGTATTGCCTCGGAGACAAAGTCAGACCTGGGATTGGCACGCCTGCCAAAACCGCCACCCAGGAAGGTCGTGTGGATTTCTACCTGTTCGGGCTTCAGCCCGGCTATCCTTGCGGCAGCCGCACGGTCCATGGTCTGCGCCTGCGTACCTGTCCAGATCGCGCAGTGATCAGGTTTCAGATCAACCACCACATTGAGCGGCTCCATCGCGGCGTGCGCGAGATACGGCACCTCGTATTCCGCGCTAACCGTCCTGTGCGCAGCCTTCAGGCCCTGAACAGCATCCCCGTCGTGACGTGCAACCAGACCAGGCTGCTTTGCAAGCTCAAGATACCCGGTAAACATTTCCGGCGTGGAAAGCGCGCCCCCCTCCCCTTCATCCCAGTCTATCTGCAGCAAATCGCGCGCCGTCTTCGCAGGCCAGAAACCATCCGCCGCAACCGCGATGCCTGTCGGCACCTGATAGACGCCATGAACACCGGGCAGCTTCCTGGCATCATCCGCGTCGTAACGCTTCACCTTTCCTCCGAACACCGGGCTGCGCGCGACCAGCACGGTCAGTATGCCCGGCAGATAGACGTCCAGACCAAACTGCGCGCTGCCGTTTATCTTGGCCGGCGTATCGAGCCGTCTTGTCGGCTTGCCGATAAGCTTGAAATCCTTGGGCTGCTTCAGCTCGACTTTTTCTGGCAATGGCAGCTTCGCTGCCGCATCCGCCAGTTTTCCATAACTTGATCTTTTGCCGCTCTTCGCATGAATCACCTGGCCGTTTTCGGCATGGCACTCGCCTTCAGGCACACCCCACTCAGCCGCCGCAGCGCGGATCAAAAGCACCCTCGCGACTGCGCCCACCTGGCGCATCTGCTCCCAGGAGGAAGAAACGCTGGAGCTGCCTCCGGTCAACTGCATCGGCATGTGCGTGTGGTTGTATACCGCGGCCACTGGCGCGGATTCGACACCGATACGGCTCCAGTCCGCTTCCAGCTCCTCGTTGATCAGCATGGGTAGCGAAGTGTATACGCCCTGCCCCATCTCGGACTTGTTGACGACGATGGTGATCTCATCGTCGGGCGCGATGTGTATGAACGCATCGGGCGGATATTTCGCGGGGTTGATGCCGGCCGCGTAGGCTCTGCCCGTTGCCGGCAGATAAAAACCAATCACGAGGCCGCCCAGCAGGGCGGTGGAGTCCGTCAGGAATTTGCGGCGCGAAGGATTTTGCAAGGCGTTCATTTTTCACCTCCAGACGCCACCTTGATCGCGGCGCGTATGCGATTGTAGGTACCACAGCGGCACAGGATGCCGTCCATCGCATCGGCAATCTGCGAATCGCTCGGATGCGGATGCTCATGCAGCAGCGCAGCCGCCGCCATGATCTGCCCTGACTGGCAATATCCGCACTGCGGCACATCCACTTCATGCCATGCGGACTGGACTTTCTTACCCAGAACAGTATCTGCCAGCCCCTCTATGGTCGCAACCTTCCTGCCGCTTGCCATCGACAAAGGCGTTACACAGGAACGGATGGCGTGTCCATCCAGATGCACGGTGCATGCACCGCACTGCGCGATGCCGCAGCCGTATTTGGTGCCTGTCATCTGCAGATGGTCGCGCAGCACCCAGAGCAGTGGTGTGCCGGGATCCGCATCGACCCTGGTTTCCTTGCCGTTGAGATAAAAAGAAATCATGAACATGCCTCCTTGACGACGGGTTGATTGGCGCTCACGACGGCTGCCATGTTCCTGACAGAGATCAGATGAGCGAGGATGGACACCGCAATTTCGGGCGGCGTGCGGCTGCCTATGGACAGTCCCACCGGCCCATGCAGCCTGGAAATCTCCTGGTCTGTCAGGTCGAACAATGCCAGCCGCTCACGACGCTTTGCATTGCTGGCTTTTGAACCCAGCGCGCCCACATAGAACGCCTGCGATTTTAGCGCTTCGATCAGCGCCATGTCATCCAGTTTCGGATCGTGGGTCAGCGCGATGATCGCCGTATCCGTATCAGCCTTCAGCGCCAGCACCGCATCGTCCGGCATCTCATCCGTCAGCACCGCGCCCGGCACATCCCAGCTTTTTCGCATCTCAACGCGCGGATCGCAGACATGGACATGATAGTCCAGCCCCTGCGCCATGCGCGCAAGATAAGCGGCTGTCTGGTTCGCACCTATGATCAGCATGCGCAAGCGCGGGCCATGCACAATTCTCATGATATCGCCGTCAAACACGAAGCCTTCCGCCCTGCCAGCGTCCATGAGCTCCACCTTCAGGGTATCCAGATGCAAAACGCGCACAACCTTTCTTCGCGCATTGACGATTTTCAGGACCTCTCCCAGCCAGTCAACATTGCGCACAGGCTCGATCACCAGACGTAATGCACCACCGCAGGGCAACGAAAAACGCAGCGCTTCCTCGCGCGTTACCCCATATGTCACAATCTCGCAGCGACTGGGGAACAACTCCCCCTGCTTTGCACGCAGCAGCAGGTCATCCTCGACGCATCCTCCCGACACGGAACCCACCATCAATCCGTCCGCTCGCAGGGCAAGCATGGAACCTGCCGGGCGCGGACTGGAACCGAATGTGTCCATCACGGTCACCAGCCAGCACGGCAATCCCTCATTTTGCCAATCGCTCAAACTTGTCAGCACAGCAAGGTCAACGCTGTCCACGATCTCCCCCTCATTAACTTTAAAGCATGCACCGGATGCATCCTTAAATCAATAGTTGGCGCACCAGATCCGGCGATTAAACACGCGTTGTTCAAAACTTCCAAAGCATCAAGCCTGCACGCGTAATACCCAGATTTTAAGCAACAGCGCCGCCAGCAGCGCGCAAGCTGCGGAGAAACCGAATGCCGCGAGCGGGCTGATGCCCTGCCAAAGCCCGCCGAATAGGACAGAGGCCGGCAGCAACATCAAGCCCGCAATCAGATTGAACCAGCCGTAGGCCGCACCCAGCCTGTTGCCGGGCGCAAGGTCTGCCACCAACGCCTTTTCCGCACCTTCCGTTGCGGCGAGGAACAGGCCGTAAAAAGCGAACAGCGGCCACAGCAGGATAACGTGAAAGCCGTTGACGCCCATCAGCAGGTAGAACAGGCCATACACTGACCAGCCTGCGAGTATCAGCCGAACGCGTCCTATCCTGTCGGACAGTGCCGACAGCGGCACGGAAAACGCCATGGCCACCCCCGACACCAGCGCCCACAACAACGGGACCTGGTATTCTGGCAAGCCCAGTTCCCTTGCCCGCAGAAGCAAAAACATATTGGACGAATTGCCCAGCGTGAACAAAGCCATCACCAGCAGGTAGCGTTTGTAGGCGGGCGAAAAACCCTCCAGCTTCCAGGAAAAAGGTATCCGGTTTTCTGCCGGAACAACTGGCGACTCTTTGACGGATAGCGCCAAGGCGACCGTAATCACTCCAGGCACGACAGACCACAGGAATATGTCCTTGAGCGGTATCCCGCGTTCCAGTAGGAAAGCCGCCAGCAGCGGACCAATCACCGCGCCGGCATTGTCCATCGCGCGATGCAGGCCGAAAGCCAGCCCGCGCCGGTCTTTGTCCACCGCGCTAGCGAGCAACGCATCGCGCGGCGAGGTGCGCAGGCCCTTGCCCGCGCGGTCGGCGAAGCGAAGCAGCAGAACCACAGGCCAGCTAGACGCGAGGTAGAACAAAGGGCGCGACAATGCAGCAAGGCCATAGCCCCCTGCCACCCAGACCTTGGCATGGCCACGCTTATCCATCAGCATGCCGGAAATTAATTTCAACAGGCTGGCGGTCGCCTCAGCGACGCCCTCGATCAAGCCCAAAGCGCGCGGTCCTGCCATCAGCACCGAGGCCAGGAAGAGCGGCACCAGCGGATAAACCAGCTCGCTGGTGGAATCGTTGAACAGGCTCACCAGCCCGAGCAGCCAGACCGTGCGTGGCAATGCAATAATAGCTCTAAACATTACTCCCCGAAGCCTTCCGGCCGGTCACATGTGTTAATTTTCATACATGTAATTCCGGGTCAAAGGCAGCGCGTCGGTACCGCCCTTGACCACCAGAATCTGATGGATGGAAATCCAGTTGTGGGCGAAGCCGTGCGCGCAGCCGGCCAGATACATCCGCCAGATACGCCAGCGCTTTTCCCCGGCGATTTGCCGCAGACGGTCGCTTGCCGCCTCGTAACGTTCCACCCAATGGTTGAGCGTCAAGACGTAATGGCGGCGCAGGTTTTCCACATCCACCGCTTCCAGCCCCGCAGCACTCACCTCTTGGAGCACCAGCCCGATATGCGGAAGTTCGCCATGGGGAAAGACATAGCGCTCGATGAAATCGCCGCCACCAAAAGGCGACTCGGCGGAAGTCGGGTCGCTGGAGGTAATGCCGTGGTTCATTGCAACACCGTTGTCAGTCAGCAGCTCGCGCACCCTGGTGAAATAGCCCTGCAGGTTCTTTAGACCCACGTGCTCGAACATGCCCACGCTGCTGATGCGCTCGAATTTGCCCGCCACATCCCGATAATCCTCGATGCGCACTTCGCAGTGGTTTGCAAGTCCGGCTGCCGCGATGCGCTCCTGCGCCAGTTCGCACTGGTTGCGCGACAGCGTGATGCCCAATGCCTTGGCCCCGTATTTTTCTGCGGCCCGCATCACCAGCGTTCCCCATCCGCAGCCGATATCCAGCAAGCGGTCGCCGGGCTGGATGTGCAGCTTGGCAAGGATGTGGTCTATCTTCTGCATCTGCGCGGCTTCAAGAGCATCCTCTTGCGAACGGAAATAACCGCAGGAATAAACCATATTCGGGTCCAGCCAGAGAGAGTAAAACTCGTTGGACACGTCGTAATGGTAGGCGATGGCCTCAGCGTCGATCTTTCGCGTATGCCGGATCATGCGCGCGCTGTGGCGCTGTTCTCCCTTTTCATGGGCGGCAAGCCTTGCGGCCACATCGATGATGTCTGCAAGCCTACCTTTTACCTCGATTTCGCCTTCCACATAGGCATGCCCAAGACTGTTCAGAGTCGGCGGAAAAAAATGCCTGAGCGCCCTAGCGTTCGGTATGGATACCGTCACGCGAGATGTCTGCCCAAGTGCAAAAGCGGCACCGTTCCACAGATTCAGATGCAGCGGCAGATCGTGTGCGCGCATCCGGGCCACGAATTGATCAAAGTGTTTTTCCCAGAACATCCGACTCCCCTTTCTTCAGAATGCAGAATCCGAAATTTCCAAGATGACGGCAACAGATCAGGAACATTCCGTCAACCGCCAGATTACCATTGAAATCCGCAATCAGGTAGTTTGCGCGCCGAAATGAAAATTTGAATCATTTTTCAGCTTCCTGAATAGTTTCTCCGCGCGCCTGCCGGTAGAACTGGCATAATCTTGAAAAGGTCACCAAAAACAGGAAGAAAAGTGGAAAATTCCATGGACGCGCGCAGCTTCCGCCAGAACCTGCTGGCCATGCTGGGGCTCTGCTTCGTGCTCATCATGGTCGCACTCGACCAGACTGTCATCGGCACGGCGCTGCCCACCGTGGTCGCCGAACTCAACGGTTTCGACCTTTACGCATGGGTGGGAACAGCATATCTGCTGACTTCGGTCATCACGGTACCGATCTTTGGCAAACTGGGCGACGAACACGGCCGCAAGCCATTCGTGGTTGCCGCCATCGCCCTTTTCACGCTGGCATCCATGCTCTGCGGCATCGCACAAAGCATGCTTCAACTGGTGCTGGCACGCGCGCTGCAGGGGATTGGTGGCGGTATGTTGGTGGCAACATCGTTCGCCTCTGTGCCAGACCTGTTCCCGGAAGCACGCGAGCGCCTGCGCTGGCAGATCCTGTTCAGCACAGCCTTCGGCCTTGCCAATGCGATCGGCCCGTCGCTTGGCGGCTATCTCGCGCAGTACTGGGGATGGCGCTGGGTGTTCTTCGTCAACCTGCCCGTAGGCGCAGCAAGCCTTGGCTTCGTCTGGCATTTCCTGCCCAGGATTCGCCACTCCGAGCACCCTTCCTCGAGCATGGACTGGATAGGATCACTGCTGGTCGCAATGGCGTTGTGCTGCCTGCAGCTGCTGGTGGAATGGCTGCCCCAGCACAAGCCGCCGCTTGTGCTTGCCGCGCTGGGATTGACCGGTGCCATTTCCGCCGTTGCACTGGTCTTCTGGGAAAGGCGCTGCGATAACCCATTGTTGCCGCTGGCCATGTTCACCCACCGCATACTGGGTCCCTTGTTCGCGCTGGCGATTACGATGGGGTTCTGCATGTTCGCCATCCTTTACTATGCGCCGCTGCTGTTCCAGGGCGGCTTCGGATTGCTGCCCAACGAAGCCGGCCTGCTGGTCACGCCGCTTGCTGTCTTCATCACCGTCGGCAGCATCGTCAACGCGCGCATCGTGACCAGACTGCATGCGCCCAATGCGCTGCTGTATATCGGTCTCGGCTTCTTCCTGATCTGTGCGCTTGCGCTGACGCAGACCACGCCTTCCACTCCGCATGCATTGATTGCGGTAACGATGGTGACAGGCGGCCTAGGGTTGGGCATGCTCCTGCCCAACCTGACTCTGATGGCACAGTACAGCGCCCCGCGCACGCAGCTTGGGGTCGTCACTGCGATGCTGCAGAGCATGCGCATGGTCGGCAACATGCTGGGTACCGCGCTGGCGGGCGCGCTGATCTCGAATCTTTATGCAGCAAAGATCGGCATCATGCTGAAATCCCACCGCGCCGAACCGTGGTCATCGTGGCTAGACGACCCGCAGATACTGGTCGATCGTGCTAAAGCTGCGAATTTCATCGGCAGGGCAGGGTCAGATGCAAACGCGCTGCTTCTGGGTGCGAGAGATGCGCTGATCAGCGCGATACACGGCAGCCAGTGGCTAATCTCGGCTTTGCTCGTGCTGGCCTTCTTTCTGGTGCACCGCATTCCTCCGATCAGCATCCACCGCGCTGTGGATCAGCCCATAGAATAGCGTTATCTGGCTCCACGCGTGATGATCGTCGCGCTGCAGTTCGGGCATGCATAGGTGTGGGTCTTCAATTTCTGCTCGGTGTAGATGAAGATCACGAACACGAGCGCCGGAATCACCATGCGTATGGTATAGGCGACGGTCTCGTTTTCAGCGAAATAAGAAGCGAAAAAGAACAGCGCGATGCCCGCATACAATATCCTCTCTCCCACCAAAAGCATCGGCGCCTTTTTTGCATGCAGCATACCCATGATTCCGTGGTAACCACATGCCTGGCATGCCAGGCTGGCTCGGCTTATGCGCTCATGACTTTGCAGCTCGTTCTGTATTTCCTGATCGTTTTTCATCATCAGTTTGCGCGTGAAACCTCGGCCTTCAGGCCGGGGAGGTAGAGCGCGGAACGTATAGCGTTCCTTGCTATATGGCTTACCTGTTCACCCTCCATTTTTGCCACATGTGAATAACCATAACCATCTGCACGCTGAATGACCCGGCAATGCCGATGAGATATTCCCTGTACAACACCTGTTGCGGTTTGAATGTTGAAACTGCCCGTTGCGCGTACCGCCACGCGCCCAGTATGAATCCCTGCTTTCTTTCCAGTGGGTACTTTGGCACAAACCATGTCGCCCGTTTGAAAATCTTTGATCCGCTTCGATCTTGTCAGGTAGCCACGCGGAAACCCGAACGCATCCAGGCGCGTGCGTTGATAGCTTCCACGTCCGGTTGCCTTGATTGCCAAGGTTGGCTTTTGCCACCCTGTTACAGTGCTTACAACGCCAACACAGGCCGCGTCCAGCGCATGCGTTTTGGGTATACCGTGTTGTCTGCGGTTGTACTTTGTCAATCCTCCCGATCCCGTTGTTACCGGAAGACCCGTTGCCTTGAGCGCATTGAACAGAGCCCATCTTGTGCTGTTTACCGCCGCCGCATCCTTGAGCGGGCGTTTTGCCTGCGCCAATATCCGTTCAAGCCGCTGGGTATCTTTCGCCAGAAACACCCGAATATCTTGCGCATCTTTCTTCTGATTGCACGGCTCGCACGAGAGCGTCAGATTCGATACGCGGTTGCTGCCGCCCTTGCTCTTCGGATGGATGTGCTCAACCTGAAGCGGAACATCGTGGTCATCACAATAGGCGCACCTCCTGCCCCATTTCTCCAGTACATATTCCCGCACCTCATAACCGGCCAGCGTACCGTGGTTGTACTCAACGCCAGAGATTTCCGGGTTCTCCATCTGCTGCATATCAAACCGCACCAGCTCTTGTGCAAGACCGGCAACCGGCACCAAATTCTGAAACCTGTTTACCCAGGCAACGGTTGTATCGACACGATGCTGCAAGCTGGGTGCCAACCAGCCCTTAGCCTTGTTCCCGCGATTCAAGAACCGTGGCGCACGGTAGCGCAAGCATCCACGCCTGCGACGGCGCATTGCCCTTCGTGCTGTCAACGCTTCGCTGATTTGGTGGCCTCGATGCAGTATCTCGAACAGATTCAAAACATGTGCCGCAGTATCTATTTCGCCTGTGGCGGTATCTATTTCTTGCGCTTCACTGACAACTGCAATGCCCGTGAACTTGCTACCTGGATCAATCTTGATTCTGACAGGCTGCAACACGCAACCCACCACATCAACATCAACCAGTCGAATCGCAAACGGCATGAGCCTATGAACGCGCGCACGGCAAGCGTCGAGCAGTTTTCTGGCTCGCTTCTCGCTGCACGGCATCAGCGGTTTCTTTCGTTTGTCGATTACAAAGACAGCCACTACGTTCTCCGGTTCGCCCTTACGGGCCTTGTGACAGAGCCTTGCGGCTCGCTCCCCTCGCCAATGTTGCAACGCAGCTTTGGTTCGATACCCTGAACCTTGCGACAGACCGTTTCGTGCTTACCCTATGCTTGTCTGCTTCTGCCGCTTCGAGAGGTTGGGACTGAGGAAGCATTCCAACGTCGGTCTTGTACTCCGTTGCAACGTAGTCACGGTGTTCTGTGACTCAGGCTGGTCAACCAAGCTTCTTACTGCCCTTCCAAGCTCCGCCCTTTCATTCAGGAACTTAGCAGCTTGCTGCTTTAGTTCCGAGGGAAGCCCCTTGCGGGATCAGGGCGGGGTAGTTGACTGCTTCCTTCGTCGTCTGCCGCAATTCTGCTTGCATTCAAGGAAATGCACAACCAAAATTCATGGGAACCGCGACAGACTCTCCGCGACCTTTATCAACTCGTCCAGCAAGCAGTTGGCAACACAGTCGAATTTAGGATTAACCGCGTTTCTGATTTTTTCTACAGTAGCGGCATTCCAAATTTTAAAAAAAGCCTCTCAGAAATGCGGGGCTTTCAGTTGTTGGTGGCCCTTGCGGACTTGAACCGCGGACCAAAGGATTATGAGCGTGCAACTGATCTGCCGGCAGTGCTTTTGCTACGGTCAATGCAAAGCCTTTCAAAGCAATCAGTTTCCTTCCAAATGACCGTTCCACAAAAATTCTTATGCCCTCAAATTTCATCTGACAGTCACTCCGATCAAATCGGATAACTGTCAGATGAGTTTGCGACTACTACATTTTATGTCTGGGTCAAACTACTCGCCTTCCCTAGGATCGTTTTCCGCATGAGCACTGGGATTTACTTCATGCAATGATTTTCTTACAGTTAATTGTTCTTGGCACCTTGCTTCACCCATGTTTTCAGAAGTCCGATTTTATCCTTGGACAGGCCTCCCTCTAACCCATACGGCATCTTGATCGAAGGATGAGCTCGCCCCTCGACCAATTGAATCAGGACGCTCGAAAAACTGTCACCTGGCTGAATGACTGCCCCATAATTGGTACCCTTCATCAGGCTCTGATAGGTGCTCATATCCAGCCCGCTCCTTTCATAGCCCTTGCCTCCAGGCTGGTGACAGCTCAGGCAATAGTCATGGAGAATCGGTTTTACATCATTCGTGTAACTGACGTCTCCAAGCGCAAGCGCGGGAAATGCTGTAACGAGAAATGATGAAACCGTAAGAACAATGCTTCGCATCAATATTTTGTTTTTCATACAGCACCTCATGCAGTAAGTTTTATAATAAAAAACAATAATTCTTCAAATTCGGCAGGGGAATCACAATACAACCGGATGATGCACCTTGGAGAAAGAAGAATCCCTATTTTGCCAATCCTGCAATATATTCCGACATCGCCTTGATCTCAGCATCTGTGGCACCCATTCCTCTTGGCGGCATGTTGCTAAGCTTCCAGCCAAACGTGCCGCCCTTGGTGATATTGGCTGCGATTTTAGCCGCCGCGTCATGGTCTCCTTTGTATTTTATGGAGATATCCATAAATGACGGACCAACGACTTTTTTGTCGACGGCGTGGCACATATTACACTTGGACTTTGCGACAGCCGGCATTTCTGCTGCTGCCAGTGATGCCCCAGAAATGATCAGGCTTGCTGCTGCAACCATGGTTAAGATACTTGATTTCATTTGATTCTCCTTTTTTGCTTGTTGAACTAAAAACTCACTGGGTTTGATTCATTCCCAGGGATATCCTATGCAAATTTTGAACCTCTGACACCCTGTGGTCAGGCTCAATCTTTTCGTTCCAGGGGGGCAACAGCTTTGTTATCAGGAACAGCAAGATATAGGGGCAGATGGAAATAATTAAAACAGTGAACAAACTCTCGCGCCCAAACAGCTCAGGGGTGAAAGTCAGCAGCCCCCTCATGGTCTTGGATAATTCCTGCCCGCCTATCACCACGTTCCAACGCATCGCCAGCACGCCTATCATCATGGCCAATCCGCTCAGGAACAGCCAGGTAACCAGACGTTTCCCGTGCACATTGAAAAGCAATAGTGCCGATGTGGTCAGCAGGGCAAACACAGACATTCCCCATTGTATGTACATGCCAACCCAGATTGGCCCGGCAATCAATTCCCTCACGGTTTCGACACCCTCGCGCGCCTTGTAGAACATTTCCAGAATTTCCAGGCCCTCGATCACCATCACGATGGCAACGCCGGTAAACATGACATACAACAAGCCGCGCATGGTTTCGTCGATTATCGGCGTCTTTCGGTACTTGGATACGATCACATACAACACAATTACCAGCCCGACACCCGATCCCACGGCAGACAGCAGGAAAATGACCGGCATCAGATCTGACGACCACCATTCGCGCGACTTCAGCGATCCAAACACGAATCCGACATAGCCGTGCAAGCCGCACGCGGCCGGTATGCCGATCATGGAGAGTATGCGCGCAACTTTATGGTCGATAGCCAGCGCGTGCTCCGAGACATCGTCCGACCCCAGCGTTAGCAAGCCATAGATTTTTCCCATGATGCCGGATCTGGCTTTGGACATCGCGACGATATCCTCTCGGAACGCAAACCAGACTTCAAGTATCAACAGGCACAGGTAAAACCCCGCAACATAACCGAACGCCGCCATCGCGGAGGTCCAATGCGGCGTAATGACCGCGTTGAACGCGCGAGTCGGTTGCCCCAGGTGAAACAACAACGGTGACGGCGCGAAGATCATGAAGCACAACGCGGTCAGCAAGGCAAACCTGGAGATCGGCGCAAAGCTCTTAATTTTGAACACATGATGCAGACTGGAGATCACAAACGCACCCGCCACCAACCCGGTGATGTAGGGATAAATTACGATGAGTTGACTCCACGGGAAATCGGTTTCGTTTGGATAAACGTACCCGACAAACGGGGTGACATGCTCGAATACGTGTTCCATCACACCACCTCCTTATCTAAACCTACATAAAACACATTGGGTGCGTTGCCCATTTCCGGCTTCAGCACTTGCACATGGTTATTGCGAATAAAAAGACTGACCGGGCTTTCCGGGTCGTTGCGATCACCGAAAATGCGCGAACCCGTCGGGCACACCTCGACACACGCCGGATTAAGTCCCTTGGTGATTCGGTGGTAACACCAATTGCATTTTTCAGCAGTACCCCTGGACTCGTTGAAACTGCGCGCACCATAGGGGCAGGCCTGCACACAATACTGGCATCCAATACAATAGGTCGTGTCTATCAGCACCGGGCCGTCCTTGGACTTGAAGGTCGCACCGGTCGGACATACCTCCACACACGACGGATGCTCGCATTGGTTGCACAGCTTGGCCACAAAAAATGCCTTCTCAACCTTGACATCTTTGTAGCGGTTGTCAAACCGGAATTTTGTCTCCGACCCGGCATTTGCTATGTTTTTCGGATCGGCCTGACTATCGATGAGTGCCGTATTCGAGCCTTCCAGATAAACATAGCGCTCGACCCAGGTACGATTGTGGTTTGCGTCCATCTGCACGCTGTTTTCCATCTTGCACGCCTCCATGCACCGCAAACAGCCGATACAGCGGGTAGTATCAACACCCATCGCCCACTGGTGGTCGTTCCAATTGTATTCGGGTATCTTGGGCGGATTATTGACTGCTTCGGCGAACTGCTTGTCGTTTTGCTGATACGCGCGCTTCCCGCTTCCCGCTTCAGATGCGCCTATTGCACTACCCGCGCCTACCGCGCCTACAATCGCACCGGCACAAACCGCACCCTTGCCCAACAATCCCAGAAAACCGCGGCGCGACATGCCGCATGTTTCCTCTTCTGTTTGTAAATCCTGAGTATTCATTTTTTCCTCACTATGCAATTTAATCATTTGCAACTCACGCTGGCGAAATAGGCCGACAGGTTGTCTATATCTGAATCGGACAGTGTCTTTGCCACGCTCGACATAACAGCATGACTGCGACTGTCATCCCTGAAAGATTTGAGCGCGACAGTCAGATATCCGGCATTTTGCCCGGCCAGATTCGGCCACGCCTGACTAGCGCTGATTCCCGCTGCTCCGGTGCCGCGAAGGCCGCCGGCATTGTGACAAGCTGCACATCCCGCCTCTGTGACTTTGGCTTTGCCCAGCACGGCTTTGGCTTTGTCCCCACCGGTCACACCGCAACTGGCCTTGGCAAAATAGGCAGCCACATTGCGCATGTCCGCATCACTTAGGCCAGCTGCCATACCACTCATCATGTCGTTCTTACGTGCCCCTGACTTGAATGCCTTAAGTGAACTGACTAGATAGCCGGCATGTTGCCCTGCTAGGTTAGGCCATTCTGGATTGACGCTCATCCCTGCCTTGCCATGGCATGCCGCACAAGCTTCCGCTACGGACTTGCCTGTACCCGCATCCCCCGCATCCTCTGGCTTATCAGCGTTCACCAAAATAGCCTTGCCGGTAATTGGATCGTATGGTGGTCTGGGCAGTGCGGCAAAGTCGACTCTGGGTGAGTGTGGATTGTGGCAAGTAGTGCATAACTCTTTGCCGCTATGGCTATCAACCACAATCTGGGGCTGCATTTTTGGACGCGCCTCTAATTTCTCATGGCAGTTCAGGCATACACTCTGCATATCTTTCGCAGACAGCATCAGATTCCTGCCCGGCACATCTGCTGGGTGACCTATGTGTTTATGAGTGATCGTGGTCACCCTATCCTCGATAGAAAGCGGCATGGCTTCCTTGGATGGGTGATTGCCTGCCGGACCGGTGTGGCAAACCTCGCAACCCGGGCCATTTTTGACAACCAGACCCTGTATCACATTATTCTTGGTCGCCTTACGATGGATGCCAGCGGCCCATTCTTCATAAGCCTTCTTGTGGCATGACTGGCAGGCTGCCGAGCCTTGGAGTTTTGGAACTTTTGAAGCAATTTCCGCCACCGCTGCACCGCGGTAATGTCCGTATTCGTAAAATGAAGCCGGAATCAGAAATTTTTTTGCCGAGAACGCAACGATGGCAATTACCACAATCAGAACCAACAAACGAACTATATGTTTAGGCATAAGTTTCTCCAATATTTTTGCAGTTAACCTGGTAACTTACCAGTAAACCCGCTATCAACGTGACCGGCATTATTCCAATTGGTAAACACTTCACGAACCTCCATGACCTGAAATGACTTGTCGAAGAAATAATCGGCCTTTGCGCGCTTACATGCGTCCACGTAAAGATCGCCGTTGCAGTTAGTCAACACCATGACTTTTATTCCTGCATGATGCCTTTTGACATTCTTCAGTACCGCAACGCCTGTTCCAGATTGCAGGTTCAGATCGAGGATCACGACATCGGGGATGGTCACATTGATCTGCTCGATCGCTTCCGCCTCGTCCGCCGCATAACCGACTATTCTGGTATTGTGAAATTCGGACAACATCAAGCGCAGGCCTTCACGCATCGCCCCAGAATCCTCCACAATAAACACGTTGATCATCTCGCCTTCACGCAATTCGGTTCGCAAATAAGTTGGGTAGATTATGTTTCCACGCTAGCGGAGGCGATAGCGCAGTTTGTCTTAAATTGATGTGAGAGATTGGCAGTATCCGTTGTCAGTGTCTGTCTGACAGATTCGGAGAACTGGGCACGGAAAAGTGGGGCTGAGCGAAATCCGGACGAGCCGCCCAGGTCACGGCCGGGTAAGTTTATCCGTTGCGTTGTAAAACCCCGCCGTTCAGGGCGGGATATAAGGCGCGGATGCCGTAGGCATCCTTGCTTTTGGGTTGTTCCCTAAGCTGGCGTTTCCTGTTGTTCGATATATTGCTTAATAATGCTGATCGGCGCACCGCCGCATGAAGAGACAAAGTACGATGGCGACCACAACACATTTTTCCAGTACCGCTTTTTCAAGTCCGGCCTTTCCTTCCGCAGTAGCCGGCTGGATACACCTTGCAGAGCGAAAGCCCGCGTCCAGAAGATTCACACCCGCATCGCCAATGCTCGCCGCGATTTCCTGCACAAGACCACGACCACAATCAGCAAAAACCACGCGATGGTGTGTATCGAGGACTTGCAGGTACGGAATATGTCCAAATCCGCAGCAGGCAGCAGCGATTCGCCAGGGCGTAACGTCAAAGCCAAATCTGGCCTGAACAAGTCCATCCTCGATCAAGGATGGTTCGAGTTCAGGCGGCAACTGAAATACAAGCAGGTTTGGCTCGGCAGCGATGTGCTGGCGGTTCCCGCACACAACACCAGCCGGACGTGTCCGGCCTGCGGTCATGTGTCAGCAGATAATCGCCAGACACAAGCCAGGTTCGCATGTGTGGATTGCGGCTATGAGAATAACGCCGATCTGGTCGGCGCTATCAATGTTTTGGAGCGAGGACATCGCTTGTTAGCCTGTGGAGAATTGGCGCAGTCAGGCCGTTCCGTGAAACAGGAACCCGCCGAAGCGTCTCAGGGGGTTGCTCAATGCCACGCCTGAGCGCAGTAGGAGTCTTCACCATTCAGGGCGGGAGGATGTCAATGCGCGAGATGGTTGTCGACGGCGTAACGCATCAGTTCAGCATTGTTGTTCAGGCGCATCTTTTCCAGGATTCGGCTGCGGTAGGTACTTACGGTCTTCACGCTCAACGCCAAGGTGTCGGCGATCTCGGAAACGGTCCTGGCCGATGCGAGCAGCAGGAATATCTGGTATTCCCTATCCGAGAGTAACTGGTGAGGAAGCTTTTCCTTGTCCATGCCAATTTCGTTGGCAAGTATCTCGGCCACCATCGGGCTGATGTATTTTTTTCCGCCCGCCACACAGAGCAATGCCATGACCACTTCCGAAGGGGCGCTCTCCTTGGTCATATATCCGGCAGCGCCGGCCCTGATGAGACGCACGGCGTATTGGTCTTCCGAATAGATGCTGAGTATCAGTATCGGCAGGTGCGGTTTTTCCGCGTGAATCTGCTTGAGCACATCGATTCCGCTCATGCCCGGCATGGCAATGTCGAGAATAACAGCATCGCATTCGATTTCGCGTATTTTGCGCAGCGCAACGATGCCGCTGTCGGCTTCGGCCACCACACGCATTGCCCCGCTATCTTCGATTATCTGCTTCAGCCCATGGCGGATTATGGCGTGATCATCGGCAATCAGTATGCGTATCATAAAATATTTACCGGGTTGGACCGACCGGCGGGCAATATAACCGTTACACGCAGACCTCCTCCCCGCGGGCTATCGAACAGGATCTGACCGTCCATCTGAGCAACTCGCTCGTGCATGCCGCGCAGTCCATAGGAAGTCTGCGCAATGACATGGCCCTCGGGCAGGCCGCAGCCATTGTCGCTGACTGACAGGATGGTCTCATCGCCGTCTTGATGGTATTCGACACTCACACTAGTAGCGGCGGAGTGCTGCGCCACATTGGAAAGCGCTTCCTGAAGGATGCGGAAGAGATTAATCGCCTGCGTCTTGTCCAATTTTCTTTCATCATCCTTTTCATGCGCCGCTTCAGCGCCGTTGACCTTGCATACGATCCCGGTACGCTTGCTGAATTGCCCGCACTGCCATTCCAATGCCGCCATCATGCCAAGGTCATCCAGTATGGTCGGATGCAGATCGCTAATCACACGCCGCGTAATGACCACAGCATTGTCGATCAGTTGTGTCATCGAATCAACGTGCCCCAGCAAAGATGCCACCGGCTCGCTGCCGGCCAGCCTAGATCGTAGCCGGTAAGTCTCCATTTTAAGCGCCGTCAGCGTGCTGCCCAAGTCGTCATGGATCTCGCGCGCGATCCTAGTTTTTTCTTCCTCCCGAGCGGTCTGGATATGCGCGGTGAGTTTGCGCAATTGCTGCTCTCCTGCCTTGCGTTCGGAAATGTCAGAGAATATGCCGACGTAATTGGTCACCTGCCCATCCGCTCCCAGCACAGCGGTTATGGCAAGCCACTCTGGATAGATTTCTCCGCTTTTGTTGCGGTTCCATACCTCTCCGCTCCAGAACCTGTCACGCTCCAAGATTTGCCACATGTTGCGGTAGAACTCCCTGTCATGGCGCCCCGAGTGAAGCATGCCGGGTGTCTTACCGATTGCCTCACCATTGCTATAACCGGTTATTTCCGTGAAAGAACGATTTACCCTGAGGATATTGTTGTTGGCATCGGTGACGACCACGCCTTCACGTGATTCGAAAGTGACTGCAGTGATACTCAGATCGTTATATTGTCGGCGGAGCATTGCCTGTTGCTTTTCCAGAGGTCTCACAGCCAAGACATAAATCCAAGGTGTCACGATGATAACCAGCAGAATCGGATCAAAGAATTCCCAGAAGGCTAGCGAAATATCCCTGCCAAAAGTCGGCTTAAAGACAAGCTCGATCAGTACCATGATCAAGAACTCTGCTGTCAGTATCAACAAGGCGATCAAAAACACCGCCCCCATCGGAGAGCTTAAAAAACTCTTTAGATGATGTTTAAGCATGTAAGTCTATAACCAATTTACTAGGGCAGCGCTGAACTAGTATTGACATCAGGCAAAAACACTCCAGTTGTGTGCGATTTATTTAAATGTTAAATGTAATAGTATCAAACATGCTGCCGGAAAGCTGCACTTATCATAGGCTGTATATTTGGCGCATTGCAGGTGTCCCGTGTCACGTTATCTAAGGTGTTGAACGGCAAAGCAGGAATAACGGCGGGGATGGCCTTGCGCCTCTCTGCATGGCTTGGCACCTCCCCTGATGTCTGGTTTGGAATGCAAACACAGCGGGATTTGTGGCAAGCCAAGCAACAGCCCAGCCCTAAAATCAAGCCACTGGATAGAATGGTTGCGTAGAGTTCAAGAGAGCTGTCCCTAGAAATTTGAAAAAAACGGTTCCGTGGAAAATCCTCCATTTTGCCGAAACCATCACGCTCCGGCTGCTGGTGAGATAAAATTTAAAAGGGCGGGATCTTCACTGGACAATCCTTGCGCAATTCCCTTCCAGCAGTTTCTCCGAACTTCCAACAAACCAACCCCAAGGCGACCAATCGATCCGACCTCCAGTCGTATCCCACGCCTACAGCGGCCATGTTTAGCTTTTCCCATTCAACCCCCTCAAAATAGAGGTGTTACGACGACCGGTTGAACTCTGGCATTCCTCCCGCGAAAGCTGAGGTAAACTACTGTCGGCAACTCGCCAAGGAGGCCACCACGGTGGCTTAACTTAAACCAAACAGCCTCCACGAATCCGGGGGCGATTCAGTACCCGGGCCAAAGAGTTCTCATGTTCTTGATGCTGGAAATAATTCAGGTGAGGAATTGAATTCGCGCAAGACTGGGTAATTTTAAACACGCACCAACAGTGTTATTCAACGCAATCGATTTGTTATGGGGATACAAAGTTTATGATAGTTCGAGGCAGACCGTCCGGTTTGAGGTTGTTTCTGGTTTTTCGCGGTTCAGTGCTGCATCGGATATGGGGGGTGCTATTAATCAATATCACCCTTGCCACTTTGGTCACGCTGAACCACGGCGATCTTTTCAGGCTGAAAATCACTCTGACTGCCATACCATTTACGTTAATCGGCTTAGCATTAGCCATTTTTCTGGGTTTTCGAAATAATGCCGCTTATGATCGTTACTGGGAAGGTCGTAAGCTATGGGGAGAAATCGTTTTACAAACACGAAATTTCTCACGTCAATGCCTGACACTCATGGAGCATCCGGAACAACTCAAAGAAGGTGTCGGACTTCAAGATGTGCGCGTCAGGATGATTTACCGCACTATTGCCTTCTCTCATGCACTGCGCCACTTGCTGCGCAATACCGATGCCAGCAACGAATTAAAACCGCTACTTGAGCAAAAGGAATGGCAGAAGATAGCTAAAACCGATAATATCCCCGATTATTTGATGCATCAAATGGGTCGTGACCTGCGCCTATGCTTGGATGAAAAACGGCTCGATGGATGTCTTGCAGCAGCCATCGACAGAACCATGTCTTCAATGACCGCAGCCGCTGCTTCCTGTGAGCGAATCAAAAGCACACCGATCCCCTTCTCATACACGCTGATGCTGCATCGGACAGCCTATATGTACTGCTTTTTGCTGCCTTTTGGCCTGGTAGATACGATAGGCTTCATGACACCCTTTGTTGTGGGTATAGTTGCATACACATTTTTCGGGTTGGATGCACTTGGCGATGAAATCGAAGAGCCTTTTGGCAATTCACCAAATGATTTGGCGCTGGAAGCGATTTGTCGCTCCATTGAAATCAATCTGCGTGATTCAATAGGAGACAAGCACGAGTTGACACCACTTACGCCAGTAAATTATTGTTTGATGTAACGCGAAGTTAATCACCCCGTGTTTTGAAAGGGCGTTACACCCGTTTCGCTCTCACTCAAAAAAGTGGATGTGGACCTACAATCACGAACGTCCACACATGGCGCTAGGCGGCATCAACCCGAAACAGAAGTCAGCTTTTTTAACCAGCTCTACTTCTGACCCCAACTAAAAATGAGGGGATTACCATGGTGAATGCCGGATTAGAGGCTCGGGGAGAATGATCTTCTCTTGATCAAGATATTCTTTTTTGAAACTTAACGGTATTACTTTTGATGTGAGCATTTAACCGTTCTAATAGAGTCCTATCGGAACCAACATTTGCGACCAGCATCAACTTGGCCGTAATGTCATCAATATTGATGAGAATATCGTCCGCAATCTTTTCGGCGATCTTCATCACGTACGTTGGTTTGAAATTCAACTCCTTCGCCATTTCCATTACTTGATTCGATCTTATTTCGGCTGGCAGATTCTCGCCTCCTATTTTAAATGCGAATTTGCGGGACAAACCTGGATACATTGAAGTTGATAGCAGGTCATAGAATGGCGTCAGCTTTACGCCTTCTCCAGGTAAGAAATAGATTGAAAGATTTTTTGCATGGCTATCGTTATTTCCTACAAATAGATTGAAAAACACCCACTGCACTAACCTTTTCATGTCTGATGCGGGAACCCCGTTATCCCTTAATAGTTGACAACATCTCGCCAGTGACGGACCTCCATCTGCTTCATATTTGACGGTTGATAATTTGCCATCTAGTTGACACAAATCAAGCTGATTCAGTCTTTTGATTGATCCATCATTGTTAGTAATGCGGTCATACCTTTTTACCAAACATGCTCTCACGATCGGCTGGTATTCCACTTCGGCAACACCTAGTTTTAGCGAACTCGCCAATTTCATTACAAAGGTTTCGTTGATCGCAGAGGACCAGACTCCGTCAATACCCTTTATATCAGGCTTTAGGATGTACGTGGATGGCGACGAATCCAATGGTTGATATGGTCCGTCAGGTCTAACCAAAATAGAAATCTTTTTCTGGGCTCCAGCCAGGGAAATCCGAATCCCATCTTCAGTTTTTCCTGACGGCAGAATTTTGTTTGGGTCGCGAAATGATTCAGCAATCTCCTCCCAACTTATTTTTTCATATTGCGGAGCTTCTGGTAATTTACCGTGAGGTAGGAGAGTCAAATTCCCAGCCGTATCGCCACCAATTGCCATCAGCAATCCAAAGGTCGACGATACTTGATACTTCAGTTTCAGCAATTCCCTGATACCGGCTTCAGGAAGAAGATTCTCAAAAAATGCTTCAACGACCTCGCCTGCGTATTCCGCTTGGCCCAAACCAAAAGCCGGTGAGATTGGCTCTTTCCCTTGCCTCAACACTGGCTCAGCATAGATAAATCTCAGCGGCGTTTCATCATTTAGTACTCCGACTAATTCATCCTCTCTAAAGACGTCGAGTTTTCTTACTTCAGCCATCAAAGACTACCTTTTTTTTGAATAATTACCTCTAAGCCAAGAAGATCTAATACATCGAGTACCTTCTGTAGCTGTAGCGTAGGTTTCCCTTGCTCTAGCTCAACAATGAAGCGATTACCTGTGTTTGCAAGTCCCAAGATATCCATTTGCGTCATTTTTTGAGACTGTCGAAATTTGCGAACGAGTTTACCCAAGTCCTCTGATGTTTTTATCCTCTCGGGTTGCCTATCATCGACGTACATGCTTATCACCATAATTTATTACCGGACGGTAATATTATAGGCAAAATTTCCTGATTAGCAACTGGAATTTACCGCTCGGTAATTAGTTAACCTATTTTTACTGTTTAAAGATTAAAAATTACCGATCAGTAATAATCTTCATAATAGGTTGATAAGTAGAAGGCGAACTATGATGTATACATACACAGTCTAGCTAGATTGATGATGCGGTTATATGCAGAAGCATGATTGCGTTTAGTGCTGCTTTTTGGCACTAGTCCCATCTCACTTGCGTTTTACGCGCGAAGATGAACACGAATTACACGGGAACATGAACAAGGTTTACACGGAACGTGAACACGAATTGCAGACGATGGTGAACAAAACGGCGGATTTTAATGGAATGGACGCCCACTTCCCCTAACGGCATCTAAGTGCCAAAGTAGCAGTGGTTTGATCACTACTGAACAGAGAGGAGCGTCCGAGATGAAGATTACGACAATTGGCATAGATTTGGCAAA
>JAJYLY010000013.1 GCA_021787435.1 Pseudomonadota bacterium | reverse complement strand
TGATCACTTTCATCAGATGCCAGCTCCGCTCGATCGCGATGGTCAGCGCCACCAGCAGCAGCACCGCCATCAGGTAAAGTATCCCGCTGGAAGAATTCGCAACGTGTTCTATCGTGGTCATGTTCATCTCTTTCTCCTGTACTCTAGTAAATCTATTCGATGCGTGCCTGATCGCAGACGGAGCGGCTGCCGTCTATCATGCAGGTATTGCGCAATGTCCCATTGGCATCCCAAACCCTGGCTTCCCACCGCGCAGCACCTGTTCGTTCCATCGTCATATAACCAAAGCCGCCCGCCCACGAACTCAAATGCTCGATTACCGCCCCGGGTGCCGGCGTGGCGTTTGAAGGCAACTTATCGGGCATCTCGGCCGAATCTTCCATCGTGCCCGAAAAGCCAGCGATGAACTGTGTGGGATGAGCGCTTGAAAAGCTCACCTGCTGCCACGCATGCACATGGCCCGAAAGCAGAACGCTGACACCGGAAGGTAAAATTTGCGGATTGAGTTCGCCGAATACAGACTGGATTCCCTGGTTTCCAGGAAGCAAGCGACCGTCTTCGGAGGCGAACAAGCCGAGTATCGGATGGTGATCGGCCACGATGTTGTTTGATGCCTGCTGCAGCAAGCTTTCAAGCTTGTGATACAGCTCACGGTATTTAAACCAGCGTATATCACCTGGAGGTATGGCTTTTTCTATAGTGTTTGAAGTGTCCATCACGATCAGCTGGGCGTCATCTCCCAGCGGAATTGCATAAGGATCGCTGTAATCGCCGATATCGTCGTCAATCGCATCATTGCAATCCCGGCCTGTCTGCAATGGACGCGGATCGATCATGCGCCACCAGCCCTGGCCCGCGCGCGAACAGGATTCATGGTTGCCGCGCACCAAAGCCCACGGCGCTGCCTTTAACAGTGAAGCGCCCGGTTCAAAAAAGTCCGCCTGCCATGCATCCCAGCCATAACCCCATGGACTGCCATTGCATTCCGGATGACCGGGAGGGCAAGGATCCTCGCGGTACAGCAGATCGCCGACGTGGATGACGAGATCGGGCTTCCAGCCTGCGGCAGAGGCTGCGATTCTTGCAAACGGATAAAGGTTTTCATCGTTGCATGCCTGGTATGCATGGTCTCCCTTTTTCAGGCGGCAGCCCGTGTCGCCGATGACGACGATGCGCTTGACTTCATGCGACAAAAGCGGCAGGAAAACATGTCCAAGCATGGCGTGTCGCGTGTTTGAAGGAATAGTCTTTTCGCAAGTGAGTAGCGGAAATACGGATGGCTTATCAGCCCTGCCCGGCAATGACGCGGGTAAAGCGCGCACATCCATGCGCACTCTTTTCCCGTCAAACTGTATTAGCGGACATTTGGCATCCGAGGTGATCACCCTGGACACCTGTACGCCGTCCTCGCCGAGCACGACGTAAGCATAGTCCGCGGCTTTTGCAATTGAACCTGCTGACAACAGGATGAAAAAGCTGATGAATCTGAGCATGTTTCTTCCCTTTATAAAATGCTTATGCGGGTAAAGCAGGCCGATGCCCAAACATCGGCCTGCTTTACCCGGCTTTCATGCCGCGCTTTGAGTTTAGTCAGGGTTTACAGGTCCACAGACAAACTCACCATCACGGTGCGCGTTGGCATCGCATAGAACATCGGATTACCATTCGCATCGTTGGCAAAAGAAGCGTAGATCTGATTCTTGTTCAGCAGGTTGTCAATCTGAAATCCGACTCTAGCATTTTTTCCGAGGAAACCACCCTTATCCAGCGTGTAACTCGAAGCGAAATTCACGGTGGTATAGCTCGAAAACGGAATTGCATTGCCGTTTACATCCACGCCGCTGTAATACTGCCCAACCTCTTTAGCCATCAGAGAGGCATAAGCAGGACCGTGGTTGTAAATCACGCCCAAGGCCGCCGTTCCCTTGGGTATGTTTTGCAATACCGTTCCTGCAGTGCTCACCGAATAGTTGTTTATGGCATAGTTCCCATAAAGACTGAAGCCGGCTCCCATCACATAAGTGCCTTCCCCCTCGATCCCGCTGTATTTCACGCCGCCCGTGTTGTTGTAGCAGGTGTAGATGCCGCATGGCGTCGGGGTATTCTGGTTTGAAAAGTCGATGTAATAGATATCAGCGGAAAGCGTCAGCTTTTCGGTATTCCATGTCGTTCCCAACTGATAATTGGTCGACTCTGCGGGCTGCAGCGTGCTGGGATCGGTGGCCACCGTGCCATGGGTCGGATAAAAGGCATTGATGTTGGGCGCGAGCATGCCTTGCGCATATTGTGCATAGACCGACAGGTCGGGCTGCACCATATAACGCGCAGTCAATGTCGGTAGCGCCTTGGTCCAAGTCTGCGACGTGCTCAACGGTGCACCCGTTGCGCCCTGATTGACCGTTGCATCTAGTGTGCGGTTGAAAGACACGTATTTCAAGCCAGGTGTCACGGTCAGGTCATTCATCGGCTTCCATTCATACTGCACATAAGGCTGTATGGTAGTCAGCGTGTCGGTCATCAGCCTGTCTATTCCGTTAACACCGCCACCGGCAGGATTGATTGCGCCATTGAGTGAAAAGTCGACCTCAATCTGGGAACGATTGTTTGCCTGATGATCGACCCACAGCCCGAAATCAAGTTGCCCCGCCCCGACCGGTTTGGACATACGCAAGGTGTTGCCTACCGACCTGTAATTCATGGTCATCATCTGACCCGGAACATTGTTCGCGCCATAAGTTGTGCCATTGGGCTGTGCAAGGCCAGGATCAACGCCATTGGTACCGTCATGATAATAGGCGTAGGTGTAGAGCTTGTCGTCTATCGTCCAGTCGCCCTGCCGCGTATTCAAGCCGACATATTCAAAGTCGGAAGTAATGTTGTCGATGTTATAGCCCGAAAAATCTTGGCTGGTAGGATCGTTGTTCAGACCGAAGTTGGTGCCGAACTTCTGCATGTTTGCTGCTGTCGTTCCCAGCGCAACGTTCTGATGGATCTTGTTTTGCATGGTGACGATGGTAAGCAGCGAATCATCTCCCACCGGCCTGATGTATTTGAAAAACAGGTTCTCACGGCGCTGGCCTGCATTTGTCAGATAGCCATCTGTCTGGAAATTCTTGTAGTCGATAAATGCGCGGGCATCTCCTGCGTCTTTCATCGTACCCGTATCCAGTTCTGCTCCGAACAGTCTGGTGTTGAAGCTGCCTACCGTCGCATAAGGTGTCACGCCACCTTGTGAGCTGACATCCTTGGACGAGACAGCGATTGTTCCACCGAACGTAGCATTGCCAATATTACTGGCATCCCCCGGGCCGCGATCGACGACAATTTTCCCGGTATCCTGCTGCATGAAATAGGAAGTCGAATGCTGCGAAAAGTCGTTCGAGTCGCCCCAGGGTATACCATCAAAGGTTACGTTGTACTGGCCGTTCTGGAATCCCCTCATCGACAATGCTTGAGTTTCCATCATGCCCGTTCCGTTAGGATCCACGCTCATCACACTGGGTGCGATGGCCGCAATGTCGGAATAGTTGGAGCCAGGTGCTGCGTTTTCCTGGATGTAATGCTGGTTGATGATGGACTGCGGTTCAGTTGCTATCAGCGAACCCTTGGTCGGCGCCTGATAAGCTGCAGAAGCCTGGTTCTGCGATTCTGTAACATCCGTTCCGATGCCGCTCTGCACCGTTCCGAGATCAACAGTGTCCTGTGCCAAGGACGCCTGCGCTACACTGATCAACGCACCGCTCAACATCAACTGCGCGAGCTTTTTCATTTTGAAGCTGACTTGCATGTCTTTCTCCCGAGATATTCAAACAGATCTAAAGTTAGCTTCAAGCACAGTGCTCATGGGCCAAGCTTTTCGTTCAGGGAGATTACGAAGAGAGACTTAAGTCAGCGTGAAATAAAGATGAATTTTTTGTTACAAACTGTAAACAGAGTGATCAAAGTCCGTGAAGATTAAACAAGACCGTGACGATGATGCCCTTTGCATCCTGCCTGTTGGCAAGTCTGACTTCTGCATTTTCCCGCTTGGCTATCGCATTCACGATAGCAAGCCCTATGCCACTGCCTTCAGCCTTATGGTTGCTCGCGCGAAAAAATCGGTCAAACACACGCGGCAGCAGTTCCTCAGGAATCCCGCAGCCATTGTCGACAATGGAAACGACCACCTTGCTTCCTGCAACCTCAACAGCGACATCTACTTTTCCGCCATCTTGGGTATAGTGGATTGCATTGTCCAGCAGATTGCCGAACAGGATGCGCAAATCATCCGCGTTTGCCAATATGCTTGCCTTGTCATCGCGCACCATGCCAAGATCGATTCCTGATTTTTCAGCCACGGGAATCAATGCGCTGATGCAATGTTTCACGAGTTCCTCCAAATCCAGTTTGCTCCTGATGGATTCGCTTTCCCCTTCGTAACGGGCCATTTTTAAAAGCTGCGCAACGATGTGAGAGGCACGCTGCATGCCAAGTCTCAATTCATTTATACGTACATTCATATCTTCCGGTGACAGGCTTTGCGACAGGTTGTCTATTTGCAGCTGAAGCGCTGCCAGAGGAGTGCGCAGTTCATGCGCTGCATCCAGTACAAAATGCCGCTGCGATTCTATCGATTCCTTTATGCGTAAAAGCAGGCTATTGATCTCGGTGATCAACGGCGCTGCTTCTGCCGGAATCCCTGTCGCCGCAATCGGTGTCAGACTTCGCGCATCCCGCAAGGTCACAGCAAGTGTTACATCAGCAAGCGGTTTCAGTATGCGCTTCACTCCGAACGCGACCAGTACCCAGCACAATGGCAGCAACCCTGCAATCGGAAGCGATGCAAATATGGCTGCATCTGACGCAATTGCGCGGCGCACTGCATCTGCCTGCGAAACCTGTACTGTGCGGTCAGGATATACGATGGTATAAATGCGCCATTTTTCACCCTGATAGACTTGTTCCGAATAGCCACTTGCCTTGCCTACCGGGAGTTCGAAATCCGGACGCGATGAACGCACGGCTTCTTTTGGGAGACTGACTTGTATTACAAATCCGTACAGTCTTTGCTGCTCATTTTCACCGAGAAATTTGGTTTGCATCGCCGGCAGCTGCGAACCCTCATCCACGCTCCCTGCAACCAAGCGCAGCTGGTGATCCAAGAACACGCCGGCGCCTTTTTGCGCAAGCAAATAAGAAATACCGCCGGCAAGCAATCCCACCAGCGTTAATAATCCGACAGACCAAACGGTCAGTTGATTTCTTAAAGACCTCATCAAGGGTGTTTGACGACCATCCAGCCGATGCCGCGCACGTTGCGGATAATCTCGCTATCGAATTTTTTGCGCAGTCCATGTATCAGCACATCGACCACATTGCTGTCGACTTCATCTATCCATCCGTACAGGTGTTTTTCAAGCTGGCTGCGTGAAAGTATCATGCCCGGTTGCTTCAGGAATGCATTCATCAGCGCCAGTTCCTTGACCGAAAGCAGCTGGGACACCCCGCGGTAAGCAGCCTTGTAGCCGGCAATATCCAGCGTGATTTCGCCATTGCTGATCGTAGTTTCATCACATTGCCAGCGGGATATCCTGCGAATTCTTGCCAACAATTCATTGAAACTGAAGGGTTTGATGAGGTAATCATCCCCGCCCATGTCAAGACCCGCTTCAAGATCTTCTATTTGTTCTCTTGCCGTTATGATAAACGTAGGCGTGCGATTGCCGCATTTACGCATCGCTTTCAGAATTTCCAGTCCTGTCTTTCCTGGCAACCCCAGATCGAGCAACACCAGCGAGTAATTGCCGTTCTCAATGGCTTTCTGACCTTCATTGCCATCGCGGCTCCAGTCAACATCCATGCCCGCATCGTTAAGTGCCCTGACCAGGCTCTGGCCCAGCATGGCATCGTCTTCTACAAGCATTACGCTGTTCATGTTGATTCAAGTCTTGGAATCCGTGGCATTGAGTTATCAGGCGTCTTCTCAAACTCTAACCTGAATTTGTTACGGCCGGATGACAAGTGCTAGATACGCCAGAATTCTCGATGTGATATAGCTGATGTCAGCCTCCATTCAAAAAAATGGCCGCATAAAGCGGCCATTCGATGATGATGCTAACCAAACCTTACTTGATGATGGGATTCAACTCACCCTTGGCATATCGGGCTGCCATGATTTCCAGCGAAATCGGTTTGATCTTGCCTGCCTGGCCTGCACTGCCGAAAGCTTCGTATCTTGCTTTGCAGATGGCTTTCATCGCCTTGGTGGTCTCAGCCAGGAACTTGCGCGGATCGAAATCCTTGGGGTTCTCAGCGAGATAACGGCGAGTAGCACCTGTCGATGCCATACGCAGATCGGTGTCGATATTGACCTTGCGGACACCGTGCTTGATGCCTTCTACGATCTCGGAGACAGGCACGCCATAGGTCTGTGGCATCGCGCCGCCGAACTTGTTGATGATCTCCAGCCATTCCTGAGGAACGGAAGAAGATCCGTGCATCACCAAGTGTGTGTTGGGAATGCGCGCATGAATTTCCTTGATGCGGCTGATCGCCAGCGTCTCGCCAGTGGGCGGTTTGGTGAACTTGTATGCGCCGTGCGAAGTGCCAATCGCGATGGCCAGCGCATCAACGCCGGTTTTGCGCACAAAATCGGCTGCCTCTTCAGGGTCAGTCAGCAGCTGGTCGTGGCTCAGCACGCCTTCCGCGCCGTGGCCGTCTTCCTTCTCACCATGACCTGATTCCAGCGAACCCAGGCAGCCCAGTTCGCCTTCGACCGAAACGCCGACTGCATGGGACATTTCCACCACCTGGCGGGAAACGTTGACGTTGTATTCGAAGGTGGAAGGGGTCTTGCCGTCAGTCATCAGCGAGCCGTCCATCATCACGCTGGAGAAACCGGACTTGATCGCGTTGATGCAAACAGCGGGTGATGCACCGTGATCCTGGTGCATCACGACGGGGATGTGAGGATACATCTCGACTGCAGCCTCGATCAGGTGGCGCAGGAAAGGCTCGCCTGCATATTTGCGCGCGCCAGCCGAACCCTGCATGATGACCGGGCTGTTGCATTCATCAGCCGCTTCCATGATGGCCTTGACCTGTTCCAGATTGTTCACGTTGAATGCGGGCAAACCATAGCCGTTTTCGGCGGCATGGTCGAGTAGTTGACGCAAAGATACTAATGCCATTTTTTTCTCCTGATTATCTAAATTACAAATCCATAAGCACCTGTCTGAAAGACAGTATAACGTTTAAATGCTGTTCTTGTGGTGATCGCCTACCCTGACGATTTTCATGGTATTGGTATGCCCAGATTTACCGACGGCTTCGCCTACAGTCACTACGACCAGATCGCCATCCTTGACATAACCCAGCTCAACCAGCTTCTGCTCCGCGTCTATCAGTTCCTGCGCAGGCTGATTGCCGCCCCTGCTCGGGAAATAGACCGGATGCACACCGCTGAACAGGGTGACCTTGGTCAGGGTCTGCTCAACCGGCGTGATCGCAAAAATGGGCACACCGGCATTCACGCGAGACATCCACAGAGCCGTCGAACCTGACTGCGTCAGCGCAACAATCGCCTTCACGTTGAAATGCGACGCGGCAAACAACGCAGACATCGCTATCGACTGGTCTATGCGGGTGAATTTGTGCCCCACGCCGCGACGGTCGATGTCACGATCTTCCGTATGGTGTTCCGCATTCAGACAGATGCGCGCCATCGCCTCTATGGTTTCCACTGGGTAGTCGCCGACAGCTGTCTCTGCAGAAAGCATGACCGCATCCGTGCCATCCAGCACCGCATTGGCCACGTCCGACACTTCTGCGCGCGTCGGGATTGGATTGTTGATCATCGATTCCATCATCTGCGTGGCTGTGATCACCAGGCGGTTTTTTGCCCTTGCCATCTTGATCATGCGCTTTTGCAAACCCGGTACCGCCGCATCCCCGACTTCAACGCTCAGGTCGCCGCGCGCAACCATGATCGCATCGGATGCTTCTATGATATCCGCCAGCGCCGGGATCGCTTCCGCGCGTTCGATCTTGGCCATCAGCAGGCTCTGTCCACCTGCTTCATGCATCAGCTTGCGTGCAAAGCGCATATCGTCTCCGCTGCGCGGAAAGGAAATCGCCAGATAGTCGGCCTTGATCAAGGCCGCCGTCTTGATGTCTTCAATATCTTTTTCAGTAAGAGCCGGTGCCGTCAGGCCACCCCCCTTGCGATTGATGCCTTTGTTATTGGACAGCACACCACCGCGGACAACTTTGCATATTACCTTGGATCCGTTCACTTCGACCACGTCGAATTCGAGCATGCCATCGTTGAGCAGCAATACCGAACCTGCGCTGACATCATTGGGCAATTCCTTGTAGTCCAAACCCACGCTTTGCTGATTACCCAAACTCTCCTGCGCCGCATCAAGCACAAAAGTATCACCCTTGTTCAGCGTGATCTTCTGGTTCTCAAATTTGCCGACACGTATCTTAGGGCCCTGCAAATCCGCCAGAATACCTACTGTACGGCCCACAGCCTTCGCTGCTGTGCGCACAGTTTCAGCGCGATTCATATGGTCCTGAGCAGAGCCATGAGAAAAATTCATGCGCACCAGGTCGACGCCGGCCCGGATCATTTGTTCGAGCACTTTCTGATCGTTGGAGGCCGGCCCCAGTGTTGCTACTATTTTTGTTCTACGCAGCATGAGATTCCCGATTGATTATTTTTTTGCGCGCTCTTCAAGAATCGCTACCGCCGGCAAAGTCTTGCCTTCGAGGAATTCGAGGAATGCGCCACCCGCTGTCGAAATATATGACACTTTGTCATAAATATTGTATTTCTGAATTGCCGCTATCGTGTCTCCGCCACCTGCTAGCGTAAAAGCCTTAGTCTCGGCGATCGCTTTAGCTATTGTCCTGGTGCCCTCACCGAACTGGTCGAATTCAAATACACCGACCGGGCCGTTCCAGACCACAGTTCCGGCTTTCATGATGATGTCGGCGATTTCCTTCGCAGACTTGGGGCCGATATCAAAAATCATCTCGTCTTCAGCCACATCATCGGCCGACTTCAGAATGCCCGGAGTATTTTCATTGCCAGCAACAAAGGGAGCTTCCTTTCCTACCACCACATCTGTTGCGATGGGAATGATCGCACCGCGCTCGCTCATTTTCGCGATCAACGACTGCGCTGTTGGTACCAGATCGTTTTCGCACAGCGATTTACCCACCGGGTGGCCTGTCGCCTTCAGGAATGTGTTGGCAATACCCCCGCCAACAACCAGTTGCTCGCATTTTTCCGAGAGCGACTCAAGCACGGTCAGCTTAGTGGATACCTTTGATCCGCCGACGATGGCCACCATGGGGCGCGCCGGTTCAAGCAATGCCTTGGTCAGCGCATCCAGTTCTTCGGTGAGCAAAATGCCGGCTGCAGCAGTCGGTGCAAATTTCGCCACACCGTGAGTCGATGCTTCTGCGCGGTGTGCCGTGCCGAATGCATCCATCACGAATACATCGCACAAGGCCGCATACTTCTTCGCAAGGTCGTCAGCGCTTTTCTTTTCTCCCTTGTTGAAGCGGCAATTTTCCAGCAGCACCAGCTCGCCTTCGGCAATGTCAAAACCACCGTCTATCCAGTCTCGAATCAGGCGGACGGGTTTCCCCAGCTTGTTGGCAATAACATCTGCAACGGGCCTAAGCGAATTTTCTTCTGAGTATTCACCTTCAACGGGACGCCCCAAGTGGGAAGTCACCATTACGCGCGCTCCCGATTTCAGCGCTGCATTGATCGTGGCCATAGAGGCAGTGATGCGCGCATCGGATGTTACCTTGCCATCTTTGACAGGCACATTCAGGTCAGAACGGATCAAGACCCGTTTGCCTTTGAGATCCAGATCGGTCATTTTAATAACGGACATTGTTTTCCCTTTGAATCTAATCAATCTAACTGTGAATCAAAAGGGCCGACACGATGCCAGCCCTTTGTGAGTTACGCAATATGACGAACCATGCGCATCAGGTTGCAGGTATAACCATATTCATTGTCATACCAGGCAACAACCTTGACGAAGGTTGGATCGAGTGCGATACCTGCTTCTGCATCAAACACGGATGGGCAAGTGTAACCACGGAAATCCGTGGAAACCACTTTTTCTGTCGTATAGCCAAGTACGCCTTTCAGTGGACCAGCTTCCGAGGCCGCCTTCATTGCCTCGCAAATCTGATCATACGTCGCCGCATTGTTCAACTCGCAAGTCAAGTCAACCACCGACACGTCAGAGGTAGGTACACGGAAAGCCATACCGGTCAATTTCTTGTTCAGCGCCGGAATCACCACACCCACCGCTTTGGCTGCACCCGTCGACGATGGAATGATATTTTCCAGAATGCCGCGACCACCGCGCCAGTCTTTGTTGGATGGGCCGTCAACCGTCTTTTGCGTTGCTGTTGCCGCATGCACTGTCGTCATCAGACCGCGCTTGATGCCAAAGGTGTCGTTAAGCACCTTGGCAACCGGCGCCAGCGCATTGGTGGTGCAGGAGGCTGCCGATACTATCGCCTCGCCCTTATATGTGTCGTGGTTCACGCCATACACAAACATCGGCGTGTCATCCTTGCTGGGCGCTGATTGGATCACCTTCTTAGCACCCGCATTGATGTGAGCTTGGCAGGATTCCTTGGTCAGGAAGAATCCGGTGCATTCGATCACAATATCTACGCCTGCTTCTTTCCACTTCAGATTCGCAGGATCGCGCTCGGCCGTCAGGCGGATTTCCTTGCCATTGACCACCAGATTATTCCCTTTAACACCAATATCCCCGTGGAAACGGCCGTGAACCGAATCATATCTCAGCATGTACGCCAGATAATCAGGCTCCAGTAAGTCGTTGATTGCCACGACTTCGATTTCCGGAAAATCCTTTGCCGCTGCACGGAAAACCATGCGGCCGATACGGCCAAAACCATTGATACCAACTTTAATTGCCATTTTTATCTCCCCATCTTATTTTAAATTTAGTTCACAGCACGCCTATCATGACAAACTTTCGTCTTTACCGCACGCATGCCTTACAGAGCTGCATTTTATTAAGTTTTAGCCAGAACCTTTTAACCGTTGCGTTTTTAGTTTGGTATTGCTAAACGCAATACCTCACAGAAACATCGCCAAACTATAAAACGCTCTTAACTGTCTTTACGACGTTTTCAACCGTGAAGCCGAAGTGCTTGAACAACTCCGGTGCCGGCGCTGACTCGCCGAAACAATCCATACCCACAACAGCTCCCTCAAGGCCGACGTATTTATACCAACCACCTGTCACGCCCGCTTCAACTGCAATGCGATTCACGCCGCGCGGCAGCACGCTGTCCTTGTAAGCCTGGTCCTGTTTGTCGAAAACGGTCGTCGAAGGCATGGATACAACTCGCACGTTGATACCCTCTGCTGCAAGCGCTTTTTGCGCATCCAACGCCAATGTCACCTCCGAGCCTGTCGCAATAATAACCGCCTGAGGCTTGCCGCCAGCCGCTTCAGACAAGACATAAGCACCCTTGCGAATGTTGGCGATTTGCATCGCATCGCGCTTCTGGAATGCCAGGTTCTGGCGACTGAAGATCAAACTGGTCGGACCCTCATTGCGTTCAACAGCCGCTACCCAGCAAACGATGGATTCAACCGTGTCACATGGTCGCCATACATCCATGTTTGGTATATGGCGCAGAGTGGCGGTTTGCTCAACGGGCTGGTGTGTCGGACCGTCTTCTCCCAGACCAATGGAGTCATGGGTGAATACAAAAATCACTCGCTGCTTCATCAGCGCTGCCATACGCAGTGCATTGCGCGCATATTCGGAGAACATCAGGAAAGTTCCGCCAAAAGGCAGCAACCCACCATGCAGTGCCATGCCGTTCATGATGTGCGACATGCCAAACTCTCGCACGCCGTAACTGATGTAGTTGCCTGTAGTCTTGCCGTGAACATGTTTGCAGCCTGTCCAATTGGTCAGGTTAGAGCCCGTCAGGTCAGCAGAACCCCCCAAGAATTCCGGCAAGACAGGTGCTAACGCATTGATCGCGTTCTGAGAGGCTTTGCGGGTTGCAATGGTTTCCCCCTTTTCGTTGATTTGAGCAATCGCGGCAGCTGCGTACTGAGCCCAGTTGGCAGGCAATTCGCCCTTGATGCGGCGCTCGAATTCGGCAGCCTCAACAGGGTATGCTGCGCGATATTCGGCAAACTTGTTGTTCCACAATTTTTCCAACCCTGCGCCTCGCGTACGCGCATCCCATGCTTCATATACATGCGTAGGAATTTCAAAAGGAGGGTAGTTCCAGCCTATGTGTGCACGGGTTGCAGCCACTTCTGCATCGCCCAAAGCAGCGCCATGCACGTCGTGTGTGCCTTCCTTGTTTGGAGAACCGGCACCGATGATGGTCTTGCAGCAGATCAGGGTTGGCTTGTCGGTCACGGCGTGACCAGCGCGAATCGCTGCATCGATGGCGACAGGATCGTGACCCTGAACATCCGCAATCACATGCCATCCATAGGCCTCGAAACGCTTTGCAGTATCATCGGTAAACCAGCCATTGGTATGGCCGTCGATCGAAATTTCATTGTCATCCCAGAAAGCCATCAGTTTCCCAAGGCCCCAGGTTCCGGCCAGTGCGCTGGCTTCATGGGAAATGCCTTCCATCATGCAGCCGTCGCCTAAGAATACATATGTGTGATGATCCACGATTTCATGGCCGGGCTTGTTGAATTCGGCCGCCAGCAATTTTTCCGCCATGGCCATACCTACGGCATTAGTGATACCCTGCCCCAAAGGCCCACCGGTCGTTTCCACGCCGGGAGTATATCCGTATTCTGGATGCCCTGGCGTCTTGGAGTGCATCTGGCGAAAACGCTTCAATTCCTCGATCGGCAGATCATAGCCTGACAGATGCAGCAAAGCATAAACCAGCATAGAGCCGTGACCATTGGACATCATGAAGCGATCACGATTGGGCCACTTTGGATTAGCCGGATTATGACGCAAATGGCGATTCCACAATACGTCGGCAATTTCTGCCATGCCCATAGGCGCCCCCGGATGACCGGAGTTCGCTTTCTGCACGGCATCGACGGCCAGCATGCGAATTGCACCGGTAATATCATTATATTTCGGCGGGGTAATGTTGCGATTTGCTGTCATTTACTGACTCCTTCTGACATCCCTGAGGATGGGTTTATGTTTAATTCCAAATTTGTTAATTATAAGATTATGCCGCACACCCTAGAATACATCAACCAACTTTCCAACCTGAAAGGCCACGCTGAAACAATGGAAAATACGCTCATGCTTCACTTTCAGACCCCTTTTTAGACACTTTTATGCCCAATTGTTTAAGTTTTCTGTAAAGATGCGTGCGCTCCAACCCGATTTTTTCTGCCACTCGAGAAACATTGCCATCTTCTTTTTGCAGATGGTAATCAAAATATATCGCATCAAAATGCTCGCGAGCTTCGCGTAAAGGCAGATCCAAAGGCAACGTAAAATGCTTAGCAGCGCCATCAATCTCTACCATCAGATTTTGCACCGCATCGACAACCGGCAATTGCGGCCTTGCGGCTCCCTCCTTGATAGCGTGCGCTATCGTAGCCAGCAGCTTTTGCATCGATATCGGTTTTTCCAGAAAATCCACCGCGCCTATGCGTGTCGCCTCTACGGCTGTCTCTATCGTGCCGTGACCTGACATCATCACCACAGGCATGGTCAACAGATCCTGCTCCACCCATTCTTTCAGCAATGTCACGCCGTCAATATCCGGCATCCATATATCCAGCAGCACCAGATCCGGCTCTTGCTCCTGTCTGAAACGACGCGCCTGCTGCGCATTTTCGGCGAGCTCCACCTGATAGCCTTCATCAAACAGGATTTCAGCCAGCAATTCACGTATACCCACTTCATCATCCACCACCAAAATCTGCTTGCTCATTCTTCCAACTCCTCGTTCAGCGGCAGGCTAAAACTTACACAGGCTCCGCCATTTACATGATTCTCAACATTTATTTTTCCGCCATGCTCTTCGATGATCTTCTTCACTATTGCCAACCCTAAGCCTGTACCCTTGGTTTTAGTCGTCATGTACGGCTCAAAAACCCGGGATAATGCGTTTTCTGAAAAACCGCTGCCATTGTCCAACACACGCACGTATATTTCGCCATGCAGATTTTCTGTGCTCAAGGTTATCCGGGGATTTGACGACCCCTGCAATGCATCCTGTGCATTCTGCAGCAAATTGTGTAAAACCTGTCGCAATCTTGTCGCATCTCCGTTTATTTTGGCGCGGCCTGCCTGCAACTGCAAAGCAATGGGGACAGCATTGGCCTCGTATAAGCCCAATACCTCCTTGACCAGACGGTGTATGTCCAAGCTTGTCAGCCTCAAGACCGGCCCGCGCGCATAATCGGCAAAATCGCTCACCATGTTTTTCATCGCAGCCACCTGGCTTACGATGGTTTGCGTTGCTCGCTGCAAAAGTTTCGCATCAGATTCATCGAGCTTGCTACTCAATTTGTATTGCAAACGTTCGGCAGACAATTGTATCGGCGTAAGCGGATTTTTGATTTCATGCGCCAAGCGGCGAGCTACTTCACCCCAAGCAGACTGGCGTTCAGCTTGCAGTAGGTGGGTGATATCATCAAAAACCACAACAAAACCCGCTTCTGCACCCTGCGGCAGGCGCGTTCCTCGCATCAGCAAAATCTGTACGCCATTCTTGCTTAACCGCTCAATCTGGCGCTGCCATTCACCATTGCTGGTATCAGCAAAAGCTGCTGTTATGGTCTGGCAAAAGGTATTCAACAGCGCATACTTCTCTGCAATGTTCTGCAAGGAAACACGCTGCATTTCCTGCAAGGGCACTCCCAAAATTTGCTCAGCGCTGGTATTTCCCGAGCGCAGACGAAATTCTCCATCCAGCGCCAGAACCCCCGAAGACAGATGCGTTAGCACACTCTCCAGATAACCCTTGGACCTTTCAACTTCGCGCTGCTGCCGTTCGCTGACCCGCTTGGCATCCGCCAGCTGATGCGTCATTTGATTGAACAAACCCGTCAACGCCCCCAGCTCATCACTGCTGCGTATTGGATGCCTGCCGGTAAAATCGCCTTGTGCAACCGCACGTGTGCCCTCTGCCAGCGCTTCCAGAGAGGATCCCAAGCGCTCGCTGATAAAAAAAGCAACCGATATGGCCGTGAGCAAAACCACCAACAAAGACAACGTCAGCGTAATGCCATACAAGCGCTTCAGTCCTACCCTGGAAAGCGTCAGTTCCTGATAATCGCGGTAAACAGACTGCACCGTTTCTGCGTCCGCCTCAACCTGTTTGGGCACAGCCTGGTTAAACTGCAATATATAATTCGCACCCGTATAGCTATTTGCACTGACCAGAACCAATACCCGCAAGACCATGGATTTGTTTGGCGATTCCTCAATGGCTGCATATTGCCCTTTTTCACGCACTTCCTGGATCAGCTTGTCATCCGGCACATCGGGCAACAGCACATTATTGATTGCAGCAAAAGCAATCATCTTGCCGTGTATATCAAACAGTGTCGTTTCCTGCGCCGCCCCCTCGTCAATCAGCTGGGTCAGCGCATTCTGAAACTGATTGGGATTTTTTTCTGACAACAATAACGCAATAAACTGGGTTTTTTTTGTCAAGTCCTTCAGGCTGTTGTCCAGACTACTCTTTCCTAGGCTAAGCCCGCCCTCCAGCGCCTTTTCGACACGCACGTCAAACCAGGACTCTATGCTCTTTGACAAGAAATTGACCGATACCGCATAAACTAGGATGCCAGGCAAAACGGCGATAAGCGTAAAGAACAGCACCAGCCTGAGCGTCAATTTGGCGCCAAATACTTTTTTCCTTAATTTCTCGCGCAGCCGCCAAATCTGAACGGCCACCAGACCCAGCAATCCCGCAGCCAACAGCCCCATCAGCACAAGCAAGCTGTAGTAATTCATCGAGAAAACTTCAGTATTCACACTGCTGCTGGACAACAGATACAGCAGGCCCGTACCGGCAAAAACACTTAAGATGATCAGGTATTTCAAACGCGGCTACTCCGTCTTCCCTGTGTTGCGCACAATGCCTTCAGGCGGATGTATCGCCCAACGATACCAGCCCGAATCGAAATTCCAGTCTTTGCTGGTCAAAACATTCACCTGCATCAGCTTGGGAAGCTGTTTGGTATCCAGGCGCAATCTCACTGCTGCGGTATAACTGCTGCCCTTTTTCAACGAATCAACGGGAAAATAAGCTGAATTCTGCCGCTCCAGTATGCGCATCATTTCATCGAGGCTCGTAAAATTCTGGAACAATGCACCACGTGAGATGCGGTATTGCCGGGTAAGTGCGTTATAGGACAGCTTGATTACTTGATCGCTCTGAAAAACTTGTTCATCCAGCCAATACCAGCGTGAACGCGTTAGCGAAAACTCGCCCACAAAATAAAGCGGCACACCCAAAGACAAGGTTTGCTGCACCACGGAATTCAGGTTCACGTTGAAATTGGCTACAAGCTGATAACCTTCATCGGCCAACCTCAACTCCGCCTTATTCACGCTGATGCCATCAGCGCTTGCACATGCGGCAAACAGCCACAGGGTTAGCCCCAGCAAAAATTTAAGCCGTTTTTTGCAACAAAGCATAGAAAAATCCATCATGCTGATCGTTCGGCAACAACTGACTCTCCGGCAAATCCATCTGTCGCGCTTCCGGATTCTTCGCCAGAAACCCGTTTACCACTTCCTGATTTTCCTGTCTGAATATCGAGCAGGTAGCGTAAAGCAGCAAGCCCTCCCGTGCCAAAATTCTCCACAAGGATTGCAGAATTTCTGCCTGCTGTATAGCGAAAGATGCGATATCCTCTTTCCTGCGCAGCCATTTAATATCCGGATGCCGGCGCACCACACCGCTGGCTGAACAGGGCACATCGGCTAAAATGCGATCAAACGGCTTGCCATCCCACCAACCGGCAGGACTGGCAGCATCTCCAGCCAGCAATGTCGCGACCAAGCCCAGTCGCTGCAAGTTCTCTTTAACATGAAGCAGGCGCTTTTCATCTTTGTCCAGCGCCACCAGTTCGACATCTGCCAGTTCCAGGATATGCGCAGCCTTGCCGCCCGGTGCGGCGCAGGCATCCAATACGCGCATGCCGCTCCGGACATCCAGCAGCCTCGCTGCAAGCTGCGCACCGGCATCCTGCACTGACACCAACCCCTCAAAAAATCCGGGCAGCTTGTCCACGGGCAACGGTTTTTCCAGCTGCAGCGCTTCCGGAGCGAGCTGCCTTGCCTTTATACCCTGTTCAGACATCTGTGCAAGGTAAGCCGCCGTCGTTCCGCGCCGCCTGTTTACACGCAGCGTCATTGGCGGATGCCCATTGCCCGCTTCAAGTATCAAAGCTGAAACTTCCTCATCGTACTGTTTTCTTATATCGTCTATCCACCACTTAGGATGATTGTATCTACCCACCGGCTCAAGCGCAGCCTGCACCAGCAAATCGGGTGCACTTCTCAAAAAATTGCGCAATATCGCATTAACCAGCCCGCGTATTTTCGGATTCAAAGTGCCTGCAGAGCGCACAGCATGATCCACCACGGCATGCTGCGCTGCGCGGCTGTATTGCAGTTGATAGAGCGCGACCAGCAACAAATAGGTGATGCGACTGTCGGTCATAGGTTTATGCAACAGCAATTCAAGCATGGAATTTAACTGGCCATAGAACCGCAATGTGCCATAGCTTAAGTCTTGCAGGGCAGCGCGTTGTGAAGGCGTCCATGCCGATTTTCTACGCAACGACTCATCCAGCACCTGGTTGAGATTGCGCCCATCCACCAGCACCTGCTGAATGATCTGTGCCGCTGCCAATTGGATGTTGTGCATTTAAATTACCGAAAAATAATCGCCAACCCTTACAGGTATCGCCTGCATGAATTGCACGGCAGGCTGCGCCTTGCCTCCTGGTCGTTGCAAGACCTGCAGTTTCAGCGCGTCTTTGCCGCATGCGACTGCAATGCCGCTCTTGTCCGCTGCAAGCACCTCTCCCGGTTTCCCATGTTGGCCCGGGCACACCTCGGCCTGCCAAATCTTCACCGCAACTTCGTTCAGCTTGGCCTGGCACACAGGATATGGATTATAGGCGCGCACCGCCCGCGCAATCTGAACTGCATCCTGCCGCCAGTCGACAATAGCTTCGCTCTTTTGCAGCTTTGCCGCATAACATGCGGCGCTTTCGTCTTGCGCAACGGGAATCAGCCGGTCGGCTGCCAATAACTGCAATGCCTCAAGGATGCTGTCAGCCCCAAGCGCCGCCAGCCTGTCGTGCAGTGTCTGTGAATTGTCATCGGGTTCTATCGGACAAGGTTTGCGCAGCAGCATGTTCCCCGTATCCAGCCCCTCGTCCATCTGCATGATGGTAATGCCTGTCTCGCGATCGCCAGCCAAAATTGCACGCGGTATCGGTGCCGCGCCACGCCAACGCGGCAACAGTGAAGCATGAATGTTGAGGCATCCGTAACGCGGCAGTTTCAGAACCGCCTTTGGCAAAATCAGGCCGTAGGCAGCCACCACCATCACATCGCCGCCCAATGCAGCAATTTCAAGTTGCGCCTGTTCAGCTTTCAGGCTTTCCGGCTGCAATACGGTTAAACCTTGCTGCAGCGCCAGTTGTTTGACCGGGCTTGCATTAAGCTGCATACCGCGCCCGGAAGGGCGATCTGGTTGGGTCAATACCCCAACGATCTGATGTTCGCCAATAAGAGCGCTCAAAGCGCTGGCCGCGAAATGCGGTGTACCCGCAAAAATGATTTTCATAAACGCTACAGGGCTTCGCGCCGCCGTTTTTTTAGCTTGGCGCGCAACCTTGTCTGTTTGAGCTGTGACAAATACTCAACAAACACCTTGCCCTGCAGATGATCCATTTCATGCTGTATGCACACAGCCAGGAACCCTTCTGCTTCCATGGTAAAAAACTCTCCCGTTTCATCGAGCGCCTTGACCTTGATTTTGCCTGAACGGCGCACCGTTTCATATATCCCCGGCACGGACAGGCAACCTTCCTCGCCAGCCTGCTCCCCGCTTGCGCTTAAGATTTCTGGATTGATAAACACCATCAGGTTGTCATGAGTCTCGGAAATATCAAGCACGATGATCCTCTCATGCACATCAACCTGGGTTGCCGCCAAGCCCACTCCTGGCGCGGCATACATAGTTTCGGCCATGTCCCGCACCAGCTTGCGGGTCACCTCATTCACCTCCACAACCTTTTTAGCGACTGTATGCAGGCGCTCATCCGGGTACTGTAAAATTTGTAAGATTGCCATAAATACTTGCTAATTTAGTTGACTGGATGCAGAATTTAGCGCGCCACGGTATGCCGTGCGCCTTTGTTACTGACTCTTTCGGGGTTTCCATGCGTAAGATTATATCGCTGTTTTGCTTTTTATTGCCTGTTCTGGCTTTTGCCGGTCAACCTGACAACACTGCACAGATACGCAGCGATGCGCCCGACCAATATACGGTTGTGAAAGGCGACACACTTTGGGACATCTCGGGCAAGTTTTTCAAAGACCCTTGGAAATGGCCGCACATCTGGGGCATGAACAAAGATACGATTAAAAATCCTCACTGGATTTATCCAGGCCAGATTATTTTTCTTGATAGAGAGCATGGCACGCTAAACATAGGCAAACGCCTGGGTGATGGTGTGAATGCAGACAATGTAATCAGACTATCCCCGGAAATCATCTCCGAAAAAGGCCGGCAGGATGCCATTCCCAGCATAGCCTCCAAAGTCATTGAGCCATTTTTGAGCGAGCCACTGGTAATTTCGAATGAATCGTTGGCAGGCTCGCCCAAGCTAGTTGGCGTACCCGATGAAAGGGTGATCGTCGGTCCGGGCGATGTCGTATACGCGACCGGGATATCAGAAAATCAAGGAAAAATATGGCAGGTTTTCCGTCCTGGCAAGACATTTACCGATCCTGACACGAAAGAAATTTTAGGCCGCGAAGCAGTCTATCTGGGCTCAATTAATGTCAACAAATTTGACCATGTCAGCACCGCCGTCGTGACTGATGCAAAACTGGAAATCAATGTGGGAGATCTGCTGGTAACTCCTTCTGCTCCGACCCCTCTGACTTACCTTCCCCGCGCACCTGAAAGGCAGATCAATGCCACCGTGATTTCCATTTATGGCGGCGTAACCCAGGCGGGGCAGGACAGCATCATCACGCTAAATAAGGGAGCAAGGGATGGCCTGCAGAATGGCAATGTGCTGGCCATATTCAGTAAAGGCCGCATTGTCAACGACGATGGCAAGCCCTTAGCATTGCCGGATGTGCGTTCCGGTTTGATATTCGTTTTTCGTGTATTTGACAAGGTATCCTATGCGCTCGTGATGAACACCCGCATGCCTGTGCAACTCATGGACCGGGCTTCTACACCCTGATGCTTTTATAAAAGCCGCGCCTCACGCCCTTTTGGGAACAACGTGAGGAATTTCCTCAATACTGCCCGGTTTTTACCCAGTGCATGCATATTGATGAATCGCTCAGATCATGGTTAATACTCAGCCTGATACACGGCTTGGGAAACGAGCACGCGCGCCGTCTGTTAAAGAAATTTGGTTCTCCCGAAGCCGTCTTGGCGGCGCCTGCAGACTTGCTAAAATCCTTCGTCAAGCCCGATATTGCTGCTGCAATCCGCAAGGGCGCCAGTGACGAAGCGATTTCTCCTGCGCTAGCCTGGCTGGAAGATGAACAAAATTATGTAATCACCCTAGGCGATGCGGATTATCCAAAGACGTTGCTCAACATCGCCGATCCCCCTCTTTTGCTCTATGTCAAAGGAAATCTCGACTTATTGAATTCCACGGCCGTCGCCATTGTCGGCAGCCGCCACGCCACGTCACAGGGAATCAGCAATGCCGAGGAATTTTCAAGCGTATTGAGCAACGCTGGATTGTGCGTCATCAGCGGCATGGCGCATGGCATCGATACTGCCGCCCATCGTGGTGCTTTGCGAGGGAAGGGCAGCAGCATCGCAGTAGTCGGCACCGGTCTTGACAAGGTTTATCCTGCCGCCAATCGTGACCTGGCTCATCAGCTTGCAAAACAAGGTGCGCTTGTCTCGGAGTTTCCGCTGGGTACGCCGCCCACAGGCTCGAACTTCCCTCGCCGCAATCGTCTAATCAGCGGTATGAGCGTAGGGTGCCTGGTTGTAGAAGCCTCGCAGCAGAGCGGTTCACTGAATACCGCAAGGCAGGCGATGGAGCAGGGGAGAGATGTGTTTGCCATTCCAGGTTCCATCCATTCTCCGCAAAGCCGCGGCTGCCATAAGCTGATCAAGCAAGGAGCAAAGCTGGTCGAAACAGCGCAAGACATACTCGAGGAACTGGCAGGCCAGCTTCCAAAAATCAAACCAGAATCCGCTCAAGAGAATTCAACGCAACACGAAAACCTGACCGATATGATCGGCTTTGACTTGGTGAGCATGGATACGCTCAGTCTGCGCACTGGCTTGACGGTTAGTCAGCTATCCGCCATGCTATTAATGCTTGAGCTCGAAGGCCGAGTCGCTTCGCTTCCTGGCGGACTGTACCAACGCATACACTAAATTGACGCAAAATTATGTTTGAAATCCTTATGTATTTATTTGAAAGCTATATCGATGCAGGGAGCTATCCTGCACCTGATAAGTTGTCACGCAAACTTTCTGCTGCCGGCTTTGAAGGCGAGGATATAGATGAAGCCTTGACCTGGCTTTCGGCCCTGCGTTTGCAGAACGCTGACAGCTATCCTGACATTTTGAATCATGCCGGGATGCGTTTATATGCCGAAATCGAGTTTGTTCGTCTCAGCGCGGAAGCAAGACAGTTTTTGCTCTTCGCTGAGCAGCAGGGGATGATCACAGCCGTCGAACGCGAGATCATCATCGACCGGGCGCTTGCCCTTCAGCAAAAAGACCTGAGACTTGATAAGCTCAAGCTTATCATGCTGATCGTGCTATGGGATCGCCACCAGAATCTCAGCCCATTGTTGATCGAAGAATTGCTCGTCCCCCTACAATCCACCCAATTACATTGAACTGCATGGCAAATAATCTTTTGATCGTTGAATCTCCGGCCAAAGCCAAAACCCTGAAAAAATATCTGGGCATTGGCTATGAAGTGCTTGCTTCTTACGGGCATGTGCGCGATCTCGTTCCCAAGAGCGGTGCGGTAGATACTGAAAACGGTTTTGCGATGAACTATGAAACCATAGCGCGCAATAGCAAACACATGGAAGCCATAGCCAAGGCTGCAGCAACTGCCGACAACATCCTGCTGGCTCCTGATCCTGACCGCGAGGGTGAAGCCATCGCCTGGCATATCTCCGAGCTTCTCAAATCCAAGAGAGGCTTCAAGGGCAAGAACATGAAACGCGTGGTGTTCTACGAGATCACTCAGTCTGCGGTAAAGGAAGCAGTCGCCCATCCGAGGGAAATCGCCATGCCGCTGGTCAATGCTCAGCAGGCTCGGCGTGCGCTTGACTATCTTGTGGGTTTCAATTTGTCTCCTCTTTTATGGCGCAAAATTCGCCCTGGCCTGTCTGCCGGCAGAGTGCAAAGCCCGGCTTTGCGCCTGATTGTCGAGCGGGAACAAGAAATTGAAGCCTTTATCAGCCAGGAATACTGGACTGTACATATGGACAGCCACAAGGATCACCAGCCTTTTTCCGCGCGCCTTTTCCAGTATCAGGGCAAAAAACTTGAACAACTCAGCATCAAGAGTCAGGCAGAATACGACGCCATCTTTGCAAAGCTTAACGATGCAAAGTTGCCTCCCAAAGTCGTGCGTATCGAGAAAAAAGCCAAACAGCGTTATGCCGCAGCGCCCTTTACCACTTCGACCCTGCAACAGGAGGCCGTGCGTAAACTAGGTATGTCCACGGAGCGGGCCATGCGCACCGCTCAGACACTGTATGAGGGCGTCGACATCGGCGGACAAACAGTCGGCCTGATTTCCTACATGCGTACCGACTCGGTATCCCTTGCAAAAGAAGCTGTTGCGGAAATTCGCGCTTACATTGGCGACAACTTTTCCGGCGAATACCTGCCTGCCAGCCCGCCCGTTTTCAAAAGCAAAACCAAAAATGCGCAGGAATCCCACGAGGCAATACGTCCGACCTCGATTGCGCGCACACCCGACAGCCTGCGCGACCATCTCAGCGCAGACCAGGCACGGCTCTACGAAATGATCTGGAAGCGCACCTTGGCGTGCCAGATGACTGCAGCGCGTTTTGACACGGTCAGCGCAGACATCCGGTTGGGTGGAGATGACACACTGTTCCGGGCTAGCGGTCAGGTGTTAATTTTTCCCGGCTTCATGAGCGTATATATGGAAGATGTGGATGACGCGGAAGAAGAGCAGGGCGGCAAGCTACCAACTCTGGTTGAAGGCGATATTTTGCCTGTCGACAAACTATTCGGCGAACAACACTTTACCCAACCGCCACCGCGTTTCACCGAGGCGAGTCTAGTCAAGGTTCTGGAAGAATATGGGATCGGGCGTCCGTCAACCTATGCCACCATCATCTCTACGCTGCAAACCCGAGAATATGCCATTCTGGACAAGAAGCGCTTCATGCCGACCGATGTCGGCCGGGTCGTCACTCGTTTTCTCACTGATCATTTCACGCGTTATGTGGATTACAACTTCACTGCTTCGCTGGAAGATGAACTCGATGATATCTCGGATGGAAAGCGCGATTGGATAGGCGTGTTAGATGAGTTCTGGAACGGATTTTCTGGCCTTATCAAGGAAAAAACCAATATTGAGCGCCCCCAGGAATTGCTCGACGAGGCTTGCCCAGAATGCGGCAAACCGCTGGCCAAGAAATTGAGCCGTTACGGCAGTTTTATCAGTTGCACCAACTATCCTGATTGCAAATACAAACGCAGTGTAGGCGGCGAAACACAGGCTGATGTGCGCGTTGAACTGGGACTCCACCCCGACACAGCCCAGCCCGTATTGCTTTTGCGTGGCCCCTATGGCCACTATGTGCAGCTTGGCGAACCGGTTGAAGGGGAAAAGACCAAACCCAAACGCGTCTCATGGCCCAAGGATATGCCGGTCGATCAGGCTGATTTGGGCACCGCATTGAAACTGCTTTCCTTGCCGCGCGAACTGGGTTTACATCCCGAAAGCAAAAAGAAGGTCATCGTCAACATCGGCCGCTTCGGTCCTTACATTGGACATGACGGAAAATTCAAATCCATTCCCCGCTCGGACAGTATTTTTGACATCCATCTTGAGCGCGCGGTAGAGCTGCTTGCGCAGGCCAAAGATGGCAATGCTGTCTTGCGCGCGCTGGGCGACCACCCCGATGACAAAGCCTCGGTAGAGATATGTAGCGGTCGCTACGGCCCTTATGTGCGTCACGGCAAGATCAACGCAACCCTGCCCAAGGATATCCCTGTCGATGAAATCACCCTTGAAACAGCTCTGGAACTGCTCGCTGCCAAGGCAGCAAAGGGAAGCAAGCCGGTAAAAAGGGCCACAAAGCCCGCAACAAAGCCCAAAGCCGCAACAAAGCCCAAAGCCGCAACAAAGCCCAAAGCCGCAACAAAGCCTAAAGCCGCAACAAAGCCTAAAGCCGCAACAAAGCCTAAAGCCGAGGCAGAACCCAAAACAACGGTCAAACCTAAAGCCTCGAAAAAATCCTGAGGTTCCTATGAAATCCACCAGAATTGCGGTTACAACGGCGACGTAAAAAACCGCTTGAATTTATTCTTCCGGCTTCTCTTCTTCCGCCTGTTGCTGCATTGCCCACATAAGCGCATATACCCCATTTTGTGCGAGTAATTCGGCATGCCGCCCTCGCTCGACGATACGACCTGTCTCGATTACCAGTATTTCGTCCGATTCCACCACCGTAGACAAACGATGCGCGATAATGAGGCTGGTGCGGCTTTTGGCGATTTCCAACAGTTCGGTCTGAATGGCTTTTTCGGTTTTAGTGTCAAGCGCGGAAGTGGCTTCGTCGAGTATCAGTATGGCCGGATTCTTCAGCAGGGTTCTCGCGATCGCAACGCGTTGCTTTTCGCCGCCTGAAAGCTTAAGCCCTCTTTCGCCGACTATCGTCTCCCATCCTTGCGGCAATGATTCGATGAACTTCAGGATATGCGCAGCACGGGCTGCATCGACTACTTCCTTGCGCGCAGCATCTGGCCTGCCATAGGCGATGTTGTAATAGATACTGTCGTTGAACAGCACCGTATCCTGTGGTACCACGCCGATAGCAGATCTCAGGCTTTCCTGAGTAACGACTCTTATGTCCCGCCCATCTATCTTGATGCAGCCCTCGTTGACGTCATAAAAGCGGAACAACAAGCGGGCCAGTGTGGACTTCCCTGCCCCGCTCGCACCTACTGCGGCCACGGTCTTGCCGGCTGGAATGGTGAAATTCACATCGCGCAGGATAGGACGATCCGCATTGTAGGAAAAGCTGACATGCTCAAACTTAACTTCGCCGCCATGCACAGAAAGCTTCTCGGCATCTTGCGCATCTTCGATTTCTTTCGGGCGATGCAACAGAGTAAACATGCGCTCCACATCGGTGATTGATTCCTTGATCTGGCGGTACATCACTCCCAAAAATCCCAATGGCTGGAACATCTGCAACAGATAGGCATTAACCATCACAAGGTCACCTAGCGTCAACGTGCCGCCAACCACGCCTTCTGCCGCGCGTAGAACCATCAGCGTGACGCCGATGGCGATTGTACCCGCTTGTGCCGCATTCAGAAATCCAAGCGAGCGCTGCGACTGCAATGCAGCGCGCTCCCATTCGGCCAAACTGTTGTCATAACGATCAGCCTCATAACGCTCGTTACCAAAATATTTTACCGTTTCATAGTTAAGCAGGCTGTCGATCGCGCGCCCATAAGCCTCAGAGTCCAGCGTGTTGGCGCGACGCACAAACTGCGTGCGCCAGTCAGTGATGGTGACGGTGAAGGCTACATATACAGCCAGCGTCAGCAGCGTGATCATGCCGAACACCCAGTCTAGTTTTATGAACAGGATGACCGCCACCATCAATATTTCCAGCACGGTGGGCGTTATGCGAAATAGCAGAAATCCAACCAGACTGGAGATTGCCTTGGAGCCCCGTTCGATGTCGCGCGTGATACCGCCAGTCTGGCGTTCCAGGTGAAAACGCAACGACAGTGCATGCAAATGCTGAAATACCGCCATGCTGACCCTGCGCATCGCGCGCTGGGTGACCTTGGCAAAAACCACATCGCGTAGATCTGCAAATGTGGTGCTAGAAAAGCGTAACAGCCCATAGGCGATAATGAGTGTCAATGGAAAAACCAGGCTGGCATGCGACATGTCCAACGAATCTATGATTTTTTTCAGTACCAGTGGCACTGAAACAGAGGCCAGTTTTGCACCCAGCAATAGCGAGAGCGAGAGCAAGACCCGTCCGCGGAATTCCCACAGATAGGGGAACAGGCGACTGATAGCGCGCAAATCCGTTTGCACGATCTGTTCTGATGCGTTATCGGATGAATGAAATGAATGAGGTGACATTGAAGATCAGGTCGTATATACAAGCTCTGGATATTACCTGATGAAGGCCAACTGCTAATAGACCAATTGGTTGTTAAATCAAAAAATTTATACGCTTGAATCTATACGGCTCTTGCCGGACATCTGTATCTAATATGCATCTATGCGCTGTATAATAATTTATGAAATTATTTCATGTTATACGCGAATTTTTTAAGACGCGCACAGACAGCACAATGCTGGAAACGCCAATAATACGCGACTGGAAACGCAGAGTGGTGTTTTGGAGCGGAGCAATTAGCGTTGGCCTTGCCGCTATCTTTTTGGCTGTCGCCGCCGAATGGGCAAACAATCTATTCCACAAGTTGCTGGCCGCTTCACCTTATCTGCCGTTGGTAGTTACCCCGCTCGGCCTTGCATTGATCGCACTTGCAACTCGCAAGTTTTTTCCCGGATCGCAGGGCAGCGGCATCCCCCAAACCATCGCTTCTCTCGACCCGAACAGCATCGTTCGGGAACGTGTGCTTTCCCTGCGCATTACAATGGGTAAAATCATGCTCACTGTCTTTGGGTTGTTATTTGGCGCATCCATCGGGCGCGAAGGCCCCTCTGTACAAATTGGCGCATCCATCATGCACAGCTTGGGCAGATTTGCGCGCTTTCCCAAACACGATGTTGAAAAAGGCCTGATACTTGCCGGTGCGGCTGCGGGCGTTGCCGCCGCATTCAACACACCGCTAGCAGGCATCGTATTCGCGATAGAAGAGATGAGCCGCTCATTTGAAGAACACAACAGTTCAACCATACTCATGACCGTGATTATCGCGGGTATCACCTCGATTGCCTTGCTCGGCAACTATTCCTATTTCGGCCATACTTCCGAAACATTGGCGTTCGGCAAACAATGGAATGTGGTCATTGCTTGCGGTGTGGCGGGTGGACTGCTGGGCGGCGCATTCAGCCGTTTTCTCATCGAGTTCAATAAGGGCCTCGCTGGGAATATGGCTGCATGGATGAAGGCTAAGCCGATTGCATTTGCAGCGGTCTGCGGTCTGATCTTGGCGCTAATAGGATTGGCGTCGAACAACACGTCCTACGGCAGCGGATACAACGAAGCAAAAACACTGCTTGATGGTAAAACTGTTTTGCCTGAAGCCTATGGCCTGTTGAAAATGATGGCAACAGCCGTTTCATATGTCAGCGGCATCCCCGGCGGAGTGATGGCACCCACGCTTTCAGCGGGGGCAGGATTTGGCGCCAATCTCGCTCATTTTTTCACCAGCGTCCCTGCAGGTGCAACCATCATTCTCGGCATGGTCGCCTATTTTGCCGGCGTTACGCAGGCGCCGATCACCGCATTCGTGATTATCATGGAAATGACAAACAACCATGAAATGCTGCTGCCATTGATGTCTGCCGCGTTTATAGCCAACCTCTGTTCAAAGCTGGTCTGTCCTACACCATTGTTTCATACGATGGCAGTAAATTTCATTTCTAGGCCATCGCCTGCCCCAAAAGTGGATAAACCTGTCGAATAATTATTCAACCAGGTTGACATTGGCTACCGACGTCGTTTTGTCGATATCCAGTTGAATCTCACAATACTCATTGATGTTGCTAGCAGGTGTTGGGTCATCCGCGCAATTGCACCCGGCTATCACTGTCTGAAAGAAAATACCGGCCCGTACCTGAACAGCCTCGGCTGTTTCAACCGCATTAATATTCATAACTGTGATCGGCGCATCGATGACATAATTACCCATGGATATCGCTTTTTGCAGGGTCAGTTGATCAATGCTAAGCTCCATCAACTCTTGCCTGAAGACATCGTCAAAATCGGAAGTTCCCCAGGCTTGCAAGGCACCGCTTAACCTTATCATAGCTATTCCTTGGGCCAATAAGCAGTGGCAATGCCCTCGCCCAAATCAGCTTCTATCAAACGGCGGCGCACTTCCAGCAACCGGGCTATCAGTGCCGGTTCAACTGCTGCATAAGCTTCCGCATTCGGATCACGGTTCACCACCACGCCCAGTAATTCAGTGATCGCATTGCCGATGGAGTTCTGGCTGATGGTGACGATAAGCTTGCCCTCATCGTTGCGGTAAATCAGCTGCTTGAAAGCAGGTTGCCAGCGTATTGCACTCGCATATTTTGCATCCATGATGCAATGATCACGCACTTTTTTCGCTGTTTTCATGAAGTCGTTATTGAACAACAAAACGCTTTCCACCTGTTCGGGAAAATAAACATCCTTCAAGATGGGAGCATTTCGCGTCGATACTTGTGAAAAAAAACTTCGGTAAAAATCAATAAACCCTTTGAGAATTTCGTCGTATTCCCGCCAAAAAAGCACATCTTTAAGGGCGGCCTGTCCGCCTTGAATTTCCCAGCTGGGCAACCCCTGTGGATAGCCCGTCAACCGGATGCGTGCATCGCTCTCACTGGCTGGTTTAAGTATCTTGAGACTCAAAGCGCGGTCAAAAAATTCGCGATATACATCGCGCATATAGGCCTGAAACAGGCTGTGCTGTCCTCCATCGGTCAGATTCGGATTATCAGCATCGGCAACTCTTGCATTTTTAAGCGTTTGTGTCGGAAAAACCACAAAGTGATTGTGCAACATTCTGATGCTGGGCACGCCGGGAGAAGTCAACGGCCAAGTCGCATCCAAGCTCGCTTCGCCCGCCAGAACCAAGGCTTCTTCGGGATCAGGATATTTTTCCAGCATGTAAGAAATGATGATCTGGTTCATCCTATTCCATACATGCTTGACGCTTTCAGCAACCTGCGTGCGCCTGACTGGTCTCCCCAAGGGATTCAGTATTGTCCTTGATGTATTGTAGATAATGGAACAGTCAAACTCCGTACTATGCCCTAGCGCTTTGCGGTACAGCAGCAAATTTTCCGAATTGACCAGCAAGCCATTGTTATTTGCCAGATCGTTGAGATTTTCTGTACTGTTGAAAAACTCGTTATGCTTCATTCCATCAGGCACATCCAGAGGGATGGGTCTGAAAGGTGTTGTTATCTCGCGCGGGCCGGTTTTCATTACATCACTCCTGTCAACTATCTGTTTCTGCCAGCTCCTGCAGCAGCGCTTTGAGCAATATCCAGCATCGATCAACGGATTCAATCTCCACGCTTTCTCCAGGCGCATGCGCACCCCGTATATTCGGGCCGAAAGAAATTATATCCAGGTGTGGATGGCTGGCCACCAGCAGCCCGCATTCCAAGCCCGCATGTATTACCTGTAATCCTGCTGGACGACCAAATTTCCTGGTATATACCCGCTGGCACAGCGCCAGCATAGGTGAAGCCAGATCCGGTGTCCAGCCTGGATACTGTCCATTTTTCCCCGCCTGCAATCCATAACTTGCGGCATGGCTAACCAATTTGTCGGCCAATGCTGCAGCCCTTCCATCGGATTGCGAGCGCACTTTAAATGTTGCCTTGAATACGCCTTTTTCCAGCAAAACAACTCCGAGATTACTCGAGGTATCTGTCACGCCCGGAAAATCAACGCTGGTGTCTGAAACGCCATTGGCTGCGGTATCGAGAAAGGCCAGCAGACGGTCACGCTCTTCGCTTTTGACTGCTGCATTCGGTATCTCGTCGTAATGGCTGCAAGAAAATCGCACGCCAGAATCAGTCTGAGCGAATCGCTGTTGCCATGCTGCGCAACGGTGCCGTATCCAGGTGTCGATGTTAGAAGCAATATCGTCAGGCAGCGCGCACAGAGCATAAGACTCACGAGGAATCGCATTGCGCGCCGTACCTGCTTTTATTTCGATCAAACATAAATCGGAGTGCAAAGACAAATCGCGTAAAGCCTCAGCCAGCAACTTGATGGAATTGCCCCGACCAAGATGTATGTCTATCCCTGAATGACCACCGCGAAGTCCAAATACGTCGAATCGCACCAACGTATAGCCCTGTGGCACCTGCTTTTGCTGGCAATCATGATATACCTCAACATCTATCCCGCCTGCGCAACCCAGATAAAAATGTCCCCATTCCTCCGAATCTAGGTTGATCAGTTTTTTACTTTGCAAAGTGCCCGGAACAAGGTTATGCGCGCCATCCATTCCGCATTCCTCATTTACCGTAAGCAAGACTTCGATTGCAGGATGAATCAGATTTGCTTCTTCTAATGCTGCAAGCGCGAGAGCCACACCTATGCCATTGTCTGCGCCCAGCGTGGTATTTTCTGCGACCACCCATCCATCCTTCACGATTGCGTTGATTGGATCACGCATAAAGTCGTGCTGACATCCAGAATTGGCTTGACACACCATGTCAAGATGGCCCTGTATGGCCACTGGCGCTCTGCCTTCGTGACCTTCGCTTGCGGCTTTTCTCAGAATCAGGTTCCCTCCACTATCCACAGCAGCTTTTATCCCATGCTTTTTCGCCCATTCAATGAGGTATTCGATTAATGCTGTCTCGTTCAAAGACGCGCGGGGTATTTCGCATAATGTTGCGAAATGTTCCCAAACTTTGTAAGGATGCAAATTTTTGAGATTAACACTCATGGTTGCTTTTTACTGCTGAATTTTCTGCTTTTTCATTGCCAAAGCGCACCACCTTGTTGCGTCCGGTTTTTTTAGCTATAAATAGTGCCGCATCCGCCTCACTTATCACTTCAAGCAAATTGCATGCGACACCAGGAGAACTAAACGAAATGCCGATGCTGACCGAAACCGTAAGATCACCGCATTCTGTGGAAAATGGTGTTGAATCGACAGCTGCACGCAAAGATTCAGCCAGTGTAATAGCGCCGGATACCGATGTCTCAGGTGCAATTACGCAGAATTCCTCACCACCATATCGCCCAAGTAAATCATGCTTTCTCAACCGACCCAACAATCTCTTGGCTACTTTACGCAGCACTTCATCTCCTATCAGGTGTCCGTAAGTGTCGTTGATAAGTTTGAAGCGATCTACATCCACCATTAACAATGCCAGAGGAGGACCGCCGCGTCTGGCCAGTACACGCTCTGCGTATTCCAAAAGGGCGCGCCGGTTGGGTATAAGCGTCAGACTGTCGGTCATTGCCAGTTGCATGACTGCTTTATCAGAACGCTCCTTGACCATCAGTACAAAACCCATAGAGCCCAGCAGCGTTGCAGCCATAGAAGCGATAAAAGCCGCGACTTGAAAAGGCTGAGGCGCTACATTATTTGAGATTTGGGCAAATTCACCATGATTAATCAGTCCCGCCAATGCACGCGAACCAATCACCATTATGAATAAGATTACCCCGCCGAACAGTAGACGCCATGCCCTACCGGTACGCGTCTCATGGTCAGATAACAGGGCGCGTGCGATCAATAGCAACTGTAAAATGAAAATCACACTGCTCCAAATCAAACGACTTCCCATGTCATTTGCCAGCACTAAAGCCATTACCAGTGTTGCTACCAGAGGGACAAAATACTGCCAGTTTGGTGCACGCCGTTGCTGAAATTCATAAATCGCAGCCAATATCAAGGCGTGCGTTGCGGCCTTAAGTCCATGTGCCGCAACTATTGCAAACGCATCAGGAAAAAATCCTCTGGAAGCAGCCGCTATCCAAGCCAGTGTCTGCAGAAAAAGTGCTGTGGTCCATTTATTCAGACCATCCTTTTTTTCACCAACTTGTCCATGGGCAGCGACGACCAGACACAGCCCCATCAGTGTGTCAGCGAGAATCAAAGAGAACAACAGCGTACGGGCGTCTAGATTCATGGTTGTTGCATCTTAGCCAGCTTTAACCTCTGCAACGATGTGGTGTCAAATCTGCGACGTGTCTTTACTTGTGCGCAATTAATTCCTGCGTATTATCATCTCTCGTTTATGGTAATTTCGAGATTAATTGAAAACTATACATCCAGATTCTTTACACCCAATGCGTTGTTTTCAATAAACATTCTGCGAGGCTCGACCATATCTCCCATCAACGTTGTAAAGATTTCATCTGCGGCGATTGCATCTTCAATACGGACTCGAAGCAGTATGCGATTTTTGACAAACATTGTGGTTTCCCACAATTGTTCCGGATTCATTTCTCCGAGTCCCTTGTAACGCTGAATGCTCAAACCTCGCTTAGCTTCTTCCAGCAACCATTCAATGGCTTGTTTAAAACTGGCAACACCACGCTTTTGTTCGCCTCGCGTCACATACGCTGTCGGGCTTATGAGTCCGTCCAATGCATCAGCTGTTTGACGAATCTGCATGTAATCTGCACCCTGAATAAAGTCCTTATCCAAATAGCTCAATGAGTAATTACCATAGAGCAGCTTTTCTAAACGCAGACGCAAATCTCCCTGTTCATCACTCTCAACAGTGACGTTTAATACCCCTGCACTGGCAGTTTCAAGAAGTCTAGCGCTTTTTTGCGCCTGTTCAGCATTTTCAAGGGACAGCGTTGGCAAGCTGAGCAACGCATGAGTTGCTTCGGGAGCAATAAAGTGGCTTAAACGATCAATTACAGCTTCAGCTAAAATATATTGTCTGGCAATTTGTTCTAAAGCTTTGTCCTGTATTGCCACCGATTCCAAAGCAGAATAAAGAGCCGCATTTTTCAAAGCATTGTTCAGCAGGTAATTTTTCATTTCTACATCATCTTTAAGGTACTTTTCTTCCCGACCCTGCTTGATTTTATACAAGGGAGGTTGTGCGATATAGATATGACCGCGTTCAACTAGCTCCGGCATTTGGCGATAAAAGAACGTTAGCAACAAAGTACGAATATGAGAGCCGTCGACATCAGCATCGGTCATTATGATGATTCGATGATACCTGAGTTTATCAACATTAAATTCTTCCTTGCCTATACCTGTTCCCAATACGGTAATTAGGGTGGCTATTTCTTGCGAACTGATGAGTTTTTCAAAACGGGCTTTTTCCACGTTAAGAATTTTGCCCTTTAACGGCAAAATAGCCTGAAATTTACGATCCCTGCCCTGTTTCGCAGAACCTCCCGCTGAATCACCTTCAACTAAATACAACTCCGACAATGCTGGGTCTTTTTCTTGACAGTCTGCTAATTTTCCCGGCAAACCCATTCCATCCAAAACACCCTTACGACGTGTAAGATCACGAGCTTTTCTTGCCGCTTCCCGTGCCCGAGTGGCTTCTATGATCTTTCCAACAATGATTTTTGCATCATTAGGCTTTTCCAGCAAAAATGCGCTCATCTGTTGGCCTATCAATTCTTCAATGATTGGCCGAACTTCTGATGAAACCAGTTTATCTTTTGTTTGCGATGAAAATTTTGGGTCTGGCAATTTCACGGATAACACGGCTGTCAAACCCTCACGCATATCATCGCCTGTAGGTTCGACCTTGGCTTTTTTGGCCAACTGTTCTACTTCAATATAATTATTCAACGTTCTGGTCATCGCGGCTCTCATTGCGGTCAAATGCGTGCCACCATCACGTTGTGGAATATTATTTGTAAAACACTGCACATTTTCCTGGTATGAATCATTCCACTGCATTGCAATTTCAGCAGTCATTCCATCTTTTTCTCCAAAAGCATAAAACACTGTCGGATGCAGCACAGCTTTATTACGATTCATATATTGAACAAATCCCTTAATTCCTCCTGTAAATGAAAAATTTTCTTCCTTTCCATTTCTCTGATCGATTAAGGAAATTTTTACCCCATTATTTAAAAATGACAATTCCCGCAAACGTTTTGCCAGAATATCAAAATGGAACTCGATTGTGCCGAATGTTTCCTTTGCTGCTAAAAAATGTACTACTGTACCTTTCTTTTTTGATTCCCCTACCACTTTCAAGGGAGCCACCGGTTCCCCATGGCGAAACTCGATAAAATGTTCCTTGCCTTCACGATAGATGATCAGCTTTAACCATTCTGACAATGCGTTAACTACCGATACACCAACGCCGTGCAAACCGCCTGATACTTTATAACTATTGCTGTCAAATTTACCTCCAGCATGCAGAATAGTCATAATAACCTCCGCAGCAGATCTTCCTTCTTCTTTGTGAATATCAGTTGGTATTCCACGACCATTATCGCTTACACTGATGGAATTATCTGCATGAATAGTTACATTTATTTCATTGCAATAGCCTGCCAATGCCTCATCTACGGCATTATCAACCGCCTCGAACACCATATGATGCAAACCGGTCCCGTCATTAGTATCACCGATGTACATGCCAGGACGTTTTCGCACTGCTTCCAGCCCTTTAAGTACCTTGATGCTATTTGAATCGTATTCGCTCATATGCTTTCCCTGAATTAGTTTGTTTCACGTGAAACATTTCAAAACTTAGATTTATTTTCCGATTACTGCTGGATGATATTAATTAAATACGCATAGGCATAACAACATACCTAAATTCCAGCTCTTGAGGTGAGGTAATCAAAATACTGCTATTTGGATTGCCGAATGAAAAAATTGCCGTTTCGCTGTCTATGCTATTTAGACCATCCATAAGATAATTAACATTAAAACCAATATCAATTGCTTCTCCATGGTAATCGGTTTCAATTTCTACCTGGGCCTCTTCCTGTTCGCTGTTACTACTGATAATACATAAGTTTCTTTCTGTAAGAACGAAGCGAACACCGCGAAATTTTTCATTAGACAAGATTGCAGCTCTCTGCAAAGCCTGCTGTACAAGGGTTCTGTTGATATTCAAATGATTGACGTAGTTTGGAATGACTCTTTGATAGTCCGGGAACTTTCCTTCTATGAGCTTGCTGTACAATTCGATATTTGAAAATGTTGCTTTAAACTGCAGTGCTGAAAACTCAATTTCGATATCTGCATTCTCATCGCTTAACAATTTGGAAAGCTCAATAATTGCTTTACGCGGAACAATAATTTCAGTCTTTTCAAAATCACTATCGATTGAAATCGCGTTGTAAGCCAATCTGTGGCCATCAGTAGCTACCGCACTGAATTTGTTGTTTTCAATAACAAAAAGAACACCATTAAGGTAATACCTTACATCTTGCTGAGCCATTGCAAATTGCACTGAACCAAGCAGTTTTTTTAATGCAGGCTGGCTTATTTTGATTTTTTTAGTATTTTCCAACTGATTTTTAAGCGTCGGAAAATCTGATGCTGGTAATGTCTGAAGATTAAATCTACTTTTATTGGATTTTATTTGTACCTTATTTTCATGTATATCGATAGATACTTTGCTCTGATCTGGAAGAATGCGCAGAATTTCCTGCAGTTTTTTTCCGCCAACTGTAATTGCCGCATTTGAATGTGATTCAGATTTTATTGATGTTGTAATTTGAATTTCAAGATCAGTAGAAGTAAAACGGATATTACCCTCATTTTTTTCAATCATTATATTTGAGAGTATTGGCATTGTTTGTTTACGTTCGACTATGCCAACAACAGTCTGCAGCGGTTTCAACAACGTTTCTTTTTCTATTTTTTCAATAAACATAATTGGTTTCCTTGTAACAAAATATTGTCACAGTTAAAGATAGTTAATAAAACAATATATATACATAACAATAACAATAAGCAAACCTAATCCTGTGTATGAACAGATTTAAGATTGAAAAATCAATTCGTTAACTAATAAAATAACTGTTATTAAAATGTTGATGATCCGTCTCACTTTTGTGGATAAGTTTTAAATATTTTTAAAAAACCAGTTAAACACACAAGTTATACACAATTTTCTAACAGATTATCCTGTTAATGTTTGAAGCAAGATTTTATAGTCCGCATCGATTGTAGTATCGATTTTTCTGAGTGCAACGATGTTCTGACAGGCATGAATAACTGTTGAATGATCCTTTCCTCCAAACGCATTGCCAATTTCTGGCAGACTCATAGCGGTCAATTCTCTAGCTAAACTCATTGCTAATTGTCTTGGGCGAGTTAGACTTCTTGTACGTTTTTTTGACAATAATTCGACAAGTTTGATTCGATAATAGTCAGCAACTGTTTTTTGTATATTGTCGATTGAAATTTGCCGATTCTTTGCAATCAGAATATCTTTCAGTGCATCTTTGGCAGTTTCAACAGAAATAATTTTTTTATGAAACTTTGTATATGCTTCAACACGTTTAAGCGCCCCTTCCAGTTCACGAACATTTGAATTTACATGTTTAGCTATAAAAAATGCTACAGCATTGTCAAGTGTATATCCGTTGATAGCGGCTTTTTTAAGAAGTATTGCAACACGCATTTCAAGTTCTGGCGGTTCTATTCCAATAGTTAGCCCCCATCCCAGCCTGGACACCAACCGGCTTTCAAGACCGGTTAATTCTTTCGGGTAAGTATCGCTTGTGATAATGATTTGTTTATGCGAATCAACGAGCGTGTTAAAGATATAAAAGAACTCTTCTTGCGTTTTACTTTTGCCAGAAAAAAATTGGATATCGTCTATCAGTAACGCGTCCAATGAATGATAATATTGTTTAAATTCTTCGAATTTATTGGTTTGGTAGGCCCTTACTACGTCTGCGACATAGCGTTCTGCGTGCATATAACAAACTTTGGCTTGAGGACGGGTTAAACAGATTTGGTTACCGATAGCTTGAGCTAAATGCGTTTTTCCAAGCCCAACGCCGCCATAGATAAACAGCGGGTTGTATGAAACGCCCGGCAATTCGGAAACTTGGGTAGCTGCCGCAAAAGCCAGCTGATTTGCTTTGCCAATGACGAAATTATCAAAAGTCAAATTTTGATTTAATTTTCCATATCCTCTAAATGAAGTTTCAATTTTATTTTTGGGCTCAACAGACGGTTTTTTTGCCTCAACCGGGTATGCTGGAATCGGTTCGTTAGTTATTGCTTGCTCAAGTACACGAAATTCAAATTCGGGGGCTTCTGAATAATTCAGCTTAGCTTGTCGTGCAATCTCAGCAAAAAAACGTTCCTGTAATATTTTCAATGTAAAAGTATTAGGGGCAGTTATAACCAGACGCCCATTTTCTTTTGATAATGAGAGAGGTTTTATCCACGAGTTGAATTGACGGGGAGGGAGGCTCTTTTCAAAAGAAAGAAGACAGATTTGCCAGAAATCAATTTCTTGCATATAAACTTAATAACCGGTATTTGTCATTGGCACATGTCCAATTCTACAGGTCTTGAAGAAACTTATCCACAAGGCATTTTGCAAATTTATCTTGACACATGCTTAGTAACACATTGTAATACCGAGTTTTATGACTTCTGAAGGATAATACATCATGAAACGCACTTACCAACCATCCGTTACGAAAAGAAAACGCACTCACGGATTTCTTGTTCGAATGAAATCGCGTGGCGGAAGAGCTGTAATACGCGCTCGGCGCGCTAAAGGCCGTGCAAAACTCGCCGTCTAAGCAATTAAATGCCTTTTCTGCCACGCAGCGAATTCCGCGTGGTGAAGGCTATGGACAATGTCTCAAAGAAAATGTAATTTCAGATGAATATTTCAAGATTTTTTTCATGAATAATCAGCTGAAAAAAGCAAGATTAGGCATTGTCGTGGCGAAAAAATATATACCCAAATCTGTCGACAGGAATAAGGCAAAGCGCAAAATTCGGGAATTATTTCGGATTCATCAAGTAAGGGAGTGCGGCATGGATCTTGTTGTGATGTCTCGAAGAGCTGAGCATCCAATTTTGGGACTGTATGAGGCTCACTTGAACAGGCTTTTTTGCAGGGTAGCAATGCTATGCACAGAATCTTGATAAAATTCATTCGTGGGTACCAATATTTGATCAGTCCGTTCATTCCGCCTACATGCCGATTTACGCCAAGTTGTTCCCATTATGCATGCGAAGTTTTAAGCAGGCACGGTTTGTTTAAAGGAATATGGCTGAGTGTTATGCGCCTCGTTCGCTGTAATCCCTGGAACCCAGGCGGTTATGATCCAGCACCATAATTAATAAAAAACCATCATGGACTTTCAGAGACTTTTCCTTTTTGTAATTTTTTCCTTTTCACTGATGATGGTCTGGGACGGTTGGCAACGCTATCAACATCCACAAGCGCCATCTGGTATGGCGAAATCCATTCAATCCCAGAACGTTGAAAAAAGTGAAAACATTGCGGGTCATGCAGAAATTTTGCAGGGCTCCAAAGAAGCTACAACGGGAAAAATAATCAAAGTAAAAACTGATTTGATGTCTGTTGAAATCAACACGCTCGGCGGAGATATTCAAGAACTTGATTTTCTGAAACATCCGGACAGGCTGGATAAAAATAAGAATTTTGCTTTATTCGAAAAAGGGCCTAACACACACAACTATGTTGCTCAGACTGGTTTACTGGGCACAGGCTTGCCTAACCACACCAGCTTCTTCACCAGCGATCAGGACAACTATGAGCTCGGCGATCAGTCTGACAAACTTCAGGTGGTACTTAAGGCAAATGATTCAAATGGAGTTAAGGTTTTAAAAATAATTACTTTTCATCGAGACAGTTATGTCGTTGATATTACATATCAAATCGAAAATGACACCAGTATGCCGATCAAAAGTTCAGCATATTTTCAATTCATACGCGATGATGTCAATCCTGCGGGCGTATCGAAAATGGTACCTACTTTTACCGGTGTAGCCGTATATACCGATAAAGATAAATTTCAGAAAGTCAGTTTTTCGGATATAGATAAAGGCAAAGTAAAATATCCATCCGAATCAAATAATGGTTGGATAGGAATATTGCAGCATTATTTTGTTTCTGCCTGGATACCAGAAGAAAATTCTAAACGCGAATTTTATACAAGGAAATTAAAAAACGGACTTTATTCAGCTGGGGTGATTTTACCTTTTCCTGTGGTAGCACCAGGTCAAAAAGTACAATTGACCGTACCTTTCTATGCCGGACCAGCCGAATCACAGCTTAATGCTATAGCACCCGGCTTAGGCTTGACAGTAGATTATGGCTGGCTAACGGTTGTGGCGACACCAATATTCTGGACGTTAAGTTTCATTCACGGTCTCGTCAATAACTGGGGTGTGGCAATTATCATATTGACTTTGTTGATTAAAATACTGTTTTTTCCATTGTCCGCAGCAAGCTATCGATCTATGGCAAAAATGCGCATGGTTGCGCCTAAGTTGGAAAAGATAAAACAGCAATACGCCAATGATCGCGAACAATTGAATCGTGCAATGATGGATCTGTATAAGACAGAAAAGATCAACCCGCTTGGTGGCTGTCTTCCTGTCGTCATTCAAATACCCGTGTTTATTTCATTGTACTGGTCTATTCTGGCAAGCGTTGAAATGCGCTATGCGCCATTCTTTGGGTGGATTACAGATTTGTCAGCGCCAGATCCATATTATGTATTACCGGTCCTCATGGGAATTAGCATGCTGCTGCAGTCCAGACTTAACCCTGCACCTCCAGATCCTATGCAAGCCAAGCTTATGAAGATTATGCCGGTTGCTTTTAGCGTAATGTTCTTCTTCTTCCCGGCAGGTTTAGTGTTGTATTCTATCGTTAATAACGGTTTGTCTATTGCCCAGCAATGGTACATAACCCGCAAGATAGGTGTCGCGGGTGTCTCTGCCAAACACTGATACGATTGCAGCAATTGCCACAGCACAAGGTCGTGGCGGCATTGGGGTGGTGCGTATTTCTGGCCCTAGCGCAGCCGAACTGGCTGCGACCATGTTGGGAAGGATTCCTGAGCCGCGTCGCGCTGTATTTTGCGATTTCCAGGATGAAAATCTAGAGACGATAGATCAGGGTATAGCGCTTTATTTCCAATCACCTCATTCCTTTACCGGTGAGGATGTTCTTGAATTGCAGGGACATGGCGGACCGGCAGTATTGCATTTGTTGCTGCAACGATGCCTTAGTTTGGGCGCACGTCTGGCCGAGCCCGGCGAATTTACGCGGCGCGCATTTCTCAATGACAAAATTGATCTTGCACAAGCCGAGAGCGTAGCCGACCTTATCGCAGCGACGACGGCAGAGGCTGCTCGCAGTGCGATGCGTTCTTTGCACGGCGAGTTTTCTGCTGAAATAAATGCCTTGCTGGAATATCTAGTGAAATTGCGCATGCTGGTTGAAGCAATGATGGATTTTCCCGAAGAGGAGATTGAAGTTGCTGATAGCGTACTTTGTAACTCAATGCTGCAATCAATCCGCACCAAACTTCAGCAAACATTAGCAATAGCGAAACAAGGCTGCTTGCTGCGCGAGGGCGCCCATGTTGCATTGATTGGTAGACCCAACGTTGGTAAATCCAGCCTTTTGAATCGCCTGTCTGGCGGAGAGGTGGCACTAGTCAGCGATGTGCCCGGCACTACGCGAGATGTAATTCGCGAAGTGATCCAAATTCGTGGCATACCGCTGCACATTATGGACACGGCTGGACTGAGAAAGTCTGAAGATGAAGTCGAAAACATGGGCATCGCGCGCACTCATCAAATCGTTAGCAGGGCCGATCTGATCCTTTTGCTACTGGATGGTGCTCAGGGTTGCACCGCAGAAGACGTAGGAATCATTTCCGGTTTGCCGCCTGATATTCCACATTTGCTGGTATTTAACAAGTCTGACCTGTTGGAAAAGGACCACGACAGAGATCTAAAGTCAGGTATATATATTTCTGCAAAATCCGGGGAAGGGCTTGATGATTTGCGTGAAGAAATACTGAAGCTGATCGGCTGGCATCACCAAGAGAGCGGCACATTTATTGCACGTGAGCGGCATTTAGTGGCTCTAAGCGAGACGTTGTCCCATATCAATCGCGCGTTTATTGTGTTGCAGAATGCGGAGTTACTTGCAGAGGAACTGCGTTTGGCTCAGCAGGCTTTAGGTCGAATCACTGGTAGATTTTCGCCTGATGATTTATTGGGTGAAATATTCAGTAATTTCTGCATAGGCAAATAGATGTTTCACGTGAAACATTATGTCGCGCGCGCGACTCGTGTATCATGCGCGTCTTTTTAAGTGTATAGCGCAACATGAAATTTCCTGATGCATTTGATGTGATTGTTGTGGGGGGCGGCCATGCCGGTACGGAGGCGGCCTTGGCAAGTGCGCGCGCCGGCTGCAAGACATTGCTGCTCAGTCATAATATCGAAACGCTGGGGCAGATGTCATGCAATCCATCCATCGGCGGAATAGGCAAAGGTCATCTTGTCAGAGAGGTGGATGCGCTTGGCGGGGCAATGGCAAAGGCGGCCGATGAAAGCGGCATTCAGTTTCGCATATTGAATGCCAGCAAGGGCTATGCAGTGCGGGCTACGCGAGCCCAAGCCGACAGGCTGTTGTACAAGCAGGCAATCCGAACGATGCTGGAAAATCAGACAAACCTGTGGCTGTTTCAGCAGGCGGTTGATGATTTGCTGCTTGAGCAAGACAGGGTCGCGGGCGTGATCACGCAGCTGGGATTGCGGTTTTATTCTAGCGCTGTGGTTTTGACGGCTGGCACCTTCCTGGCGGGTTTAATTCATGTCGGGCAATCTAATTATCAGGCTGGCCGTGCAGGTGATCCGCCTGCCATCAGTTTGGCGCATCGTTTAAGAGAATTAAAACTTCCGGTTGGGCGCCTGAAAACAGGGACGCCGCCGCGCATTGACGGGCGTACAATAAACTATTCTTTGCTTAAAGAGCAGCCTGGCGATAATCCGCGGCCTGTATTTTCATTCATGGGCAATGCAGATCAGCATCCCCGACAGATTCCATGCTGGATTACTGAAACTAGCGAACAAACCCATGAAATTATCCGAAAGGGCCTGGACCGGTCGCCGTTGTTTACGGGCGTAATCGAAGGGATTGGACCGCGCTATTGTCCTTCAATCGAAGATAAAATAACGCGTTTCGCAGACAAGGCATCGCACCAGATATTTTTGGAGCCAGAAGGCCTGACGACGCACGAGGTGTATCCCAATGGAATTTCAACCAGCCTGCCTTTCGATGTTCAGCTGGACTTGGTGCGGTCTATCAAGGGAATGGAAAACGCGCATATATTGCGGCCGGGTTACGCGATAGAATACGACTATTTTAACCCGTGCGGGTTGAAAAGCTCTTTGGAAACAAAAGCAATAAATGGCCTGTTTTTCGCCGGCCAAATCAACGGCACAACGGGATATGAAGAGGCGGCAGCGCAAGGCTTGCTTGCAGGACTGAATGCGGCGCTGCAAATCCGTGAAATGGATGCATGGTGTCCGCGCCGCGATGAAGCCTACTTGGGAGTGCTGGTGGACGATTTGATTACACAAGGCGTATCTGAACCGTACCGGATGTTCACCAGCCGAGCAGAATACCGGTTACAGCTGCGCGAAGACAATGCCGATTTGCGGTTGACTGAAATCGGCCGCAAGTTGGGAATAATTGATGAGAATCGCTGGGCTGCCTTTGAGAGAAAAAGGGAGGCCATAGCAGCAGAACAGGAGCGTCTGCGCAGCGTCTGGGTCAATCCTCGCATATTACCGCGCGAGGATGCAGAGCGAGTGTTGGGCAAAAACATCGAACGCGAATATTCTCTGTACGAATTACTGTTGCGCCCTAATGTGAATTATGTCGGTTTGATGACTCTGCCAGGTGCTGGAATTGCAGTTGAGGATAAAAAAGTATCTGAACAGGTGGAAATACAAGCAAAGTATCAAGGTTATATTGAGAGACAGCATGCGGAAATCAAAAGCGGAGAAATAAATGAAACATTGCGATTGCCGGAAGCCATGGACTATCGCGAGGTACGAGGTTTATCCATAGAGGTGCAGCAAAAACTGAATCAGCATAAGCCTGAAACCATCGGACAGGCGGCACGGATATCGGGCATAACCCCTGCGGCAATATCGCTATTACTGGTGCATTTAAAACGCGGATTTCGAGATGGCAAGCGCTCAGATTGAAAGGGGGTCGCTTACCGAGCTACTTCAGCAGGGGATTAATCGCCTAGGGATGACGGTGGGTCTTGATACCCAAACGAAATTGCTCGCTTATTTGGCACTTTTAGTCAAATGGAACAAGGTTTATAACCTGACTGCGATTCGTGACCCCAGACAAATGGTCATTCAACATTTGCTGGACAGCCTAGCCATTATTCCGTACATAAATGGTGAGCGATGGTTGGATGTTGGAAGCGGAGCGGGTTTGCCTGGCATGGTTATGGCAATTATGCGACCTGATTGGAAAGTAACTTTGCTTGACAGCAACAGCAAGAAGACAGGTTTTTTACAACAAGTCGTCATAGAACTTGGTTTAAGCAATGTGCAGATTCAATGTGTGAGGGTGGAAGAGTTTTTCGCGCAGGATAAGTATGACGGGATTGTTTCGCGCGCTTTTACCGAATTAGGTGATTTTTTGCGCATCACCAGCCATTTGATCGCGGATAATGGCAGGTGGGTTGCAATGAAGGGCTTTCCGGAACAGGAGCTGACGAGAGTTCCTGATAACTGTTTGGTGGAAAAAATTATAAAGCTGGCCGTGCCAGGATTGGATGCCGCACGCAGTTTGGTCATTGTAAAAACCAGAGAGGCAGCATGAGCAAGATAATGGCAATAACCAATCAAAAAGGTGGTGTGGGCAAAACAACCACCACAGTGAATCTGGCCGCCAGTCTGGCTGCAGCAGGGCGACGCGTGCTTCTGATAGACCTTGATCCGCAAGGAAACGCTACGATGGGCAGCGGCATAGACAAGCGCGATCTGGAGGTCACTGTATATCATGTGCTGCTGGGCAGAAAAACAATCGCCGAAACAAGAAAAAATTCGGAAGTGGGAAGGTATGATGTACTTCCTGCTAATCGTGATTTAGCGGGTGCCGAAGTCGAGCTCGTGGATATGCCGCAGCGTGAAACGCGCTTGCGGGATGCGTTACAAGCTGTTGCAAGTGAGTATGACTACGTTTTGATAGATTGTCCGCCAGCTCTTAACCTGCTGACCTTGAATGGGTTATGTGCTGCAAAATCGGTGATGATCCCGATGCAATGTGAATATTATGCACTGGAGGGGCTGAGCGATTTGGTCAATACCATCCGCAAAGTGCGGGCAAGCCTTAACCCAGTGCTGGAAATAGAAGGGCTGTTACGCACCATGTTTGATCCGAGAAATATGCTGGCTCAACAAGTCTCTGATCAGCTTCAGCAGCATTTCGGCAATAAGGTATACGGTACAGTGATTCCACGAAATATCCGATTGGCGGAAGCGCCGAGTTATGGCGTTCCCGCGCTTTATCACGACAAGTTATCCAAGGGAACGCAGGCATATTTGGCGTTGGCCAACGAATTGCTCAGCATTGAAACTAAGCCGATTACGGTAGCCTGAAGGGAACAAATTATGGCAAAAATACAAAAGGGGTTGGGGCGGGGTTTGGAAGCTCTGCTGTCAGGAGGAAAAAACGAAAAGGATGATGTGTTGCGGGAGTTAAGCGTTGCATTGCTCAAACCGGGAAAATATCAGCCACGCACAAACATGGACAAACATGCATTGAATGAGTTAGCTGCATCGATCAAGGTGCAGGGCGTGATGCAACCGATACTGGTGCGTCAGTTAAGCGATGAAAGTTACGAAATCATTGCAGGCGAGCGGCGTTGGCGTGCAGCTCAGCTGGCGGGTTTGAGCCATGTTCCAGTGCTGGTGCGCAGCGTACCTGACAGGGCGGCCCTGGCGATGGCACTGATTGAGAACATACAGCGCGAGAATCTTAATCCGCTTGAGGAGGCAATAGGAATTCAACGCCTGATCAAAGAATTTGAAATGACCCACCAAGATGCGGCTGATGCAGTCGGACGCTCCCGCAGCGCGGCAAGTAATCTTTTGCGTCTGCTTAAACTTCCTGAGAATATTCAGGATATGCTGATGGTTGGAAAGCTCGACATGGGGCATGCGCGCGCGTTGTTAGGGTTGGAAAGCGCACAGCAGATCGCGCTTGCCAATAAAATCGTGCATGAGGAATTGTCGGTGCGGGAAGCCGAGAGCATGGCGAATAAAAGTCAGGCGAATCAAAAGAAGCCGGAGAAATCCAAAAATAGAGATTTGGCCAGGCTTGAGAGCAGGCTGTCAGATCAGCTGGGTACGAAAGTGGAAATCAAAACCAGCAAGAACAGTGCGGGAAAGCTGATCATCAGTTTTGACAGTAGTGAAAATTTTGACAACCTATTGGAAAAATTGAATTTAAGTGAATAATTATATTGCAAAAAGTCCGGAAAAAGGAGGACGATAAGTATTTGAGTATTTGACAGTAAATAAATAGATGATTACAATGGCTGGTCTTTCAGAGTTCGCAAAAGAAAAAGTAAAAGGATATCAAATCGTAAAGTGGCAGATTGCTACGGCGATTATAGTGACCCTGATCGCATATTTCTACACAAACTCGATAGTTGTGGCATTGGCGAGTTTGTGGGGAGCGTTAACAGCCGCGCTCATTGAAATCTCGCTGATTCGCGGTCTGTCAAAAATCGAAAAAAAACAGAGCTACCGGCCGCATGATGTGTTGCGTGCAGTTTATCGCAACAGCATGGGGCGGTTTATGCTGATGATTGTATTGCTGTTATTCGCAATGGCAGTTTTAAAACTGCCTGGAATAGAAGTGTTGTGTGGGTTTGTAATGGGTCAGGTTGTGCCAGTGATGGCGCGAATATTAATGATTAAGCGATAGAACAAAATGTCTAGCGAAACTATAACCTCATCAGAATATATAAAGCATCATCTTCAAAATTTGACTTTGGGAAAATTGCCAGACGGAACTCTGGGGTTTGCTCATGGTGCTGAGCAGGCTAAAGCGATGGGATTTTGGTCGGTCAATGTGGATACCCTGTTTGTATCTTTTGTGCTGGGCGCACTGTTCTTGTGGATGTTTAACCGGGTTGGTAGGAAAATGTCGACGGGTGTGCCAAGCGGCTTGCAGAATGCGGTGGAGTGGGCGGTTGAGTTCATCGATGAGAGTGTGCGCGGATCATTTACAGCCAAAAACAACATGGTAGCGCCTTTGGCGCTGACGGTGTTTTTCTGGGTGTTCATGATGAATCTGATGGATCTGGTCCCGGTGGATTATGTGCCGCAATTGGCACATTTTCTGGGATTGCCGCACTTCAAACTGGTTCCTTCTACGGACCCAAATGCAACGTTCGGAATGGCAATCGGTGTTTTTCTGCTGGTGATTTTCTACAGCATCAAGATGAAGGGTTTCGGCGGATTTGTCGCCGAGTTGACTTTGCAACCATTCGGAAAATGGGGTGCCCCGGTTAACCTTTTGCTGGAAGGTGTGAACTTGATTGCCAAGCCTATCTCGCTGGCGTTGCGGTTGTTCGGAAATATGTATGCAGGCGAGATGATATTCATACTGATTGCGTTGTTGCCTTTTTGGGCGCAATGGCCGCTGTCCCTGCCCTGGGCGATATTCCATATCCTAATCGTGACATTGCAAGCGTTCATTTTCATGACGCTGACGATAGTCTATCTGGATATGGCGCACCAAGAGCACCACTAAAATTTTTATTAAACTTTAATTTTAATCAATAGGAGAAGTAAAGATGGATCAAGCACACGCATTGTTGTATGTAGCCGGCGCACTGATGATGGGTTTGGGCGCTTTGGGCGCAGCGATCGGTATCGGTATTCTGGGTGGCCGTTTCCTGGAAGGCGCAGCGCGCCAGCCTGAGCTGATCCCGATGCTGCGCACACAGTTCTTCATCGTGATGGGTCTGGTTGACGCGGTTCCGATGATTGCAGTCGGTATCGCCATGTATGTGCTGTTTGCGGTTGCAGGCTAAACATAACTAAGTCGTTAAGGAAAGGTTGTTCGCATGAATATTAATGCAACTCTTCTTGGTCAGACCATCATGTTCGCCATGTTTGTTTGGTTCTGCATGAAATTCGTGTGGACGCCGATCATCGCTGGTCTGGAGCAGCGTAAAAAGCATATTGCGGATGGGCTGGCTGAAGCGGAACGGGGCAAGCTTGACTTGGAGCTGGCAGGTAAGAAAGCAGCTGAGATTTTGCGTGAAGCGAAAGACAAGGCGGGCGCAACAATAGCCGGCGGTGAATCGAGGGCAAATCAACTGATCGAAGAAGCCAAGGTGCAAGCCAATTTGGAGCGTGAACGTATACTGAGCGGGGCAAAAGCCGAGGTAGAGCAAGAGGTGTTCCGTGCAAAGGAACAACTGCGCACACAGGTTACAGAAATTGCTCTCGCCGGTGCAGCCAAAATACTCGGCCGGGAAATTGACGCGAAGGCGCACAGCGATCTGCTCGATAAACTTGTTACGGAAATTTGAGCCATGTCTGAAGCCAACACTATTGCAAGACCATATGTGCAGGCAGCCTTTGAGGCGGCGCAAAAGCAAGGCAACCTGAAGGGGTGGTCTGACATGATGAAAGACTTGTCAGAGTTGATGGCGAATGAAGATGTCAGGGCAGTGGTTACAAGTCCGCGTGTCAAAACAAGCCAGATCGAAGAGCTGATGCTGCAATTGGCTGGTACGCTTAATAAAGAACAAAGCAATTTCATCAGGATTCTGGCGCAAAGCGGCCGTTTGACAGTTGTGCCGGAAATCGCTCAGCTGTTTGAATTGTTGCGTGCTGAGGCTGAAAAGTCAGCTCAAGTCACAGTTAGTTCTGCGTTTGCATTGAATGATGAACAGCAGATGAAAATTGCTGGAGCTTTGAAAGCTCGATTGGGCACGGAAGTTAAACTAAGCTGTACCGTAGACAAAGCCTTGCTGGGCGGAATTGTAATTCGCATGGGCGACAAGGTGATAGATGGCTCTGCCAATACCCGCCTTGCTGAATTGGCATACGCGCTGGCTTAATGTTCGAATAATCGAAATAAGGAAAACTCAGATGAAGCTCAACCCTTCTGAAATAAGTAATTTGATTCGCAGTCGTATTGAAAATTTTGATGCAGCTACTCAGGCGCGCACTGAAGGTACCGTTGTCAGCGTGACGGATGGAATCGTCCGTGTGCACGGGCTGTCCGATGTGATGCAAGGTGAGATGCTGGAGTTTCCGGGCAACACCTTCGGTCTTGCCTTGAATCTTGAGCGGGATTCTGTTGGCGCCGTTGTTTTAGGTGAATATGAACACATCACCGAAGGCAACACCGTCAAGTGCACCGGACGCATTCTTGAGGTACCGGTTGGCCCCGAATTATGCGGACGTGTGGTAAACGCGCTGGGTCAGCCCATTGACGGAAAAGGACCAATCAATGCCAAGCTGTCCGATAAAATAGAAAAGGTAGCTCCTGGCGTGATTCAGCGAAAATCGGTCGACCAGCCCGTGCAGACAGGTTTGAAATCGATAGACTCGATGGTTCCGGTAGGCCGTGGTCAGCGCGAATTGATTATCGGCGACCGTCAAACAGGCAAAACCGCTGTTGCAGTCGATGCCATCATCAACCAGAAAGGTCAGAACATGACCTGCATCTATGTCGCTGTTGGGCAAAAGGCCTCGACCGTTGCCAACGTGGTGCGCAAGCTGGAAGAACACGGTGCGCTTGGATATACCATAGTTGTTGCGGCAACCGCGTCTGATTCGGCGGCGATGCAGTTCCTCGCTCCATATGCGGGTTGTACCATGGGCGAATATTTCCGCGACCGCGGTGAAGATGCGCTGATTGTGTATGATGACTTGACCAAGCAAGCTTGGGCATACCGCCAAATCTCCCTTTTGCTGCGCCGTCCGCCAGGCCGTGAAGCTTATCCAGGAGACGTTTTCTACCTGCACTCGCGTCTGCTGGAGCGTGCAGCGCGTGTTAGCGCCGAATATGTAGAGGCATTTACCAAGGGTGAGGTCAAAGGGAAGACGGGATCTTTAACCGCGTTGCCTATCATCGAAACGCAGGCAGGTGACGTATCCGCCTTCGTTCCAACCAACGTGATTTCGATTACGGACGGCCAGATATTCCTTGAGACTGACCTGTTCAATGCGGGCATACGCCCAGCGATCAACGCAGGTGTTTCGGTATCGCGCGTAGGTGGAGCCGCTCAGACCAAGGTAATCAAGAAGCTGGGGGGTGGTGTGCGTTTAGCACTGGCCCAGTATCGTGAGTTAGCTGCTTTTGCACAGTTTGCGTCAGATCTTGATGAAGCGACGCGCAAACAACTAGAGCGCGGCAAATTGGTCACCGAGCTGATGAAGCAATTGCAATACAGTCCGCTTTCAGTAGCCGAAATGGCAGTGACGCTGTTCAGCGTAAACAAGGGCTATTTTGATGATGTGGCCGTAAACAAGGCGCTGGCATTTGAGTCTGTGCTGCACGCGCATCTGAAATCTAAAAACAAATCCTTGATGGATGAAATCGAATCCAAGAAGGATTTGAGTGCGGACAATGAAAAATTGCTTTCGGCAGCAATTGAGGAATTCAAAGCAACTGCAGTATATTAAGGCGGGGTGAGAGATGGCTGGCAGTAAAGAAATCCGCACGAAAATCAAAAGCGTAGAAAACACACGCAAGATTACGCGCGCCATGGAAATGGTTGCCGCGGCCAAGATGCGCCGCGCGCAGGAACGCATGCGCGCAGCGCGCCCCTATGCTGAAAAAATCCGGGCAGTGGCGGCTCATCTGTCAGGAGCTAGCGCCGAATACAAACACGCTTTTCTGGTTAAACGCGACACGATCAAAAAAGTCGGTGTGATCCTGATCTCATCGGACAAGGGATTGTGCGGCGGACTGAACAGCAACCTGTTTCGCCTGGCTGTTGGCAAAATGAAATCGTGGAGTTCGGAAGGAAAAGCCATAGCAGTGTGCGCGATCGGCAACAAGGGGCTGGGTTTTATGAATCGTATGGGAACCGAAGTGAAGTCCCATCTTGTTGGCCTAGGCGATGCGCCTCACCATGATAGCCTGATCGGGGTCGTCAAGGTCATGCTGGATGCTTATGTTTCCGGTGAAATCGATGCGATACACATCTGCTATAACCATTTTGTAAACACCATGAAGCAGGAGCCTTGCATGGAACAATTGCTGCCGTTGACAGGCGAGCAATTGGGAGATCATCAGGCCAGTTGGGACTACATCTACGAACCGGATGCGAAGGTGGTCATCGATGAATTGCTGACACGCTATGTGGAATCCCTTGTATATCAGGGCGTGGTTGAAAACATGGCTTCTGAGCAGAGCTCGCGCATGGTGGCGATGAAGGCAGCATCGGATAATGCCAAGAGTGTCATCGCTGATCTCAAGCTGATATATAACAAGGCGCGCCAGGCTGCGATCACTCGCGAAATTTCCGAGATAGTCAGCGGCGCAGCAGCGGTAGGCTAAGTTTAGATACGGCGTAAACTCAAGATTAATTTAGACGGGGAAATCCAAATGACTCAAGGTAAGATTGTTCAGTGTATTGGTGCGGTGGTAGATATAGAATTTCCGCGCGACCATATGCCAAAAGTTTATGATGCGCTGACGCTGCAGGCCGCAGCAGGTTCGATCGCGGAAGAGGGTTTGACTTTCGAAGTTCAGCAGCAACTGGGCGACGGCGTGGTTCGTACCATTGCGATGGGAACATCGGATGGTTTGCAGCGTGGTATGGCGGTTGTGAATACCAACAACCCGATTTCCGTGCCTGTAGGCGCAGGAACGCTGGGCCGCATCATGGACGTATTGGGCCGACCCATTGACGATGCGGGTGCGATCGCATGCGAAGAGCGCCGCCCCATTCATGCAAAAGCACCAAAGTTCGACGAACTTTCGCCCTCCATTGATTTGCTAGAGACCGGGATCAAGGTTATTGACCTGGTTTGTCCGTTTGCCAAGGGTGGTAAAGTGGGTTTGTTCGGCGGTGCGGGTGTGGGTAAGACCGTTAACATGATGGAGCTGATCAACAATATCGCGAAACAGCACAGCGGTTTGTCGGTGTTTGCAGGCGTTGGTGAGCGCACCCGTGAAGGCAATGACTTCTACCATGAAATGAAGGACTCAAACGTGCTTGACAAGGTTTCCATGGTGTTCGGTCAGATGAACGAGCCGCCTGGAAACCGTTTGCGCGTCGCGTTGACGGGTCTTACCATGGCCGAAAAATTCCGCGATGAGGGCCGCGACATCCTGTTCTTCGTGGACAACATTTATCGTTACACGCTGGCAGGAACCGAAGTTTCCGCGCTGCTGGGACGCATGCCGTCCGCAGTGGGTTACCAGCCTACGCTGGCTGAAGAAATGGGCCGCCTGCAAGAGCGCATCACATCGACCAAGGTGGGCTCGATCACATCCGTACAGGCAGTATATGTTCCGGCGGACGACCTGACTGACCCTGCGCCTGCGACGACCTTCCTGCATCTGGATTCGACGGTTGTTTTGTCTCGTGATATCGCATCTCTGGGCATTTATCCCGCAGTTGATCCTCTGGATTCATCTTCGCGTCAACTTGATCCTCTGGTGGTAGGCGAGGAGCATTACAGCGTGGCCCGCCGTGTGCAGCAGACACTCCAGCGCTACAAGGAATTGCGTGACATCATAGCGATTCTGGGCATGGACGAACTGGCGCCGGAAGATAAGCTCGCTGTTGCGCGCGCACGCAAGATACAGCGATTTCTGTCGCAGCCCTTCCATGTGGCGGAAGTATTTACCGGAAGCCCCGGCAAGTATGTCACGCTTAAGGAAACCATCAAGGGGTTCAAGGGCATCGTTGACGGCGAGTATGATCACCTGCCAGAGCAGGCATTCTATATGGTTGGCGGCATAGAAGAAGCAGTAGAAAAAGCCAAGACACTTCAATAAAGGGTGACATCATGGCTATGACAGTACATGTCGACGTTGTAAGCGCTGAGGAGCTGATATTTTCTGGGCTTGCCGAGTCTGTCGTGATTCCGGGAATCATGGGGGAGCTTGGCATCTATCCCAGGCATGCCCCCCTGATCACTCGAATCAAACCGGGCTCTGTACGCATCAAGCGTCCTGACCAGACTGATGAAGAGCTGATTTATGTATCCGGCGGCATGCTGGAAGTTCAACCCAGCCATGTGACGATACTTTCTGATACTGCCATTCGCGGCAAGGACCTTGATGAAGCTCGCGCGCTTGCGGCGAAACAGGCGGCGGAAGAGCAGTTGAAGAACCGCACGGCCAATGTTGATTACGCCCAAGCTGAAGCGGAGTTGCTGCAGGCTATTGCCCAGTTGCGCGCGATACAGCAGATAAGAAAGCAGGTCGGACACTGATAGTTCACGACGATAAAAAAAGCAGCCCAGGCTGCTTTTTTTATGCCTAGAATTTCGCAATGCGATAAATCTACTACCTTGAACAGCTGTCTGGCCGCATTTATGTTTATAATTATGACAAATTTTCAGGGTAAATTATGATCGAGTTAAGCGTCGTTATTCTTGCAGCAGGCCGTGGAACAAGGATGAACTCGGATAAGCCCAAGGTGCTGCATGAACTGGCCGGTATGTCCTTGCTGCAGCGCGTGTTGAACTGCGCCCATCAGCTCAATGCGGAAAAGGTATGCGTTGTGTATGGCCATGGCGGAGATGCAGTGCCTTTGGCGCTGCAAGGCAGCGATACGCTTTGTGTGCTTCAGGAACCACAACTGGGAACGGGGCATGCGGTGCAGCAGGCGTTGCCGTTTATTGAGAACAATACTCAGACCTTGGTGCTGTACGGCGATGTGCCGCTGATCCAGCCAGCAACCCTGCATCAGATGCGGAAAATGGAGGGTGCGCTGACCTTGCTTACCGTTCATTTGACCGATCCGTCCGGTTATGGCCGGATCGTCAGAAACAATCAAGGCGACGTGACCGCCATAGTTGAGGAAAAAGACGCAACGGCAGATCAGCGCGAAATCAACGAAGTCAATACAGGGATAATGTTAGCACCCACCAGACTGCTCAAAAGTTGGCTTTCAAAATTGAAGAACAGCAATTCCCAGGGGGAATATTACCTGACCGATGTGGTCGGAATGGCAGTCGATGAGGGAGTAGCGGTTCAAACCGTGCAGACCGAGCACGAATGGGAAATCCACGGCGTGAACAGCAAATCCCAATTGGCGGTTCTTGAGAGAACATGGCAGCAGGTCGAAGCCAAACGTCTATTGGCGCAAGGGGTGACGCTGGCTGATCCCGCCAGGTTGGATGTCAGGGGCAGACTTGAATGTGGGCGCGATGTGGAAATCGACGTTGGCTGTATATTTATTGGCAATGTGACGTTAGGGAACAAAGTGAAGATCGGTGCGTACTGCATTATCAAAAGTGCAATAATTGCAGATGGCACACAAATCGCCGCATATAGTCATATCGACAGCAGTGTGGTCGGGGCGGAATGCCAGATCGGCCCCTTTGCCCGGCTACGTCCCGGCACGCTGCTGCACGATTCAGTGCACATCGGCAACTTCGTCGAAGTCAAAAACAGCGAGATCAATCAGGCCAGCAAGGCCAATCATCTGACCTATATCGGCGACACGAGCATAGGCCGGAGGGTGAATATCGGTGCAGGGACGATCACCTGTAATTATGATGGCGCGAACAAGCACAGGACGGTCATCGAAGATGATGTTTTCGTCGGTTCCGACACGCAGCTTGTCGCACCCGTGAAAATTGCAAAAGGTTCGACGATAGGCGCAGGATCGACGATAACCCGTAACACGCCTGAAGGCGAGCTCACCCTGTCGAGAAGCAAACAGACTACCATCAGCGGCTGGCAACGTCCGGTGAAAAAAAATAAAAACAGTAGCTAACCACTGGCGGCGGATAATATTAACTAACGACTGACAACTGGGTTCAAATTATGTGTGGAATCGTAGGCGCCGTAGCGCAACGCAATGTCGTACCTGTTCTGCTCGAGGGATTGCAGCGCCTTGAATATCGCGGTTACGATTCGGCGGGACTTGTCGTGGTAGATGATGCAAAACTGAAGCGCCTGCGCAGCACGGGCCGCGTTGCAGAACTCATCCAAATCAGCGCGGGCACGGAAGGCAGGCTGGGCATCGCACATACGCGCTGGGCGACCCATGGCATACCCAGCGAGCGTAATGCGCATCCGCACCTGAGTAAAGATCTGATTGCAGTCGTCCACAACGGCATCATCGAGAATTATGAGACCCTGCGAGGAAGGCTTACCAGGGCAGGCTACGAATTCACTTCCGATACAGATACCGAGGTGATCGCGCATCTGGTACACAGCCATTACGTCAGCGGCATGCCGCTTCTCAGGGCCCTGCAGTTGTCACTGACGGAACTTGTGGGTGCCTATGCGATAGGGGTCATTGCGGCGGACAATCCGGATTTGCTTGTCTGCGCGCGCCGCGGCAGCCCTTTACTGTTGGGCATAGGCATCGGAGAAAACTTCATTGCATCGGATGTCTCAGCATTGCTTCCGGTCACCAACAAGGTGGTCTATCTCGAAGAAGGCGATGTGGTTGAAATAAGTCGGCAGGGCTATCAGATCTACAACGCGGCGGGTGTTGAGACAACCCGGCCTGTACAGGTCAGCGAGATCAGCAATGAAAGCGTGCAGCTGGGGAATTACCGCCACTACATGCAAAAGGAAATCCACGAACAGCCCGAAGCCATTTCTAACACGCTGGAGTCGGCGTGCAACAGCCAGTCTATCATGCCTGGGATTTTCGGGGCTGAAGCCGAGGCATCCTTTGCAAATGTCGACAGCCTGCTGATACTGGCCTGCGGCACGAGCTATCACGCCGGACTGGTTGCGAGATACTGGCTGGAAGAGATTGCCGGCGTACAGTGCACGGTTGAAATCGCCAGTGAATACCGCTACCGCGCCAGCGTCCCGAATCCAAGAGCATTGGTGGTTGTGCTGTCACAGTCGGGTGAAACCGCTGACACGCAGGCGGCCCTGAGTCATGCCAAGTCACTGGGCCACATATATTCGCTCGCGATATGCAATGTGCCGGAAAGCGCATTGGTCAGACAGACGAAGCTACGTTTTTTGACGCGTGCAGGTCCTGAAATCGGTGTTGCATCGACCAAGGCATTCACGACCCAGCTGGTCGCGCTTTTCCTGCTGACCTTGGTGCTGGCCAAGCAGCGCAATCGCTTGACTGCAGAATGCGAGCAGCAGCATCTGCATGCCTTGCGCCATTTGCCCGCAGCCACTCAAAAGGTGCTGGACCTGGAACCCAAAATCGAGAAGCTAGCCGAACGGTTCGCAAGCAAGCATCACGCGCTATTTCTGGGCCGCGGCCTGCATTATCCGATTGCGCTGGAAGGCGCGTTGAAACTCAAGGAGATTTCCTACATTCATGCGGAAGCCTATCCTGCGGGAGAATTGAAGCACGGGCCCTTGGCGCTGGTGGACAAGGACATGCCGGTTATATCGGTCGCACCCAACGATGCGTTGCTGGAAAAGCTGAAATCCAATCTGCACGAAGTGCGTGCCCGCGGCGGTGAACTTTATGTGTTTGCCGATGCTAATACGCATATACAGGAGGAAGACGGCGTGCACATCATGCACATGCCGGAACATGCTGGATATCTGAGCCCCATCCTGCACACCATTCCGTTGCAATTGCTGGCCTATTACGTGGCATTGCAGAAAGGCACCGATGTGGACAAGCCGCGCAATCTGGCCAAATCAGTCACCGTCGAGTAGTCTGGCTAGGTGTTCCTGTTCCTTTGTTCCGACCTATTAAAGTCGTAAATAGGTTAATAAAGTCGTAAATAGACTATTAAAGTCCGCGAGTTCAAGTTTGAAGTGCAACGCCTGACTTGAAGAATACCTGACTGGGTGTTTTGTATTCAAGCTTTTTTCTGGGTCGGTTATTCAGTCTGTTCATTGCCATATCAATCTCCTGCTGTGTGATGGTGGTGAAGTCCCGGTTTTTTGGGAAGTACTGCCGTATCAACCCATTCGTGTTTTCGTTCGTGCCTCGCTCCCATGACGAGTAAGGGTGCGCGAAGTAGAAGTCTGCTTTCAGCCTTTTAGCAATTTCTTCGTGTCCGGCGAACCCACGCCCGTTTTCTGAAGTAATGGTGTGAACCTTTTTCCGGTACGGCTTCAGTAGCTTGATCATTGCCTGGCTGACTGCTTGAGCCGTCTTTCGCTCAACCTTGTGTATCAGCGTAAATCCCGTCTTGCGTTCAACGATGCTCACTATAGCTTGCTGGTGGTTCTTGCCGATGACAGTATCAGCTTCCCAATCGCCAATCCGACTGCGTGTCTCGACGATGGCTGGACGATCCTCAATGGAGAGGCGGTTCGGGATCGTGCCTCGCCGATCTATCTTGCCGTAACGCTTCTTGCGTTGCTTCTGGCAGCGCAGATTCTTCCATAACAAGCCACCAGCACGCTTGTCTGCATAGACACGCTGATACACCGTCTCCGGGCTGATGGCGGCGTGCCCGCCGATTTGCTCCGGACTCCATTGCTCCAACAGTTTCTCTTGAGCAAATTGCCAGGTGGCATCATCTTATCGTCCGTGCATTCATCGAGCGCCGTCCTATTGCCTTGCTGTGCGCCTGCTTCGGCCTATAGCTGCGCCGTCCACAGTTGCGCACCAATTCTCTACTGATAGTTGACTCGCTTCGCTTTAGCACCTGAGCTATCTCACGTTGCTTGTGTCCTGCTTTCTTTAAGGCGTAAATCTGGTATCGTTCTTCTCGGGTGAGGTGTGTGTAGTTCATTTCGTGTAATTTCGACTTGCCGGTCAAAGGGCATGGATGCTACCGCATCTCGCCTAC
>JAJYLY010000005.1 GCA_021787435.1 Pseudomonadota bacterium | reverse complement strand
AAAACCAAAAATGCACCTCAATTTGACTGATCGTGAACATTTGAGGTAAAAACATCACACCAGCACTTCTACGCTTCTGCTTGTTCACCATCAGCGTAAACGCTGTTCATCATCGCCGTAATGCGCAAGCATCGTCATTTGAAAGTTTATTGCCGGCTTCCAAAATCTTTACGTAATCGACACAGTTCAAGTTGATTGCATAGACTCCCTTACAGCCTTGATGCTCAAAAAATCCACCTTGCGTGGGACTTTCCAGAGCTTTAGTGAGGTTTTCAACAAAACGGGCATCTTGATAGAAAAGGTGTTTTTTTCTATCCAGGAAAATTTGCACCAAACAATAGCGTGTGTCTGAATCCCGTTTGGGCTCATCACAGTTATCTGTGTCGGACACAGCTTTTGGTTTGAATAGATGCATCCACGCGGGTAGATTCATTGTTTAATTCCTTATAAATTTTTCTGCCGAGCTTCCAATTACACTGCATAAATATGTAATTTCCACATGAAAATAGCATTATATTTTTTCAGTTTTAATACAGTTTGTATCTTATAATCAATGTGTTATGATTAACATGGTCTGATTTTAACAGATAACTATGGTCATGCAACTGTTGTGCTACAACACGCAGCAGTTGAAGGAAAAGTGTGAGTTAGTTTAAAACTGTGGAGTTTGTCCAGTCGTACCGGATCAAGGGCTAAATCTCATATCGAATATAAATTTATTGCCAAGACTAATGGCAGGAGTCCGCAATTTATGCAATCGTCGTCAATGAATCCCGTGGAATGTACATCAGTGACTGTCACGTTAAAAAGCGGGCGTTTGCGTTTTTTACTCCGGTAATTTTTCAGGCTGCCGGATTGCTGGCTGTCGCGACGTGCTACTGCCAAGGAGTCAAACTAGAAATCTTGCTATTAGGCTTCCCCTATGCTGCCGCTTTAGGATTCGCAGCCTGTGCCCGCAGCGACTCGTAAAGCCCGGCATTGTTAAGTAGGATGTCTTTCATGCCGCCCTGTATCGCTGTGGAATTCAGCGCCTGTGTGCTCATCAGCGTATGCGCGTCCAGTGCGTCCATGATAGCGTTCATCAGCTCGGTTTTCAGGTCGGGCGAGTTGGCGAATTGCTCTTTGGTGTTGTTGGACGCTTGCTGCATCAGCTTGGCCGACTCCAGCAGCTTGCCCTTGATGACGTTGTTCACAATAGAATTTGTATTGCCGGAATTAACACTCATCCGCAGGCGCCGATCGCGCCGCAGCTGGTGCAAAACTCGCAGCCGTCTTTCTTGATCAGCGTTGCATTGCCGCATTCCTTGCAGGCTTTGCCAGCAAGAGATTTAGTATTGGTGGATTTGCTCTGGCCTTCTGGGATTTCAAGCACGCCCATCTGTTTTACCGGATAGCCGTTCTCGTCCAGAACGCCCAGCATCGCGTAGCGGTGGATGATCAGCTTGGCGACATAGGAAACGGTGGAAGGATAGCTTTCCATCTTGCTGCCTCCAGGTACGCGCGCCATGAAGTCGCCTAAAGGTTCGCCGAAGTTGAGCAGCTTGCGCAGCTTCATGCCTATCCACGCGGGATCAATGACGCGCATGTCCAGGCTCAGCACCTTGCAAAGACCGTCGAGCGCGCGCGGATACACGCCGGACAGCCACATCGAATATGGGCGTCTTTGCCCGTCAGGCAGCACCAGTTCCTTTAATCCCAGCACGAAATCGTCGCCACTTCCCGCATTGGAAATATCCACCGTCCAGCTCATGGTGCCGTCGGTGCCGGTCTTGGGTTCCTTTTTTGAGAACAATGCATCCATCATCGGCGTGGTGATGCCATCGTGGACTTCCAGTGCGCCCAAAGATTCGATGCGATATTTCATTAGATGCGCGAAAGCGGCTACCAGACTCGGCATGCGGGTCACAACGCCGTCGGGCGGCATAGGCATGTCGAACGCATCGTCGCCTGCCGTCTTCATCAGCATTTCCAGCTTCATGCGTATCCACACCGGATCTAGCGTGCGCATATCCATCGAAAGCGATTTTGCCAGTGCACCAAGGCCGCGCGGCTGCTCCGAACCGTTCACCCAGACTTCGAAGGGATGGTTTGCGCCATTGCTGGAGGTGTGCGAGACGAAGGCAACGAAACTGCCTAACGGATGTTTGACCACCTGCGATACCCAGCCTTCACTGCCTGCCGGAAGAGAAGGTCGGCCGGGCCAGCGCAGCGAAGCCAGCGCGGGTTTGGGTGCAGCTTCCAGCACGATGCGCCTGTCCTGGTCGAACACGAAATCCTGCGGTTGCTCATCCTTCTTTGTGACGGACAAAACCGAGCCCAGCACGCTGTTGGGCCTGTAGGTCGCGAGCCCCTTGAGGCCTGCACGCCAGGCCTCGGTGTATAAATTCTTGAAATCCTCGAAGGGATAGTCGGCGGGGACGTTGACGGTCTTGCTGATCGATGTGTCGATATAGGGCGCGACGGCCGCGACCATCTTCATATGGTCGAGCGCGGAAATTTCCAGCGCGCTGACGAAGGCAGGAGGCAAGCCAGAGGATTGAGGATTGGGGACTGAGGACTGAGATGTTGCTTTGTTGGTTATCTCTGACATCTGACGATACAGGCGCCAGGCGTGATCCTCGACCTGATAGTCTTTTGTTGTGCCGTCCATCATGCGCTTCTTGCGCGTGTAGAACCAGGAGAAGGCAGGCTCGATGCCGTTCGATGCATTGTCGGCAAAGGCCAGCGAAATCGTGCCGGTGGGCGCGATGGACAAAAGATGGCTGTTCCTGATGCCATGTTCCCGAATTCTGTTTTTTATTTCATCCGGCAGGCGGAAAGAGAAATGCGGGGAGGCTAAATAGAGTTCGGCATCCAGCAACGGGAATGCGCCGCGCTCACGGGCCAGTTCGATCGAGGCTGAATACGCCTCGTCTCGCATGATGCGCGTGATGTCTGCGGCAAAGGACCGTGCAACATCCGTGTCGTAACGCAGGTTAAGCATCACCAGTGCATCGCCCAAACCCGTGTAGCCAAGTCCTATGCGCCTTTTGTTTGCTGCTTCCTGTTGCTGCTCGGGCAATGGCCAAGCGGTCACGTCCAGCACGTTGTCCAGCATGCGCACAGCAGTCCTGACCAGCTGCTTGAAAGGTTCGTAATCGAATCCGGCATGGCTTGAAAACGGATTTTTCACCATGGAGGTCAGGTTGATCGAACCCAGGCAGCAGCAGCCGTAAGGGGGCAGGGGTTGCTCTGCGCAGTTGTGAACATACAAACCGTTGGCATCGAAGGCATGCACTTCGGCTACGGTTACGTCATACACTTCCTCGATGCCTTGTTCTTCCAGCGACAGCACGGTTGCAACAAAACGCTCCTTATTTGGTTTGCGTTGATAATTGGCCAGCAAGCTGTTCAGTTTCTCCATCTTGTCGCAATCGGCAAAACCGATCAGTTCAGCATAACGAACGATATTTTCGCCGCTGATGATGAGTTCATGCAGTGTCTGGCAGGCATATTCTTTGCTGCCACCTTTGCCGTTTGGCAATGTCTTCATGCCTTCGGGACGGCGATTCAAGTAGAGGGTGGAATTGATACCCAGGCGCAGCAGCATGCGCTGCACAGTTTCCAGGTTGGCAAGGTCAATCTGTGTCAATCTGACGCTGATGCCCTTTTCCTGAGAGCCTTGTACTGAACCATCCGCATCGAACATGCCGCGCAATGCACCGCGATAAAAGTCTGACGAGTCAGACTCCATTGCAGGGGTGAAGCATTTGTTGCCCGGAGTCAGCCCAAGCTCCAATGCCAGCGTGCGCAAAGCGCCTGTTACCAGGCGATATTCGCCGCGACCTTCTACAGGTTTTTGCCAGCCGTTGAAGTCGCTGCGGTGGGGCAAGGAACGTGCAGCCTGTTCTGCGGTATGCATGATGCCGGCAATGCCAGCGGTAGGCAGCATGTCGCCTCCGTTGGCAATTTTCAGCGCAGCGGTGTCCCAAACGCTAAGCACTGCTTTGTCATTCTTGAGTGTGCCATCGCCTATCAGCAAACCGATCAGGTATCCTTCCTGCTCGGTGTGCGCACCATTCCATGCTTGAATGGCGCGATGATCGTGCAAAACTATTTTGTCGTTTTTACGCAGATCACCCGCCTTGATCCACTCTGTTTTTCGTGTATAGCGCGTCATGTGTGATGCGCGCAACACGGGATGGTCAGCGGTCAGGCGCAATGAATGGCCCTCGACAGTTTTCAGATGCAAAACAGGTTTGCAACCCGTGAAGAAAAAACCTTGGGATTCTGTCGGGTAGGGTTTGCCATCCACCATTGCGACGAAAGGTTTGCCAATTAACTGTCGTACTTGTCGTGCTCCCTGGCCGGTCAACACCCAAGTATCTGCTGTGACGCAAGGATTTGTCGCCTCGATCACTTCGCAATAGGAAAGGTTGTTGTCGCGGTTCATCAGGTCGATGAACAGCACGCCGGGCTCTGCGTGATCGTAGGTGCTCTCTATGATCAGCTTCCATAATTCACGGGCAGCGACTTTACGGTAGACCCAAAGTCCATCTTCCCGTTGTGTGGCGCCAGCTTCCCTGATTGCAGCGGCGGGCTCTGCCTTGTGCACGAGTTCGAATTCCTGATCGTTTTCGACTGCCTGCATCAGTGCATCGGTGACGCCGACCGAGATGTTGAAGTTGCGCAGGTCTCCCTGGTCCTTGGCGTGTATGAATTTCTCGATGTCGGGATGGTCGCAGCGCAGCACGCCCATCTGCGCGCCGCGACGTGCGCCTGCCGACTCGACAGTCTCGCAGGAGCGGTCGAACACGCGCATGTAGGAAATCGGTCCGCTGGCGCGCGAGTTGGTGCCTTTGACCATGGCGCCTTCGGGACGGATGGAAGAAAAGTCGTAGCCTACGCCGCCGCCGCGGCGCATGGTTTCTGCGGCCTGCTGCAGCGCATCATAGATTCCGGGCTTGCCGTCTGTGAAACCCGAAATCGCATCGCCCACCGGCTGCACGAAACAGTTGATCAGCGTTGCCTGTATCGACAAGCCAGCCGCGGAATTGATGCGTCCTGCAGGCACGAAGCCATCTTCCTGCGCCTTGAAAAAAACTTCTTCCCAGTGCGCGCGCTGCTCAATTTTTTCAGCTGCTGCCAGTCCGCGAGCCACCCGGCGACGTACATCCTGCACGGAAGTTTCACCTGCTTCCGCATACTTTTCCAGCAAAACTTCGGTGCTGATTTCCTGCGTCATTTTTGCCACTCCTCAATGTCACTCCTGCGAAAGCAGGAGTCCAGCAAAAATAAAATACCAGCTACAAGCTGCCAGCTACACGCTGGTTTTAAACAGCTTCACCAGTCCGTCCAGCCCCACGAAGTTGAGTGCATAGCTGGCCTTTTCGCGCACCACGGGTTTTGCATGATAGGCGATGCTCACACCCGCCACAGCCATCATCTTCAAGTCGTTTGCGCCATCGCCCATTGCGATCACCTGTTCAGCCTTCAATCCCAGTTCATTGCGTGTTTTTACCAGCCAGTCCGCCTTGCCCTGTGCGTCGAGTATGTCACCCAGCACATGCCCGGTAAGCTTGCCGTCGACAATTTCCAGCGTGTTGGCATGGGTGTAATCAAGCCCCAGGCGCCGTTTCAGGCGTTCGGTAAAAAAAATAAATCCGCCCGATACCAGCAGCGTTTTGATGCCGTGCTCTTTCAATCTGGCAAGCATGAATTCTGCACCGGGGTTGAGTTTCAGGCGTTCATCATACACCCGCTGCAATGCACCTTCATCCAGCCCTTTGAGCAAACTCACGCGGCGGCGCAGGCTTTCCGCGAAATCGATTTTTCCCTGCATCGCCTCCTCGGTGATCGCGGCAACCTGGGGTTTCAATCCCTGCATGTCGGCGATCTCGTCTATGCATTCGATCGAGATCAGCGTCGAATCCATGTCCATCACCACCAGCCCGAAACCGGAAAGCTGTTTGCCGTCGGGCACAAATCCGTAATCGATGCGATGCTCGAAACAGTATGAAGAAATGTCGGTATGCGGTTTTGCTTCATGCAGACGATAAGCACCTGCGTCGATCTGCTCGATTTTCGATGCGCCTGAGAGTCCGGTCAGATGATTTATCTGTTGTTGCGGGATGATGTCGTGTACTGCCTGGAGGATGAGGTTCATGTTTAAATTGCTTGGGTGAAACGGTGCACGTATTTTAGCGGAATATTGCTGGCGGTGTTTGCCAAGGGAGGCGGATTTCTCTGACAGACGATTGATCGATTCATTTTATTTTGCTGTCTCGCATTCCCAGATGATAACTTTCTAACCAAATGAGATTGATGCAAGGAGAGTGTTGATCTTGCAACTCATTTCAATTCATTGAAAAAGTTTTTTATCGCCAGCACGCGCTGATTCAGGTCTTCGTATTTTAACTCGATGCGCAGTTTGTCCTGTCCGATCATCTTGATGTGTCGTTTGCTCTGGATCAGGCTGATGATCTTCATCGGGTCGATGGGTGGATTTTCCACGAACTGAATCTGGATCGCCTCTGTCGAGGCGTCCACCTTGCTGATACCCAGCGGCTTTGCCAGTATGCGCAGGCGGTGGCAGTCGAGCAGCGTCTGCGCTGGCTCGGGCAACAGGCCGAAGCGGTCTATCAGCTCCTGTTGCATTTCGTCGAGATCAGACTGGCTGGCGCAGTTGGCCAGTCGCTTGTAAATCACCAGCCGCTGGTGGATGTCGCCGCAATAGTCATCCGGCAACAGGGCGGGGTTGTGCAAGTTTATCTCTGTCGTCACGCCCAGGGGGTGCGCCATGTCGGGTTCTTTGCCCTGCCTCAAGGAAGAAACTGCTGCATTCAACATGTCGGTGTAGAGCGAAAAGCCGATTTCCTGCATCTCGCCGCTTTGCGATTCTCCCAGCACTTCGCCGGCTCCCCTGATTTCCAGATCGTGCATTGCAAGATAAAATCCGCTGCCCAGTTGTTCCATCGCTTGTATCGCCTCGAGCCGCTTCTTGGCCTGCGTTGTCAAGCCGTCCAGGCTGTCGACCAACAGATAGGCATAAGCCTGGTGGTGCGAGCGCCCGACACGGCCTCTTAACTGGTGCAGTTGGGCAAGACCAAAGCGGTCGGCGCGGTTCATGATGATGGTGTTGGCCGTTGGTATATCGATGCCGGTTTCGATGATGGTGGTGCAAAGCAGGATGTTGAAGCGCTGCTGGTAAAAGTCCTTCATCACCGCTTCCAGTTCGCGCTCGCCCATCTGGCCGTGCGCCACACGGATGCGCGCTTCGGGCAAGAGCTCGGTGAGTTTCTCGGCCATGTTGGCGATGGTGTCCACCTCGTTGTGCAAAAAATACACCTGGCCGCCGCGTTTCAATTCGCGCAGCACGGCTTCCCTGATCACGCCCTGACTGTAAGAACTCACGAAAGTCTTGATGGACAATCGCCGCTGCGGGGCGGTGGCGATGATGGAAAAATCGCGCAGGCCTTCTAGCGACATCGCAAGCGTTCTGGGGATGGGTGTTGCGGTGAGCGTCAATATATCCACTTCCGCGCGCAGCGCTTTCAATTTTTCTTTCTGCTGCACGCCGAAGCGGTGCTCCTCGTCGATGATGATCAGTCCAAGGTTGTCAAACTCGATCCCCTTCTGGATCAGCTTGTGGGTGCCGATGATGATGTCGAGCTTGCCTTCGGACATTTCTTTCAACGCCTGAGTCTGCTCCTTGGCAGAGCGGAAGCGAGACAGCTCCGCGATGCGCACAGGCCAGTCGGCAAAGCGGTTGGAGAAATTCTGGAAATGCTGTTCGGCAAGCAGCGTGGTGGGCACGAGGACTGCGACCTGCTTCCCGTCCATCACCGCGACGAATGCGGCGCGCAGTGCAACCTCTGTCTTGCCAAAACCCACATCGCCGCAGATCAGCCTGTCCATCGGTTTTCCCGATTGCAGATCGTCAATCACGGCGCTGATCGCGGCGGCCTGGTCCGGCGTTTCCTCAAAACCGAAGCCTGCTGAAAACTCCTCGTAATCGCGCAGGGTCAGTTTGAACGCGTGTCCCTTGCGGGTTGCGCGCTGTGCGTAAATGTTTAAAAGTTCGGCAGCGGTGTCGCGCACCTGTTGCATCGCGCGGCGTTTTGCCTTGTCCCACGCGCCTGAGCCCAGTTTGTGCAGCGGCGCTGTATCCTGGGCGCCGCCGCTGTAGCGGCCGATGACATGCAACTGGGAAACAGGAACGTAGAGTTTGTCGCCGCCCAGATATTCCAGCAGCAGAAATTCGTTTTCTCCTTCGCCCAGATCCAGATTCACCAGGCCCTGATAGCGCGCGATGCCGTGCTGTTCATGCACCACCGGGTCGCCTACCTTGAGCTCGGACAGATCGCGCAACATGCCTTCGATATTGGTCTTTTTTGCTGTGCGGGCGGCGCGGTTGCGCGGCTGAGAGGCGTAGAGCTCCGTCTCGGTGACAATTGCCAGATGTTCATCCGGCAGCAGAAAGCCGCTTTGCACGGGAGCTGTGCAGAGCATGAATCTTTTGTCGCTTGCCAGAAAGCTTGCGTAGTCTTCGCAAATATCGGCTTTCAGACCGTATTCCTGCAGGAAGCCCGACATGATTTCGCGCCTGCCTAGGCTGTCTGCCAAAAGCAGTGTGCGTCCGTCAAAGCTTTTCAGGAAGTCTGCGAAAGCCTGAGTAGGGTTTTCGGCGTGGCGGTTTACCGAGATGTTTGAAAGTGAGCTTGTTGCACAGGGTGTCGCGTTGCCGGAATCGGAGATGATGTCCAGCCGTGCGAATTCCTTTGCCGCGATGAAAAAACCTTCCGCATTCATGAACAGATCATCGACGGGCAACAGCGGATGCTGCGGGTCGCCGCGCAGCAGGTTGTAGCGCGATGCCGCATCCACGCCGAACTGATGGATTGCTTCCTCCACGTTGCCGTGTAAGCAAAGGGTTGCATTTTTCGGCAGGTAGTCAAACAGCGTCGCGGTACTGTCAAAAAACAGCGGCAGATAATACTCGATGCCGGCAGGCGCGTTTCCCTTGCTCACTTCCTTATAGATGCGGGATTTTGAAGGGTCGCCCTCGAAGCGGTCGCGGAAGCTCTGGCGAAAGTGAGCCTGACCTTTTTCATCCAGCGGGAATTCGCGCGCGGGCAAAAGGCGGATCTCGGGTACAGGATACAACGTGCGCTGAGTGTCCACATCGAAAGTCGCGATGGTTTCGATTTCGTCGTCGAACAGATCGATACGATACGGCAACACGCTGCCCATCGCGAAAAGATCGATGATTCCGCCCCGGATACAATATTCGCCGGGCGAGAGAACCTGCTGCACATGGCTGTATCCTGCGAAGCTCATCTGTTCGCGCAAGGCCGGCAGGTTAAGCCTTTCTCCTTTCTTCAGAAAAAAAGTGAAGGCGGCCAGGTATTCGGGAGGTGCAAGCGGGTAAAGGGCGGTCGTGACCGGAACCACCAGCACGTCGCACGATTCGCTTCTGACGTGGTGCAATGTGGACAGGCGTTCGGAGATCAGGTCATGGTGCGGCGAGAAATGGTCATAGGGCAGCGTTTCCCAGTCGGGCAGGAAATGCACACGCAATTCCGGCGAAAAGAAACGGATTTCTTCTGCGAGCCTCTGGGCTGCCAGTGCATCCGAACTGATCACGGCCAGCGGCGCATTTTTTTCGGCATATTGCGCCAGCGCCAGTGCGTCGGACGAACCGGCAAGGTGGGTGTAGCGCGGGCGGTTGTGATTTGATGTGAACAGCATGGCAAGTTGCATGAGCGTATAGAGCCGCTCATTATAAACCTAGAAAACGCAGTCTCAGGCGGAGACTGCGCCTTGCGTCTAAGGGTGGTCCGGTGACGTATTGCGCATCACCTAATGTAAATTTTCGAAGCGCTGCGTCTGCCCGGGCGGGATTTCTGGGTGATGATACCTCTTATCGCCGACAAGTCCATCACCGGAACATCGGGATAATTGTTATTGAGCGCATGCAGACACCAGCCGTTCCCGGTCTGTATCAACTGGCGAAAAACGTATTCCTCATCGTGAAAGGCCAACACATAGCTTCCCGCGATGATCCTGGGGCCAGGTTCGATGATGATGATTTCGCCCTCATTGAATTCCGGTGCCATGCTATCGCCCAGCACCATCAGCGCAAAAGGTTCGGCATCGTTGCAGGAAGTTTGATTTGCAGAATCTGTTTCACCAACTGCAATCGGGATGATTTTTTCGTTCGTCATTCGTGCTCTCGAGTAATTACGTAAAATACTACCTGTCTGAAGGCGAAAAACCAATAGAACCTTTCTTGGGGCGCGCTGCTCAATTACAATCCGCTTATGACATCATTTTACGCTCTGGTTCCCGCCGCAGGTTTCGGCGCGCGCATGGGACATGAATTGCCCAAGCAATATCTGTCCATCGCGGGCAGACCGATACTCTATCATGCGCTGAAAACGCTGTGCGACTGCGAGCAGATCGAAAGCGTGTTCGTGGTGCTCTCGCCCGATGATACGCTGTTTCAAGGTTATGACTGGTCGGATTTTGGCGGCAAGCTGCAGACACTGTATTGCGGAGGAGAAACGCGCGCCGACACGGTGTTGAACGGGCTGATCGCATCCGAGCTTGAGCCTGACGACTGGGTGCTGGTGCACGATGCGGCAAGGCCCTGTCTGACAAAGGTGCATTTGCAAAAACTGATAGATGAACTGCGCGATGATGCTGTTGGCGGGATACTGGCAGTGAGGGTGGCTGACACCATAAAGCGCGCTGACGACAAGCAGCGTGTGCTGCACACGGAAGACCGAGCAGGTTTGTGGCAGGCGCAAACGCCGCAGATGTTCCGTCTGGAATTGTTGACGCTGGCGCTACAGCATTGCAAGTCGGTCACCGACGAGGCATCGGCAGTCGAGGCGATGGGCTTGAGCCCCAAACTTGTGGCTGGGGATGCGAGCAACTTCAAGGTGACCTATCCGGAGGATTTGTGGCTGGCTGAATTGTTGTTGAGGGAGCGGACATGCGCATAGGTCAGGGTTTTGATGTACACCAGTTGGTAGAAGGCAGGCGGCTTATCATTGGAGGGGTGGATATCCCGTTTGAAAAAGGGCTGCTAGGGCATTCCGATGCGGATGTTCTGCTGCATGCAATCTGCGATGCGCTGCTGGGAGCGGCCGCCCTTGGAGATATAGGGCGGCACTTTTCCGACAGCGATGCGAAGTTCAAAAACATCGACAGCCGTATCCTGCTGCGCGAAGTGCTGCATCTGGTAAGAAATCAGGGCTATCTGGTCAGCAATGTGGATGCGACCATTATCGCGCAGGCACCTAAGATGGCTTCGCATATCCCGAGAATGGTAGCGCACATCGCTGAGGATTTAAGGATAGAGAAAAGTGCGGTCAACGTGAAGGCGACCACCACAGAGCATCTGGGTTATACCGGGCGAGGCGAAGGCATCGCGGCGCAGGCTGTGGTGTTGCTGATGGTGGATAAATGAAAATACTTGCACTGGAAACTTCCACCCAATATTGCTCGGCTGCCCTCTGGCAGGACGGGATAAGCCTTTCGCGAAACGAACTGGCGGGGCAGAAGCATTCGGAGATGCTGATGCCTATGCTGGGTGCCTTGCTTCAGGATGCAGGGTGCGGGATTCAGGATATGGACGGCATTGCCTTCGGTTCTGGGCCCGGTTCGTTCACAGGGGTGCGCATCGCTTGCGGGGTCGCGCAGGGCTTGGCATTGGGAGCGTGCTTGCCCGTTTCTGACATCTCTACCTTGCTTGCGATGGCAGAAGGCTCTGGCCATGCTCATGTGATTGCGGCGCTGGATGCGCGCATGGGCGAGATCTATTGCGCCGCATATGAAAAGCAAGAAGAAGGCTGGAAGACAGTCTGCGAGCCAGTTCTTTGCAAACCTGAAGATGCACCTTTCGTGATTGGCGGCGGGTGGTTTGGTGCAGGCAGCGGCTTTGCTGCGTTCCGGGAAATTCTGCAAAAGCGCTATGCAGGGCAGTTGGTCGGCATGGATGTCGATGCGGTACCCAGAGCGGAGCACATCGCGGCGCTTGGCGCGCTGCAATTTGCCGGCGGATTGGGCCTGGACGCCGCACAGGCGCAGCCTTTTTATCTGCGCGATAAGGTCGCGTTAAAGACGGCAGAGCGCGAACAGATGGCCGCTGAAAAGCGCGACAAATGAGGAAGATGACGGCATCTGACGTGGATGAAGTGCTGGCCATCGAAAATGCTGTGCAGCACTATCCGTGGACGCGCGGAAACTTTTGCGATGCTCTGAATAACGGCTATCTGTGTTATGTTGATGAGAGTGACGGAAAGATTTGCAGTTACGCGGTGTTGATGGCGGGCGTTGATGAGGCGGAGTTGCTCAACATGGCCGTAGCAGCGGAACATCAGCGCAAGGGCATGGGCAGCAAGATGCTCATGGCAGTTTTGCAGATCGCATGCGCCAGAGGGCTGCCGCGGGCATTGCTCGAAGTGCGAGCATCCAATCTGGCGGCGATTTCCTTGTATCGTCTTGTCGGATTCGCAGAGGTCAGCGTGAGGCGCAATTATTACCGGAATGCCAGTGGCAGCGAGGATGCGATAGTGATGGCGTGCGACTTTCAGACATGCAAGGCAGCGGAGTGGAAGCATGGATAGGCGCGAGGCAGTGTTGCGCGAGCTGAACCTGTATCCGGCATGGGTGCGACGCGAACAACCCAAGGTAGCCACCACGCCTGCTGATATGGAGGTGCGGCTGCAAACAATGGCTTGGCCCGAACTTAAGGAAAAAGTAAGAGACTGCGAATTGTGTCGCTTGCGCGCAGGCTGCACGCAAACAGTATTCGGTGTCGGCGATGAGAATGCAAAATGGCTGTTCGTCGGCGAAGGTCCGGGCGCCGAAGAAGATGCAAGGGGTGAGCCCTTTGTGGGACATGCGGGCAGGTTATTCGACAACATGCTGCTTTCCATCGGATTAAGGCGAAAAGAGGTGTATATCACCAACGTGGTCAAGTGCCGTCCGCCTGACAACAGGCAGCCCCATGCTAACGAAGTGGCGGCGTGTCTTCCTTATTTGAAGCGCCAGATTGAGCTGATCAGGCCCGGAATCATCGTGGCTTTGGGCAGGACGGCTGCTTCGGCCATGCTGGATACCGATGCGTCTGTCGCCTCGCTGCGGGGACGGGTGCATGAGTACAAGGGCATTCCTCTGATCGTTAGTTTCCATCCTTCCTATCTGTTGCGTACGCCGCTGGACAAGGCGAAGTCATGGCAGGATCTATGTCTGGCTGTGAAGGCCGTAGGTGAGCATGTGGCGCGTTGAATTTTTGAGATCGACTCTATAGGAGTTGCCGACTTGAAAAAATGGCTGCTGGTCCCGGTTTTGCTGCTGGTCCTGTTTTTTCTGTACCGCCAGTATCATGCTGAAACACCTGTCATCAGAATTGGCGTGCTGCACTCGCTGACAGGCACCATGGCCGCGAGTGAGTCGCCGCTGGTGGATGCGGTGCGGCTTGCTGTTGAAGAGGCAAACCTGTCAGGCGGGATAAACGGCTTAAGGATCGAGATGATCGTTAGCGACTGCCGATCGGACGCAAATTATTGTGCAGGGCGGGCTGAGAAACTGATTGCAGAGGACAAGGTGCAGGCCCTGTTCGGCTGTTGGACTTCCGTCTGCCGCAAGGCAGTCAAGACCGTTGTTGAAAAACATCACCTCCTGCTTTTTTATCCGGTGCAGTATGAAGGGTTGGAAGAGTCGCCCGACATCATCTATACGGGTGCCGTGCCCAATCAGCAGATCATCCCCATGATAGCCTGGGCGTTGCAGCAGCGCGGCAGGCATGTCTATCTGATCGGGTCTGATTATATCTTTCCGCATATCGCAAATCAGATCATCAAGAAGCAGCTGTTCGCACTGGACGGGCAAGTGGTCGGGGAGCGCTACGTGCATCTTGGCTCCCGCAACCTAGATCAAGTAGTAAAAGAGATTGCAAGAGTTCGACCCGATTTCGTATTCAATACCCTAAACGGCGACAGCAACCGGTATTTTTTTCGAGCGCTGCAAAAAGCAGGCATACGCGCAAGCGATATCCCGGTGTTTTCAAGCAGCATCGCTGAAGCTGAGCTCGCTTCCATGGAGCCAGGTTTGATGACCGGACAATATGCGGCCTGGAATTATTTCGAGTCTGTGCAAAGCGATGAGAATCGCGCTTTCATCGAACATTTCCACAATCGCTTCGGGATGCAGCGCGTGCTGGACGACCCGATGGAGGCTTTCTATATCAGCGTGCATCTTTGGGTGAATGCTATGCGTGAAGCCAATGCGAACATCATTCCGGTGGTCAAGGCGGCATTGGAAAAGCAGACGATGAATGCGCCAGAGGGCATTGTCGCGGTGGATGCAGATACGCATCATCTGTGGAAAACGGTGCGCATCGGACGTATACGTGCCGATGGACAGTTCGACATCGTCTGGCAATCCGGGCGCAGCATCGGGCCTAGTCCATATCCTTTCTTCATTCCCCGTGCCGAGCGGGACAAAATTGAAGGGGAAGAACGATGAAAATTTTCACGCGTCTGCTGTTGCTGTTTTTTCTTGTGGCCGTGTTGCCACTGGCGCTGTTGGGTTATTTCAACCTGCGACAGAATGAGGATACGCTGCGCGCGGACGCGTTGGGCAGGGTGGGCCAACTGGCGGACAAAAAAGTTATGCAGGTCAGGGGGTTTCTCGCGGAACGGCAACGCAATGTGCGTTTCCTCGCGGAAAGCCCGACGGTGATCAGAGGAATCGGCATGCTGGCGGAGACTTACCCGCAGCGTTCCGGTGCTGCGTATTTTGGCGAAGATGGTCTGATGCGTCAGTATTTTGACCGATATGTGGAAGAGTCCGGAGTGTTCTACAATATTTTTCTGATCACTCCGCAAGGAGAAATCATCTTTACGCAGAGGCATGAGTCCGATTTCGCCACCAATCTTTTGACTGGCCCTTGGCGGAACACTCAGCTTGCTGAAGTATTCCGCGATGCGCGCATGACGCTGGAACCCGTGTTTTCCCATCAGGATACCTATGCGCCATCTCACGATACCGCGCTATTCATTGCCGCCCCAGTTATGATGAATGGAAAATTCAAGGGGGTGCTTGCAGCGCAATTGAGCAATGCAATGTTTTTCAAGGTGGCCTCCGGTGCGATCGGACTGGGTCAGAGCGGGAAGGCCGTATTTGGCAGGAAAGACGGGGAATACATTGTCATGGCAACCCCGCTCAGATACCGTCTGGATGGCAGGGAGGTGCTCAGGCTGAAACTCGATGAAAGCAGGGATATCCCGATGTATGGCGCGATTTTCGGTCAGTCGGGCGAAAACGTGAAAAAGGATTACAGCGGCGTTCGGGTCGTGTCAGCCTGGCGCTATTTGCCCGAATTGGACTGGGCCATGGTGGTCAAGATGGATGAAGACGAGGTGTTTGCCTCGATCAGCCGGCAACGCACGGTCACTCTGGAGCTTGTGCTGACTTTGCTGTTTCTGTCCGGATTGCTTGCCTACTACTTTGCAAGGCAGATCAGTGCGCCGTTGGAAAACCTTGCGAGAACCGCAGATGAGATGGCAAAGGGCAGTTTGGATCAGCGTGTTGACGAATCCGCTTTTGGTGAGCTGGGGTTGTTCGCCAAGGCGTTCAACCGCATGGCGGTTAACCTGCAGGGGATATATGGCACGCTTGAAGACCGCATTGAAGAACGCACGCAGGAATTGAATTCATCCAATGCAAAGCTGCATGAAGAGATTGCCGCGAGAAAAGAGGCAGAGGATGAAATACGCAGCCTTGCATTCTACGATGTGCTGACGGGGTTGCCGAATCGGCGGCTCTTGATGGACAGGCTGAGTCTTGCGCTGTCATTGTCCCAGCGCAGCCGACAATTTGGCGCGGTGTTGTTTCTTGACATGGATAACTTCAAGACGCTCAATGATACGCTGGGGCATGACTATGGCGATCTGATGCTGGTCGAGGTGGCGGAGCGCATCAAGTCCTGTGTGCGCGATGCAGATACGGTCGCGCGTTTTGGCGGCGATGAATTTGTCGTGTTATTAGAAGATGTCGATGTGAAATCGACTCTGGCCCTGGAAAAAATTGCGCTGATTGCAGAGAAAATACGCGAAATTCTGGCTCGTCCCTATCTGTTGTCCGGCCGCGAACATCACAGCTCTCCAAGCATAGGTGTAAGTCTGTATCTCGGCCATGAAGAATCGGTCGACGCGCTGTTGAAGCACTCGGACATGGCGATGTATGAGGCAAAGGCGGCAGGCAAGAATACAGTACGTTTCTTCGATCCCGCAATGCAGAAGACGGTGGAAGCGCATGCGGTGCTGGAGCGGGATTTGCGGTTTGCCATCACCAGAGGACAGTTGCGCTTGTATTACCAGGCACAGATGGACAGCAATCTTAAGGTGTCTGGCGCTGAAGCGCTGGTGCGCTGGATGCATCCGGTGCGCGGGATGATTTTTCCCGGAGAATTCATTTCGCTGGCCGAGGAGAGCACGTTGATTTTTGAAATAGGGGAATGGGTGCTTGATACGGCTTGTGGGCAGCTTGCCATCTGGCAGAGCCATGCGATGACCCGTAAACTGTCGGTTTCGGTTAACGTCAGTGCACAGCAATTCAAGCGCGCCGATTTTGTCGAAATGGTTTCCGCCGTTTTGCGCACCCACCAGGTTGAGGCCTCTAGACTTAAACTCGAACTGACTGAGAGTGTGGTGCTTTCCGATGTGGTCGAGGTGGCCGACGTGGTGGCAAAAATGCATGCGCTGAAAGTGTTAGGCGTGAAGCTGTCTCTGGATGATTTTGGTACGGGTTATTCGTCTTTATCCTATCTGAAACAGTTACCGCTTGACCAGATCAAGATCGACCAGAGCTTTGTGAGGCATATCGCTACCGATTCCAACGATGCCGTGATGGTGAAGACCATCATAGATATGGCACAGAACTTCGATTTGGATGTGATCGCCGAAGGGGTTGAGACTGATGATCAGCTGGCCTTCCTCAAACAGCATGGCTGTAATGTCTATCAGGGTTATTTGTTCGGTAAGCCCATGCCGTTTGACGAGTTCGAGAAATTGCTTGAGCAATCCTAGATTTTTCCACTGTCCTGATCGTGCCCGTGACGCTTGTATAATACGGTCATGATGCCTGAGAGCATCAGTCCGAATACCGTGATGATGAAGTAGATGTTCAACTCCAGCTTTTCCATCAGCGCATACAGTCCCAGCATCACAAAGATGCTCAAGTTCTCGTTGAAGTTTTGCACGGAGATGGAGCTGCCCGATCCCATTAGCAGATGACCGCGGTGCTGCAACAGTGCATTCATGGGGACCACGAAATAGCCGCCCATTGCGCCTATGGCGATGAGCAGTATGGTGGCGAGCGTGCTGTTGGTCACAGGTATCATGATCAGCACCATCAATCCCATTGCGATGCCGATAGGCAATACCTTGACCGAGTGCTCAAGCTTGACAGACCGAGCTGCCAGCATTGCGCCGATGGCAATGCCGATGGCAACCCATGCGGTCAGTTTCGCGCCGCTGGCCATGTCGTAGTGCAGAACCAGCGCCGACCAGCCCAGTACGATCAGGCGCAGCGTTGCACCGGTTCCCCAGAACAGCGTGGTTACTGCGAGCGAAACCCGACCCAGCGGGTCTTTCCATAACAGTTTGAAGTTGTGCCAGAATTCGCCGAGCAAAAAAACAGGGTTTCGGCTCAATGGTATGTGATCGAGGGCCACGCGGGGAATATAGAGATTGACCACGGAAGCGGCTAAATACAGCGCGACGACGATCGTGATGGCAAGCTCTGGGGGGGTGTCGATCCCGGTGTCGATGAAAGGCACGTCCCACCACTGCAGCATTGGATTGGCAATGGAGGGGCTGATCAATGTGCCGCCTATGACAGAACCCAATACGATGGCGAGCACGGTAAGCCCTTCCATCCAGCTGTTTGCCAGAACCAGTTTTTCAGGTGGCAGATACTCGGTCAGGATGCCGTATTTTGCCGGTGAATAAGCCGCAGCGCCCAGTCCAACCAATCCATAAGCCAACAGCGGGTCGACGCCCGCAAGCATGGCTACGCAACCTGTGATCTTTATGTTGTTGCTGATAAACATCACGCGGCCTTTGGGCAGCGAGTCAGCGAATGCGCCGACGAAGGGTGCCAGCACGATATAGGAAAAGATGAAGGCTTCCTGCAGGACAGGCGTATGCCAGGAGGGGGCATGCAGCTCCTTCAGAAGGGCGATGGCGGCAAACAGCAGCGCATTGTCTGCAAGCGCGGAGAGAAATTGCGCTGCAAGAATAGTGTAAAAGCCGAGCTTCATTCAAGACAGGTGTGATTTATTCAGAGTGTTTTATATCATGAAAGCATGGCCCCTGCTATCATTACATCATCTAAATTCAGCGATCATTCGCAATTCATGCCGCGTCCCATAATAGTCCACATCGACCAGAATGCGCTGGAACACAATCTGCAAATCGCGCGCCGTGCAACGTCAGCGCGCATCATGGCAGTTATCAAGGCAAATGGCTATGGGCATGGATTGATGCGCGCAGCCCAAGCGCTTTCCTCTGCGGAGGGTTTTGCGCTGCTGGATATCAGAGATGCGATCGCGTTGAGAGAGGCGGGCTATCGCCAGACCATCCTGTTGCTCGAGGGTTTTTTTGATGCTGCAGACCTGGAAAACGTTGCCGAATATGATCTTGCCTGTGTGATACACAGCCAATGGCAGATTGCGCTGCTGGATGCCTATCCTAAACGCGCAGCGCTCGATGTGTGGCTCAAGGTCAATAGCGGCATGCATCGCTTGGGATTTTCACCTTTGCAGGTGTGGATGGCGATGGAGTCATTGCGAAGCCATAGGGCCGTTCGCGGGATCACGCTGATGACGCATTTTGCCAATGCGGATGACGAGCGCGGCGTATCTGTACAACTAGATACTTACAACCGGATTGCGGCGCAGTATCAACTGCCTCGGTCGTTGGCCAATTCTGCAGCGTTGCTGCGCTATCCGGCAACGCATGGCGACTGGGTGCGTCCCGGCATCATGCTGTATGGTTCGTCGCCTTTTGCCGATGTGTCTGCAGAACAATTGGGATTGAAGCCCGTAATGACCTTGAAAAGCCGCGTCATTGCCATCCAGCAGCTTGATGCGGGCGATGAGGTGGGCTACGGCGGGAAATACCGCGCAGATAGGACGATGCGCATTGGAATCGTCGCTTGCGGCTATGCCGACGGCTACCCTCGCCATGCGAAGAATGGCACGCCAGTACTGGTGGATGGAAAAAAAACGTTGTTGCTTGGACGCATTTCCATGGATATGCTGTACGTCGATTTGAGCGCTCTACATGAGGCAGGGATAGGGTCGACAGTTACGCTGTGGGGAGAGGGTATGCCGATTGAAGAAGTTGCCAGGGCAGCGGAAACCATCAGTTATGAGTTGATGTGTGCGTTGACGCTTCGTGTATCTGTTTCAGCGGTGAAACCATGAGCAGCAAGTTGCAGCCAGTCAAGCATGAAGACATTCCTCTTGGTATACCGCTGGCTTGGCATGTATATGACAAGTCCGGAAACCTGTTGATGCGCGAAGGAGCTTTGGTTGAAACCCGGCGGCAGATCGATGGCCTTTGTTCAAAAGGGTTGTTCCGCGAGAAAAGCACCGTCAGTTGTGTGCGACTGGGGCATGTGGCGAGACCTGAGCTTTCAGGACAATCCAGGCCTGTGGAAAAATCCATGCCGGTTGCTCAGGTCGAGGAGCTTCTCGATCTCAAGATAGGCATAGGCAATACGGTGCAGTTGCAGGATATTTTCTCGGACAAGCAGCGCTACTTCGTAAGGATGATCGGGTTCTTGAACAGGCGCAGTGTGCTGGTATCCCACCCAAGGCAGGGCGAGAAGCTGAGTTACATCAAGGAAGGCGCAGGATTTCTGGTGCGCGGATTTGCAGGCACCAAGACCTATGAGTTCAACAGCAATGTCATCAATGTTTGTCTGACACCTTACCCTTACCTGCATCTTGCGTTTCCGGCGCAGGTCAAGTCGATCAACATGCGCGGCGCAGTGCGTATCAAGTTGCGTCTGGTGTGTTCGATCGAGTCACAGGAAACTGGTGCCAAGGCTTCAGCCATCATCGAGGACATGAGTATTTCAGGGGCTCGCATCCAGGCCGGTAAGCCGTTCGGCAAGGTGGGCGAAGCGGTGTCGATGAATTTGCGCCTGCAGGTGGCGGAAGAGAACCAGGTGTTTTTGATCTCTGCGATAATACGCAATGTGCATCAGGAGTTGGATACCCAGACAGGAGCCGAGATATACATGCACGGCATGGAATTCATCCAGACGCAGAGCGTGGACCTGACCGTGCTGCAGAATTACATCTACAAATCTATTATGCTGGAAAGCTAATCATGTTGGGCGTGATCGGTGGGAGCGGTGTCTACCATATCGAAGGGCTGGAAAATGTCCGTTGGGTCAAGGCTGATTCGGCCTTTGGCGAGCCATCCGATGAGGTTCTGCTTGCAGAGCTTGCCGGGCAAGCCTTCGCGTTTTTACCGCGTCACGGGCGGGGACATCGCATATCGCCTTCGGACATAAACTACCGTGCCAACATCGATGCATTAAAACGCCTGGGCGTGACCGACATCGTCTCGATCAGTGCGGTTGGGTCACTGCGCGAGGATCTGCCGCCAGGCACATTTGTGATCGTTGATCAGTTCATAGACCGTACCTTTGCCCGCGAGAAAAGTTTTTTCGGTACGGGCTTAGTCGCCCATGTGTCGATGGCGCATCCGGTATGCAACAGGCTGGGCGAGCATCTTTACGCTGCGGCAGTGCGTATCGGCATCCCTGCAGTGAAGGGCGGCACTTATCTCGTGATGGAAGGGATGCAATTTTCCACGCTCGCCGAATCTAGGCTTTATAGAAACTGGCAGTGCGACGTGATCGGTATGACCAACATGCCCGAGGCCAAGTTAGCCCGTGAAGCCGAGATGTGTTATGCCTCGGTTGCGATGGTGACGGATTACGACTGCTGGCATCCGGATCACGACAACGTCACGGTGGATGCGATCGTGAAAGTGCTGGTGGCAAATGCCGACCGGGCGCGTGCGCTGGTGAAAGAGGTGGCTACGTATCGGGATGCAAATGCTTTTGCGTGTTCATGCCGCAGTGCCTTGCAATATGCGATCCTCACAGCACCTGAGGCGCGCGACCCTGCGATTACAAAGAAATTGTCCGCAGTCGCGGGCCGAATGCTTAAAAATACGGTGAGTGGGGAATAGTTAGTGGTCAGTCGAAAATTGCAGATACTCACCACTTACCACACACAATTTACCACTTACCAATCATGATCAAATCACGTATCCGTACCGTCCCGCATTATCCGCATCAAGGCATCATGTTCCGCGACATCACCACCTTGCTAAAGGATCCGGTGGGCTTGCGCACTACGATCCACGAAATCGTCGCGCGTTACAAATGCCTGAAAATTGACAAGGTGGCCGGCATCGAGTCGCGCGGCTTCATCGTCGGAACGCCGGTCGCTTACGAGCTGGGTGTCGGCTTCGTTCCTATCAGAAAGCGAGGCAAGTTGCCTGCCGAAACGGTCGGGCGCGATTACCAGCTCGAATACGGTACAGACCGTATCGAGATGCATGTGGACGCGATACAGAAGGGCGAGCGCGTATTGCTTGTGGACGATTTGATCGCCACAGGCGGCACCGCCGAGGCTGCCGTGAAGCTGATCGAGGATATGGGCGGCATCGTAGTTGAATGCTGCTTTGTGATCGATCTTCCGGATGTCGGCGGGCGGGCAAGACTGGAGAAGCGCGGGCATAAAGTTTTCGCACTTTGTGAATTTGAGGGGGATTGATGAAAGTTAACAGTACACCTTATCGCACCATATGGGAAACTTCCGACGGTGCTGTCGAGATCATCGATCAGACCAGGCTACCGCACGAATTCCTGACTTTGCGCCTCGAGAACATGCGCGATGCCGAGCGCGCGATCCGCGAGATGCGGGTGCGAGGCGCGCCGCTGATCGGGGTGACAGCGGCCTATGGCGTGGCACTGTCGATGAGTCACCATGCCTCCGATGCGGCGCTTAAGGCAAGTTGCGACCTGCTGGTTAAGGCCAGGCCTACCGCGGTCAATCTGAGGTGGGCGGTGGAGCGCATGCGTTCGTTGCTGTCACCGTTGCCGGAAGGGGAACGAGCCGCTGTTGCATGGAATGAGGCATCGTGCATTGCGGATGAGGACGTGGAATTCAACGAATCCATCGGACGGCATGGTCTGGAAATTATCAAGGGCATACATCGGCGCAAAAATGCGACTGTAAATATTTTGACTCATTGCAACGCTGGCTGGCTGGCGACGGTGGATTGGGGGACCGCTCTGGCACCCGTGTATGCAGCATTCGATGCGTGCATACCGCTGCATGTGTGGGTGGACGAGACGCGTCCACGCAACCAAGGGGCGAGTCTCACCGCCTGGGAGCTCTCGCAGCATGGCGTGCCGCATACCGTGATTGTGGACAATGCGGGAGGGCATCTGATGCAGCAAGCTTTAGTGGACATGGTGATCGTGGGGGCAGACCGCGTGACAACGAAGGGCGATGTGTGTAACAAAATAGGCACATATCTCAAGGCGCTGGCAGCAGCCGACAATGGAGTCCCGTTCTATGTCGCGATGCCGAGTCCGACGCTGGATGTAAACTTGCAGGACGGTGTTGCGGAGATTACGATCGAGGAGCGTTCCCAGGACGAGGTGAGCTATATGACCGGGCTTTGCGACGATGGACAAATCCGCCGCATGCGTATCACGCCTTTGGGATCATCTGCCTTGAACCATGCTTTTGACGTGACTCCTGCGCGTCTTGTGACGGGGCTGATCACCGAACTGGGTCTGGTGGATGCAGATGCCAGAGCCATTCGTGAGCATTTTATTTTGGAGAGAAAATGAACGAGAAAGAACTTTGCACCGAGCTGGTGCGCATGACAAAAAAGCTCGATGCGATGGGGCTTAGTCATGGCAGCTCAGGCAACTTAAGCGTGCGATACGAGAATGGATTTCTCATCACGCCTTCCGGTTTCGGTGCGGAAGGACTGACTGAAGATGATATCGTGTTCGTGCATCTGTCGGGTGAGTCGCGCGGGCGCTGGCAGCCATCCAGCGAATGGTTGTTCCACCGCGACATCTATGTGGGGCGCACCGAGTTTGGTGCGATCGTTCATACGCATTCCAATGCGGCGACTGCGCTTGCCTGCATGAGACGCGACATCCCGCCCTTTCATTACATGCTGGCGCTGTTGGGCGGAGACAGTCTGCGCTGTGCGAACTATGCGACCTTTGGTACGCAGGCCTTGTCCGACAATGCGCTGCTTGCGATCCATGGGCGCAAGGCCTGTCTTCTGGCGAACCACGGCATGATCGCGGCAGGGAAAGATCTGGCAGAGGCTTTCAAGAACACTGTAGAGGTTGAGAATTTAAGTGAGCTGTACATGCGGACGCTGGCGGCAGGCGAGCCAATGTTGTTGAGTGCGGAAGAATTTGCCGATGCGCTGAATCGCTTCACAACTTATGGAAAACCTAGGGAATAAAAAATGCCGCGCTATTCCGGATGGGCAGAACAGCGCGGGCTTCGGGGGTGTCACGGCTTGCATTCTCTGATCTCGAATTTGTCGCGTCAATGGCTGAAAGCTGCTCATCCAACAGCCGGTTGGATAGCATGCATAAGCGGTGATTTTTCGGGGATAAACGGTTTAGCCGAAGGTTGAGCGGTTGTCCTGCACCCCTTTCCTGAAAGTTTGGCGGGCTTCAAACAAATGAAACATTTCTCATGCGACATTTTCTGCAGGGTTGTCGACAACTACGGAGACGTCGGCGTATGCTGGCGGCTCGCACGTCAGTTGGCGAACGAATTTGATATATCCGTGCGGCTGTGGGTGGATGACCTGAAAAGTCTTGCAAGGCTGTGTCCCGATGTTGATGTTGCGCTGGATATGCAACGTTGTCGCAAAGTGGAAGTGCGGTTGTGGGGTGTGGCGTTTTTGGAGGCTGTTCCTGCGGACCTTGTGATTGAAACATTTTCCTGTAAATTGCCAGAGCCCTATCTTGCGATGATGGCAGCATCGCAAGCCTGGATCAATTTGGAATATCTTTCTGCCGAAGACTGGGTTGAAGGCTGTCACAAGCTGCCTTCCCCACGCCCGCCATTGACCCGGTATTTTTTCTTTCCGGGCTTTACTCAGAAAACCGGCGGTCTGATTCTGGAACGCGACCTGCTGGCGCGGCGCGATGCTTTTCTGAAGGAAGGCTTCAAGGCTTTCTGGCAGTCGATAAATATGGATGTGCCATCAGAAGATACGCTCAAGATATCCCTGTTTTCCTACGAAAATGCAGCGCTGGAAGGCATGTTGGATGCCTGGGCTGAAAGCGATATGCCGGTTTTATGCCTTGTTCCGCAAGGGCGTATCCTGCCCCAGGTGGTGAACTATTTCGGCGAAGGTGGCGGGCGATATGCCCTCGGCAACCTTCAGGTTGTCTTGCTGCCCTTTGTGGAACAGGAGAAATACGACGAGCTGCTCTGGGCGTGCGACATCAACTTCGTGCGCGGTGAGGATTCCTTCGTCAGAGCGCAGTGGGCAGGCAAGCCAATTGTCTGGCAGATATATCCCCAGCATGACGAGGTGCACTGGCACAAGCTGAAGGCTTTCCTCGCTCTTTACTGCAATGAGCTTTCCCCGCTGGCAGCACAGGCCATGCAGGATTTGTGTGGGGTATGGAACGGAAACGGGGGGGCTATGGTCTATGCGTGGCGTGAATTCGCATCCGTTCAGGCTGAATTAAAAAGGCGCGCTATGGCTTGGGCTGACGAATTGTCGAAAAACAATCTGGCTTTGAATTTGCTGGATTTTTTTCAGGAACTCGGTACAATGCGCGCCTTCAAAATAGAAGGGCAGTAAACATGAAAACAGCACAGGAACTTCGCGCAGGCAACGTCATCATGGTCGGCACCGACCCCATGGTGATCCTGAAAGCGGAATACAGCCGCTCCGGCCGTAACGGCTCGGTGGTCAAAATGAAGATGAAAAACCTGTTGACGGACGCAGGCAAGGAAACGGTCTACAGCGCCGACGACAAATTCGATCAGATCATTCTGGATCGCAAGGAATGCACTTATTCCTATTTCGCTGAACCGATGTACGTGTTCATGGACGAGGAATACAACCAGTACGAGATCGAAGCAGAATCCATGGGCGATGCGATCAACTACATCGAAGACGGTATGCCATGCGAAGTTGTGTTCTACAATGAAAAAGCAATCTCGGTAGAATTGCCCAACACCATCGTACGCGAAGTGATCTACACCGAGCCTGCGGTGCGTGGCGATACTTCAGGCAAGGTGATGAAGCCAGCCAAGATCAACGGCGGTTACGAGCTGCCGGTTGCCGCATTCATCGAGATCGGCGACAGGATCGAAATAGACACCCGCACCAACGAGTTCAAAAAACGCGCCTGATTTTTCGGCATAAGCAGACTGCCGGGCCATGCGCCCTGGCAGTTGCGCATCACGAATTTTTCGCGAGTGGGTCAGGATTTTGCAATGGCCAGCCCGTTCAATTCAGTCGTAAAGCGTGGCGATACATTTCCCCGTTTCATCGCCCAGTCTTTTCTGATCCCTTCGCCCAGGAATTTGATCGTGCCGCTGCCCATGCGGTGGTTGATCATGTCTAGCGTTGCCATCAAGGTGTCTGGTTTGAGCTTCGTTGAACAGCGTAGGTGATCTGTCGCCGAATGCGGTGATGCCGGACCATAAGACCTCCGCCTTCTGGTAGTTATAACCGCTGCGGTAAATCCTGCGAAGCCGTTTAAAGCCGCGTGGCACAGCGCTCTCGTTTTATCGATGGGAAAAGTCAGAGGAGCGTTCAGTGCGTTCTGATATTGCGATGTCTGATAGAGATTTGTGTATTGATACCTGCACGCAGGTGGCGATCGAATGCTGATGTCGCAACTTCTCGGCAACGCGGCTGGTATAGCTGATGACGGCATGCTCAATATTCGACAATTGGGTTACGGGCAGTCCGAACGAACGGGAGCAGACGATCTGCCGACGGGGTCTTGTGATCTCATCCAGCTCCTGACAGGCAGTGGCGTTGAATTTGGCAACAATACGCTCTAGAGTCACGCTAAATTTTCTGCACAGGTATTTTGCCATTGTGTTTTTAAATTCAAAGCTGTGTAGATGTGCATTTCACGCAAGCTTGCAGCGGTGCTGTGGCTTCCGCCCCAGACTTCACAGGCCTGTATTTTGTCGAGCAAGGCGTTGGGTTCACGGTTGAACAATTCATTGAAATTGCATACGCTGTTAGTCATTTTTTTGCGACATGGCTGGCAAGCTTAGTCAGTGTTTTGCTCTGCGCTATACCATACAACCATCATTATTGGAGAGAGCCGCGACGGGTTTGCCTTCAAGGTCGGGCAGGAACAATCGCTAGCAGGAGATGTAGAAGTTGTTGCAGTCCATCTGCGCGATCGCGCGTTTCATTGTATTATTTAATGGACCCATACTCAAAGGCGGTCTCATGCGGCGACGTGGAGAAATATGTAAAAATTAAAAAACTTATATTTATAACAATTGCCGATCTGTTTATCTCAAAAATCCATTGGAGCATCATTCTTGCATAATTTTTAATGGCGCCAATTTTCAAATGAACTATTTAAAGTTATCCCATTAAAGCGGATCTGCATTTATATTTTTTGGTTTTTCCTCGTTCTCCGCGTCTCCGTGTGAAACATTTTTTGGGTAGTAAGTTAAATCAGTGTTTGTGCACATTCCAGTTGACCACACCCCAGATGGTGAAATCCTGTTCCGGTTGGATATGTGTATCGGGATAGTCCGGATGCGCTGCGCGCAGGATGGGGCCATTCGGTGAGTAGAGCAATTGTTTGACAGTGAATTCTCCGTCTATCACGGCGATTACCACGCAACCCGGGGTTGGGGACAAGGCGCGGTCGACCACCAGCAGGTCGCCGTCAAAAATACCAAGACCCTGCATGGAGTCCCCTGCGACGCGCATGAAAAATGTCGATTCACGGCGTTTGATCAGATGTTCATCCAGGCTGATGCGCTGTTCTATATAGTCATCGGCAGGCGATGGAAAGCCTGCTGGTACAGTGCGGCGAAGCAGTGCGCGCTGGCGAAAAAACAGTTCCTTGTTGGGGTGGGTCATCGAGAGCAGGGCCCGGCGGGATGGTTGTTGATGCATGTTTACCTCTTGTATTTTCTGACCAGACCTATGAGCACACCAAATATTTCCAGTGTGCCCTGCGGTCGGATAACGGGATATGCCGGATTGGCTGGGCGCAGTATGAAAGCGCCATTTTCTCTATCCAGTGTTTTGAGCGTGAAATCGTCGTCCACGATTGCAACCACGATGTCACCTATGTTCGCAGTCATGCGCTTTTCCACTACGGCAACATCACCGTCGTGTATGCCTGCATCTATCATCGAGTCCCCCTTGACCGTGATGAGCGTTGTCCTAGATGGCGTGTCGATCAGCATGTCGTCGATGATGAAAAAATCGCCCTGGGTGGCTGTCACGGATACTGGCATGCCGGCCTGAACGGATGATTCGGCCAGCGGGCGTGCGAAAAATTGTCGTGTCGGTATCCATGCGCCATCCGGCGTGCGATCAATGAAATCGGCATCGGCCAGACGTGTCAGTATGGCTTTCACCCACGATTTGGAAGCGATGCCGAAGACCTCGCACAACTTGGCGTAGGATGGGATGTTTTTCCAGTCGGCATAGTAATCCTGAAGTTTGTTAAGATACTCGCTGTCTTTGGTCATGCGAATTCCTTTTGAGAACGAACGTGCTTTTTAATATAAAGAACGTTTGTTCTGTTGTCAAGAAGATGAATTTTTTAAAGTTGGCAGATAAGGTGAGGCTGTTGCGGCGGAAATGTTATTTCTAAATATAAATATATGCCGGCTATCAGTTAGAATAAAACATGGATGAAAAAATTGTTTTTGTCAGAACGAGTATTGGTGAAGATGAGGCGCGCAGCAGGACAGCGCTTTTGTCCAAGGATATTAAACGCGCCCTGTTGATGGTGGATGGGGTTGCCACGATAGCTGAAATCAAGAAACGTTCTTCACCCAGCTTGCGCGTAGCGCTGGATGACATGTTTGCTGAGCTGGTGAAAGAAGGTTTTATACAGGACAAGGCGCGCACTGTTCGTTCAGCGAAGCTGGTGAATCCTGCCCCGCTTAAAAAATCCGGAAATGCGGTGGAAGAACTGGATTTTACCGCGGCTTTCAGGGTGCCCACGCAAGCGGCATTGGCAGAGGAGGCAGCCAAGCTGAAGGCTGCCGATGAAGCGCGTGAAGAATTAAAGCAAAAAGCAGGCATAGCGGAAGAAAGAGCTAGACTTGAAGCCGCGGAAGCGCGTGGCCGCGAGCTTGCCAGGGTTGAAAAGGCGGCAGCAGAGGCGGCACGCCTTGAGGCAGAACGTAAGGCTAAGATGGCTGTTGAAATGGCCCGTATGGCTGAACAGCAGGCCGAAAAAATCAAAGCAGAGGCTAAGGCGCGCGCGCGCGTTGTGGCTGAAGAGAAAGCCAGGCTGGAAGCCGAAGTGGCTAAATTGAGAGCGATTGCTGAGGCAGAGGCTAAGGCTCGTGCTGAAGAGCATGCCAAACTCGAAGCTGAAAAACTTGAGCATCGCGAGGCGGCACTTCGTGCAGAAGCCGAAAAAGCGGCTGCAGAGGAAGCCGCTCGTCGCAAAGCGAACCGTCAGGCCAAGGAGGCCGTTGAGGCCGCTCGCCTTGCCGAGCAGCATGCAGAAAAAGTCAAAGCGGAGGCGCAAGCCCGTGCGCGTGCCATAACGGAAGAAAAAGACAAACTGGCAGCCGAAGTGCTCAAGTTGAAGGCGCAAGCCGAGGCTCAAGCACTGGCCCGTGCTGAAGAAAGGGTCCGCCTCGAAGCCGAAAAAGCCGAGCGTCGCGAGGCAGCGCTTCGCGCAAAAGCTGAAAAGGCGGCTGATGAGGAAACAGTACGTCTTGCAGCTGAACGACATGCCAGGGAAGCTGCTGAGGCAGCACGTCTTCAAGCGGAACGGCAGGCAGAAAAAATCAAGGCCGAGGCTGAGCAGGCCAAAGCCGAAGCTGAAGCGCGCGCACGCGAAGTGGCGGAAGAAAAGGCTAGACTTGAAGCAGAAGTCGCCAAACTGAAGGCGCAAGCTGAAGCGGAGGCATTGGCAAAACGGGAAGCAGAGGCTTTACGCATCAAAGCCGAACAGGAAGCCGAGCGTATCAAGGCTGAACAGGAAGCCGAGCGTATCAAGGCTGAACAGGAAGCCGAGCGTATCAAGGCTGAACAGGAAGCCGAGCGTATCAAGGCTGAACAGGAAGCCGAGCAGGAAGCCGAGCGTATCAAGGCTGAACATGAAGCCGAACGCATCAAGATTGATCAGGAAACTGCGCCGCATGATGTGTTGTCCTCCGTTGTCAAGCTTAATGCACAGCATGAGGCCAGCGAGGAAAACGTTTTGCAAGCGCTGAATGAATCGGTGATTCAGATGACTTCTGAGCTGAATGGCGATTCGGCGTTCAGCCCCAAAAGCTCGACAGAAAGAAGAATGGTTCCGGCCGCGTTGTCGGGTTGTGACAGCAGAGGAAGCAATAACGGGGTGCCTGTCGTGGAAAGAAGAACGACGACAGCGGCGGTGTTGTTTTTTGATATCGCGGGATATACAAAACAACCCGATAGCAAACAGTTGGAGTTGAAGCAGCAGTTTAACCAGTTGCTGACTGACAGCCTAGCATCGCTGGATTCTGGAGAAAGAATTGCACTGGATACGGGTGATGGGGCTGCAATTGGATTCTTGCAGCATCCCGCCGATGCGTTGGAGTCGGCAGTACGTTTCCGCACGAAACTTATCGCCAACAAACATTTCGATTATCCCGAGTTGCGGATACGCGTTGGCATACACCTGGGCCCTGTGAGTCTGGTCAAGGATATGAACGGGCAGATCAACATGCTGGGGGATGGCATCAACAGCGCGCAACGGGTGATGACTTTTGCAGGCTTGGATCAAATCCTCGTGTCTCGCGCATATTTTGATTTTGTCTCCAGCATGAGCAATGAGTATGATGATCTTTTTCGCTATCGTGGCTCAAAACAGGACAAGCATGGACGCGAATATCGTGTGTATGAGCTGGTCGATGGTGAAGAGGGAGCAGACCAGGTTGCCCCGATACAAGGATATGAAGCATCAGATGCGTCAGCCGGGTTTAATTTTGAGGCTTTTGATGTGCCTGATGTGTCCCGTGAGGTGCAAAGCCAGCAGGTGGAATTTATGCCGTCTGATGTTGCAGAGCAACTGCTCATGGATACGATGGCGCTTGGAAAAGGGGAGACAAGTGAGGTTGTCGAAGCAGAAGCTGTCGAAACCGAGCCTGTCGGTCAGGGGCAGCATGTGAGCCTTGCGCTTGAAGAGGGAACGGATCCTTATGCGGGCGCCGATGCTGTGCAGCTTGCCGATGCGCAGGCAAAAAAATGGCTGGAAGCCGAACAGCGGGCGATAAAACTTGCCAAGGAAAGATCGGAAAGCACGATCCATCAGCGCCCTAACCAACCTAGTGTGACATACCGAATCTCGAAACAGCATCGCGTGCCATGGGGGAAAATCATCGTGGGACTGCTGTTGTTGTTTGTCTCGGCATTGTTTATCGTTCCTCTTCTGCTGCCCATGCAGGATTATGTGCCAAACATTGAACAGTTAGTCAGTTCAACTCTGAAACAGCCGGTGCATATAGGCCGTCTGTCAGGACGTTTCTTACCTTCGCCGCGCCTGGTATTGAGTGAAGTATCTATCGGCGATGCAAGGCAAATTCAGGTGGCCAAGGTGCAGGCGAATTTTTCCTTGGTGGATATGTTCGGGCCAGTAAAACCTGTGACCAGCCTTGACCTTTATGGCGTGGAAGTTAAGGGGCCTGCCTTGCAGCAAGTCTCTTTCTGGTTGCAGCAGATGGCAGCCAGTCATGAGTATCCTATTATGCGCATCACACTGGCGCAGGGAAAGCTCGATACTGAAGGCATGTCCCTGTCGGATGTGGATGGCGAGCTGAACTTCAGTGCGGCGGGAAAATTTTCTCAAGCGCATTTGAATGCTTTGGGGCATAAGCTTGGGCTGGATATCAGCGCTGCGGCTGCCCAGAAACTGGCCTTGTCCATCACGCTTCACGACAGTGCGCTGCCGTTCTTGCCGAACTGGGTATTTGATGACTTGAAGGCCACAGGTGAACTGGGCCGTGACGAGCTGCGCATCACCGGTCTGGACAGCCGGGTTAGGGGTGGAATGCTGACCGGAAATGCACGTGTAAACTGGCGCAGTGGCTGGCGCGTGCAGGGTGAATTGATCGCCAAAGTCGTACCGCTGAAGAGAATCAACAAATTGCTGAGCGGTGATATGGATGGTACGGCACACTTTCAGGCGCAGGCGGAAAGCCTGTCGGCTCTTCCTGATGCGATGTTGTTCAATGGCATTTTTGACGTCAAAAAAGGAATGATAAGCGGTGTCGATATCGTGGAAAGCACCCGCCTGCGCAGTCAGGAAAATTTGCCTGGCGGAAGAACCCATTTCGACGAAATGAGTGGTGAATTGCTTTATGCCAAGGGCAGTTACCGGTTCAGCAAAATCAATATCCGCGACAGTGTATTCCAAGTCAATGGCGCGATCACGGTTGCCGGGCAAGCATTGTCCGGTCGCGTTTTGTCCAATTTGACGATGCGTGGCGGAATGACTCCTGTTATGCTGCAGGTTTCAGGCACCACCGACAGCCCCTCCTTGCGTGTAGCGAATTAGCATTTGAAAGGATCTTCGATGAACAAGGTTTGGATCGTTTTGATGGTGTTTTTACTTGGCGCATGCCAGACGGTCAATGTGTTCTTTCCGGAAGCATCGGCGACTAGAGCGGCGGACAAGATCATCGATGAGGTATGGCAGCCAGTTAATAAACCTACTGCAAAGGAGTCGAAATGAACCTGCGCAAATATCTTGTGCTGTTTGCACTTGTCGTGTCGTTCAATGCATGTGCGATGGCGGACATCGAGGTCAACACGCCGGGTGTGAAGGCTGTCGAGGCGCGTATACAGGCCCGCCATGCGCAATTGTTACCCTACTATTCCAGCGGTGCAGTGGGGCTTAACATGGACGGCACGATCGTACTGCGGGATATTGCTTCCGTGCCGCTGGCCGCGCGCAAGCATCTCAATGCGCTGGTGAATGCCGAGAATCTGGATCGCGATGCACTGTATGCCGAAATCGCCAATGCCAATGCGCATCCGGAATGGCAATCGGAAATACGTAATGCTTTTGCTCCGCGCTGGATAGCCCATGCGCAGCGAGGCTGGTGGGTGATGAGCGATAACGGTTGGATACAGAAATAAGCATCATGTTCGTGCCTGATGCATGAGTAGTTCAAGGATAAGCGATTGACCCCTACCCTGGTTTTTGATATTGAAACGGTTCCGGATACTGCTGGACTTCGCATTTTGCACGGGCTAGATGAGCGTGTCGCGGATGCAGAAGTGGCGGAAATGGCTTTCCAGCAACGTCGTCAGGCAACCGGCAGTGATTTTCTTCAGCACCATCTGCAGCGTGTGGTGGCGATCTCTTGCGTGTTGCGCGAAGATGATCATTTCAAGGTATGGTCATTGGGTGAGACGGATGAAAACGAAGGTAGTCTGATCCAGCGTTTTTTTGATGGCATAGACAAATATACGCCGCAGTTGGTATCCTGGAATGGCGGCACTTTCGATCTGCCAGTGCTGCATTATCGCGGACTGATACACAGCGTGCAGTGCGCGCGCTACTGGGAGATGGGCGAGGATGACCGCGACTTCAAATGGAATAATTACATCAGCCGCTATCATCTACGCCATCTCGATCTGATGGATTTGCTTGCGATGTACACCGGGCGCGCCAATGCGCCTCTAGATGACATGGCCAGATTGATGGGCTTCCCCGGCAAGCTTGGCAAGGATGGCAGCCAAGTGTGGGAATCCTTCCAACAGGGAAGGCTGGGTGAAATACGTAACTACTGCGAAACCGATGTGGTGAATACCTATCTTGTGTATCTGCGCTTTCAGATGATGCGCGGCCACTTGAGTCGGGATGGTTACAGAAAAGAGTGCGATCTGGTAAGAAGCGAACTAGTTAAACTTCATTTGCCGCACTGGGATGAGTTCCTGGCTGCCTGGGCTTAGGATTGAGCGCTTGCGAGACGCAGAAACTGGAATTGACATGATGACAAGCAACAAGGTGACCATAGAGTCGCTGGATCAGGAAGGGCGCGGCATCGCGCATGCGGATGGCAAGGTGATCTTCATCGAGGGCGCATTGACGGGCGAGATCGTGAGTTACGCTTCGTACCGCAAGAAGGCCTCTTATGAACAGGCGCAAATGACCGAGCTTCATCGTGCGGCTTTCATCCGTGTGGCGCCAAAGTGTGCGCATTTTGGCGTGTGCGGGGGCTGTTCCATGCAGCATCTCGATGCGCGCGTGCAGGTCGCGGTGAAGCAGCGCATTTTAGAAGACAGCCTTGAACGCATTGGACGCATCAAGCCTGAAAACATGCTGCCTGCGATCTATGGGAAAAGCTGGGGATATCGCGAACGTGCACGCCTCTCAGTCAAGTATGTGATCAAGAAGGGAAAAACGCTAGTCGGGTTTCATGAAAGGCGCAGCAGCTTTGTCGCTGATATGCAAAACTGTGAAATTCTGACCCCCAGGATAGCCGCGCTGATCACGCCGCTTGGGCGGCTGATAGAAGGTTTGTCGATACGCGACAAACTGCCGCAAATCGAAGTGGCGGCGGGAGAGCATGTTGATGTGCTGGTGTTGCGTGTCATGGCGCCGCTTTCAAACGTGGACGAAGCCGCACTGCGCGCATTTGCCGATCAGCACCATATTCAGTTCTGGCTGCAAGCCAAAGGGCCGGAAACCATAGTTCCGTTTCATCCGCTTGATGCACCTGCTTTGACATACAGTCTGCCGGAGTTCAACATTACCATGCCATTCGCACCCGGTGAATTCACCCAGGTGAACAGCAAGCTTAACCGCGTGATGGTAAGTCGTGCCCTGCGTCTGCTAGATCCCCAGCCAAATGAGAGAATTGTCGATTTTTTCTGCGGCCTAGGCAATTTCACCCTGCCCATCGCCCGCAGCGGGGCAAGGGTGCTAGGCGTTGAAGGCAGCGATGCCCTCACCAAGCGCGCGGCGCAAAATGCCAAGAGTAACGATTTGTCAGTTAATGTGGAGTTTTCGTCCATGAACTTGTTTGAAATGGACGAGGCGAAACTTGCCAGCTTGGGCCGATTTGATAAATGGCTGATCGACCCGCCTCGTGACGGCGCGATGGAACTCGTGAAATCCATCACGCCGGAGATTGCGCCGAGACGCATCGTTTATGTGAGCTGTAATCCGGCCACGCTGGCACGCGATGCGGCAGAACTGGTACAAAGAGGTTATGTGCTGAAATCGGCAGGGGTGATGAACATGTTTCCGCAAACCTCGCATGTCGAATCTATTGCGTTGTTTGAAAAGGCGAAGGCCGTGCAAAGTTTCGGGGTGTAGATGACTATAAAAAAAGTGGATGTGTTGCTGGTGGGCGCTGGCGTGATGAGCGCCACACTGGGCCAGTTGCTGCTGTTGCTGGATCCGTCATTGACTGTCGTGATGGTGGAGCGCTTGAGCCGCGTGGCCAATGAGAGCTCGCACGCGTTAAATAATGCGGGAACTGGGCATGCCGGATATTGCGAACTGAATTACACCCAGCAACGCGCGGACGGATCAATGGACATCAGTCGCGCGCTGGCGATAAATGCAGCTTATGAAGTGTCCCTGGAGTTCTGGTCATATCTGGTCGAAAACGGCATGCTGTCTTCACCAGAAAAATTCATCAATCCGATTTGTCATCAAAGCTTCGTCTGGGGGGAGCAGAATGTGGCGTTTCTGCGTCAGCGATATGAGGCCTTACATGCCCATCATCTGTTTAAGGAGATGGAGTACAGCGAAGACCATGCGGTATTGAAAAAATGGATGCCCCTGGTGATGGAGCGGCGCGATCCGTTGCAAAGGGTTGCAGGCACGCAGGTTAAGCACGGAACCGATGTTGACTTCGGTGTGTTGACGCACAAACTGGTCAAGGCGATGACCAAATTCCCGAATTTTGAGCTTAAGCTTTCCCATACGGTCACCAGCATGAAGCAATATCCTGATGCAAGCTGGCATGTGCGCATCAGGGATAATCATACCAAGCAAAGCAAAACGGTCGCCGCGGATTTCGTGTTTCTCGGTGCTGGAGGCGGGGCTTTGCCGCTACTGCAAAAATCTGGGATTCCTGAGAGCGCTGGTTATGGCGGTTTTCCGGTTAGCGGGCAATGGCTGATCTGCAAAAATCCCGATGTTGTAAGCCGACATGAAAGCAAAGTCTACGGCAAGGCACCAACGGGTGCGCCGCCGATGTCTGTTCCGCATCTCGATACCCGAATGATAGATGGGGAACCGGCCTTGCTGTTCGGCCCTTTTGCCAGTATTACCAGCAAATTTCTGAAAGAGGGTTCGGTGCTCGATCTTTTTTCATCATTAAGATCAAACAACCTCAAGCCCATGCTTTCCGTCGCTCGGGACAATCTTGACCTGACCCGTTATCTCATCACTGAGGCATTCAGGTCGCACAAGGACCGCGTGGCAAGTTTGCGGGAATTTTATGCGGATGCAAGAGAGGAAGACTGGACGCTGGCATCAGCCGGGCAGCGTGTGCAGATCATCAAAGGGTGCAATGTCAAAGGCGGGCGTTTGGAGTTTGGTACCGAGATCGTTGCCGCCAAGGATGGCACGTTGGCGGCACTGCTAGGTGCATCGCCAGGCGCTTCGATTTCGGTTCAGGCCATGCTGAATGTCATCGAACGCTGCTTTAAGTCGCGCATGCAAGGTTTTGACTGGCATAGAAAACTGAAAAATATGATCCCGTCCTATGGTGAATCTTTGGACGAAAATCAGGCATTGCTTCGCCTTGTCCGGGAGAAAAACCAGACCACACTCGGTCTTACCCGACGGGTCGGCTAAAGCACCCCCCTTTCATTATAAAAAATCAGTAGTTTTTCCAAAAAAATCGCACTTGTTTTTTAACTTATTGCTTTTAATCAAATAAATCTTTTGAGAAAAGCCTAAAGTTTTTTAAAACACCGTCGATAACTACCATTAAGAGTGTTCGTTTGATCCCTCGCAAATATACGCTTCGCAATGTTCTCCAGTTCACTTGTGAGCTGGAGTGTTTTGCTTTGTAGGCGATATTCCTACAAATTCATGCGCCATTCCCTACAAAATAATTAGTCTGCTTCTGATTTGAATTTTCCTTCTGTTTGCGCACAATGCAGTCGTCGCAACGATATGTCTTTAGGATATTACCGGCGCAGTTGAGCAAAGGTCATGTTCTGGGCTTCTATACAAGGGAAAATTCATGAACACCGCGCAATTGCAAGAAGGAATCCGGGATTTAAATCTGACCTACCTGATGCTGGCCCGGGAAATGATTAAGCAGGATAAATCTGCCGCAATTTTCCGTCTGGGGTTGAGCCAAGAGCTGGTTGATCTGATCGGAGGGCTTGCTCCGGCTCAGGTGCTCAAGATGGCCAGTTGCAATATGTTGTTGTGCAGCTTCCGTTTTGACGAAAATATTCTGCTGAATATGGTTACCGACTATAGCAAGAGCCGCATGATGGCGCAAATGCATGCGGCAATTTTAATGTCTGCCCAGAGTATCGAAGAAGCTGCCGCAGTCTGAGCGGGAGAACGACATGTCAGCCAAGACAGTATTGGGTGAGGCGCAGCAGGTTAAAATCGCTACCGATCTGATTGTGATGGGTGCCCGTTTGCAGGTTCTGCAGGAAGAAACGACGCTAAGCCGTGAGCGTTTGCTCAAGCTTTACAAAGAAGTCAAGGGGGAATCGCCTTCCAAGGGCATGCTGCCTTATTCGACGGACTGGTTCATTAGTTGGCAGCCGAACATACATTCCTCGCTGTTCATGGGCGTGTACCAATTCATCGTCAAGAATGCAGGGGTTAATGGGGTGCAAGCCCTGATTTCTGCATATCATTTATATCTGGATCAGGTGCAGGGCATCGAAGAAGGTGAAGTCGTGCTGAGCATTACCAGAGCTTGGTTTCTGGTGCGCTTTTTCAATGCGGGAATGATGCAGCTCGTTCCATGTCGTGAATGTGCGGGTCAGTTTGTCACGCATACCAATGAATTGCACAACAATTACATATGCGGCATTTGTCATCCACCTGCCCGTGCCGGAAAAACGAACGCCAAAATAAAGTCTATGGAGTCTGTTGAGCCGGCAGTCTGATTGGCAGGTCAATCGATATTCATTTTTAATCACGAGTTCCCTGAGTTAGGCATCTGTCAGTGCGGATGTGTCTATCATTTTTCAAATTAACAAACAGCATATCGCAGTTAAGTATCTTGCCGGCAAGCCGTTAAGTGAATAAATAACGCCTCATGAGCCGCAAGGCACGCCTTGTCTGGCTGTTTTTGTTTTAAAATGCGTTAGCAGAAATATATTTGGGGAGTGCTGCATGTTAGTGATCATAGGTTATGTCGTGGTGCTGGGGGCGATTTTCGGCGGCTTCGCGCTGGCAGGAGGGCACCTGGGAGCATTATGGCAACCAATTGAATTGCTGATGATTTTTGGCGGCGCAATGGGGGCTTTCTTCGTGGGCAACAACATGGTAACGATCAAGGCCACCATGAAGGACTTGCCAAGTCTGTTGAAGGGGGCGAAGTATACCAAAGATACCTATATGGAATTGATGGCTCTGATGTATGACATGTTGACCAAGGTGCGCAAGGAAGGGTTGATGTCGATCGAGGGGGATGTCGAGAATCCTGCTGAGAGTCCCGTTTTTTCCAAGTACCCTAAGATATTGGCGGATCACCATGTGGTGGAATTCATGACGGATTATCTGCGCATCATGGTCAGTGGAAATCTCAATGCGATGGAGATAGAGAATCTGATGGATGTCGAGCTTGAGACGCATCATCACGAAGCATTGGTTTCATCGCATGCGATTGCGAAACTGGCTGACGGGATGCCGGCATTCGGCATTGTTGCGGCGGTGATGGGCGTGGTACATACCATGGAATCGGTGGGCATACCTCCTTCGGAGCTCGGTATGCTGATCGCGCATGCGCTGGTGGGCACTTTCTTGGGAATCTTGCTTGCTTACGGTTTTGTGGGGCCATTGGCGGGTTTGCTGGAGCAGAAGGCCGATGAAGATGGGAAGATATTTCAGACCATCAAGGTGACGCTGCTGGCGAATCTGAACGGTTATGCGCCTGCGATGGCCGTTGAGTTCGGTCGCAAGGCGCTGAGTTCTGGAGACAGGCCAAACTTCGCCGATTTGGAGGCGCATGTCAAGCAAAAGCGCTAAAAGGCAGCTGTGGTCGCTAGTCTTTGGCTGCTAGTTACCAGTGCTGACGACTAATGATTAACGACTGTAAAACATGGCTGAAGATAAAAATAAGCGACCTATCGTCATAAAGCGCATCAAAAAGGTGGTGGGTGGTCATCACGGCGGTGCGTGGAAAATCGCCTATGCAGATTTTGTCACGGCGATGATGGCTTTTTTTCTGCTGATGTGGCTGTTGGGGTCGACAACGAAAGGCGATCTGTCCGGTATTGCCAACTATTTCAAGACACCGCTCAAAGTGGCTTTAATGGGAGGGTCGGGCAGCGGTGACAGTTCCAGCATCATCAAGGGCGGCGGAAAGGATTTGACGCGCAGTTCAGGTCAAATCAAGGAAGGCGAACTGCCTTCCGAGAAGAAAGTTATCAATATTAAGGATGCGGCAGAGGAAATCAGACGTGTTGAGCTCGAGAAACTCAAGGGATTGAAAGCCACGATCGAAATGGCGATCAATAATAATGACAAGCTCAAAAAATTCAAAAATCAGATTCTGCTTGATATGACCAGCGAAGGTTTGCGCATCCAGATCGTGGATGATCAGAACCGTCCGATGTTTCAGAGCGGAAGTGCGCAACTTGAACCCTATACCCAGGAGATATTGCGAGCGATAGGCCAAGTGCTCAATGATGTGCCCAACAAGGTGAGTATCTCGGGTCATACCGATGCTGCACCATATGGAGGGGACGATAAGGGATACAGCAACTGGGAATTGTCTGCTGATAGGGCGAATGCCACGCGTCGTGAGTTGCTGGCAGGTGGGATGAATGACGACAAGATTGTGCGAGTGGTCGGATTGGCTTCGGCCGTATTGTTTAACAAGAATGATCCACTGGACCCGAGAAACCGCAGAATCAGCCTGATCGTCATGAATAAAAAGACAGAAGAAGCGGCTACTCACGACGGAGGAACCGTCGGCGTTGATGCCGATGGAAAAGATCAAAGTGTCAAGCAAGCCATCGACAATGGGGTGCAGGGGTTGCCGGCAACGTCTCGTTCCACTCAATAAGCTGGCAGATGCTGGCGTTTATGCGGCAGCCTTTATGTTGCCACTGTCCTATTTTGTGTAATTTTCGTCTGCTGCAACGAGGGAGTGTGCCTCGTCTACATGCTTTCAATGCATCGAACTATCGTTTGCCCGCATGATGCATCAATTCAACGAATTGACAGAGTTTCATTTCACTATTCTCCTAAAGAAATTTTATATTTTGCCGTTACAGTACCTACGCTTCATAAACGATGCTTAGGTTCTTGAAATGGTTGTTGAATGCCGAAGGTAATCTTGGTTGCAAAAAAGCGGGGAGAGCATGTTGAATAATATGACAATCAAGTCGAGGTTGAATCTTCTGCTGTTTGTGGTGATGGTGATTGCAGTGATAATCGCAGCCTTGGCCTTCAGAGGACTGGCCAGTCTTCAAAATCAGACAGAAGTGATCGCGGTCGAGCACATAAACCTGATTAGGACGATCAACAAGGCAATGTATGCTGTGGCAGATGATCGCTCTAGCGTGTTGCGAGCAGCGCAACATGATCCCGAATCAGAGGTGGCGAAGTTGCAGGATCATCCGGTTAGCCGTCATTTGGATGACATCGCTGCCAGCCTGCCTAAGACAGAGGGATATTTTGCCGAGCTTGAAAAGGACACTCATAGCGATGAGGGCAAAGCTGCTCTGAAGGCTTTTAAGGAAGCGCGCGAAACTTATGTCAATGAGGCCATCCTGCCTTCTGTGCAGGCGATCAAGAATGGCAATTACAAGGAATTGAATGTTCTGTTGAGCAGCAAAATAAACCCGCTGTTGAAAAAGCTGATAGATAAGGGCAGTACTGAGGCTGAATATGAAGACCGGGCAGCAAAACAAGGGTATGAGGTTGCGATGGCGACGGCGCACAATTCGGAGCTGGTTCTGGTTGTCGGTGTGATGCTGATGCTCGCGGTTGCTACGGGATTGGGTTATTCGATCATCAGCGGAGTCTCCCGTTCCACCGGCGATATGCGCGATGTAATGAGCCACACGGCGGCGGATGGCGATCTCTCACGGCGTGTCACGGTGCATGGTAATGATGAAGTGGGCCAGGCGGCAAGCGCGTTTAACGCCTTGATAGGCGGGTTTGCCGACATCATTCGACAAGTGAATAACAGCGCCGGTACTGTATCCAGTACTGCGGCCAGCCTGTCCGCTTCATCTTCTCAGATTGAGCATGGTTCACAAGCGCAGAGCGAGGCTGCAGCTTCGACTGCGGCTGCGGTGGAAGAGATCACGGTGAGCATCAGTTCGGTGGCAAGCAATACGGAAGATGTGCGCAAGTTGTCGGAGAAGAGTTTGCAGCAGACCCGGCTGGGCAACCAGAATGTGGCGAGCATGGTAGGGGAAATAGAGCGAGTCCAAGAAGCGGTGAGGCTGATTGCATCGTCGGTTGTGGAATTTATCGAGAGCACGCGCGCGATAGCGGGTATGACCCAGCAGGTCAAGGATATTGCTGATCAGACGAATTTGCTGGCGCTGAATGCGGCGATCGAGGCGGCGCGTGCGGGTGAGCAGGGCAGGGGGTTTGCTGTGGTGGCGGATGAGGTGAGGAAGCTAGCTGAGAAATCTGCGCAGTCGGCAGGCGAGATTGACCGTGTGACGAGTTCGCTGAACCAGAAATCGAATGATGTGGAAGCGACGGTGCAGCAAGGTCTGCAATCCTTGCAGGCGACACAGGAACAGGTCGAACGTGTTTCAGCGGTGTTGACCGAGGCAGGTGCGCTGGTTGAGCAGTCGAGCGCTGGGGTGAACGATATTGCTTCATCGGTGAAAGAGCAAAGCGTGGCGAGTAACGAGATTGCGCGCAATGTGGAGAAAATCGCGCAGATGTCGGAGGAGAGTCATGCTGCAGTGGAATCGAATGCGGAGCAGATCGTGCGTCTGGAGCAACTGGCGCGTGAGCTGCAGGATGTAGTGCAGAGGTTCAAGGTTTAACGAGGATTGAGAATTTAAGGTGGAGAGAATTCGTAGCGTTGCTGTAGGCTCGATCTCCAATCCTCGATCCTAATTGGGAGAAACAAATGTCTGATCTGTTAAAGAGTATTGATGGCAGAACCAAATTGGCCGGTACCAACAAGCTGGAGATACTGATGTTTTCGCTGGGCGTAGATTCGCGCACCCAGCGAGAGGAGACCTTTGGCATCAATGTGTTCAAGGTGCGCGAAGTCATGCGTATTCCGGACATTACGCGCGCACCCGAAATGCCGCCTGCGGTCGAGGGGATGGTCAGTTTGCGCGGGGCGCTGGTGCCTGTCATCGATCTGGCGAAATATATTGGCCTGGTGACAGACGGAAAACCTGAGATCATGATTGTCACGGAATACAACGGGCACACTCAGGGCTTTCTGGTCCGGGCGGTAGATAATATTTTGCGACTTGACTGGTCGGCGATGCGTGTGCCGCCGGCCATGCTGGTGGCGGATATGGGAGGACTGGTCACTGCTATCACCGAACTCAAGGACAAGCGCCTAGTGATGATGATAGATGTGGAAAAAGTGTTGGCCGAGACCGGCCAGTTCAGCGCGGATGAGATGATATTCAATGCGGTCAAGCCGCTGGGCCGTGAAAACTGCACCGTATTTTTTGCAGATGACTCTGCTGTGGCGCGCAACCAGATTTCTCGTACACTTGATGCGATGGGTGTGAAACATATTTCTGCGATGAACGGGCGTCAGGCCTGGGAGGAGCTGTCGAAGATGGCATCCTATGCCGAAAGCACCAATACGCCGCTTATAGACATGGTGCAGCTAATCCTGACCGATGTTGAAATGCCCGAGATGGACGGATACATGCTGACACGCAAGGTGAAGGAAGACAAACGCTTTACCGGCATACCGGTGCTGATGCATTCGTCCTTGTCCAGCAAGTCCAACCATCAACTTGGCAAAACCGTCGGCGTGGATGAGTATGTGCCGAAATTTGAACCGCAAAAGCTGTCGCAAACCCTAGCAAGACTGCTGATGTAAGTGAGCATTGGAGATTGAGATAAATCGTTTCGCTGTTTCGGTTCGACCCTCAATCCGCGGGTAACCAAGGAGTTTTAAATGTCATATTCAGAAGAAATGGTGGGTAGTGCTGAGGATGGTTTACTCGATCATATTGATGCCAGAATCAGTCTGGCCGGCACCAACAAGATGGAGATCCTGTTGTTCAGCCTAGGCAGCGATGAAAAGTTTGGCATCAATGTGTTTAAGGTCAAGGAAGTGAGTCAGGTCGGTAAAATCACCCGCACACCGAACATGCCACATGGTGTAGACGGCATCGTTTCATTGCGCGGGCATGTGATGCCTGTGCTGAATCTGGCTGAGTTCATGGGTTTGTCTCCCTCAACACCGCATCAGACCATGATGGTGGCCGAATATAGCACGCATATTTTGGGTTTCCTGGTTGAAGGCGTGGATCGCATCATAAGGGTGGACTGGGACAAGGTGCGCCCTGCCGAAGGCATGTTGTCTGACAAGGGGGCGCTGATCACGGCGATCACTGAGTTGCCGGATGGCACGCTGGTATCCTTGCTGGATGTTGAGCAGATTTTATCAAACGCATTTGGCGAAGCGATCGTGGGCAATGTCGAGCCGATCGAGTCGGGTCACGATTTATGCGTGTTTTTCGCCGATGATTCTACAATCGCTCGCCGCAAGATTACCGAAGTGCTGGACAAGATGGGGGTCAAGCACATCCAGGCAAACAGCGGACGCGAGGCATGGGACAGGCTCAAGACCATGGCGGATGCGGCACACAGCGCCGGTGTATCGTTGCATGATCAGATACAGGTTATACTCACCGACGCTGAGATGCCTGAAATGGATGGTTATGTATTGACCCAGAATATCAAGGCGGATCATCGTTTCGATGGCATCCCGGTCGTGATGCATTCTTCCCTGTCGTCCGATGCAAATCGCGCGATGGGTAGGCGCGTCGGGGTTGATTATTATGTGTCGAAATTCGATTCGATTGTGTTGTCAACAACGCTAAGGCCGTTATTGACTTAGGAGATTGGTATGGGTATTGAGAGCACGCGGTTTTTGGTGGTAGATGATTTTTCAACGATGCGGCGCATCGTGAGAAATCTTTTGAAGGAATTGGGTTTTGTCAATGTGCAGGAGGCTGAGGATGGCGTCGATGCATTGAAGAAGCTGCGTTCCGATACGTTTGATTTTGTCGTGTCGGACTGGAATATGCCGAACATGACGGGGATAGAGTTGTTGAAGGAAATACGCGCGGACGCGAAGTTGAAATCCCTGCCGGTATTGATGGTGACGGCTGAAGCAAAACGCGAAAATATCATCGAGGCAGCTCAGGCGGGTGCTTCGGGTTATGTGGTCAAGCCCTTCACGGCAGCCACGTTAGATGAGAAGTTGAAAAAAATATTTCAAAACATGAATAAGTGAGAACTGACATGGCTACCAATACTGCAATCCAGGAAAGCGACGACCTTGAGTCGCTGTTTGACAGCATTGTCGCAGCGAATGCTCAAGAGGAGCAAACCGAACCCACATTCGGGGCAGTGGTGGCCAGAACGCCCGGTAGTTTGACCGCCAATTCTGCAGACAGCGTTTTGAATCAGTTGGGCCAGATGACGCGAACTCTGCACGATACCTTGAGGGAGCTTGGCTTAAACAAAGAGATCGAGAAAGCAACCGCATCCATTCCTGATGCGCGAGATCGCCTCAATTATGTCGCCACGTTGACGCAACAGGCTGCAGAGCGCGTGCTCAATGCGTCAGAAGCAGCACAACCCCTGATGCAGAACATGGAAGTGGAGGCGCATCGTCTGGGGGGGCAGTGGGCTTTGTTGTTTGACAAGAAGTTAAGCGTGGAGCAGTTCAAGATACTGGTGATGCAAACTCAGGCATTTCTGGACATCGTACCCAAACAGACCAAGATGACCAGCGCCTATTTGATGGAAATTATCATGGCCCAGGATTTCCAGGATCTGACCGGCCAGGTCATCAAGAAGATCATAGAAGTGACCCAGCAAATGGAGAATCAGTTGTTGACATTGTTGCTTGATAATGCGCCGCCTTCGGTAAAGGCCGAGTTTGATACGGGATTGTTGAATGGGCCTGTGGTCAATCCGAATGGGCGGAATGTCGTGACAAGTCAGGATCAGGTGGATGATTTGCTAGAAAGCCTGGGGTTTTAGAAGCAGGCGTTAGGTGCTAGTTGTTAGTTATTATTTAAAGTCGCGAAGCGACTCCACTAACTAAAAACTAACGACTAATAACTATGGACTGGGGTAAAAAATGAACGATTTTGCTGGCATGGAAGAGCTGTTGAGCGATTTCTTGCTTGAAGCGGGCGAGATGTTGTCTGACGTGGACAGCAAGTTGATGGAGCTGGAAAGGCGCCCCGGTGATAACGGTCTGCTTAATGAGGTGTTCCGCGGCTTTCATACGATCAAGGGCGGTGCAGGATTCCTCAATGCGACTGAACTAGTCACGCTTTGCCACCTGACTGAAAATCTGTTCGATAAATTGCGCAACCGCGATCTGATTCTGAGTGCTGAACTGATGGATGTGATTTTTGCCGCAACAGCCGAAGTGAAGAAAATGTTCGGTTCGCTGCAGCAAAGTCAGCAACCCCAGACAGCACCTTCGCACATACTGGAGAATCTGAAATCGGCACTGGCGGGAAAGGCGGTCGTCAAAGAAGCGTTGCCGTCGAGTGCGGCTGAATCTGCAGTACCCTCTGTAGATGGGGTGGATTGGAATGCGCTTTATACGGCATTGACAGGGAGCGATATCGTTGAAGCGGCGGGTGTGGTTAGAGACCCCGAAAAAATTGCCGTGGCCGTGTCTGAGGAAGAATCGACCAAGAAGGCATTTGGCAGGCGTAGCGATGATGTTCCCGGTGCGACAATAGGACGCCGCGATGGCGACGTGCCTGCCAAGGAAGCCAAGGAAACCACGATCAGGGTGGATACTGAGCGTCTGGACCAAGTGCTGAACTTGTCTGGCGAGATAGGGCTTACCAAAAACCGTCTCAATCATCTTCGTTCCGACATCCTGCAAGGACGGAATGATACGGATACGCTGCGAGAGTTGGATCAGGCAGTGACACAGCTGGATATGCTGGTGGTGAACTTGCAAAATGCGGTGATGAAGACGCGTATGCAACCGATAGGGCGGCTGTTCAAAAAGTATCCGCGTCTAGCGCGCGATCTAGCGCGTTCGCTGGGTAAAGATGTGGAACTGGTACTCTCAGGTGAAGAGACCGAGATGGACAAAACCATGATTGAGGATCTGAATGATCCTTTGGTTCATCTGGTGCGAAATGCAGTCGATCACGGTGTTGAAACCATGGAAGGCCGACAGGCTGCCGGCAAGCCTGAAAAAAGTCTCGTGGAATTAAGCGCGCGCCATGAAGGGGATCACATCCTCATCACGATCGCAGATGATGGTCGCGGAATGCGTCCGGAAGTCATCCGCAACAAGGCCATTGAAAAAGGCATTATTTCCCCTGAAGTGGCCAATACGCTGGACGAGAACCAATGTCTGGAATTGATCTTCCTGCCGGGATTTTCCACCAAGGATGAAATTTCCAGCGTGTCCGGACGCGGTGTCGGGATGGATGTGGTCAAGACCAATATCCAGAAACTCAACGGTTCGATCAATATCAATTCGGTACCCGGAAAAGGTTGCGTGTTCACCATTTCACTACCGTTGACGCTGGCGATCCTGCCGGTGCTGATACTGCGTCTGGGTGATCAGTCGTTTGCGGTGCCATTGTCCATGGTGCGGGAAATCCTCTCCGTCTCGCCCGGTCAATTACAGAAGATATCAGGCAGGGCAACCATGGTGGTGCGGGGCGAAGTATTGCCGGTTCTGCCATTGGCGCAGTTGATCGGCTGGAGCACCTCAGACAAAGAGCCGGAAGTGGGCGTGCTGATGCAATTCGGCAGCAGCAGTTTCATCCTGTCGGCTGATGGTTTTGCAGGCCACGACGATGTGGTGATCAAGTCGCTGGATACTTTCCGCCCGAAAGGGGTGGCAGGCGTTACGATGTCCAGCGAGGGAGACATCGTGCTCATCCTCGACATCAAGGAATTGCTTAGCGACGTGCGTGGTTAGAAATATAAAAATTATAAGCTGCTGGATTGTTGAATCGGGAGGGTAAGGTGTTTGGTAGGAAATTAAGGCAAGAGCTCAAAGGGGCGCAGGAGAAACTTGCTCAATCTGAACAGGAAGCGGCGAGTCTGCGACGCGCCCTGGCCGAAGCCGCGAGTACGCGCGAGGGATTGCATGCAGAGATGCAGTCGGCAAAAAAGGATGTGGAGATTGCAAGGCAGATATACAGCAACATGCAAAATTTCGGAGATTCCTTCAACGCGTTGCAGAACTCGCAAGTTGCAGCTGCCGGCGCATTGAATGCAGAAAAACTACATGCCATTGATGCGGCCAACATTTCCGCAGCCAACCGGGAAGCGATCGAGCAGCTTGCAGAAACGCTGGGGGTGATGTCAGACGATACGCTGAAATCCTCGCGGAATGTGCAGAGTCTCACCGTGCGTGCCGCTCAGATAGGCAATATTGTGAAGCTGATCAAGGAGATTGCCGATCAGACCAATCTTTTAGCATTGAATGCGGCAATCGAGGCTGCACGCGCGGGTGAACAGGGCAGAGGGTTTGCGGTGGTGGCAGATGAGGTGAGGAAGCTTGCGGAGCGCACTGCCAATGCGACCAGCGAAATCTCAACGATTGTGACTGCGATCCAAGGGGAGACGGAACAGGCCAAGGTGCAAATGGAAGGCCTAGCAGAAAAATCGCAACAGTTCGGCGGCGATGTAGGCTCCGTGATGGGCAGCATGAAGCAGGTGATGGAATTGTCCCAGCAGATGGAATGCAGCGTTTCTGCGGCGGCGCTGCGCAGTTTCATCGAGGTGACCAAGATAGACCATATTCTCTACAAGTTTGAAATATACAAGGTGTTCATGGGGATTTCCGATCGCACTGCCGACAGTTTCGTATCTCATACCGCGTGCCGTCTGGGCAAGTGGTACTTCGAGGGCGAGGGCCGGGATTATTTTTCCAAACTGGATGGATACACGGCGATCGCCAATCCGCATCAGGCATTTCACCAACATGGGCGGGATGCTGTAGCTGCTTTCCGTGACGATGAAGTCTTGCAGGGCATGGAGCTGGTAGCAAAGCTGGAGGCTGCGAGTATGGAGGTGCTTTCTGGACTGGAACGGATAGCTATGGCAGGGAGCAGGAATTGAGCGTAATGAATCGTTTGTTAACAAATTAGAAAATTTCCTTGTTAATTACTGGCTGTTCAATCTGATTGACGAATTCAACCGGGAATCGCTGGCGATTGATGTTTATTTCTCGCTGCTGGTAGATCAAGAGGTGCGTTCACTGCATCAGGTCATCGAATGACGCGGTAAGCCGATATCCATTTGCAGCGATAATGGGCCGGAATACATCAGCGGTACGCTGAAGAATTGGGCAGAGCGGCACGCTATTCGGCTGAATCATATTCAGCCTGACAATCCACAGTAGAGCGCATATATTGAACGTTACAACCGTACGGTACGTTACGACTGGTTAAGCCATTATGATCGGCGAGGAGCAGGAATATGCAACAAAGTGGATGTGGACCTACAATCACAGACGCCTGCACATGGCGCTCGGTGGCGTTACCCCGAAACAGAAGCTGGTTTTCTTAACCAGCTTTATTTCTGACCCCAACTAAAAATGGGGAATTACCCATGAACCCGTTGGCATCCATTATTGACAACCGGCCTTAATCGTATGACCGACATCATGTCTGAGATTACGATGGCTTCGGTTGAACAGAGTGCGGGTATAGAGCTGGTGAATCTTGCGATTACGCAGATGGATGAAGTCACCCAGCAGAACGCGGCGCTGGTTGAAGAGGCTGCCGCTGCTGCCGAATCCCCGGAATAGCAGGCGCAGAGTCTATCCGCATCGGTTGCGATGTTCAGTCTGGCTGCGAACGTGAAAGCACAGGCCTCGCTGAAAATTGCCATGCCGGTTCATAAGAAGCTGGTGAAGAAGATATCTGCTAGCTGGAGTCAGGGTTGAGGATACAGGATTCAGTTTAATAGCAATTATTAGCTTAATTCTGAATCCAGATTCACGAATTTTGAAGGCTAATAAAGGGAAGTTATGACCATAAATCTTAAATCCAGCGCCGGACACGAACGCGAATTTATGTTCACGGCCAAGGACTTTGAACGGGTACGGAAATTGATCTACGATCATGCCGGTATTTCGCTCAATGCCTCCAAGCAGGATATGGTGTATAGTCGTCTGGCACGCCGCCTGAGGGCGACGGGCATCAACAATTTCAAGGACTATCTTGCTTTGCTCGAGAGCAGCAACAAAGGCGAGTGGGAAGCATTTGCAAACTCGCTGACCACCAACCTGACCTCGTTTTTTAGGGAGCCGCATCACTTTCCGCTGCTGGCCGAGCATGTGACCAGACACAAGGGGAGACATCCCATCGCGCTTTGGTGTTCAGCATCATCAACTGGCGAGGAGCCCTATTCGATGGCAATGACCATGGTCGATGCCTTTGGCAGCTTCACTCCTCCCGTGACGATACTTGCCACTGACATCGATACGAACGTGCTGGCCAAGGCTGAAGAAGGTGTCTATCCGATGGAGCGGGTCGAGAAGCTTTCAGCCGATGTGATCAAGCGTTTTTTTCTGAAAGGATCGGGTGCACAATCGGATTTCGTGCGGGTGAGGCCGGAACTGCGCGCGATGATCACGTTCCGTCGGGTGAATCTGCTTGATGCTGACTGGCTGGTGAGAGGTCCCTTGGATGCGATATTTTGCCGCAATGTGATGATCTATTTCGACAAAGAAACGCAGCGCAAGATATTGCAACGATACGCACCGCTGTTGCAACCGGACGGATTGTTGTTTGCTGGTCATTCGGAAAGCTTTCATCATGCCGCGCACTTGTTCAGGTTACGCGGCAAGACGATTTATGAGCTTGCAAAAGCACATCCCATCAATAATGCGCAGGCAATATCTCGTGGCTGATCACAGTTTTGAAGAGCTGCTGGCGCCCAATCTGTATTTTGACAATGAACATGATATTGAAGCGACTAGAATCATGCCCGGAGAATATTATGTCACGTTGCGCAGCATGCTGCTCGTGACGGTGATGTGTTCCTGTGTGTGCCTGCATACGTGATATGGTCAGCGGAATAGGAGGCATGAATCATTTCATGTTGCCCGACAGCGGGAAAGACTAGAGCAATCCGCTAGACGAGTCGGCGTGTTATGGCACTTCTTATGCGATGGAGATATTTATCAACCAGTTGCTTAAAGTGGGCGCAGAATTCAGCAATCTCAAGGTAAAGGTGTTTGGCGGCGGGGGCTTATTACGGGGTTTTACGGTATCCAATTCCGGAGAGCGCAAAGCAAATTTTTTTTGAAATTTCTCAAGGCAGAAAAAATGCATCTTGCCGCTCAGGATATGCTCGATATTTATCAGCGCAAAGTGTATTTTTTCCCCGACACCGGAAGGGTGCGCGAGAAGAAGCTGAAGCAGGTGCATAACGATACGATCATCAACAGGGAGAACGAATCCAGCTCGCGACTGCGTTATTCTGATCTGGGCGGAGATTTGGAGTTGTTTGATTGATGCGGGATGAATAGGGCTATGGGAAATCGAAAAATCAGGGTGCTGGTGATCGATGATTCTGCGCTGATACGCAGCGTGATGAAGAAGTTGATCAATCGCGAAACCGATATGGAGTGCGTGAGTGCTGCACCCGATCCGCTGGTGGCACTCGAGATGATCAAGTCATTAAACCCCGACGTGTTGATGCTGGATGTGGAAATGCCAAGGATGGACGGGCTGGATTTTCTGGAAAAACTGATGCGGCTGCGCCCGATGCCTGTGGTGATGGTCTCCACTTTGACAGAGCGCGGTTCAGACATCACTTTCCGCGCGCTAGTACTGGGTGCAGTGGATTTCGTATCCAAGCCAAAGATGTATATCACGCGCGGCAAGGAAGAGTATGCCGGCGAGATCATCGACAAGATACGCGCAGCTTCCCAGGTTAAAGTGCGCAAGACAGTTTCTGCTGCGCTCATTTCAGAGGGGTTTAGTGCAGATGCGATACTGCCGAGTGTGGCTGGACGATTCTCGTCGACAGAAAAATTGATCATCATTGGCGCATCGACTGGTGGAACAGAAGCGCTCAAGGAAGTGCTGACGCATATGCCTGCCGATGTGCCAGGCATACTGATTACACAGCACATGCCCGAAGTATTCACCAAGTCATTTGCCGACAGACTGGACAGCCTGTGCAAGATTTCAGTCAAGGAAGCAGAACACAACGAACGGATACTGCCGGGTCACGCCTATATTGCTCCGGGGCATTCGCATCTTCTGCTGCGGCGCAGCGGAGCAAACTACATGACTGAACTGAGCCAAGGGCATCCGGTGAACCGGCACCGTCCTTCGGTAGATGTGCTGTTCCGTTCAGCCGCCAACGTGGCAGGCGCTAATGCGCTGGGTATCATACTCACCGGCATGGGCAAAGATGGTGCGCAGGGTATGCTTGAGATGCGGCAGGCGGGCTCCTATACAATAGCTCAGGATGAGGCCAGCTGTGTGGTATTCGGCATGCCTAGGGAAGCGATTGCAGTAGGCGGTGCCTGTGAGGTCATCCCCTTGCAGGGCATTGCCCGCCATACGCTGGATTATCTGGCACGCTACAACGAAAAGCCAATCGGGTTTAAGGGTTTATTAGATAAATTTTAATAGATCTGTCCTCGGAAATTTGAATAAGCGGTTAAGTGAAAAACCTGCTGCTTTTGATGCCTGTATAGGGCGAGGAAATGGAGCAGGAAATGATGAGGAGAACGAGGCGCAAGCATGGTGCTTCATTGGTCATTTGCTGAGTGTATGCGATAACCTGAAATACCTTGGCAGTGGTTCTGAAGTGATGGCCTGCCTCAATGTGCCTGAGCATGGATAGGCTGATGAAAAGCCTGAAACTTGGTGTCATCCGCTTTCCGTATGATCTGGTGTTTCATCCGGATTTACTCTGAATGTTCTGAGTAGCTAGATAAATTCCCCTTTATTCGTGCAATTAAAAACTGTGCTTTTGCGTATAGTCTGTCATATCGGCAGAGTTCATCATGGCAGAAGACAGCGATCTAGAAAAAACAGAACAACCCTCGCAGCGGCGACTTGACCAGGCAAGAGAGAAAGGTCAGGTCGCGCGTTCTCATGAGCTTTCTACGTTTTCCATCCTGCTGGCAGGTGGTGCCGCGCTCTGGTTCATGGGAGCGCATCTCAACGCGCAGATGGTGAAGCTGCTACATGACGGAATGACGATTAACAGGGAACTGGTTTTCAGGCCAGAGCTTCTGATCCCGCACCTTTATGACTTGTCCGTCAGCGCGCTGATCACCTTTGCGCCTGTGCTGGCGCTGATGCTGTTGACAGCGCTGGTTTCTCCGCTGTTTCTGAATGGCTGGCTGTTCAGCACCGAGGCGTTGATCCCCCAATTCTCGCGCATGAATCCTGCAGCAGGCATAGCGCGCATGTTTTCCACGAATGCACTGGTGGAACTGTTTAAGGCATTCGGCAAGGCGATTGTCGTTGGCGGCGTTGCGGTCTGGGTCATGTGGCGCCATTTGGGTGATGCGCTGCAATTGGCCACACTATCCATTTCGGCTGCGATTGGGCAAATGGGATATCTGGTGGCTGGAAGTTTTTTAGCCATCGTCGGTGGGATGCTCTTGATCGTCGCTGTTGATGTCCCATTCCAGCTTCATGCGCACAACAAAAAGATGATGATGACCAAAGAGGAAGTGCGCCAGGAGTCCAAGGAGACGGACGGGAATCCGCAGACCAAGTCCCGCATACGCAGCATGCAACGCGAGGCAGCAAGGCGGCGCATGATGTCCGCGATCCCGACAGCGGATGTGGTGGTGACTAACCCGACGCATTATTCTGTCGCGCTCAAGTACAGCGAAAACGGCATGCGCGCACCCATCGTGGTTGCCAAAGGCTCCAGCCTGATTGCTCAGCGCATACGCGAGATTGCAGTGGAAAATCATGTGCCGATACTTGAAGCCCCACCACTAGCGCGTGCGCTGCACAAACACACTGATATCGGAGAATCTATCCCCGAGGCCTTGTATACCGCAGTCGCAGAGGTGCTGGCTTATGTATATCAATTGAAACGCTATCAGGTAGAAGGAGGAGAGCGTCCCTTGCAGCCGGACAGACTGCCTGTGCCTGTTGAGCTTGATCCAGCCAGTGAAACGTTAACATGATATCGCGTAGCGACTTGTTTGTCCTACTTCCGCTATTCAACGTTCCCTCGGAATGGGAAAGGGCGGTCGATCCATCTCCCTCTGGGAGATGGTTGGGCCGAGGGAAACGGGCATGGCACGTTTTATTATCAAGGACGGGGTTGTTGCCATGCCCGTTGGGGCTTGCATGATGAATCAGATATTGGAATTGTTTAAAAGGAACTTGAAGCTGCGCGGTTTGGCAGGTCCTATGCTGATCGTGATGATACTGGCGATGATGGTGCTGCCATTGCCGCCTATGCTGCTGGACATTCTGTTTACCTTCAACATTTCTGTGGCCGTGATGGTGCTGCTCATCAGCATGAACACTCACAAGGCGCTGGATTTCCTGTCCTTTCCTACCATATTGTTGATCACCACTTTGCTGCGCCTGTCGTTGAACGTGGCATCGACCCGGGTGGTGCTGCTGCAAGGCCATACGGGACCCGATGCGGCAGGCAAAGTAATTGACTCTTTTGGGCATTTTCTGGTGGGAGGCAATTACGCAGTAGGTATCGTGGTGTTTGCGATATTGGTGGTGATCAACTTCATGGTCATCACCAAGGGAGCGGGACGCATCGCGGAAGTTGGCGCACGCTTCACGCTGGATGCGATGCCGGGCAAACAGATGGCGATCGATGCGGATCTGAATGCGGGTCTGATCGGTGAAGATATGGCGCGGCAGAGGCGTGCCGAAATCGGCCAGGAGGCGGACTTTTACGGAGCGATGGACGGTGCTTCCAAGTTTGTGCGGGGCGATGCAGTAGCCGGCATACTCATCATGTTCATCAATCTGATCGGCGGCCTGGTTGTCGGCGTGCTTCAGCACAACATGGATATTGCAACGGCAGCTAAGAATTACACCCTGCTTGCGATCGGCGATGGCCTTGTGGCACAGATTCCCGCACTGGTGATCTCCACCGCAGCAGGTGTCGTGGTGAGCCGCGTGGCCACAGAGCAAAACATCGGCGAGCAAATGGTTGGGCAACTGTTCAAGCAGCCACAGATCATCATGCTGACTGCCGCGATTGTCGGCTTGTTGGGCATCATACCCGGCATGCCGCATTTCCCGTTTCTTTTGCTCTCTTTCGGCATGTTGTGGCTGGCTTATTATCTGGCGAAAAAATCCGAACAGGCAGCGTCACAGGTACAGACGGAAGTGGCTGCAGGTCCATTGATTGCGGAAGCGGCCGATGCTAGCTGGGAAGATGTCGCGCAGGTGGATGTGCTCGGTCTGGAAGTGGGATATCGTCTGATCACGCTAGTCGACAAGGCGCAGGATGGCGACCTGCTGCGCAGAATCAAGGGGATACGCAAAAAATTTACGCAGGATATCGGGTTTTTGCCGCCGCCTGTGCATATTCGCGACAATCTCGAGCTGCGTCCCAATGCATATCGCATAACGTTGAAAGGTGTGGAAATCGGCAGCGGGGAAGCCTATCCGCAGCAGTTTCTGGCAATCAATCCAGGCAGTGTGACAGGCCCGCTTGCAGGCACGGCAACTCGCGATCCGGCCTTCGGTCTGCCTGCGGTATGGATCGATGCCGGCCTTCGCGAACAGGCGCAGATCATGGGCTATACCGTGGTCGATCCCAGCACGGTAGTCGCAACCCATCTAAGCAATCTGCTCAATACCCGTGCGGCTGAATTGCTGGGACGCCAGGAAGTGCAACAGCTGCTCGACCACCTGGCCAAGATTGCTCCCAAGCTGGTTGAAGATCTGGTGCCCAAGACACTGCCTCTGGGCACGGTTCAGAAAGTGTTGCAAAATCTGTTGGATGAAGGCATGCATATACGCGACATGCGCACCATAGTGGAAACACTTGCAGATAATGCACAGCGCATACCGGATGCCTTGCAGTTGACTTCGCTGGTGCGCGTGGCGCTGGGCCCTGCCATCGTGCAGCAGTTTTATCCCGCCGCGCAGGAATTGCAGGTGATCGGCATGGACAAGGAGCTCGAACATATATTGATGCAGGCCATACAGGCAAGCCAGAACGGCATCGGCATAGAGCCGGGGCTTGCTGACACAGTGCTCAATGAGTCGCGCGCTGCAGTAGCGCGTCAGGAACAAATGGGGCTGCCCACGGTGATGCTGGTCCCCGCGCAATTGCGCGATCTGCTAGCGCGTTTTTTGAAACGCGCAGTACCGAATTTGAGGGTGATTTCGCACGATGAAGTACCGGACTTTAAGACCATAAGGGTGACCTCATTGGTAGGGGGAAATGCATGAACATAAGGAAATATATCGCGGCAACCGCACGCGAGGCGTTAAGGGAAATTCGCAATGAGCTGGGCGAGGAGGCCGTCATCCTGTCGAATCGCGCAACCTCGCAGGGTGTCGAGATCGTCGCGATGAACAGCGAGGATGTCGCGCAACTGTCAGGTTCGGCAGTCAGCCGTTTTGAGACTGGCAAGGCCAATTATGCACCTCAAAGGGTAGCGCGCGCAGTTGAGAAACTGTCGGTCGAGAATGTGCTGTTTGAAAATATAGCAGCGCAGACGGCCGAACAGGTAAAGCCTGTCATCGAAAAGCCGATAGTAAAGCCTGTTCAAAGGAATGAGGACCGGCCTCCGGAATCATTGCTGCTTGGCGAGATAAAGTCCATGCACAGCAAGTTGCAAAAGCAGATTGAGACCCTGTCCTGGAACAATGTGCAACAGCGTGACCCGCAGCGTGCAACCCTGTTGCGCCGCATGCTCAATGCCGGCTTCAGCACGTTGCTTGCCCGCCAGTTGATGGACAAATTGCCTTGCGGCGACGAGAAGGGCGAGCTTTGGATAAAGCAGGTGTTAAAGCGCAATGTGCGCGTTGCGAAAGCCGACGATGACATCGTTTCAAAAGGAGGTTCTTATGCGCTGATAGGGCCTACCGGTGTCGGGAAGACGACAACGACTGCTAAGCTTGCAGCGCGCGCGGTAGTGCGTTATGGCGCAGATAAAGTTGCGCTGCTGACCACGGATAGCTACCGCATAGGCGCTTACGAACAGCTCAAGATTTACGGCAAGATCCTGGGCGTGACGGTGCATGCGGTGAAGGGGGCTGATGATTTGCGCCTGACGCTTGCCGCATTACGCCACAAACATCTGGTGCTGATCGATACGGTAGGCATGGGGCAGCGCGACGAGCGTGTGTCAGAACAGAATGAAATGTTTGACGAGGCGGATGTTGCGCGTTTGCTGGTGCTTAATGCAACCAGCAGCGGGGATACTTTGGAAGACGTGGTGCGCATGTATCACAACAGCAAGGTGATAGGCTGCATTGCGACCAAGCTCGATGAGGCAGTCAATCTTGGCGCATTGCTCGATGTGGTGGTGCGCCACCGTCTGATGATGTGCTTTATGGCAAACGGGCAGCGGGTGCCGGAAGATCTGCATCCGGTCAATATCGATGTATTGTTGCACCGTGCGTTCAAGCCGGTGGAAGAGAAATCGCCATATGCTCTTGATGAGATGGACTTTCCGCTGGTCATGGCTGGCGTGAATAGCGAGGTGTACTGTGCACTTTGATGTCGAAACGCTGGCAGTATCTGGGAAAACGGTATCGCGGAGGCTGGGTGTGGATGATCAGGCTGAAGGCTTGCGCCGTTTGCTGGTGTGCAACCAAAGCCAAATCATCACGCTGGTGGCTGGAAAACGGGGTGTTGGACGCAGCAGCGTGACGCTCAATATGGCCACAGCCTTGAGCAGTGCAGGTCGTGATGTGCTGATACTGGATGAAAACCCCGCGCCGAATAACCTGACGGACAGTCTGGGATTGCTCGTGCGATATGATCTGTTGGATGTGATACAAAGACGTTGCCAGCTTGTGGATGCGGTCATCAGCGCTAATGGGTGTGCAATTTTACCCATGGCAAAATTGATGCGCGCGTTACCAAAGTTGAATGCATCCGAGCAGCAGCGCCTAGAAAGCATTTTGCTTGAAGCGGGGAATGGAGTGGATGTGATGCTGATCGATGCGGCGATGCTGGAAGAACCGAAGGTTGTCTCATCCGGCCAGGCATCAGGCGTCAGGTTGCTGGTGGTGATGGATGCGACCTCGAATGGCATCACGCAGAGCTATGCGCTGATCAAGCGGCTTGCGCTGGAGAATGCTAGGTTGCGTTTCGAAATCGTGGTGAACAAGGTTGCCGATGAACAGACGGCAAGGCTGGTGTTCGGGAATATTGAAAAAGTGGCGAGAATGAAACTTGCTGCTCGGCTTGAGTATATGGGTTACATTCCTAAAGATGATAAATGGAAGCGTTCGACGCAATTGGGCCGGGCCGTGGTGGAGGCTTTCCCTGCTGCCGCCTCTGCCAAATCCTGCATGGCGCTATCGCAAAGCGTGTTGAACATGACGATGCAGCAGGAGGGAATGCGAGGCGGCATCGCGCAAATGATGAAAAATCTGATCGGGCAGTTAAAGTGCCAGCAGCCGGCGTAGTTGTGAGCCGCACTCATTTGCCGGACAATGCGATCTGGATATAAATTGATCTACGATTTATGAATAGCAACTATGTATAACGCATCTGGATTGCAGGATAAAGATCAGTGCATGCGGGATTATGCCCCGATGGTAAAGCGTCTGGCTCACCAAATGATGAGCCGGTTACCCTATAGTGTGCAGATCGACGACATCATTCAGGCCGGCATGATGGGGTTGCTGGATGCGGCAAACCGTTACGACGAGATACACGGCGCCCAGTTTGAGACTTATGCAACGCAGCGCATACGCGGAGCGATGCTGGATGAGTTGCGCAGTGCGGATTGGTTGCCGCGCGGTTTGCGGCGCGATATGCGACGCATCGAATTGTCAGTCAGCCGTTTGCAGCAAAAGCTCGGCCGCGCCGCGAACGAAACCGAGATCGCCCGCGAACTGGGTGTCAGCCTAGCTGAATATCAGCAGATGTTGCAGGAGGCACGTGGCGCGCAACTGATCTACTACGAGGACTTCCAAGACGAAGATCACGATGATTTCTTCGAACGATTCGAATTTTCCAACGATTGCGATCCGCAGGCATTGCTCCAGGATGAGCGTTTCAAGGCTGAACTGATCCGGGCGATCGATCTTTTGCCTGAACGCGAGCGCATGCTGATGGGTATGATCTATGAGCAGGAAATGAATTTGCGCGAAGTCGGCGAGGTATTCGGAGTCAGCGAGTCACGCATTTCTCAGTTGCACAGTCAGGCTGTGGCGCGCCTGCGCGCTGCATTGAAAGGTTATTGATGGATAGATTGACCCTGTTGGGTTTGCTGGTTGCCTTGACTGGCATTTTGCTTTCGCAAGTCATAGAGGGGAGCAATCTTTCCATTCTGTTTCAGGGAACCGCTTTTCTGATCGTTTTTTTCGGCACGCTGGGTGCGGTGATGGTGCAAAGTTCAAGAAAAACTTTCTTGATGGCCGTCGAAATGACCAGTTGGGCGTTTGTCTCACCCAAACTTTCAGGTCTTGAATCGATTGATCAATTGACTTCATGGGGGGCGCTGGCGCGCAAGGATGGGATGCTGGCGTTAGAACAGTATATTCCGGATATCGCCGATCCTTTTCTGAGAAAAGGCGTGCAGTTGCTGGTGGATGGCCATAGCGCGGAGAAAATCCGCGAAGTACTGGAAATCGACATAAACTCGTGGGAGCAGTTGCGCTGGCAGTCGGCAAGAGTATGGGAGGCAGCTGCAGGCTATTCACCCACCATAGGCATTATCGGCGCTGTGTTGGGATTGATGCATGTGATGCAGAATCTGTCTGAACCTAGCAAACTTGGCGGCGGAATTGCAGTTGCCTTTGTCGCAACCATTTACGGCGTGGCGTTTGCAAATCTTTTCTTCCTGCCGGTCGCCAACAAGTTGAAGGGTATCATAATGCAGCAGACGCAATTGCGCAGTATGATACTCGATGGGCTTGGTTCGATTGCAAACGGTGAGAATCCCCGCTACATCGAATTTAAATTGCAAAGTTACCTGGATCAATGATGGTGATCCGACGCAAACGGGAAGAGCACGATAATCACGATCGCTGGTTGATCTCCTATGCTGACTTTGTCACGCTGCTGTTTGCCTTCTTCGTGGTGATGTATGCGATTTCCTCAGTCAATGAGGAAAAATACAAAAGCTTCAGCAATTCGCTGAGCGTAGCCTTCAGTCAGCGCGCCAATTCATCACCTGCCATCGCCAATCAACCGTCATTGAAAGCACTGGTGAATACGCGGGATGCGCGTTTGGCAGCACAGCAGCGCAAGATAAGGGAGCAGATGAAGGCTGTGGACGAGAGTTTCCAAAAAGCGATGGAATCGCAGATTGCCCAAGGACTCGTCGGCATACATCAAACCGCGCGCGGCGTGGAGATCGACATCCGTGCCAGCGCCCTGTTCGGTGAGGGCGATGATAAGTTGCAGGGCAATGCAAAGGAAACGCTGCAGAAGCTGGCTGAGGTGTTGAAACAGGAGAATCGGTCCGTCGAAGTGGAAGGGCATACGGACAATGTGCCGATCAAGAATGCGCAGTTTCCCTCCAACTGGGAATTGTCTTCGGGGCGTGCCGGCAGCGTGGTCAGGACACTGGCTGCATTCGGTGTGCCTGAAAAGCGCATGACGGCGGTCGGTATGGCGGCGAACCAGCCCATCGTGCCCAATGATACGCCAGATCATCGCGCTCAGAATCGACGGGTTTCGATTACGATACTGTCACCGCAGTTTGACCGGAGCAATCAGAATTCTCAGGATTCCGCAGTGCCTGCGCGGGATACCGTCAACTAACCCTGGCCGAGCGATCTGCCAGTGCCTGTCGAAAAGCTGGTTTGTCCGTTTGGACCATAAAGATTAGCCTGATTGACCGCAAGACTCAATGCCCCGAGCAGTTGTTGATTGTGTCGAAGCTTTATCTGTATCAGTTCGCCATTGATGCGGTTTAATTCACTGGCCTGATCGGCAAGAAGGCGTATGTCCTGCCATAATTTCAGGCCTTCTTTGCTGTTGAGTTGCAGCCAGTCAAGTATATGGGCTGCAGTAAGTTCGGGGATCAAGGCTTGCAGCAGGCGGTGACGCGTTTGTGCAATCTGGTTGATGTTTGCAGCATGTGTCGATTTCTGTTCTGCGAGCGTGAATAGCGTATCGATGCTGTTTTCCGTCAACATCCTCTGTTCCTGTTGCAGGAGGGCGACAAAATTTGAAAGGGCTGTGTGCTCCTCCGTCAGCGCAGCCAGGAGGTTTGCAAGCTGCGTCATGCCTGACTGTTTTTGATCAGGTCATGCACGGACTGAATCAGGCGATCTGCGACAACGCCCGAATTGACCCTGAAACTGCCATTGCTGATGGCCTGCTTGATTTGAGCGACCTTGTTTGCATCCACGACGGGCGTATTCGCCATGCTCGTCTGCATGCCGCCAAGCTGAGCCGCAGTCGAACCCAGCGAGACGCTGGTGCCAGACTGTTGCGGCGCCGGGCTAGTCTTCGCTGCGCGCGCAGTTCCAATGTTAGGCACGCCGGTGCCGGGTGTATTGGATGGCTTTTCGATTTTCATGATGAACCTCTTGCTCTGGCGATTATTCGGGACGTTGCTAACTATATCGGAAAGTATTGAGGAAACTTTAGCATTATTTGGCATTATTTGTTCAAGCTTTTATTTTAACAGAGGCTGACGAATAAGAACCCATTTTGCACGCTGTTCTCGACAACAGGAAAGGTGCGGTGTGTTAATCTTCGGGCTAAGGATTCGTGGAGAGAATATGTTGGAAACATTCGGGGAGACGTTGGATCCTGAAGACTGGCAGGGTTTTCGACTACAGAGTCATCGCATGCTCGATGACATACTCGATTACACTGAGAAATTGCGCAACAGACCCGTCTGGCAAACGATACCACCTGAGGTTCGTGGCGTATTTCAGCAGCCTGTGCCGAAAAGTGCCGGCGATCTGGCGGCTGCGCATGCGATTTTCATGCAGGATGTGCTGCCCTATGCGATAGGCAATGCGCATCCCGGTTTCATGGGTTGGGTGCATGGGGCAGGCACGCCGGTCGGCATGATGGCAGAGATGCTTGCGGCAGGGCTTAACGCCAATGTTGGGGGGCGCGAGCAGATTCCGGTGGAAGTCGAGCGGCAGTTGTTGCGCTGGGTGCGTGAATTGTTTGCATTTCCCGATACGGCCAGCGGCCTGTTTGTGACGGGCACTTCCATGGCCAACTTTATCAGCGTGGTGGTTGCACGCACAGCTTTGTTGGGCGTAGCTGTGCGAGAGACGGGCTTGCCTTCAGATCATGGCCTTGTCGTGTATGCCTCGGCCAGTGCGCATGTCAGCATCGCCCAAGCGCTTGATATGGCAGGTTTGGGAACTGCCGCGCTGCGAAAGGTGGCGCAAGATGAAAACTACCGGATGGACGTGAAAGCGCTTGATGCGGCGATTGAACAGGATAGGGCGGCAGGACTTAAGCCATTCATGATCGTAGCCACCGCAGGCACGGTGGATGTCGGCGCGATCGACCCGTTGAATGACATTGCCGATATCGCAAAACGCCGTAGCCTGTGGCTGCATGTGGACGGTGCTTATGGCGCACTGGGCATGTTGTCGGCGGATATCGCAGCCTTGCTTAAAGGCATAGAGCGCGCTGATTCCATCGCCTTTGATTTTCACAAGTGGGGGCAGGTACCTTACGATGCAGGGTTTGTGCTGGTGAAGGACGGCGAGCTGCACCGCAGTGCCTTCGTCTCGCCTGCTGCGTATTTGCAGCGTGGGATGCGCGGTATGGCAGCAGGCTCTCCCTGGCCCTGTGATTTTGGCCCGGATCTGTCGCGGAGTTTCAAGGCGCTGAAAACCTGGTTCACGCTTATGGTGTATGGCACGGAAAAACTGGGGCGCGTGATTTCGAATACTTGCGCGCTGGCTCAGCACCTCAAGCAGCGCATTGAAGCCACTCCCATGCTTGAATTGTTAGCCCCGGTGGCATTGAATATCGTGTGTTTCTGTTATCGCGGAAGCGATCAGATCAACGCGGACATTGTCGTGGCTCTTCAGGAGTCAGGCATAGCAGCGCCTTCTACCACGACGATCAAGGGGCGGCTTGCGATACGCGCGGCTATCGTCAACCACCGCACTCAGCTTTGTGATATCGATGCATTAATCGACGCGGTGCTTGATTTTGGAGGAAGGCTTGGGAAGATGGATGAAAGAAATGAGTGAACCGGCTGACGGGCTGATGGGCCTGGCAAGATTGATGCGCATGACGATATCGGGTGCAGATATGGGCTCCCTTGGCATGCAGCTGATTGCGCGCGCGGGGGGGAATCCCAAAATGGCGGATGCCTGCGCGCTGATGGATCTTTCGACGATACTGCAGTTGAGAGGGGATCGCGAGCTGGGTTTGAACATACAGCGCCAAGCATTGGCATTACAGCAGATTTATGCGGTCGCATGTACTTCTCCAGGCAAATCTGCCATACGGCTGCTTATGATCATGAGCGATGGCGATCTGATGGCCAACTCGCCGATCGAGAGTCTGCTCGAGGAGAAAGATGTGACCTTGAATATCGTGTATATAACCAAAGAGAGGGATATGCCTGCCGTTTTACCGGAGCACGATGTGTTGTTCGTTGCGATTGCTGAATCCGAACAGAATATTCCCTTGCTCAAGAAAGTGTCGGCGGCAATCGCTTCATGGCCTGTGCCTGTGCTCAACGACCCGTTGCGCATTGCAGCACTCTCGCGCGACAACTGCGCTCTGCTGTTGAAGGATGCACCAGGCATTGATATGCCTGAGACTGTGAAGGTCGGCAGGGAGACTCTTGTAAGGTTGGCTGGCGCGATGAAGCTGGATGGCATGGATTTTCCGGTGATCATTCGTCCTGTAGATTCGCACGCAGGAAATGGGCTGGAGAAGATAGACGATGCAAGCGGAATCGCAGTCTACCTGTCTTCTGTGGGCAGCGACGAATTTTATGTATCGCGCTTTGTTGACTATCGGCAAGCAGACGGCTTGTTCCGAAAATACCGTATCGTGCTGATCGCAGGTTGTCCCTTCATCTGCCACATGGCCATCTCGTCGCACTGGATGATACATTACGCGAATGCGGGCATGGCGGACAGCGCCGAGAAAAGAGATGAAGAGGCGCGCTTCATGGCGGAATTTGACGAGGATTTTGCAGTCAGGCATGCGGAGGCATTCAAGGCGATCGGCGACAGAATCGGGCTTGACTATCTGGGGATTGATTGTGCGGAGACGGCAGACGGACGCCTGTTGATTTTCGAAGCGGACAGCTGCATGATTGTGCATGCGCTTGATCCCGTCGATGTCTATGGCTATAAGCAAAAGCCGATGCGCCGCGTTTTCGATGCATTTTACCAGATGCTGCTTGATGCCAAACAGGGCGCTTAAGGTGCGGGATTTGCCCGGCATTGAAGCGCTGCTGGTCGCAGGTGATGATGCGCGCATCGCGCTCGATCACTTAACAGGCCTTAACAAATACGGTTGTCCACCGCGGCCCGATCCTGAGCAGCTGGCCTTCGGGTCTTCCACGGCATCGGTGATCTCTCAGTCAGGCTACGCGGCGGCTGCCAGGCTGCGCGAACGCTTGTTGGATAGAACTGATACGCTTGAGCTGTCATGGCAGCGCATCCGGCAGGAATTGCTGTCCGATAATTCTGATCTCAACGTTCAGTTGGCATTTGTTCCTTCGGGAACCGATGCACATGCTCTGGCTGTGCAGCATCTTTCGGGCTTGGCACCGCTTTCCGTAGTGATGGTGGAGGAGTCCGAGACGGGCAGCGGTGTGCGTGCCGCGATATCTTGCCATCATCCGCAGATCAACGCGGTGTCGCTTAGGGCAGCTGATGGCATGCCGCGCACATCTGAAAAAATCGATGCGGAGGTGGTTGCCCTGGTCGAGGCGGCTGTGGCGCTTGGGCATCATGTGTTGCTGGTCATGGTGGACCAGTCCAAGACGGGGATGATAGCGCCTAGCATTTCCTGTGCGATAGCGCTATCCCAGCGCTATTCGGAAAAATTCAGCGTGCTGGTCGATGCCTGCCAGTTCCGAATCGCACCCGCTACGTTGCGCGCCTATCTCAGACAGGATTTCATGGTTGCGATCACAGGATCGAAGTTTCTTACCGGCCCCGCATTTTCGGCGGCACTCATGCTTCCTGAAGGATATGCACAAAGGGTGGAAGACTGCAAAGACCTGGGCTTGCTGTTGCGCTGGGAAGCCGCGCTGGTTGAACATCGGCGCTTTTGCGCGCTGGAGCAATCTCAGGTCATACGCATCATGGAAAATTTTGCACAGGTTGTGCGGCAGCGTCTGGCAGAAGATCAGAGGTTCGAGTTGTTGCCCGAGCCGCTTTTAGATCGCAGACCACTGTTAACGGAAGAAAGCTGGGATAGGCTGCCTAGCATTTTCTCTTTTGTACTTTATCATCGCAAAGACAGGCCGCTCACGCGTGAAGAAACGCAGCGCGTCTATAGCCTGCTGCAGTTGTCAGACATGGATGTGATCGATGGACGGCGCTGCCAGTTGGGGCAACCGGTTGCCATAGGCAAGGGTGTGAGCGCATTACGCTTTACCTTGAGCGCAAGACTGATCAGTGATGCAATTCTTCCCAAAGGCATGGACAAGCTGAAAGATGATGCGCTGGCGGTATTGGAAAAGACAGCATGGCTTGTCGACCGGATCAGGGATTGATCTCGACCGAGCCTTCCTCGGTTGCATTGCCGCTGATCACGCGTCCTGATCCGATGCGAACCTGGACGCTCTCGCCAGCGCCGGCATTGTTGAGTGCTACGCCCGTATTGCTGAGCGTGAATCCACCGCCTCGGGCTATGATCTGTACTGATTGCCCCTGCTTGACGCTATAAGCGGCGCGCAGCATTTCCGGTCTTATGATGGAGCCTGCCGAGATACTATAGCGCAGCACCTTGCCGAGCACCCGTTTTTCATCCGTGATGCCGACATCCTGCATGATTTCTGTGCTCTGTCTTGCAATATCTCCGGCGCGCACGACCTGTCCGGATGAAAGCGGCCTTGCACTGATGATGAGGTCGCGCGTGATTTTGATCTGCACCGGGATGAAAATGCGCCAGCTCTTTGCATCAAGACAGCGTACACCGACTGAAACACGTCCTATGAGCTGGCCGCCGATCGGCAGAAACGCTTCCATTTTGCTGCAGTTCTCCAACACGAGTCGAGGATCTATGGCTTCAACGCTGAAGGTGACCTTGCCCGGCAAGTCGGCTGTTTGCTGCCTGATGAAGGCCGTGACCGTATCTTTCAGGGCAGCATGCTCCTGCTGAGCAAAGGAGAAGGCGCAGTGCAAGAAGAGACAGGCGGTTAACAGCATTTTTTTCATGACCGACATTGTGCTTGTCGCGAGCCATTATGGGAAGTGCGGGATAACCGGGAATTGAGGGGGAAAGCTGCCTTTAATCGGCAGATAACAATCTTGCATTGCATCTTATGATGTATCTCAATGATAGTTGTAAGCCTCGAGGTACGAGATGATCAATAAATTGGACGATGCACTGCGTTTCAATCAGCTGGCTTTGAGCTTGCGCGGCGCGCGCCAAGAACTGCTGGCTTCCAATGTGGCAAATGCCGATACGCCGGGTTATAAGGCCAGAGATATTGATTTTGCTAGTGCGCTGCAGCATGCGTTGTCAGGTTCGACTCAGGCATTGGCGATGACGACGAGTTCATCAGCGCACCTTGATGGAAGTGCCGGCGGGCAGATCATGGGCGCGCCCGTGCTCTATCGCATACCGGATCAGCCCAGCGCTGACGGAAATACGGTGAATATGGATGTGGAACGTGCCCAAGCGACTGACAATGCGTTGCGCTACGAGGTTGGCGTAAGCTTCGTCGTGAGTCAGTTCAAGGACTTGACGGCGGCTTTGCAACCTTAACCGACAAAGGAGAGTTTCATGTCATTGTTTAATGTTTTCAATATTGCAGGTTCCGGCATGGCTGCGCAATCGCAGCGCTTGAATGCGGTGGCGAGCAATCTGGCGAACGTCGACAGCACCACCAGTTCAGACGGAAAGCCTTATCGTGCAAAGGAAGTGGTGTTTGCCGCGACCCCGATGGGCAGCCCGGATGCGCAAGGAGTAAAAGTTGCGTCAGTGGCCGAAAGTACGGCGCCGATGAAGCTGGTCTATGACCCCAATCATCCGCTGGCCGATGCGAAGGGTTATGTGGCCATGCCCAATGTGAATGTGGTGGACGAGATGGTGAACATGATCTCTGCTTCCCGTTCCTATCAGAACAATGTGGATGTGTTGAACACGTCCAAGGCGCTGTTGTTGAAGACATTGACCATTGGTGCATAACAGCACCATACCAAAGGAGAAATATCATGGTAAGTCCTGCGCAACCTGCTAATTCGGCAGCCGTTTTTGCAGCGCTGAACGGCGGTGCATCTTCAGCGGCCGCTGCAACGACTTCGAATTCATCGACTGCTGCAATGCAGGATCAATTCATGACCCTGTTGGTCACACAACTGAAGAATCAGGACCCGCTCAATCCGATGGACAATGCACAGATGACCTCGCAGATGGCGCAGATCAATACGGTGAGCGGTATCAATCAGCTGAATGCCACGCTGCAGGCGTTGAGTGCCAGCATGACGCCGAACCAGACCGTGCAGGCGGCGAGCATGATAGGTCATGGCGTGCTGGTGCCGGGTAGCGGTGTGGATCTGGCAAATGGTTCTGGCTTGGGCGGCTTCTTGTTGTCTGGTCCTTCGGACAGCACGAAGGTTTCCATTTACGATGGCTCGGGCGCCCTTGTGAATACGCTGAATCTGGGGGCGCAACCGACGGGTGTTTCCGACTGGCAGTGGAACGGCACAGACAGTTATGGAAATGCGGTGCCTTCGGGCAGTTATACGTTCAAGGTTGAAGCATCGATGTCGGGCAGCGCGGTCGCAGCGAACACCCTGCAATATGGCGTGGTCAACAGCGTGACTCAGGGTGCAACAGGGCTGACCCTGGGGGTCGGGTCGCTGCAAAATGTCGCGTTGACCCAAGTTCAACAAATTCTTTAATTTCGGAGGATGCCATGAGTTTTGAACAAGGCTTAAGCGGATTGAGCGCTGCCAGCAGCAGTCTTAGCGCGATAGGCAATAATGTGGCCAACGCTAGCACGGTGGGTTTCAAGCAGTCTACAGCGCAATTTGCCGACATGTTTGCCGCTTCACTGGCAGGGGCCAGTTCGGTATCAGTCGGTACGGGCGTAGCTATTTCTAATATCGCGCAGCAGTTCACGCAGGGCAATATCACCACGACCACCAATCCGCTGGATACCGCGATCAGTGGTCCGGGATTTTTTCAGTTGAGTAATACGGCCGGTGCGACGCTTTACAGCCGAAACGGACAGTTTCACATGGATAAAAATGGATTCCTGGTCAACGCGCAGGGTGACAAAGTCAACGGCTATCTGCCGAATGCGGCGGGCGTGATTCTGGGTGGAGCACCTGTGCCGCTGCAGATCAATCCAGCAAACATACAGCCCCAGGCATCTTCTACTTCTACAGTAGGGGTGAATCTGAGCTCGGCTGCTCCTGTCCCGACAACGGCTACGTTCAGTCCCACTGATCCGACTTCCTATACCAACTCGACGTCGATGACGGTGTACGACAGCTTGGGGGCATCCCATGTTGCAACGGTGTATTTTGCACGGCAGCCTGTGACGACCGTTGGCACCGGTTCGTTACCCGCAACTAGCAACACGATGACAGTCAGCTCAACGGCGGGCTTGTCCGTCGGTAATACGGTAACGCTGTCGGGAGTGACTTATACGATTACTGGAGTTGCTGCCAATGGTACAACGCTGACGGTCACGCCGGCGTCTACAGTTGCCGTCTCTGGGGCTGCCACGACCAATGCGCCATCGTCGAACTGGAACACTTACCTCACGGTCGATGGAAATCCGGTTCCGGCTGCGGGTACGTCGCTGGCGACGCTTACTTTCAATTCCCTGGGCGCACTGTCTTCCACCTCGCCCGCCAGTACGCCGCTTGGCGCGATCACTTCCTCACCGCTGTTTCCCAATTCCACGTCGGTGTCGACGACCCAGGCCATCACTTTCGATTTCAACTCTCCGACGGCTGGAACGACCCAGTACGGCAGTCCTTTTGCGGTGAATACCCTGACCCAGAACGGCTATGCGTCGGGTCAGCTCAATTCGACCAGCACCAGCCAGGATGGCACGATCATTGGACGTTATTCAAATGGCCAGACACGTTCGCTAGGGCAGATCGTGCTGGCCAATTTTACCGGTGTACAGGGGTTGCAGGACATAGGCAATAACTCCTGGGTGCAGACAGCTGCATCGGGCAACCCGCTGGTTGGCCCACCAGGTACCGGAGGCCTAGGTACACTGCAATCCTCGGCAACCGAGGACTCCAATGTGGATCTGACCGCCGCGCTTGTGAACATGATTACCGCGCAGCGTGTATATCAAGCCAATGCTCAGACCATCAAGACAGAAGATACGCTGATGCAGACTGTCGTGAATCTGCGATAAGTTGAAACGGGCGAGCAAGTCAGGAGTATGTCATGGACAAATTAATTTATACCGCGATGACGGGTGCCTCCCAGGTTCTCGAGCAGCAGGCGTCGGTGTCGGAGAATCTTGCCAATGTGAGCACGCCTGGTTTTCGCGCCGTGATGAATACTTTCCGCGCCGTACCTCTGATGGGTGCAGGGTTGCCAACTCGCACTTTCGTTGTGGATTCGACCATGGGGACGAATTTTTCGCCGGCAGGTTTGCAGCCGACCGGGCGCGATTTGGACATAGCCGTCAACGGAAAAGGGTGGATAGCGGTCCAGGGGCCCGATGGCAAAGAGGCTTATACCCGCAATGGCAGCCTGCAGATCGGAGCTGATGGGTTGTTGAAAACCAGCACGGGATTAAATGTGATCGGATCATCCGGCCCGATCAACATCCCGCCGACTTCCCAGATCACGTTTGCCTATGATGGCACGATCTCGACGATCCCCGACGGATCACTGGCGGACGGTATCACCGTGATCGATACGCTGAAGCTGGTCAATCCTCCAGAGGGTCAGCTTGAACGCGGTGCTGATGGCTTGTTTCGCCTGAAAAGTGGAGCGAATGCTCCTGTCGATCCCAATACACAGATCGTGCCGGACAATATTGAGGGCAGCAATGTGAATACCGTCAATGCGCTGGTGAACATGATTTCACTCTCTCGCAAATTCGATATGCAGATGAAGATGTTGACCACGGCGGACAATGACGCCAAACAAGCCAGCACCATCATGGGCATCTGATGTGCGGCAGAGATTTGCACAGATTTGATTAACGATGGCTAAAGGCTGGAGCTAAAAATGATACGTTCCTTGTGGATTGCCCAAACGGGTTTGGACGCGCAACAGGTTCAGATGGATACGATAGCCAATAATCTCGCGAACGTGAGCACCAATGGGTTCAAGCGCTCGCGTGCGGTGTTCGAGGATTTGCTGTACCAGACGATCCGGCAGCCGGGTGCGCAGTCTTCCCAGCAGACCCAGTTGCCATCGGGCTTGCAGATCGGCACCGGCGTGCGCCCGGTGGCTGCGGAGCGGATATTCACACAGGGGAATCTGCAACAGACGGGCAACAGCCTGGATGTGGCCATTCAGGGCGCTGGCTTTTTCCAGGTGCTGATGCCGGATGGCACGATTTCCTATACCCGGGATGGCTCCTTTCAGGAGAATGCGCAGGGGCAGCTCGTGACTTCCAGCGGCTTTGCAGTGCAGCCTGCGCTGACCATTCCTCCCAATGCGCTCACGATCACCATAGGCCAGGATGGCGTGGTGTCGGTCACCCAGCCGGGTGTCGCTGTACCCGTTCAGATAGGCAGCCTGCAGCTGGCGACTTTCGTCAATCCGACGGGACTTATGAGCATGGGGCAGAATCTTTATCAAGAAACGGCCTCATCCGGCCTGCCTAGCACGACGGTACCGGGAACCAATGGCAGCGGCACCGTGAATCAGAATTATGTGGAAACATCCAACGTCAACGTGGTCGAGGAGATGGTCAACATGATCGCGACGCAACGCGCCTACGAGATTAATTCGAAAGCCATCACCGCATCGGATCAGATGCTACAGAAACTGGAGCAGATGTAATGTGCGCTAGCCAAGCGAATCGGAACATGCGAACAGTTTTCTTTTCGGCTGTCTTCTGTTTCCTTTTGGCTGGCTGCAATACTTACGTACCGCCGACCAGCATCAAGCAGCCGATGACGGCCAAGCCCGTCATCCCGCCTGTGATCATGCCGGCCGATGGCGCAATCTTTCATTCCGGCGTTACCGATCATCCTCTTTTTGAAGACGTGCGGGCGCGCAATGTGGGTGATACGGTCACTATCATAGTGGCTGAATCCACTGTCGGCAGCCGCAGCACCAGCGATGGCTCGACCATGGCGAACAGCAGTGCGTCCGGCACGCCTACCGTGACGACGGGCACGACTGCACTGTCGACGCTGTTGAAACCGATCAACATCAGCAGCAACAACAAGGATCAGTCCGCAAGCACAGGCTCAGGAGCTGCAAGCCAGAGCCTGACGGGCACGATCACGGTGACGGTGATCGAAGTGCTTGCCAATGGCAATCTGGTCGTGAGCGGTGAAAAGCAGGTCGCGTTGACCAATAGTAACGATTTCATCCGGTTTTCCGGCGTGATCAATCCGCTTTATATTTCTAACATGAACACCGTGCAGTCCACCCAAGTTGCGGATGCGCATCTTGAATACATGAATTCCGGTGAGATGAGTCAGGTGATTAACGATGCGAAATCGCTGGGTTTTCTTGGTAGATTCTTCAAGTCCGTATTGCCGTTTTGAAGCGGGATTCAGGATGCAGAAGACAGGATTTGACAATAAGGTTTTTGCTTCTGAATCCTGCCTCCAGAATCTCGCATCCTGTTTGAGAGGTATATCGTGAAAAAAATGATTTCGGTATGGTTAAATGACATAAGGTATGGCGCAAAGACAGTATTTTGCCTGTCTGTCATCTGTTTTCTGTCATCTATCTTCTGTAGCGCGGCATATGCCGACCGCATCAAGGATGTGGCGAGTATACAGGGCGTTCGCGACAACCAACTGGTAGGCTACGGACTGGTGGTGGGGCTTGATGGCAGCGGTGATCAGACCATACAGACGCCCTTTACCGTGCAGAGCATCATCAGCATGCTTTCGCAGCTGGGTGTCAACATGCCGCAAAGTGTGGGTGCTACTATGCTGCTCAAGAATGTCGCAGCCGTGATGGTGACTGCAACCTTGCCGCCCTTTTCCAAGCCAGGGCAGACTATCGACGTGACGGCATCATCCCTAGGCAATGCCAGGAGCCTTAGCGGTGGCACGCTGCTGATGACCCCGCTCAAAGGCGCGGACGGCAAAGTGTATGCGATGGCTCAGGGCAATGTGCTGGTCGGCGGAGTGGGCGCTTCAGCCGGCGGATCTTCTTTGCAAGTTAATCACTTGAGCGTGGGGCGCGTGCCTGCGGGTGCGACGGTTGAGCGTGCGGTGCCGAGTGTGCTGGGACAGGGTGATTCTATTCACCTGGAATTAAATACCAATGATTTTACGACAGCCGAGCGGGTGGTCAACGTGATCAATGCTCAGATAGGGCCTGACACAGCAGTTGCCCAGGATGGGCGCATGATAGAAGTGAAAGCGCCGCAGGGCGATGGGCTGGTTGGCTTCATCTCCAGAATTGAGAATCTGAAAATCGATCCCGCACAAGGGGCAGCCAAGGTCATCATCAATGCGCGCACGGGCTCGGTGGTGATGAACCAGCTTGTCACGCTGGATGCCTGTGCGGTGGCGCATGGCAATCTGACGGTCGTGATAAATACCGACAAGTCAGTGAGCCAGCCCAATGCGTTCTCGCAAGGACAAACTGTAGTTACTGAAAAATCAACGATAGATGTGAAGAGCGATAAGGGGGAGTTGGTTCAGTTACCCAGTGGGACCTCGTTGACCGAGGTGGTCAAGGCTCTCAATGCGATAGGCGCCACACCGCAGGATTTGCTGGCGATATTGCAGGCGATGAAATCGGCTGGCGCCTTGCATGCCGAGCTAGAGGTGATTTGAATGGCAGTTCAAATGAATGCCGCAACGGGTCTTGCCATCGATGCGAAGGCGCTGGGGCAGCTGAAGTTGCAGGCTTCAAAGGCGCCCGATCAGGCATTGAGGGCTGCTGCGCAGCAATTTGAAGCTGTTTTTATGAACATGATGCTTAAAAGCATGCGGGATGCAACGCCTCAGGACGGGGCCATGGACAACGAGCAGACCAAAATGTTTACCGGGATGCTGGATCAGCAACTGGCGCAGAACATGTCTTCGGGCCGTGGCATCGGTCTTGCCGACATGCTGGTAAAGCAGCTTGGACAGAGCGGACAGGCATCGTCGCTTTCATCAGCGCTCAGGAGTCAACAGCAGCTTTTACCCGGCGCTCTTAATTCTCAATCATCAATCATTCAGTCAGAAACAGGAGCTTCAGCTCCGTTGTTTCGTGGGAATGCCCTTGCGGCATCAATCCCTAATTTCGACTCAGTGCCTTCAGCGTACAATGCAAGCACGCAGCAGGACTTTGTCAGCCGGATGTTACCCCATGCCTTAAAGGCGGCCAATGCGAGCGGGGTGCCGCCCGAACTGATGCTAAGTCAGGCGGCATTGGAGAGCGGCTGGGGGCGGCGCCAGATCCTGATGCCTGACGGGACGAGCAGTCACAACCTGTTCGGCATCAAGGCGACTTCAAACTGGCACGGCAAGGTGGCGGAGGTGGTGACCACAGAATACAGGAACGGCGTCGCATATAAGCAGCTTGAGAAATTCCGTGCCTACGACTCTTACGATGAGGCGTTCAAGGATTATGCTAACATGTTGAGCAGTAACCCCCGTTATGCAGGCGTGATGCAGCAAAGCGGCAGCCCTGCAGGCATGGCGCATGCACTGCAGAATGCGGGCTATGCGACGGATCCGAAATATGCCCAAAAACTGGTGAGCGTGATGAGGCAGATGAATATTGTAGGTTAATTTCCCTAAAGAAATTTCAAGTAATGCCGATAATATAAATATATGAGTCGTTAGCCTGCGGAAGGGCGTGTCATGGGAAGCAACAATATTTTTGCAGCATCGTTGAGCGGCTTGAATGCGGCGATGTATGAGTTGAACACGACTCAGCACAACATCGCCAATGCCAGTACACCAGGCTATATTCGCCAGCAGGTCGTTCTGGGGACGCCCAATGCACAAGCCACAGGTTCCGGATTTGTAGGGCAGGGCGTTAACGTGGTCACTGTGAGGCGGATGTACGACCAGTTTCTCACCGCCCAGGTGTTGCAGCAGCAGAATCAGTCGAGTTATCTCAATACTTATCTTGCTTCGATGACGCAGGTCGACAACCTGGTTTCCAATACGACTTCCGGTGTATCGAATGCAATGCAGGGGGTGTTCGACGCAGTCAATGGTTTGGCCAATACACCGACTTCCGTTCCCGCACGCCAAACGGTGTTAAGTTCGGCTCAGGCTGCTGTGGACAGCTTTCAGTCGGTCAGCCTGGGGCTGACAACCATGTCCAGCGCGCTGAATGGACAAATATCCAACAGCGTGAATCAGATTAATACTTACGCTGCGCAGATTGCAACGCTCAATGCCGGCATTACGACGGCGATGGCGACAAATAACGGACAGCCGCCCAATGACCTGCTCGATCAGCGTGATCAACTGGTAAGTCAGTTGAACCAGCAGGTTGGAGTGACGACCCAGCAACAGCCGGATGGCTCGATGAATGTGTTCGTCGGCAGCGGTCAGGCGCTGGTGGTGGGCAACCAGTCCATGTCTTTGCAGACTGTGCAGAGCCCCAATGATCCTTCAAGCGTGAACGTGGCATATCTTACCAACGGCAAGACGATACCCATACAGCAAAGCAGTCTGCAGGGAGGAAGTCTGGGGTCATTCCTTGCATTCCGCGAGCAGAATTTGCAACCGGCACAGAATGCATTGGGGTTGGTGGCATTGGGATTCGCAAGCAACATCAACCGGCAGAACCAGTTGGGGCAGGATATGAACGGTAATTCCGGTGCTGCACTGATGAGCATCGCGCCCCCTTCTGTGAGTGCGGGTGCTGCCAATACCGGAACGGGTTCCGTGAGTGCCACGATTGTCAATGTGTCGGCGATGACGGCCAGCGATTATCAGCTCAAATACAACGGCACGAATTACACGTTGACGCGGCTATCCGACAATACGGTGACTCAGTTAACAGCGGCCCAATTGACTGCACCCGGTACAGTTGTCGATGGTGTGGCTATTGCGTTAGGTTCTGGAACGATGAACGCCGGGGACAGTTTTTTGATCCGCCCCACGGCCAATGCGGCAGGGTCAATTTCAGTGACAACTACCGATCCCGCCAAGGTGGCCGCTGCTTTGCCGTTTATCGGAACTGCGTCGATCAGTGCGACGGGCACCATTCCTGGCAGCACGGCCAGCAAGATCGCCGGCATCACAGTGAATACGCCGACCAATGCAAATTTAAAGAACCCGGTTGTCATCACGTTTACAGATGCAACACACTATACGGTGACTGGTGCGGTGCCGGCTGTGACAGGCACTCAGGCCTATACAGCACCCAATATCAGTTACAACGGCTGGACCATGCAGCTTGCAACGGGTGCGAATGCTCCGGCTGCGGGCGATGTGTTCAATGTCGGAGCCAACAGCGGTACTGCGACGGTCAGCAACGGTTCGTACAACCTGAGTCCGATCAGCATCCACTTTACCAGTCCCACTGCTTATAATGTGGTTGAGATGACGGGCATGCCGCCTCAGCCTGTGACGATGGCATCAAATGTTTCCTACACAAGTGGGGGCAATATCAGTTATAACGGCTGGACGACGCAGATCACGGGTGCGCCTGCGGCTGGCGATACGTTCAACGTGGTTCAGGGCAGCAGCGCAACGACCATGCTCGCTACGCCTGCCACGACGAATACTGGATCGGGAGTCATCAGCGGCGGAGCATTGAGCGTGCAGCCCTTTACCATCATGTTCAACAACCCGCCGACCTCATATAGCGTTTCGGGTGCAACGCCGGCAGCTGCAGGTTCTGTGCCTTATGTGCCGGGACAAAACATCAGCTACAACGGCTGGACCATACAGGTGAGCGGCACGCCAACAGCAGGAGACGTGTTCAACGTCGCGCCCAATACCACAGGGACGGGAGACAACCGCAATTCCTTGCTGATGGTGGGCTTGCAAAGCCAGAACCTGATGTCTAATGGCACGACTACACTCCTGGGCCAGTTTAACCAGATGGTTGGCGCTGTCGGTTCAAAAACCAGTGAGTTAACCACCACTAGTGCGGCACAGACGACGCTGGTGGCGCAAACAGTTGCCGCCCAGCAGGCGGTTTCCGGTGTCAATCTGGATGAAGAGGCCGCTAATTTATTGCAATATCAGCGCGCCTATCAGGCCTCAGCCAAGGCAATGCAGATTGCTAACACGATGTTTGATGCATTGCTGACATTAAGGTAGGTGAAAAATGCGTATCAGCTCCAGCACGATATTTACCAATAATGTGGCCTTGCTCAATCAGCAGCAAACCCAGTTGGCATCGACTCAGCAGCAGATTGCCAGCGGCATGGCGCTTACCAATGCAGCGGTCGATCCTGTAGCCTATACGCAGGCGTTATCAGTCTCGCAGAGCATCGCCGTCAATAATCAGCAGTCTGCAAGTGGTATAACTGCGCTAAATGCCGTGTCGCTCGAGGAAAGCACTTTGCAGAGTGTGACCAACCTGATGCAGAGCGTCAGAACGACTGTGGTGTCCGCCGGAAATGGTACGCTCAATGCTAGCGACCGCGCAACAATGGCGGCTACCTTGAGCGGTCAGCTCCAGGAGTTGATGGGGCTTGCCAACACTACGGACTCGACCGGGAATTATATGTTTTCCGGATTTCAGTCCCAAACTCAGCCGTTCGTTTCGACGCCAGCTGGCGTGGCTTATTTTGGCGATAATGGTCAGCGCAAGATGCAGGTGGGTTCAGGGCGCCAGATTTCGGTGAACGATAGTGGCGCTGATGTATTCATGCGCATCAAGAACGGCAATGGCACGTTTGTCACACAGGCAGCAGCGTCAAATACAGGCAGCGCCACCATCAGTGCCGGATCGGTGATGGATCCTGCGGCATTGACGGGTAATAATTACAGCATTAACTTTGCAACGGCAGCAGGCGCAACCACTTATACCGTCACCAATACCACGACCGGCCTACCGGTGGTGGGTCAAACGGCACAGCCCTATGTAAGCGGACAGGCTATATCTTTCGATGGCATGCAGATGAACATTCAGGGAACGCCTGCGGCAGGGGATAGTTTTACGGTTGCCCCCAGCACGAACCAAAGCATGTTCACGACGATTTCCAATCTAATCACCGCGCTGAAATCTCCCACGACAGGCACTGCTCTGACCAACAGTCTCAACACCGGTCTTGGCAATATCGACAATGCGCTCAATAACGTGCTGAATACGCAAACCTCGTTGGGCTTGCGCATCAATGAAATCAATTCGCTGCAGGCAACAGGAAACAGTGTGGGTTTGCAACTGCAGCAAACTTTGTCTACATTGCAGGATACCAATGTAACGCAGGCCATCAGTAATCTTGACCTGCAGCAGACGGTTTTACAGGCGGCACAGAAATCATTTGTTCAAGTTGCCAATTTGTCCATGTTCACCTACTTGTAATCAGCTCAATCGAGCAGCTATAGTGCCCTTATCTGAGGTAAACTTCTTGTTCTCAATTTAAGGCTGCCTGTGCAGTCTGAGTTTTTTAAGATCATGACAACAGAAGAACCCGCATTCAAAATCAAAACCGGCAATCTGCCTGTGTTGAAGTTGCACCTTCATACAACCGATATGCTTCAGCTGCAAAAGGAGCTGGCATTGCGCCTCGAAAAGACGCCAGATTTTTTTGCCGACACCCCGGTCTTACTCGATCTCTCCGCCATTGCCGGGTTGCATGCAATTCCCGACTTTTCCGGATTGACCTCGTTCATGTTAAAACATCGCATGTGTGCTGCAGGTATCGTCGGCGGTTCCGAGGATCAGCGGGATGCGGCAGCCAAGACGGGGTTGGTGCAGTTCCTGTCGACGGGTGTAGCGCCCAAAAAGACGTTTGAATCGACACCACCTCTTGCCGAGTCGCCTGTCGCAAAACAGATTGAACTGCCGGGGTTCGGACAGGAATCGCCTGTTGTGGAGCTTCGTCCGACGCTGGTTATCGACAAACCCGTTCGCACTGGGCAGCGCATTTATGCTGAAGGCGCAAATCTGGTGGTGATGGGAGTGGTCAATGCAGGGGCAGAGCTGATCGCCGATGGCGACATACATGTTTATGCGCCGATGCGGGGCCGCGCGATTGCGGGTGCGCAGGGCAATGAGTCTGCGCGCATCTTCGTTCAGGGCATGGAGGCAGAGCTCTTGTCGATCGCGGGTTGTTTCAAGGTGCTTGAAAATGAAATGTCAGAAAATGTATGGGCAAAGCCCGCACAAATAAGGCTTGAAGGATCACGCCTCCTGATAGAGCCTATGCTCAAGTGACAGAAATTTTTTGTATTTGCGCTTTACGGGTAAAATGCATTCTTATCCATCAATTCTTCAGGAAATGAAACGTGGCTAAAGTGATAGTTGTGACTTCGGGCAAGGGGGGGGTGGGGAAAACCACGACCAGTGCCAGTTTTTCGAGCGGCCTTGCGCTACGCGGCAACAGGACCGTGGTGATCGATTTCGACGTCGGCTTGCGCAACCTGGATCTCATCATGGGTTGCGAGCGACGCGTGGTTTATGACATCATCAATGTGATCAACGGTGAAGTATTGCTAAAGCAGGCGCTGATCAAGGACAAAAACTGCGACAACCTGTATATCCTGCCGGCATCCCAGACCAGAGACAAGGATGCGTTGAACCTGGAAGGGGTGGGGCGCATACTGGACGAATTAAAGGAGAGTTTCGATTTCATCGTCTGCGACTCGCCGGCCGGAATAGAGTCTGGCGCGTTCACTGCGATGTATTTCGCCGACGAAGCGCTGGTGGTGACCAATCCCGAAGTTTCGTCTGTGCGAGATTCCGACCGTATCCTGGGAATACTGGCCGCAAAATCCAAGCGCGCCGTTGAGGGATTGGAGCCTGTCAAGGAACATCTACTAGTCACACGTTACGACCCCAAGCGCGTGAATGCAGGCGAGATGCTATCTGTTACTGATATCCAGGAAATCCTGCGCATCCCGCTTTTGGGCGTGATTCCAGAATCCGAGTCTGTGCTGCAGGCATCCAATGCGGGTAATCCTGCGATACATCTGGAAAAGAGCGATGTGGCCGATGCGTACAAGGATGTGGTGAGACGTTTCATGGGAGAAGAATTGCCGATGCGATTTATGACCGAGAAGGCAGGATTCTTCAAGCGCCTGTTGGGAGGAGCCTGAGATGTCGATGATAGCCGGCCTGATCGATTATCTTAGGGGTAGCGAAAAGAAAACTGCGCTTGTCGCCAAGGAGCGCCTGCAGATCATACTAGCTCACGAGCGTGCGGGTAGAGGCACGGCCACACCGGATTATCTGCCTGCATTGCAGGAGGAGTTGATGGCGGTGATTGCCAAGTACATCCATGTCGATCGCGATTCATTCAAGGTTCAGCTTGGCAAGCACGATCAGTACGATGTGCTGGAGTTGAATATCACGTTGCCCGAGAACCGCAAGCTTTGATCGTTCGCGGAATGCGCAAATGATCAGGGAAGCTTCACAAGCTTGAGCGAGGTGGCAAGCACATCCGCCGTCATTCTGTCCATGATAGGGGCCAGGTAGGGCAGGGAAATGCTGAGTATCACAAAGCCTATCGTCAGCGTGATGGGGAATCCGATCGCAAACAGGTTGAGCTGCTGGGCGGCGCGGGTCAGTATGCCCATGGCCAGATTGGTGATCAAAAGTGCGGCAAGCAAAGGCAAAGAGATCTGCAAGCCAAAGATGAAGATGTTCGCGCCCCACTGGACCAAGGTGTAGAAACTTTGTGCGGGCATCATCTGTCCGATCGGCAATGTATGAAAACTCTCGGCGACAAGCGAGAGGATCATCAGGTGTCCGTTCAGTGTCAGAAAAGTGAGCGAAGCGATGATCCCCATCCATTGAGAGATGACAGCCGAGTTGGCGGCGGTCCGGGTGTCATAGAAGCTTGCAAATCCGATACCCATGATCATGCCCGACAATTCGCCGGCCAGCTCCACTGCGGAAAAGATCAGGCGCATGGTGAAACCCATCGCGCTGCCTATGATGATTTGCTCTATGATGATCAGCAGCCCCTGTATTGATCCGACAGGCACGGCTGGCATGGGATCCAGTGTCGGGCCAAGCAGTATTGCCAGCAATACCGAGAGTCCTATCTTGACCCGCACAGGTGTCTGCTGCTCGCCAAATATGGGCGCGCTGGCAATTAGCGCAAGCAGTCGCACCAGGGGATAAAGCAGGGTGGCTAGCCACATGTCCAGTTGCGCGCTGGTCACACTGATCATGATCAGAAGACCGGTGATTGAGGATTGAGGAGTGTGGAGAGCATAGCGGGGAGTTGGAGATTGAGGATTGAACTCTGAGGACTGATAATTAAATATTTCACAGGTGTCCTTTCCGTTTTCAATTTTGAACCATTTATTTTTAATTCGTTGCTCATAGCACAATCCTCAGTCCTTCATTCAGAAACAGGAGCTTCCATTCAAAAACAACGAGCGCATAGCGCGGCTTTGTTTCGTGGGAAGCCCCCTGCGGTCTGAATACTGCATGCTGCATCCTGTTTTTAGCCAGCTAGCCAGGGAATGTTGCCATACAGTCGCTGGATGAAATCCACCATCATGCTAATCATCCAGGGTCCGAGCAGCACCAGCGCGGCGAAGATGCCTAACAGTTTGGGAATGAAGGATAGGGTCTGTTCGTTGATCTGCGTGGCAGCCTGAAAAACGCTGACCACTAAGCCGATGAGCAGTGCGCTTAACAGCATGGGTCCTGCGAGCATCAGGATCAATTCGATGGCCTGCTGGCCAAGTGTCATGACGGATTCCGGTGTCATTCTCGTGTCCCGTTCAGGTATAAAAGCTCTGTGCAAGAGAGCCGATGAGCAGATTCCAGCCGTCCGCCAGCACGAACAGCATGATCTTGAACGGCAGCGAGATGGTGGATGGAGACAGCATCATCATGCCCATGGACATCAGGATGCTGGCGACCACCATGTCTATGATCAGAAACGGTATATACACCACGAAACCTATCTGGAAGGCCGTTTTCAACTCGCTGGTCACATAGGCCGGAACCAAAAGGCGCAGCGGCACGTCTGCCGCGCTTTGCAGCGGAGCGCTGTTTGATATTTTGACGAACAGAGCAAGATCGGTCTGCCGGGTCTGTCGCAGCATGAAGGTTTTAAGCGGAACGACACCTTTGTCCATGGCTTGCTGGAAATCCAACCGATTTTCGCTGTAGGGCAGATAGGCGTCAGTGTATATCTTGTCGAACACTGGCGACATGACGAAGAAGGTAAGGAACAGCGACAGGCCGATCAATACTTGATTCGGCGGCGAAGTGGGGGTGCCGAGTGCGGAGCGCAGCATGCTAAGCACGATGATGATGCGGGTAAAAGCGGTCATCATCAGCAGGATGGCCGGCAGGAAACTCAGCGAGGTGAGTATCAAGAGCGTTTGCAGACTCAGGCTGTAGCTTTGGCCGCCTCCGGATGCGGCCTTGCTGGTGATTGCAGGAACGGCAAGCTCTGCCCATGCGCCGTGACTCATGAAAATCAATGCCAGGGCAAGCAGCAACCTACGAAGCATGGTTCTTGCCATGGGTTGAACGGCTCTTTAGCAGGGAGAGCATCTTGCCGAACTGATTGTCGGCTTCAGGCAGGGGCGAGACCTTGTCGTCCTTTACAAGCGTGTGCAGGGTGCGTATCTGTCCCGGGCCGACACCCACCAGCAGCCAGGTTTCATTTATTTCGATCAGCACGACGCGCTCGCGCTGTCCTACAGCCACGGTGCCGATGACCTTGAGCAGATTACCTCTGCCTTGCTGCGCGACATTCATGCGTTTAAGCAGCCAAGCAACCGCGACGATTGCTGCCAGCACCAGGAATAGGCTCAAGGTGATTTTTATCATGCCGCCCGTGCTGACTACCGAGGGTACCTCGATGGGGCGCGAGGCAGCCATGGCTGTCTTTTCAATTAGCAGCAGGGTGAAGAAGATGCAAAGATGCCTCATGGTTAACGGTTAAGGCGACGCAGGCGTTCGGAGGGCGTGATGATATCGGTCACACGTATGCCGAGCTTATCGTTGACGACTACGACCTCTCCCTGGGCAATCAGAAAGCCGTTGATCATTACGTCCAGCGGTTCACCCGCCATACCGGAAAGTTCCACCACTGAACCTTGCGCCAACTGCAGCAGGTTTTTGATTGGCATCTTGGTGCGCCCCAGTTCAACGGTCAGCTGCACCGGAATGTCCAGGATCATGTCCAGATCGTTGGTTGCAGCACCAGCACCGCCTTCGCCGAATTTTTCGAATACATGCGGTTTGCTTGCTGGCGGCGGGGCTTCCTGTTCGGCCATCGCGGCAGCCCAGTCGTCGGCACCTGTCGCAGCCGATTGCTCCGACATGGCAGCGCCCCAGTCGTCAGCGGTGATGGCGGTTTCCTCAGACATTGTTGTCTCCTTCATTGTTCGTCAGCATTTTTACAATTTTGAGCGCATATTGATTGTTGAACACGCCGTACTTGCACTCCAGGACCGGTATGCCATCCACGGATGCGGTGATGTTATCGTTCACTTCCAACAGTATCACGTCGCCATTGCGCATTTTCAATACCTTTTCCAGCGTGATGTCGGCTTGTCCCAGCGTTGCGGCCAGCTCGATATCAGCACATTGCACCTGGCGGGAAAGCAGCTGCAGCCAGCGCTGATCCACGGCCATGTGTTCACCCTGAACATTGTTGTACAGCAGATCCTTTACGGGTTCCAGCATGGAATAGGGCATGCAGACATGGAAAGAGCCGCCGTTTCCGCCTAGTTCGATGTCGAAGCTGGTGACGATCACGACTTCGTTCGGTGTGGCAATATTGGCGAACTGCGGGTTCATTTCGGAACGCACGAATTCGAACTCGAGCGGATGCACGGTCTCCCATGACTTGGTAAAGGCTTCGAATACCACTTCCAGCAGGTTGCGTATGATGCGCTGTTCGGTCTGGGTGAATTCGCGGCCTTCGACCCGGGTGTGGAAACGGCCATCGCCGCCGAACATGTTGTCCACCACCAGAAAGACCAGATTCGGGTCAAAGATGAACAGGCCGTTGCCGCGCAGCGGCTTGGCCTGAATGATGTTCAGGTTGGTAGGTACTGCGATGTTGCGTATGAATTCGCCAAACTTCAATACGCGCACAGGACCAACAGAAATTTCCGGCGTGCGCCTGATGAAATTGAACAGGCCGATGCGGAATAGACGCGCAAAACGCTCGTTGATGATCTCCATCGTGGGCATGCGCCCGCGCACGATGCGTTCCTGGGATGCAAGATTGTAGGAGCGCACATCTCCTGCTGCGGCTTCCGGGTGATCCGCGACCTCATCGGTCTCGCCATTCACTCCCTTGAGCAGCGAGTCGACTTCATCCTGTGAAAGAAATTCGCTCATTTTTATTGAATGATGAATGATGTGAACAGAACTGCCGAAATGCCTTTTTTGGCGGGTGCGGAAGGGGAAATTGGCTGCGTTTCGGCATCCGGCGCAACCGAACGTATGGGCGGCGCTGATTTGCGTAAACCCATGATGAACTCTATTTGCTCCTTGATCTGGTTGGCAAGTTTCTCCTTGCCTTCCACGGTGGAAAGCTGGGAGGGATATTTGCTCTGCAGCAGCAAGTTTATCGTGTTCTGAATTTCGGGCAATTGCGCCTTGATCTTTTCTTCGAGATCCGGATCTGTAATCTTGAGCGAGATGCCGATTTGCAGATAGCGGTCAGTGTCTTCGCGCATCAGATTGGCGGTGTAAGTGCCAATTTCAACAAACTTGGGTGGAGCTTTGGAGTCTTCTACTACCTTGATCTCATGTTTTGCCGATGGTTTCATCAGGAAATAAGCTGCAGCACCTCCTCCTGCGAGCAGGATGACCACGGCAACGATGATCATAATGAGCTTTTTTTTGCTTTTGGGAAGCGGATCAACGGCCTCTGCTGCCTCTGCTGCTGGATCTGGTTTTGCCATAGTGTGTTTCCTGATCTAAAAATATGCAGATTATCGCCCAAATTTCTCGGATTGACCCATCTTGTATCGCAGATGCGGTCAGGCAAATGTGTCGAGCATGCCGGTGTGGCGGCGAGCGGGAACAATCGGCACGTTGATCGCTGCGGGTTCTACCGTGTTGATGAGGCCTGTTCTGTTGTTTGGCTGCGTGAAGTGGCGTGCGCCGCTATCGCGTGGCGTCTGATCGCTGACCGTTGCATTGCCCAGCATGATTCCGTTATCGGCCAGGTTTTCACGAAGTTTAGGTAACGCATTTTCAATGGCATGCCTCACCTCGCTGTGGGGCGAGGAGAATTGCGCAGTTGCCTGATTGTCCGTCACGGAGATGACGACATGCATGGGCCCAAGATCAGGCGGATTTAAATGCAGTTCGGCAACTTGGCTTTGCTGATGACTTAGCCAGCTGATCTTCTGGGAAAATTCGCCAGTCCATGCGCTGCTGCCCAGCGGGGCTGAAATGGTATGGGTCTCTGAGTTGGCTGGCAAAGGGTTGATCATGGCTTGAACTGAGGCCAATTGCTCGGGCAAGACCGCAGCCGTTTTCGTCTCCAAAACGGGTTTGATCGTCGCTGTAGCGTTGCTGGTTGCAGCCTGTACGAATTTTGAAAAGTCGGTCGTGACGGAAGCTGTTTTGGAATCAGCTTCGCTGACATTAAGGTTGTTTAAGTCAGCGGCTTTTGGCGCGTATCCTTCCGCACTGATCCCCGCAGCCGGTTTCGGAATGGCGCCATCGGCTGGTTTTGGACTGGCGCCTTCAGTAACTTTGGCGCTGACCCCTGCGGCAACCTGAACATTGGTTCCGGGGATGAAATTGGCAAATGCGATGCTGTCGGTATTCTTGCTCGCGGCGATCGGATCGACGACAGTGACAGTAGCGCTGTCATTGGTCGTGCCAGTGGACACTCTGATTTCAGGATAAGCCATCGGAATCATGCCGCTCGCATCAGGCGTCACCAGCGCAGGCTCGCGATGGGTTTTCGAACCGGCCTCTTTGGCCGTTTCGGCAGGCAATTTGATCTCTTTCTTGCCGAGGGCTGCAATAGTCAGGGAGGCGGCATCCGGTGCGATAGCAGCCTCCGGATCGATTTGGACGATTGGAGCCTGACTGGCCTGATTTTCTGTGGCATTGCTTGCTTTGGTGTTTTTCGATGGTACAGTCGCTTTCTCTTGGACTTGCCGCGCCAGCACTGCGCCGAATGTCCCGTTCGATGAAACCTCTGCGGCGCTATTATCGCTTTGCTGTGCAGATGAGGGAGAGGGGCTGGTCACGGGTTTGATCATGATGGTCTCCTTCTCTATTTGTTTTCCATGTTGAGTATTTTGTATGCGTTCATGCGGCCTGTGTGTTCGTCAGTCGTCTTCTGATCCTGCTTGGCTTGGGCCTTGATTTGTGTTTCAACATGGCGTTGCTGCAGGGTGTCAAAGGATTTCAGTTTTCGTTGCGTGTTGGTGAATTCGCTGCGCCCCATTTGCGCGGACTGTTTGCATTGCTCAACGGCCTTCGACTGTTGCGCGATGGCGACATCCAGCTTGTAAATGAATTCTTGGAAGTTTTTCAATAGGGCGGGGTTCATGCCATCCTGGCTTGCCGATTGCATGCGTTCCTGATATTCACGTCGATACTGGTAGAGCACTTCAAGCTGGACTTGTGCGTCGTGTTGCTGCCTGTTGAGCAGGCCAAGGCGGCGCGTGGCTTCGTCGTTTTTGCTTTGCGCCAGATTCAACAGGGTTTGCAAGGGGAATGGCTTGTTCATCTCAGTTAGCCTTGTCGAACAGCGCGGCCAGCTGCGCAACGCTGGACCCGTAGGTTTCGCGCTGGTGCATGCCTTGGTTGAGAAAAAGCTCCATTTTGGGATAAAGCCGGATCGCCTCGTCGAGCATGGGATCGCTTCCGCCGATATAAGCACCCACATTGATCAGGTCCCGGTTGCGCTGGTAATGCACATACATCTGCTTGAAGCGCTGTATCAACGACGCGTGTTCAGGTGTTGTTAGCCTGGACATCACGCGGCTGATCGAGGCTTCGATGTCGATGGCAGGGTAATGCCCCTGCTCTGCAAGGCGGCGTGAAAGCACGATATGCCCATCCAGAATGGCGCGCGCGCTGTCGGCAATCGGATCCTGCTGATCATCCCCTTCAGTGAGCACGGTATAAAAGGCGGTGATCGAACCGCTGCCTGTCAGGCCATTGCCGGCGCGCTCCACAAGTTGAGGCAGCTTGGCAAAGACCGAAGGCGGATAGCCTTTGGTGGCGGGCGGTTCGCCCACGGCCAGCGCTATTTCACGTTGCGCCATCGCATACCTGGTCAGCGAATCCATGATGAGCAGTACGTTCTTGCCCTGATCGCGAAAATATTCGGCGATGGTTGTCGCATAGGCTGTTCCCTGCAGGCGCATCAGCGGAGAAGTGTCGGCTGGTGTTGCAACCACCACCGAGCGCGCCATGCCCTCGGGGCCCAAGATGTCATTGATGAACTCCTTGACTTCGCGGCCGCGTTCGCCTATCAGGCCGACGACCGTGACATCCGCGCCGGTATAACGCGCCATCATCCCTAAAAGCACGCTCTTGCCCACGCCGCTGCCGGCAAAAAGTCCCATGCGCTGGCCCCGTCCAACCGAGAGCAGGCTGTTGATGGCGCGCACACCGACATCCAGCGGGGTATCGATGGTTGCACGTTCCAGCGGGTTGAAAGGGCGGCTTTGCAGTGGTGCAGAAGCGGTGTCCTGCAAAGGCCCGTGCTGATCCAGGGGCTTGCCTGCGCCATCCAACACGCGGCCCAGCAGCATGTTGCCTACCGGCATGTGCTTGGTGTGATCGGACATGCGGCGGCGCGGTGATTTTCGCTTGCCCGACAGGGTCAGCGTATGTGTAGGCTCTATCGGCATCACGCGTGCGCCGGGCACCAGTCCGGAGACATCGTTTTCAGGCATCAGGAAAAGCTTTTCTCCGGAGAATCCGACGACTTCTGCCTCGACTCTGGCATTGGGCAGATGGATTTCGCAGGTGCTGCCGACCGGCATTTGCAGCCCGACCGCTTCCATCATCAGGCCGGTGACTTTGGTCAAATGGCCACTGGGCGGCATGGCATTGCAGTTGGCAACATATTCACGCCCTTCATTGAGAAATGCCTGCCAACGCAAGCTTGTGACATTAGCAGCAGGATCGACGGAATTCTGGATCGTCGTCGCCCTGTCGGATGTGATTGGTTCCAGCTCGAGCGTCAGGTCGTCAGCCATGACCTGTCCTGTCCGATGGATTCTACGATGGAGCGCCAGCGTGCCGAATTGCTTGCATCGATGTGGCTGTGCGCGGTTTCGACGCGGCAGCCGCCGGGTTCAATTTTGGCATCGGTGAATATCTTCCATCCGGCATGTGTCAACTGCTCTCCCATTCCTTTGCGCACCAGTTCGGCATCTAAAGGGTTCAGAATCAGGTGTGCATTCTGGTTGAAGTGCGGCAGGCTGCTGATGGCGGCGCTGACTACTTTCAGGATGTTATCAGGTCTGATCTGCAATGCCTCGGTGGTCATCTTGTGTGCGATTTCCAAAGACAGATCCAGCAGCGATTGCGCAAGCTGCTGATCTACCTGATTGAGTGCGATTTGCAGATTTTGCATCAGCGTTTGCAGTTGAGATGTTTCGCGCTGTGCCAGTTGCAATCCAGCAGCATAACCCGCATTGTGGCCTTCTGCATGCCCCTCGTCATATGCCCGCTTCTGAATTTTCCGTATCTCGTCTGCAGCTGACTGGCGCTGCTCGGGCGACGATACAACGCGCTTGGGTTCGGCATCAAAGGAGGCCAATTCCCAGCGCTGAAAGGCGGTGAGCTGCTCCTTTGGGATGGACTGTCCGGTAGTGAGTATCTCCTCAGACATAAGCATCCTCATCTCCCTTGCCGCCCAGCGCAATCTGACCATCGTCTGACAGGCGTTTAACGATCTTGAGTATCTCCTTCTGGTTGGACTCAACCTCGCTTAACTTGACAGGCCCTTTGGATTCGAGATCTTCGCGCATCATCTCTGCGGCACGCGACGACATGTTCTTGAAAATCTTCTCGCGCAGTTCTTCGCTGGAACCTTTGAGCGCAATGATCAGTGCCTCGGACTGTACTTCGCGCAGGATCAGCTGTATGCCTCTGTCATCGACCTCCAGGATGTTCTCGAAGACGAACATCTTGTCTTCAATTTTCTGTGCGAGATCCGGGTCGAAGCTGCGCACCTTCTCCATCATCTCGGCTTCCATGGCGCCCCCCATGAAATTGAGGATTTCTGCGGCGGTAGCAACACCTCCCTTGAGGGTCTTCTTGCCTGTCTGCCCGCCGCTCATCAGTTTGCTCAACACATCGTTCAGCTCGCGCAGCGCCACTGGCTGCACGCCATCTAGCGTAGAGATGCGCAAGAGCACGTCATTGCGGATGCGTTCGGCGAACATCTTCATGACGCTTGCAGCTTGATCGGCTTCCAGATGCACCAGTATGGTCGCGATGATCTGTGGATGTTCATTGCCTATCATTTCAGCCACGGCGCCCGGGTCCATCCATTTCAGGCTTTCGATTCCGCTGGTGTCGCTGTTGTGCATGATGCGGTCGAGCAGGCCTGCGGCCTTGTCATCACCCAGCGCTTTGGTCAGCATGTTGCGTATGTAATCGTTGGAGTTCATGCCTATCGTGGTCTTGGTTGATGCAGTGATCAGAAAGTCGTGAAATACCTGCGCAATCTGCTCGCGCGACAGGTTGTTCAATGTCACCATCGCCGAGCTAATCTTCTGCACCTCCTTGGGTTCCAGATATTTGAGCACCTCTGCGGCCTCGTTTTCTCCCAGAGACATCAGGAAAATGGCGCTGTTTTGGATGCCCTCATTCATTACCGTTCACCCATTCTTTGATGACGCTGGCAACGATCTTGGGTTCCTGCTGCGCAATCTGCTTGGCAAGGTTGAGATTGTGTTCATAAGGCGCAGGGGTGGGCATGATTTGTTCCTCTACAGCATGTTCTGCAGCGGCCATCGGTTGATGACTCACGTGCTCATCAAACTTGAATGCCTGCAACGGACGCAATGCGGGTTTGATGACCTTGAACACCACGAACAGCATGATGATCGTGATGATCAGATACTTGGCGATCTGCTTAGCCAATTCTATCATGTCCATCTGTTGCCATATCGGTGCCTCTTTCGCTGCTCCTCCGTAATCCTTGAAGGATGCGTTCTCGATGTTCAGGCTGTCGCCACGGCTTGTATCGAACCCTACTGCATCTTTCACCAGCATGTCGATCTGGGTTTTTTCCTTTTCAGACAGGGGTCTCGAGCTTACCTTGCCTTTGGGATCGGTGCTCTTGCGGTCGTTGACCACTACGGCGACCGACAGACGCTTGAGCATGCCGACCGGCATAACAGTGTGGCTGATAGTGCGATTCAATTCATAGTTGACGGTGGATTCCTTGTGCAGATTGTCTAGCTTGGGGGCGGTGGCCTGGTTGGGGTTGCCTTGTGTATTTGGAGGGGCGACGATGGGTGCGGTCGCAGGAACAGGCGGCTGGTTGGATAATGCGCCGGGTACGCCACTTGCAACAAGGCCAGAACCGTTCAGCGTCTCGCTGTTCTGCTGGCTGCGGATGCTGGTTTCATTCGGGGTAGGGTTGGGATTGTAGACTTCGGCAGTCTGTTCGACCCGCGCAAAATCAATGTTCGCCGTTACTTGCGCGCGCACATTTTCCGCGCCAAAGAGCGGGGCCAGGATATTTTCGATGCGCTTAATATAGCCTTGTTCAACCTGTTTCACATATTCAATCTGCTTGGCATCCATGCCTGTGCCATTGTCATCCTGGCCGGCGCTCAGCAATGTCCCGTCCTGATCGACGACGGTGACATTTTTTGCTTCCAGGTCAGGCACGCTACTCGAGATCAGATGCACGATCGCGGAAACCTGTCCAGAATCGAGCAGTCTTCCGCCGCGCAACGTGAGCACGACAGAGGCGCTGGGCTTTTGCTGTTCCTTGATGAAGACGCTGGGCTTGGGTATGGCCAGATGGATGCGCGCCGAGGCGACGGCACCTATGGTCTGAACGGAGCGGGCGAGCTCCCCTTCCAGCGCGCGCTGGTAGTTGACCTGTTCGGCAAATTGCGTGATGCCAAATTTCTGGTTTTCCATCAGCTCAAATCCTACTGTGCCGCCCTTGGGCAGGCCTTGGCTAGCCAGTTTCAGGCGTGCCTCATGGACTTCGTTGGAGGGGACCATCAGTGCGCCCCCGCCCTCGGCAAACTTGTAGGGAATGTTAAGTTGCTGCAAAGATTCTATGATCGCACCGCCATCTTGATCTGACAGATTGCTGTACAGCACACGGTAGTCGGGGGTCTGCCCCCATATCCATGCGCCGATCAGCAGTGCAACCAGCGCGGCCACGCCTATGCCAAGCCCCATCTTCTGCTGCAGGCTCAGGCGCTCGAAGTTGCCAAGTGCAGTAGGTGCCGCACTCATTTGTTGTTCGGACATGATGATGTATGGATGCTGTACGATGACAGTGACATTATCCCCGGCATGCGAGATTTTGAAAGGAAGAATAAGGGGAAATTCCTCTGCCTGTTCTTCTGATGTGCTGTGCATGGGTTTTATTACAGTACTTATGCAGAAAAGCGCTGGCCACTATTCGTCAGCCAGCCGACAACGGATCGACAGGGAGTTACGCATGAACAACATAACGGCAATGGATGGGTTGCTTGCGCAAATGCGCGTGGCAGCAGCAGCAGCCGGCCTTTCCACGCAGGCGGTGGCGGCAGAATCTGGCCAAGCGAATTTTTCATCGGTGCTAAAGAGCGCGCTTGACGGCGTGGCGCAATCTCAGGCAACGTCGGCAGCCATGCAGAAAGCGTTCGTGATGGGAGATGAGGGAACCAGTCTCAGCGATACCATGATCGCGGTGCAGAAGGCCAGCATCAGCTTGCAGACTGCCGTTCAGGTGCGCAGCAAGATCGTTCAAGCTTACAACGATATCATGAACATGCAAGTGTAAAAAATCTGCTGGCTGGTAGCTTGTAGCCAATAGTCACTGGTTAACGACTAATTACTGGTTTTGTTGCGCTGCATCGCGGTGACATAGCGCTGCAGCATTATCGTTGCTGTCCCATCCAGATCCTTGAATTCGCAACCTGCACGGCGTAAGGTTCTGCCGTCTGAGGTGGAAAGAACGATCAGATTCTTCACCTCTATCGTGCTGTATAGTTCGCCGATGTCAGGCAGGCTGATTCGGCAGTTCTGGTAGCGCTTGCCAGGAACCAGCAGCGTATCCTGTTCCGCGCAGGTAAGACCGACGCCGCCGCCGCTGATATCCATGATGGTCGCTTCGTGAAATGCACTTTTCTCGGCATGCGGGATCACACAGCTGAGCGGATCCTCGACCGGTGCTGTCAGCCGGTAGTACTCTCGCCGTTGCAGGCGATAAATGCTTTTGGGAAAAGGCAGAAAAAAGGTGGCCTGTCCTTCATAAGTCGCGGTGGTTGCCTTTTCTGAAACGAACTGCAATTTGATCTGCGCATGCGAACTCACGAAAATCAGCTTGTGGTTTTTCAGCAAACGAGTGTTTTCGTGAGGGTTTTTGCTTTGTTCCAGCCATAGGCCCTTGGTATCAACTTTCAGAAGCGTGGTCAGGATGAAATCGTTGGATTCGGAAGCATAAAGTGCGATGCGGGATGTGTTTTTCACGAGGCTCTGCAGGAAAAAGTCAATCTCTCGGGGTGCCGTAATGCGGTATTGGTCATCCTCGTGGCTGGTCAGGATTTCGATCTTGAGCGGTATGTCTTTTTCCATGCTGGGCGACGACTGTATGAGTTGTCCCGCATGATAACAAAATTAAGGTTTTTTGATCGGGGGAAAAGAACCGGTTTCCTCGTGTTCAAGACGGTATAACCAGGCCAGCAATTCGGCGACAGCCAGATAAAGCTGCGGCGGGATCTGCTGGTCCAGTTCCACCTGCATCAGAAGGCCCACCAGGTCTGCGGATTCGTGGACATAAACACCGCTCTGCTTTGCGCGCTCGATGATCGCCTGTGCGATCAGGCCGCGACCTTTTGCGACGACTTTCGGCGCGCCATCCCCCTGTCCGTATGCCAGCGCGATGGCGGCCTGTCTGTTCGTCGTCATGATTTTTCGACTACCGCACCGGATAACGGTATGCCGGCATTTTTCATCGCTGTTGCAAGCTCAGGCAGACGGCGGTCGAAAAGTGCGGACGCATCAGAATTTTCAGCATGCAGCACGAGACTGACGGCACCCTGATGGAACAGCAGGCGCGCACGCACATCGCCCAATCTTGGCAGGGCAAGTTCCATTTCGGTCTTCCACTGGCGTTCGTCGGGCAGTGCTGAACGGTGCTCCGGTTCACCCTGGATTTCCCACTGCATCTGCTGGTTAGGCCAGACCTGGCCTAACCAGGTGAGCTGATGCGTCTCCAGCGTGTGTAGTTGCTGCTGCACAAGCGGGATGAGTTCCTTCGCGATCGGCAATGGTGCGCTTGATGTTGCGTCAGTTGTCACTCCCTTGGTCTGCGTATCCGCAATTCCGAGGGCTGATTGTGAAAATGCGACAGCATGGGCATCCGACCTGATCGTTACTGTGCTTGCTGGCTCCGACTGAACCGGTGCGGGTCCTGTTCCGGGAGGTGCGGATTGCGTGCTTTTTGTCATCGGTGCCAGAAGATTTTGCGGTTCAACGAGTAGCTGTGCAGTGCTGCGGGTGCCTGCGACCCATTGCGCCTGATGTGATTCATAGAACAGGCCGCTGTTGGCCAGCGCGTCTTTCAGCGCGGCAGCAAGCTTTCCGCTTTCAGGTACAGTTTTTTCTGATGGCCAGACGGCGCGTCCGGAAGCGGACTCGACTAGCGTCCTGCTCAATGGCTGCTGGGTCAAGTTTGAGAGCAGTTTTGAAGTTGAGCTGATCTCTTCGGCGGTGGAGATCGGTGCGCTGGAGGAAGTTATGCTGAAAGTCAGTTTTGGGCTGGTTGACATCACCTGCAACGTGATGGTGCTTCCGGTCTTGATAAGTCCTGGAAGTTGCATCTGCATGCTCTGACCAGCGATCTGCACCTTGTAAAGTCCGGGGCTGACCTGTTGTTGTATGGTGGCCTGTATTTGCTGGCCAACCTCGAATTTGACGGCAGCAATGCTCTCGGTCACGACTTGTGAAACGGTCGCGTTTTCAGGCTGCGTGATCGATGTCGCTGGAGTGACTGATCTGGCTTGCGTACTGTTGATCGGGCTGGTGGGCTGCATGAGATTTAAACCCAAATAGTTCATTGGCCTCGTCATTCCCGCTTTCGCGGAAACGACAATTCACTTACCACTTGCTATATCCCGCCGTAAGCTCTGTTCAGACGCTGTGCCTGCTGGTTGCTTTGCATGATGACCTTCAGCTGTATCATCCAGGTCTCGGTATCGTTGCGAATTTTTTCATCATCCGAGAGAATTTTTTTCAGCAGTTCTACCATGCGCAGCCTAGCTGCCTCATCGGGCATTTCATCGACATCTGTCATGCCTGTGATAAGGTGTCTGTACTGTGGTCCAAGTGCGATCAGTTTGTCCCATTCCCCGCGATTGGCGGCAATCCGCATCTGCCCGATCAGAGTGGCGAGGGATTCGTAATCGTCAAGGGCCTGCCGCGTGTCCATTAGAATCAACCTCGCGCGTAAACCAGCTGTTCATTTTGTACTGGCCGAGCTGCAACAGGTGGTGTGACGGCGGCCGGTTGGCGTATGGACTCCCAGGCTTCCTTCAGTTCGTTAAGCAGCCGCGCGACTTCATCGAGTGCGGCCGTGTCGCTGCTGATATTGGCGGTCAGCAGCCGATGACTCATGTATTCGTAGAGGGCGGACAGGTTCAGCGCCAGGTCGCCGCCGACCTCCTTATTAAGGCTTGCATTTAATCCGCTGTCTATGATCAGGATGGCGTGCGAAATGGCTTTGCCTCGTGCGGGAATGTCGCCACGTGCAATGCTGCTTTTTGCATTGGCAATCGCAAGCAGCGCTCCCTGATAGAGCATTGAAATCAGCTTGTGCGGGTCGGCCGACGCAACACCTGAATCGATGCCGACATTGTTATACGCATTGATTGCAGCGTTTGAGCTCATGATGATGTCCTATAGCTTGGAGAGTTGCTGCGTTAAGAAGGCGCTGGTGCTGGTCATGGTGGTCATCATGTTGTTCAGCGCGGTATATTGGGCCGTGTACATCGCCTGCTTGGCAATCAGCCCCTGCTGAAGCGCGGATATCTGTTTTGCGACATCGCTGATATTCGTGTTGAGCTCATTGGTACTTGAAGTCAGCGCACCGCTGCTGGACAACAGCGAAGTCAGGTAATTGTTCATCGTATAGGCGTAGCCGTTTGAATAGCTGACCGTGCCGCGGGCGCCTGTTGTGCCGCCAGACACCAGTATAGACAGGCCCAGCGAGTTGCCGCTGGATGAGGTGAGCATCTGCCCGACACCGGTAGCATTTGTCCCGTTGATAGTGCCCTGCACGTCGGTTCCGGTTGCGGCAACAGGCGCACTGCCAAACAGGCCGCTTGCGCCGTTTCCACCGTTGAGCCCAACGCTGTAGGCGCTGCCGTAATTATTGGTAGAGATCGACAGGTTTCCCGAAGCGTTGATGCCGGCCGAGACGCTGATGCCCGCAGCAGAAATCGCGCTGGACCCGTTGAGCAGCGATTGAATTTCGCTGGCCAGCGCCTGTGCACTGCTGTAGGTCGCAGGCGGTATCGTGAGCGTGGCGCTGATGCCGTTCACGGCCATGTTGATCGTGTCGTTTACGCCTGCGGTGATGGTCAAACCCGGTGCTGTTGAGCCTGACAGACTGCCCTGTGTGGCAAGCTGCGTGATGTTCACAGGATAGGTGCCGGGCTGCGTGCTGCTGGTGTAGGTGTTGTAGGTCACCAGGCTGTCGGATGCGCTGCCGGTTGCGGCAAACAGGCCGGCGACATCCTTGAAATTGCTCTGCAGCGCCGTGGCAAGCAGGCCGCTGTTTACGGCCAGCGTGCCGTCCGGCTGGGAATTGATGCCGATCTGCGCCAGACTGTTGAGCGATCCTGCGCCTTGGGCCTGCGTGTTCAGCAGGCGATTCAGGTCGGACTTGATGTTGAGTATCGCAAGATTTCCCTGCAGGATCGCGGCGGTCTGCGTGGAGGGATTATAGGCCGTCATCTTCGCCAGTGTGGTTGACAGCGCGTTGTAGGCTGTCACGAAACTGTTCACGTTCTTGGTGACGGTGGCTGTATCCGGTGCAACAGTCAGCGTGACGGGTGTTGTGCTCGGTTTGCTTAAATTGACCGTCACGCCGGGTATGATGTCCGATATCGTATTGGACGCCTTGCTTACCGCGAGGCCGTTGACGGCCAAGTTTGCATTGAGCGCTGCGAGAGTCTGGTTCAGATTTTGTCCCGTGGTCGAAGTCGGGTCATAGGAGAGCAGGGAGCTGACCGTTGCATCTCCCGAAACCGATATTTTCATGCTGTTCGCAGCACCCGTGTTGCTTGATGTCAGCACTAGGCGGTAAGGCGTGCCGCTGCCGTCGTTGATGATGCTGGCGTTAACGCCTATGTTGGCCGCATTGATCGCATCGCGTATGCCCTGCAGCGAATTGTTGGAGCTGTTGATCGTGACAGTCTTGATGCCACCGCCTGCGGAGACGAAGGTGGTTCCTGTTCCATATATGCCTCCCGTTGGGGTGCCGGTGATCGTGCCGAAATCGAAAGACAGGGTAGTGGTAGCCCCTGTGCCGATCGCGGTGGTCAAGCTGGTCTGGCCTGTCGCGACCAAGGATTGCGATTGCGCGAGATTGCCGACCGTCAACGAATAGCTGCCCGGCGCGGCGCTAGTCAGCGCGGTGGCAGACAGAACGGTGGGATCGGATGCGGTGGTGGTGTTTGCCTGAAAACTGCTGGCGCTGGTCAACGATTGCAGCGCGCTCTGAAAGAGGGACACAGCGCTTTGCACCTGGCCGAATGCGGTCAGCTTTGCTTGGTAGCTGGAGGTGACATTCTGCAGTGATGTGATCGGATACTGTTCCGTTGCCATCAATTGGCTGACGAGCATAGGCACGTTGAGCGCGCTGGCGCCTATCGTGGGTGCTGTGCTGACGCTGGACGAGGATGACATGATGTTTCCTTTTTATTTTGGTTCATGCTTCTATACATCAGCATGAACGGATATTACCTCAACCGTTCGCCCTGATGTAAGAGCAAGCGGATAGTTTGATTGCTGCCCTTGTTTTCCTCCTACGCCCGCTTGTGGGAGAGGAGAAGGGGAGAGGGCGTCATGCCTTCTGCTTGATCAGCAGGCCGGGTACGGACAGTACCGGCGTCTTGGAAATTGAAGCCTGTTGCAACTGTTCCTGCATCAACCCGATAGCCTGTGCAATTGCCAGCATCTGCTTTGAGGGAAACTGGCCTATCACCTGGTTGGTCTGCGTGTCCGTCAGTTTGACCACGGTTTCCTTGGTTGCTTCATCCACGCTGAACGTGAGACTCTTGCCCGAGTCCTGCATCGCCTGATTGGTGTTCTGTATTGCACGCTGCAGCTGAGCTGTCGTAGGTGCGGTCTGTGTGACAGGCACCGTCTGTATGGCAGGCACCGTCTGTATGGCAGGCACCGTCTGTATGGCAGGCGCGTTATTCGGTACGGCGGATTGGGTTATTGCGCTGCCGGTATTCTGGATAAGCATTTTGCCTCTCCTTTCAATTGAAAAATCCCAGCCGGTATTCTATATAAATTGAATTCCAGCCGGGACAGTTGCATTTTGAAAATTATCGCAGCAGAGTCATTACCTGGTTGGGCAACTGGTTGGCCTGTGCGAGCATCGCATTGCCTGCCTGTTGCAGGATCTGCGTGCGGGAAAGCTGTGCCGTGGTTGCAGCGTAATCGGTGTCCTGAATCCGGCTCTGTGCTGCGGTCAGGTTGGTCGATGTCGTCTGCAGACTGGTCACAACCGAGGCGAAGCGGTTTTGTATCGCACCCAGAGCCGCCTGCGAAGTGGCCACTTGGGCCAGTGCGCCGTCGATCACGGACAGCGCAGCAGTCGCACCCGCAGCTGTCGAGATGTTGATGTTCGCGACGGTGTTGACGTTGGATACGGTGCTAACAGCAGTGGTACCTGCAGTAAATCCGGCAGAACCAGGAAGGCCACCACTCAACACGATGCCTGTTGCGTTGTTGCTGTTAAGCGTTACCGTGCCGTGAGTCGTAGTCGCTGCAAGGCCGGTATCGGTGGCAAGTGTGGTATAAGTAGTACCGATTGGTGCAACCGTGATATCGCGACCGTCTGTTGCAGTAAGCGTTACTTTGCCTGTATTGTCCGCAGTTGCAGTTACACCCGTTTGAGCGGAGACTAAGTTGATTGCGGCTGCGACGTTTGCACCCTGACCCGGTGCAGTGCCGCCGGCGGCGATGGCACCAACTGCAACGCCGTTAATCGTGAATGATCCAGCAGGAACACCACTAGTTAATGCAGTTGTTGCTACAGCACCAGTGACGCTTGTTGCATTGGCTGTTGCGGTGACACCTGATGCTGTGGAGACGTTGTTGATAGCAGTTGCGATGGAGTATGCGCTGTCAGCGGTTTGGCCTGGTGCTGCACCGGCAGTTGATGCGCCGACCTGAATACCGTTCAGGGTCAGATCACCGGCATTGAGTGCAGCAGAAGTCGAGAGTCCCGTTACAGTAGCTGATGTGGTTAGGCCCGCGCTACCCAGTGCGGAAGTGCTCGCGCTGGCGATCGACGAGATCTGGATCTGGTTGTTGGCGCCTGCATTTGCGCCGACCTGGAATACCTGCGATGCGAAGGTGCCGTCCAGCAGTTTCACGCCGTTGAACGAGGAAGTCTGCGAGACGCGCTGGATTTCGGCAGACAGCGCCTGCAGCTGGTTGTTAAGTGCTGCGCGGTCAGATGCGCTGTTGGTGGCGTTGGCGGATTGCACGGCCAGGTCGCGCATGGTCTGCAGGTTGTTGGTGATCTGTGTCAGATCGCCGCCTGCTGTCTGTGCCAGGGAAATGCCGTCATTGGCGTTGCGTGCGGCCTGTGTGTCGCCGCCGATCTGCGAGGTCATTCTTGTTGAAATCGCAAAACCCGCCGCATCGTCCGCAGCGCTGTTGATGCGCAAGCCGGTGGCCAAGCGTTGCATTGCGGTGGATTGCTGTGATTGAGAGGCGTTCAACGCCATCTGCACGTTCAGCGAGTTGATGTTGGTATTGATATATGAAGGCATTTTTTTCTCCTTGTATTGATGTCCGGTTTGAGTCTGACTGCCGTTTACTTTGGTTTGCCTTCATTGTTGAGGCATATCAACCGCGGTTATTCCAGTTATCGGTGCGGACAAAAAAAACTTTAGGATTTTTTTAAAATTTGTATCGGATCAACGCGGATTGTGTCATTGCTCTTGCTACTATACATCCTCCGTTCATGCTTCTATACATCAGCACGAACGGGCCCAGCTTGCATCCTACCCATTCGTCCTTCTATACATCCCGTCGCTACGTCAGGACGAGCGGGGTTGAAAATTTTGGAGAAAAAGAGATATCTTTTTATATTTATCCTACTTCGTTTCAGGGATTCTAACCGGGTTTATTCCGCGACCACCACGCGGTTCTTGCCGGTGCGCTTGGCTTGATACATCGCCTTGTCTGCGCGCGCGATGACTTCCTCCTGAGGCTCCGCCTCTTCGCGCTGTGCTACACCCGCGCTGAAAGTCACCAGCATGCGCTCGTTTTCATGCATGAAGAATTGTCTGGTGAGTTCGCGTTGCAGTCTTTCTACGATGCCGGAAGCTTCCTCTGCCGCGATATCCGGCAGCACGATCACGAATTCCTCGCCGCCGTATCTTGCGACTGCATCAGATGGGCGCAGCATTTCCTTGATCACTTTGTAAAGATGGACCAGTGCCTTGTCTCCCACCTGATGCCCCATGTTGTCGTTCAGCCGTTTGAAATCGTCTATATCCAGCAGTGCCACGCAAAGCGGCGCGTGGCTGCGATCGACGCGCGTGGATTCGCGCTCGAATGCGTCGTCCAGGCCGCGTCGGTTGAGTGCGCCTGTCAACTGGTCCTGATGCACGAGTTCGCTGATCTCGGAGAGTTCCTGTTCCAGTTTTGCGATCTTCGCTTCTGCCTCCTCAACCTGTCGGCGCGTATCGAGAAGCTCTTCGTGGGAGCGTAGTGCGCTTGCCTGTATGATGCGCGTGTCCTGCATGATGTCTTCTAGCATATTGCCAAGCTCGTTGAGGTTGTTGGTCTTGGCGATTTTCTGGCTGTAGCTTTCGATTTTTTGGTGATAATCGCCGGTGCTGGTGGTGATCACGCTCAGGCGGTCGATGAAGGTCGTCATTAGGTTTTTTAGTGTGGACTTGGCATCCGTCAGGCTCTTCTTGAGCAGGCTCTGCTTGATGATCGCCTCGCGCAGGCTGCGTTCGGCATCGGCGATCACGTGTTTGTCCAGCGGTTTGCTGATGATCTCGTTCAGGGCGTTGATCTGTCCGTGCAGCCAATCCTCGTCCTCGACCATTTCGCCGACGTTTTCCACGAGCAGCCGCAGAAGGCGCACCAGCCCTTCCTGTATCTTGGTTTTGTCGGTGCCGCGCAGTTCGACCTTGAGCCATAAGTGGCGTAGTTTCTGGCTCAAATCGCTGACCTGTTCGGTCGTTCTGATTTTCCGTACTTGTGCGCTGAGTTGGCGCACCTCGTCTGCAAGCTCGGGCTGTGCGCTGATCGTGCTCTCCAGCGTTTTTGCAAGCAACTCGGCAAGCTTGAAGATTAATTCGCTGCCTTTGTCCGCTGTTGCAGGCACGGCGGGTGAGGCCGATGAAGCAAGTGCGGCAGACTGAGCTGTTGGCGCTTCTGCCACGGTTGGGATAGCATCGACCAAAGTTTCGGCCATGGGCGATGCCGACCAGGAACGGATCAGATTGTGCAGCTTTTCAAACAACACTTCCGGTTTGGACGAGAAGCGCGCAAGCACAGTGTCCACACCTTCCTTTTTGCGCGTGACGGTCAATCCCTTGTGAGGCAGGTCGATCTGGCGTAGTAGGTTTTTGATCAGGCCGGGCCAGGCTTGTGCGTCCGAGCCCTTGGGTAATATCTTCTCGATTTCCTTTAAACACTGATCCCAGTTTTCATCTGCCAATGTTTTCTTGAGCGCAAGACCCGTGGCAGCAGACTGATCCGAAGCGAGCAGATGTTCAACCAGCTTGCGCAGTATCTGTTCGGCACCATTGCTGTCAGGCGCAGCTTCGCCACTGATCTCGGCGAAAATTTTCGCGTACTGGTCTGGGGTGGGCGCCAACTTGCGTTGCGCCAAAAGTTTCAAGGTTTCACGGGCGATTTCTGATGGATTTTTCATATTCAGTTTTGTGCATGTTTGTTCCGTGCGTCTTCATCAAAAGGACTTATCTGCTTCAATCCTGAGTGTCGATCAAATGATGGGTGATAGCATAGTGTATCGCCTCTGCATTGTTGGTAAAGCCCATTTTGGCCAGCATGCGTCCTCGATATACGCTTACGGTCTTGGGGCTCAGACTCATGATCTGCGAGATGTCACTCAACGATTTCCCCGAAGCCATCAGGCACAGGGTCTGGTATTCGCGGTTGGAAAGGGACTGGTGCATGAGTTCCTGTGATTCGCCGATCAAGTTGTTCAAGAGCTGTTCTGCAAGCGTCTCGCTGATGTATTTTTTTCCGCTGATGACAAGGCGGATCGCGTGTATCAGCACATCCGCCGCACTTTGCTTGTTGATATAGCCCATCGCGCCTGCCTTCAATGCACGTACGCCATAGTGGTCCTCGGGGTACATGCTGAGCACGATGATCTTGAGATCGGGTTGTTCTGACTTGAACTGCTTCAACACTTCTATGCCATGCTTGTCCGGCAGGTTGATGTCCAAAAGCAGCAGGTCGTAAAGCTGCGCGCGCAACATCGAAATGGCCTGCCCGCCGCTGGCTGCTTCTCCTGCGATATTGAGATCAGGGTTGTCCTCGAGTAGTTGTTTCAACCCTTTGCGGATCAATGCGTGGTCGTCAACGACAAGAATGTTGATCATAATTTCCAAAATTTTTTAATCGGCAGCCTGCCATAGTCGAGCACTTCCCATGTCAGCATGCGTTTTGGGCGCAACATGATTTTTGATTTTACCCCAGAACGGGAATCCCGCGTTGCCAATTGCGGATTTGTCCCCTGACGGATACATTACCCATATGAACAATCCAGACATGCTGGGCAAGTATAAAATTATCGGGGAACTGGGGCGGGGTGCGATGGGCGTCGTTTACGAGGCGTTTGATACGCTGATCGAGCGCAAGGTTGCCATCAAGACGATTCTGAAAGCCAGCGTCAACCCGCATGACTCGGACGATACTTTTAGCCGTTTCCGCTGCGAGGCCAGAGCGGCCGGCCGCCTGTCTCACGCAAAAATCATCGGTGTCTACGAGTATGAAGAGAACGATGAGATGGCGTATATCGTCATGGAGCTGGTGCGCGGCAAGGAGCTGTCCGACTACTTAGATCAGGGCAGGCTGATCTCCATCAGAGACGGGCTGCGCATTGTGATGCAGCTTCTAGATGCGCTGGATTATCTGCATGCGCATGGCATCGTCCACCGCGATATCAAACCGGCCAACATCATGCTTACAGAGGATGGGCAGGTCAAGCTCGCGGACTTCGGCATAGCCAAGATAGATGCTGCCGAACAGACCCAGGTTGGCGTGGTGCTGGGTACACCAACCTATATGGCGCCCGAACAATTCATGGGACATGGTGTGGATTTGAGGGCGGACCTTTATTCAGCCGGTGTAATCCTGTACCTTGTGCTGACAGGGGAGCGCCCCTTCGTGGGTAGCGTGATTTCCATCATGCATCAGGCGATACACCGTGAGGCCATAACGCCCTCCGAGCTCAACCAGAATGTTAGCGAGGAACTCGATGATGTGGTCAGAAAGGCAATGGCCAAGCGCGCTGAAGAACGCTTCCAGAGTGCCGATGAATTCCTGGGTGCGCTTAAAATCGCTGCTTGCACATTGCCGGAATCAAATCGTGCTGAAGTCAGGATGCGTCAAGCCGATGACATGCATACCCATGAAGATACGCTCGAATTGCCGGGCTGGATAAATGCTTCCGGTGTGTGGCGTGATGAAGACATTGCGGCATGGCAGACCATTTCTCATAGCCACGATCCGATGGATTTCACGCGTTATCTTACGGAATTTCCGGATGGGGGATATGCAGAACAAGCGAGGTTGCGCATAAGGTCATTGGAAAAGGCGACACGATGGGAAGCAGAACTGCGCGCAAGGCAAGAGACACTTGGTCTTGAGGAAAGAACAGAGACCGAAGTCCGCAACCACTTCGGGCTTAAGAGGGAAGAAAGAGCGCTATGGGTAAGTCGCCTGGCTGAAATAAAAAACGAGGCTATAAAAGCCCAAAAACAACAGGCGGAAAAGCAAAAGCAGCAATTGCTTCTTCAGTTGCAGCACGCAAGAGTGTTGTCCGATGCAAATGCAGAGCGCGTCAACCGGTTCGCAAGACTGGTCTCGGACCGGGAAAAAACCAGCGAGCTTGAACGCAAAATGAAAATGGAGCAGAAGCGCAAACTCGAAGAAATCGCGCGGCAAAGAGGGCTGTTGCGCTTTAACCGGGAGTCGGCAGAGGCGCTGGAAGAGGCCGAGGCGCTTGCAAAATTGCAGCAGGAGAGGGTCGAACACGCAGCCCACAACGAGGCCATCGTTGTTGCAAAGGCACAGGCTGAAAGAGCCGAGCGCATGAGAATGGAAACCGAAAAAAATGCAGCGATCGAGCGGCAACAGGCCAACAGAAAGATGCTGCTGATTGGCATATTTCTTTTCCTTCTGATGATAGGCATCGTGTTTGGTCTGTTCCCTCCCGCTAGCTAGCACTTTGATCGGTCAGGATTTTTATGGTTGATTTAAATCAAGTGCCATAGTAATATGCTCGGACATGCGGCTCGAAACATAATCCCCCTTTGAGCCGGGTGTGCAGGCCCCCCCCTGCGTGAAAAATCCCCCGGACTTCAATCCGGGGGTTTTTTTCGGTTAAAAGCGAAGGAGGCAGCAATCCGTTATAATCCGCGCCCCTGATTTTTGAATGTATCCCATGACCGTTCTGCTTTGGATAGTCGCATCCAGCCTTTTGGGCGGCGCGCTGAGTGTTGGCTTTGCCGCGCTGTTTGCGCTCAATGCGCGCGCGCACTGGCTGAATGCATTGGTCAGCTATGCGATCGGTGCGCTCTTAGGTGCGGTATTTCTCGACATACTGCCTGAGGCGATCCATCTGACCGGGAATGGCGCGGCGTTGAGCGGCACGATACTCGCCGGCATATTGCTGTTTTTCATACTCGAGAAACTGTTGCTGTGGCGGCATTGTCATCACGATCACTGCGAGGCGCATGAGCCGGAAAAAAAGCACGCCTATGGACGTAGCGGCCTGATGATCCTAGTCGGCGGCACGTTTCATAATTTTGTCGATGGCGTGATCATCGCCGCGGCATTTCTGACCGATGTGCATCTGGGCATCGTGACGTCGCTTGCGATCATCGCGCATGAAATTCCACAGGAAGTCGGCGACTTCATGATTCTGCTGCATTCGGGCTACAGCAAGGTTCAGGCGCTTGCGTTCAACCTGCTCTCCACGCTGGCGACGCTGGTGGGCGGCGTGCTGGCCTATTACGCGCTGCAATCGGTGCAGAGTTTTGTGCCGACGCTACTTGCGCTGGCTGCAGCAAGCCTGATTTATGTCGCGGTGGCAGATCTGATTCCCGGCCTTCATCAGCGCACCAGACTTAAGGACACACTGGAACAGGTGCTGCTGATCGCGGCCGGTGTGTCTTCGATATATCTGGTCAACCTTATGGTTGCAGAATAGAAAGTTTATGAAATGAATATTGCAAAAGTTGGCTTTGTCTCGCTGGGTTGCCCCAAGGCAACGGTAGATTCCGAGCATATATTGACGCGCCTGCGCGCAGAAGGCTATCTGATTTCTTCAAGCTACCAGGATTCCGACCTCGTGGTGGTGAACACCTGCGGCTTCATTGACAGCGCGGTTCATGAATCGCTTGACGCAATCGGCGAAGCGCTGGCTGAAAACGGCCGCGTGATCGTCACCGGCTGCCTAGGAGCCAAAGGCGATGTGGTGAGACAAGCGCATCCCAGGGTGCTGGCCGTCACGGGGCCGCATGCGACCGATGACGTGATGGAGGCGGTGCATCGCCATCTGCCAAAACCTCATGACCCGTATACGGACTTGGTTCCACCACAGGGAATAAGGCTTACGCCCAGGCATTACGCCTATCTCAAGATTTCGGAGGGCTGCAATCATCGCTGCACTTTCTGCATCATCCCCAGCATGAGGGGCGATCTGGTGAGCCGCCCTGTGGGCGATGTGATGATTGAGGCGGAGAATCTGGTCAAATCCGGCGTGAAGGAACTGCTCGTTATCTCGCAGGACACCAGCGCCTACGGGGTCGATGTTAAATACCGTACCGGCTTCTGGGGAGGCAGGCCTTTGAGGGCACGCATGACTGAACTTGCCGAAGCGCTGGGCAGTCTCGGCGTATGGGTGCGGCTGCATTATGTCTATCCCTATCCGCATGTGGATGAAGTGATCCCGCTGATGGCGGAAGGCAAGCTGCTGCCCTATCTAGATATACCGTTTCAGCACGCGAACCAGCGCATCCTGAAGCTGATGAAACGCCCCGGCAACAGCGATGGCGTATTGGCGCGCATAAGGCGCTGGCGCGAGATTTGTCCGGAGCTTACGTTGCGCAGCACGTTCATCGTAGGCTTTCCCGGCGAAACCGAAGCTGAGTTCGAGGAACTGCTGGCTTTCTTGAAAGAGGCACAGCTCGATCGCGTGGGCGCATTTGCCTATTCTCCTGTGGAAGGGGCGCTGGCCAACGAGCTACCTGATCCCATCCCGCCCGAAGTTCAGCAAGAACGTCTGGCGCGCCTGATGCTGCTGCAGGAAGAAATCAGCGAAGAAAGACTTAAGCTTAAAATTGGCAAGACCATGACGGTGCTGGTGGACGAAGTGGATGAGGAGGGTGCGATTGCGCGAAGCTATGCCGATGCGCCGGAAATCGACGGTCAGGTCTATATCAGCGAATGTCAGCATCTGAAAGTCGGAGACAGGGTGGATGTCGTGATCACCGATTCGGATACCCACGATCTGTGGGGGGATATGGTTTGAAACTGCTTGAAAGCGTAACGCCGCTTTAAAGCGGCGTTACATATCGGCATCATGCCGATGTAGTCAGTCTCGCTGACCTTGATAAATCATGAGTGACTTGACGGCATGTCGATAGGCCCCTCCTGTTGAGATTGTCTAAGCGGAACTGGAGCATGTGCCATTTATACACCCGGCATTGGATCAATGCAAGTGGCTTGGCCTGTCAATTCATTCAACACATACGGGAGTATGCCGCCTACGCGGTAGTAGTCCACCTCGATCGGCGTGTCGATGCGCAGCAGCAGCGGCACCTCCTGCCTGCCACCGTCGGCCTTTGTGATGACCAGCGTGACCTCCTGCTGAGGCTTCAGATTCTCGCCGATGCCGGCAAGGTCAAAGCGCTCGTCGCCTTTAATCTGCAATGAGGCAGCACTCGCATCGTCCTTGAACTGCAATGGCAGCACGCCCATGCCGACTAGGTTGCTTCTGTGTATGCGCTCGTAAGATCTGGCGATCACGGCCTTTACACCCAGAAGTTGCGTGCCCTTGGCTGCCCAGTCGCGCGAGGAACCCGTGCCATATTCTTCACCTGCAAAGATGAGGGTCGGTATGCCGGCTTTGATGTAGTTCATCGCGGCGTTGTAGATGTCGGTCTCTACATTGTCATACAGCGTATAGCCGCCTTCGGTGCGTGAACCATCGGCTTTGACAGGCAACATCAGATTTTTGATGCGCACGTTGGCGAAGGTGCCGCGCATCATCACATCGTGATTCCCTCTGCGCGAACCGTAGCTGTTGAAGTCCTTGAGCGCCACGCCTTTTTCAAGTAGATACCTGCCGGCCGGAGTGCTTGACTTGAAGCTTCCTGCCGGGCTGATGTGGTCTGTCGTCACCGAATCGCCGAAGATCGCCAGCGCACGCGCATTGCTGATGCCACTGATTTTTCCGCTATGCTCGTGTTCGAAGAAAGGCGGGCAGGCGATATAGGTCGAGTCGTCCCACTGGTAAAGATCCCCTGAAGGCGCCTTGATCGCATTCCACAGCGGCAGGTCGCGGGTTAGATCGGAATAAAGCTTGCGGTAGACTTCGGGGTCGGCAGCATAGTGGCTGACTTCCTGGATTTCTGTGTTGGACGGCCATATGTCGCGAAGGAAAACAGGCTTGCCGCTTTTATCCTTGCCGAGCGGTTCGCTGTCCAGGTTCACGTTCATGCGGCCAGCGATGGCATAGGCGATCACAAGCGGCGGGCTTGCCAGGAAGTTGGCCTTGATATTGGCATGTATGCGTGCCTCAAAATTACGGTTGCCAGATAGCACGGCTGCCGCGATGAGATCGTTCTTGACGATGGTCTCTTCGATGTGCGAATCCAGCGGGCCTGAATTGCCGATGCAGGTAGTGCAGCCGTAAGCTGCCACGCCAAAGCCAAGCTTGGCCAAAGGCTCGAGCAGTCCCGCATTGGCAAGATAGGCTGTGACCACCCGCGAGCCGGGAGCAAGCGAGGTCTTGATGTGTGGTTTGACACAAAGGCCTTTTTCGAGCGCCTTTTTGGCAAGCAGTCCTGCTGCGAGCATCACGCCTGGATTCGAGGTGTTGGTGCAGGAAGTGATCGCCGCGATCAGCACATCGCCGTTGCCGATTTCGATGTTGTCAAGTCCTGTCGGGTAACGCTGCGCCAGTTTCTCGGCGGGCTGGTTGAAGCCGTTTTCGGCTACGGGCTTGGAGAACAGCGTATCGAATGTTTCGCGCATCAAAGATAGCACGATGCGATCCTGGGGGCGTTTGGGGCCGGCAAGGGAGGGTACGATGTTTGATAGGTCAAGTTCTACCACGCTGCTGTAGTCGATCTCGCCCGCCTTCGGCATGCCAAACAGTCGCTGGGCCTTGAAATAGGATTCAAACGCATCGAGTTCTTCTGGTGTCCTTCCCGTGTGGCGCATGAAACTGACGGTGACATCGTCCACCGGAAAGAAACCCATGGTCGCACCATATTCAGGCGCCATGTTGGCGATGGTAGCTCTGTCGGGCAGCGTGAGCTGAGCTGCACCCTCTCCGAAGAACTCCACGAACTTGCCGACCACTTTGTGTTTGCGCAAAAGTTCGGTGACGGTGAGCACCACGTCTGTGGCAGTCACGCCTTCCTTGAGCGCGCCCTTGAGATGCACGCCGACCACGTCGGGCGTCAGAAAATAGACAGGCTGTCCCAACATGCCGGCTTCCGCCTCGATGCCGCCCACACCCCAGCCTACCACACCTATGCCGTTGATCATCGTGGTGTGGCTATCGGTGCCGACCAGGGTGTCAGGATAGTAGGTACGCCCATCGGGGCCGTCCCTGTGCAGCACGCCGCGCGCAAGATACTCCAGGTTGACCTGATGCACGATGCCGACGCCGGGCGGCACGACCTTGAACGTTTCAAAGGCCTGCATGCCCCACTTCATGAAGCGGTAACGCTCGGTGTTGCGTTCGAACTCCAGTTCCATGTTGATCTTTAGCGCGTCGGGATTGTTGTAGCTGTCTATCTGCACCGAGTGATCCACAACAAGATTCACGGGCACTAGGGGTTCGATGATTTTCGGATTGCATCCTCTGGCGGCTGCCGCATTGCGCATCGCGGCAAGATCCGCCAGAAGCGGCACGCCGGTAAAGTCCTGAAGCACGATGCGCGCGACGACAAAAGGAATCTCTGCGGTGCGGGTTGCATTGGGCTGCCAGCCTGCCAGTTCTCTGACATGTGCTTCGGTGATTTTTTTGCTGTCATAATTGCGCAACACGGCTTCCAGTACGATGCGGATGGATACGGGCAGGCGTGAAATTTTACCCAAGCCTGCAGCTTCGAGCGCGGGCAGCGAATACATTATTCCCTGTTTGCCATCGGTAAGGTTGAAAGCGGTGCGGGTGTTGAACAAATTATGCTGCATGGCAAAAACTCCGATTATGCTGTAGGGAATAAATGATGAATTATAACCAGCAGGCGCATGGGCGCGGTGTTTTTTTGAGTTTTTTGTGAATGCCGATCGAACTGGTTGTAGAATCGCCACCTAACTTCTCTGACATTTTTCCATAGGCCGCTTTAAAAAATAACGGTAATTGAACATGGCCGGGACTAATCTGTTAAAAAATTCGCTGATCTTGACCTTGCTGACGATACTCGCTGCTTGCGCGGCAGGGCCGGATTTCAAGCGCCCTGACGCGCCTGCATCGGCTGCGTACACCGTCAAGCCTTTGCCTGAAAACACTTCATCTGCTGAGGCCCCATTGGGTCATGCGCAGTCCTTCTCGGCTGCCAGAGAGATTCCACAAGACTGGTGGACATTGTTCAAATCGCCGCAATTAAACGCGCTGATTGAACGCGCGTTCAAGGCCAATCCCGATATCGGGGCAGCCAGCGCATCGCTGCTTGCAGCCCAGCAGAATGTGATTGCGCAGCAGGGATTTTTTTACCCGACTGTAGGCGTGAGTTATTCTCCCTCACGCAACAAGCTGGCGGGCAACATGGGCGGCAATTCACCCGGCCTGCAGAACAACGGCACGCTAATACAAACCTATTCCAATCCCGCAGGCCCGGTTTACAACGGCCCAGCGTATTACAACTTCCATGTTGCCCAGGTAAGTGTGGGCTATGTTCCCGATGTCTTCGGCATGCAGAGGAGGCGAGTCGAGTCTGCCAAGGCGCAGGCCCAAGCGCAGGCGATGCAGCTCAAGGCTGTCTATATCACACTGGCATCCAATATCGTTGCAGCAGCCTTCGAAGAAGCCAGCCTGCGCGCGCAGATTGATGCCGTGAAAAAAGTGGTGGCGTTGAACCGCGAAAATCTTTCCATCATGCGAAAGCAGCTTGCGGCGGGAGGCCTGTCCGAAATCGATATGACAGCAGGAGAAACAGCACTCGCACAGGCTGAACAGTCGCTGCCGCCCTTAAACCGCCAGCTTGAGCAGACGCGCGATCTGATACGCGCGCTGGCAGGCAGCACGCCAGACCAGGATGTGCCTGAGACATTTGCATTATCCGACTTGCATTTGCCAGAGGAGCTGCCGCTCAGTCTTCCTTCAAAGCTTATCGAACAGCGCCCCGATGTGCGCATTTCCGAAGAGCAGCTGCACGATGCGAGTGCGCAATATGGCGTTTCGATCGCCAACCGCTTGCCGCAATTCTCGATCACAGCAGAGATGGGCGGCATGGCAACGAGCCCTGACTGGATGTTCCGTGCCGGCGGAGGATTCTTCAGTCTGGCAGGCAATGTCGCGCAGACCATCTTTGATGGCGGCACCTTGCGCGCACAGTCCAAGGCTGCAGAACAGGTTCTGATACAGGCAGGCTTCCAGTATCGCAGTACGGTGATCGCGGCTCTGCAGAACGTGGCCGACACGTTGCATGCGATAGAGGAAGATGCGGACACATTGAAGGCGGCCACCGCCTCCTGCGAGGCTGCCGGGAAGCTGCTGGATCTCACCCAGAGTCAATACAAGCTGGGATATGTCAGCTATCAGGCTCTTTTGACTGCAGAACAGAACTACCAGTTGAGCACGATCAGCCTGATCCAGGCGCAAGTCTCCCGCCTTGGCGATACTGCGCTACTTTATCAGGCTTTGGGTGGCGGCTGGTGGGCAAAAAAGGGAGAACACGCTTCATGATCATCCGGTATAAAAAAACTGCGGTACTGCTGCTTGTCCTGTGTGGCGCAGGATATTTCTTGTGGCAAGAGAGTCATGCGCCTGAAAAGGTTGCGGCCAGACCGGCGTTGCACAAAAAATCGGATACGCTGCGTTTTGACGCCCATGCGCCGCAACTCGATTTCATCCGGATCAGCGAAGTCGAGGCCATGCCGGAACCGCTGGCGGAGCCTCTAAATGCGCGCGTAAGCTATGATGATAACCGAACTGCGCGCGTTTTCTCGCCGATTACCGGCAGGGTCGTCAGGATTCTGGCTGACGTGGGTGCTCATGTGAAGGCGGGAGACGGGATCATGATACTGGATGCACCCGATTATGCGCAGGCGGTTGCAGATGTGAGCCGCGCGAATGCCGATCTTGAATTGAAGCAGCAAACCTATGCGCGTGCAAAACTGATCTATGAGGCCAAAGGGCTCGCGCAGAAAGACCTCGAGAGCGCGAAGTCAGATGTGAGCGAAGCCCAAGCCGAAGCCGTTCGAGCCAGCGCGCGCTTGGTTAATTTGACAGGCCGTGCGCCCGCTGGCTCACAGTATGTTTTGCGCTCACCGCAGGCGGGCGTGATCAGCGAACGGCAGGCAAGCCCGGGTAGCGAGGTGGTGGCGGATGCGGCCACCCCGCAGTTTGTCATCACTGATCCAGCGCATGTATGGGTGCAGGTCGATCTGCCCGAGCAGGAAATGGACAAACTGAAGGTCGGCCAGTCCGTGCTCGCACAGGTCGATGCCTATCCTGACGAAACTTTTTCCGGCAAGGTGACCGCCATTTCCGGTGCGCTCGATCCTGTCACAAGGCGCATGCAGGTCAGATGCGAGATTGACAATCCGGCATTGAAGCTCAAGCCCGAAATGTATGCGCAGATCACACCGATTGCAGACGTCCGTTCCAGCCTGCCGCGCATTCCGAATACGGCCATCTTTACGCGGGGTTTATACAGCTACGTGTTCGTCGAACAAAGTCCAGGCGTATTGCAAAGACGCAAGGTTGCGTTGAGCCTGCAGGGTTATCCGTATAGCTATGTCAGGGAAGGTCTCAAAGCCAAAGAACGCATCGTCACCTCAGGCGCCCTGTTGCTCAATGCAGAGCTTGCAGGTAACGAGTAATGCTTGAGAAACTCATCACCTTTTCCCTGCAGCAGCGAGTATTTGTGCTGGCGGGTGTGCTGGTCCTGATCGTCTTCGGCGTGCGTGCGCTGGATAATCTTCCCATCGAAGCCTTTCCCGATGTGCAGGATGTCCAGGTGCAGCTCGACACGTTGATGCCAGGACAGGCCCCAGAAGAAATCGAACGCAGCGTTACCATGCCTATCGAGCGTGAGATGAGCGGTGTGCCGCACATGACGCAATTGCGTTCTGTGTCGATCACCGGACTGTCCGAGATCACGCTTACGTTTTCCGACAACACGGACGATTATTTTGCCCGCCAGCAGGTGCTTGAAAAGCTGCAGAACGTGAACCTCCCGCAAGGCGTGCAGGCAAGCCTGGCTCCGTTAAGTAATGCTGTCGGCGAAGTGTACCGTTATGTGCTAAAGGCGCCTAAGCAGATGCCGCCCAATGAGGTCAGGGCTCTGCAGGACTGGGTATTGCGCCCTGCGTTGCGTCAGGTTGCAGGTGTTGCGGATGTGGTCAGTTTCGGCGGGACCATCAAGGAATACCAAGTGAGTGTGAATCCAGCTTTGCTGCGAAAATTCAACGTGTCCATAGATCAGGTCGCCCAAGCACTCGGTGCCAACAGCAGCAATACCGGTGGCGGCATCATCAATCGCGGCGATGAAGCACTGGTGGTGCGCAGCGTCGGACTTTTCAAGTCGCTGGACGACATATCCCGCGTGGTGGTCACGGCCCAGAGCGGCAAGACCGTGATGGTGGGCGATTTGGCAAAGGTTGCGATAGGCGACCGCCCGCGCTCTGGCATCGTGGCTTTTAACGACCAGGACAATGTGGTCGAGGGCATCGTGGATATGACAAAGGGGCAGAATGCATCCAAGGTGGTCAAGGCGATCAAGGCGCGCATCGCCGAGCTTGAGATGAAATTGCCCAAGGGGGTTGCGATCGTTCCATACTATGACCGCACCGAGCTTGTGAAACACACGGTGCATACGGTGAGTGAAAATCTGCTGGTCGGCGCGCTTTTAGTGGTTGCAATCCTGATCGTCTTCCTGCGCAACTGGTATGCGGCGCTGGCCGTTGCGGTGATCATCCCGTTAGCGCTGCTATTTGCCTTTATTCTGATCGATGCGCGCGGGGTGTCGGCCAACCTGATTTCGCTGGGTGCCGTGGACTTCGGCATCATCATCGACAGTGCGGTGGTGCTGGTGGAAGCCTTGATGGTGAAGCTCGCGCTGGCCAAGGCGGATGCATTGCCGCAGCATAAATCGTATGGCTGGCGCATACATCTGATCAAGCAGAACTGCATCGAGATGGGTTCGCCTATCCTGTTTTCCAAGGCTATCATCATCCTGGCCTTCCTGCCCATCTTCACCTTTCAGCGCGTCGAGGGAAAGATTTTTTCTCCGGTGGCCTTTACCTTAAGCTTTGCGCTGCTGGGCGCAATCATCTTGACGCTCACGCTTCTGCCTGCGCTGTTAAGCTATATCGTCAAGAACAAGGATATGGCAGAACGGCACAGCGAATGGATGCACCGCCTGCAGGAACGCTATCGCAATCTGCTGACATGGGCAGCTTCGCGACGCAGGGGCATCGTCGGCGCCTCTATAGGATTGTTGGTGATCACGCTGGCGCTCTCGCCGCTGCTGGGCAGTGAGTTTCTGCCGAGCCTGGACGAGGGGAATATCTGGCTTACCATCACGCTGCCGCCAGCGACTGCGCTGGATAAAACCAAAGACATCGAGCGCAAGGTGAGGGCGATTCTGAAATCCTATCCGGAAGTCAACAATGTGGTCACGCAAGTGGGGCGTCCGGATGATGGCACTGACCCGAAGGGCCCTAACAACCTTGAGATCATGGCGGATCTGAAGCCGCATGACACCTGGCGGTTTGCCGATAAGGAGGCGATGATAGCCGACATGACTCGGAAGATACAGGTAATCCCGGGCGTGCCGACCAACTTTTCCCAAGTAATACAGGACAACGTGGAAGAGGCCTTGTCCGGCGTGAAGGGGGCGATCTCAGTCAAGATATTCGGCCCGGATCTCGAAATACTGGAGGACAAGTCCACGCAGGTCGCAAAAATCCTGTCGGGAATAGCGGGGGCTGCGGATGTCGCGGCAATCAAGGTGGGCGGGCAGACCGAGCTCAACATCACGCTGGACCGGCAGCGCATGTCCCGGTACGGACTGAATATCAACGACGTGAATGCCACGATACAGACCGTATTGGCAGGCACCGCAGTCAATACATTCTTCGAGGGGGAGCGCAGTTTCGATGTGACGGTGCGCATCGACAAGTCTGCCCGCGATGCGGTGGATGATGTCCGTGTGCTGCCCATCGCGCTGCCGGGCGGCGGTTCGATTCCCCTGGGGTCGATTGCCAATATCAGCGTCAAACAGGGCGCTGCGCGCATAGGACGCGAGGCGGGCGGGCGCATGGTGGCGGTTAAGGCCAACCTGCTGGGGCGCGACCAGGGCGGGTTCGTGGCCGAGGCGATGGATAAAGTGAACCAGCAAGTCACTCTGCCGCCGGGCTACAGCATGAGCTGGGGCGGACAGTTTGAAAATCAGCAGCGCGCGATGAAAAGGCTCAAGGTGATCGTGCCGCTGTCCATACTGATGATATTCGTGTTGCTGTTCTGGGCATTCAAATCGATGCGCAAGGCCTTGCTGGTGATCCTGATGGTGCCCTTCACATTGATCGGCGGACTCGCGGGCCTGGGGCTTGCGGGTCTGCATCTGTCGGTATCTGCGGCGGTCGGTTTCATCGCGGTGGCAGGCATCTCGGTGCAGAACGGGGTGATCATGGTTGAGCAGTTCATCGAGGGCATGCGTTACGGCAAAGAGGTTGCAGCCAGCGTGATGGATGGCGCGATATCGCGATTGCGTCCGATACTGATGACCGCACTGATGGCCGGCATAGGTCTCTTGCCGGCAGCGCTGTCGCATGGCATAGGCTCGGAAACGCAGCGTCCGTTTGCGGTAGTCATCGTAGGCGGCATCGTCACCGCAACGCTTTTTACCCTGCTGCTCCTGCCTTTGCTGTTTCCGCTTTTTTCCGAAGAGCAGCGGATCGAAGCAGATCAGCCGTTGATCAGCGAATGATGAAGCATCTGAATATGTGGTGTTGAACGAAACTTTCCGTGATGCGCATCATCTATAGGGGGCAGATGAACCAGGAGAGCACAGCATGAGCGACACCGCAGCCAGACAGACGAACACGGCCTTTCAGGAACTGAAAAATTATCTCAATACCCAGATTCTGGGCCAGGAAGCCCTGGTGGAAAGTCTGCTGGTTGCGCTGCTCTCCGAAGGCCATCTGTTGATAGAAGGGCCGCCCGGTCTTGCCAAGACGCGCGCGATCAAGGCACTGGCGCAGGGACTGGAATGCGATTTTCAGCGTGTCCAGTTCACCCCGGACATGTTGCCGGCGGACCTTACCGGTTCCGACATCTACCGGCCCGAAGACGGGGCATTCCGTTTTCAGCGCGGCCCGCTGTTTCACAATCTGATTCTGGCAGACGAGATCAACCGGGCGCCGGCCAAGGTTCAATCCGCGCTGCTAGAGGCGATGGCGGAGCGCCAGATCAGCGTGGGCATGACGACCTATGAGTTGCCGCGCCTGTTTCTGGTGATGGCAACACAGAACCCGATCGAGCACGAAGGCACCTATCCCTTGCCAGAGGCGCAACTCGACCGCTTCATGCTGCATACCCTGATCGATTATCCGGATCGCGCCACCACGCGCCTGATCATGGATCTTGCCAGAAGCGAAGCGCTGGAAGGGCGCGAATTGTCAGCCCCTGCGAATCCGATGACACAGGAAACCGTATTCGCCGCACGACGCGAAGCACTGAACCTTACGCTTGCATCTTCCGTTGCAGATTATATCGCAGCGCTGATCGATGCGACGCGCAGGCCGGACAGCTACAGCGGCAAGCTTAAAGAATGGCTGCGCTGGGGAGCCAGCCCGCGCGCGGCCATCTCGATCGAGCGCGGCGCGCGTGCGCTTGCCTGGCTTGACGGGCGGGACTATGTCAGCCCCGAGGATGTGCAGGCGATTGCGCCCAATGCGCTGCGTCACCGCCTGCTGCTCGACTATACTGCCGAGGCCAAAGGTATCAGTGCAGACGACTGCGTGTATGAACTGCTGCACAAGGTGCCGGCTCCATGATGGTGCCAGACCTTGCGGAACTGACCGCATTGCGCGGCGCGGTGCGCGGATTGAGTCTGCATGCGCATCGTCCCGTGTTGGCAGAGTTGCAGGGCGCGCATCGCAGCGCACAGCGCGGGCGGGGTCTGGAATTTGAAGAGGTGCGACTTTATGCGCCGGGCGATGATGCGCGCAGCATAGACTGGCGCGTCACTGCAAGGCGCGGACGCCTGCATACCAGGCTTTACAGGGAGGAGCGCGAGCGGCCTGTATGGCTTGTTGCCGATGTGCATCCGGGTCTTTTTTTTGGCAGCCGCCGCCAGCTTAAATCCTCTTTGCTGCTGCGCACCGCGGCCATGTTTGCCTGGGTCGCGGCTGAAGGCGGTGATCGTGTGGGTGCGGTGATTGCGGATGGCCGCGATGAGCCGGCTATCCTGCCGCCAAGAGGCCGCAAGGCGGGCGTGCTGCCTATACTGGAAGCGCTCGTTAAGGCGCAGCCGCGTTCGCCCGGGATGCCGTCAAGCGGCCTGCAGCAGGCCTTTGCAATGCTGCGCCCTTTGCTGCAACCGGGCAGCTTGATCCTTATGCTGAGCGACTTCGCCGGCCTTTCTGAACAGACCGAAGCCATGCTTGACAGTGCAACCCGGCACAGCGATTGCCGCATGTTATGGATCACCGATTCCCTAGAAGGCAGCGGATTGCCCAACGGCCATTACCGTGTCGGACTGCCCGGACGTTCGTGGTGGATGAATGGCGAGGATGCACGCCGCCCGTGGCAGGAAGCCTGGCGGGCGCGCGAACAGAGACTGAATGATCTGTCCATGCGCCTTGATCTTCCGCTTGTTCGTCTCAACACCGAGGATGCCGTGATCGAGCGCATGGTGACACTGCTCAAGGAACCGGGATGGGCAGCGTAGCCTGGCTTTCGCAGCTTGCCCCGCCTCATGCCCCTTCATCAGCAAGCATGTGGCCGCCTGCGCCGGGATGGTGGGGTTTGCTGGTCATACTACTTGCAATGGTCTTTGCGTTCATCTATCGGCAGCACAAGACTCGCCTGCGCCGCATTGCCTTGAAAGAACTCAAGAAACTTCAGGCTGATGACGACATCGTCTTCGCAGGACAAATGGAACATCTGCTGCGCCGATATGCGATCGCGCGTTTCGGGCGGGATGAGGTCGCTGCGCTTAGCGGTGCGCGCTGGATAGCCTTTGTGGTCGAGCACGGCGGCACTGCATTGCAGGGGGAAATCGGCGCTGACTTCCTGCGTTTGGCCTATGGCGGTACAGCCGCTGAAAATCGGGTAGCGTGGCTGTCGGGCGCCGAGGGATTCATCAGGGGGCGCTCATGATCCATGTCGCCTGGCCGCTGATGATCCTGTTTCTGCCGCTTCCCTGGCTCGTCCGGCGCTATCTGCCGGAGGCGCAGGGTAGCGCCGTGTTTTTGCCGTTTGCGGCCGCACTGGAACATGCCCCGCTTCAGCGGGTGAATTCGCGCAGGCGAAGCGTGTTGTTTGCACTGGTGTGGCTCTCGCTGGTGCTGGCTGGTATGCGCCCGCAATGGCTGGATGATCCGCTGCCAGCACCCACTACCGGGCGGCAACTGATGCTGGCAGTCGATGTGTCCGGGTCGATGGCAACGCCTGACATGGCGAACAATGCCTCGCGGCTCAATGTCGTGCAGAAAGTGGCCGGCGATTTCATACAGCATCGCCAAGGAGACCAGGTCGGCCTGATTCTTTTCGGCACTCAGCCCTATCTTCAATCGCCCTTGTCTTCAGACTTGAGCACGGTCAGCAAGTTTCTGCAAGAGGCGATGGTGGGCCTGGCAGGACCGCAGACGGCGATAGGGGATGCGATCGGCCTGGCACTCAAGGTAATGCAAGCCAATCGATCGAAATCAAAGGGCGATATGGTGTTGATCCTACTTACTGACGGCGGCAACAATGCCGGCATGATGGATCCTGTTGCTGCTGCAAAAATGGCGGCTGGCAGAGGACTGCGCATATACACGATAGGCGTGGGCGCCCAAGCGCGGCAAGGTTTTTTTGGCATGAGTGGCAATGCCGATCTGGATGAAGACACGCTGAAAAAAATTGCAAGCATCACGGGCGGCGAATACTTCCGCGCAACCGACATGGACGCGCTGCAGAATGTCTATGCGCGCATCGACAGGCTGGAACCCAGCATCGGGCCTGATCAATGGTACCGTCCCCACAGCGAATGGTTTGTCTGGCCGCTTGCGTTTGCACTTCTGCTCAGCATACCTGCGGTATGGATGAGGGAGATGGCATGATCAGCCTGCACGCTTTTCATTTTCTGCGTCCGTTCTGGCTTGCCGCTTTACCGCCATTGTGGGCATTGGTGTACTGGCTTCATCGACGGCATAAAAATGAAGGGAACTGGTCAGGTCTGATCGATGCTGATCTGTTGCCGGTGCTCCGCCTCGATGAAAAAAACGCAGCGGGCATGCGGCCATGGCCTGTGTTATCGCTGCTGTGGACGCTTGCGGTGCTGGCGCTGGCAGGCCCAAGCTGGGAGAAAGATCAGGCCGCAGCTTATCGCGCTCAGGTTGACTGGGTATTCGTGCTCGATCTGTCGCCCTCGATGAAAACGGCAGACATCAAACCCAGCCGCATTGCGCGTGCACGTTATGCGCTGGACGACCTGCTGGATGCGGCCCGCGATGCGCGCGTGGGACTGGTGGTGTTCAGCGACGAACCCTATACCGTGGTGCCGTTGACTAAGGATGTCGCTACCGTCAAGGCATTGCTGCCGCCGCTTTCACCCGACATCATGCCAAGTGCAGGCGATAACCTTGCTCCCGCGCTGGAACAGGCCGGAAAGCTGCTGCAGGCAGGCGCTGCAAAGAGTCAGCGCATTGCGGTGCTGACCGATGGCATCGACGATCCCGCCGCAGCGCTTTCGGTTGCAGCCGGTTTGAAATCGCGCGGCATCACGGTGAGCGTCATTGGCATGGGCAATGCCGTGGACCAGTTGAAGCAGCTTGCCAACACCGGCGGCGGGAAGTATGCCGATATCTCGCAGCTTGGCAGTCTCGTCGATTATCTGCAGTCGGCACCGCTTGCTTCAGGCGATGCGGCTTTGGGCATTGAAGTCTCGCACTGGCGCGATGAGGGCGTATGGCTGCTGCCCCTGCTGCTCCTGCTTGCAGGCATGCTGGCGCGCAGGGGCTGGCTATGAAGCGCGTTCTTTTTTCACTGACTGTGTTTCTGGTGACAATGCCTGTGCATGCGGATGAATTCTGGGGCAGGCTCTGGCGCAATGCCGATCAGGAGGGCGATGTGCTGCTGCAGCGGGGGGATGCAAGAGGTGCTGCAAATGTGTATGTGGATCCTCGCCGCAAGGGTTATGCCCAACTGAAAGCCGGCGATTACAAAGGCGCTGCGCTGACGCTAGGCAAGCTGCATGACAACGATGCTGACTACAATCGCGGCAATGCGCTGGCGCATATGGGCGATCTCGAAGGGGCGCTGCGCGCTTATGATGCCGCTTTGCAGCAGAAGCCTAATGATAAGGATGCAAGGCACAACCGCGACCTTGTGGCCAATGCGCTGAAAAAGCAGCCTGCAGACAACAAGTCGCAGGATGACCAGAATAAAGACCGGCAGAATTCATCTGCACAAAGCAATGCGCAACAGGGGCAGGACAGGAATAACTCCAGGCAGAAATCAGACCAGCCGGGAAAAGATCAGAACGATTCCGGTCAAAAACAGGCTGGGCAGGATGCCTCTGCTGGCAGGCAGTCCACGCAGCATGATCAGCAGTCTGACAAAGGTGGAAGCGCGGCAGCGCAGCAGCCTTACGCTGACAATGACAAAGGTAAGACAACGCAGAATGCGGCCATGCCGGGTGAAGCAGACACTGAAACATCTTCTCCGAAAAGCGAACAGCAGATCGAGGAAGCGCAATGGCTGCACAGCATACCGGACGACCCTGGCGGATTGCTGCGTCGCAAATTTCTGATCGAGCACATGATAAGGCAGCAGAGGGGCGAACAATGAAGCAGATTTTTGCGATGCTGTTTGCGTTGAGCGTCATCCTGCCTTCATTTGCGGCAGTGACGGCAACTGTAAGCAGTACTTCCATCCCTTACGGCGAAACCATACAGTTAAGGTTGCAGCGGGATGGCAGCGCCGACACTCAGCCTGATCTCAATCCGCTCAAAAAGGATTTCGACATCTTGGGCAGCGGCAGCGGCACCAATGTAGAGATCATCAATGGCCATATCTCTTCAAAGGCTCAGATGACCGTGCTGCTTTCGCCCAGACGCAGCGGCAAAATACGGATACCGGCATTGCAGTGGGGGAGCGGGCAGTCAGCGCCGATCGAGCTTGACGTGGGCGCATCTTCGGGGCCGGGAGATAAACAATCGGGAGGTGCCGAACATGTTTTTCTCACCACAAATCTGGAACCAAAGCAGCCCTATGTTCAAGCCGCCGTTGTGCTGACTGTCAGGCTTTATGCGGATCAGCCACTGTATCAGGCCACGCTTGACTTTCCGGCCAGCGCCGATGTGATCGTGAAACAGCTAGGCCACGACAAGGCGTCGAATGAAACAAAGAATGGCCGGAACTATCAGGTCATCGAACGCAAATACCTGTTGTTCGCGCAAAAAAGCGGCAAAATCAGCCTTGCAGGGCCGGTGCTTGATGCCGAGATTGCCGATGGCAGCGATCCTTTCGGCAGCATGTTCAAATCGCTCGGTGCGATGATGAACCAGACGCGCCCCTTGCATTTTGACGCCAGGACAATCGAAATGGAGGTGTTGCCGCGCCCCTCAAGTATCTCGCCCTGGCTGCCCGCACAAAAAGTGACGCTGGAGGAAACCTGGGGCCAAAATAAGACAGGGATACATGCGGGGGAGCCGCTTTCCCGTCATCTGCATATCGCTGCACTGGGGCTGACCGGTGAGCAGTTGCCCGATCCTGATGCGCTGATCAGCCTGCCGGATGGAATCAAGGCGTATCCTGATCAGGCCGGTATCGCCGACAGCCCCGAGGGCAATACCGTGATGGGTAGTCGCGATCAGAATATCGCGCTGATCGCGGAGCATGCGGGACACTATGTGCTGCCGGCGGTCAAGCTGATCTGGTGGGACACGGCGAGCAACATCAAGCGCGAAGCAATGCTGCCTGAAGAGGCGCTGGATATCCTGCCGGCGCCAGGCGGCGCAACGCCACCTCCCCATGAGCCGCAGCACCAGGTCAAGCTCAAGACGCCGGCACTTCCCGAGAAGACAGCCTCGTCATGGCAATGGTTCAGCCTGGCGCTCGTGCTGCTCTGGCTTGTCACCCTGATGGTCTGGTGGTATTCGCGTCGCAATGCCGTTCCTGTCAAACAGGCGGATAAGGAGCCGGAGGCTATCCCTGCAGGCAGCGCATTCAAGGCCTTTGATCAAGCCTGCCGAGCAAACGACCCCCATGCCGCTCGCAAACATCTGCTTACCTGGGCAGGTGCGACCTGGCGGGAAGACCCGCCTCTGGGTTTGAATGAATTATCGCGCCGCATGAAAGATGCAAAAGTTGCCGATGCATTGCGGCAACTGGACAGGGCCTGCTATACGGGCAAGGCATGGCTTGGCGAAGACCTCGCACTTTTCATGTCGGAAAAACCCGTGCAGAAGAAGGCAAGCAAAAGCGGCTTCGCGCTGCCCGAGCTTTATCCCTGATGAATGCGGTTAGAACTTGATGAAGGGGCTTTCCCAGAACATCTTGATCACCTTTAGAAGTTCGGGTGAAGACGGTTTTTTGTTTTCCTGCAAACGGGCGTTTTCGTTCTTGAGGTAATCCATCACCAGCTTTATCTTGAGATGGGTTCTGACGCGCGCAAGCAGTATAGGCGCGTTGATTGGTTTGTGTATGAAATCGGAAGCGCCTATCGAGAATCCCTGTTCCTCGTATTCGTCTTCATTCTTCGCGGTGATGAAGATCACCGGCACGTCGGCAAGTTTCGGGTCTGCCTTCAGGCGGCGGCAGGCTTCGAACCCGTCGATTTCGGGCATCATGATGTCGAGCAGGATAAGATCGGGCGGGTTTGCCAGCGCATAGTCGAGCGCATCACTGGCCTGATTGAACAGTTTCAGCGAGTAATCTTTTTCAAGAATCGACTTCATGATCATCAGGTTTACATCCGCATCATCGACCACCACCACGGTCGGACGTGCTGATGCCGCAGTCACTTCGTCCATTTTGTTCTCCTTTAATTATGCGCTATGATCAGACTGCTGCCAAAGACTGGGAATTTTGTCCTGCAGCCAGCAAATACAGAAACCGGCTGCATTATACAAAATGCAACGGTACTCTTGCTTGGTTTTTCCGTGTCCACCGAAGATGCAGCTTGCGCGTTAAACGCATGGGGGATGCGGTTGAGAATATATCCTGAGGATAGTTGTATGCCAAAAAAATATTGCCTTGCACTGCTTCTTTCGGTGAGTGCGGGCATTTCTGCCGCAAAGGCGGATCAGAATGCGCCGGGGGACGCAGAAGTTGCTGCGCTAACCGACCAGAAGATGTTTGAATTCGGCAGTTATGGCACGTTGGGTGCCACGCATGCCAGCTTGAGTTCCGCAGATTACGCTCTCGATGCTCCGATGCCTTACGGTTCAGGACGCAGCGGCTACTGGGCGCCCAGCGACAACAGCCTGATTGCAGCGCATGTGAATGCGACGTTCACGCCAGACCTCACGGCAATATTTCAGGTTATTTCCGAATACAACTCAAACGGCAACTACCGGCCGGAAGTCGAGTGGGCGAACGCAAAATATGCGCTCACCCCGAACTTTTACATCAAGGCCGGACGTTTCGCCTTGCCGACCTTTATCGATTCTGACAATCACGATGTTGGCTATAGTTTTGTATGGGTACACACACCAGTCGAGCTGTACCAGCAGATGCCGATCACAAGCGTGGACGGAATAAACGCGGCATACCATTTTTCATTGGGTGAAGCCGAGAATTCAGTGAAGCTGATTGCAGGCCAGAACACCACTGAAACTTCGCTCGGGATTATCAACTCGAAAAACATGCGGGGGATATTCGACAACCTTGAATACGGGCAGGCGACATTTCACATGGGTTACCAGCAGCGCATCTCTTCAACCCAATCCGATCTTGCAAGGCTGAATACAGGATGGGTAGAGGCCAGCGATCTTTCTGCCGGGATCAGTTATGATCCGGGCAGCTGGTTTTTCAAGTCGGAATGGTTGCAGGATCGCACGCTCTACAAGACCAATGCCATGTATGCCAGCGCGGGATATCGCATGCATCAATTCACGCCTTATCTGACGCACAGTCAAAGCAGCGCGGCGGCAGCCTATGAAAATTCTCTGCCATACTTGAACATGGCGCAGAAATCCAACAGTGTGGGCGTGCGCTGGGACTTCATGAAAAATTTTGATTTCAAGCTGCAGTATGACCACATCAAACTGGGCGATAATTCGAACGGCTACCTAGTCAATGTGCCGGATAATGTCATTTTGTCCGGAAAAACTTTCCACGTGATTTCCGCGGTTGTCGATTTTGTGTTCTAACTGCCCAGCCAACGTGAGTCCATTCATGCTGTTTTACAGAGTTTTAAAATGGGTAATGCCGCTTTCCCTGCTATTTTCAGTTCAGGCTGCCATTGCTGACGTGGTGGTGATCGTTTCAGCCAAAAGTCCTGTCGTGAACCTGTCGGCTGACCAAGTCTCCAAGATTTTCTTGGGCAAGAGCACGAGCTTCCCGAATCATGATCCTGCTTATCCGATCGATCAGCCGCAGGGAAGTGCGGTCAGGGACGAGTTCTACGCCAAGGTGGTGCACAAGGATGCTTCACAGCTTGCCGCATATTGGGCAAAAATCATTTTCACCGGCGAAGGACGTCCGCCCAAACTTGTCGCAGGCGACAAGGCAGTTGTCAAAGTCATCGCAGACAACCCCGATGCGATAGGCTACATAGACAGCAGCGCTTTGAACCACAGCGTCAGAGCTGTCCTCCTGCCTTAGGCACCTCATGAGTAAATTCCGCAATTACCCGTTGAAACTGAAGCTGCTGCTGGTTCCCTCGACTGCGGTATTGGGTTTTGTTATTTACCTGATCTACTCGTCGCTAGTGCTGTCGGGAGGCAATGCGCTCCTGAAGGAAATTCGCGAAGTTGAATTCCCGATACTCTATGCGGCCGGTGAAAATCTGAAAAGCTTTGAAGGTGTCGTGGAATCCTTGAATACGGCGGCTGCTACCGGAGAGGTGGACTATCTTGAAACTTCAAAAGCAAAGGCCGACGAAATTCTGGACCGTTATCAAAAAATGGAACAGACATATCCTGCGCATATCAAGGATATCGAGAAATTGAAATCCAGTTTCAATAATTTTTACGCGCTTGCTTATGATATTGCGCAACGGATGACGATACGGAAAAACCTGCCCAGCGCGCAGCAGATCCAGCAAATGCGGATCTTGCGAGATGCGTATTCGCATGATGCTGCAACCTACCGGGAAATTGCCGAGAAGGAGTTTCAGGGAACGATAAGAACCGCGATCAGCAGATCTGAAAGAGCGCAGGGGTCGGGGGCATTCATAGGCGCGGTAATGCTTTTCATCATCGGCGTGCTGACGCTGCTGGTCAACCGCGGCATTGTCGTGCTGGAAGAGGTGGTCGAGAACCGCAACAGGATGCTGGAACGGGTCAATGCTGAACTCGAGAAGGAAATTTCAAAATTGAAGTCGGCAGAAGAAGCCAGGAGTCATGCTGAAGCTGCAAGCCATATAAAGGACGAATTTCTGGCCAACATGAGCCATGAACTTCGTACGCCGATGAATGCGGTGATTGGTTTGAGCCATCTTTGTCTGCAGACCGAGTTGTCCGGCAAACAGCATGACTATCTGCAGAAGATACACAGTTCTGCCAAATCTCTTTTGGGCATCCTCAATGACATTCTGGATGTTTCCAAGATTGAGGCCGGAAAAATGGAACTGGACAGGATTCCATTTGAACTGGGTGAAGTCATGGATAATCTTTCAACGATACTGGGGGCAAAATGCCAAGAAAAATCTCTCGGTTTTCTTCTGGATACGGCTGACGATGTTCCTGAGATATTGATAGGCGATCCGCTGAGGTTGGGTCAGATACTGATCAACTTGGCCGGCAATGCCGTCAAGTTCACACAGCAAGGTGAGGTGGTGGTGCGTGCAACGCTGGAAAAGGAAGAGCGCAATCATGTGGTTTTGCGCTTTACCGTGAAAGACACCGGGATAGGATTGACGCAGCAGGAAATAGACAGACTGTTTCGACCATTCACCCAGGCCGACACTAGCATTACCCGTAAATTTGGCGGGACGGGGCTTGGACTTACGATCAGCAAGCGTCTTGTCGAGAAAATGGAGGGGAAGATCTGGGTGGAAAGCGCACCAAGTTTGGGCTCGAAGTTCATCTTTACCGCCAGATTCCAGAAGGCGGAAAAACCGGCCGGCGCAGCACGAATAGAGCAGGCCGGCATGCGCGGCATGCGTGTTCTTGTAGTTGGGCATAACGAAAGCGACCTGAAAACGCTGATCAGCCATCTTGAGTCTTTCATGCTTGACGTCAGCGTGGCTGACAATGTGCACGATGCATTGAACATCGTGCATCGGGCGAATAAGGAGGCGCGGCCTATTGCGCTGGCCATCTTTGATGCGAAAACGGTTGATATCAATGAGCTGGACGTGGCCCGGGAATTACAGGCCATGATCGTGCTGGGGATCAAGCCGAGAGTACTGCTGATTTCAGGAGAAATTTCAGCGCAGATAGATGAAAAATTGGTGGATGGCCTGCTTGCAAGACCTTATGGCAGAGACGAGCTGTTCGATATCATCGCGAAAATCTCCGGCAAAGACAGATCCATGACAGGGAAATTCAGGACGCTGGGCGCGCGTTTTAATATGGAGCTTGTGTCTCAGGTGCGCGGTGCGCATATGCTGCTGGTTGAAGACAACGAAATCAATCAGCAAATTGCCAAGGAGTTGTTGGAGAGTTTTGGTATCACGGTGAAGGTCGCAGAGAACGGCGAAGAAGCGATCGCGTGGCTTAAAGATGAGCGATTCGACGGCGTTTTGATGGATATGCAGATGCCCGTGATGGATGGCATCAGCGCCACCCGCGAAATTCGTAAGGATCCAAGATTTGCCAAGCTGCCTATCATCGCGTTGACTGCAAACGTGTTCATCAGCGAACAGAATCAGTTTCTGGCTGCCGGAATGAACGATCATATAGGCAAGCCGATAGACCCAGACCAGTTGATCGCCACGCTTGCAAAATGGGTGCACCCTGTGCGCAGCGTGCAAAGCATCTCAACTCCCCGCGTAAAAGCTATGCAGGCAGCACTTCCCGATTTGCCCGGCGTCAAGGTGGCGGAAAGCGTGCGTCGTATAGGTGGGAATGTGGATTTGTACTATTCGTTGCTGGACATGTTTAGAACGGGTCAAAAAAATATTGTTCAGGAAATGCGCACATCGTTATCCTCCAGAGACTTGAAAACTGCTGAAAGACAGGCGCACACATTAAAAGGCATTGCTGGCAATCTTGGTGTGCAGGAACTGCAAAACCAGGCCGGAATACTAGAGAAAAATTTCAGGAATGGCGTGCTCGATGACGTGGAGTCCTTGCTTGAACAAATGGATCGCGAGATGGAGCGGTTGATGAAAAGCATTGATCAAGCGTTTGTTGCTCGCCAATCCTAAAACCGCCTGACTGCGAATTTATTGATGCATACGCCAGGCAAAGCCCGTAAAATGCACTATTTTGCTTATCGATTATGACTATACGCACTCGTTTTGCTCCAAGCCCGACCGGCTATCTGCATATCGGCGGCGCGCGCACCGCGCTGTTCTCATGGGCGTATGCCAGAAGGCTTCACGGCACGTTCATTTTGCGCATCGAAGACACCGATCTTGAACGTTCATCCGAAGCTTCTGTCAAGGCAATACTGGACGGAATGTCCTGGCTCAATCTCGATTACGACGAGGGGCCTTATTACCAGATGCAGCGCATGGATCGCTACAAGGAAGTCCTGGCACAGATGCTCGCTGCAGGTCATGCCTACCATTGCTATACTACGCCGGAAGAACTGGAGGCAATGCGCGAGTCAATGCGGGTGCGCGGAGACAAGCCGCGTTACGATGGTCGCTGGCGTCCCGAGCCTGGCAAGGTGCTGCCCGATATTCCTGAAGGCATCAAGCCTGTGGTGCGTTTCAAGAACCCATTGGAGGGTGTTACGGCATGGGATGACATGGTGAAGGGGCGCATCGTTTTTGAAAACAGCGAGCTGGACGACCTCATCATCGCGCGTCCCGATGGCACACCCACCTATAATTTCTGCGTGGTGGTGGACGATCTGGACATGAATATCACGCATGTGATCAGAGGCGACGATCACGTCAACAACACGCCTCGCCAGATCAACATTTTGAAGGCACTGGGCGCGAGCTTACCGCAGTATGCGCATGTTCCGATGATACTGGGCAGCGACGGCGAGCGGCTTTCCAAGCGCCATGGTGCTGTGAGCGTGATGCAGTATGCCGAGGACGGTTTTCTGCCCGAGGCGTTGGTCAACTATCTGTCGCGTCTGGGCTGGTCGCATGGCGACGAGGAGATTTTTCAGATAGAGCAATTCGTCGAATGGTTCGATCTCGAACACATCAGCAAATCGGCAGCGCAATTCAATCCTGAAAAACTGCGTTGGTTGAACCAGCACTACATAAAACTTGCCGACAATGCGCGCTTGGCCGAACTGACAGGAGAGCATCTGTTGTCGCGCGGCGTGCAGCTGAAGGTTGCACCTAGGCTGGAAGACGTGATTGCGCTGTACAAAGGGCGCGTGGCAACCTTAGTCGAGTTGGCAGATGAAGCCGAGGTATTTTATATCGATGTGCATCCCGAACAGGCGCTTATCGATGAACATCTCGTGCCCGAAGTGATGCCGGTGCTGCGCGAACTCTCCCTCCGCCTTGCGGATGTCGAATGGGATGCACCCCATCTGGCAGCGCTCATCAAGGAACTGCTTGCTACCCACCAACTTAAAATGCCAAAGCTTGCGATGCCTTTGCGCGTGATGCTAGTAGGGCAGACACAAACACCTTCGGTTGATGCGGTGCTGGCATTATTCAATCGGGAGACCGTGCTCGCGCGTATGAACAGGTATCTGTAATTTTTTTTCAATTTGACTTTACAAGCAGAGGGCTCATCCCTATAATGCGCGCTCTTTCGAGGTAAGGGGGTATAGCTCAGCTGGGAGAGCGCTTGCATGGCATGCAAGAGGTCAGCAGTTCGATCCTGCTTATCTCCACCAAAGAAACCTCGTCCCCATCGTCTAGAGGCCTAGGACATCGCCCTTTCACGGCGGTAACACGAGTTCGAATCTCGTTGGGGACGCCAGTCATATATGAATGTGGGCACTAGATTACTAGTGCCCATTTTCATTTGGTGCAATGCCACAGAGAAGCCGCCTGGCCGCAAAATCACGCCTTAAATCCAGAGAACAGAAACGCAGGAGCAACGAAGAAACAGTGCCTGATGTAGCATTCTGATACGCGATTGATGCAAAGTGGGATCGCATCGGTTTTTGTTCTTTGCGAACCTTCTCTCGGCTGGTTTGTAAAAATTGAAATAGTGAACTTACAAAAGTCAGACCTTGGTATACTTATCCACAGTTTCTGCCCCAAAAAAACAGCAACCGATCCTGGGTCAATTTTCAGTCAGCGCGCTGGGTCAATTTCCGGTTGGCGCCAACATCGTCAGGTGCTTTTATGACTTTCATCCATTCAATTGCCGGGAATTCGGGATTCGGCAAGCCTCACTACAAAATTACATTGAAAACAAGACTGATGCCGGAGCGATCCGGACTTAACATCTGTCAATCTCTTATGGAGTTACTATGATGTTCGGCGTTTCCAAGAAATATCTAGACCAGATCGACAGGCTGCAACATGAACTGTTACCGCTCAAGAATATGTTTGCTGCCCTTAAGCGCAGCATGGCGGTCATTGAATTTTCGATGGACGGGGTGATTCTTGATGCGAATGCCATCTTATGCCGCGTGACAGGATATACGGAAAACGAAATCCGCGGCATGCACCATAGTGCTTTATGCGATGAGGCATATGCGCGCTCGCCGGAGTATCGGCAATTCTGGAGCAGGCTGAGACAGGCCGAGTCGTTCAGTGGCAAGTTCAAACGCGTGAACAAAAGCGGTGCGCCCCTATGGCTGGAAGCGACCTATTTCCCGGTAGCCTCCAAAGATGGGCATGTCGAGAAGGTCATCAAGATTGCCAGCGACATTACGCAGCAGGTGAAAGAGGCGGAATATTTCCGCAATCTGGTTACGGCACTGAACCGTTCCATGGCTGTCATCGAGTTCGATATGCAGGGAAAAGTGATCGAGGCTAATGCCAATTTCCTGGAGGTTATGGGATACAGCGCCGAAGAGATCAAGGGCATGCATCATCGGAAATTCTGCCGTGAAGAATACGCATCGAGCGCTGCTTACAATGAGTTCTGGAGCAGGCTTAACCGCGGAGATTACTTTACCGGCCAACTTGAGCGTGTCGCGAAGGACGGACATACTGTGTGGCTTGAGGCCAGTTACAACCCGGTAAACGATGAAAACGGCAAACCATACAGGGTAATCAAATTTGCGGCAGATATAACAAGGACGGTACTGCGCCAACAGGTTGAATCGCAAAGCGCGCGCATGGCCTATGAAATTTCCCTGGAAACAGAAAAGGTTTCGTCGAATGGTGAGCAGATCATCCTGCAGGCTACCGACAAAATGCACTCGCTATCCGAACAGGTACAAGCCTCATCGAACCAAGTGCAGAACCTTGGTGAGCAAACCCGGCAGATATCTTCTATCGTCAAGACGATTAAGGAAATTGCCGACCAGACCAACCTGTTGGCGCTGAATGCGGCGATCGAGGCCGCGCGTGCGGGTGAGAGCGGGCGAGGGTTTGCGGTAGTGGCCGATGAAGTGCGCAAGCTTGCCGAACGCACCAGCGGTTCCACGACTGAAATCAGCAGGATGATCGAGTCCATCCAGGCCGAAAGTCAGGCTGTGATTGAAAGCATGGCGCGCAGTCAGGCCGGGGCCGAGGATGGTGTCCATCTCGCCAACGGTGCAGGTGCTGCAATCCAGCAGATTCGCGCCGGGGCGCGGAAGGTGGTCGATGCGGTACAGCAGTTTGCTGCGGCAGTAGAAGAAAAGTGATACCCATATTTTACTGCGCGTAGTAACCGCGCGCACGATTTCTGATGTTCTGAAAGTGTGTGGTGCTTTCGTTGACGCCTGCATGATATCTGGGTATGGTTGGATGATTGGCGGTGTTTGTTGAACGTATTTGCAAAGGGCAAGGCATGAAAATACTGGTAGTAGGCGGTGCCGGATATATCGGCAGTCACACCTGCGTGGAATTGCTGCAATCGGGCCATGAGGTGCTGGTTCTTGATAACTTCTGCAACAGCAAAATGGAGTCGCTCAAGCGCGTTGAGAAAATCACCGGCAGGCCGGTGCCTGTAATAGAGGCGGACATCCGTGACCGGGAGGCGCTGCGCGAAGTTTTTCGCGCGCACGATCTGGACAGCGTGATTCATTTTGCAGGACTCAAGGCGGTGGGGGAGTCGGTGGATCAGCCTTTGCGCTATTACGACAACAATGTGTCGGGAACGGTTGCGCTTTGCGAGGTGATGCATGAGCAGGGTGTTCGCAACATCGTGTTCAGTTCTTCCGCGACCGTGTATGGCGATCCGCATGCAGTGCCGATACACGAAGATTTTCCGACTGGCGGCACGACCAATCCGTATGGCACGAGCAAGCTGATGATAGAACAGATACTGCGCGATCTGCATGCATCAGATCCGGCGTGGCGCATAGGCATCCTGCGCTATTTCAATCCGGTGGGTGCGCATGACAGCGGCCTGATCGGGGAAGATCCGAATGGCATACCCAACAATCTGATGCCATTCATCGCGCAGGTTGCCGTGGGACGCCGGGAATATCTGCAGGTTTTCGGCAATGACTATCCGACGCCTGACGGGACAGGGGTGCGCGACTACATCCACGTGGTCGATCTGGCCCGAGGTCATGTCCTGGCCTTGGATCACCTTGCCAAAAACCTGGGCCTGTTTACCGTGAACCTCGGCACGGGACAGGGCTACAGCGTGCTGGACATGGTCAATGCCTTCAAGTTCGCGAGCGGACGCGAGATACCATACCGCATCGTGTCACGCAGGGCGGGGGATATTGCCTGCTGTTTTGCCGATCCCGCGCTGGCCAAGCAAATGCTGGGCTGGGCTGCGAAGTTTGGCATAGACAGGATGTGCGAAGATGCATGGCGTTGGCAATCGATGAATCCGTCAGGATACCGATAGCCGTTGCAATGTTAAGCAAGCTCAATGCGGAACAGAGGGAAGCGGCCATGTATCTCGGCGGCCCGCTGCTGGTGCTGGCAGGCGCCGGCAGCGGCAAGACACGCGTGATCACGCACAAGATCGCGTATCTCGTTGAGGAATGCGGTTATGAAGCGAAGAACATCGCGGCGATCACTTTCACCAACAAGGCTGCCAACGAAATGAAGGAACGCGTGGGCACGCTTTTGCAGGGCAAGGATGCAAAGGGTCTCGTGGTCAGCACGTTCCATTCGCTGGGCATGAACATACTGCGCGCGGAAGCCGCTCTCCTGGGATACAAGCCGCAGTTCTCCATTTTCGATTCCAGCGATACCTTCAAGATTTTCAGCGAGCTTGCCAATTCGGGCGACAAGCAGGAAATCCGGACTATGCAGACCCAGGTATCCAACTGGAAGTCGGCTTTCATATCGCCCAGGCAGGTAGTGGCGGACAGTGCCGAGACAGAGGTTCATGCACGCATCTATGCGCGCTATCAGGAGACCTTGCGCGCCTATCAGGCGATGGATTTCGACGATCTGATCCATTTGCCGGTGCTGCTCTTCAAGGAATATCCGGAAGCCCTCTCGCGCTGGCAGCAGCGGCTGCGCTATTTGCTGATAGACGAATATCAGGATACCAACGATTGCCAGTATCAGTTGACCCGGCTCCTGGCAGGAACGCGCGCCGCATTCACTGCGGTGGGCGACGATGACCAAGCCATCTATGCATGGCGCGGGGCGAGCATCGCGAATCTGCACAATCTCAGAAATGACTACAGCCAGCTGCGGGTGATCAAACTGGAACAGAATTACCGTTCCTCGCAGCGCATCCTGAAAGTGGCCAATCAGCTCATCAATCACAATACCAAGGTGTTCGAGAAGAAGCTGTGGAGCGACCATGGCATCGGAGATGCGATCAGGATTTATGCGGCGCGTGACGATGAACATGAGGCGGAGAGTGTGGTGATGAAGCTCGTCACGCACAAGCTTGAGCATCAAACTCGTTTTTCGGATTACGCCATCCTTTATCGCAGCAATTATCTGTCGCGCGCATTCGAGGAACAGTTGAGAGCCCAGCGCGTGCCTTATACGGTAAGCGGAGGCACATCATTTTTCGATAAATCCGAGATCAAGGACATCACCGCCTATTTGCGGCTCATCGCAAACCCCGACGATGATCCGGCCTTCATACGCGCAATCACCACGCCCAAGCGCGGCATCGGCAATACCACACTCGAAAAGCTGGGCAGCTTCGCAGGTTCCCGCCACATCAGCCTGTTCGAGGCGGCTTTCGAGGCCGAGATGAATGAGTTGTTGCCGCCTAGGCTGCATGAGGATCTGATGGTGTTTTGCCGTTTCATCAGTCGGCTCGAAGCGCGTGCCGACAAGGAGCCATGTGGTGAGCTTCTGGACGAATTGCTGCGCGCCATCAACTATGAAGCCTGGCTTTACGACTCATTCGAGGCAAGGCAGGCGGAAGTCAAATGGAAAAACGTGGACGACTTCACGGGCTGGCTGAAACGCAAAGCCGAAGCCGACGGAAAATCGCTGCTTGAGATGGTGCAGACCATCGCGCTGATCAACATGTTAGACGGGCGAGACGAGGTTCCAGATGCAGTATCCTTGTCCACGCTGCATGCGGCCAAGGGGCTCGAGTTTCCCCATGTGTTCATCGTAGGTGCTGAAGAAGATATCCTGCCGTTTCGCGACAGCGATGAAAAAGGCATAGAGGAAGAGCGCAGGCTCATGTATGTCGGCATTACCCGGGCAGAACGCAGCCTGCAGATCAGTTATTGCAAACGCCGCCGCAAAGGCCGTGACTGGGTGCTATGCGAGCCCAGCCGGTTCCTTGAAGAAATGCCGCAAAGCGAATTGGTCCATGCCGGTGTTCATGCAGAGGCTGTAGTGAGCAAGGATGAAGGCATGAACAAACTGGCCAAGCTCAAAGCCATGCTGGCCAAACCCTAGCGTTAGGATGCGGGAATAAAAAAGCACGCCTTAGCGTGCTTTTTTATTGCGGAACAGTTACTGTTATGCCTTGTTTCCGCGGTTGCCGTTGAAATTTCCGCGGTCTGTGCGTTCGCTGCGCGGCGCGCCGAAACCCTGGCGATCGCCGCGTGGTGCTGCTGTGTTGCCGTTGCGCGAGCCGAAACTGCGATCGCGCGGTGGCTGACCGGCAAATCCGGTGCGCGCCTGGCCACCGAAACCTTCGCTGCGGGCAGGACGGCTATCCGTGTAGCCTGCACCGCGAGCCTGTCCTGGGCCTGTCGAAGAACTGCGATTGCCAAAGTTGTCCTGGCGCTTCCCGTAAGCCTGTCCCGAGCCCGTTGAAGGTCCGCGGTTGCCGGCGTATCCGCCGCGAGGTGCGCCGCTGCGCGGACGATCCGATGAAGGACCTGTGCGCAGTTTGTACTTGGGTTCAAGTCCCTCTATGGTGTGCATCTTGATGCTTTGCTCTATGTATCGCTCTATGCGCTTCAATAATTGTGCGTCGCGGTTGGACGCGAACGAGATGGCGATGCCGCTTGATCCGCCGCGTCCGGTGCGGCCGATGCGGTGCACGTAGTCTTCAGCGAACTTGGGCAGATCGAAATTGATCACGTGCGAGATGCCTCGAACGTCCAGTCCGCGCGCCGCCACATCGGTTGCAACCAATATGCGCACGTTGCCGTTGCGCATGTTGAGCAGCGTGCGGTTGCGCTCGCGCTGGCTCATGTCGCCGTGCAAGGCGGCAACAGAATGGCCTTGCGCCGAGAGCTGATCGGCCAGGCCGTCCGCATCGCGCTTGGTGGCGGTAAACACCAGCGCCTGGTTGACTTCGGTGTCGGTCAGAAGGTGGCTCAGCATCTTGTTCTTGTGCGCTACGTCATCGGCGAACATCATGCGCTGTTCGATATTTTCGTGCTTGTCTTTTGCAGCTGAGACGTTGATGCGTTTCGGTGTCTTCAAAAGACGTGAAGCCAGATTGCCGACCACGCCTTCAAGCGTTGCCGAGAACAGCAGCGTCTGGCGCGTGTTGGGTGTGGCGGCGGCGATGCGTTCGACATCGTCCACGAAACCCATGTCCAGCATGCGATCCGCTTCATCCAGAATCAGCATTTCAAGACGGGAGAAGTCGATGCGGCCGCGCTCCAGATGATCGATCAGACGGCCGGGTGTTGCTACCAGAATATCGACGTGGCTGGACAGCAAACGGTTCTGTACCGGGTAGGGCATGCCACCCAGTATGCTGATGATCTTGAAGCGCATGTTCTTGCCGTATTTCGTTGCCGCATCGCAGACCTGCTGGGCAAGTTCGCGTGTCGGTGTCAGCACGAGCACGCGCGGGCCTTTGCCTGGCATCGCTGAGGGCGTGGCCAGGCGATTTAGTGCAGGAAGGATGAAGGCGGCGGTCTTGCCGCTTCCGGTTTGCGCGGAGGCCATCAGATCGTGCCCGTCGATGATTTCGGGTATGGCCTGTGACTGGATAGGCGTGGGTTCCGTGTAGCCTGTATCGGCAATGGCTTTCAGGATGGATGGGTTCAAATTCAGTGTTGCAAATGACATTGTTGCTTCCTTTAAATCAAAGAGAGTCGATCCTCCATAAAGGCATGCGCGGTCATAGGCGACCGTTCGCAAGTCCGGAATGAAGAAACAATCTTCCCAAAGTAAACGCAGGCAGCTGACCGTTGTACGGACAGAGGATCAACCGGCGCAAAAAACATCGTTGCTAACCGGAAAACCCTGAGTGACCCAATTCGGATCACATAGAATTTTTTAGACAGGTGCGTAAGTGCACGAGAGATAGGTCGGAAACGATGAACTCATGCCGCAAGGTCTGCGGCAACGAAGCGCATTATACGGATTAAAAAGATTTGCGCCAGTTTATTTTCGCCCGCAACTCGCAGACTTGAACAGCGGGGATTTTTCTGTTCTAATCGTTTTGTTATTTCAACAATTATTAAATAGACAGATGATGAATTCCGAACAGGCAGTCAAGGCGCTGGCTGCATTGGCACAGCCCACCAGGCTTGCGATTTACCGGCTGCTGGTTGAAGCAGGGCAGGCGGGGATGTCGGCAGGGCAGATTGCGGAAAGGCTCTCTGCCGCACCCGCGACCCTGTCCTTCCATTTCAGGACATTGAGCCATGCCGAACTGATAGCAAGCCGGCAGGAAGGCAGGTTCATCTTCTATTCAGCAAATTTTGCGGTGATGAACGGCATGCTGGGTTATCTGACAGAAAATTGTTGTGGCGGCAATATAGAGGCGTGCAGGACGCCTGGTGACTTGATTTAAGGAATTCATAATGAGTGAAAGACAATACAACGTGCTGGTGCTGTGCACCGGCAATTCCGCGCGAAGCATACTGGGCGAGGTGCTGTTCAACAGTTTGGGGAAAGGCAGGTTCCATGCCTGCAGTGCTGGCAGCAAGCCTGCAGGCAAGGTGAATCCCGGCGCGCTTGAATGGCTGCATAAAAATGGATATAGAACAGAAGGGCTTTACAGCAAGAGCTGGGATGAGTTCGCTGTGCCCGGTGCGCCGGAATTCGATTTCATCTTCACCGTGTGCGACAACGCAGCCGGAGAAACCTGCCCGCTTTGGCTGGGCAAGCCGGCAACGGCGCACTGGGGCATCCCGGATCCTGCGCATGTCGAGGGTGAAGAGGCAAGGCGGGCTGCATTCAAGAAAGCCGGGGAGCAACTAGCACGGCGCATCCATCTGTTTCTGAGCCTGCCTATCGAAAAGCTGGACAGGCTCGTGCTGCGCGACAAGCTTTCCGAAATCGGGCGCATAGAGGATTGAAAGCATGAGTATTTTCGAGCGATATCTGACCCTGTGGGTTTTCCTGTGCATCGTTGCCGGTGTGGTGCTGGGAAAGATTGCGCCCGCGCCATTCCACTGGCTGGGCGGGCTGGAAATCGCAAAAGTCAATCTGCCGGTAGGTCTTTTGATCTGGGTAATGATCATCCCGATGTTGCTGCGCATCGATTTTGGCGCGCTGCACGAGGTGAGCAAACACTGGCGCGGCATCGGTGTGACCCTGTTCATCAACTGGGCGGTCAAGCCGTTTTCGATGGCGTTCCTGGGCTGGTTTTTCATCCGGCATGTATTTCTTCGTTATTTGCCCGCTGCAGAGATAGACAGTTACATTGCCGGACTTGTGCTGCTTGCGGCCGCTCCCTGCACCGCGATGGTGTTCGTCTGGAGCCGTCTGGTGAATGGTGAACCGATGTTCACCCTGAGTCAGGTTGCATTGAACGATGCCATCATGGTGTTCGCCTTCGCGCCGCTGGTTGCATTATTGCTCGGCATGTCGTCCATCATCGTTCCGTGGGATACGCTGCTGGTATCGGTGGTCTTCTATATCGTGCTGCCTGTGCTGTTTTCGCAAGTGTGGCGCAGACTGCTTTTGACGCGCGGCGATGTAGCCTTACAGCGCACGCTTGCAGCCCTGGGACCTGTTTCCATCTCGGCGCTGCTTTTGACGCTGGTGCTGCTTTTTTCCTTTCAGGGCAATGCAATCGTCAAACAGCCGCTCATCATCCTGATGCTCGCGGTACCCATCACCATTCAGGTGTATTTCACATCCTCACTGGCGTATTGGCTGAACAGGCGATTTGGCGAGGCGCATTGCGTGGCAGGTCCTTCGGCATTGATAGGCGCATCGAACTTTTTCGAACTGGCAGTCGCTGCGGCAATCAGCCTTTTTGGCTTCGAATCGGGTGCAGCGCTAGCCACCGTGGTGGGCGTACTGATCGAGGTGCCGGTGATGCTAAGCGTTGTGTATATCGTCAAGCGCACTCAGGGCTGGTATCTGGCGGGCGCAGAATAGCGCCCTGAGATGTATGGTGATCCATTCATTAAGCTATAATGCTCAAGGAAATGACACTGATCACCGTAAAGAGACAATGAATAATTTTGCAGATTTGAAACTGGCGCCTGAAATCCTGAAGGCGCTCACCGAATCCGGTTATACCACTCCTACCCCGATACAGTTGCAGGCCATCCCTTTGGTTCTTGAAGGCCATGACCTGATGGCGGGCGCGCAGACAGGGACAGGCAAGACAGCCGCCTTTTCCTTACCGCTGCTGCAAAAACTGCTGCCTTTCGCCAGTTCCAGTCCTTCTCCTGCGCGTCATGTGGTGCGCGCGCTGATCCTGGTTCCAACCCGGGAACTTGCGATCCAGGTCGAGGCCAGCGTCAAAGCCTATGCAAAGCACAGCCATTTGCGCTCGCTCGTGGTGTTTGGCGGTGTGGACATCAAGACGCAGATCCCCTCTTTAAGAAACGGGGTGGAAATACTGGTGGCGACACCAGGAAGGCTGCTCGATCACATCGAACAGAAAACCGTGCAGCTTAACCAGGTGCAGATGCTGGTGCTCGATGAAGCGGACCGCATGCTGGACATGGGTTTCATGCCGGACTTGAAACGCATCCTCGCGCTTTTGCCAAAACAGCGCCAGAATCTGATGTTCTCGGCGACTTTTTCAAATGAAATCAAAAAATTGTCGGCTGAATTTCTGGTAAATCCAAAACTGATAGAAGTGGCGCGCAGCAATGCGACTTCCGAGAATGTCACGCAAAAAGTGTATCTGGTGGGCTCGGGTGAAAAACATGCGCTGCTGGCAAGCCTGCTGCGAGACAGCGATACCAGACAGGCGCTGGTGTTTACCAAAACAAAGCTGACTGCAAGCCGCATCGCGCACCAGCTGCAGCGCGAAGGATTCGCGGCCGATGCTATACATGGTGACAAGAGCCAGCTCGAGCGCATTCAGGCGCTGGAAGCTTTCAAAAGTGGCAAAATAACCGTGCTGATTGCAACGGACGTGGCAGCACGCGGTCTGGACATAGAGCAGCTTCCTCTTGTGATCAATTACGAAATCCCCAGCGCCCCCGAGGATTACGTGCACCGCATAGGCAGGACTGGCAGAGCGGGGGCTTCGGGCATCGCCATTTCGCTGGTAGCACCCGAGGAGGAGAAATATCTGCTTGAAATCGAGAAGCTGATCAAGACCCAGTTGCAGCGTATCGAGGCTCCTGCGACCAAGCAGACTCCTCGCGCGGAACATCACATGCGCACGCCGCGCGGTCATTCCGTGGCAAGACCCGTTCACGATGCATGGTTCAACAAGCCTTATGAACCTTCTGTCAGCGGCAAGGCAGCAGAGCCAAAACCACAACATGCAGAGAATGGCAAGCCGGCAAGCAAGATTCCGGCGCTGTTCATGCGTCGCAAGGTGACCAAGTCAGATGCTGAGAATTAAAACCGCTGCGCGTCTTTTTCTTGGGCGCGCATGGTGTATGTTTCCGCTGCTTCTGATGGCCTGTACGACAGCGCCCGTTGCCCCTGTTGTCGCGCCTGTTGCGATTCCTGCAGCACCTCCCATTGCAAGACCTCCGCCCAAGATTGCGCTGGCGCTGGGCGGCGGCGGTGCGCGCGGCTTTGCGCATATCGGCGTGATCAAGGCGCTGGAGGCGCAGGGCATCACGCCCGACATCATCGTTGGCACCAGCGCGGGTTCTGCGATAGGCGCATTGTATGCGGCAGGCTATACGGGCTTTCAGCTGCAGAAAATGTCCATCCCGATGAAGGAAGACAAGGTGGTTGACTGGACTTGGCCGAATCGCGGCTTGTTCACCGGAACGCCTCTGGTAAATTTCATCAACAGCGCCGTCAAACAAAGGCCGCTGGAGAAGCTCAACCGCACCTTTGCAGCTGTTGCGACAGATCTTGCCAGCGGAGAGGAAGTCATTTTCCGCACTGGAAACACTGGGCTTGCTGTCAGCGCTTCCTGCGCGGTGCCCGGCGTGTTTCAGCCCGTGGTCATCAACGGCCGCAGCTACGTAGACGGCGGGCTGGTCAGCCCCGTGCCAGTAATGGAAGCGCGTGCGCTTGGGGCCGATTTCGTGATTGCCGTGAACATCTCCAATTCGCCTCAGAACAACAGGACGGACAGCACACTGGATGTGTTGATGCAAAGCTTCGACATCATGAGCCAGACGATCAACCGTTGTGAATTGCCCAAAGCCGATGTAGTTATCAGCCCGGTCACCCGGGGCATTTCACAGGACAGTTTGGATGACAGGAATCTGGCGATACTGGAAGGCGAGAAAGCCGTCGCCGCGATACTGCCTGAATTGAAAGAAAAACTGGCAAAGCTGAGACGTGAGCGATGAAAAATCCCCGGCATGCCGGGGATCGATCGCTACCAACTACTTGCTGTTTCAATAATCCGTATAGCCTTTTTCACCCGGTGTATAGAAGGTGTTGAAGTCAGGTTCTTTCAAGGAAGTTCCTTGCTTCAACTTTTCAACGAGATCAGGGTTCGAGATGAAAGGGCGGCCGAAGGCAACCAGATCGCCGCGTGACGCGTCAAGGTCGATATTTGCGCGTGCCAGGTCATAGCCGCCAGATAGAATGTAGCGGCCTTTGAACGTTGCGCGCATCTTTGCCTTCAATGCGGGGCTGACTTCAGGCGCGCCCATGGCACTGTGATCCACAACATGGATATATACAAGACCGACATCGTTTAGCCTGTTCATCAAAAGTTCATACATCGCATCCATGTCGGCATCTGCTGCCGTGCCGTTGAACACGCCGTAAGGCGAGATGCGCATGCCGATGTGCTCGGCGCCGATGGCGGATGCTGACGCCTTTGCCACTTCCACGGCAAAACGGATACGGTTTTCAATGCTGCCGCCCCATCGGTCGGTGCGCTTGTTTGTGGCCGTATTGAGAAACTGGTCTATCAGGTAACCGTTCGCACCGTGCAGCTCGATGCCGTCAAACCCGGCCTCGATCGCGTGCTTTGCGCCTGACGCATATTCCGCAATCGCCTCCTCGATGTCGGACTCAGACATTTCGTCAGGCACTGGATAGGGCTGCATGCCGTTGCTGTCGGTCCACATCTCGCCGGGTGCTGCAAGTGCGGAAGGGGCGAGTATCCTAGTGCCAGGCTGCATGTTGGCAGGATGACTGACTCTGCCCGTATGCATCAGCTGCACGAACATCTTGCCGCCTGCCTGATGCACACCGTTTGTCACGTCAAGCCAACCGGATACCTGCTCCTTGCTGAACAGGCCGGGCTGACGCGCATAGCCCAGACCATTCGGGGAGGGGGAGGTGCCTTCCGCGATGATCAGGCCGGCACCTGCGCGCAAACTATAATATTCTTTCATAAGCGTATTTGGCACATTGCCTGTCGCACGGCAGCGCGTCAGCGGCGCCATCACGACGCGGTTTTTCAGTTGCAGCTTCCCTAATGTAATAGGTGAGAATAGTGTCGTAGTCATCTGATGCTCCAAAATATATTTTTCCGCAAAATACATCGATTGCGATGCTTGTCATTAATCAACGATGGCAAAAGATGTTGCCATGCAAGGCAACATCTTTTGCAGGTTCCGGAAAGTAGCTTATTGCTTGATGGCTTCGACAGGAATCGACAGGGTCACTTCGTCGCTCACGGCAGGCACATATTTGGCCATGTTGAAGTCGGAGCGTTTGATGTGGGCGACTGCATTCGCGCCGCAGGCTTCCTTCTTGACCATGGGGTGCGGTTTGCACAGGAATGAAGTGACTGTCAACGTCACGGGTTTCGTGATGCCCTTGATGGTCAGATCGCCGTCCACGCTGACGAGTTTGTCGCCGTCAAACTTGAATTTGTCGGATTTGTAGGTGATGGTTGGATATTTTTCCGTATTGAAAAAATCCTCGCCCTTGAGGTGCCCGTTGAATACCGGGTAGCCGCTGTCAACCGAATTGGCATCGATGGTGAGATCGACTGAACCCGTCCTGGCTACCCGATCGATCGTGATGCTGCCTGAAACCGTATCAAAACGGCTCTCCTGGTTGGAGAATCCCAGATGGTTATATTCGAAACGCGGCTTGGTATGGTTGGTGTCTATAACATAGGTTTCCGGTTCGGCATAAGCGATGGAAGAAAGTGAAGCGGCGATGCACAATGCAATGAGTTTTTTCATGGTTATTTCCTTTTCGGTGGGTTGGATAAAGGTGATGCGGGTGATGCAAGAACAACGAGGTGAAACCTGATCTGTATATCATCGGCGACGGTGTCGAGATCAGTCCATTCGCCTATCCCGACGCCATAGGATAAACGCTTGATATTGAAACTGCCATTAAACTCTGCGCGATTGCCGATGACCGCCAGCGTAACGGGCGCTGAAACATCAAGCGTCTTACCCTTGATGGTCAGCTTGCCAGTTGCCTGATAGCGATTTCCGCCAAGCGGCTTTACGCCTGTTGCAACAAAGCTGGCAAGCGGATAGTTTCTGGTATCGAACCAGAGTTTTCCCTGCACCGACTCATCGGCATCCGAAGAACCTGAATCCACGCTGGAAAGCGTCACATCGATCCTGGCCTGGGCGTTGGCAAGTTTGTCCGGGTCAAACGCAACCTGGGCTGCAAATTTGCCGAATTTCCCTTCCATTGGCACGCCCATCTGCCTGTAGCCGAAACTCACGGTGCTCTGGTTCGACTGCACCTGATTGTATTCCACGGCTGATGCATCGCAAGCCATCAGCAGCAAGGCAAAAAGAATAATAATTTCATTAAAAGTTTTCATGTCAGTTCTTTCGGTTATTTGCCTGGCAGCATGCGCAAGAGCACGTCGTCCCGGTCGACGAAATGATGCTTGAGTGCAGCCGCAATATGCAGCACAACCAGCACAAGCAAGGTGTAATTCAATGCTGTATGCACGTTGCTTAATATGTGACCCAGCGCTTTGTCCTTTGCAACCAGATCAGGCAGCGGAAAAATCCCCAGCCACACAGTCTTAACACCCTTGGCGGAACTCATCAGCCAGCCTGTCATCGGCACGGCAAGGATCAGCAAATACAAAAAGCCATGCACGATGCCGCTTGCGACTTCCTGCCAGCGCGCGAGGTGCAATGCGGGCGGTTTGTGAGTCGCACGCCACAACACGCGCAGTACAGCCAGCATCAGCACGGTAATGCCTATCCATTTGTGATAGCTGTAAAGATGCAGTTTGGTGGGCGACAGTTTCAAATCGTGCATGTAAAGGCCTATGGGAAAAGCTGAAAAAATCAGCAACGCGATTACCCAGTGCAGTCCGATTGAGATTTTACTGTATCGTTTTGTCGTCATTTTTTCACCTGTGCGCCGCCAACAAAGCGCCCGTTTCTGTAGTCATCCAGCGCCTGATGAATTTCATCCTGCGTGTTCATCACGAATGGCCCGTATTGCACGATGGGTTCATTCAATGGACGGCCGGCGATCAGTATCAGGCGTGCGTCCGTTGTCGCATTCAGCATCACGTCTTCGGCATCGTTGCTCAATATTCCCATGCGCAGCTTTCCTGCCTTAGCTCCATCAACCGTCACTTCACCACGGTAAACATAGATGAACGCATTGTGCGTGAGCGGCACCGGGGTTTGAAAGGCGGCACCTGCCGGCAGATGCACATCCAGGTATAAGGGCTCGGTGTCTTTGCGGGTGACAGCCCCTGTAATGCCGTGACTCTCGCCTGCGATGACCCGCACCCTGACGCCATCAGCCGTGACATATTCAGGTATCTCATCGCTTGCAAAATCGCGGTACCATGGTTCATCCATCTTGTGCTTTTCAGGCAGATTCACCCAGAGCTGGAAGCCCTCCATCACACCCTCGATCTGCTCGGGCATCTCGGAATGAATCACGCCGCGCCCGGCAGTCATCCACTGCACACCGCCGTTTTCAAGAAAACCTTCGTTGCCTGCGCTGTCCTTGTGGCGCATGCGTCCGGATAGCATATAAGTCACCGTCTCAAATCCGCGATGCGGATGATCTGGAAAACCGGCGATGTAATCGTCTGGCACATCGCTGCCGAATGCATCCAGCATCAGAAACGGATCAAGACGGCGCTGCAGCTTCCCGGTCAGCACGCGGGTAAGCTTGACACCTGCGCCATCGGATGTCTGGGCGCCCTCGACCAGCTTTTCGATGTGGCGGAATTTCTGCGTGTTCATGATGGTTTTTTTCAATGCAAGTTGAAGTGGAAGCATCGTAGCGCAAGCAAAATGATAGATAAAGCCGATCATTCGGGATAGACTGTGCCATATATGGAACAAATATCCGCCGACGATTACATCCTGTTTGCCGCCATTGCAGAATTTCAGAGCATGGTGCGTGCGGCCGAGCATTTGTCCATCCCCAAGGCCACCGTTTCCCGACGCCTGACCAACCTGGAGGCAGGGCTAGGCCAGAAACTACTGACACGAACCACCAGACGTTTAACGCTGACCGATTTCGGGCTGGAGTTTCTCGATCATTGCCGCCGGATTTCCGAAGAGGTGGCATCCGCACAGGACTTTGTGCTGAGCCAGGAGTCCAGGCCGCGAGGCCGCTTGCGCGTATCGATGCCGGGTGATTATGCCAAGCAGCATTTTTCGCGGGCGATTGCCACTTTTATCGCCACCTATCCTGAAATTCAGCTCGATATTGACCTGTCATCCCGCCGCGTCGACCTGATCGTTGAACGATACGATCTGGCCATACGCATGGGTGAGCTGTCTGACGACAACACACTGATCGCAAAAAAAATAGACGAGCAGCATTTCGCGCTATATGCAAGCCCCATCTATCTTGCGCTGCATCCCGCACCTCACCATCCCGATGACCTTGCGCAACATCAGTCGGTGCGCCTGCTCTCGGACCAGGGAAGCGCATTCCCATGGAAACTGATGGACGGAAAAACAGAATGGGAGGCTGTGCCGCCCGGCAGGCTTACGCTGAATTCTCCCGACATGATAAGGCAGCTGTTGCTCGATGGCGCAGGCATCGGGGCGCTGCCATGCAGATTTGCAATTGAGGATATCAAGCTGGGCCGGCTCATGCGCGTGCTGCCGGAATGGTCTTTGCCTGTAGTTCCGGCCTGGGCGGTGATGCCGATGCGCCGCTACCTGCCCGTGAAGACGCGCACCCTTTTGACGCATCTCGAGCGTTTCATGGAGAAGGGCTGAACGCGCCTCGACGGATATATCTTCGCAAGCTGCTATATACTTGTTGTAAGTCAGACAACCAAACTCCATTCAGAATAATGGAAACAATACCATGTCAGAACATTATCTTACGCCGCTGTTTTCACCCAGATCCATAGCTGTTTTTGGCGCGAGCGATCGCATCGATTCCGTTGGGCAGATCGTTTTTCACAACATGCTGGAGAGCAAATTCAAGGGCGCACTCTATCCAGTTAACTCCAGAGTATCTGAAGTGCAAGGGCATCCTGCCTACGCATCGATTGCTGAAATTGAGGATGAAATTGAACTGGTGGTGATTGCCACGCCGCCACAGACCGTTCCAGATATCATCGAAGAATGCGGGAAACACGGAGTCAAGGCGGCGGTAATAATCACCGCAGGTTTTGCTGAAGCAGGCGCTGAAGGCCAGGAACTTGAACGGCGTCTGCTGGACAATGCGAAACATTACCGCATACGCCTGGTCGGACCCAATTGCTTGGGCGTGATGCGCCCTGTGATAGGGCTTAATGCCACCTTCAATAAAGGCGGGGCCAATGCGGGAAAGTTGGCGCTCGTCTCCCAATCAGGCGCGTTGTGCACCGCGATTCTGGACTGGGCACAAATGAATGATGTCGGTTTTTCCAGCGTGGTGTCGATGGGTTCATCCGCCGATGTTGATTTCGGTGAGATCCTCGATTATCTGGTTTCAGACAATGAGACGCAGAACATCCTGCTTTATATCGAGGGGATACGCGAGTCGCGCCGTTTCATGAGTTCGTTGCGCGCGGCCGCGCGTGTCAAACCGGTGATCCTGATCAAGGTCGGTCGCCATGAAGCGGGATCGAAAGCGGCCATGTCGCATACCGCATCCCTGGTAGGTTCTGACAATGCCTTCGATGCCGCCGTGCGCCGCGCAGGGGTAGTGCGTGTGCAAACGGTCACTCAATTATTCTCGGCCGCGAAGGCGTTGTCTTGCGGTTTTCATCCTTCAGGCAACCGACTGGCGATTGTGACCAACGGCGGCGGACCCGGGGTGATGGCAACAGATCGCGCCTCCGATCTGGGGCTTGTGATGGCAAGCCTGTCGGATGTGACGATGGAACGGTTAAATCAGGCACTGCCGTCCAACTGGTCTCACGGTAACCCGGTAGACATCATAGGTGACGCCCAGGCCGATCGCTACCGGCATGCTGTGGCCGCCTGCCTGGAAGATCCCAACGTGGATGGCGTGCTGACGATACTGACGCCGCAGGCAATGACGAAACCCCTGGAGGCTGCCCAGGCCGTGATCGAGTTAGCCAATCAATACAGTAAACCGCTTTTGACCTGCTGGATGGGCGAAGCGCAAGTGGCCGAATCGCGTAAACTGTTTGCACATGCCAAAAAACCGAATTTTCGTACGCCTGAACCCGCAGTTGAAGTGTTTTCCTATCTTTCGGATTATTATCAGAACCAGAAGTTACTGATGCAGATGCCGGAGCCGCTGTCGCATCAACTGCCACCTGATGTTGAAGGCGCGCGCATGGTAATCGAAGGCGCGCTGCAGGATAAACGAAAAGTGTTGAGCGAAATGGAATCCAAGGCACTGCTGTCGGCCTTCCATATTCCGGTAGCCCAGACTATGGTGGCCAGATCGCCGAATGAAGCGCTGCTGATCGCGCAACAACTTGGCTTTCCGGTGGCTATGAAGGTCAATTCACGCGACATCAGCCACAAGAGCGATGCGGGCGGCGTGTTGCTCAATCTTGGCAATGCGCAGGCGGTGCGCGCGGCGTACCACGAGATCATCGAGAGTGTCAGGCGCAATCGACCCGGGTCTTGCATTGACGGCGTTTCCATACAGCCGATGATCGTCAAACCCAACGGGCGCGAGTTGATGGTGGGTGTGAGTCACGATCCTGTATTTGGTCCCGTCATCACTTTTGGCGCAGGAGGGACGACGGTGGAAGTGATGGGGGATGCGCAGATTAGCTTGCCGCCCTTGAACGCATATCTGGCCCGCGATCTGATCAGCAGAACCCGCGTATCAAAGTTGCTGGGTGCATTCCGTCACATGCCGCCAGCAGACATCAATGCACTGGAGAGCGTGTTGCTGCGAGTCTCGGAAATGGTGTGCGAATTGCCTATGCTGATGGAGATGGACATCAACCCGCTGATCGTGGATGAGCATGGACTGCTGGCCGCTGATGCACGCGTGGTGGTGGAATTCATGCAGCCGAGCGTTGACAGATACGCGCACATGGCGATTTATCCTTATCCTGCGCACCTGGTCAGCCACTGGCAGCTGCCCGACGGAACGGAAATCACGATACGACCGATCAGACCAGAGGACGCCGAGCTTGAGCAAACCTTCGTTCGCGGTCTGTCAGAACAGTCGCGTTTCTTCCGTTTCATGAACAGTGTTCAGGAATTGAGCCAGCAACAACTGGTACTCTTCACGCAGATCGACTACAGCCGCGAGATGGCGCTGATTGCGGTGACCGACGTGCAAGACAAGGAGTTGGAGCTGGGCGTTGCGCGATTTGCGATCAATCCGGATGGCGAAAGCTGCGAATTTGCGTTGGTCATCGCCGATGCCATGCATGGCAAGGGGCTCGGGCAACGCCTTATGACGAGCCTGTTGGACGCGGCCAGGTCCAAAGGGTTGAAAACAATGCAAGGCGGAGTGCTTGCGGACAACACCGACATGCTGCATATGATGGACAGGCTGGGATTTGAAGTCTCTGTCAACACCGACGACATCAGCATCAAGTCGGTTCGCAAACTACTTTAAACGATATTTTTCACGCGGAGGGGCAAAAATGCAAACTGCCTATCTGACACATCCTGCCTGCCTCAAACACGAGATGGGCGCAGATCATCCTGAATCCCCTTTTCGTATCCAGGCGATAGAGGATCAGCTCATCGCTTCAGGCTTGATGCCCTATCTTGCCCGTTTTGATGCGCCTGAAATCACACGCGAGCAGTTGCTTCGGGTGCACGACGAAGCCTATATCGAATCCGTATATGCCATTTCGCCAAAATCGGGCCTGGTATATCTTGATGGCGATACGGCAATGAACCCGTACACATTGAAGGCTGCGCTGCATGCGGCAGGCGCTGCGGTGTATGCGGTTGATCTTGTGATGCAGGGCAGGGTGGAGAACGCCTTTTGCAATATCCGCCCACCCGGGCACCATGCCGGAAAAGCTGCGGCTGCGGGATTTTGCCTGTTCAACAATGTGGCGCTGGCAGCAATGCATGCGCTGGCAACCCATGGTTTGCAGCGAGTGGCGATTGCCGATTTCGATGTGCATCACGGCAACGGCACGGAGGATATTTTTCACGACGATGGCCGCGTGATGCTGTGCTCTACCTTTCGCCATCCCTATTATCCTTACAAGGGTGCCGCCAGCGGTAACGATCACATGATAAACGTGCCGCTGGCAGCGGGTGCTAATGGCGAGGAGTTTCGCGCAAAAGTCATTGAACACTGGCTGCCGGCATTGGTGCGCTTTCAGCCGCAGTTGCTGCTTATTTCGGCAGGCTTTGATGCGCATCGTGAAGATGATATGGGCGGACTTGCCTTGCGCGAGGCGGATTACATATGGGTGACCGACCGAATCAAAGAAATTGCAAATCAATACGCTAATAAATGCATCGTTTCAGTTTTGGAAGGCGGTTATGCACTGAGCGCATTGGGTCGCTGCGCCGCCGCACATATCAAAGCGCTGAGCGGGCTGTAAATTCACAGTTTATACATATTAAATAACATTCAAAGTTAATTGCAGTATTCTGTTTATTAAAATAATATTAATTTATTAATGAATCAAAATCATCTGGAATTACTGCTGGTTCGCAAGATGCCTTATGGCAAGTATAAGGGATGCGTGATCGCCGATCTGCCAGGGCATTATCTCAACTGGTATGCAAAGGTAGGATTTCCCAAGGGCGAGCTTGGCCAGTTGCTGGCGCTGATGCAGGAGCTTGACCATAACGGTTTGAAATCCTTGCTTGATCCATTGCGTGAGCGGTAGTGCGCCATTTGCCAGGCTTCATGCTCGGATTGTTATTTTACATAATATACATTATGCGTATTTGAGGTGGGTCGGCTGGGAGCGGTTGGCGGCATGGTTTAATGATCTTTCTGATCTTTCTGCCATTGTGCATAAGAAATACGCGCCACATCAAACCTGTCTGCAGTGCGGCAATAAACAGATGGTGAGCCCAGTCGGCCGATCGGGGCAAAGTTGTTGATGTGCAGACGCGGCCCCATCAGATGATCCGCCACATGAAACATCACCACTTCACCGATAAACAGCGTGTTAGAACCTAGCGGTTGTGAGCTGTGCAGCTTGCACTCGAGACTGACCTTTGCCTCATTCACCCTAGGGGCATTGATATGAGCCGAGGGTGCCGTGTGCAAACCCGCTACAGTGAGTTCACTCAGATCGGGGGGAAAATCCGCTGCCGAAATATTCATCGCATCGAACAGCTCTTCCGTCACCATATTGACGACAAATTCTCCATTGGCCAAAATGTTCTTTGCAGTGTCTTTTATTCCACCAGCGTCATTAAGACCGATGCTAATGATGAGATAGAGCGGATTGGCGCCAACTGCATTAAAAAAACTGAATGGCGCAAGATTGACCACGCCGCTTGGACTCAGGGTGCTCACCCATGCGATTGGGCGCGGCACCACAAGATTGGTCAACAGCTTATAATTGTCTGCAACTGAATGAAGGGACGGATCGATTTGCATCTGAATGCTGAGACTGGTCTAAATCAGCCTGCATTGTAACGTCAAGAACAGCCGGTGTAACTATCGATTTCACATGCCTGTTGGCTGATTTTCCAGCAGGAACTGCACCAAACACCTTAACTTGGCAGGTTTGATGGGCCTGTTTAGAAAATGATGCCCGGTCATATCGGCAAAGCTGCCTGAGTTCGCATCGCTTCCGATCAGGATGCATGGCTGACGCGCGAGTTGGCTCACAGTTCCATACAGCCCGGAATTGCAAAGAAGCAAATCCCAGTATGCCCCGTTTTTCAACAGGGCACGCACGGAGGTGGACGAACGTGCAACCGACACCTCGCAACCCCACGAGGCTAGCAGCATCGCCATGCCTTCCCTCGCCTGCTTATCATTGTCCACGACCAGCAGTTTTTTCCCGGCCAGCGTATCCTTTTGCATGGATTGCCTGTTCGTTCTTGCCATGCTGACTCGCAGCGCAAAGGTCGAACCCATGCCGAGGGCTGAACGCAGCGTAATTTTATGGCCCAGCAATTTTGCCAGGCGATCAACGATGGATAAGCCCAACCCCAGACCTTTCTGTGCATCAATTTCTGGCGCATTCAACTGGACATATTCGCAGAAGATGCCGGATTGGCTTTCCTGATCTATGCCTATGCCGTTGTCTCGCACCTCGATTGCCATGTCAGCGCCGCGACGTCTGCACGCTACCAACACTGTGCCGTTAGGCGGTGTGTATTTCAGGGCATTGCTGACAAGATTCATCAGTATTCTTTCCAGCATCAATGGATCGCTGACGACTGACCCACGCAACGGATGCATCACCAGACGTATGTGTCTGGTTTCAGCCAGCACCTGAAAGTTTGCATGGATTCTGTCCAGAATGCCTGAAATGTCGCAGGATTGCTTGTTTGGCTTAACCGCACCCGCATCCAGCTTTGCTATGTCAAGCAAGGAATTGATCAGTTGGGCGATGGCATCCACCGATCGCTCCACTTGCCCCACCAGCTGCTGCTCTTCTTCACCGGAAATCTTGCGGCGCAATTCCGCCACATATAGTCCAAGCGCATGTATCGGTTGACGCAAATCATGACTTGCTACTGCAAGAAAACGGTTATTGTCGCGATGCGCGCGTTCTGCCTGCTCTTTTTTTTCGCGCAACAAATGAATCGCCCCAGCCACATGCTGAGGGATAAAATTGCGTTCAAGGCTGCGCTGTTCGATCATAGCTGCTCTCCCGCATCAGGCTAGTCCGGCACCTTGGATAAAGTGCCGGGCCGAACACCAGATAAAATCAATGAACAACCTGGATATTGGAAGCCTGTTTCCCCTTGGGGCCTTGTGCGACTTCAAAGCTGATCTTCTGGCCTTCCTTCAAGGATTTAAAACCACTGGCATTGATTGCCGAAAAGTGCGCGAACAGGTCATCACCCCCCTCATCTGGCGTAATGAATCCGAAACCCTTTTCATCGTTGAACCATTTGACTTTACCTGTTGCCATGATGCACTCCTTAGCGTTTAAAGATTAATGATTTACTTCCCCTACAACCTTGTTGGCTCCCTCTTCCGTCATACCCCCCGGTTGGGAAGAGGGACAAGGTATCGCTACGCGATTTCATAAAAAAATCAGAACTATCCACCGGGCTTGGCGGCAGCAAAACAGTCTTCTCGCCAAAGACAATTTCTCTGGTCGCACACGCCTGCATAGGCGGTTGCATAACAATCGAAATTTCCCTCCTCCATCTGTATGGATTTGATCAGATCCGATTTTGAGCGCTTGCTGGTTTGCAGGCCATGCAATTTGGCCATGTCTCGTATCACTTCAAGTTTCATGATGCATTCCCCAATCGATGATCAGCTTTGCAGGGTTGAACCTGCCCGTGCATTCACAAGTCGTATCTTCGATGCATTGTCAGTAGAGTCCGCATATCTTGAAGTCCGATTCTCCAGCGACTTCTGAGTTGAGACCAGCTTGCTGCACAAAGCTGCGTTACAGGCTTCCAGCACTTCGATGCGTCTTGTCAGATGTTCAGTTCTCTGATCAACATTCTGCTCAAGGTAATAGCGATGCTCATGCAGTTCAGATCTCATCTTGTTTAGCTGCTGCATGAGCCTGAACATAAACAATTTCGTGCTGGACTTTCTATATCTGTTCACCATGTCATTTCCCCAATCTAATGTATCTATGCACTCCACCGGTGTAGCGCCGATACATGAAATTATTATGCGCAAACCTGATTTCAAGCACTATCGGGTGATGCTGATTTTTACATGGGAAACAAGAAGATATGAATAAGGAATTCCCTATCAACCAGACAGGTTCATGAGGACGATCAGCTCAATGGGAAAACAGATTGTGGGCAACCGCATAATGGACCAGATCCGCCGTGCTATTGAGGTTCATCTTCACCATCAGATTGAGCTTGTGTGTACTCACAGTCTTGTTGCTGATGCATAGCTGATCGGCAATTTCATTGACTCTTTTGCCCTTCACCAGATGCCCGAATATTTCAAATTCGCGCTCAGACAATAGGCAGTGAGGCGCCCTCTGCTCGGGCAGCAAAGCATCAAATGCCAACTGTTCTGCAAGCGCCGGGTTGATATATTTTCCACCTCCGGCAACCCTTCGTATCGCATCCTGCAATACTTCAGGATCGCTATCCTTGGAAACAAATCCTGACGCACCCGCTTTGATCGCGCGCGAGGCAACCTGCGTCTCGTTGTGCATGCTGAAAACAAGTATCTGCAGCTGTGGATAATCGCATTTGATCTGGCTGATCAGATCCATGCCGGTCACGCCCGGCATGGTGAGATCAAGCAACAACAAATCCACATCCTCATGTTCTTTTAATTTTGCCAGTACATCAGGGCCAGTGACGGCTTCTGCAATTACCCTGATGTCCAGGGTCAATGCCAGGATTTTATTAATGCCTTCGCGAACGATGGCATGGTCGTCAGCAATCAAAATTTTAATCATCGATTCTTCTCCCTGGATTAGTCTGATTCGGAGTCATGTAAACCGTCACGGTCGTGCCTTGGCCTTTTACGCTGGTCAATTCAACCTTGCCTTGCATGGCGAGCGCGCGTTCACGCATCCCCATCAGGCCGAATGATTTTTTTGCCGGCAACGTGGAAAGATCAAATCCCACGCCGTTGTCGCGTATTGAAACGCACACGCACTCACCGCATAGCTTGAGCGCAATCTCAACTTCGGTGGCTTGTGCATGCCTTGCGATATTCGTCAAAGACTCCTGCACAATGCGGAACAAGGTCAGCGTGTGAATATCATCGAGCAGGTAAAGTATGTCCATCCCATGTAGGACATTAACACGGCAGTTGATGCCTGTCCGCTCGGAAAAATCACTTCCCAGCCATCCGATCGCGGCCATGACCCCCATATCCAATATGGGTGGACGCAAGTTTGTGGCCACGTTACGAACGCCACTGATCGCCTTATCCACCAGCATCAGCATATCCTTGACCATGCCCATCATGGCGGGCTCATGCTCGGCGAACTGGATGCGTAGCAGGGAGATATCCATGCGCAAAGCCGTCAGAGTTTGTCCTAGTTCATCGTGCACCTCGCGAGCAATGCGTTTCATTTCCGCCTCGCGGGCGGCGGTGCTCTGAGTGGACAATTGTCGCAACAAACGCTGATATTCCTTGAGTTCGGATTCGGTATTCTTCCGCTCGGTGATGTCGCGCACAACGCATTTCAAGTAGCATTTATCGCCGATGATGAGCTTAACTCCCCTTGCTTCAATACGGATTACCTGACCATCCGGTTTTTTATACTTGAATTCGGACGTGGCCGCCTGTCCCATTCTAATGGTTTGCAGAAAAATTTCTTTGGCCAGTGCTGCCTTGTCGGCAGGGCGAAATTCCCAGATATGCATTTTCTTTATCTGTTCATCCGTCATGCCGCTTAACAGCAAGATTTCAGGGTTGTATTCGACGATCATACCTTCTTCATCGGCGAGCATGATGCCATCTAGTGTGCCATCGAATATGGCGCGATATTTTTCTTCAGACTCGAGTAACTGCTTCTCTGCCTTTTCACGCTTGGTAATGTCAAACAGCACGACGCGAAGCGATATATCACCATGACCGTTTTCTATGCGTATGCAATCCATGTACGCCGGGAAGACACTGCCGTCGATGCGGCGGATACTCAGATGGCAGCTTTGTTTTTGATCGCTATTCAACATTTCCGTGAACAGCTTTTCCCAGCGTTCTACATCCAAAGGGTCAACATATCTTGAAAATGGCAGGTTAAGCAGACCTTTCCGTTCCGTGCTAAACAGCTCAGCGGCGGTATAGTTCATTTCATAGATCAGGCCATCAGGATTGAGCGTGAAAAGAGAGATGGGTGAAAAATCATAAAGGTCCAAGTAGCGGTCGCGTGACTCCTCCAGCGCCACCTGGGTCCGACGCAGGTTTTCATTCTGCATTTCAAGTTCTGTCTGGTAAGCCTGAAGTTTGTGCAGTAACACTCCAACAGAGAGGGATTCAGATTCATTATTTTCATCTTGCATCTCTGTCTTGGCACGCAGATGTTCTAGATAATTGCTCACACTTTCCCCTAATCATCTATTCATGTTTCTTGGTTTTTCCGGTTCATGAAAATGCATGTTTCTCAACTGATAGCCTCTGCCTGTCACACCTCAAGGATATGAGCATCACCTTACCGAACATGGTTGCATTATTCGCCTTAACTTAATATAGGAATAATCCTATCCTGAAATGAGGTTCACCGAAATCATCGAGTATTCTAATAGATGAGGTAAAATTCCATTTATTGTGCAGAATGAAAGACCCAGCATTGAAAACCATCAGAATTAGCGATGTAATGCAAAACAGCGGTGTGGCATTCGGAACCAGCGGTGCGCGCGGCCTGGCAAACGCCATGACGGACGAGGTTTGCTCCGCCTATGCGCTGGCTTTTTTGTCGGTCATCAGCCGGTCTTTTGTGATTAACCGCGTTGCGCTTGGGATAGACCTGCGGCCCAGCAGTCCTCGTATCGCAAGAGCCTGCGCATCAGCGCTGCACCATGCAGGCATCATCGTCGAATATTGCGGCGCGCTGCCGACTCCAGCACTTGCGCTGTACGCTCAAAATCAAAGCATCCCGGCGATCATGGTAACCGGCAGCCACATCCCGTTCGACCGCAACGGCATCAAGTTTTACCGTCCGGACGGTGAAATCACCAAAGCAGATGAGCAGGCCATTGCAGAAGCAGTTGTGGAATTTCATGAGAATGAAAGTGAACTGCCGGAATTCAATTCGGCAGCGGTTAAACAGTATATGCAGCGTTATCTCGACTTCTTTTCGGATTTCAATGGCTTACATCTTGGCGTGTATGAACATTCCAGCGTGGCGCGCGATGTATTGAGAAGTATTCTGGAAGGCTTGGGCGCTAAAGTCATCTCGCTTGGACGCACTGAAGAATTCGTGCCCATCGATACCGAAGCCGTTGCAGAAGTGGATATTCAAAGGGCACGCGCATGGGCGCAAGCTTACCATTTCGATGCCATCATCTCGACCGATGGAGATGGTGACCGTCCGCTGATTTCCGATGAAAATGGCAACTGGCTGCGCGGCGATATCGTTGGCCTGATTTGCGCGCGCTATCTGGGTGCAAAAAAGGTGGTAGTTCCAGTCAGCTGCAACACGGCGATCGAGCTTTGCGGCGCTTTTGAAACGGTGGTTCGCACCAGAATCGGCTCACCTTACGTGATCGCAGGCATGCAGAAAGTCAGTAATGATAAGGTGGTTGGCTTCGAAGCCAACGGTGGATTTCTAGTAGGCGCCAATTTTACGCATGACGGAAAAAGACTAGCTCCCCTGCCCACTCGTGATGCGATCCTGCCTGCCTTAGCAGTTCTTGCAGCCGCCAAAGCGATGAACGGAAAGGTGTCAGACTTGATGAAAGATCTGCCAGCGCGTTATACCGCAAGCGACAGGTTGCAGGACTTCCCTCTTGAAACCAGCCGCGAACTGATTTCAAGATTGACAAACGACAGGCAGGCACAATACCTAGCGCCGGATAGCGCAAAGCCGGTTGGCATGGATACCATTGACGGTTTACGCATCAGATTTGACAACGGTGAAATCGTGCATTTGAGGCCATCCGGTAACGCGCCAGAGTTGCGCTGTTATTGCGAGGCATCAAGCAATGAGCGCGCAATACAGCTGGTCAGAAACGTGCTTGCAAAGATTCAACAAGCCTAGATGCTGTTGCAAAATTCACTCATACACATTGGCTACCTTGCAAATGCAGGCAGAATCAACGAAGCCATCCTGAAAAGCTACCTCCTACTTGATGAAAAAGATTTTAAGCGGCGCAGCCATTCCTTTGGCGGACGCTACGAGAACCTGTATCTCGACCCTGCGCATATTCCACAGCTTGAAACCGTTCTTGACCAGGCGCGCGCATTTGCCGCTGCCCTGCTAAAATTGTCCAAGCTTAAGATGGGATTCTGGTTCAACGACATGGGGCCTGGAGATGCGACGAGCAGGCACGACCATGACGAATTCGATGAGCTATTATCAGCCGTCTATTACGTGCATGTGCCGGAAAATTCGGGCAATCTCATCATTCATGACCCACCCATCCAAACGGAAGTCATGCCTGAATCAGGCATGTATGTGTTTTTTTCACCTTCTGTCCAGCATTCGGTCAGCATTAACTTGAGCAATGCAAGACGTTTGTCAATCGGCATGAATTTCGGCCCCGCATAAGCTAAATCTAAGAAACACTTAAAAATGGTTACCGCCAAATTCATCCAGCCGGTCACCTCAGGCGATCGCCTTGATGATATCCTCGACCACTTTCTTCGCATCGCCAAATACCATCATGGTCTTGTCCATGTAGAAGAGGTCATTATCCAGTCCGGCATAACCTGTCGCCATTGAACGCTTGACCACCAGCACGGTGCGCGCCTTGTATACGTCGAGTATCGGCATGCCGTAGATCGGGCTTGACTTGTCGTTCTTGGCAGCGGGGTTGACCACGTCGTTAGCGCCTATCACCAGCACCACATCGGTATCGGCAAACTCGTTGTTGATCTCATCCATTTCCACGACCTGCTCATAGGGAACTTCGGCCTCGGCAAGCAGCACGTTCATGTGCCCCGGCATGCGCCCGGCCACGGGATGGATCGCATAGCGCACTTTCACACCTTTCTCGGTGAGCACTTTGGACATCTCGTTGATCGCATGCTGAGCACGGGCCACCGCAAGCCCATAGCCCGGCACGATGATCACCGAATCGGCATTACCCATCAGGAAGGCTGCATCGTCCGCGCTGCCGCTGCGAAATGTCTTCTGCACGCCGTCACCTGCTGCTTCAGCCGAAGCCTCGCCGCCAAAGCCTCCCAGAATCACGTTGAAAAATGCCCGGTTCATCGCTTTGCACATGATGTAGGAAAGGATCGCACCCGAACTGCCCACCAGAGATCCCGCGATAATCAGCATGTTGTTGTTCAGCGTGAAACCGATGCCTGCTGCAGCCCAGCCGGAATAGGAGTTCAGCATGGAGACCACCACCGGCATGTCAGCCCCCCCTATCGGCATGATCAGCAATACGCCAAGCGCCAGCGCAATCGCGGTCATGATCAGAAATGGCGTCCACGAGGGGCTCAGGAAGAAAGCGATGCCGAATCCCAGCATCGCAATGCCCAAGAGCAGATTCAGCCAGTGCTGGCCAGCAAAGCGCAGCGGTTTTCCGGACAGTTTTCCGGACAGTTTGCCAAAAGCGATGATGGAGCCGGTAAAAGTGATCGCGCCCACGAAAGTGCCGATAAAGAGTTCGATGCGGTTGCTGCTGTGCAAGCTCTCTCCCGCCAGCGCAATGCCATAAGCGACGGGATTGTTAAATGCGGCCATCGCGACCAGTACGGCAGCCAATCCGACCAGGGAGTGCATCGCCGCGACCAGTTCAGGCATCGCGGTCATCTCTATGCGGCGCGCGACTATCGCGCCTATCGCCCCGCCCACAGCGATGGCAAGCAATATCAGGCCTACATTATGCGTCAGGCTCAAGGTGGTCAGCACGGCAATCGCCATGCCTATCATGCCGAACATGTTGCCGCGCCGCGAAGAAACCGGAGAGCTCAAACCCTTGAGCGTCAGGATGAACAGCACAGCAGCGACCAGATAGGCCAGATAAACAGAATTGGCTGACATTTACTTACCCTTCTTCTTGAACATCGCCAGCATGCGCTGGGTTACCAGGAAACCGCCAAACACGTTGATTGCAGCCAGTGTTACGGCGATCAGGCCCAGTATCGTGCCGACATCCATCTCCTGGGGTTTCGCCGCCAGCATCGCGCCTACGATGATGATGCCGGACACCGCGTTGGTCACTGCCATCAACGGGGTGTGCAGCGCGGGTGTGACATTCCAAACCACGTGATAGCCTATGAATATCGCCAGTACGAATACGGTCAGGTTCATTACAAAGGGATCTACTGCACCAGTCATGATTTTTGCTCCTATTTGTTTGGACTTGCTGTGGGCATTCCGTCCCGGCAAAGCAAGGTTGCAGCGATGATGTCGTCTTCCATGTTGATATTCATGGCACCTGTCTTGTCGCACAACAGGTTGATAAAGTTGAGCAGGTTGCGCGCATATAGCGCGCTGGCATCGGTTGCCACCATGGCCGGAAGATTGGTCTCGCCCACGATGGTCACGCCATGCTTGACCACCGTTTTGCCTGCCTCCGACAATGGGCAGTTGCCACCCGCCTCGACGGCCATATCGACGACGACAGAGCCCGGTTTCATCGATTTGACGGTGTCTTCATGCAGCAGCACGGGTGCCGCGCGACCCGGTATCAGGGCAGTCGTGATGACGATGTCGGCCAGCTTGGCGCGCTCTGCAACCAATGCCGCCTGACGCTGCATCCATGAAGCAGGCATGGGCCTTGCATATCCGCCGACGCCCTTTGCAATCTCGCGCTCTTCATCCGTCTCGAAAGGAACATCGATGAATTTTGCACCCAGCGATTCGACCTGCTCTTTTGCGGCAGGACGCACATCAGAGGCCTCCACCACAGCCCCAAGACGCTTCGCGGTAGCGATTGCCTGCAGCCCGGCAACACCCACGCCCAGTATCAGTACGCGCGCAGCCTTTACGGTGCCGGCTGCGGTCATCAGCATCGGCATGAATCGCTGGTAAAGATTCGCGCCCAGAATCACTGCCTTGTAGCCTGCGATGTTTGCCTGGGAGGACAGTACGTCCATCGCTTGCGCGCGCGACGTGCGCGGCAGCTTCTCCATTGCAAACGCAGTGATACCCTGCTTTACATATGTAGCCACCTGTTCTGCCTGATAAGGATTAAGCAGGCCGATCAGCACAGTGCCTGCTCTCATTTGCCCAATTTCATCCGGGGTAGGCGCTTTCACCTTGAGTAGGATTTGCGCATCCTTGTAGATTGTTGCCGCATCGGCAAGCCTCGCGCCCGTCGATTCAAATTCTGCATCCAGATAATGCGCAGGCGCGCCTGCACCGGTTTGCACCAGCACTTCGTGACCTGTGGCGATCATCTTCTTGACCGTTTCCGGTGTCGCCGCAACACGGGTCTCGCCTGCTCGCGTTTCTGCAGGAATGCCTATCCGCATGAATCTCTCCTAATGTGTGGAATTTTTATTCGTCTGTTAGATAATTTTTGCGGCGGCGATTATAACCTCACTCGATGCCTGCCGGACAATAACCACGCTATGACACATGGCAAAGTGAGCAAAAATACTAGGAAAACCAGCGCAAAAAGGCGGCAGCGGCCAGCGCGACAACGCCCAGCGCGAACAGAATGCGCCAGAGCTGCGCGTCCCATCTCTTCTTTGCATAAAGCAGGAGCGACAGGACAAAACCCAAAATGACGCAGGTGATTTTAATTATCAAAGCATCCACTGCAATGCCGTGGATGTCGGGCAGATGCCCTTCATAGAAAAACGTGGTGATACCGAACATCAACCCGCTCACCCCTTGCAGCGCCCAGATTGCCGCCACCCAGCCGGCCAACCGGCGCTGCGGTTGCCATAGAGCTGTGGCGGAAAGACCAACGATCGTGGCAGCGCCCAAATTATGGATGATTTGAATCAGCGCATAAGTCAGGTTCTGCATCACGTTTACTGACTGACTACCGTGACCGTTCCTTCAACCCCCGTCAGCGCATGACTGGCGGTTGCCTCCTTGACTGCAATGACATGTTTTCCGGGAGCCAGTTTCGGCAAATCTATGCTGCACGGGCAGTGACCTATGTCTCGATCGATAATGGGGTTCTGGTCGTCGATGTAAATATGCAGATGATTGCCTGTCGGGCTCAATTGGACATTGAAGTCCAGCTTGTTCAGTGCATTACTTTGCAAAATCGCACCGTTTGCGGGTGAGGTGATGGTGATGGCGCCATTGGCTGCGTAAGCAGAACTTGCAAGCACAGTCAGAGCAGCGATAAAGAATTGAAAACGAGCGAGCAGTTTCATGGCATTTCTCCCTGAACAAAGTTTTAGGATATACACTATCAATATACTCAACTACACGCCCAGTCTGACGCTTAACAGGCTAACAAGTCAAGCCGAATATGCATGAAAAAGCGCTCGCTCCGTTATAATCGCACATACACCGTCCATTTTTCTTATATGCCTTCATCTATCCGGCTATTATCCGAACTTCTAATCAACCAAATTGCCGCAGGCGAAGTGATTGACCGTCCAGCCGCCGCGCTGAAGGAACTGCTTGAAAACAGCCTTGATGCAGGTGCTAGCGACATCGAGGTCCAATTGGAGAATGGCGGCATCAAGCTGCTGCATGTGCGGGACAACGGGCGCGGCATCGCAAAGGACGAGCTTCCGCTGGCACTGATGCGCCATGCTACCAGCAAAATCGCAACGCTCGATGATTTGCAGAGTGTGTCCAGCATGGGGTTTCGCGGCGAAGCACTGGCCAGCATGGCGGCGGTGGCGCAGCTTACGCTTTCCAGCCGCCCGAGCGCAGATGCACATGGCTGGCAGGTCGACGTACAGGATGGCTTCATCAGCGATCCAGCACCCTGCAGCCACCCGCCCGGCACCAGCGTCAAAATCAGGGAGCTTTATTTCAATACGCCGGCAAGACGAAAATTTCTGAAATCCGAATCCACCGAATTCGCCCATTGCGAAGAAATATTCAAGCGCATAGCGCTCTCGCGACCCGATGTTTCTTTTTCGCTGCAGCACAACGGCCGCATCGTCTGGCAACTCGCTACAGGATTCAGGATTCAGAACTCAGCATCCTGGACTCAGGATGCTACGTTAAAACGCGTTGCGGCCCTGCTGGGCGATGAGTTCTGCAAAGCTGCGGTGAGTGTTTCCCGCAACGCTGCCAATCTCAGACTACATGGCATAGCCGCCCTCCCCGCCTATTCGCGCAGCAATCGTGATGCGCAATATTTTTTCGTCAACGGTCGCTTCGTGCGCGACAAGGTGGCAAGCCATGCGTTGCGCCAGGCCTATCAGGACATACTGCACCACCAGCGTCACCCCGCCTTCGTGCTGTTTTTAGAACTTCCCCAAGAACAGGTGGATGTGAACGTGCATCCAGCGAAGAGTGAGGTGCGCTTTCGTGAAAGCCAAGCCGTACATCAGTTCATCTTCCATGCGTTGCAGGAAGTGCTGGCAGCGCCAGACCGGACTACTCAGCCGACTGAACTTGAGGCCCCATACATCAGACCGACTCAATTACCGCTTGGTGCATCGCAGTTGAATGCATCCTATCGGGTATGGGAAATGCAGACAGAGGGATCAGGATTGAGGATTGAGGATGCAAAAACACAATCAGAGAATACTGAGTCGGGCGTAGTGAATAAAAATACAGCAAATTGCGAGTGGCAAGTAGAGAGTGGCAAAACTGTTCCTGCTTATGACTCACCACTCACCACTGACCATCCTCTGGGTTATGCTCTGGCCCAGCTTTCTGGCGTTTATATTCTGGCGCAAAATGCGCAGGGTCTGGTCATCGTGGACATGCACGCCGCCCACGAGCGCATCGTCTACGAGAAACTCAAGGTATCACTGGATGCTGAGCGCATCGCCACTCAGCCTCTGCTGATCCCAGTTACCTTTGCTGCTGAAGCGCTGGACATCGCCACCGTAGAAGCTGAACAGGAAACACTGCAAAGACTGGGATTCGACATCGCTCCTCTGTCACCGACCATGCTAGCGATACGCGCGATGCCGGTGCTGCTTAAACAGGCAGATGCCGAAGTTGCTGCGCGCGAGGTGTTGCATGAATTGCGTGAATTTGGCGCAAGCCGCGTGCTCACCGAACGCCGCGACGAACTGCTGGCAACGCTGGCCTGCCATGGCGCGGTGCGCGCCAACAGGATTTTAAGCGTACCGGAAATGAATTCACTGCTGCGCGAGATGGAAAGCACCTCCCGCTCGGGTCAATGTAACCACGGAAGGCCGACTTGGTTCCAGCTATCGATCAAGGAACTGGACGCGATGTTCATGCGCGGAAAATAATTCTACAATATCTACAGCCAGTTTGCTATGAAACTCCAATATCTGGGTGATGCCCGTGATGCCTTTAAATGGGATCTGTTTCATTGGATACGTACAAAATCCACTTCACCATTCTCCCATTTGGTTTACATTCCCATGTTGACACCTGATGGAGAAAGTCCAAACGAAGGCAATATCCATCACTCAAGATTTAGGTGTAAAAAATTTTTTCGTCCTTTCCCTGAATCATTAAGAGAAAAACCTCGGTCACTAGATCGTATCTGTAAACTGGGCGCTGCCGAAGACCCACTGCATTTTCTGCAATTTCAGACAACAATATTCGCATGTAAGAGGCTCATTAAAAGTGGAAATAACCGTCAAAATTATTGGCATGACTTCAATCCTGAAAAATATGAAAATTCAATAGTGTTTTTCGACCCTGACAATGGTTTTGAAACAACAACACAGAGCGGCACAAAGTGGATACGTCATGAAGAATTGAGATTGCGCTTATCCAAATTGCCCGAGAATTCTGCGAATGTGGTTTACAAGCATAGACCGCGAAGGACATGGGAAGACCTATTCGCAGACCTAAATACGGATCTGAAACACTATGCGCACATTGCGGTCGCAGCATATGAAAGAGACATTGCTTTTGTTGCGATTGCCAATAACAAGAAGATTGGTGATCTTATCTGTAAAGCAATAAACGCCTACGCCAACGACCACCGTGATGTTCGCGCAAAGAAAATCATCTAATGAGTTCGACCTCCACCACCCGCATCGCGTTCGCCAGCTTGATCGGCACTGCCATCGAGTTCTACGATTTCTACATCTACGGCCTCGCGGTGGCGATGGTGATCGGCCCGGTATTTTTCCCTGAAAGCAATCCGGCAGCACAGTCATTGAATTCGTTCCTCACTTTCGGTATCGCCTTTATTGCACGCCCGATCGGTGCCTTGCTATTCGGCCATTTCGGCGACAAGGTCGGCAGAAAAACCACCCTTGCGATTTCCCTGCTAGTGATGGGCAGCTCCACCACGCTGATCGGCGTGCTGCCGGGTTACAGCCTCATCGGCTGGACAGCACCTGCTCTGCTCTGTCTGTTGCGCTTCGCACAGGGCGTCGGCCTCGGTGGCGAATGGGGCGGCGCTGCGTTGCTGGCTACGGAATATGCTCCTGCTGGCAAGCGCGGCTGGTTCGGCATGTTCCCGCAACTGGGCCCTCCGGTCGGTTTCTTGTTCGCGGTAGGCAGCTTCCTACTGCTTTCCAACTTGCTCAGCGATGCAGAGTTTCGCGTCTGGGGTTGGCGTATTCCCTTCCTGGCAAGCGCGGTGCTGGTCGTCATCGGCCTTTACGTGCGGCTAAGTCTTAAAGAGACGCCGGTGTTCGCAAAAGCATTGCAGTCTCACCAACAGGTCAGGCTGCCGTTATCCGAATTGTTCGCCCATCACGCTAAACCACTGATCCTCGGGGCATTGACCATGGTGGTGTGTTATGCGTTGTTCTATATCGCAACGGTGTTCTCATTGAGCTACGGCGTGGCCATGTTGCATATTCCGCGCCCGCAATTCCTAGGCATGCTGTGCATAGCCGTGCTGTTCATGGCGGCAGCGACTCCCTTGGCGGCTTGGGCGGGCGATCGTTTCGGGCGCCGTCCGGTGCTGCTGGCCGCGGGCATCGCCGCGCTGCTTTCCGGCTTTCTGATGGAACCGTTGCTGGGTAGCGGCTCTCCGGCTCTGATCACGCTGTTCCTGTCACTCGAACTGTTTCTGATGGGAGCGACCTTCGCGCCGATGGGCGCGCTGCTGCCAGAACTCTTCCCCACTGCGGTACGCTATACCGGAGCCGGTTCCGCCTATAATCTTGGAGGGATCCTGGGCGCTTCGCTGGCACCTTATCTCGCACAGCAGCTGGTACATTATGGTGGCCTTGCATGGGTGGGGGGCTATATTTCCGTTGCTGCCGCAATCAGCGTAACCGCTGCAGTGCTATTGCGCGAAACCTGCGACAAGGATTTAACATGAGCAATTTGCCAAACGCAATTTTCCTGATGGGTCCGACAGCAAGCGGTAAGACTGGCGTGGCAGTGGATCTGGTGCAAAGCCTGCCGGTAGAAATCATCAGCGTGGATTCCGCACTGGTTTATCGTGACATGAACATAGGCACTGCCAAGCCGGATGCTGTGACACTGGCAAAAGCGCCGCACCATCTGGTCGACATCATCAGCCCGACAGAGGCCTATTCTGCCGCCGCGTTTCGGAAAGACGCACTGCATTGGATGGCAGACATCACCGCGCGCGGCAAGATACCCTTGCTTGTGGGCGGCACGATGCTGTATTTCAAGGCATTAAAAGAGGGGCTCAACGATCTGCCTGTCGCGGATCCAACAATACGCGCCGAACTCGATGCGCTGATCGAACATCATGGCGCCCCTTATTTGCATACCCTGCTTAAGAAAATCGATGAAGAAACTGCATTACGCCTCTCACCCAATGATACCCAGCGCATAGGACGTGCGATGGAAATTTATCGCATCACGGGGAAACCCATGTCAGCGCTGTTAAAACGTGAAAATAAACGGGATTTACCTTACTGCATACAGTCTATCGCGCTCATCCCATCCGATCGCAGCACATTGCATCAGCGCATCGCCACGCGCTTTAAACAGATGTTGGAACAGGGGTTGGTCGATGAATTGCACAAGTTGCGAGAAAAATACATTTTGCATCCTGACATGCCCTCGATGCGCTGCGTCGGATACCGACAAGCCTGGCAATATATGGAAGGCAAAATCAGTCAGACGCAACTTATCGATCAAGGCATCGCTGCCACCCGTCAGCTTGCCAAACGTCAACTGACATGGCTGCGCTCGATGCCGAAAAACGTGGAAATAGATTGCCTAGCAGATCAGCTTGCCCAACGCGTTCGGCTTGCCTTAAAATTGTAACTATACCGACTGGCCCGCCGCAAAGCCAGATGCCCAGGCCCACTGGAAATTGTAGCCACCAAGCTGGCCTGTGACATCCACCACTTCACCGATGAAATAAAGCCCAGGCACATCCTTGCATTCCATGGTCTTGGAGGACAGCGCGTGCGTGTCTATGCCTCCACAGGTCACCTCGGCTTTCGCATAACCCATGGTGCCGGAAGGTACTACCTGCCAGTCGTGCAACTCCATGGCGATTGCTTTGCGTTGTTTGTCATTATATTGATTCAACGGCTTGTTTTCAAAGTGCTTGTTCTGCATGCACCACACCTCTGAAAAGCTCTTTGGAAACCATTGCGTCAAATAATTGGAGAGCAACTTCTTGCTGGTTTTGTGTTCATCAAGCAACGCCAGAATATCGCAATCGGGCAACAGGTTGATGTGCAGAAAGCTGCCAGGCTGCCAATAGGACGAAGCCTGTAAAATAGCTGGGCCGCTCAATCCACGATGCGTGACCAGTAGGTTTTCACGGAACGATTGTTTGCCTGCTGTAACAATCGCGGGAAAGGATATTCCGGTCAGATCCGCATAGGGTTTCCAGTCATCTGGCGGGAAAGTCAATGGTACAAGACCCGGTTTGAGCTTGGTGATCGGGATGCCGAATTGCTCTGCAACGTGATAACCGTAAGGCGTCGCGCCAGTTCTGGGGATGGACAGACCGCCTGTGGCAATGACAAGTGATGTCGCCTCGAACTCACCGCGCGAGGTGGTTAAAAGAAATCTGGATTTTTTGCCAATATCTGCGATTTCTTCCACTTCGCAGTTCATGAAACGCTGCACACCGGCCGCATCGCATTCGTGGCGGAGCATCGAGATGATTGCATCGGATCCCTCATCGCAGAACAATTGCCCCAGCGTCTTTTCATGGAAGCTAATATTGTGCTTATTCAAGAGCGCAATAAAATCGTTAGGCGTATAACGCGCCAGCGCCGAACGGCAGAAATGCGGATTTTCAGAGATGAAGTTTTCAGGTCTAGTGTTGATGTTGGTGAAGTTGCAGTAGCCGCCACCCGAAATGCGAATTTTTTCCGCTAGTTTCTTGGCGTGATCGAGCAATGCCACCGAGCGCCCGCGAGTACCTGCCTGCAACGCGCACATCAGGCCTGCAGCACCTGAGCCGATGATGACAACATCTAATTTCATGTTTATACCAAGTATGCGCCGAGCAGCAAAGAATAATAAGGGTAGATCATATCTATAACTAACGTTAAAAATATTCTACATCATCTTAATTATAATATAATTTTATAGCTTTGTGTTTTTTCTAATAAAGGCTGTCAGCGCATCGCGATATTCAATCCAGCCAACGGCACTGCTGTTGCTGTGTTCACCGCCCTCGATCAGCAGCAGTTTTTTGGGTTCAGGTGCTGCGGCATAAAGCTGCTTTCCCATTGCAACAGGCACCCGTTTATCCCAAGTGCCATGAATGATGAGCAACGGTATCTTCAGCGCAGGGATTTTCTTCAGCGACTCAAAGCGCTGGTTGAGCAGCAAGCCTACCGGTAGGTAACCGTAATTAAGATCACCCACCGCTTTCATCGAGGTAAATGTGCTTTCGGTAATCAAACCTGCCGCCTCGGGATGGTGAACAGCAAGGTCGATCGCAATCGCCCCACCCAGAGAGTGCCCGTAGATGAAGACTTTTCCAGGCACCATACCCCGCCATTTGATCAGATACTGCCAGGCAGCCTCCGCGTCTTCATACACCTTTTTTTCGCTGGGTTTTCCGCCGCTGCTCTTGCCATAACCCCGGTAATCAGGCAACAGTACGTTATAGCCCAGGCTATGCAGGCGCATCACATGTTCCAGGTTGTCGCTGATATTCCTGTCATTGCCGTGCAGATACAATAAAGTGGGTGCGTCTGCGTCAGCGGGTATCCACCAGGCATCCAGCTCCCCTCTGTTTTCTCCCTGCCCTACTGGTATAGTCACCTCATCGTATTTCACGCCCAAACGATCCGGCGTAGTCTGCATGACACGGGTGGGCTCGAATATATGGGATTTCTGTGTTGCCCACATGTAAGTACATTCGCCCACATACAGCAGCAATGCCACCCCGAAAACCAGCCTCAATTTGCGCATCAAGACTTTGTTCATCCAGCGCTCTCCAGTTGTTTCCATAAACAGTCGCCTCGGCTGGCCTTGTCGATATCAGCAATTTGCCTTGCATGTGCTGCCAGTTCATCCGCATCCGGCAGCAACACGCGAAGCTTGGGGCGAGTAGCATCCATGCTCAAGGCTGCCGACTGACGAACCGCCGGCAACTCTTCGTCCAGGAGGCTCTCCTGACCGCGCGTCATCGCAAAATACACCTCGGCCAGAAGCTCGGTATCCAGCAAGGCGCCGTGCAACGTGCGGTGAGTATTGTCTATTTCATAACGGCTGCATAGCGCATCCAGCCCGTTCTTTTTTCCCGGGTGCATTTCCCGCGCTAATTTTAGCGTATCCACCACCGGATTCTGCAGCGGAGGCAATCCCATGAGCTGCAGTTCATTGTTGATGAAGCTGATATCAAACGGCGCATTGTGCGCCAGGAGTTCTGCCCCATCGACAAATTCTAAAAAACCTGCCGCAATGTCAGCAAACTTGGCATTGCCACGCAGCATGTCCCAAGTAAAGCCATGCACGCGCGCGGCTTCGTCATCCACTTCGCGTTCAGGGTCCAGATAATGATGGAAGTGCTTTTTGGACACTTTTCGGCCTTCCAGCTCGATTGCAGCAATTTCGATGACACGGTGGCCCTTTTTAGGGTCGAGTCCTGTCGTTTCGGTATCCAGCACGATCTTACGCATTGCGCTGCTCCTGGACTGACTGTTCGGACATCAAGGAAACACCTTTATTGGCCAGCACATCAGCCTGCTCATTTCCGGCATGTCCGGAATGACCCTTGACCCATATCCACTCGATTTGATGCTTTAAAGTCAGGGCATCAAGTCTGCGCCACAAGTCCTCGTTTTTGACTGGCTTCTTGCTAGCCGTTTTCCAGCCGGCCTTCTTCCAACCAGGCAGCCAGGTCGTAATGCCCTGATGCACATATTTGGAATCCGTGTGCAGCCTGACATGACAATGCCGGGTCAACGCTTCAAGCGCCGCAATCGCGCCCATCAACTCCATTCTGTTGTTGGTGGTATGCGACTCTCCGCCAAACAGCTCTCGCTCTCGACCCCGGGTTCGTAGCAAGGCTCCCCAGCCGCCCACCCCGGGATTTCCCTTGCAAGCGCCGTCGGTATATATCTCTACAATTTCTTCTTTCATTTCGCTCGCACGTTCACATCATCGAAAAACTCAATGTTCTGGCAACCTGAATGAGGCTGCGTATTATTCAGTTTGGGCGCAACCGGCAACAGTTTCCTCACCAGATTCTTGTTCCATCTTGGCTTGATCAGCCGCATACCCGGCACACGTTTGATCGCATGAACAAAATACACTCCGCCGCTCACTGCCCACCAGCGATCACCTGCCGCCTCCATGAAATCGCTGCGTTCCAGCCATTTTTTCTGGTGGAAGGGCGGCGCATAAGCGGCAAAGCGCCCTCCCGCCATTTCGAAACCCAGAAGGGCAAGCCAGTCCTTGATGCGCGACAACCCGATGAAATGGCCGCACCAAGGATAACCGTTTCTTCTGCCCAGCGCGCGATGCAGCCCCCATAGGCTGTGCGGGTTGAAGCCACTGATCAACAGGCTGCCTTCAGGCATCAGCACACGTTCCGCTTCACGCAATATGGCATGAGGGTGTTGGCCGAACTCAAGCACATGCGGTAGCAATAGCAAATCCAGGCTAGCACTCGCAATCGGCAGCTCATCGCCGCAAAGGCGAACCGCGGCACAAGCCTGATCCGCGCCGGTGAAACGCAATGGAATCCGGCTGTTGCGCAAAAAATCATGTTCAGGCAGACCCAACTGCAGCGCGTTATAGCCGAAAATATCATTCACCGTTTTGTCAAACCAGATCAGTTCACGCTCAAGGACATAGCAGCCCTGATCGGAAGAAAACCACTCGCTCAAACTTTCTGCTGTTGATTTACAATCGGGGCTCACATAACTTCCGTTCATTAAAAAACATGTACGACATCACCGCCATTTCAGCCTTCGAAGACAATTACATCTGGGCCATACACAACGACAGGCATGCAGTCGTTGTGGACCCCGGAGATGCCGCCCCTGTGCTTGTATGGCTTGCCCGCCAGGACATCTCGCTGTCAGGCATACTTTGCACACATCGTCACCATGATCATGTCGGCGGCATCGAAAAACTGCGTGCAGTATACAACGTGCCGGTGTATGGGCGTCAGCATGAAAAGAATCCCTACATCAACCACGACCTCAAGGAAGGTGAAAAACTCAGACTGACTGAATTTGAATTAACATTTGACATCATGGAAGTGCCGGGGCACCTTGACGACCACATCGCGTTTTATGCTCCAGAGCCGGGTATTCTGTTCTGCGGCGATGTGCTGTTTGGCGCAGGATGCGGCAGAAATTTTGAGGGGACGGTCACTCAACTGCATCACTCGTTGCAGCGTTTTGCAACCCTTCCAGGTACAACGCTTGTCTACTGCGCCCACGAATACACCACATCCAATCTGCGCTTTGCCAAAGTCTGCGACCCTGACAATCCTGAGGTGGCTAAGCGCATCGAGACGACAGCAGGGCTGCGCGCTGCTAACCTGTCCACCGTTCCCTTCACCATTACTGAAGAATTGGCCACCAATCCTTTTTTGCGTTGCGCCGCGCCGGCGATTCTTCACAGCCTGAAGCAGAAGGGATACCAAGTCGACAGCGAGGCTGCCGCTTTTGCTGCTTTGCGTGATTGGCGCGACAAATTTTGACGGTACCTGTGAGTCTCGCTAGACTTGCAAGGCTTGACCATCCATAAAACACTGGAAGCAAAAAATGAAAATCGCAATCGCCGGAACCGGCTATGTCGGCCTCTCTAATGCAGTCCTGCTCTCGCAGCACAACGAAGTCGTTGCGGTCGACATCGTTCCCGAAAAGGTCGAGATGTTAAACCGCAAGCACTCCCCCATCGAAGATGCCGAGATTGAAGACTATCTGAAACACAAAGCACTCAATTTCCGAGCTACCCTTGACAAGCGCGAAGCTTATACCGGGGCAGATTATGTGATCATCGCAACGCCTACCGATTACGACCCCGAGACCAATTACTTCAATACCCGTTCGATTGAATCCGTGATTCGCGATGTGACGAGCATCAATCCCAAGGCCGTGATGATAATCAAGTCCACTGTGCCTGTGGGATATACGGTCAAGGCCAGAAGGCAGTTCAACTGCGACAATCTCATTTTCTCGCCCGAGTTTCTGCGCGAAGGTCGCGCCTTGCACGACAATCTTTATCCGTCCCGCATCGTCGTCGGCGAACAGTCAGCGCGCGCCGAAATCTTCGCCGGCCTGCTAAAGCAGGGGGCGATCAAGCAGGATATCGCCGTCCTGTATACAGACTCAACCGAGGCCGAGGCGATCAAGCTCTTTGCCAATACCTATCTTGCGATGCGCGTGGCCTATTTCAACGAGCTGGATACCTATGCCGCCACGCATGGTCTGGATACCCGGCAGATCATACAGGGTGTGTGCCTTGATCCGCGCATAGGAGACCATTACAACAACCCCTCGTTCGGCTACGGCGGCTACTGCCTGCCCAAGGATACCAAACAGCTGCTTGCCAATTATCAGGATGTTCCGCAGAACCTTGTTCATGCGATCGTCGAATCGAACACGACGCGCAAGGATTTCATCGCCTTCGACATCTTGAAACGAAATCCTAAGATTGTCGGCATCCACCGTCTGGTCATGAAAAGCGGTTCGGACAATTTCCGATCAAGCAGCATCCAGGGCATCATGAAGCGCATCAAGGCCAAGGGTATCGAGGTCATCGTGTATGAGCCCGCGCTAAAGGAGCCGGAGTTTTATCGTTCCAGAGTGGTGAACGATCTTGTACAATTCAAAAAGGAGGCCGATGTCATCGTCACCAATCGTATCACCGAAGACCTCGATGATGTCGCAGACAAGATTTACAGCCGAGATTTGTTCGGCAAGGACTGAAACGCATTCGAAAAATTTTTAGGCAAACCTTATGATCTTAACGACTGGTAGTGCAGGTTTCATCGGCTCAAATTTCGTTCTCGACTGGTTGACACAAAGCGATGAGGCTGTGATCAATCTCGACAAGCTGACTTACGCTGGCAATCTGGACAATCTTGCGACATTAAAAAGCAATCCCAACCATATCTTCGTGCATGGCGATATCGGCGATGCAGCCCTTACAGCAAAGCTGCTGACGCAATATCGCCCGCGCGCGGTGGTGAATTTTGCGGCGGAATCGCACGTCGATCGCTCCATACACGGGCCCGAAGACTTCATACAGACCAATATCGTCGGCACATTTCATCTTCTTGAAGCCGTGCGCGCCTACTGGTCAGGTTTAACGAACACTGAAAAGGCGGCCTTCCGTTTTCTACATGTCTCGACCGATGAAGTGTATGGATCGCTTGACAGGGATGAACCCGCCTTTACTGAAACCCGCCGTTATGAACCGAACAGCCCATACTCGGCCAGCAAGGCGGCAAGCGACCATCTGGTGCGCGCCTATCATCACACTTATGGACTGCCGGTTTTGACCACCAACTGTTCAAACAATTACGGCCCTTATCACTTCCCCGAAAAACTGATCCCGCTGATGATCGTCAATGCACTCGCCGGAAAAAACCTGCCCGTGTATGGTGACGGACAGCAGATCAGGGACTGGCTGTATGTGAAGGATCATTGCAGCGCAATACGCTGCGTGCTACAAAATGGCAAGCCCGGTGAGGTGTACAACATCGGCGGCTGGAATGAAAAAGCCAATTTGGATATCGTGCATATTGTTTGCGATATTCTTGATGAGCTGAGTCCTCCTGCCACTCATCACTTGCCATTTTCTACTTACCGCTCCTTGATTACTTTTGTCACGGACCGTCCTGGTCACGACAGGCGCTATGCGATCGATGCGCGAAAAATAGAACGCGAACTGGGCTGGAAACCTGCGGAAACGTTCGAGACCGGCATACGCAAAACCGCTCAATGGTATCTGGACAATCAGGCCTGGGTGAACAACGTGCTTTCCGGCAGCTATCGGCAATGGGTCGAAAAAAATTACACGGAGCGCACCTGATGAAAATCCTACTGTTCGGTAAAAGCGGCCAAGTAGGATGGGAGCTGCAGCGCAGCCTATCGCCTTTGGGCGAACTGATCGCGCTGGATGCGAACTCTGAAACCCTGTGCGGCGATTTCACCAATCTGGATGGCCTAGTCGAAACAGTTCGCAAAGTCGCACCCGACATCATTGTCAATGCAGCAGCCCATACCGCAGTGGACCGTGCCGAGAGCGAAGCCGAACTTGCGCGCACCATCAATGCAAAGGCGCCCGGCATATTGGCGGAGGAAGCAAAAAGGCAAAATGCTTGGCTTGTGCATTATTCGACCGACTATGTATTTGACGGCAGTGGCGACCAGCCCTGGACTGAATCCGATCCAACCGGCCCCTTGAATGTCTATGGCGCGACCAAACTGGAAGGCGAGCAGCTGATCGCCCAGTCGGCATGCCGCCACTTCATCTTCCGCACCAGCTGGGTTTATGGCGCACGCGGAGGGAATTTCGCCAAAACCATGCTGCGCCTAGCCCGCGAGCGGGAAAGCTTGAAAGTCATAGCCGATCAGGTGGGGTCGCCGACAGGCGCGGATCTTTTGGCCGATGTGACGGCACATGCGATACGCGTAGCTCGACATAATGCTGACATATCCGGGCTGTATCATCTGGTAGCTGGCGGCGAGGTCTCGTGGCATGGCTATGCCAGCTTTGTGCTTGCTTATGCAAGGCGGAAAGGCATTGCGCTCAAGGTATCCGCGATAGAGCCCGTGCCCACCAGCGAATTTCCGACGCCAGCCATGCGCCCGCACAATTCACGCCTGAACACTGAAAAACTGCAAGCTGCTTTCGACTTGCATTTGCCTCATTGGCAGGCCGGTGTGGAAAGAATGCTCGATGAAATACTGGAAGGAGAACATGACTAAACGCAAAGGCATCATTTTGGCAGGCGGATCGGGCACGAGGCTGCATCCTGTCACGCTGGCGGTATCCAAGCAGCTGTTGCCGGTATACGACAAGCCGATGATCTACTATCCTCTGTCAACGCTGATGCTGGCAGGAATACGGGATATATTGATTATCTCAACCCCCCAGGACACGCCGCGCTTCGAGCAGCTTTTGGGCGACGGCAGCAGTTGGGGGCTGAATCTACAATATGCCGTTCAACCCTCCCCCGATGGCCTGGCGCAGGCCTTCATCATCGGGCGAAATTTCGTAGGTCAGCACCCTTCGGCACTGGTGCTGGGCGACAACATCTTTTACGGTCACGACTTCCAGCATCAATTGCTGAATGCCGCAAAGCGCACCGACGGCGCATCGGTATTCGCCTACCATGTGCATGATCCCGAGCGCTACGGCGTGGTGGAATTCGACAAGGCAGGCCGTGCTGTTTCTCTGGAGGAGAAGCCGCTCAATCCCAAATCGAACTTTGCGGTCACAGGGCTTTATTTTTACGACAACGACGTGCTGGATATCGCAACCAACTTGAAGCCATCAAAGCGCGGCGAGCTGGAAATCACCGACGTCAACCGGCATTATCTCGATCAGGGCCGCTTGTCTGTTGAGACCATGGGACGCGGCTTTGCTTGGCTCGATACCGGCACGCATGAATCGCTGCTGGAAGCCAGCCAGTTCATTCAGATCATCGAACAGCGCCAAGGACTGAAAATCGCCTGCCCGGAAGAAATCGCTTTTAAAAACAAATTTATCGATGCACAGCAGCTTGAGAAACTGGCTCAGCCGCTGATCAAGAGCGGCTACGGCGCATATATGATGCAGGTGCTGAGGGAAAATACATGAAAGCGATAGCGACCGAAATTCCAGACCTCGTGATTATCGAACCCAAGGTGTTTGGTGATGAGCGCGGATTTTTTTATGAAAGCTTCAACCGCACAAAGTTTATCGAACTGACAGGCCGGGATGCGGATTTCGTACAAGACAATCATTCTCGTTCCGCGAAAAATGTGTTGCGCGGCATGCACTACCAGATACAGCGTCCGCAGGGAAAAATGGTGCGCGTGGTGCAAGGTGCGGTGCTAGATGTCGCAGTGGACATACGCAAAAGCTCACCCACTTTTGGCAAACATGTCGCAGTCGAGCTCTCTGCCGAGAACAAACGCATGTTCTGGATACCGGAAGGATTTGCACACGGCTTTGTCGTATTGTCCGACTCGGCCGAGTTTCTCTATAAGACAACCGACTACTGGATGCCGGAATATGAACGCTGCATACGCTGGGACGATCCAACGCTCGCGATAGACTGGCGCTTAGAGGTCGCCCCTGCACTGTCAGCCAAGGATCTTCAAGGCAAGCACCTTGATGCAGCGGAGTGTTTTGCGTGATGCAGGATTTGAAAGGAAAACTATGGCAAAAGGGATGATACTGGCAGCAGGCCAAGGCACGCGGATCAGGCCGCTCACAAAAAATCTGCCCAAGCCCATGATCCCCATTCTGGGCAAGCCCGTCATGGAATACCTGATAGAACACATGGCCAGATATGGCATCGTGGATATCATGATCAACGTGGCTTTCAACCACTGGCAGATCGAAAGCTATTTCGGTGACGGACGCAGCTGGGGGGTGAACATCGGCTATTCGTTCGAAGGATCGCGCGAGCACGGTGAAATCGTCCCAAAACCTTTGGGCTCGGCTGGCGGGATGAAGAAGATACAGGATTTTGGCGGTTTCTTCGATGAAACCACACTGGTGGTATGCGGAGATGCCATCATCGATCTCGACATCGGCTCGGCCCTACATGAACATAAAAACAAAGGTGCGCTGGCCAGCGTGGTCACGCTGGATGTGCCTCGCGAACAGACCAAAAACTACGGTGTGGTCGTGACCAATAAAGATGGACAGGTCGAATCTTTCCAGGAAAAACCGGCACCCGAAGAAGCCAGATCCACGCTGGCCAGCACGGGCATTTACATCTTCGAACCCGAAGTGCTCGAACTCGTACCATCGGGTCAGGTCTTTGACATAGGCAACGATCTTTTCCCGCTGCTCGTAAAAGAGAAGCATCCCTTCTTTGCGCAAAACCGCCATTTCAACTGGATAGACATCGGTCGATTGACCGATTACTGGGAGGTGTCACAGCGCGTGCTGCGCGGTGAGGTTGCATTGATGGGTATGCCTGGCAAGGAAATCCAGCCTGGTGTATGGGCAGGCCTCAACACATCCATCGATGAGAGCGTCAAAATCAGAGGTCCAGTCTATATCGGTTCCAACGTGAAGATAGAACCGGGTGCGAGTATCATAGGTCCCTCATGGATTGGCCACGGCAGCCACATACGCTCTGGAACCCGGCTTGAACGCTGCATCCTGTCTGAATATGTGCGCATCAGTGCAGGACAAACGCTTAGCGAGATGATCATCTCCAATCAGTATTGCGTCAAACGTAACGGTGATGTTCACTATCTGGGCGAAGAAAACTTCACTCTGCACTGGGGGGATGCGCGCGGTTGATGGTTACATCGGCCGATATCCTGATGGCTACAAAAAACCATGGAGAAATAATGAACGGACAGAATATTTTTCAACAGGCACTCAACATCAGTCGCAAAGAGCGCGAAAAACTGAACGGACACAAGGGACAGGTGATCTGGCTCACAGGCCTTTCCGGATCTGGAAAATCCAGTATCGCCAATGCAATGGAGGTTGCATTGCATGCAAACGGATATCGTACTTATATACTTGATGGCGACAATGTGCGCGGCGGCTTGAGCCGCGACCTGGGGTTCTCGGATGCAGACCGGGTTGAAAATATTCGCCGCATCACCGAGGTTTCCAGGCTGATGATGGATGCAGGCCTGATTGTGATGACCGCCTTTATATCGCCATTCCGGCACGAGCGCGAGATGGCCCGCAATCTTGTCGGCAGGGAACACTTTGTCGAAGTATATGTAAGCACGCCTCTGGAAGTATGTGAGGAGCGCGATGTGAAAGGATTATACAAAAAGGCCAGGGCCGGTCAATTGCCCAACATGACGGGGATAGACAGCGCTTATGAGGCCCCGCTGTCTCCCGATGTGCTCGTCAACGGCTGCGGCCAGAGTATAGAGGAGACGGCAAGATTGGCGATCGCGCAAATCTCAACACTGCATTTGAGCAACTGAATCACACTGCGCGGCGGCCACGATGAGGAAGCTCAAGATAGCGCTGCGTCTGCATCTCCATCAGGCGCGAGACGATACGTTCTGACTCGCTGTCCTGCATCTCGTACAGGTTTTCCGGCAATACTTCAAAACTTGCCACAAGCTTCACGCAATTATCATAGAGTACGTCGATCAGCCAGGCGAAACGGCGGGCTTCATCCGCATTGTCAGGCGTCATGCGCGGCACGCCTGACAGAAATACCGTGGAATAAAACGCCGCTATCACGAGATAATCGGATTGATCGTGGTTGCCTTTGCACAGCACGTTGAAATCGTACCAGACGATTTCGCGCGCCGATCGCAGCGCAGGAATATTTCCTGCAACAGCCGATTCGTTTCCCTTCGCTAGGCGCTTAAACATCGCCTCCATACGCATCAATGCATCCGGTTCATTCATGAACACAGGATCGCGTATCACATGCAACAGACGGTAATCTTTGTTCCCGTCGAAATGTAATATTTTCAATTCATGCTTCAACAGTTCGATAGCGGGCAGAAAATTCTGCCTTTGCAGACCGTTTGGATAAAGCTCATCCGGCGGATAATTGGAGGTGATGAGCAGCACCACTCCGCGCTTGAATAAGGCGGCCAAAAGACGCCCCAGTATCATCGCATCCGCAATGTCGTCCACATGAAATTCGTCGAGGCAAAGCAGCCGCACAGCGTCGGCGATATTGTCTGCCAGTGCCATCAACGGATCAGGCATGCTTGACAGCCGCTTCATCTCGGCATGCACCTCGACCATGAATTGATGAAAGTGTATACGACGTTTGCGCCGATACGACAGACAGTGATAAAAGCCGTCCATCAGGAATGTCTTGCCGCGACCTACTCCGCCCCAGATATAAAGCCCCTGAGGGACTCTCGGACTTAAGAGACTGCGGCCTAAAAAGCTGTCGCGTTTATGCTTGAATTCGACGAGTTGCTGCCAGAGCGATTCCAGTTCTTCGACTGCTATGGATTGGGCGTCATCACAGATGAAGCCTGCTTTGTCGCATGTTGCCTGATACCAGGCTCTGGGTGAGATATCCGGCACGCTTAGTCCGCGGTGAATTCCAACGCATTCTGATCAGGGTCGCGGCAAAACAGCGCACCGCGTCCGGACTGACTCAACGTATAGGCTATCCCCGCCTGATCGAGTCTAGCAGCCAGTTGAGCCATGTTTTCAACCTTGAACGCCACATGGCGGTCGCGGCCGCCATGATCCGGGCGCAGCAAGCCCTTCTCCACGTCAGGCAATACCATCAGATGTATCTGTTGACTTTGCCCCGCGTCATACCAAACGCCGTCAAAACTCATGGTTGGACGACCCGTGTTTAATTGCAGACCTAGCACGCCTTCGTAAAAAGCGCACGCCCTAGCCAGATCATCCGTCAGAAAGCTCACATGGTGGATGCCTTTGATCATGGTTTGACGGGTTTGACCAGGCTTGCGGCAAGCTTGGCGCGCGACCTCGCTTCATCTGTGTCAACGCCGTTTGCCAAGGCAACCCCCATGCGCCTGCGCAAAAAGGATTCCGGCTTGCCGAACAGGCGTATATCGGTGTCTGGAACGCGCAAGGCATCGGCTACGCCTTCAAAGGCGATGCCTTTACCTTCCAGCTGGCCGTAGATTACGGCGGAAGCACCCGGGCTGCGGAGCCGGGTATTCACCGGCAGGCCCAGTATCGCTCTCGCATGCAGCTCGAATTCGTTCTGTACCTGCGAGCACATCGTGACCATGCCCGTATCATGCGGGCGCGGACTAACTTCGGAGAACCACACGTCGTCGCCCTTGACGAACAGTTCCACACCAAACAAGCCTAAGCCCCCGAGATTTTCCGTCACTTTTGCCGCAATCTCTTTCGCACGCTGCAAGGCAAGTGTCGGCATACGCTGCGGCTGCCAGCTTTCCACATAGTCGCCATGCACCTGAATATGGCCGATGGGATCGCAAAAATGTGTTTGCGTGTTGCCATCCGCTCCCATCGCGCGCACGGTGAGCAGCGTGATTTCATACTCGAATGCGATCACGCCCTCGATGATCACGCGCCCCTGATTCACACGGCTGCCGCTCGCGGCATAGTTCCACGCGGGTTCAATTTCTGAAGGCGCTTCAATTTTTGATTGCCCCTTGCCGGAAGAGGACATCACCGGCTTGATGATGCATGGATAACCGATATTCTCAATCGCGGCGCGCATTTCATCCAAGGTGTCGGCGAAACGATAAGGCGAGGTTGGCAGCCCAAGGGTTTCTGCGGCCAGGCGGCGTATACCTTCGCGGTTCATCGTCAACATCGTGGCACGGGCGGTAGGGATAACCCGCGCCATCCCCTCGCTCTCGATCTTTGCCAGCATGGCGGTTGCGATCGCCTCGATTTCCGGCACGATCAAATCCGGCTTTTCTTGCTCAATCAAGGCGCGCAACGCATCTCCATCGGCCATGTTGATCACATGAGATCGGTGTGCAACCTGATGTCCCGGTGCATCCGCATAACGATCGACCGCGATGGTTTCAATGCCCAAACGTTGCATCGCAATGATGACTTCTTTGCCCAGTTCGCCCGCACCCAGCAGCATGACGCGGGTGGCAGATGCACTCAAGGGGGTACCGATGACAGACATTTTTCAGGGCCTCGTATTAAATTGGGTGAAATTATACACAGCCTGCCTGTGCGTTCATATCATCGGCATTATCCGATGAAAAATCAGCGCATCCCTAATGTTTTATACTTCGTTATATCGTTTGAATCAGAGTAACATCTAAGTGTCTTGATGATTATGGAGCGTCAACATGACCGACATCGTTCAATTACTGGCTGACGAGGCAGAATACCTCTTGAGCCACCGTTGTGCCGGCATACCTAAAGAGTCGCTACACCTGCCAGGCGCGGATTACATCGACAGGGTAGTGGCGATGAAGGACAGAAAACCCGCCGTGCTCCGCAGTCTGCAAAGCTTGTATGGGCATGGCAGGCTGACAAACACCGGTTATCTCTCGCTGCTGCCAGTGGATCAGGGCGTGGAACATTCAGGTGGTGCATCATTCGCGCCCAACCCGATGTATTTCGACCCCGAGAATATCATAAGGCTTGCCATCGAGGGTGGCTGCAACGGTGTTGCGTCCACGCTGGGCGTATTGAGTTCGATTTCGCGTCGCTATGCGCACAAAATCCCATTCATAGTCAAAATCAATCACAATGAACTGCTCACCTATCCCAACAAATTTGACCAGACGCTGTTTGCAAGCGTCGATCAGGCATTCGACATGGGCGCCGTCGCAGTCGGTGCGACGGTGTTCTATGGGTCGGAACAGTCGCGCCGCCAAATCAGCGAGGTTTCGGCGGCCTTCGAACATGCGCACAACCTCGGCATGGCAACCGTACTATGGGCCTATTTGCGCAATCCGGCCTTCAAGCAGGATGGCATCGATTACCATGTATCAGCGGATTTGACAGGACAGGCCAACCATCTTGCAGCCACCATAAATGCTGACATCATTAAGCAGAAAATGAGTGAAAACAACGGTGGCTACAAAGCCATCAAGTTCGGAAAGACCAGCGACAAGGTTTACAATACGTTGACTTCCGACCACCCCGTCGACCTTGTGCGCTATCAGGTTGCCAACTGCTACATGGGACGCGTAGGCATGATCAATTCCGGTGGCGCATCAGGCCACGACGACCTGCATCAGGCGGTGCGCACTGCAGTGATCAATAAGCGCGCAGGCGGCATGGGGCTGATCTCTGGCAGAAAAGCTTTCCAGAAACCGATGCAGGAAGGCATCGCGCTGCTCAATGCCATTCAGGATGTGTACAGCGACCCGGTCGTGACTGTAGCGTGAATCCACTTCATGAGTATTTCCAGTGTTTGCAGACTACTAAAATATTGTTCTATGTCACTCTGGTAGAGTCTATACAATGAAATACTGGTGGCGCTCATTAAGCGTGGCAACAAAGCTGAACATTCCGATTCAATTGATGTTGACGGCCAACCTATCATTAGCTCATCTGTAGGTCATGTAAAAATTCAAGGAGGAAGTGCTGAACGGCACCCATAGGCGTGCCGTCTTTTTCGCCGCCGGCATCATCAACAGCATGAACATGCTGGTGGTGACCGGTAAGATTTCGAACAGCGATAACCGCCGCCTGCTCATCAAAAAGATGAGCGAGTTGGAATGCATGAGGGAAGTTCGCATCATATCTGCAAAGCAGGATCAGTTCGGCAAAGAACTGCCAGAAGAGTAGGCCACGGACGATCTGGACAGTCTTGCGATCAGCTCATAACATCTGCATCAAGCTGAAAAGCAGCAAGTCATCACTGTGCACCGTTATTCCCTTGATTGCAAACACCAATTTTGCGGCACCAACTGCCTTTCCTGTCACCATGTCAAATCAGGCTCGGTGAACGGTGCTGCCAGCATCGTGATCGCCATTTATCCTGTTGATACCAAAGAGATAAGCGTTTTGATCAACTGTGCGGACCATGCCAAGTCTCAGGCCAAAACGGCCGGACGAAACGGCTACAGATACTTTTCCGAATCAATAAAAAACCGCAAGAAAGAGGAATCGGGCTTGAATTTCCCAGTTATTTCGCATACAGCTTTCCCGACAAAAGGCTTGCCGAAACGATCAGCACTGCACCTGCCCACTCGCGCAACCCCATCGCTTCACCAGCCAAGAAATAGGATGCAATAGCTGCAACGACCAGTTCGGACAGAAACAAGAGCGTTGCGCGATTGGCCGGCATATGGGTCACGCCGTATTGCACGGCAAAACTGCAGGCGCACAACGCGATGCCCAGCAGGAACAGCAGCTCCCATGACTCTGCGTTTATACCTGATAAATTCAGTCCGCCCTGCCACCATAACAGCGGTGCGGTAAGCACCACCGTACCGAACCAGATACTCACCGATTTTGCCTCAACGCTGAGGTGCATTGCCCGGCGCGAAACCACATTGGACAGCGCAAAACCCATGCCTGCCGACAAGCCTGTCCATTCCGAGAAGTTTTGCGGAAATGGCATACCAAGTTTTGGCTCCCACAGCATGATGAATGCGCCCATAAGCGATAACGCTATGACGGAATAGCCATAGCGATTCAGGCGTTCATTGAGCAGCCAGTAAGAAAACAGGATGGTCCAGACCGGTGCCAGGTAAAACAGCAGCAACACGCGCATCACTTCGCCATGCAGCATCGCCAGCACGTAACCAAAATTTGCCCAGCCCGCAGAAAACACCAGCAGCACTGCCCACCAGCCAGCCCTGGGGAGTTCCCGACACACACGTGGCAGCATGAATACGCCAAACAACATCGCAAGCAGATAGCTGATGAATGTAGACTGAGGGCCCGAAACACCGCCTGCTTGCAACATGCGAAAAGGATACCAGATCAGCCCCCATACGAGCGCACCACTCAAGATTCCTGCAATTGGCATGACATTTTGTGTTGATGACACCGTTTAGCCCTTTATAATGCACACCACTTTAAGATACTGTAATGCAATGAATCCAGAACTCAACCGTTTGCAGCCCTATCCATTCCAGAAACTCGCTAGCCTGTTTCGCGATGTCACTGCAAATAAAAACTACCGTCCAATCAGCCTGTCCATCGGCGAACCCAAACACACCACTCCTCAGTTCATAAAGGATGCAGTGACAGCCAATCTGGGCGGACTTGCGAATTATCCTACGACTGCCGGATCAGATGCGCTGCGCAGTGCGATCGCCAACTGGCTTGAACGTCGCTATGATATCCCTCTTCCAGACTTCAAGACCCAGGTATTGCCTGTGAACGGCAGCCGCGAAGCCTTGTTCGCTTTCGCACAAACTGTCATCGACCGCACGAGGAAGACCCCTGTTGTCGTCTGCCCCAACCCTTTTTACCAAATTTATGAGGGTGCTGCCTACTTGGCAGGCGCTGAACCCCGTTTCCTGAACACCCTGCCTGACAACAACTTTGCGCTGGACTTTTCGCAACTTCCGGAAGATGTCTGGCAACGCACGCAATTGGTTTACGTCTGCTCCCCGGCTAATCCGACAGGGCGCGTGATGCCGCTGTCCGAATGGCAGACTCTGTTTGAGATGTCCGATCGCCATGGTTTCGTGGTCGCCTCGGACGAATGCTATTCTGAAATCTATGCGGATGCACCCCCTATGGGCGCCATGCAGGCTGCGCATCAGCTTGGCCGTGCAGACTATCGCAATCTTGCAGTATTTTCCAGCCTGTCCAAGCGTTCCAACGTGCCTGGCATGCGCTCAGGTTTTGTCGCTGGCGATGCAAAAGCAATCGAAAGATTTGCACTGTACCGCACCTATCACGGTTCGGCGATGAATCCGACCATTCAGGAAGCAAGCATCGCCGCGTGGAATGACGAAGCCCATGTTGCCGAAAATCGACGCCAGTACTGTGAAAAATTTGCGCAGGTGACAGAAGTACTAGAGGATGTATTGCCCATAACACAGCCGGATGCCGGATTCTATCTTTGGGTGCGTACTCCAATTGCCGACACAGCCTACGCGCAGGCTTTGTATCGCGATTATAATGTGACGGTATTGCCCGGCAGCTTTCTTGCGCGAAATAGCCAAGGGGTCAACCCGGGCGAGAATTTTATTCGCATGGCGCTGGTCGCCAGCACAGAAGAAACCGTGGAAGCGGCAAAAAGAATCAAAGAATTTACTCATCAACTGGTAGCTGATAGCAAGTAGCTCGCTGCCAAGTTTTTGCTACAAGCCACTAACTATAACTCGCGACAAGCTATTTTTAATTTAAACGGGAATCATCATGGATCAATTACAGCAAATTATCGAAACAGCTTTTGAACGCCGCGCAGAGATAACGCCGCGTAATGCGGATGCACAATTGAAGGAAGCGGTCAACGCCGTGATCGCTCAACTGGATACAGGAAAGCTGCGCGTTGCAGAAAAGGTCAATGGCGACTGGGTTACACATCAATGGCTCAAAAAGGCAGTGTTGCTTTCTTTCCGTCTTGAAGACAACGCCTTCATCAAGGGCGGTTTCACCAATTACTATGACAAGGTGCCTTCCAAGTTCGCCGATTACAACAGCCGAGATTTTCGCGAAGGCGGCTTTCGCGTGGTTCCTCCAGCCGCAGCGCGGAAGGGCGCATACATCGCCAAGAACGTGGTGCTGATGCCCTCCTATGTCAACATCGGCGCCTATGTGGATGAAGGCACCATGGTGGACACTTGGGCGACGGTCGGTTCCTGCGCGCAGATCGGCAAAAACGTGCACCTCTCAGGCGGTGTGGGCATCGGCGGCGTGCTGGAACCGGTGCAGGCCAATCCGACCATCATCGGCGATAACTGTTTCGTCGGCGCGCGTTCTGAAATTGTCGAAGGCGTGATACTGGAAGACAATGTGGTGATTTCCATGGGGGTATTCATCGGTCAGTCCACAAAAATCTATGATCGCGAAACAGGGACCGTGACCTATGGCAGGGTACCTGCGGGCTCGGTTGTGGTCAGCGGCAGCCTGCCCTCATCTGATGGCAAATACAGCCTGTATTGTGCGGTCATCGTCAAGAAAGTCGACGCCAAGACCTTATCAAAAGTCGGCATCAACGAGCTGCTGCGAGGAATTTAAAAGCAATCGCCAGACGCTAGACTTTAGTTGCCAGTTAAAATCTGCCCCAAAGCTGCGACAACTTCAACTAACAACTAGCTACTGACAACTGACAACTGACAACTGACAACTGACAACTGACAACTGGAGATAATCATGCTCGTCACACCCTTATTGAAACTGGCGGCCGAGAGGCAGGCCTCAGACCTTTTCTTCTCGGTGGGAGCGCCAGTCAATATCAAGATAGACGGTGTGACTGGCCCGGTCAATACGCAGGTGCTGACTCCGGAAGTCATCAAGCGCATCGCCTATGAAATGATGAACTCGAAACAGATCCTCGAATTCGAGAACAGTATGGAGATCAATTTCTCCTACCGTGCCGATCAGCTTGGCAGTTTCCGCGTCAACATCTTCCGTCAGCGCGGCGACATCGCGATGGTCATACGCTATATCAAGGGTGCCATCGGGGAAATTGGCGAGCTTAATCTTCCCGCTGTGCTGAAATCGCTGATCATGGAAAAACGCGGGCTGGTGCTCGTGGTGGGTGCGACAGGCTCCGGGAAGTCCACCACGCTGGCCGCAATGATCCAGCATCGCAATACCACGCAGACCGGACACATTCTGACTGTTGAAGACCCAATCGAATACATATTCAAGCACGAAAAGTCCATCGTTAACCAGCGCGAACTCGGCACGGACACTCTGAACTACGAAAATGCGCTGTCTTTCGGCATGCGCGAAGCACCCGATGTGCTGATGATTGGAGAAGTACGCGACAGAGACACCTTGAAACACGCGCTGATCTTTGCACAGACGGGTCATCTGTGTCTGACGACACTGCATGCCAACAACAGTTATCACGCGTTAAACCGCATCGTCAATTTCTTTCCCTACGACTCGCGTCAAGGCGTTCTAGCCGACCTTTCCATGAGCTTAAGGGCCGTTATTTCGCAGCGTCTGGTTCGCACAGTTCAGGGCAAACAAATACCTGCCGTGGAAGTATTGCTCAACACCACACTGATTGCCGACCTGATTAAGAACGACGAAATCGAAAAGATCCACGAGGCGATGGACAAGAGCGTCTCCCCCGGCTCTCAGACTTTCGAGCAAGCACTATACAGGTTGTTCAAATCAGGGAAGATCACCAAAGAAGAGGCTATGCGCAGTGCCGATTCGGCAAGCAACCTTTCTTCGCTGATCGATTTCTCTGAACGCACGAACACCATGAGCGTGCCGGCTTACACACCGCTTCCCGAAGCAGCTAAGCCTCCAAAATCCAACATCAGCGGCATCAAGATCGATCTCAACGCAATGGATGAATCCGAATGAAGTTATATGGTATCCCCAAGTGCAACTCAGTAAAAAAAGCACGCGACTGGCTCACGCTTCACAACATCGAGGTTGAATTTCACGATTTCAAGAAACAGGGTCTGGATGCAAACACCACAACCCGCTGGCTTGAACAATGGGATTTCTCAGCATTGATCAACCGCAATGGGCTGACTTGGCGGGGACTTACGGAATCACAAAAGCTGGCAGTCAAGGACAATGCGACTGCGCTTTCTTTGATGATGGACAAAACAAGCGTGATCAAGCGCCCTCTGCTGGAAAAAAACGGTCAATTGCTGCATGTAGGTTACGATGAAGCAGTTTACGAGAAAATTTTTAATTTGAAGGCTTCGACATGACCGCAACTTTAGAGCTTGCCCAAGCGCTGATCGCGCGCCGCTCACTCACTCCTGACGATGCGGGCTGCCAGGAAATCCTGATAGAGAGGCTGGAGAAACTGGGTTTTGTGATCGAACGTATGCGCTTTGGCAATGTTGACAATTTCTGGGCCAGGCGCGGCGGCGGCAGTCCCGTGGTCGTCTTCGCAGGCCACACAGATGTGGTGCCATCGGGTCCAGAGGAGTTCTGGTTCAGCCCGCCATTTGAACCAACCATAAGAGATGGCATGCTGTACGGTCGGGGCGCCGCCGACATGAAAACCTCCATCGCCGCTTTCATCACCGCGATCGAGGCCTTCATCAAAGATCATCCCGCGCACGACGGATCGATCGCTTTGCTGATCACCTCTGACGAGGAAGGTGTTGCAGTGGATGGAACGGTGCGAGTGGTCGACGCCTTGCAGGCACGAGGCGAAAGGTTAGACTACTGCATCGTGGGCGAACCCACTTCCAACAAACAGGTGGGCGACATGATCAAGAATGGCCGGCGCGGCTCGCTGTCCGGGACCTTGACTATAAAAGGTATACAGGGACACATCGCCTATCCGCATCTGGTCAAGAACCCCATCCACATGGCGGCGCCGGCGATTACGGAGCTTGCTGCAACCATCTGGGACAATGGCAACGAATACTTTCCGCCCACTTCCTGGCAAATATCCAACATCAACGGCGGAACGGGTGCGACCAATGTGGTGCCTGGCACCGTTGAAATCCTGTTCAACTTCCGCTTCTCCACCGCAAGCACCGAGCAGGGATTGAAAGACCGCCTGCACGCAGTACTGGACAAGCACAACCTCACCTATGATCTTGAATGGGAACTGTCGGGTAAACCGTATCTCACCCCCAAGGGGAATCTGGTTGCAGCTATCAGCCACGCGATCGAACAAAGCTATGGCATCACACCGGAGCTCTCAACCACGGGCGGAACTTCCGACGGGCGTTTCATCGCGGACATCTGTCCACAGGTGATTGAGTTTGGCCCCCTGAATGCGACAATACACAAGCTCAACGAATGCGTGGGTGTGGCAGACATAGAGCCGCTCATGATGACTTATCAGCGCACGCTGGAAATCCTGCTTGCCAAATAGCCATGAACGAATATTTTTCAGGCGCATCGCAAAGCCTCTCTACCGTGCGCGACTATCTCCGCTTTTCAGTCAGCCGTTTTAACCAGGCCAATTTGTTTTTCGGGCACGGCAGCTCAGATGCCTATGACGAGGCGGCTTACCTAATCCTGCACACGCTGCACTTACCGATAGACACGCTAGAGCCCTTCCTCGACGCACATCTCACACCCACCGAGCGCAGCGAAGTGCTGGACATCATTCAAAAACGTGTCGAAAAGCGCATCCCCGCCGCCTATCTGACCCATGAGGCGTTGCTTGGAGAATACCGCTTCTATGTCGATGAACGCGTGATCGTCCCGCGTTCCTTCATCGCCGAACTACTGCGCAGCCATCTGTCTCCCTGGATCGAAGAACCTGAATCCATAGGCAGCGTGCTGGACATGTGCACAGGCAGCGGGTGCCTCGCGATTCTGGCCACAGAAGCTTTTCCCAATGCAATCGTCGATGCAGTGGACATCTCATCAGGCGCCCTTGAAGTCGCAAAACGCAACGTCGACGATTATGCTCTTCAGGATCGCGTGAGCCTGATAAAATCAGACCTGTTCGATAAATTATCCGACCGGAAATACGATCTCATCATCAGCAACCCTCCTTATGTCGATGCGGAATCTGTCGCTTCATTGCCGCTGGAATATCTGCACGAGCCAGCGCTTTCTCTGGGCAGCGGCATCGACGGACTGGATGCCACACGAAAAATTTTAAAGCATGCGGCAGAACACCTGAACGACAACGGCATCCTGATCGTCGAGATCGGCCACAACCGCGATGCGCTTGAAGCCGCATACCCCAAGCTGCCTTTTACATGGCTTGACGTGTCAGCAGGCGACGAGTTCGTTTTCATGCTGCACAAAAACGATCTACTGTAATCTCATGCCGGTCAATCACTATGAGAATTTTCCTGTCGCATCCATTCTGCTGCCTAAGCGACTGCGAAAACCCGTGGCTGCGATCTACCATTTTGCAAGAGCTGCGGACGACATCGCCGACGAAGGAAAATTTACCGACGAGGAAAGACTGAATCAGCTTGATGCGTTTCGCGCAGAGCTTGACCGCATTGCCAACAATGAAACACCTAAGATGCCGCTGTTCCAAAATCTGTTTTCAGAAATCAAACAGCATGCACTGCCCTTGCAACCGTTTTACGATCTGCTCGACGCCTTCTCGCAGGATGTTGTAAAAAAACGATATGAAACTTACGTGGAGCTGCTCGATTACTGCCGACGCTCAGCCAATCCAGTAGGCAACCTACTGCTACATCTTTATGGCGAGGCGACACCATACAATATCGCCTGCTCGGATGCGATCTGCACTAGCCTGCAGCTCATCAACTTCTGGCAGGATGTAGAAAAGGATTATGCGATTTCGCGCATTTACCTGCCGCTTGACGAGATGCTTCAGTTTGGCGTGACTGAAACGAAAATCGCACAGCATATTTGCGACGGAAATTTTAAAAAATTAATGAAATTTCAGGTTGACCGTGCAAGAGAGCTGATGCTGCAAGGATCCCCGCTGGGCAGCATCCTATCTGGGCGCATCGGACTTGAAATGCGCATGATCATTGCAGGTGGCATGCGCATACTCGACAAACTCAAGGCTGCCGACTACGACATGTTCAAGCGCCGCCCAGTGTTGGGGACGTTCGACTGGGTTATCATGTTTGCCAAATCTGCGCCCTATTACTATTAAACCATGACACCAGACCAATACTGCCAGGACAAAGCGGCTAGCAGCGGCTCCAGTTTTTATTACAGCTTCCTTTTTTTGTCGCGCGACAAGCGCCGCGCGATCACCGCACTCTACGCGTTCTGCCGCGAAGTGGACGATGTGGTTGATGAATGCAAAGACTCTAATGTCGCGCGCAGCACGCTCAACTGGTGGAGAGGACAGGTCGCCGAAATCTACGGCGGCAAACCGCAGCATCCGGTCGCCATCGCCCTAATGCCCGTCACTGCCCAGTTCAACCTGCCGCAAGAACTTCTGCTGGAAATCATCGACGGCATGGAGATGGATCTGGATCAGCCGCGCTACCCAGATTTCAAATCGCTGCAGCTTTACTGTTACCGTGTCGCGTCCGTCGTGGGCCTGCTGTCAGTGGAAATCTTCGGTTACAGTGATCGCCAGACACTTAAATATGCGCATGACTTGGGGATTGCTTTTCAGCTTACCAACATCATCCGGGATGTCGGCGAGGATGCAAGACGCAACCGCATCTATCTGCCTATGGACGAGATGCAGCAGTATAACGTCACGGCAGCGGACATCCTCAATGCGAAGGAAAGCGTGAATTTTCAGAAGCTGATGGCTTTCCAGATCGAGCGCTCAGAACGCTACTACCAGCAGGCGCTTGCAGCCCTGCCGGCGGCCGACAGAAAAAACCAGCGCACCGGATTGATCATGGCAGCCATCTATCGCGCAACGCTAGACGAAATTGTCTCTAGCGGCTGCCATGTTTTAACGGAACGCATCTCACTCACCCCGCTGCGCAAGCTTTGGCTTGCATGGACGACTTGGCTCAGGAACTGAACATCGCCGTTATCGGCGGCGGCTATGCGGGCATGGCGGCGGCCGTAGCACTTGCCGAACAAGGCATACCTGTCACCGTGTTCGAGAGCGCCAAACAGCTGGGCGGACGCGCGCGCGGCGTATTGCATGAGCATACGCAACTCGATAACGGTCAGCATATTCTGCTTGGATGCTACAAGGAAACGTTGGGTTTAATCGAAAAAGTCGGCGGTAATATCGGGCAGGACTTTCTGCACCTTCCTCTTCAACTGGATTTGCACGGGCATTTCAGCTTGAAGGCGCCGCGTATTCCTGCGCCATTGCATCTTTTAGTTGCATTAGTCAAAACAAAAGGTCTGACATGGAATGAGCGCATCAGCGCGATCCGCTTCATGTTCAGGCTGCGTCGAATGAATTTCAAACTCGATCGCGACATGACGGTCACCGAACTGCTCAGACTGCATGGACAAAGCATTCAACTGGTGCAAAAGCTTTGGGAGCCACTGTGCATCGCGGCGCTGAATACACCGTTGCAGATAGCATCGGCACAGGTTCTGCTCAACGTATTGAAAGATGCACTCAGTCAGACGCGAGGTGACAGTGACATGCTGCTACCGCGCATCGATTTTACTGCTCTGTTTCCCAATCGTGCCGCACGCTATGTCAAAAAACACAGCGGTCATGTGCTGACTTCCTGCGGCGTGGAAAGCCTGATACCGCTTGAAAACGGGTTTGAAATCATCACCAGACGCGGCACCCTTTATTTCAGCCATGTCGTCTGCGCAGCCTCCCCTGCATCTGCTGTAAAACTACTTAAACCCATCACCGAACTATCTTGTATCGTTCAGCAAATCGAAACGCTGCAATATCAGCCCATCTATACGCTTTATCTGCAATATCCAAAGCACGTGAAGCTCCCTCACGCGATGCTGGGCCTCTACAGGCGTTACAGTCAATGGCTGTTCGACAAGGGACAGATCGACGGCCAGTCTGGACTGATCGCAAGTGTGATCAGCGCGGAGGGCATGCACCAGCATTTATCGCAGAATGAGCTGGCACAAAAGGTGATCGCTGAACTGACTGAAGAGTTCGCCATTGCAGATCGCCCCCAGTGGTTCAGGGTGATCGCAGAAAAACGCGCCACCTTCTCTTGCACGCCCAGCCTGCAGCGCCCCAACCAGAAAACGCCACTGTCCCGGCTTTTTCTGGCAGGCGATTATACAAATGGAGATTATCCAGCCACGCTGGAAGGCGCAGTGCAGAGCGGCCTGCGCTGCGCCAACCTTCTGAATCCTGAATCCTTCACTCATAAAAAGGCGATTTAGCTTCGTTGTTTCGTGGGAAAAAATATTGCCGTATTTTTTATCGCGCTTAAATAATCATTAGTTGTTTCATCAATGCCCTTCCGGCATGCCTGCAGATTCCTGATTCCCACATTTTGTGACACAATCACATACCTTTACGAAATGCCACCGAACGCCATGACAACCGAACCTACAATTGTGCAAGACGAGAACCAGATCATTTCAGAACGCCGCAACAAGCTGGCTGCTATCCGCAAATCCGGCATCGCCTTTCCGAATGACTTTAACCGCACTCATCTGTCAGGTGATCTGCACGCAGCCTATGGAGAGCTTTCGCACGACGAACTGGAAACTGCACAGGTTAAAGTTTCGGTTGGCGGGCGCATGATGTTGAAACGCGTGATGGGCAAGGCCAGTTTCGCCACCCTGCAAGACATGAGCTCCCGCATACAGCTCTTCATCAGCAATGGCGATACGGGGGAGGAGGCGCACAACGCTTTCAAGCACTTCGATCTGGGTGACATACTGGGCGCTGAAGGCCAACTGTTCAAGACCAAGACCGGTGAGCTTTCCGTGCGCGTAACGGAAGTGCGTCTTCTCACCAAATCGTTGCGTCCGCTGCCGGAAAAATTTCACGGATTGTCCGATCAGGAACAGAAATACCGCCAGCGCTATCTGGATCTTATCACCAACGAAGATGCCCGCCGCGTGTTCGTCACACGCACAAAAATCATACAAGCGATACGCGAATTCTTCATTTCACAGGGCTATCTTGAAGTCGAGACGCCGATGATGCACTCCATCCCGGGCGGCGCTTCTGCAAAACCGTTCGAGACGCATCACAATGCGCTGGACATGCAGATGTTTTTGCGCATCGCGCCTGAGCTGTATCTGAAACGATTGGTGGTGGGCGGATTCGAAAAGGTATTTGAGATCAATCGCAATTTCCGCAACGAAGGACTTTCCACTCGCCACAATCCTGAATTCACCATGCTGGAATTCTATGAGGCCTATCGCGATTATAAATACCTGATGGACTTTACCGAAAAGCTGCTGCGTGAAGTAGCGCAAAAAGTGCTGGGCACCACACTCATCAGCTATCAGGGCAAGAAGCTTGATCTTGGCCTGCCATTCCACCGACTGACCATGGTGCAGGCGATCCAGAAATATCACCCGCAATTTACAACCGCACAACTCAATGACCGCGAGTTTGTGCTGGCTGAACTTCAGGATTTGAAAGCCAAATACAATCCTAAGGACGGTTTAGGTGGTCTGCAGCTGTCACTGTTTGAGGAGCTTTCAGAAGCGTTGCTGTTTGAACCCACTTTCATTATCGACTATCCTGTTGAAGTCTCGCCGCTTGCGCGCAGCAGCGATGCCAATCCCGCGATTACCGAGCGCTTTGAACTGTTTGTACTGGGACGTGAACTTGCCAACGGTTTTTCAGAATTGAACGACGCAGAGGATCAAGAGGCGCGCTTTGATGCTCAGGTTTTGGCAAAGGAAGCGGGCGATGAAGAAGCCATGTTCAAGGACAATGACTATGTGCGCGCGCTGGAATACGGTTTGCCACCCACTGCGGGCGAAGGAATCGGTATCGACCGCCTGATCATGATGCTCACCGACAGTGCCAGCATACGTGATGTGATTCTTTTCCCCCAGATGCGCCCCGAAGCGACAGGACAATGAAAATTATCACTGACAACAGGCAAAAATCGCCCTATGATGCACATAATTTTTAAAGGAGTATAAAATGAAAGCCAATGAAGGAAGCATGGATCGCGCACTGCGCATCATCGCAGGCATTGCTCTCATTACGCTGGCCTATACCGGCAAGATAGGCATGTGGGGTTACATAGGCATCATACCTTTGCTGACCGGCATATTGGGCATCTGCCCCGTCTATGCCATTTTAGGCATCAATACCTGCCCGCTTAAAAACAAATAAACGGACGCGGATTACCCGGCTGATTATCAGTTGGGCTGCGTCGACTTGTCCGTCCAAGCGTATAATCTACGCATGACCAATCTCGTGCATACGGATCTGCAAGTCACAGGCATGCACTGTGCCGCGTGCTCTGCTCGCCTTGAAAAGGCCTTATGTCAGCTACCCGATGTTAAAGCATCAGTCAGCATCGCCACCGAAAAAGCGCACATTGAGTATGACCCGGACAGCATATCGCTATCTGATCTGATCAAGACCATACAAGACACAGGATACGACGCACACCTGATGCGCGATTTCGCCGCCGAAAAACAAGCACGTGCCAAAACATTGCGTGGTGAAGAAATACGTTTTGTCATCTCGGCATTGCTCACAGCCCCGTTACTCGCTCAAATGCTGCTTATGTTTGCAGGAATTCATTTCATGTTGCCGGCATGGCTGCAGTTTCTGCTCGCGACCCCTGTGCAATTCTGGATAGGGAGGCGCTTTTATTCCGGGAGTTGGAGCAGTCTGCGCGGGGGGGCTGCAAACATGGATGTACTGGTTGCTCTAGGCACCAGTGCCGCTTATTTTTTCAGTTGTACGGTGATGCTGTTTGGTCTTAATCAGGCACTTTATTTTGAAGCAAGTGCCACGCTAATAACTTTGGTGCTGCTTGGAAAATTACTTGAAGCACATGCAAAGAACAAGACCTCAAGCGCACTGGAAGCACTGGTCAATCTGCAACCCAAAATGGCCCATGTCGAGCGCAGCGATGCAATGCAGGACATTGCGATTGAACACATGCACGTGGATGATGTGTTCTGGGTACGGCCTGGAGAAAGCGTGCCAGTGGACGGCGTGGTCATGGATGGAACATCAAGCGTCGATGAATCGATGCTGACAGGAGAGAGCCTGCCACAAAACAAACAGGCTGACGACAAAGTGTATGCCGCCACGTTTAATGGGCAGGGTCTGCTCAAATGCCGTGCACTAGCAGTAGGTGCTCATACCCAACTTGCCGCGATCATCCGTCTGGTTGAACAGGCACAGGGTTCAAAAGCCGCCATCCAAAAGCTTGCAGACAAAATCTCTGCAGTATTCGTGCCTGCAGTGGTGAGCATCGCGTTGGTCACTTTTGCCGCTTGGTGGCTGATAAGCGGAAATTTCAGCATAGCACTCATCAATGCCGTGGCAGTGCTAGTCATCTCCTGCCCCTGTGCACTGGGGCTTGCCACGCCAACCGCCTTGGTCGTTGCAACCGGACGCGCAGCCCAGTCGGGCATTCTGGTCAAGGATGCAGAGGCGCTAGAACGCACGCATAAACTCACCGTATTGCTTCTTGACAAGACAGGTACTCTGACAACCGGCAAACCAAGCGTCACCGACCTGTTGCCCGCACTGGGCATTAGCGATGCGGAATTATTGAAAACGGCGGCCAGCCTCGCACAAGGCTCAACCCATCCGTTGTCTCGTGCACTGGCAGACCACGCCGCGAAATTGCTAATTTCGCCTGCGCTTGCGGTGAACATCAATGAATTTTCTGGCATGGGTCTGCTGGCAGAAGTTGACGGCGTAGCCTGCCTGCTGGGCTCACCATCCTTTGCCCAGCAAAAGGGTTACAGCATAAACGCGCAACCTGACCTTCAGCAACAAGGCAAGACTGTGATTGCGATAGCACGTGGCGCCACACTGCTTGGCTATATCGCAGTTGCCGATCAGTTACGCTCAAGCAGCCGTGAAGCGATTGCAAAACTGGTTGAGATGAAAATACGTGTAGTAATGATCAGCGGAGACAATCAAGCCACAGCACAGGCCATCGCAAAACAGGCGGGCATCAGCGAATTCCGCGCCGAGGTCTTGCCGCAGGATAAGGCAGCACTCGTGCAATCTTTCAAGGCCAATGAACAAATGGTCGGCATGGTGGGCGATGGCATCAACGATGCTCCTGCGCTGGCCGCCGCGGATGTCAGCTTCGCAATGAAGAGCGGCAGCGACATCGCAATCGAAGCTGCCGACATCACGTTGATGCAAAGCGACTTGATGAGCGTAGTAGATGCGATTTCACTGTCGCGCGCAACACTTGCAAAAATCCACCAGAACCTATTTTTTGCATTTGGTTACAATGTGATGGGTATCCCGCTTGCAGCCTTCGGCATGCTAAACCCAGTCATAGCAGGCGCTGCAATGGCGATGAGCTCGGTTTCCGTGGTGAGCAATGCACTGCTGCTGAAACGCTGGAAAAGCCATCGCTCATAATTTCCAGAAGACTTGTCGCCGTTCGAATATAGCAAGCTGTTTGTTCAATATTTTCAACTTCTCTGACAGCTCGACATCCAGCCTGACTTTGAAAGACGCAATGACTTTTTCATGCTTTGGCAAAACAATTTCATCGAACAATCTCTTTGCGACATAAATGTCGTGGATCGCGCCCAGCAACTCCTGAATACGACCCAATGCTGCAAGATAGCGCTTCACTTTGTGTGCGTCATAACATACGGAAAAGAACTCTGCGCTGTAACGCAACTTTTTAGCCTGTATGCGCAAGGCGTGCAATTGACTGGCCTCACTTTCACGAGCCTGAACATGCACATAACGTTTATGCAGTTGATGAAGATATCTGTTAGCAAACTTTAGCATCGGCGGTTCGCATTGCTGCGCATGTTGCCAATACTCACCACTCATCCATATAGCAAACCGCAACAGCAAATGCTGCACCCCACGAAATGGCATTTCAGCATAACACTCGCTGCGCTGTCGCGCAGCATATGTGGCTATCGCCCTCGTTCCGGATTGTTCCGGGATCGAATTCAGAGTCTGTGTGATGAATACATCCCATTCTCTTATGTGTCCAAGTATTCTGCTAAGTATTGCCAGAGCATTGCTAAGCGAACTCAATTCTCTATCAGTGTGAATTTTTCCACAAATGTGCATCAGAATTCGCATACGGCGCAAGGCGACCCTGATCTGGTGCAGATATTCCGGATCAACGCCTGCCATGGCGCCTTGCAAATTATCCTGCAGATGCATCAGACAAGACCATATCCATGTCTGCAAACTATCCGTCACTTCATCAGTTTTAGCCAGCTTCGGTAACTCGGCTTTTGCCGGCTGAGAAACATAATTTGCCAATAAAAGAAATCCCTTCTCAGCCTTACTCACCGACTCCAGTTCAAATGGCACGATTACAAGCATCGCCTCTGCCAGTTTGTACAATTGCTGCGTTTCGCCTAACTTAAGTTCAAGTTCGACTTCGCTGAAAGACGCACAGCTATGCTCCGTTCTGATTTCGCCATGATCCATGCACACTTCAATGCGCGCACCCTGCCAGTCGATCAACTGGCTTGTTCGATAGAAATCCGTAGTAAATAGCGGCCTTAATTTTTCACACATCGAAACCGTAACGGCATCATTCGATAGCAATTCATTCAATCCTGATAAATCGAGTTTTGCGGTTGGCACTGGAACTTCCCATTCATCGCGCTGATGTAAACCTGCCTTGACAGAACCACCATCTTTTAAAGTTTGCAACCACTTCCCGCCCACGCGACGAAGCCTCAACGCAATTTTGCGCTGATGTAGATCAAGCTCAGGCGTATCGAAATAAACATTGTGCAAACGGCGCGTCACGGTTTGTGTGATCTGATGCTTTTTGAAATACCGCTTTAACTTTGCAAATTGTTCATATTTCACACGCAATTTGAGTTCGGATTCGATGGCCATAGATTTGTCCCAGACAGTAATTATCGATGACAAAATGCTAAAATAAATATTTATCAGTATACAGACATCCCGATTCTTACATTCCGATTCTTACATTCGCCTTGAAAAGCAAAAAGCCCAACACTAGGTTGGGCTTTTTGCTTGTAAGGAGTCTGACGATGACCTACTTTCGCATGGGTAATCCACACTATCATTGGCGCGGAGCCGTTTCACTGTCCTGTTCGGGATGGGAAGGAGTGGGACCAGCTCGCTATGGTCGTCAGACAAA
>JAJYLY010000004.1 GCA_021787435.1 Pseudomonadota bacterium | reverse complement strand
TTTGCCAAATCTATGCCAATTGTCGTAATCTTCATCTCGGACGCTCCTCTCTGTTCAGTAGTGATCAAACCACTGCTACTTTGGCACTTAGATGCCGTTAGGGGAAGTGGGCGTCCATTCCATTAAATCCGAAATACATCCGAAAGGCTGACAAGAAGCTCACCCTGTCAGACTTCTATGCCGAGTACGGCGAAGATTAGAAAGTGTGACACACGTGTCGCATTCGGTTGAGTTCGGCAAAGTGTCAAGCATGCTTGACATCCGGCATTGGCGTAAGGTGGGTCGCTTGATTTTCAGACCCAGACGGAATGCGGGTTAGCGTGGAGTTTTGTAAACTGTTTACATTTTTTTCAGAGTCTTTTTCTTCGTCGCGGGTTATACCCATTTTAGCAGTAGGGGTGGTAACGGTTACCAGTGGCGTCGAAATCTCCTTGCGAATTTTCCCAACAAACGGATGTGTCACATGGCAATGCTTCTGCACAAATAGCCGCTTGAACTAGATCAGTCAGGCGGTTTTTTATGCTTATTTTTTACGAGATGCTTATTCGGCGCTTATTCGCAGACTTTAATAAAAAAGGCCTGCACCTCTGCAAGCCTTATTCTATATGGTGGGTCGTGCGGGGATCGAACCTGCGACAAACGGATTAAGAGTCCGCTGCTCTACCAGCTGAGCTAACGACCCGATCTGACTTTCAACGTCAAAAACAATATATTATCGCCTGGATGACGCCGCCTGTCAAAAAAATAATACCGTATAATCTTTGCCGGACAAGCGGCCAAGATGTCAGGCCTTTGTGCTAACTATCGTCCCACTGATGCTCTGACCATTGCCCACGTCCTGCATCAGGTTCTGCAAGAAGGTCTGCAAAGTAGGCTGCGATGCCGCGGTAGCCTGCCCCTGCGCGCTATTGATGGATGAGATCAGATTCTGGAAGCTGGAATCGAGATGGTTTAACGAACTGCCGGATGAACTCGCGGAAGCTGACGAGCCGCCTGTCGTTGACGACAGTTGCTGAAGCAGGCTTTGCAGACTCGCCGTAATATGAGAGTCGTGACGGCTCCCGATGTTTGACACCGCACCATCCTGATCAGCTGTATTGCCAGACACCTGGGATAGCGATGAGAACAGATTCTGCAGGAATCCCTGCAGCGCAACCTGAGGATCCTGGGCCGTCGTCGTTGCAACTATCTTGTGGGAGACAGGGGCCTTCGAAGCGCTGCCAGACTGGCTTTGATCGAGCGCATGGGTCACTGCATTCATGAAATTCGACTTCCCGATGCTTTCCTGCCCGTGATCGCCATCCATATCCCCCGAAACGCGCTGAGCGCCCGAGGACAGCAACGACGGCAGGCTGGCTAACGCTGACAAACCACTGATTATATTCATCATGACCTCCAATGTCGGATAATTGCCGGCTGGCTCATTATCTGGAACTGTAACCTTAAAGGCCGCAGTAATATTCGCCAAAAAGAAGGAGAAAAACAAGTCAATTCAGGCTTATCCCTCAGACAAAATAAAAAAGGCACGTTTCCGTGCCTTTAATCTGAAACCGCAATCCGTCACGACACTTCAGTCGCCGCCACCATCGCGATGCCAGCGGCCATGCCCTTCGCCATGATCGCGAAATCCCCGGTCTCCTTCGCCGCGATAGCCATCTCCTCCGCGATAGCCATCTCCTTCACGGTACCCATCGCCGCCGCGGTAGCCATCGGTCTGACTACCGATCGCAGCTCCCGTTCCACCGCCGATGGCAGCACCCAGAATCGCTCCTTCCCTGCCGCCCAAGCTTTGCCCGACTGCCGCACCCGCCGCACCGCCCAGAGCACCTCCTAACAGTGTTTCACCATCCACTGCAAACGCGCTTGCGCTGACTGACAGCAAAATAGCGATTGCCAAAGTTTGTTTCATGTTGCCTCCTAATTGAATCCGGCCTGCGATATTGACTGACCGGTGTATTCATAGTTTAAACTAATCCTGAGCAAATTCAACTGCTCGCCCAAGAGCCTTCAGATAAACCCTGCGATAGGCGCGGGCGCTGGTTTCCCATGAGAAATCTTTGTTCATGCAAAGCTTGCGCAGCTGCTTCCATTGGGCTTCATTACAGTACACCATGACGGCCCGCATGATCGCAGCGTACAGATTGTCAGCCGTCATGCCGCTGAACACGAAGCCGCTGGCCGTGCCGTCCCGCAATGTCTGAGGCGTGCAGTCCACCACCGAATCGGCAAGCCCCCCAGTGCTGTGAACGACGGGCGGAGTACCATAGCGCTGGCTGTAAAACTGGTTTAAACCGCAAGGTTCGAAACGTGACGGCATGATAAACATGTCCGCAGCCGCTTCGATCTGGTGCGAAAGCCCTTCGTCGAAAACGATCATCGCGGCAACCTTGTCCGGATAACGCGCAGCCAGTGCGAGCGCCTCATCCTGCATCTGCTTCTCACCGCTTCCCAGCACAACCAGCTGAACAGGAATATCGAGCAGTCTAGGCACAATTTCAAGCAGCAGATCCAGCCCTTTCTGATGCGTAAGACGGCTCACCACGGCCAAAAGCGGGACATCCGCCTGAACCTGCAGCCCCATCTGCTCCTGCAAAGCGCGCTTGTTTTTCGCCTTGCCCACCATGCGTTGGGATGAAAAATGGAAAGCCAGATGCTTGTCCGTTTCGGGATCCCACTCATCGGTATCGATGCCGTTCAAGATGCCGGTGATATCGCGGCTGCGCGCCTGTAACAGACCCTGCATGCCAAAACCCAGCTCAACGTGCTGAATCTCGCGCGCATAATTCGGGCTGACCGTGGTGATATGCTTCGCGTAATAAAGGCCGCCCTTCAGAAAAGACATCTTGCCGTAAAATTCGATGCCATCTATCGCAAAGCTTTCTGGCGGCAAATGCAATAGCGCCACGTTTTCGGAATCGAAGTTACCCTGAAAAGCCAGATTGTGTATTGTGATGATATTGGGCGCAGCTTCTTTTGCAACGCTGAGATATGCGCCCGTCAAACCGGCTTGCCAGTCGTTGCCGTGCACGAGATCAGGATGCCAGGAAAGCGGCGTTCCGCCACAGCCGAGTATTGAAGCTACTCTACACAGCAGGCCAAAGCGCAGTGGATTGTCCGACCAGTCGTGGCCATAGGCGTCCGCATATGGGCCTCCCTCGCGCTGGTAAAGAACCGGGCAGTCAATCACCATCAACGGCACGCCGTTGTGCAGGGTGGAAAACAACAGCCGGGATGGCGGGAAGCCGGGCAGATCGGAGAAGGTCGCCAGCACTTCATTCGACGCTATCTGCGCCAATACCTGAGGATACCCCGGGACAAGCACGCGCACGTCCACTCCGATCGCGCGCAGCGCAGCAGGCAAGGCTCCGCTGACATCCGCCAGACCGCCTGTCTTGATCAGCGGAGCGATCTCGGACGTGACGAACAAAACTTTCATTTCAGCCATTGATCCAACTTGGGTCATTTGAAAACATGCAATTATCGCATCAACCCAGCTCAAAGGGTGAATTCATCCACTACGAATTTAGTCGATTTTCACTCGTTTGACGCCCCACACGTTTTCGGCATATTCCATGATCGTGCGATCGCTGGAAAACTTACCCATGTTCGCCACGTTCAGGATCGCGCGGCGGCTCCACTCTTCCTTGTCCCGATAGAGCAAACCGACCATATCCTGTGTGGCGACATAACTGGCATAGTCTGCCAGCAACAGATAATGGTCATTGTGATGTGTCAGATTATCGAAAATCTGGCGGTAACGGTCCGGCTCACCCACCGAAAAGAAACCATGATTTATCATGTCCAGCACCAGCTTTAACTCCTCGTTGCCGTGGTAATAATCCCAAGCTCTGTAGCCCTGGCTGCGCAGCTGGGCTACCTGCGGGGTCGTCAAGCCGAAGATGAAGATATTTTCTTCGCCAACCTCTTCGCGGATTTCAACATTCGCACCGTCCAGCGTGCCTATCGTCAACGCGCCGTTCAACGCCATCTTCATGTTGCCCGTACCGGAGGCTTCAGTGCCTGCCGTCGATATCTGTTCCGACAGATCGCTGGCAGGGAACAGTTTTTCCCCCGATGAAACATCGTAATTGGGCAGGAATACAACCTTCAACAAACCGTGAACGGCCGGGTCTTCATTGACAATGCTGGCCACATCGTTGATCAAGCGTATGATCAGCTTGGCCATCCTGTAGCCTGGCGCCGCCTTGCCTGCGAAGATGACCGTTCTCGGGGTGATGGAGTGCGCATTTCCTGCGCGTATGCGGTTATACAGGGTGATCACATGCAGCACGTTCAAAAGCTGCCGCTTGTATTCGTGTATGCGCTTTATCTGCACGTCGAACATCGAGTTCATATCGACCTCGATGCCCACCACCTTCTCGATGTACCTAGCCAAGCGTTGTTTGTTGGCAAGTTTCACCTCGCGGAACTGACTGCGGAATTCGGCATCCCCTGCATGTGCCTGCAGGTTCGTGAGCTGCCCCAACTCGCGCACGAACCCATCTCCTATGCGCGATGCGATGAGTTCTGCCAAACCCTGATTGCACTGGTTTAGCCAGCGGCGCGGCGTAATGCCGTTGGTGACATTGATGAATTTATCAGGAAAGATGCGGTTGAAATCGGCAAACAACGTGGTCTTCAGCAGATCGCTATGGATGGCAGCAACGCCATTCACCTTGTGGCTGCCTATGACTGCCAAATGCGCCATGCGCACGCGCCTGCCGTGGTCTTCGTCTATGATGGAAACCCTGCGCAAAAGATCGGTATCGCCCGGAAAATGATGGTTGACCTGTTCCAGAAAATGCCGGTTGATCTCGTAGATGATTTCCAGATGCCTGGGCAGCACGCGTTCAAACTTCTCCACTCCCCATGTTTCCAGTGCCTCCGGCATCAGCGTGTGGTTGGTGTAGGCAAAAATTTTTGTCACCAAAGACCAGGCAAAGTCCCACTTCAGATGATGCACATCCATCAACTGATACATCATCTCGGCTACTGCGATCGCCGGGTGCGTGTCATTGAGCTGTATAGCGACCTTCTCCGGCAGTTGATTCCAGTCGCTGTGATCGGTCAAAAAGTGGGACAAGATATCCTGTATCGATGCGGACACGAAGAAGTATTCCTGCCTCAGGCGCAATTCCTTTCCCACCGCAGAGCTGTCATTCGGGTAAAGCACCTTCGAAAGACTCTCAGATATATTCTTGTCATACACCGCGCTCAGATAATCGCCAGCATTGAAAGAATCGAGATTGAATTCGCGCGCCGCCTTGGCAGCCCACAAGCGCAGGTTGTTCACCGTCTCGGTCTTATAACCTGGGATGGGCACATCGTAAGCCATCGCCATCACCGTCTCGCCATCCACCCAGTGATGCTCGACATTCCCATTCTCGTCAGGAAAATGTATGACGTTTCCGAAAAACCTGACCGCATACATGTGCTCAGGTCGTTGGAATTCCCATGGATTTCCGAAACGCAGCCAGTTGTCGGGACGCTCGACTTGCTCGCCCTTCTTGATGCGCTGGTTGAACATGCCATATTCATAGCGTATACCATAGCCCTGCCCGGGCAAATCGAGCGTGGCCATCGAATCCAGAAAACAGGCCGCCAGCCTGCCTAGCCCCCCGTTGCCCAACGCCGCGTCTATTTCCGCTTCTTCAACAACCTCCATGTTCTGCCCCAGCGCCTGCAAACTTTTGCGCAATGGCTGCTCCATGCCCAAGTTGAGCGCTGCATTGGACAGGCTGCGGCCTATCAGAAATTCCAGCGAAAGATAATAAAGCCGCTTGGGATCCTGCTCCATGCAGGCTTCCGTTCTCTTCAACTGCTTTTCGATGAGCTGGTCGCGCACCGCATGCGCCGAAGCTTCGAACCAATCCCGGTGGGTCGCTGTCTTGAGCGATTTTCCTTCGGTAAAAATCAGGTGATTGGTCATCACCCGCCGAAACACGTCAGGATTGGACCGGTCGAATGGTTCGTTATTGTTTGAGGAACTCATGATGAACATCCATAGTTAAAAATTATTGTTGAGCGGCGGTTTTCTGCCCGCATGCCGGCCTTGCTGGATCAGCCTGATTTTTCGCTGTGTCCGCCAAATTCGAAGCGCATTGCGGACAAGAGTTTATCGGCGTAATCCGTCTCGCCCCGGGATGCAAAGCGGTTGAACAAGGCTGCGGTCAGCACAGGAGCGGGCGTGCCGGATTCAATCGCTGCAATGCTGGTCCAGCGCCCCTCTCCTGAATCGGACACCTTGCCGCTGAAGCCAGTCAGTCCGGCATCCGCTTTAAGCGCATGCGCAGTCAGATCGAGCAGCCATGAACCCACCACGCTGCCGCGCCGCCACAGTTCCGCCACCTCCGCCACATCAATATTGAAGCGCAGCATATCCGGTTCACGCAGCGGCGTAGTTTCAGCATCGACGCGATGTTCGACGGCACCCGCATTGGCATGGCGCAATAAATTGAAGCCTTCCGCATAGGCCGCCATCAAACCGTATTCGATGCCATTATGCACCATTTTGACAAAGTGCCCGGCACCCGAAGGCCCGCAGTGCAAATAACCCATTTCGGCGCTGCTGGGTGCACCGTTCCTGCCTTCGGTACGCGGCGCGGTTTTCACACCCGGCGCAAGCGACTCGAATATCGGCTTGAGGCGCAATACCGCCTCGTTATCGCCGCCTATCATCAGGCAATATCCGCGCTCCAACCCCCACACCCCACCGCTCACGCCCACATCGACGTAGTGAATCGAGCGCTTTTTTAATTGACAAGCCCTCAGTATATCGTCCTTGTAATACGAGTTTCCACCGTCGATCAGCACATCATCGGCGGCAAGCATTTCCGTCAACTCGGAAATGCTTTCATCCACTGCGGCGGCAGGCAGCATCAGCCAGACTGCACGAGGCACCTTTAGCTTGCTCATAAAATCCTGCATGTTGGCAGCGCCCGCCGCACCTTCTTTTGATAGCGCCTGTACGGCCTCCTGACTTCGGTCGAACACCACACACTGGTGTCCTGCTTTTTGCATGCGACGAACCATGTTAGCACCCATTCGCCCTAAACCTATCATCCCTATTTGCATTTTTTGCCCCATCATTCCGGTAAAGCCGCGCGGTCGACATGCCACTCGGCATCAGTGATTATTGCAGCAGGCAGTATTTCACCTCGCAATATTCGTTCCAGCGCAGGACGTTTCCCCTCGCCTCCTACCATGAAAAGTTTTGCACGTGCAGCGTTGATCGTCATGAAACCAAGCGAGACCCGTTCGGCCGGCGGCTTTGGCGCGTCATATACAGCAACAACTGCAGCTTTGCTTGCACTGGCAGGATTGCCCGGAAACAGGCTTGCCGTATGTCCGTCTTCGCCCATGCCCAGCAACACCAAGTCAAGTTGAATGCCAGCAAGCACCAGCATGTAGCGTGCCGCCGCATGCGCCGCACCAAGTTCAGCCATGATGCGGTGAATGTTTTCTTCTGGAATCGCAATATGCTGAAACAGCGCATCGCGCACCATGACGTCATTGCGATTCAGGTCTCCCGTGGGTAGGCAGCGCTCGTCGCCAAAATAAATCTGCACATGCGTCCAGTCGATATTCATCCTGGAAAGCACTTCATAGCAACGGCGCGGAGTCTCACCCCCAGCCAAAGCCAGCCGAAACACCCCGCGCGCTGCTATCGCCTGTTTCGCAAGCAAAGCTATCTGCGTCGCAACTGCAATCCCCAAGGTCTTGGCATCGTCGTGTACATGCACATTCATCGCATTTCACCCGCGCGCAGCGCAGGCCCATAAAGCGCAGCCCTGTCGTTTAATATCACCTTGACTGGCATCGCTTCGAGCAGGTGACGCATCCGGCCCTTGTTGAGAAAAGCCTCAAGAAATGTGCCGCTCGCAAGGGCTGGCAGGATTTTAGGCGCGATGCCACCGCCTATATAAAGGCCTGAGCTGCTCATGATTTTGAGCGCAAGATTGCCCGCCTCGGCGCCCAGGAGCCGCACGAAACAATCCAGCGTCTGCACGCAGATCTCATCGCTTCTTTTGATGGCAGCTTTACTAATCGCCGCTGCACCTATGCTTTGTATTTCTTTGTGCAACCATTGCGGCACAGGTATATTGCGATGTTCGCGCAGGAATTCATGCAGATTCATGATGCCCACACCTGAGACCACGCGTTCCCAGCTAACATGCTGATATTGCACTTTCAAATAGCGAAGCAGGGAGATCTCCAGTTCGCTGCTGGGACTGAAGCTGGCATGTCCACCTTCTGTCGCGAATGGCAGATGTTTTTTCCCATCCCAGTACAGGCCCGCCTCGCCTAGGCCTGTGCCCGGCGCAATCACCGCCGCATTGCCACATGTATCGCACACGCCTTCCTGCAGCGTCAGCAAATCATCTTCCCCCAACGCAGACAGGCCGCAGGCTGTCGCCTCCAGATCGTTAATCAGGGTGCAGCGTTCAAAGCCAAATTTCGCCTGCAATGCGTTAGCATCAATGCACCAGGGCAGATTGGTCGTTTGCACGACCTGCCCCTGCACGGGACCTGCCACGCCGAAAGCCGCGCGACGGGGCGGATCCATGTTCGACAGAAAGTCGGCCAGCAGCAAATCAAACGAGGCAAAGTCCCTGCTGGCATAACTCGCCTCGCGCAGTATCGTCAGTTGCAAGTTTGAGACCTCGACCATCGCAAGCCGCGTCTTAGTGCCGCCTATGTCACCCGCAAAAACAGTATGCACAGTCAATACGCCTGTAAGTCTGCGCCGTCCAGATTCAGCGAATGGCGCCAGAACTGGTCTTCGCGGTCGAACAAACGGTAGGTGCCGCGCGGCCCCCAGCTTCCGGCCTGATAGGTATTGATGAAATCGCGCTCCATGGACCAGACCTTGATGATGGGGTCGACGACACGCCAAGCGGCCTCCACTTCGTCTATGCGCAAGAACAGGGAATGATCGCCCAGCATCACGTCCAGCAGCAGGCTTTCGTAGGCGCCGAAATCTTCATCGCTGCTCTTCCTGTATGTCGCATCCAGACTGATGCTGCGAGTATGCAAATCAAGACCCGGCTCCTTGACCTGCATCTCCATCTTCAGACATTCATCAGGCTGTATGCCCAGCATGATCCAGTTGGGCTGCGCGGGGCCGGAGCGCGTCAAGCGCATCAGATCCTGTGGCGGCTTCTTGAAGCGTATGCTGATCGCAGAACTGTTTTCCTGCAGGCGCTTGCCTGTGCGCAGATAAAAAGGCACACCCGCCCAGCGCCAGTTGTCGATGAAAAGTTTCAGAGCAGCGTATGTTTCGGTGGTGCTGTCAGCAGCCACGCCAGGCTCCTCAAGATATCCCGGCACCACCTTGCCTTCCATGCTGCCGCTTGCATACTGGCCGCGAAACGCGTGAGCGTGCACGGCATTTTGCGTGATCGGGCGTATCGCTTTCAGCACCTTCACCTTTTCGTCTCTCAGGTGTTCCGCATCCATCGTCACCGGCGGCTCCATCGCCACTAACGTCAGCAGTTGCAGGAGATGGCTCTGTATCATGTCGCGCAGCGCGCCCGCACCTTCATAATAATCGGCACGGCCTTCCACGCCCAGCGTCTCGGAGTGCGTGATCTGGACATGGTCTATATAGTGGTGATTCCACAAGGGTTCCAGCAGCAAGTTGGCGAAACGGAACACCATCACGTTTTGCACCGTGCCTTTGCCCAGATAATGGTCAATGCGGTAAATTTGTGGCTCGTGGAGATGCTTGTACAGATTGCGCTGCAGGGTCTGCGCGCTCAGCAGGTCGTAACCAAAGGGTTTCTCGATCACCAAGCGGCGCCAGCCGCTGACTTCTTTCAGCAGTCCGACCTGCCCCAGATTCTCAATGATGGCGATAAACTCGGCAGGCCTGACCGCCATGTAAAAGGCCATATTCGGCGGAAAATTCTCATTGCCATCCAGCAACTGCTGCAGACGCGCATAGGCCGCATCGTCGCCAGGCGGGATCGCATGATAATGCATGCGGGCTAAAAATCTCTCCCCTGCTTCCTTATCCACGCCTTGCGGATAGGACTGTTGCAGCATGCTGTCCACCGTTTTCTTCCACTCATCCGGCTTAACCAGCTCGATGCCGCAACCCAGGATGATCAGGCGCTCCGGAAGGCGTCTTGCGATTTCAAGGCGGAACAGCGAGGGGATAAGTTTGCGCCGACTCAAATTGCCGGCAGCACCAAAGATAACCAGCGTACAGGGTTCGAGCACTTTCATGTTGATCCTTTCCTGATGTCAATCAGCATGGGGCAGGTTCGGACTTTGCAGCATACCGAACAAGTGTGACAGTTTGATAGCTGTCATAGTTCCATTTTCACCTCCAGCACGTCGACGGCCTCAATCTTGGAAAAGTGATCGCTGATCTTGCGGCTGGATATCTCGACCTGCCCCGCCTCTTCATGCGCCTTGCGGATATTGTCTGCCAAGCGCTTCATGCGTTCGTCAAAACGCTTGAAGTCGGCGCTCAACTTGCCAAGCTCGCTCTGGATGATATGCACCTGTTCGCGCATCTGCACGTCCTTCATAACCGCACGCGCAGTGTTTAGCACCGCCATCAACGTGGTCGGGGAGACGATCCACACATGTTTGTTCATCGCATATTCGACGAGATCCGCATGATACGCATGTATTTCGGCAAACACCGCCTCGGCCGGCACAAACATCACCGCCCCGTCCGCAGTTTCATTCCTGATCAGATACTTTCCTGCAATATCGTCGATGTGCTTCCTGATATCCACCTTGAACTGCCGGCGCGCTGCCAGCCTGTCGGATTCGGAAAGATCGGATGCCAGCATGCGGTGATAGTTTTCCAGCGGAAACTTTGCATCGACAGGCACGCGCCCTGTTGGCGCGGGCAGTATCAGCAGGCAATCCACGCGGTTACCGTTGGAAAGCTTCTCTTGAAATGCATAGGCATTCGGCGGCAATATGTTGCGCACCAGTCCTTCGAGCTGCACCTCGCCGAATGCGCCGCGCGAACGCTTGTCACCCAGTAGGTTCTGCAGGCTGACCACATTGGTGGTCAGGCTGTCTATCTTCTTCTGCGCCTCGTCTATCGTCGCAAGTCGCGTCATCACATTGGTGAAGGTCTCGTTGGTCTTCTTGAATCCTTCATCCAACCTCTCTGCAACCTTGCCGGAAATCTGCTCCAACCTGTTGTCCACGCTTCTCGTGAGATTCTCGATGCTCAAGGCCAGCATCTCGCTGCTGCGCTTCAGCGTGGACTGAATCAGCTCCTGATCTGCTCTACCCTGTTCTGCCATGGTCTGCAGAGTCTTGCCGACCAGCTCGACGCGCAACGCTTCCTGCTTTGCCTGCAGCTCGGCTGACAGTGCGGCAAGCTGGCGCAAAATATCTTCGCGGGTATTCGACAGACCATCCCGCTGCGCCAGCTGCAGGTTCTGCATCGCCTCTCGGGTTGCTTTCAACTCCTGCGCCACGCTCTCCCTCAGACGTTCCGCGCTGTCGGTAATCACTTGTGCGATGCGATCTCCCTGCCTATTCAGTCCATCGTGCAGGTCGCTTAGCATCAGGCGATGTTTTTCTTCGAGCAGGCGCGCCATGAATTCAGGCAGTTCGCGCTGCTGCGCTTTGAATGCAAGCCAGAGCAAAGCGACCAGAACCATTAGCAGCAATGCAAGATTAATTATTTCAAACATAACTCTCACCATGAAAAACGCCGCCCAGTATAGCAGCGGCGTTTAGCTTTCAGAAGTGAGAGGAATTACAGGCCGCGAGCTTGGCGCTTGCGCTCATTTTCCGTCAGATAGCGTTTGCGCACGCGTATGGATTGCGGCGTTATCTCAACCAGTTCATCGTCAGCGATGAATTCGACTGCAGATTCCAGCGTCAGGCGCACCGGCGGCGTAAGCCTCACGGCCTCGTCGGTGCCGGATGCGCGCACGTTGGTGAGTTGCTTACCCTTGATAGGGTTGACGACCAGATCGTTGTCGCGGCTGTGTATGCCGATGATCATCCCTTCATACAGTTTGTCGCCGGGAGACACGATCATGCGTCCGCGGTCTTCCAGCTTCCACAACGCATAAGCCACTGCTTCGCCTTGTTCTGCCGAAATCAGCACACCGTTGCGGCGGCCGGGCATGTCGGCCTTGGTAGGCGCATAGTCGTCGAACACATGTGCCATGATGCCTGTGCCGCGCGTCAGCGTCATGAATTCCGACTGGAATCCGATCAGGCCGCGTGCAGGTATGCGGTATTCCAGTCGCACGCGACCGTGGCCATCCGGTTGCATGTCCTGCAGGTCGCCACGGCGCCGTCCCAGTTCTTCCATGACCGCACCCTGGTTGGCGTCCTCGACATCCACCGTCAACACTTCGAACGGCTCGCATTTCTCGCCGTTGATCTCGCGGAACACCACGCGCGGCTTGCCGACTCCCATCTCGAATCCCTCGCGGCGCATGGTTTCAAGCAAAATGGTCAGGTGCAGCTCGCCGCGTCCTGCCAGCAGGAAGACGTCCGCTTCGTCGGTGTCTTCCACGCGCAGCGCCACGTTGACCAAGAGCTCCTTGTTCAAGCGATCACGTATCTGGCGGCTGGTGACAAACTTTCCCTCCTGGCCTGCCAGCGGCGACGTGTTCACCATCAGGTTCATCGTAAGCGTAGGTTCGTCTATCTTGGGCAAGGGCAGCGCCTCGGGTTTCGCAACATCGGCAATCGTAACCCCTATGCCGATCTCGTCTATGCCGTTGATCAGCACGATGTCGCCTGCCATCGCCTCGTCCAGCAGCACGCGCTCGATGCCGCGGAATCCAAGCACTTGGTTGACCCGCGCCTTCTTGGAGGACTTGTCTCCATTCATCACCATCACTTCCTGACCAGGCTTAATGCGTCCGCGCGTGATGCGCCCCACGCCGATGCGCCCGACGAAGCTCGAATAATCCAGCGCCGATATCTGCAGCTGCAGCGGCTGATCTGCCGTATCGGCTGGCGCAGGAACATTTTCCAACACCGCGTCCAGCAGTGGCAGCATGTTCTTGTTTTCGCCACTCAGCTCCAGCTTCGCGTAGCCGTTGAGCGCTGAAGCATAGACGACAGGAAAATCCAGCTGTTCATCGGTAGCACCCAGCTTGTCGAACAGATCGAAAGTCTGGTTCACGACCCAGTCAGGGCGCGCGCCGGGACGATCCACCTTGTTGATAACGACGATGGGGCGCAGACCCAAAGCCAGCGCCTTCTTGGTGACGAAACGAGTCTGCGGCATCGGGCCTTCAACCGCATCCACCAGCAGCAACACGCCGTCCACCATACCCAGCACACGCTCCACTTCCCCGCCGAAGTCGGCATGGCCCGGCGTATCCACGATATTGATGTGCACGCCCTGATATTCCACCGCACAGTTCTTCGCCAAGATGGTGATGCCTCGCTCCTTTTCCAGGTCGTTGTTGTCCATGACACGCTCTGCGACCTGTTGATGCGCGGAGAAGGAACCTGCTTGGGAGAGCAGCTTGTCGACCAGCGTGGTCTTGCCGTGGTCGACGTGGGCAATGATGGCGATGTTGCGAAGTTGGCGTGACATGAAAACAGCCTTGCTAAATGTAAAGGGCGCGCATTCTACCACATGCCGCTGCGCAACAATCTGTTTCGGATGATTTTCTAAGACAGCGGTTTGATGTTACTGTTCGCACTTCACGGCATATCTTGAAAAGCCCATGAACAAACTCCCATACATCCTTATTCTGGCATTATTAAGCAGCAACGCGGCTGCAGAATGGCAAAGCATAGGCGGAAACGACACCGAGACGGCTTATGTCGATGCCGCCGGCATCAGGAAAGACCGTTACAACATCACAAGAATGTGGGCGCTTTTCGACCTGAAACAAGCGCGCGCTTTTGGCGACATGAATTACCTGTCGATGAAGATCGAACGCGAATACTCTTGCCGAAGCAGGAAATCCCGGATCATCGCAAAAACAGCCTATGCCGGCCACATGGGGCAGGGAGAACTGATATACAGCAGCAATACGCGGGACAAATGGGCAACAGTAACACCCGACAGCGCAGAAGAAGCACTGTGGGACATCGCCTGCAAGAAGCAGTGATGCCGCATCAATCCGCCTCTATGCTGTTTCCCTGCACCTTGGCCGGAGCCGCCTGATCCTGGGACGCTGGCGCAGGCCGCTTGCGCGGCTGCTGTACTGCGGGATGCTGTGTTGCGGGCTGCTGTGTTGCAGGCTGCTGCGCTTTCGTCCCGTCCTTGATATTTACAGGATGCAGGTTCGAACAGGCTGAAAGCAGAAAAATCAGTAAAAGGATTCTCATACCACACCTTATGTAAAATTAATTCGGGGCTGATCCATCGCCATGCATTTCAAGATAGCGCTGTATCTCGACCAGAACCTGGCTCAGGTTGTCCGTCAAGTTCGTAATCAATTGCGGATAGGCATCCTGATCATCGGACCGGATCGCCTGTTCCATCCGCATCGCAGATTCCGAAAGACGCGCAGCCCCCACGCTTGCGGCAACACCCTTCAACGAATGCGCCAGTCTTTCTGCACACGCCTTGTCATGCATATCAAGCGCATCCTGTATCGCACACACTGACTCACCCTGACTGGAAACAAATTCGCCCAGCATCAGCCGATAGAGCTTCTGATCGCCCATTCTGGCCATCGCATTTTCGACATCAAGCAAAGGCTCTTCCAAAGCCGCTCCACCTCGATGCGTCCAGCGGGCAAGCGTGTCATACATCGCCTTGTAATGCAGGGGCTTAGAAAGATAGTCGTTCATGCCGGCGGCAAGGCAGCTTTCCTTGTCGCCGGTCATCGCATTCGCGGTCATCGCGATGATGGGAAGCTCGGCCCATGCAGGATTTTCCCTGATTTTGCGCGTGGCTTCCAGCCCGTCCATTTTCGGCATCTGCATATCCATCAGCACCGCATCAAACTTTTCACTCTCGAGCGCAGAGAGCGCATCAAGCCCGTCTTCAGCGATGCTCACCGCAACACCTGCATCAGTCAACAGCGCCTTTGCCAGCTGCTGATTATACTGATTGTCTTCGACCAACAGCACACGCAGGCCGCCCAAATCAGCAGGCATGTCGGCTGGCTGCATCGCAGGCATAAGCATACCTTGCCCTGATGCGCACGCACTGATCGCGTCAAACAATTCGGAATACAGAACGGGCTTGTTGATCACCACATCAAGCAGCCTGGCATGCCTTGAGGCATTGACCGCCTCCATATGCTTGTGACCGGAAAGATAGATGATCTTCGGCCTCTCACCCTGCGCCTGTTTGATCATCCCTGCCAGTTCAAGTCCGTTCATGCCGGGCATGCTCCAGTCCAACAGCACGCAGCTGTATGGCGCGTCCTTTTCAAGCGCGGCTATCGCCTCTTCGCCATTGGCGACGCCTGCGGCATCGATGCCGAACGCATTGAGCATGGAGAGCATCAGCTTGCGCGCAGTGTCGTTGTCGTCCACTACAAGCATCCTGAGCCCGGAAAAATCCGGCACATCCGCTGCTTCATCGGATAAAAATTCAAAAGGCAGGATAAAGGTGAAAATGCTGCCCTTGCCTGGCATGCTTTCCACCCATATCTGTCCGCCCATCAATTCCACCAAGCGCTTGGAAATGGCCAACCCCAATCCCGTGCCGCCGTATTTTCGTGTGGTGGATACATCGGCTTGGCTGAATGACTGGAAGAGTTTTCCGATTTCCTCGGCTGTCATGCCGATGCCGGTATCGCTCACCTCAAATCGCAGCGTGATGCGGCGTTCGCCTGGTTCATGCTCTTTTGCGCGTATCCTGATCACCACTTCTCCAGACTCAGTGAACTTGACGGCGTTATTGGCAAGATTGCTCAACACCTGCCCCAGCCGCAGAGAATCACCCACCAGCACTTCCGGTATCCCGCACTCCTCGTCGATCAGGAATTCAAGCTGCTTTTCTTCGGCGCGTATGCTGGTGACGGCAGCCACGCCCTTTAGCATGGACGCCAGATGGAAAGGCGCATTCTCCATGTCCATCTTACCGGACTCGATCTTGGAAAAATCCAGAATGTCGTTGATGATGCCCAGCAGCGAGTTCGCCGCAAGAAAGACCTTCTCGAGGTAATCGCGCTGCCCACGCGTCAGTGTGGTTTGCAGGCACAGGTGCGTAAACCCGATGATCGCATTCATCGGCGTGCGGATTTCATGGCTCATATTGGCAAGAAAATAGCTTTTCGCCTGATTGGCGAGCTCCGCCTCCTGCTTGGCTGCTATCAACTCCTGCTGGTTGCGTTTACGCCTTGTGATGTCCCTCACCATACAAGTGTAATGGCGCTGTCCGCCCAGCATCATCTCGCTGACCGCAAGCTCCAACGGAAAGGTGTTGCCATTCTTGTGCCGCCCTGCAGTCTCGCGTTCGCTGCCGGCAACCTCCTTCCCGTTCTTCTGTGCATCGGGCTGCCAGTTGCCGAACTTCGGCATCAGCATGCTGATATGCTGCCCGACAACCTCGGCTGCCGAATAACCGAAGATGCGTTCCGCATTCGCGGAAAACTCTTCTATGGTGCCGTTCTGACTAAATGAGATGATGCCGTCTGCAATTGTGTGAAGTATCGCGTATATGCGCGCTTCAGAATCGCGTACGGCCAGCTGTTTGCCGTATTCCACGGCGGCAGCACTCAGATCCTGCTGGGCCTTGAGCTTGGAAAAACGCATCTTAGTGTAATACCAGCATCCCACGAAAAGCAGCAACAGCATGCCCGAGGAATAAAACGCGGTTGACCACATCACCCTGGAACTTAATTCCCATATCTGTTTTTTCGGGACGAAGGAAACGACTTTCCAGAAATACTTGTCGGGATCGACGCTGGTTCTTGCCCGGAAAACAGTTGTCCCGGTCTGTTGCGATTTCAACGGATAGACAGTTCCGAAACTCCATATTCCGCTCTCATCCTCGAACTGACCGCTGCCAGTTGCCGATATCTTCTTCCATACCCTTGGAAATTTTTTTCCCAGCGTGTTCGACTTGCCAAACATAAAACCCCAAGCTTCGCTCGCATCGCTGCTTTTTAGCCAGTAACCATCGCTGTTGAGCAGCATGTTCTGGCTTCTGGAGACATTATTGCTGGCACCTATGCGCGCCAGCAGGTCATTCGCGGCAACGGTGATCACCAGCACGCCCTGACGCCGCATCTGTTCATCGAACACAGGTGTTGCAATGCGAATGATCGGGCGATATGGAATGATGACTTGGTTGTTTTCAATTTCAAGCTGCATCGGCGAGACATACACCTTGCCCTGATCGAGCTTCACGCTTTCGGTGAAATAGAAGCGATCGCTCTTGTTCTTCAGCTTCCCTGCTTCCGTTATCCTGAGATGCCCGTCAAGGTTGTTGACCCTGAACATCTCGCGGCCGCGCCCGTCTATCCAGCGCAACCTAAGATAGTTCGGATGGGTGAGGCAGAAGGTGGAGAAATTCCTGTGCAGCGTCTTGATGCTGGGGAGTTCGGTCTTTCTGGCTGCCGACCATTCCGGAATACTGGCAAGATAGAGCGCATCTTCCACGGCATCGTCCAGCGAGCGCTCGATTGCCCGTCCGCCTGACACCACATTCAACAGCGCGTCAGCTTGGAGCAATGCCTTCTGATCATCGACTCCCTGCTTGAAAAGATAGACTGCCGCTAAAACGAGCAGCAGTGCAAGGGGGATGAACAGGGCAAGAAAACTCCGTCTAAACTGATTGCTGATGTTTTGCATAGAAGTAGTCAAGCCGATTTCAGACGATGTCGTCCGACTCAGCTTGAATCCCCGATCAACGCCTTGAAAACGGCGTGGTGCGCCACATGAAGTCTTTCAGTTGCTGCAATTCAGCCGACTTCTCGCTGGCATTGGCCAGCAGCTTCGAATTTTCATTGCGCAAATAATCCTGCATGAATTTCACTTTTAGATGCGTCCTGACCCTTGCTGCAACGATGGGCGCACTGATCGGCTTGTGGATGAAATCCGATGCACCCATGTTGAATCCAAGCTCCTCGTCCTTGATCTCATTCTTTGCAGTAACGAAGATTACTGGCACATGCATCGTCGCTGCGCTCTCCTTCAGGCGGCGGCAGACCTCGAAGCCGTCCATGCCGGGCATCATCACATCGACCAAGACCAGATCCGGCGGACTTGCGAAGGCAAGCTCCAGCGCCTGCGGGCCGTCGCTGGCTTTCAACACGTTGTAACTGCTGCCCAGCACACCTTCCATCAGGCTCAGATTGAATGGCTCGTCATCTATCACCAGCACCGACGGGCGTTCAGAATTGATTGGCATCGCATTTTCCTTTTTAAAACAAACTAGTTGCAATCGCAACCAGAAATCTGAGACTGCCTTGCCCTCAGGCGCTGAAGCAAGGCTCTTGATGAAAATGATTGTATAGAGGAAGTCATAGCAACACAATCGGCATATCCTGGTGCAATTTCATCGGCGCAGATCAAATATGCGATGCCGCGCGAATTTTGCTACAATCCGCAGGAAGTCGGGATATTCGCTGGAGTAGCTCAGTCGGTAGAGCAACGCACTCGTAACGCGTAGGTCGGAGGTTCGATTCCTCTCTCCAGCACCAGACGCTTCCATCCGGCTGAAGATGCATCTACGTTTCGAAATCAGGAAACTCTCATGACGGCTGCTCTGCACAAAAAGACCTGGCGCAGCATCTTCATTTTATTGGCAATATTGATAACAGCTGCCGTCTGGTATTTCACAAGACCCGCCCCGCCGCGCGTAGAACTGGTTAAAGTCGAACGCGGCAAGGTGGAGGCGACGGTCAACAACACCCGTTCAGGAACCATCAAAGCGTGCCGCCGCGCAAAACTCTCGGCACCCGCGGGAGGCCAGATCTCGCAATTGCTGGTGAAAAAGGGCGAACGCGTGAATAAAGGTCAGATACTGCTCGAGCTCTGGAATAAGGACTTGGAGGCTCAGGCAAGACTTGCAGATGAGGCGCTGATCACCGCGCAGAATCAGGAAAAACAGGCCTGTTTCCAGGCTGACCTGGCGCAGCAGGAGGCAGAACGAGCCGCTAAACTGCTGATCAAGGGCTTCATCTCGCCAGAAGGAATGGATCAGAAGAACTCAGCAGCGCGCGTCGCGCGCGCCGGATGCGAAGCCGCAAAAGGCATGGCCGAACAGAGCAAGTCACGCATTGCGGCCGCGCGTGCCGATCTCGACCGCCTAGTTCTCAAGGCGCCTTTCGATGGTATCGTGGCCGAGATCAGCGGCGAGCTTGGTGAATACGCGACACCTTCGCCACCCGGCATCCCCACGCCGCCCTCAATCGATCTGATCGACGACAGCTGTCTTTATGTTAGCGCGCCGATAGACGAGGTCGATGCAGCCCGTATCCAGGTCGGGCAAACAGTGCGCATCACGCTCGATGCGATTAAGGGGCAATCCTTCGCCGGCCACATAAGGCGCATCGCGCCTTATGTGCTTGAACTGGAAAAGCAGGCGCGCACCGTGGAAGTGGAAGTTGATTTCACCGGTCCACCAACCACTGATAGGCTGCTGGTCGGCTACAGCGCGGATGTGGAAATCATCTATGCAAAACACGACAACGTGCTGCGCATTCCTTCCCAGACCCTGCTTGACGGAAAACATGTGCTCTACTACAACCATGGCGTGCTAGAAGACCGCACTGTGAGTACCGGCCTAGCCAACTGGGACGAGACCGAAATCACCGCAGGCCTCAACGAAGGCGACCAGATCGTGCTAAACCTGGACCAGGCAGGCGTGAAAGCCGGCGCCCGCGTTCAGCCCGGGAAAAAATGATCTCGCTTGAACATGTGACGCGCAACTTCGCAGTTGGCGACCTGGAGGTGTCAGCGCTGCGCGACATCAACCTTACCATTGCTGCAGGCGACTATGTATCCATCATGGGCCCTTCTGGCTCCGGAAAATCCACGCTTCTGAACCTGATCGGCCTGCTGGATCGCCCCAGTTCCGGCATTTACAGACTGGACGGTCGCGATGTCACCTCGCTTGACGATGAAGAGCAGGCGAAAGTGCGCAGCGAAAAAATCGGCTTCGTGTTCCAGTCCTTTCATCTAGTGCCGCGCCTTACCGCCTCGATGAACATCGAGCTGCCGCTGATCCTGGCAGGCATCCCGCCCGATGACCGCAAGGCGCGCGTTGAAGAACTGCTGCAAGACTATGGGCTTGCCGACCGCACCGACCACAGGCCGGACCAGCTCTCCGGAGGCCAGCGGCAACGTGTGGCGATCGCGCGCGCGACCAGCATGCATCCTGCCGTATTGCTGGCTGATGAGCCGACCGGCAACCTCGATCAGGCCACCGGCCGTGAAGTGATCGGCCTGCTCGAAAAACTGACCGAACAGCATGTCGCGCTGATACTCGTCACCCACGATCCGATGATAGGCAGCCGAGCAAAGCGCCAACTTCACATGGTGGACGGCCAGATCGTAAGCCAGACATGAGACTCATCGATGTCATGCAGTTTTCTTCACACAGCCTACAAGGCAGCCGCGCGCGCACGCTCTTGATGATGCTTGCGATGTCCATCGGCGTGGCTGCCGTCATGGTCCTGACAGCACTTGGCGAAGGTGCAAGGCTTTATGTCGTCAATCAATTCTCATCCCTGGGCAGCAATCTCGTGCTCGTGTTTCCCGGACGCACAGAAACCGCCGGGATCAGTCCCGGCATGCTGCTGGGCCAGATTCCCCGCGAACTCACCATGGACGATGCTCGGGCGCTGCTGAAGAGCCGCGCGATCGCCCGCGTAGCGCCACTGACCGCAGGCTCTTCGCAGATTTCATACGGCCCGCTCAACCGCGAAGTCGTGGTGCTAGGTTCCACGGCCGATCTTCTGGAGGTACGCCACATGGATTTGGCGCTGGGACAATTCCTGCCTGCTACACACACGGAAGAGCCGCTCTGTGTGCTGGGAGCCAAGATAAGGCGCGAGCTGTTCGGCAATGCGTCCGCGATAGGCAACTGGGTGAGGCTGGGCGACAGGCGTTTTCGCGTGATCGGCGTCCTCGCAAGCCAGGGGGAATCCATGGGCTTCAATACCGACGAACTCGTCATCGTGCCTGTCTCATCCGCCCACCTGCTGTTCAACAATTCGGGCCTGCTGCGCATCCTCATCGAGGCCAAGAGCCGTGATGCAATCGAAAAGGCAAAGCTGGATGCCGAATCCATCCTGCTTGCCCGGCACAACGGGGAACGGGATGTCACCGTGATCACGCAGGATGCGGTGCTGGCGACATTCGACCGCATCCTGCGCGCGTTGACGCTAGCCGTCGGAGGCATCGCCGCGATCAGCCTTGCCGTCGCGGGCATCCTGATCATGAACGTGATGCTGATCGCGGTCTCGCAGCGCGTCAGGGAGATCGGCCTGTTGAAAGCATTGGGCGCACCGGCGTCGAAAATACGCATGCTATTTTTCACCGAGGCGGCACTTCTTTCCGGCGCCGGCAGCATCACAGGCCTGCTCTTGGGCGAGGCCGGCATCTTTCTGATCGCCAGGCTATACCCTTCCCTGCCAGTGACCGCCCCCTGGTGGGCAGTGCTTGCCGCAGTCTGCACAGCGCTTGCCACGGGCATCCTGTTCAGCGTATGGCCCGCAAGGCGCGCGGCACTTCTCGATCCGGTCGCAGCTCTCTCGGGGAGATGAAATGCTGACATCCGACCTGATCCGCCTGTCCATATCCAGCCCGCTGGCCTACAGGATGCGCAGCCTGCTGACGGGACTGGGCATTGCGATCGGCATCACCGCGGTAATCCTGCTCACCTCGATCGGCGAGGGATTGCACCAGTTCGTGCTGTCGGAATTTTCACAGTTCGGCACCAACCTGATCAGCATACAACCGGGCAAGACCCAGGTGCAGGGCGCGAACGTCGGCATCTTCGGCTCGGTAAGGCCGCTATCCATCGAGGATGCGATGGCCTTGCGCCATCTGCCGAATGTCGAGTATGTCGATCCCAGCGTGACGGGCAATGCCGAGCTGCGTTTCAACGGCAAGACCCGCCGCACCATGGTCATCGGTGGTGGGCACAATCTCCCCAGGGTGATGGCAAGCCGCGTGCAGTTAGGCAGTTTTTTGCCCGATGAAGAGCCGGCAAGCGCGCGCGCCTTTGTCGTGCTGGGCGCTAAGGCGCGCGAGGAATTGTATGCGGGACAGAATCCGCTGGGAAGCTATCTCAAGGTTGGCGGACAGCGCTACCGGGTGATAGGCGTGATGGAACCCAAAGGCCAGATACTCGGCTTCGACATGGACGATACCGTGTTCATCCCCGCCGCACGCGCGATGGAGCTGTTCAACCGGCCCGGCCTGATGGAAATCCACTTGAGCTACAAGGCAAGCGCCGACCTGGACAGCGTGCTGCGCTCCATCACCGAAGCGCTCAAGGAGCGCCACGGAAGAGTGGACTTTACGCTGACTCCCCAGGCAAAAGCCCTCGAAGTGCTGGGATCGGTGCTGGACGTGATCACCTTCGCAGTCGGCGCTCTGGGCGGCATTTCATTGCTGGTCGGCGGTGTGGGCATACTGACCATCATGACGATGGCCGTGTCCGAACGCACCAATGAGATCGGCCTCTTGCGCGCGTTGGGCGCAAAACAGAAGCAGGTATTGATGCTGTTTTTGATCGAAGCGATGCTGCTGTCAGCTTTGGGCGGACTTGCCGGACTTGCATTGGGCTTTGGCATCGCACAAGGTTTGCATGAATTCATCCCTGCCCTTCCTGTCCACACGCCTTGGCAATTCGCAGCCCTCGCCGAGCTTGTTGCAATCGGCATAGGCCTTGCCGCGGGTGTTGCACCGGCAAGACGCGCGGCCAGACTCGACCCGGTGGATGCGCTGCGAACCGAATAGCGCAATTATCCTAGAAAACGCAGTCTCACGCGAAGACACGGAAAACATTAATTAAAATCAGCGCCTTAATCATAAACTTGCAACCACCTGATGGGTGTGGGGCGCAAGTTCGATAACACCTTGTAGTGTGAGTTTACCTAATCTGGTGAAACAACTAACCATTCCGTGAAGTAACCGAAAGACGGTTACCAAGTGGTGAATCGCCCCGGATTTTGATGAGGCTCCAAATATCCGGGAGAACTGAGCCATGAACAAATCATTTTCCCGAGGTTAAATCAACGCGCTGTGAGCATGATATTGGAACACCTGGATGAATTCCAGGCGTCGGCGCGTGACAAACGACAATTGCCCGGGTGTATAATTCGCGCCAATTTAAACCCTCAAGGAAATATCGTGTCCCTGTCCCGTCGCGTTCAAGCCATCAAGCCCTCCCCCACCCTGGCCGTCACGGCGCGAGCGGCGAAACTCAAGGCGGAAGGACATGACATCATAGGGCTTGGCGCGGGAGAACCGGATTTCGACACGCCGCAGCATATTAAGGATGCCGCGATCAACGCGATCAATACTGGCTTCACCAAATATACTGCGGTGGGCGGCACACCTAGCCTTAAAGCCGCGGTCATCGCAAAATTCAAACGCGACAACAACCTTGATTACAGCGCAAAACAGATATTAGTCTCATGTGGCGGCAAGCAGAGTTTTTTCAATCTGGCGCTGGCCGTGATCAACCCCGGCGACGAAGTGATTGTGCCTGCCCCTTACTGGGTCTCTTATCCTGACATCGTGATCATCGCCGAGGGCAAGCCCGTGATCGTCGAGGCGGGTATAGAGCAGGGTTTCAAACTCACGCCCGCACAGTTGAAAACCGCGATCACGCACAAGACGAAGATGGTCGTGATCAACAGTCCAAGCAATCCATCTGGTGCTGTGTACACGCTGGATGACTTGAAAGCGCTGGGTGAAGTGCTTCGTGCACATCCTGACATCCTGATCGCGACCGACGACATGTACGAGCACATCGCGCTCACCGATGAAAAATTCGTCAACATCCTCAATGCCTGCCCCGATCTTTATCATCGCACCATGGTGCTCAACGGAGTCTCAAAGGCTTACGCGATGACAGGTTGGCGCATCGGCTATGCGGCAGGACCTGAAGCCATCATCACCGCGATGGAAAACGTGCAGTCGCAAAGCACGTCCAACCCGACATCGATTTCCCAGGTTGCGGCTGAAGCTGCTTTAAACGGAGACCAGGGATGCATCGCGCCGATGCTGAAAGCGTTTCGCGAGCGCCACCTGTTCGTGGTGAATGAGCTCAACAAGATTCCCGGATTAAAATGCCTCATGGCAGGCGGTGCATTCTATGCGTTCCCCGATGCGAGAAACGCCATCGCAGCACTGCACAAGAAGGGTGTCATCAGTGAGGCGACCGACATCGCGCTTTCCGAATACCTACTGGTGAAGGCAGGCGTCGCGGTAGTTCCCGGTTCTGCATTCGGGCTTTCAGGCTATATCCGACTGTCTTTTGCAACCTCGATGGATAACCTTGCAAAGGCGTTGGAGCGCATCGCCCAGGCGCTGGGCTGACCATCCTGAAAAAAAAGCTGTCTATTGATTGCAAGAGCAACACTCTTAGCAAGAATTGACCAATGATGATTGACGATTTATCGTCATGAACAGAATCGGGTTGTTTAACCAAGAGCTCCATCAAAGAAAAAAGGTTGCCATAAAGTACCGGAACCAGCCATCACTGTTCGCTCAGTCCGCGCGATGAGTTATGCGTCGATACCTTAACTTGTCAAGAAGTCCACCTTCTTGTCCAAAAATTCCTGCCACGGCATGTAGTGTGAACCATCGCAAGAGAAGGTGAGACCTACCATGCCGTTGAAAATATTGAGTAAGCCGGAGCGCAAATAAATTGTCTCGTCCATGTAACGCAGGTCGCGAAAGCAATGCAGTATCTTGATGACGGCCTCTGCCGGGATCGCGGCATCGGCGGGATAATCTACTCTCGGATAGGCCAGGCAGAGGTCAGGATTGCCAAGTTCGTTGATACCATGAAGGCGAAAGCGATAGGGGTCATTCATTTGCCAGAAGGTCGCGCGTGAACTGGAGAAATGCAGCTTGGCGTGAAACACGCCGTGTATGGTAATTAGTTCGTTGATGATATGCAGTACAGTATCCATTTGCTGATCCATCGGGCTAACAGCTCGTTCCTGATGAAACAGCCCGGCACGAATCGCGGGATCGCCCTTGAGCTGCATCCATTGCCCGGGCTGTTGGTAAAGGGCTTGGGTGGCGGGGAGTTCGCGCAGGTCAAAGTCGGCCCCCAGATAACCCAGCAGTTCTCCCTTGTCCCCATGGATCATCTGCACGGCAGTGAGCGAAGGTCGCCGGACGTTCTGGCTGATGTAGGCATCCGAAAGGGACAAAGGGTTGCCTGCCATCGCCTCCACCATATAGGGCCGGTGGCTGCGGTCACGGCCATAGTGTGCCTCCATTACTCCTGCACGGGATATGTTGGAGGTGATTTGGTGCGCTTCAGCATCCAGCAAATAGAGGTATTTACAGTAGGGCAATTCCGCCATGCCTGCGATGAGTCTGGCTTCAAGCGCCATACGCTGCGGCCATGCCTGCGTGCAGTCTTGCGCAATATGGGTAAGCGAGGCGGAAAGCCAGCCTTTGAGTATATTGCGCTGGCGGTCTATGGATTCTTGCAGATTGGATTTCATCGTGAGCGTGGCTGTTTAAATAAGTTTAACCGGTCGTTGAATTTAGTGGCAAGAAGTTCCGTTTATTCAACAAGGTGATATTAGCCCTTTCTAACTGCCTACACCAAGGCAAACTGTCAAAACTAAGCTAACTAATTTTAGGTGTTACGCACAATTTTTGCACTTTGCAATAATCAGGTCAGGTCTTGACATTACTCATCATCGTTCTTCCTTTAGCACTCGGCTCACTATAGTGGACTCCTGCCGTGCGCGATTTACCCCTATCTGTTGCGAGACTTGAAGATCGAGCGATCGAATATGGACTAATACAACAGGTCGAGGACACATTCGAGTCTGAACAAGAGAACGCCGAAAGAGGCATATGCCGTGATGCTACCGACGGTAGAACTGGCAGCTTGAAAATCAGCGGGTGATCTACTTAAAAATCACATCCCGCTGTTCAAACAACCAGAGCTAGCTCTCACGGCACTCCCTCCAAAACCACCGAGTTTGCTTGACGATGTGAGCGCCAAGTTGAGAACTCTGCACTATAGTAATCGCACCGAACAATCCTCTATTGGTTGGATTAAATGCTATATTTACTTTCACGGCACGAGATAACGCAATTCAGCCCCTTGCGTTACTTGAATCTCCGCTTGAACCTGTAACGCCGCCATATCCAGACGATGAAACCCAAAAACAGCATCGTGGCCAGCAGCCCCTCTTCGACTTTCTTGAAGTCGTTGAAGAACAGGGTCAGCGCATTGCCAAACAGATAGCCCGCAGTGCCTATCCCAGCCGCCCAGATCGCAGCGCCAAGCAGATTGAACAGCATGAAGCGCCATGCGAGCACGCTGCTCATGCCGAGCGCCAGCGGCCCCACTGTGCGAAATCCATATAAAAACCGGATACCCACGATGAGCAGTTCGTGGAAGCGCGCGATCAGAAGGTCGGCGCGCTCAACTACGGGCATGAGCCTCGGAAAACGCGACAGCACCCAGGCACCGTGACGCCTTCCTATCCAGAAATATATCTGGTCTCCGAGGAATCCGCCGAAAAGCGCGATGACGATCACCCAGTGCAGCTCGAGGTATCCCTGGAATGCGGCGAACCCCGCGAGCACCAGCATCGTCTCGCCTTCCAGCAGCGTGCCTGCCAGTAGCGCAAAGTAACCGTAGTGCTCTATCAGCGATGGATAATTCATCCTCAGGCAATCCGGTCAACGATACGCGCTGGCGAGGCGCAAGGCATCAGGACTTCTGCTTTGCAAAGATTTCGCGCAGGAATACAGTCAGTTGCTGCCAGGAATCCTTGTCCGCATTTTCATTGTAGGATAAAGGCAGCTTGAATTCCTGGCCCAGCTTGTCGGCCGCAGGATTGGTGAACGCATGCTGCGCGCCTGGATAGACCACGACCCGGTAATTCGCACCTGCATTGTCCATCTCCTTTTTGAACGCCTCGACGCTGGAAGCCGGTATCATCGGGTCTTCCCCGCCCGTGAACGAGATGATACGCGCCTTGATCGCTCCGGTCTGTGCAGGCTCCTTGGTGCCCAGCATGCCGTGGAAACTCGCAACACCTTTCAAGTCCACGCCCTCGCGCGCCATGTTGAGCACGATGCCGCCGCCGAAGCAATAGCCGATCGCAGCCATCTCGTCCGGATCGACGGTCGGCTCCTGTTTAAGCAGATTCATGCCCGCCTCGAATCGCGCGCGCGCCATCGGCATGTTCTTATTCACCTCTGCCGAGAATTTTGCCGCATCGTCCGGATGATGCGCCTGCTTGCCATCGCCGTACATGTCCACTGCAAGCGCCGTGTAACCGAGCTTCGCCAGCATGTCGGCGCGGTGCCTAGCATACGCATTGTGCCCCCACCACTCGTGCACCACCAAAACCGCGGGACGCTTGCCCTTGAAGCTGTCGTCATAAGCGACATAACCTTTCAGTGTCACCCCTTCCGCACGGTAATCCACTTCGCGCCCTATCACCTTGGCCTCTGCTGCCGCACTGCCAAGACACAACAAAGCCACCGCCATCACCAGACTCTTCATAACACCCCCTTATAGGTCAGAAAAAAAAACGCTGCCCCTGCTGCACTCGCACGGGGGAAAACTTTCCGCATGCGCTCATGACTTCGTCCATCACACGTTCTTCCTTGCCGGGCTCAAGATGCGTGATGAAGAGCTGCACCGGTTGCCGCAACCTCGCAAGGCCCTTTGCCAGAAGTTCCGCGCTCATGTGCCCCGATGTTGCCGCCGTTTGCGTGCCGGCATTTTGCAGGGTGACCTCCACCATCAAATAGCGAAGGTTTTCGATTCCATTGAGCGCATCCCAGAACGCCTCGCAATCCGTGGTGTCGCCGCTGTAGGCAAAACTGCTTGAACCGCTGTCCATGCAGTATCCTGCAGCCGGCACGGAATGCCTCACCGGCAGCGGGATGATGCGCCGGTCGCCAAGCATGACCGGCACACCATGCTGTACCTGCACGAAGCGAATATAGGGCATCTCTATGCTGGGTTTTACCGTATAGTCCGGCCACAGTTCTCCGTTGAACATGTGCGATTTCAAAGCAGCGATGGTCTCATTTAGTGCATGGACCTGCAACGGGCGGTTTCTCAGGAAAGCCGCCGCATCGGCAAGCAGCGGCACGAACCCGCTGTGATCCAGATGCGCATGGGTCAGGAAGACATGATCCAACCTCGCCATCTGCTCCAGAGTCAGCTCGCCTGCGCCGCTTCCCGCATCGACCAGAATATCATCGTCGAGCAAAAGCGATGTGGTGCGTCTCGCCCCCCTATCCCAGCGCTGCTTCCCAGCACGGTCAGCTGCATTAGACGATCCCGGACTCGACCTTACTACGCAGATAGAATATCTGCATGTTCCGGTCGCGCAACACGGAAAGCAACTTGTCGGTATGCTCATCGTCGACGATGAACTCGACCTTCACCGGCAATTCGCCCGCCAGCTCGAAAAAACTTTCCTCGTGCATTCTGCCGTGGCGGCCGAATCCCGCAATCGCGCGGAATGCCGATCCGCCCTGTATGCCAAGCGCTCTTGCCTCTTCCAGCAGCCACTCGTACAGAAGCTTGCCTGCATGGTGCTGTTTTTCGGATACATAAAAGTCCAGCATGTTCATCATTGCCCCCCGTGCAGATACTTGAAAGACTGTATGCCCAGCACCGTCATCATTAATGAGCCGCCGAGATGCGCTGCGATGATGCCCATGCCCCACGCATACTGCCCGCGCATCAATAGGGTCACGGTCTCCGCGGAGAAAGTCGAAAAAGTCGTGAGCCCCCCCAGGAAACCCGTGATGATGAGCAGTCGCCATTCGGGCGAGAGCCCTGGATGCTGCATGAAAAAAGCGATAGACAGGCCGATCAGATAGCCTCCTATCAAATTGGCAGCCAAGGTGCCCAGCGGCAACTCGGGAAGCTGCGGGTTAAGCCACAGCCCAAGACCCCAGCGCAACCATGCCCCCAGGGTGGCTCCGATGCCGATGGCCAGAAAGGAATTCAACATATGCGTTCGCTTTTGATGAATGACATGTGCGCATTCTACCCGACCACCCTGACCTGTGCGAAGCCGCCATGGGGCGTGCGGAAATTGGTCGTCTGTCCCTGGTAGAGGCGCGCTGCGAGTAACTGGATTTTCCCGTCATAGACATAGCAGCGCACATCGAATTTGAGAAACTCGCCATCAATCACGCAGCGCTCGCCGGGTGGCGCCAACTGCTGCGCGACATAATCGGCATCCAAAATCTCACCGAACACGCGGCGAGTCAGCTTTTCCCCGCGATATGCGCCGCGGCTACCGTAACCGCTGCAGGGTTTGAAGAACAGCTTCTTGCGCTCTGCCCAGAGGTGTTCCCCGGTTTCTGGCTGCACCACGAAGGTATGCGGTATGCCCTTTTGCAGAATTCCGATATCGGCATCGCTGACATCGAGGCTGCGCAGTCCATCCGCATCGGTGAGCCGCGCCAGATTGCGTTTGTCGGCATAGCGCGCATAGTGCGATGGGTCAGGCGTCAGCACCACACTGCAATTCTGCCAGGCTTGCAGCAGGGCCGGATATCGCTCGAGCGAAAAGTCCGTCAGGCGATTGTAGACCATGTCTATCTTCTGCTCACCGGCATAAAGCCCGTCTGCCCTTGCTTGAAGTGCCGACGGATCGAGGATCAGCGTCTTGATTCCATCGCGCTCGAACAGCCGCTTAGCAAGCAGAAATTCGGGATACAGATACTGACCTTCGGGTTGTTCATCGACGATGGCCATCCACAACAGCGGCTGATAGCCCCTTTGCAGGCGCCACTCATTCCTGAACATGTCTATGAAGACGCGCTCAAGACCAGGTTCTGCCACCGCGATGCCGGGCAGGTCGCGCTGTTCAATCTGTATCAGCGCATTGAGAAATCCGCCGCCCGCATTAGTATTGATCTCGATGAGATGCGCACCTTCGTTGTTCACGTGGAAGTCATAACCGTAGAACACGCCTTTGGTCGTTCTGTATCCTGAATCTTCAATCCTCAATCCTGATTTCTGTTGCCATTTTTCGCTGTTAACCACGCGCCCTATCGCCGCGACAACGTCGCTCATCTGCTGCAGCTGGGAAAAGCTGATATACACGGGCACCTTGGCGAACAGGTGCGGACAGCGTTCTTCAACTATGCTGTACCATGTATCCCCCTGCGACCGCAGGTTCACCCTGATGCCATGCAGTCTACCTGACTGACAATCCGCATTGAGCCTTTCTGCCTCTTTCATTTCCACGCTTTCAATCCTGCCAAACCGCCATTTAAAATTACATCGCCTCGAATATCCCCGCAGCCCCCATGCCCGTGCCTATGCACATCGTCACCATGCCGTATTTCTGTTTGCGCCGCCGCAGGCCATGCAGCAGGGTCGCTGTGCGTATCGCACCCGTAGCACCCAGCGGATGGCCCAGTGCGATAGCCCCCCCCAGCGGATTGACGAGACCGGGGTCGAGATGCATTTCGCGCATCACCGCCAGAGTTTGCGCGGCGAACGCCTCATTGAGCTCTATCCAGTTCATGTCGTCAAGGCTCAGGCCCGTATGCTTCAATACGCGAGGGATGGCCTCCACAGGACCTATGCCCATGAATTCGGGGGGCACGCCCGCCACGGAAAAACCGAGAAATTTTCCGATCGGCGCGAGATTGTAACGCTTCAATGCCACCTCTGAACATATGAGTACCGCTCCCGCGCCATCCGACATCTGCGAACTGTTGCCCGCAGTCACCGAACCGTTCTGCGCGAACACTGCCTTTAACCTGCCAAGCGCCTCGATCGACGTATCGACTCTGGGCCCCTCGTCCTGGGAGGCGATTCGCTCCCGCAGGACGAGTTCGCGTCTTTCCATATCCGCACTCCGCTCAACGATGCGAAAGGGCGCGATCTCTTTCTCAAATTCGCCGTTGTTGGTGCCCGACAACGCGCGCAGATGGCTCTGTAGCGCATAGGCGTCTTGGTCCTCGCGCGACACCCGCCATTTCTCCGCCACCCTCTCCGCGGTCAGCCCCATGCCATATGCGATACCGATATGCTCGTTCTCGAAAATCGCAGGGTTGAACGCCACCTTGTTGCCCATCATGGGCACCATGCTCATGCTCTCAGTGCCTGCCGCGATCATCACATCGGCCTCCCCAAGACGGATGCGGTCTGCCGCCAGCGCTACCGCCTGCAATCCGGAGGAACAGAAACGGTTCACTGTAAGCCCCGGCACCTTGTCCGGCAATCCTGCAAGCAAGAGCGCGATGCGTGCAACATTCATGCCCTGCTCGGCCTCGGGCATCGCGCAGCCTGCGATCACGTCGGAAATGTCGGCTGGATCGAGCGTAGGCGCATCCGCCAGTACACTAACAATCACATGAGAGAGCAAGTCATCAGGACGTGTATTGCGGAACATGCCGCGCGGCGCCTTGCCCACCGGCGTGCGTCTGGCTGCGACGATATAGGCTTCTTGTATTTGTTTGCTCATACAACATTCCTCCGCCCAACGGGTTGCCCATGCAGCCGGCTGCATGCGCGCCTAAAACACCAAAGATTCAGTAAAGCGCGCTCGAAAGCTTGCGCCGGTATTCCGCCACCAGCTCATTCTGCCCGCCCAACAGGTTGAACACGTCGAGCAGCGTCTTTCTGGCAATTTCGTCCTTGAAGCCGCGATTGCGCCGCACGATCTCGATCAGCTGATCCATCCCTTCGACATGACGGTTGGCCGCGATCAGGAGATTGGCAAGCTTCAGACGCGCTTCGAGATCATCCGCGTTTGCCGCAATTGCCTCGGCAAGAGATGCTTCGCTCGCGCCGCCAGAATTCGCCTCTGCAAACTTCAATTTTGCCAACAGCTGCAGCACGCGGTCCTCCTTCATGATGTCAGGCGACTTCACGCTGTCCAGAAGACGCCTGGCCTCTGCCACCTCTTTCACGGCCAACAGAATCTCCGCCGCATCCACGCGCACCCATTCGTTGCCGGGTTCGAGCCTTGCCGCTTCAGCAAGCAACTTGAGCGCCCCGGCAGGATCGCCTGCATCCACTTGCTGCGCTGCCGCGCGGCGCAACTCTTCCGCAGGGCTCGGGATGATCTTTTCAAGCCATGCCCGCACTTCACCCTCGGGCTGTGCGCCTGTAAACTCATCGATTATCTTGCCGTTGACCATCGCCTTCACCGCGGGTATGCCGCGCACGCCATATTTTGCAGAGAGCTCCTGGTTCTCATCGGCATTGACCTTGGCCAGCAGAAACTTTCCGCCATACTCCGCGGCTAGTTTTTCCAGTATGGGTTTAAGCGACTTGCACGGCGCGCACCATGGCGCCCAGAAGTCGATCACCACCGGCACCTTGTCAGATGCGGCAACAACCTGCTCTTCAAAATCGGCCAGATTGACATCCATAGAATACATTTTTACTTCCTTCCTAGAATTGCTTATAACTCAACCCTATACCACGTTCGTTCAAAGCAGTTGCTTGCCATCAAACACTGTCGTTTCCAACGCAAAGGTGTCTAGCCCTTCTACGCAACCGAGGTTCACAATATATTGTCCCAGCCATCTAGTCGTTTCACTGAAGGTATGGATGCCACAGTTCTTGCAGAAATAATGTCTCGCCTCCTTTGCGCCCCACTGGTACAGCCCAAGCGCACCTTCTTGCGCTTCGATATGGAATTGCATACCAGGCACGAGATGAATCATAGCGCCCCTTCTGGAACAGAACGAGCAGTTACAGCGAACCCCATATGTAATAGGCTCTGCTTCAAACGAGAAATGAATCGCACCGCAGTGGCAACCGCCCTTATACAGCTGCATTGAGTTTTTATCTATCATAACAGTCACATCTTTCAATCGGGCGAACAACAAGGCGTACGGCTCTTAACTTTCAAATCAGTTTCTCAACGGTTTGCTGTTTTTTAGCATGTACTCGATGCGATCTTGGGTCTTGAAGGTTGCGAGCAGCGCCATGAAATTTTTGCGCTCAAGATCCAGCAGCCACTGTTCATCCACCATCGTACCCGCATCCACATCGCCACCGCACATCGTCTCGGCTATGCGGCAGCCGATGTTGTAATCGTGATCCGAGATGAAACCGCCCTCCTTCATGTTGACCATCGCAGCCTTCAATGTCGCAATGCCAGTGCGCCCCGCAACCGCGATCTGGTTCATTCTCAACGGTGGCCGGTAATCGGTCGCATTCAGCGCACGCGCTTCCTCTTTCGCGACATGCAACAACTCGAAGCGGTTCATCACGATGCGGTCGGATGCGCGCAGATAGCCCATCTCGCGCGCCAGCTCGGCGCTTTTCGAGACCTCGCCCATCGCGATATTTTGGAAGTAGCGGCGCAGGTATGGAAACACGTCGATGCGATTTTCATTGACGAAGCGCTCTGCCTCCAATGAAGCGCGCAGCGTCATCTCCTTGCAACCCCCGCCTGCGGGCAGCAGGCCCACGCCGACTTCGACAAGGCCGATGTAGCTTTCAAAGGTTGCAACGATGCGCGTACAGTGTATGGAAAACTCGCAACCCCCGCCCAGCGCAAGCCCGTCCACCGCCGCAATGACAGGCACCAGCGCATATTTCAGGCGCATTGACACCTGCTGGAATTTGGCGACCACCGCTTCGACATGCGGCACATTGCCTGTCGCTGCACTGATCACATCATTCATTCCTCCACCGCCTGCAATTGTGTATTTGACGCGGCTTGCCGCCTGCTTCAGCCTGCCGAACATGCCTTCCTCGGGCAACTGCACGCCCTGCATCAGCTGCAAGAGATTAGCGCCATAGGAAAAAGGTGGCTCTGTCTGCCAGATGATCAGTGCGCTGAAATTTTTCTCGGCCTCGTCCACCGCGCGCAGCATGCCGTCCAGCACCTCGTTGCTCACCGTGTGCATCTTGCTGTTGAAACTCAGAATCGCGATGTCATCATTCATATGCCACATGCGCACTTCATCCGTTTCGAACACCGTCTCGCCGTAATGCGGCTCCTCGCCTGCCAACCGGTCAGGGAACAGCTGGCGGCGATAGACGGCAAGCTGAGAGCGGGGCTGCTGATTTTTTGCAGATGGAGAATACGAGCCCTGTTCCGTGTGAACGCCTATGCGATCAGGATCAACAACCCAAGATGGCAACGGAACATCGGACATCGCACGGCCCGCTGCGATATCTGCCGCAATCCAGCCTGCCACCTGATGCCAGCCCGCCTGCTGCCATATCTCGAACGGGCCGTCGTCCCATCCGAAACCCCAGCGCACCGCGAAATCGACATCGCGCGCATTGTCTGCGATCTGTTCAAGCTGCAGCGCACAGTAATGAAAAACATCGCGGAACACCGCCCATAAAAATTGCGCTTGGGGATGCGGACTTGCGCGCAATCCTGAGAGCTTCCTTGCCCAGTCGCGCTCCTGCAGGATGCTTCTGACCCCCTCGTCTACCTTTGCATCCGACAGGCGGTATTCGTTCGTATGCAAATCGAGCACATGTATTTCGCGGCCTATCTTCTGGTAGATGCCACGTTTTGTCTTCTGCCCCAACGCTCCCTGATCCACGAGATATGCAAACCAGTCCGGCAACTCAAAGTGCCTGTGCCAGGGATCGTCGGTCAGGTTCTCCCTCATGGTATTGACCACATGCGCGAACACATCCAAGCCCACGATGTCCAGCGTGCGGAAGGTCGCACTCCTGGGGCGCCCAAGATAACGTCCGGTTAGCGCATCGACCAGATCGAAGCCCAGGTGATCAAGCTGTGCATGATAGCGCGTAGCCAGCATCGAGAACACGCCGATGCGGTTGGCGATGAAGTTGGGCGTATCCTTCGCGCGCACCACGCCCTTACCCAAGGTTGAAACCAGAAAAGTCTCCAGCGCATCCATAAGCTTTGCGTCAGTTTCCCGGCAGGCGATGAGCTCAACCAGATGCATGTAGCGCGGCGGGTTGAAAAAGTGGATGCCGCAAAAACGGTGGCGCAGGCGCTCAGGAAAAGACTGGGCGAGCTGGTTGATCGAAAGCCCCGATGTGTTGCTGGCGAATATCGCGTGTTCGCTCAAGTAAGGCGAGACCTTGCGGTACAAGTCGGATTTCAAGTCCATGCGTTCTGCGATCGCCTCGATCACCAGATCGCATTCGCGCAGACTTTCAAGGTGCTGTTCGTAATTGGCCGCTTGGATGAAGGCGAGCTTTAAAGGGCTAGCGATAGGCGATGGTTCAAGCTTTTTCAAGCCTTCGATCGCGTTATTGACATTGCCGCCCGGATCACCCTGTTTGGGCAGATCAAACAACAAGGTCTCGATGTTCGCGTTGACAAGATGAGCCGCAATCTGCGCTCCCATCACGCCCGCACCCAGCACGGCCACTTTGCGGATGTTCATGATCTCAATGCCCCTCGTAAAGCTGCCCGATTTGCGACTCGAAACGGCGCGACACTTCATCGCGCCTGATCTTCAAAGTGGGAGTCAGAAGTCCGTTGTCTATGGTCCAGGGTTCTTTTAGAAGCAACACCCGATTCACCCTCGCATAGCCGGGAAATCCGCGCAGATTGCGCGCGATGCGCCTGAGGACCTTGGCTTCCACCCGGCTGTCCGTCAGGGTTTCCGGCATGTCGGCACGTATGCCGACTTCATGCGTGAAGTGCAGCCATACTTCCGGGTTCAGCACCGCCAGCGCGACGAGATAAGGCCGCGCCTCTCCGGATATCATCACCTGGTCAAACAGCGGGTCGTGCAGGATGGCCAGTTCCATGTCGTTAGGTGGAATCTTTTCGCCGTTGGACATCACGATGATCTCCTTGATGCGTCCGGTGATGTAGATATGCCCCGTTCCGGAAATGTGCGCAATGTCTCCGGTGTTGAGCCAACCGTCACTGTCTATCGTCGCTTTCGTCGCCTCCGGATTGTTCCAATAGCCCATCATCACGTTAGGGCCTTTTACCAACAGCACGTTCTGATTGCCAAGTTTCACCTCCACATCGCGTACCGGGTGACCCACGCTGTCTGGGTGATTGTTATCCAGGCGATTGCCGCTGATCACCGGGCTGGTCTCCGTGAGCCCGTATCCTTGCAGTATGGGCAACCCCAAGCCTATGAACACTCGCGAGACTTCGGGCGAAAGCGCGGCCCCTCCGCTGAAGGCCACGCGCAAACGACCTCCCAGCTTGTCGAGTATCTTTTTCGCCACCAGTTTTTCCAGCAGCGGCCAGAGAAGAAACGACGGATGCCAGCTGCCTCTTCCTTGCTGATGTTCGAATCGCGCCCAGCCCGTATCCACCGCAAAATAAAAGAGCCACCTGTTCAGAAAGGCGCCTTCCTCCAGCCTCGTTCTGATCGCCGAATATATGCGCTCATAGATCCGCGGCACGGAAATCAGAAGCGTCGGGCGTATGCTCTGCAGGTCTTCAGAGAGCTGCTGTATCGAACGCGCAAACGCGACGGTCGCCCCCGTCATCACGGTCAGGTAATAGCCCAGCGTGCGTTCGAAGGTATGGGAGAGCGGCAGAAAGGACAGGAATACATCGTCGCCTCTGACGAAAAACGTATCCAGGCAGGCATGCGCATTGGTGAGCATATTCGCGTGCGAGAGCATCACGCCTTTGGGCTTACCCGTGGTGCCAGAGGTATAGATGATGCTGGCCAGATCGTTGACCGACAAAGGAACCGGCGGCAACAGCTCAGCATTCTTCGGCAAAAATTCCCTCATCGAAACCAGGCTCGCATCGCCGCGCAGACTATCCACGCTGACAAAGCGCAACACGCCGCCCAACTTATCCCGCACCGTGCTCAGCGCCTGCCATTGCTCGGCGCTATCGAACAGCAGAACCTTCACATTCGCGTCATTTACGATGTAAGCGACATTGTCCGGCCTGTCCACCGTATAAAGCGGGACGGTCACAAGCCCCAAAGACATCGCCGCCTGGTCGAACATGACCCAGACAGGACAGTTACGCAGCATGATGGCAACGCGGTCGCCACGCTGCAAACCCAGCTCGGACAGCGCTTTTTGCCAGCGCGCCACCTGTTCCTGCATCTGAAGCCAACTGAACTCGCGCCAGGCATTATGCCGGAAATATCTGTAAGCGACCTTATCTGGCGTGCGCCGCACGCGTTCCAGAAACAGCCCATGCAGGCTGCCTGCCTCGTCGGGTGAAATCACATCATTCATTCATTCCTCATCGATTCAAAAACAGATTGTTCATGCCCGCAGCATTTGCAATTCATTGGGCGAAAAATCATCCACCATGATGACCTTGCGGCAAAGCGCATAGTCACGTTCAAGCATCAGCACCTGTTCCGCCGTGATGATCCCGATCTTCCCGGCTTCGGCAATGCGCTGCAATTCCTCCATCGCATTGAGTTTTCCTGAGCGCTGCGCTGCATGAAGCTGCTCCTGAAGCGGCTCGCACTCAAGCCTGCTCAAGAGTGCCGCCTCCAGCGCGCCGACAGCCTGCTGTTCATCTTCCGGAATATACATGCCCGAAGTCAGGCGGTCGCGTACCTCGCCAGGCTGCATCAGCAATGCGGCCACTTGATGGCCGAGCCGATCTGAGGGCGGCGCAAACCGCCTGCCCAGCGGGAAGATCAGCACCTTCAGCATGTAGCGCACAAGAACATTGGGGAAATTCTGTATCACACCGCTCAAAGCCTGCTGCATCCTGTATAGCGCATCCTGCATCGCCCAGTGCACCAGCGGCAGATCGGATGACGGGCGTCCGTCATCGGCAAAGCGTTTCATCGTCGCCGAACAAAGATAGAGCAGGCTCAGAACATCTCCCAGCCGTGCAGAAATCATTTCGCGGCGCTTGAGAGAGCCGCCCAGCACGGCCATTGCCAGATCGGCGCTCAATGCAAATGCGCTGGAAAAACGCGTCATCTGCTGGTAATAGCGGCGGCAGGCAGCATCCTTGGGAACAGGGATGCCACGCCCGCCGGTCAACCCGAACACCAGGCTGCGCGCCATGTTGGAAAGCGCAAAACCGATATGACCAAACAGCGCATCGTCAAACAAATGCTCTGCCTTTTCCTGGTCCTGCTCGCGCGTTGCAGCGACTTCCTTTAGCACGTAGGGATGGGAACGTATCGCTCCTTGGCCGAAAATCATCAGCGTGCGCGTCAGAATGTTTGCCCCTTCCACGGTGATGCCGATGGGCGTCTGCTGGTAACTGTATCCCAGATAATTGTGAGGTCCCAGACTGATGCCCTTGCCGCCATGCACGTCCATCGCATCGTTGATGACGATGCGCCCGCGCTCTGTGGAATGATATTTTATGATGGCCGAGATCACAGATGGCTTCTCGCCCATGTCGAGCGCCAGCGCAGTCAGGCTACGCGCCGCATCGGTCAGGTAGGTATGCGCGCCTATGCGTGCAAGCGCCTCTTCTACGCCTTCAAACTGCCCTATGGGCAGGTTGAACTGGCGGCGCACCCTGCAATAGGCGCCGCTGGTGCGTGCTGCCATCTTCATGCCGCCCACGCTGCTGGCCGGCAGAGAAATCGAGCGTCCCTTAGCTAAGCATTCCATCAGCATGCGCCAGCCATGGCCTATGCGCGCAACACCGCCGATGATGAAATCGAGCGGGATGAACACGTCCTTTCCCTCTGTCGGGCCGTTCAGGAAGGCGGAATTCATCGGCAAATGACGGCGTCCGATCGAAACACCTTCGAGATCGGTCGGAATCAGTGCCAGCGTGATGCCGCGATTTACATCGGAACCCAAGAGCCCATCCGGATCGTACAATTTAAACGCAAGACCCAGCAACGTGGCCTTGGGCGCCAACGTGATATAGCGTTTTTCCCAGTTCAAGCGTATGCCCAGCAAATCCTTTTCCCCGGCAAACTCACCCTTGCACAGGATGCCGTAATCGGGAATCGCCCCCGCATCAGATCCAGCGAAAGGACCCGTCAGCGCAAAACAAGGGATTTCCTGCCCACGCGCCAAGCGGTGCAGGTATTTGTCCTTCTGCTCGTCCGTGCCGTAGTGCAACAGCAGTTCAGCAGGGCCCAGCGAATTGGGCACCATCACCGTCACCGCTGCCGTGCCGCTGCGCGAAGCAATTTTTGCGATCACCGCAGAGTGCGCCTGGGCAGAAAATTCGAGGCCGCCATATTTTTTGGGGATTATCATCCCAAAAAATCCGCGCTCCCTGATAAATTGCCAGACGCTTTCCGGCAGATCACAGCGGTTGTGCGTGATATCCCAGTCGTTTAGCATCGCGCAGAGTTCTTCGACCTCGTTACCAAGAAATGCCTGTTCGGCTTCACTCAATCCGCATTTCGGGTAAGCCAGCAGCTTCTCCCAGTCTGGATGGCCGCTGAACAGCTCTCCATCCCACCACACGGTACCCGCATCGATCGCCTCCTGCTCTGTCGCGGAAATGGCAGGCAGTATCCTTCGAAACAGTTTGAGCACGGTGCCGCTCACCAGCTTACGACGGATCGCGGGAACGCCAAACAGGACGATGCCTGAAACGAGGAGAAAATATACGACCTGAATGAACGTTTGCGAAAGCCTGGCCTGTATCGCCACGACAGGCACGATTACCATGATGGCCAACAGCCAGCTCAGCACCGTGGCGCGAAAAAACGCAAGCAGTACGAATACGCTTACTGCAAGCAGCATGGTCAACAACAGCATCGTGCATCTCCTCAATTTTCCCCTGCCGGGGTTATCATGCCGCACTCTAACGCGAGTCGGCAATCAGCACAATTCTAGCGCATGCGATCAACGGCCTCTTCCACGCGCTCAACCGCGATGACCGTGATCCCTTCAATCGGATGGCGAGGGGCATTGGCCCTGGGGATGATCGCATGGGTGAAACCCAGCTTGGCTGCCTCGCGCAATCTCTCCTGGCCGCGCTGAACGGGGCGCACTTCGCCTGCCAATCCCACCTCGCCGAACACCACCAGCTTTTCGGGCAGGGGCTTGTTGCGCAGGGAAGACACCATCGCCAAGATCACCGCAAGATCCGCACCCGGCTCGGTGATCTTCACCCCGCCCACCGCATTGATGAATACGTCCTGATCGAAACAGGCGATGCCCGCATGGCGGTGCAATACAGCGAGCAGCATCGCCAGCCGGTTCTGCTCCAAGCCCAGAGACAGCCTTTTGACATTCGGACTGTGCGCCTCGTCAAGCAAAGCCTGGATTTCCACCAGCAGCGGGCGCGTTCCTTCCTGCGTCACCATCACGCAGGTACCCGCCACTTGCTGTCCATGCTGCGACAGAAACATCGCGGATGGATTGCTCACTTCGCGCAAGCCCCGCTCCGTCATCGCAAATACGCCCAGCTCATTGACTGCGCCGAAGCGGTTCTTGAACGCGCGTATCAGACGGAAGCTAGAATGCGTATCTCCTTCGAAATACAGCACCGTATCGACGATATGCTCTAGCACCCTGGGACCTGCCAGCGCGCCTTCCTTGGTCACATGCCCCACCAGGATCATGGTGATGTTCTGGCTCTTCGCGATACGGGTTAACTGTGCTGCACACTCCCTCACCTGGGCTACCGAACCCGGCGCAGAAGTGAGCTGGTCTGAATACACGGTCTGGATCGAATCGATCACCACCACGGAAGGCCTGTCATGAGCGATGGTCGACTGTATCCTTTCCAACTGGATCTCGGGCAACAGGCGCAGATTTCGCGCATCCAGCGCCAGCCTTTTGGCGCGCAGCGCGATCTGCTGCGCGGACTCTTCGCCGCTCACATAAAGTGTGCTCTGGATTGCGGAAAGATGCGCGAGTACCTGAAGCAGCAGCGTGGACTTGCCTATCCCCGGATCGCCGCCGATCAACACCACCGCGCCCGGCACCAGGCCGCCGCCTAGCACCCGGTCGAACTCCTCGATGCCAGTTGTTGTTCTCGGCATCTCCTCTGCAGCCACCTCGGAGAGCATCTGCACGCGGCCAGATGCGGCCAGCGCGGAAAACCGGTTGCCGCCCTTGATGGCGGGTTCTGCTACCGATTCGATGAGCGTGTTCCACGCCATGCAATGCGGACACTGCCCCTGCCACTTTGCCGTCTGCCCGCCGCACTCGGTACAGGAATATATCGTTTTTGCTTTTGCCATACCTGCTCCATGAAGAACCGATACAATAACGCACAATCGCCGTGCAAGTCTGCAAAATCAGAACAACATCGCATATTCAACCGCACCGCTTTGCGATACCATCGCGGCTGAATATTATCCTTAACCTCAACATGTCTGCAGAAGTAGCGCATTTTTTTTCCGAACACAGTCCGCTGGCCACCGAGGTATCTTCGTTCCGCCCGCGCGCGCAGCAGCGTGAAATGGCCATGGCGGTCGCCGACGCGATCGAACATAACGCGATCCTGGTCGCTGAAGCAGGCACAGGCACCGGCAAGACCTTCGCCTATCTTGTGCCGGCGCTTTTGAACGGTGGCAAGGTGATCATCTCGACCGGCACCAAGAATTTGCAGGACCAGCTGTTCCAGAAGGATCTGCCGATGGTGCGCGATGCGCTGAAAGCCCCTGTCACTATTGCGCTGTTAAAGGGGCGCGCTAATTATGTATGCCACTATCACTTGGAACGCGCACTGAACGACGGCCGCTTCGCCAGCCGTGAGGACATCAGGCATTTAGCCAAGATAAAAAAATACGCCAAGATCAGCGACACCGGCGACAAGAGCTTTGTGCCGGACGTTCCAGAAAATGCGCCGATCTGGCTGCAGGTCACCTCCACCCGCGACAACTGCCTTGGGCAAGAATGCCCGAACCACAAGGAATGCTTCGTATTGCATGCGCGCTCTGAGGCGATGAAGGCGGACATCGTGGTGGTCAATCACCATCTGTTCTTTGCAGACGTGATGCTAAGAGATGAAGGTGTGGCCGAACTTTTGCCCGCCTGCAACACCGTGATATTCGATGAGGCGCACCAGCTGCCTGAAACCGCGAGCCTGTTCTTCGGCGAAAACTTGTCCACTTCACAACTGCTGGACCTGGCTCAGGACGCGCGCATCGAAGCACTCACATCGGCCAAAGACTTTGCGCCATTGCCCAAGGCTTGCGATGAATTGGACAAGGCCGCACGCGACTTGCGCCTGGTGTTCAAGAAGGAAGGCCGCATGCCTGCTGCTGCGACCGCTAATTTCAAGACGTTTTCCCCTGCGCTCAAACAGCTAGTCGAGAAACTGGGAGCGCTATCCACCATGCTGGAAAAACAGGCGGAACGCAGCGAAGGTCTGGAAAACTGCTGGCAGCGCGCACAGAACTTTTCGCAGCAGCTCATGCAGTGGCAGGAGGACATGGATGACACCAGGGTGCGCTGGTTGGAAGTGTTCCATCATACGCTGCAATTGAATTCTACACCGCTGTCCATCGCCGAGATTTTCGAAAAACAGATCGGCGGCTCCGCCCGCGCATGGATATTCACTTCGGCAACGCTGGCCGTAAAGCAGGATTTCTCACATTACCAGAGCGAGATGGGCTTGATGAAGGCAAGAACCGCATGCTGGGATAGCCCGTTCAACTACCAGGAGCAGGCATTGCTGTATGTGCCGAAAAACCTGCCCGAGCCCAACAGCGAGGGTTATACGGAGGCCGTGGTGGAAGCTGCGCTGCCGATGATAGAAGCCAGCCGCGGCCGTGCTTTTCTTCTGTTCACCAGCCTGCGCGCAATGCAGCGCGCTTATGAAATCCTGCAGACCGAGTTCGAGTCCCGCGGCCTCACCTATCCGCTGCTGTTGCAGGGAGAAGAATCGAGGAACGAGCTTCTGACCCGTTTCCGCGAACACGGCAACGCGGTGCTGCTTGGCAGCCAGTCATTCTGGGAAGGAGTTGATGTCAGAGGCGAGGCACTTTCACTTGTGATCATAGACAAACTGCCCTTCGCGCCGCCAGACGACCCGGTGCTGGCCGCACGCATCGAACAGATCACAAGGCAGGGGCGCAATGCCTTCATGGAGTATCAGCTGCCGCGCGCGATCATCACCTTGAAACAGGGCGCAGGACGCCTGATACGCGACGAGAACGACAGAGGCGTGCTAATGATCTGCGACCCGCGCATCATCACCAAACAGTATGGAAAACGCATCTGGCAAAGCCTGCCACCGATGAAAAGGACGCGAGAGCAAGCGGAAGCCATCGCATTTTTCACAGGCACCTTGCCCTAATCAGCAGGACTTCAGGCGATCCCTTGTATCAACTGCTCCAGACGCGAGCGTCCTTCAGGGGTGGTCATTAGCATCAGCATATCGTTTCCCTGCAGAACATGGTCGGACGACGGATTGAGCTTCCATACGCCCTGCCTCTGGATGGCAAGCACCATGCAGTCCTGGTTCTCCCGATACAGAAGGCTAAGCGACTTGTTCACCAGGCTGTCCGGAATGCGTATCTCCTCCATGCGCAGTTTGCTGTCTGACTTGAACATCTCGTCGAGAAAATTCATCACGTTGGGCCTGACCATCGCAGACACGAGGCTTAAGCCACCGCTGTAATCGGGAGAGATGATCTCGTCCGCCCCGACGCGCCGGGTTTTATCCGCATTCTTCATGTCGTGGCAGCGCGCCACCACTCGCAGATGGGGATTGAGCTGTTTCGCGCTCAAGCTGATCACAAGGTTGGAGCTATCTTCATGCGCCACGGCGAAAACCCCGGCCGCATGGGATATACCTGAGGCAAGCAGCACATCGTTGTCCGTTGCATCGCCGTGTATGTATAGCTGTTCGGGATGATTATCGAGATAGTGCTGGATAACATCCATGTCGTCGTCGACGATCACAAAAACGCGCCCGGTCATCGCAAGCTCATGCGCCACGTTGCTACCCACCCTTCCTGCCCCGCATACGATGTAGTGATCCTTTAGCTGCGCAATTTTCTTCAGCATTTTTCTTCTCCGCAATGAAACATTCAGATCGCTCTCCAGCATGAACGCAGTGAATGTGGACAACACATAACCCAATACACCGATGCCGGAAATTCCTATAAACACCGTGAACAGACGGCCATACTCATACTGCCTCACGTCTACGATCTCTTCATACCCTATGGTCGAAATGGTGACGAAGGTCATGTAGAAGCAGTCCATCCAGGAATATTTCGCACCGCCCAGGATACGGTAGCCCAGCGTGCCGACAATGAAAACCGCCATCAGCGCAATGAACGCGATCAGAAGGTTGCGAACCGCTTTGGACCTGAGTCGTTCCAACTATTCGTCCTGCATGGGCGAGTTCGGGAACAGCACGTCCCTAAAACCGAAATTGCCAAGATCGCGGATGCGCATCGGATACAGGATTCCATTCAGATGATCGCATTCGTGCTGCACCACCCGCGCATGAAAGCCGCTGACGGTGCGATCGATCAGCGCACCGTATTCGTCATAGCCCTGATAGCGAATCGCGTTGTGTCGCGGCACCAGGCCACACATCCCAGGCACGCTCAAGCAACCCTCCCAGTCCTCAGTCATCCCGTCGTCCATCGGCGTGATGACGGGATTGACCAGCACCGTTTCAGGAACCGTCTCCGCATCGGGATAGCGCGGATTCTTCTGCTCCGGCACGCCGAAGATCACCACGCGAAGATTGACCCCTATTTGCGGCGCTGCAAGGCCTGCACCGTTCAACGCCTTCATCGTGTCGCGCATGTCGGAAAGCAGCACCTGCAAACCTGGAAAATCGCTCACCGGCAATGACACCTGCAACAGACGCGCATCGCCCATGCGCAGCACTGGTTTGATCGCCACGGCTATTCCTCCTCGCAGTTGACCACACATTCCAAGATGGCGCGCACCTTGTCCATCGCGCTCATCGCGATCGCATTCACGCTTTCGACATTGATGCCCTGCAGGTTATCCCCCCTGCCTGCCGCATAGTTCGCCACCACGGCTATCATCGCATAGTTCATGTCCAGCTCACGTGCCAGCGCCGCTTCCGGCATGCCCGTCATGCCGACCATATGCGCACCATCCTTCTCGTAACGGTTTATCTCTGCGATACTGTCAAGGCGCGGCCCCTGCGTTGTCGCATACACGCCGCTATCCAGACAGGGCTGCTGCGCCAGTTTTGCACTTTGCAGAATACGGGCGCGCAGTTTTTCTGAATAGGGCAGCGTAAAGTCGATGTTCCGGTAGCTGGTATTGCGGTTGCCAAAAAAAGTATCTTCGCGCCCATGCGTGTAATCGATGATCTGATCTGGCACTAACAGCATGCCTGGCACAAGGTCCGCGCGTATCCCGCCGACGGTTGCAACGGACACCACATCGCCCACTCCCTGCTCGCGCAGCGCCCAGAGATTCGCGCGGTAATTCACAAGGTGCGGCGGTATCGTATAGCCGAAGCCGTGGCGAGCCAGAAAGATCACCTCATGTCCGTTTAACGTGCCGAACAAGAAAGCGCCGGATGGTTCGCCGAAAGGCGTACGCATCACCTGCCGGTGCGTGATTTTGAGATTCGCCAGTTCCGTCAGGCCGCGACCGCCTATGATTGCCAGCATAAAAACTCCTTACCTTAGGATTTAGGATTGTGGCGCGAGGATCGAGTAAAAAGCCGTAAGGACCATTTTCAATCCTGATCTTTTACTGCATAGATCGCGGGCAGATTGCGCCACGCGCCTTCGATATCCATGCCGAAGCCAAACACAAACCGGTTCGGCAGCTCCATGCCGACAAAATCCGCATACACAGGCTTGTTTCTGCCATGAATCTTATCGGCAAACACCGCACTGTAACAGTGGCGAGCACCCAGCGCCCGCACCCTCTCCTGCAATGCCGCCAGCGTATGTCCTTCATCCAAAATATCATCGAGCAGCAGCACAACCCGGTTCTTCACTGACTCATGCGGTTCCACCTTCCAGTGCATCCTGCTGCCAGTGCGCGCATCGCCATACCGCGACACATGCACGTAATCAAAATCGAGCGGAAAATCAAGCAGTGGCAAGAGCTGGCCGGAAAATACCACAGCGCCACCCATCACCGAGAGAACCAGCGGGTGTTCATGGCTCAATGCGGCGTTGATCTGGCTTGCGACCTTGCGGAGGGCCGTTTGCACCTCGCCTGCGGTTTTCAGCAACTCGGCCTGCCGCAATATCTCGTAAGCGCGCTGTGCAGAAATGCTCTTCATGCATCACTGCTTTCAATCAGTGACAGGAATTCGTGTTCGTTGAGCACCGCGATGTTCAGTTCACGCGCACGTTCAAGCTTGCTGCCGCTGTCCATGCCGGAAACCAGATAATCCGTTTTCTTCGATACGCTCCCCGCCACTTTCGCACCCAGAGATTCGAGCCTTTCCTTTGCGATATTGCGGCTTATCCCAAGCGTTCCCGTCAGCACGAAAGTCTTTCCGGACAAGGGCCGTACGGTCTTAGCCTCGCTTTCTAGTGCGACGACGCCGCCGCGATGCGGATCAAGCAATGCCTCGATGACCTCGATGTTGTGTTTTTCTGAAAAGAATGCAACGATGCTTTGCGCCACCACAGGTCCCACATCGCGCACCTGCTGCAGCTTTTCCATATCCGCATGCATCAGATTGTCCAGCTTGCCAAAATGGCGCGCCAAGTCCTTTGCAGTCGCCTCCCCCACATTGCGTATGCCCAATGCAAAGATGAAGCGCGCAAGCGTGGGTTTCCTACTCTTGTCGATCGCAGCCAACAGGTTATGCGCGGATTTTTCACCCATGCGCTCAAGCCCTGACAACGTCTCATGATTCAATTTACGCTGGTCATAAAGATCGGCAGGCGTATCAACCAGATGCGCATCGACAAGCTGCTCAACCAGCTTGTCGCCCAGCCCGTCGATGTTCATCGCACGCCGGGAAGCAAAGTGCAGCAGTGCCTGCTTGCGCTGTGCCGCGCAGAACAGCCCCCCCGTGCAGCGCCAGTCTGCCTCGCCTTCCTCTCTGACGATATGGCTACCGCATACCGGACACTTCCCATCCAGCCATTTATATAGATCGAAGCGGTCTTCTTCCCTGCGCTCACCTGCTTCTTGCACCACGCCGACCACCTCGGGAATCACATCACCCGCGCGGCGCACGATCACTCTGTCGCCGATGCGCACATCCTTTCGCCTAGTTTCATCCTCGTTGTGCAGTGTGGCATTGGACACCGTGGTGCCGCCGACGAATACCGGTTCGAGCTTGGCCACCGGCGTGAGTTTTCCGGTGCGCCCGACCTGGATGTCGATGCCGCGCACGATGGTCACCTGTTCTTCCGCCGGAAACTTGTGCGCGCAGGCCCAGCGCGGTTCGCGTGAAACGTAACCCAGGCTTTCCTGCAAGGCGATACTATTGACCTTGTACACCACGCCATCGATGTCGAACGGCAACCGATCCCGCATGCTCTCGATGCGACGGTGAAATTCCACAAGCCCCAAAGCGTTTTTGACCACACAGCGCATGTCGTTGACGGGGAATCCCCATGTTTCCAACTGATCGAGCAGTTCCTGATGCGTTTGGGGCTTCCAGCCCTGCACTTCGCCCAGACCGTAGGCAAAAAATTTCAAAGGTCGCCTTGCAGCAAGGGCCGGATCGAGCTGGCGTATGCTACCCGCAGCACCGTTTCTGGGATTGACCAGTGTGGGCAAACCCAGTTCGCGCTGCACTGCATTGTATTTCTCAAAATCGTCGCGGCGCATGTAGATTTCGCCGCGCACTTCCAGAATGTCGGGAGGGGAACCCTCAAGCGAAAGTGGAATCTGGCGGATGGCATGCCTGACGTTCTGCGTCACATCCTCGCCGACTTCACCGTCGCCGCGGGTTGCAGCCTGGAACAGCACGCCTCTCTCGTAGCGCAGATTGATCGCCAGTCCGTCGAACTTGAGCTCGCAGGCATATTCAATCGGCGCATCTCCATTCAGACCAAGCTCACGCCTCACTCTCGCATCGAAGGCAACTGCACCCTGATCGCTGATGTCCGTCTCGGTGCGTATCGACAGCATGGGCACGACATGGCGCACTGGCTTGAACATCTCCAGCGGCCGGCCACCAACCCGCTGCGTGGGAGATTCCTGGCTTTGCAATTCAGGATGCAGACTTTCAAGCGATTGTAATTCGCGGAACAGCTTGTCGTATTCGGCATCAGGAACGAGCGGCGCATCCTTCACGTAATACCAATAGTCGTATTCCGCTATCTGCTGGCGCAACTTAACGACACGACGCGCTGCCTGATCGCTGATCATCAGGAGAATATCCGGCGCGCCTGTGCACTGCCAGCAATCAGCTGGTTTTCGCGCATGCGGGTTTCGACCTCGACAATCTTTTCGCGGATCAGTGCTAGGCCCGCGTCAGTCAATGACACGCGATGATCGTCAACCAGATTGACCTGCAGATCGCGCGCCAGAGTATGCGCAATCTGCACCATCTGATCAAAGGTCGCCGCTGGATTTTCAACGCGGGGAACATCCAGCATCAGCGTCAACCCGCTGGTTGCGATGTGTGGCAGCGTGTGATACTGGAATGGCGAACCATCCTGATTGGTCAGCGTCATCAGGCTGTGTCCTGTCGCATCGAACAAATGAAACGCACCGTCCGATTCGATCTTCATGCCATTGAGTGCTGCGGCTTCCGCAATCTTTGGACCACCAAGCTGCCGATTACCTGGCGGCAGCAGATTGACACCGACCATCTGGTCAACCTCGGCACAGAATGCATCGAATGCCTGCGCTTCGCGGTATGCTTCCTGCATGTCGGGAATCTGGGTATCCGCACTGATATGTTTTGCAATGCCCAGCACCAGATCTCGGAAATCGCCTACCTTCGCCGCACTGATGATGCCCCCCCTGTCCAAGAGCTGCAGCGCAATTCGGAACTGCGAATAGAGCGTTTGCGTTTCCGCAACCACTCTTTCCCACTGGCCTGTACGCACCGTCAGACCGCACACATGCAGCGGCTTGTGAAAATCAAATTTACGCTGCCACAGGCCGTCGAGCATTGCGGATGAACCCGGCTCGGCAAGATGCAGCTCGATGATAAAATCGCAACGTGCATCCAGTAGCACACAGGGCTCGGCAGCCAATGGCAGGTCTAGGGTGCGAGTTTGCGGAACATCGACCGTCTCGATCAATTCAGTATCCAGCGCATCCACATTGACCAATTGAGCCTCGATGGACGGCTGATCGACGCCATACAGCGCATCGTCCTGGCCTTGCCCGAACGCCTCTGCAAACCTGCGTTTGTATTGACGCTGCTTCCACCAGCCAAAGATGTAAACCGCGAGCACCACCCCAAAACCGATGGCCAGCAACGCTGCTTGTAACTCACTCATGTTTTCATTCCCGACAACGCAACACGCGGATTATCTCAAAAAAGCTAGGTCAACGGTAATTCAGGCGAGCTTATGCCTATGCCGGACACTTCCTTCAGCGCCTTCAAAAAATGTCCGTCCTCATGCAGCTTTGCAATTGGCACAGGATGCGGCGCGCCGCGCATGTGTATCAGGCGGGCACGGCTTGTTACGGGCATTTCCCAATGCAAACCGGCCAAGAGTTCATCTACCGATTCCGGCTTGTTGCACACCAGCACCATGTCGCATCCGGCATTGAGCGCAGCCGAAGCGCGCTCAACGATGCCGCCGGCTACCGTCGCTCCTTCCATGCTCAGGTCGTCGCTGAAGATGCAGCCCTCGAAATCCAGCGTGCCGCGCAGGATATCTTTGAGCCAGACCGATGAAAATCCTGCCGGGCGACTGTCCACCGCGGGATAGATCACATGGGCTGGCATGATTGCCGCCAGCCCGAAGGAAATCATTTTCCGGAACGGCACCAGATCGCAAAGTTCGATGTCCACAAATTTTCGCTCATCCACAGGTATCGAAAGATGCGAATCTGCGGCAACGAAGCCATGCCCCGGAAAATGCTTGCCTACCGTGTGCATGCCAGCCTCCTTCAGCCCCAGCAGCAAATGGTGCGCAAGCTCGGAGATCGCCTCGGGGTCGCTGTGAAATGCGCGGTCGCCGATCACACCGCTTCTTCCATGATCCACGTCCAGCACCGGCGTAAAACTGAAATCCACGCCGCAGCCGCGCAACTCGGCACCCAGCACAAAGCCCGTCTGGTGCGCCAGATGGCGTGCGCGCTGCGGGTGATGGTCCCATATCCTGCCCAGTTCGCGCATCGCCGGAATTCTTGTAAACCCTTCGTGAAAGCGCTGCACTCTCCCGCCTTCGTGATCCACCGCAATCAAAAGCGGCGTGGGGCGCAGCGCGCGTATCGCTGAAGTCAGCCTGGTCAACTGTGTAATTGAAGCAAAATTGCGTTTGAATAAAATCACGCCGCCCACCAGCGGATTCATCAGACGCGCCTCGTCATCAGGCGTCAACTCCGTGCTCAGCACATCCAGCATGACCGGTCCTAAACCCATGGCAGCTCCGTTAATTGGTTTCCAGCACAACAAATGCGACGATCATATTGCGCTCGTCGCTGAGTGAAAGATGATGCCCGCTGATGCCCAGCCGAGCCAGATAGGTGCGCAGTACAGGGTCGAACTGCAACACAGGTTTGCCTAGGCCATCGTGTGTCACGCTGATGAGCGTCAGGCTGACAGGATATCTAAGACCGCTGCCCACGGCTTTGGCAAAGGCTTCCTTGGCGGCAAAACGTTTTGCCAACAAGCGCGCCGGTTGCGCGTGCGCGCGATATTCTGGCAGCTCGGCTGCGCTCAGCATGCGCTCTGCCAGCCTGGCCTGATAGCGCTGCCACATCGATTCGATGCGCGCATACTCGACGATGTCGGTGCCTATCCCAAAAATCATGCATCATTTCCGAGGGTAACCAGCGTCATTGCTGGCTGCAAGCTTTGTGGAATGGCTGGTTTTTCCATCGGACGAAAGCCCTTCCTTCATCAATCGCTTCATCTTGCGCACAGCAGCATCCAGCCCAATGAACAGCGATTCGGCAATGATCGCGTGACCTATATTGAGCTCTGCGATATTCGGAATCGCAACGATATCCTGCACGTTGTGATAGTGCAGGCCATGTCCTGCATTCACCTGCAAGCCCTGCTGGCTGGCGTGCGCGGCCGCAAAGCGCAGTCGTTCCAGTTCGTCCTTCCTTGTTGGCACGCTGTCGGCTTCAGCATACTGCCCTGTATGCAGCTCGATCGCAGGAGCACCGGTGCGGCATGCGGCATCTATTTGCCTGACATCGGGATCGATGAACAAGGACACGCGTATCCCGGCATCGGCACAGCGCCCCGAGACTGATTTGATCGCGTCGAAATAACGTATCACGTCAAGCCCTCCCTCGGTCGTCAGCTCTTCGCGCCTTTCGGGCACCAGACACAAATCGTGCGGCTTGATGAGCAGCGCATTGTTGATCATCTCGTCGGTGACTGCGCACTCCAGATTCATGCGGGTTTGTAGCATCTCGCGCAACACGACCACATCCTTATCCTGAATGTGGCGTCTGTCTTCACGCAAATGTAGCGTGATCGCGTCCGCCCCGGCCTCTTCGCAAATCAGCGCTGCACGCACCAGGTTGGGATAACGCGCACCTCGCGCCTGGCGCAACGTGGCAATGTGATCGATGTTCAGTCCTAGTTTAATCATTTTTTTTGCAAATCCTTGATCAGTTCACGGGTATGCAACACCTTGCCGCCAAGATGATGATTCAGCATCATGCGCATCAGCTGCTTGCTCTGCTGTATCACCACATGGTCTGCATAATCATCGTCAGCCATCGCCAGCAGCGTCTTGCCCAGCACCTTCATGCCTGCATTGCCACCATCGGGCAGCGCGCCCTTCTCCACGACATAACGATAACAAATTTCGGGCAGTATGGGATTGTTGCTGCCCGCTTCTTTTTTCAGCTCCAGCGCATAACCTAGTTCCTGAAGCAGGTGTTTTTCAAAACAGCGCAGGCTTGCAGCATGGTCGGATTCATGAGCCAGCCGATACAGGGTTGCCCGGTAATAATCGAACAATTGCTCATGGGCATCATCGCGCGCAAGCAGGTTAATCAGCAACTCATTGAGATAGAACCCGCACATCAACGCAGTGCCCTGCAAATAAGGCTGCCCTCCCTGCCACTGCGCGGCATGCAAAGTACGCACCTCACCTTTGCCGAACCAGGACAACAGCAAAGGCTGAAAATTCATCAGTACACCGCGCAATGCCGACCCCGGCCGCCTGGCGCCACGCGCCACGATCGCAAGCCTGCCATGATGTCGGCTGTACACATCGAGCAACAGACTGGTTTCGCGGAACGGGTGGGAATGCAGCACAAATGCCAGCTCATCCTGATACCTGTTTTGCCGACTCGTCATTCTGCGAAATTATCAATTTTCAATTGGCTGTAAGCTGCTTTTACTCATAACCCAGCGTCTGCAACATACGCGCGTCATCCGCCCAGCCGCTGCGAACCTTGATGAACACCTCGAGAAAAACCTTGCCATCGAACAGCTTTTCCATATCAAGCCGCGCCTGGGTTGCGATCTCCTTGATCTTCTCGCCCTTCTTGCCAAGCAGCATCATCTTGTGCGCCTCCTTGTCGACGAGGATCGCAGCGCTGATGCGGCGCAACTTCTTGTCCATCTTGAATGCCTCGATTACCACGCTCACAGAATACGGCAGCTCTTCGCCTGTGAAACGAAACACCTTCTCGCGCAGGATTTCTGCCGCCAAAAAGCGCTCGCTGCGATCTGTCACGTCATCCGCATCATAGATCAGGCCGCCTTCGGGCAGCAAGCCGCGTAGAGTTTCGCGCAATTCCTCGATCTTCTTGCCGAATTTCGCGCTCACCGGAACGATGTCGGCAAACTTGAAATCCTTTGAAACGCGTTCTGCAAAATCGAACAGTTGACCCTTGTCATCGATTGCATCAATCTTGTTGATCACCAGAACGACTGGCCGATTATCGGGCAAGAGCTTCAGCACTTCCTGATCGCGTTCGTCGTAGCGCATCGCTTCCAGCACATATAAAACCACTTGGACATCACGCAGGCTACTGGTCACCACCCGGTTCATTCCGCGGTTCAACGCATTGAGATGCTTCATCTGGAACCCGGGCGTATCAACAAACACGAACTGCGCATGCTCATCGGTAAAAATGCCATGTATGCGGTGGCGCGTGGTTTGCGCCTTGCTTGAGGTGATGCTGATTTTCTGCCCGATCAGGTGATTGAGCAGCGTAGACTTTCCCACATTGGGGCGTCCGACGATGGCAATATAACCGCTGCGAAAATTTCCACCCTGTGCGACAACTTCATTCATTTTTCTTCCCAATCAGTTGGTAAGCAGCAAGGGCTGCCTGCTGTTCGGCATTGCGGCGGCTGCTGCCAGCCCCCTGCGTGACGATTTTGAGCGCGGGTATCGCGCATTCAACCTGGAACAATTGCTCGTGCGCAACACCCTGCGTATCGGTCACGCTGTAATCCGGCAGCGCAAGGTGACGCCCCTGCAAATATTCTTGCAACAGCGTCTTGGCATCCTTGCCCAGCGTCCTGATGTCCACCTTGGCAAGATAGGGTACAAACAGGTTCAGCACGGCCTGCTCGGCCGAGGAAAATCCGCCATCCAAGAATACCGCACCTATCAACGCCTCTACCGCATCCGCCAGTATCGAGGGCCTGCGAAAACCGCCGCTCTTGCGCTCGCCCTCGCCCAGCTTCAACTGGCGCCCGAGCTCGAGTTGCTCGGCAAACAGCACCAGCGTAGACTCCTTGACCAGATTGGACCTCAATCTGGACAACTCCCCCTCGCTCATGCCTGGAAACTCGCCATACAGATATTTAGCGATCACACAGCCTAAAATGCTGTCTCCCAGAAATTCCAGCCTTTCGTAATGCTCAGGCGCATAACTGCGATGCGTCAGTGCGCGCTCAAGCAGCCTTGCATCCTTGAATGCATGTCCCAGCTGCCGGCACAGATTTTCGTTAACCTTTCCCACTGACAGGATTGAAATCAAGATAAAAACTGATGTTGCCCGCAAGCGGAATTTTGACAAAGTAACTCGCGCTCAAAACCGGTTTTCCTGAACTCGTGTCGACATCGATGTCATCTAGTTTGATCGCCTGAATATTGTCGATCGAGGCGCGCCTGGCATAAGACAGGCGTATATCGCTCAAAGAAGCTTTTTGCATGGCAGGATCGTTGGAAACCTCGTTAAACACTTTCTGTATCTCTGCGTTTTCTATGTATGCGGGAATCAGTTTCAAACCGGTGGATACAACTAGCACCAGAACAAATGCGCCTGCGATCAAACCTGAGAGCGTGATGCCGCGCTGAATGCTGGGTTTCGATATGTTCATACTGTTCCTTTTTGTATTAAATGGACAGGCCAATTCGTTTCAGATCAGAAAAATTCATCCATATAAAAAATGCCTTGCCGACGATTTCCTTGTCCGGCACAAAACCCCAATAACGGCTGTCGCGGCTGTTGTCGCGATTGTCGCCCATCATGAAGTAATTTCCCGCAGGCACCTTGCAGCGCACAGAATTATCGTCATAACTGCAGTTCTCCCGCCCCGGAAAATCCGCAACCGAACCCAGATGCACATTGGGCATATCCGGGTTGATCAAAATATCGTGGCGCCTTTTTCCCAGCATCTCGGAAAGTCTTTCAGTATGCACAAAATTCAGTCCACTTTCGACGTAATTATAATCACCCTCGGGCTGTTGCAGCTGTTCTTTTCCGTTGATGATGAGATGCTTATTTCTGTATTCTATGATATCTCCTGGCACACCGACCACGCGCTTGATATAGTCAACCGAGGGATTTTCAGGGTAGTGGAACACCATCACATCACCGCGCTGCGGGTTGTTAATCTGGATGATTTTCTGGTCAATGATCGGCAATCTGATGCCATAGGTATATTTGTTCACCAGTATGAAATCCCCGACTTGCAGGGTCGGAATCATCGAACCGGACGGGATCTTGAACGGCTCGACCAGAAACGAGCGGATGCAGAATACGATCAGGATCACAGGAAAGAAGCTCTTTGCATATTCGACCCACCAAGGATCGGCCACACCGCTGGCGCGACTTTTTTCCAGAACAAACTTGTCCAGCAACCAGATGCTACCCGTCACCAGCAGCAGCACAAACATGATCAAAGAAAAATCCATTTTTATTCCCTATACCAGACATCTATAAACAAAACCATTTTAACGCACAAGGCAATCAGTCATCCACACGCAGGATGGCCAGAAAAGCTTCCTGTGGAATCTCCACATTGCCCACCTGCTTCATGCGCTTCTTGCCCGCCTTCTGTTTCTCCAGCAGCTTCTTCTTGCGCGAAATGTCGCCGCCGTAACACTTGGCAAGCACGTTCTTGCGCATCGCCTTCACATTCTCGCGCGCGATGATGTTCGAACCTATGGTCGCCTGTATCGCCACATCGTACATCTGACGCGGAATCAGCTCGCGCATCTTAGCCGCCACCTCGCGCCCGCGGTACTGACTGTTGGCGCGATGCACGATCACCGCCAGCGCATCGACCTTGTCGCCGTTGATCAGCATGTCCACCTTGACCACATCCGCCGCGCGGTACTCCTTGAATTCGTAATCCATCGAGGCATAGCCGCGCGAAACCGATTTCAACCTATCGAAGAAATCCATCACGATTTCCGCCATCGGCATTTCATAGATCAGCTTCACCTGCTTGCCATGATAGCTGATGTTGATCTGTGTGCCGCGTTTCTGCGTGCAAAGCGTGATCACGGCGCCGACATATTCATTCGGCATGTACAGATTGACCGTCACGATAGGCTCGCGTATCTCTTCGATCTTGGAGGGATCGGGCATCTTGGATGGATTATCCACGGACACCACGCTGCCGTCGCGCAGCAACACCTCATAGATCACCGTGGGTGCGGTGGTGATGAGATCCATGTCAAACTCGCGCTCAAGACGTTCCTGCACGATTTCCATGTGCAAAAGTCCAAGAAAGCCGCAGCGAAAACCGAAACCCAGCGCTTGGGACACTTCGGGTTCATACTGCAATGCGGCATCATTTAATTTCAATTTTTCGAGGGAGTCGCGCAACGCCTCATATTGGTTCGATTCCACCGGGAAAAGGCCTGCAAACACCTGGGGTTGCACTTCCTTGAATCCGGGCAGCGCATGTTCTGCAGGCTTTGCAAGATGCGTGATGGTGTCACCCACCCGGGCGGCCTTCAATTCCTTGATTCCTGCGATCACAAAACCCACCTCGCCTGCGCTCAACGAATCTCTGGGCTGGGATTTTGGCGTAAACACGCCGATGTGTTCAGTCAGGTGATGCGCACCGGTTGCCATGAACAGGATCTTCTCCTTGGGCCTGATCGTGCCGTTCATCACGCGCACCAGCATCACCACACCGACATAATTGTCGAACCAAGAATCCACGATCAGCGCCTGCAAAGGCGCATTGACATCCCCTTTTGGCGCAGGCACCTTGAGTATCAAAGATTCAAGCACATCTTCTATACCCTCACCCGTCTTGGCAGAACAGCGCACCGCATCGTGCGCTTCGATGCCAATGACTTCTTCGATTTCCTCGATCGCATTGTCCGGGTCTGCCGAAGGCAAGTCTATCTTGTTCAACACCGGCACGACTTCCACACCCAGATCAAGCGCGGTATAGCAATTGGCCACCGTCTGCGCCTCCACGCCCTGGGATGCATCCACCACCAGCAACGCGCCTTCGCAGGCTGACAGGGAGCGCGATACTTCATAAGAGAAGTCCACGTGCCCTGGCGTGTCTATCAGATTCAGATTATAGGTCTGCCCGTCGCGCGCCTTGTAGTTGAGCGCTGCGGTCTGTGCCTTGATGGTGATGCCACGCTCGCGTTCGATATCCATCGAGTCGAGCACCTGCGCTTCCATTTCACGGTCGGACAGGCCGCCGCATAAATGTATGATGCGGTCGGCAAGGGTCGATTTTCCGTGATCGATATGGGCAATGATAGAAAAGTTACGGATCAGCTGCATGAGATTCCAATAATGACGGCCTGTCCGTCAATCATCCTGACAGGCATTTTCGCAAAGCGCGGATTCTAGCTGATTTAGGCGTCACATGCAGGACTGTGATGCAAGAAGATCTGCTCACCGGCTGTCATCAAGCTTGATCGCCACATAAAAAACCACATCCTCTCTGCGCACTAGGAGTGCGACATTGCGCCCCTTGGGCAGCTGCTTAACGATGTCTTTCAACTGGCTCAACGAACTCAAAGGAACATTGCCCAGCGCCAGCAGCACATCTCCGCGCTGCAACCCGGATGCGACAGCCGACTGCCCCTTGACGCTTTCCACCAGCAAACCGCCCTTGATCCCCAAATCCGCCCGCTGTTCCTGTGTCAGCTCGCTTAACGCGACGCCAATCCTTGCGATCATCGCGTCGTTCTGGCTGGATGAAGGATTGCCCTCTTCTGCAAGCTTGCCGTCCTGTGGCATCTTGCCAACGACTACGGTCACCTGCTTTGCAGCTCCCTTGTGCCACAAATCGACTACCGCTTTGCTGTCAGGTGTGGCTGCGGCAACGATGCGAGGCAGATCGCTGGAGTTTGTCACAACCTGTCCATCGAATTTGAGGATCACGTCGCTGGCCTCTATGCCGGCCTTATCTGCAGGCCCACCCTTCTCGACACTGCTCACTAGTGCACCATTAGGTTTGGAAAGGCCGAATGATTCAGCCAGCTGGCGCGTCAATTCCTGTATCGTCACACCTATGCGGCCACGCGTCACCACCCCCTTGGTGCGGAGCTGTTCGGCGACCTGTGTAGCGACATCGATCGGTATTGCAAAAGACAAACCCATCGAGCCACCGGAACGCGTATAGATTTGCGAGTTGATGCCCACCACTTCACCGTTCATATTGAACAGCGGCCCACCAGAATTGCCCGGGTTGATCGCCGCATCGGTCTGGATGAACGGCACAAAATTATCCTGCGGCAATGAACGTCCTTTAGCGCTGACGATGCCTGCCGTGACGCTGTTGTCAAAGCCGAAAGGAGAACCGATCGCAACCACCCACTCGCCCACTTTGAGCTTGCCGGGATCTCCTACCGTCACCTTCGGCAAGTTGGTCGCATCGATCTTGAGCAAAGCCACATCCGTCCTTCTGTCCACGCCAATGACACGGGCTGAAAATTCACGTTTGTCTGTCAGCCGCACAGTAATTTTGTCGGCATGATCCACGACATGCGAATTGGTCATGATATAACCATCCGAACTCAGGATAAATCCGGAACCCAACGAATGAGTCTCCTGATCGCGCGGCTCGAGCGGCGCAAAACGCCTGAAAAACTCAAAAAAAGGATCATCCTCTGGAATGCCGGACACCGCTTGGGATAGGTGCTGCGTGGTGCTGATGTTGACCACCGCAGGACCCTGTTTTTCGACCAGCGCGCTAAAATCGGGCAACTCGCCAGCAAACGCCATCGATACGAATGCCGCAGAGAATAGAATGATGTTGATAAACTTTTTCAGCATGCATGCCTCCTCATTGTAAAAAATCCCAATCTATTCGCGCACCAGCCTTGCAATATAGGGTTGGTTGCTGCGGCTGCGCAAAGACATCCGTCTCGCCAGCGCAAAGCCGATCACAAGTCCTGATAGCGCGCCAATAGCCGCATGAACATCGCTCTCTCCTGCCAGTGCGGCGCCTGAAAACAAAAATACCAGAGGCAGCAAATAAACGAGACCGACGCCGCGCAACAAAGCGCCATCAGGGACGCAGACGATCACCTCATCCCCCACGCTGGCATGAATACGATTGTCCACCTTGAACTGGCGCGGCTTGCTGCAAAACAACTGAGTCAGCTTTTTCGAACCGCAACCCTTGCCATCGCAGGCCGAACAGCCGTTGCCACCGCTGCCCACTACCTCGGCAGTAAAAGTATCGGACTGCACCACTACTGCTCTTGACTCCAGCATTATTTTCCGTTGTATCTTATAGAATTGAGAACCTGTATTACCGTGATAGGCGGCACCTCGCCAACCACATGGTACACATGATTGTCCACGACCTTGTGATAAAGATTGAGCGCGCCCCGACTCGACAAACCCTCGTTTTCATCTTCGCCTGGGCCAACTGGCTCTACAAAAACGGATATCGCGCTCAAGCCATCAGAAAACACGAGCTGCGTCACCGGCGCATGATTGCCATGCATGGGGCGTATCAACTCCGTCGTTTTCTTGAAACCAGCTGGCAGCGCATCCACCACCCAACCGCTGTTCACAACAGCCACAACCTTACTCGAGTCCTGCTGACTCATTCCAGGCAAGTTTTTGACCTCGCTGGAATAAACCCAAGCCCTGTCCGCATCCTTGCCTACTTTCAATTCGGTAAATGCATATTGCTCCACGATCTGGTTCTTGTCATTCAACACGGCAGACTTGAGCAGCAATCCGGTATTCATATCCACCCAGATTTTGCGCGAATAGCGCAGCTTGTCCCTCGGGTACAACAGCAATACCCGGGTTTCATATCCTGCCACCCTATCTGCGCCCAGCTCCTTGACATTGTAATTTTCACTCAATGCAGACAACTGATCCGGCAGCAACATGGGGAATTTGCCTTTTCCCTGCTGACTTTCCACCTGTACCATCTGATGCTGACTGTAACACCAGACCTGCCCATGATGGCGGATGATTTCACGCTTGGGTCCATCAAGGCTCTCGAGCTTTTCATACTCGCCATTCGCATCAACGATGTGGAAAATTCTCGATGTCTCGACATGATTGCCATACTGGTAAACGAAGATACCGCTGTAATCCGTCTGGTGGCCTGCAAATGCAATGGCTTTAAGCAAATCAAGTGTAGACTGCCCGCCGGCTGCGCTGACATTGAAAGTCAGCAGCAAGCCGCAAAATCCAACCCATGCCTTCATTGAGACTTTTCCTCCGGGCTATAGGTGACCGTATGTATATAGGAGGCGCCGCCATTCATGTCGTTGCTAGGAGAAAATTCTTGATGAGCCATTAGGTAATCGTTGGCCGCAGGCTGTATCTGCAGGTTGACCGGGCGCATGCTCGCTTGCTGCATCGCCAGTTGCGGCGCTGTTTCAGGACTGATCTGCATCGTCATCCAGGCGACCATGCTGACCGCCATCAACGATGCTGCAGCGGAAAGCGCAAATACCCGCACCTTCTGTTTCAACGCCCTGCTTCGCGGCGCCAGCACAGTCGCCTCATTGCGCAATCGCTCGCTGATACGCTCAGTCATGTCGCGATGGATAGAATCAGGCTGACGCAGCACATCACCTATCAGGTGATAAACGGCCCAATCGCTGCATATACCCGGATCGCGCTTGATTTGACCAAAAAGGATTTCCGCCTCATCCTCGAACAATTCGCCATCCATCAGTGCCGAGATTTCATGTTTCATTTTCACCACCTATTGCCTTGACTTGTTTCCAACAACGGACGCAATTTTTCCGCGACCGCTTCTCGTGCCCTGAAAATTCTCGATCGCACCGTGCCGACAGGGCAGTTCATCACGCTTGCAATTTCCTCATAACTCAAACCTTCAATCTCCCGCAGCGTCAAAGCACTGCGCAAATCCTCCGGCAATTGTTGCAAAGCTGTCTGCACGGTGTTGACAACCTGTTTGCTCATGAGTTCATTTTCAGGCGTACTGACTTCATGCAAAAGCCCGGCTTCTTCAAAAGACTCCGCTTCCTCAGTGTCAAAAGGGGTGCTGGAAGGCGGCAGTCGCTTGCTGGCCAGCAGGTAATTTTTGGCTGTATTGATGCCGATGCGATAAAGCCAGGTATAAAACGCGCTGTCACCACGGAATCCCGGCAACGCGCGGTATGCCTTGACAAAGGCTTCCTGTGTCACATCTTCCGCCTCGGACGGATTGCGCACAAAGCGGGAGATCAACCGCCCCAGTTTGCGCTGATATTTTGCAACCAGAAGATCGAAGGCGTGCTTATCCCCGCGCTGCACGCGCTCTACCAACTGCTGATCTACTTCCCTGTCGCCCATCCCTATTCCGATTAAAATTCTTCGCAGCGCGAAGTATAACCCCTGCAACCCCACTTCGTCAGCGCTCCATGCGATGATTCATCTGGTGAAGCAACTTCAGGTCTTATACAACATGGTATAGTTCGTCCATTGCAATCAAGCGAGAAACCAATTGCTGCGATTTGACACCTTGATTATCGGCAGTGGTCTGGCAGGCCTTACGCTGGCGCTCAAACTTGCGGACCAGCAGAAAATCGGACTGATCACCAAAAAAGCCTTGCTGGACGGCGCGAGCAGTTGGGCACAAGGCGGCATAGCCGCCGTCCTGTCTGGGGATGACACTCCCGATGCACACATTCACGACACGCTGATCGCAGGCGCCGGGCTTTGCGATGAAACCGCCACTCGCTTTGTCGTCGAGCACGGCAAAGAGGCGATAAACTGGCTGGTTTCCCAGGGCGTTCCGTTCACGGAAGACAGTACCAGCGACACCGGCTACCATTTGACGCGCGAAGGCGGTCACGACAGGCGGCGCATCATCCATGCCGCCGACGCCACCGGCCTTGCTGTGCAGAAGACCCTGTCTGACAAGGTGTTGAAACACCCCAACATCACTCTGCTGGAAGGATACATGTCGGTTGATCTGATCACCGGAAAAAAGCTCGGGCTTTCCGACAAGCGTTGTTATGGCGTGTATGCACTGGATACAAAAACCGACGAGGTAGTCACCATTGCCGCACAGCACACCATTTTAGCCACAGGCGGCAGCGGCAAGGTTTATCTTTACACCACCAATCCGGATACATCGACTGGCGACGGCATCGCAATGGCATGGCGTGCCGGTTGTCGCGTGGCCAACATGGAGTTCATACAGTTTCATCCTACCTGCCTTTATCACCCACATGCCAAATCGTTCCTGATCAGCGAAGCCGTGCGCGGCGAAGGAGGGATACTCAAATTGCCGGATGGGACGCGCTTCATGCCGTCCCACGACGAGCGCGCTGAACTTGCGCCGCGCGATGTCGTGGCCAGGGCCATAGACTATGAAATGAAAAAGGGCGGCCTGGATTGCGTCTATCTGGACATTTCGCATCAGTCCGTCGAATTCCTCCAGGAGCACTTCCCGAACATCTTCGCCCGCTGCTTGACGCTGGGCATCAACATCAGCCAAGAGCCCATCCCAGTCGTGCCGGCCGCCCACTATACCTGCGGGGGCGTGGTGGCGAATCTTGCTGCGCGCACCGATGTCAAGAACCTCTACGCCATTGGTGAAACCGCATACAGCGGACTGCACGGCGCAAACCGCCTAGCCAGCAATTCATTGTTAGAATGCCTAGTCTTTGCGGATGCCGCAGCGCGTGATATTTTAAGCCAGCCACGCGAAGCAGGCCGCACGCTGCCAGCATGGGATGACAGCCGAGTAACTGATGCCGACGAACAGGTCGTGATCGCCCACAACTGGGCGGAGCTGCGTCATTTCATGTGGGACTATGTAGGCATCGTGCGCACCAACAAGCGGCTGCAGCGCGCCATGCACCGCGTCCAACTGCTGCAACATGAGATCGATGAATACTATGCGCATTTCCATGTCAGCTCAGACCTACTCGAATTGCGTAACCTAGTCACCAATGCAGACCTGATCGTGAAAAGCGCGCTGTCGCGCCACGAGAGCCGTGGTTTGCACTACAGCTTGGACTATCCCGACACAATGGACAATCCCGAGCCTACCCTCTTGGTTCCGCACAATTACTGAGCATTTTTTAGACATGCGCGCAGCTCCCAGTGCGCGTCTGTTTGCAACGCATCCTTGAAAATCATCTGGCAGACAGTCTTGCGCCGTCCAGTTTTGCGCACAGCACGACGCAAAGTGGAACCACGACTGTCCTGTCCAGAACCATGCCCATCGATTCAAAATCCGCCCTTGTCCTGATGCGCAAGTGCCTATGCTACAAGGAAAATGCCTGCTGGCATGCCTGTGGCGACGCCATTAATGCAGGCAGCTGCAGCGCAAACAGCATCAGCACATAGGTTCTGGTGGCTTGAAGGAAAACAGCATTTCAATGAAGGTAGATCGCAACGGCCAGCACCAGCAAGACCAGCACCAATACCAGCAATTTGAATTTTTCCGCAGACTCTTCCGCCACCGGATTGGCCCGGACTATGGCGCGCGCGGCAGCCTTGGGCGCTGCAACTTTCAGCGTCTTTGAAAGCTCATCGACATCTGCCTGATCACCGGTCAATGCGGCCAAACGCAATGTCGCCTCAGACGAATCAAAGACCCGGGACAAACCCAGCGTTGATGGAACAAGATCATCCTTTTCGGCCATCAATCCTTTTTCGCCGATCACCGGCCCACTCAGTTTTGTTTTACCAGCAGGCTCAATCGGCCGGTCAGAGTGCGGCAATGTGTCACGGCAGGCACGCAAGTCCTTGGCCAAATCCTGTGCATTCTGATAACGATCTTCCACCCCTTTGGCGAGCGCCTTTGCCACGATAAAATTAAGCATATCCGGCACACTGGCATTCAATGTACTTGGTGGAGGCGGCACCAGATTGAGCGTCTGATACATGATCGCATTGACGTTCTCACCGACAAACGGCGAAAAACCCGTGAGCATTTCATACAACATCACGCCCAGCGAGAAAATATCAGAGCGCCGGTCTATCACCTTGCCCAACACCTGTTCTGGAGACATATATTTCGGCGAACCCAGCACCATACCTGTTTGCGTATGAACCGCTGAAGAAGCCATGCGCGCTATGCCAAAATCGGTAATCTTTATGCGCCCATCCCGGATCAGCATAATGTTTGAGGGCTTGATATCACGGTGCACGATCCCATGCTGATGCGCATATGCCAGACCTTCGGCCACTTGCGCTACGATATCCACAGTCTGCTCCACGGGCAGATTACGCTCCTCGCGCAGCAGATCTCGCAACTCTTTGCCCTGCAAGAACTCCATCGCAATATAGGCGATGCTCCCGCTCTTGCCCACATCATAGATGGTTACGATATTCGGATGATTGAGTCTGCCGGCTGCGCGGGCTTCCTGATAAAAGCGCCCCTCGTATTCCTCTTTTTCATCAAGGGCCAGGCCAAGGTTGATGGTCTTGATCGCGACAACCCTGTCAATCAACGGGTCGCGAGCTTTGTAGACTACGCCCATTGCCCCCTGACCTAGTTCGCTGATCACCTCATAGCGCCCCAACTGGCTGGTCATTGCAGCCCTCCATCCTGCGATATCGTTTTCCTGATTACGATATTTTCCATGGCTAATTGCACACCTTGGGCTGCAATCTGACGGACTTTCCGGGATCTAGCTCAACTTCCACGCTATAAACCTTGAAGCTTGGATGCGTAATGATGATCCTGTGTTTGCCAGGCTTGGCAATGAGTGTCACAGCCGACGGCCCGACCTCTCCTTTTGCAGCACCGTCCAAGAATAATTTCGCATTTTCCTTGCAACTGACTGCAATACGGGATTCCTGAAACAATTCGTCATTTTCAGGAGCCACTTTCCTGACCGCATCCGCTTTAACCGCCGAGTGGCTTTCGACAGCTTTGGTATTGACCTGATTTTCAACGGCTGCCGCCTTTTTTTCGGCTTGAATAATCCTGGTTCTTTTCTGGGCCTCCTTCTTCACAGGCGCCTTGGCCAGCTTAGGCTTCACCTCAGGTGTGGACGAAGCTGGCACCACGGAAGAAGCTACCGCGACTTGCGACGCAGCCGCGATGGAAGAAGCTGCGGCCACAGATGAAACCGGCGACACAGCGGAAACTGCAGAAACGGGAACGGTTGACGGCACGGACGCGATTGGCGCTATAGCCTGATAATCCGTCCTGCCGCCCATGAACGGCAGCATGCCTGCCAGCAAAATCACGATACCTATCGCGGCATAGATGAAACGCTGTACAAAACTGGTTTGCCTGATTTTCTGAGACATGGCGGCAAGCAGGATTGCCAAGGAACGCCCGATCACCTTGAAACGGTTTTGCATCGCAGCATATTGACGTTGCAGCCTGCCCTGCAGCGCAGGAATGTACCTGGTCGTATGATCGCCTGAATAACCGATCGCATAAATTTCGTGCTCGCGCACATGTTTATCAGTGCGCGATCCCTGATAGTGAAACATGCCTGGATATTGGGGAGATAAACGCGACACCGCATCGTAGTAAGAGCGCGACACCAGTATTTGGCTGGGATCGGCAAAGCCCATGATGCGTTGCGCGACATTGATGCCATCCCCGACGATATTGGGTTGCCCGTTAATATCACGAACCAGGCGGACAGGCCCTAGGTTGATGCCGATACGGACCAGGAGTTGCGGTTCAAGATAAGGGTCTTCGGCAAGCAAACTGGCACGTAACCGAAGCGCCGCATTCAATGCAGCTTCGACATCGCCTAAAAAATTTATTGCAGCGCCATCACCCGTATCCAGTATGATGCGCTCCACGACAGGCACATCGCCAATAGCCTCAGAAAGATAGGCATTAAACCTGTCTTTCAGAGAGATTTGACCCGCCACGGTTTTTTTAGCATATTCCACGATATCTAAAAAAAGCACGCTGCAGATGATGGTTTTATTGCTGCGTTCTTCCATTCAATTCTTGTTGCACCGAATTATAATTGACCGTTCAACGCTTAAAACGCCGGGCAGGCTGACTGGCATTTTTCTTTGTATTTCGTACAGTGCGGGCAACGGGGGCCGGTTCAGGCTCGCCTTCATGCACACTCAAACCTGCCCAATCAAGCACCTGCGCGATTTCACCGTCGCCCAGCTCCGCTGTCATTCCCCGTTTCAAACGGGATGGCAAATTGATTATACCGAATCGCACTCGTATCAACCTGCTGACAGGCAGCCCCAGCGCGTCAAATGCTCGACGCACGATGCGATTGCGGCCTTCCTTCAGCATCACGCGATACCAGTGGTTGAAACCTTCCCCCCCCTGGTCTTCCAGCTTTTCAAATGTCACGGGCCCATCTTCAAGCGTGACCCCCTCGATCAGAGCGCGATTGATCTCTTCTTCCGTCATGGTGCCCTGCACACGCACCGCGTATTCACGCTCCACCTCGAAACGCGGATGCATCAGCCGGTTCGCCAGTTCTCCCGAGGTGGTGAAAATCAGCAAACCGCTGGTATTGAAATCTAGTCGGCCGATGGCTATCCACTTCTGACCGCGCAACTTGGGCAACTTGTCAAACACGCTCGCCCGCTTTTCAGGATCATCACGGCTGACAATTTCGCCTTCCGGTTTGTGATACAGCAACACACGAACCGCATGTTCGCGTTCACCCACGCGTATCGTGCGCCGTTCTGTCTTGACCAGATCGCCAGGAAATACGCGCATGCCCAGCGTGGCAGGCTCTCCATTTACGCTGACGCGGCCCGCAGCGATCCATTCCTCCATGGCGCGACGCGAACCGAAGCCTGCCTGGGCCAGCACCTTCTGCAATTTCTCACCCTGTGTAGCATCCTGCTCATTCATATGGTTAACTCACGTCTTTCCAGCACAGCTTGCGCCAAGGTCCCGCTATCTACCTGCTCCAGCTCGCCGCCAACAGGCAGACCCCGCGCGATGCGTGATACTTTAACACCAAGAGATTGCAACTGGGTTGCCAAATAATGCGCGGTAGCGTCCCCTTCCACGGTAAAATTGGTTGCCAGTATCACTTCACAGGTCTGTTCCTGCACCCGCTTGACCAGCCTGTCCAGATGCAACTCCTTGGCACCTATGCCATCCAGCGGCGACAACCTGCCCATCAGCACATAATACATGCCCGCGTAACACTGCGTTTGTTCCATCATCAAAAGGTCGGCCGGCATCTCCACCACACACAGCAAGCTCTCATCGCGTTTTCCCGACGCGCATAAACCACAGATTTCTTGCTCGGAGAAATTATTGCATCTTGAACAATGCTGGGTATTGGTTGCCGCCTGTTGCAAAGCAGCTGCCAGATGCAATGCGCCTGCACGATCCCGTTGCAGCAAATGATAGGCCATACGCTGAGCCGATCTGGGCCCTACCCCCGGCAAGCAGCGCAAAGCCGCAATCAACTCATCAAGATAGGTCATCAAAAAGGAAGTTTCATTCCGGGCGGCAAGCCCATTCCTGCTCCAAAAGCACTCATGCGTTGCTCAGTGGTCTGAGCCACTTTCTGCACAGCGTCGTTCAACGCCAGCACCAACAGGTCCTCCAGCATTTCCTTATCAGACAACATGCTGTCGTCAATCGAGATGCGACGCACCTCATGCGAACAACTCATGCTTACCTTGACCCTGCCTGAAGCCGCCTGCCCTTCGACCTCAATGGTCGCAAGTTCGGCTTGCGCCTGCTGCATGTTTTTTTGCATTTGCTGGGCCTGTTTCATCAAGCCGCCTAATCCACCTTTCATCATAACGACTGCTCCTATTGAACCGGTTTAATAGATTCTGGCGCCAAACTCGCGCCCAGTATGGTTTGTGCATCATTTACAAAATCATCCAGTGCTATCGCGTTGCTCGCCTGACTTTGTTTCTCCTGCTGATTCTGATGTTCGATTTTTGCCGGCGTTGCTACGGTCACTTTGCCCAGCACGACAGAAAGTTTGATCGGCCTGTCAAAGTGATCGCGCAATGCAGCCTGCAAATTATCTGTCGCCATCCTGGTCTGCAAATGCTTGTGCTCTTCTGAAAGGCGCAACACCCAATGGTCCCCGGACAACGAATCCAGGACGCAGTGTTTCGCCAATTGCTGCGCCATGGCCTGCACCTTCAACTGGCCCGACAATGCAGTCCAGTCAGGCATGGCATCGTCCGGCCGAACGAGTTCATTCCTGGTTTCTGCTGGCGAGATTTTAATCGGCTTGCTGGCCGGCGCGGCAGCCTGCATCTCGCGAGTGGGCATAAACGCAAGCATGCGCAACAGCGTCATGGTGAAACCGGCATACTCATCGGGGGCAAGTTCAATTTCGGCGCACCCATGTATTGCAATCTGGTAGAACAGCTGAACTTCTTCTGGCGTAAACGCTGCTGCCAGATAAAACAAGCGCTGGCGTTCCGGTTCATCGTCAACAATTGCCTGCGGCACAGCCTGCGCCAGCGCAATGCGATGCAAAACGGAAGCCATATCCTGCAGCGCAGATTCAAACGCGATGCTGCGCATCGCCATGTTGTCAGCAATCTCGAGCAGCGCTTTACCATTTTGCTCCTTCAGCGCCTGCAGCAGGTCGAACAGATAGCCCTGGTCGATCGCGCCCAGCATGCTGCGCATTGCAGCTTCTTCGACCCTGCCCTCGGAAAAGGCGATCGCCTGATCCATCAGGCTCAACGCATCCCGCATGCTGCCCTGGGCTGCGCGCGCAACGAGATTCAGCGCACCGGATTCGAATTCTATTTTCTCCTGCTCCAGAACGTATTTCAGATGCGCCGCGATCAGTCCCGGCGGCAACTGCTTCAGGTTGAACTGCAGGCAGCGCGACAATACGGTGACGGGGATCTTCTGCGGATCGGTCGTCGCGAGTATGAATTTCACATGAGGGGGAGGCTCTTCGAGCGTCTTCAACATTGCATTGAAAGCGGACTTCGACAACATGTGGACTTCGTCGATGATATAAACCTTGAAACGGGCATTGGTCGGTGCATAAAGCGCGCTCTCCAGAAGTTCGCGCATGCTGTCGACCTGAGTGTTGGATGCCGCATCCAGTTCAATCAAATCGACAAAGCGTCCGCTGTCAATTTCCCGGCAGGCACTGCATTCGCCGCAAGGTGTAGCGGTGATTCCTGTCAGACAATTCAGGGATTTGGCGAAAATGCGCGCGATCGTGGTCTTGCCCACCCCGCGCGTGCCTGTGAAAAGATACGCGTGATGCAGGCGATTTTGCGACAGTGCATTGGTAAGCGCCCTGACGACGTGCTCCTGCCCCACCAGTTGCGTGAAGTTCCTAGGCCGCCATTTACGTGCGAGAACCGAGATATCTGACAAGTTATGCCGCGTCAAAAGTGGTAAATAAGATGAATCTCATTCAGATTGATACCCTGATTCGGTTCCTTGATCCCGCCGTTGGAGAGATGCTGATAGCGATAACCCAGATCGAATTGCTGATGCGCACCCATGCTCACGCCAAAACCCACATGATCGCCGAACTGAAACGAGCTGCCAAACCTGCGATCGCCGTAGATAAAATCCGGCGAAATGAAATGAGCGCCTATCGCACCTTCAAGATAGGGCGACACATCGCCTGGATTCTTCTGCACAAACCGGAACACCGGAGTCAGACCCACGTCTGTCACGCTCTGATTGTCGCCAAAACTGCTGAACCCCCGCCATCTGCCCACCATGGCCTCCCAGAAACCTGTCACCTGCCAGTTGCCATCAGTGAACCACTGACGGTTGAAGTTCCAGATTGCGCCCACCCGGGCTGTATCCGTTGCATTGCCGTTGCCTGCCTCAACTGATATCCCATCCACTGCCCATACATTGCCGCATATCAACAAAAGAAAACAACAAACCAGCTTTTTCACTGAACCCCTCCAGCGGCCTAACACAAAAGGAGGCGAGCCTTACCCCCGGCACTTGCAGTAATAACTATGGCTGCTTCCTTCCGGACCTGACCAGGTTCGCTACCCTGCAATGCGGGGAGACCCGCCAATTCTTCACGAAGCTGCAGATGCAACCTCATACTTTATACTGTGATACTGCTACTGTGATACTGCGTGCAACGGAATAATGCGATTTTTCCATTGCGCAGGTCCGATTTCATGCACCGAACGTCCCCTACTATCCACCGCAACCGTCACCGGCATATCCTCGACCTCGAACTCGTAAATCGCCTCCATGCCCAGATCGGCAAAAGCTAGCACCTTCGCGCTGCGTATGGCCCGCGACACTAGATAAGCCGCACCTCCCACCGCAATCAAATACACTGCCGCATGCTTTCTTATGGACTCTATCGCCAACGGGCCGCGCTCGGCCTTGCCTATCATGCCGATCAATCCAGCCTCGCCCAGCATCATCTCAGTATATTTATCCATGCGCGTGGCGGTCGTAGGTCCTGCGGGACCGACCACCTCGTCGTCCACCGGATCAACCGGTCCGACATAATAAATGAAGCGGTTGGTAAAATCCACGCCTTCCGGCAATTTTTCTCCACGGGCGAGCATTTCACTGATGCGTTTATGCGCAGCATCCCGGCCGGTGAGCAGGCGCCCCGAAAGTAATATCGTTTCGCCAGGCTGCCACTCGCCGATTTGCGCGCGTGTGATATTGTCGAGATTCACGCGCCTGGCATCCTGGGCCGGCTGCCACTTCACATCAGGATAATCGGAAAGCCTGGGCGGCGTAAACTCTGCTCTACCCGACCCGTCCAACTCAAAATGTACATGCCTTGTGGCCGCGCAATTGGGAATGATTGCAACAGGTTTCGATGCCGCATGCGTTGGATAATCCAGTATTTTGACATCCAATACAGTCGTCAACCCGCCCAATCCCTGCGCACCGATGCCCAGCGCATTGATCTTGTCATATAACTCGATGCGCAGCGATTCGATCCGATTGACCGCCCCGCGCGCTTTCAGTTCATGCATATCCATGGGCTGCATCAAGGCCTCCTTGGCCAACAGCACAGCCTTTTCCGCAGTCCCGCCTATGCCTATGCCCAGCATGCCCGGCGGACACCAGCCAGCGCCCATGCCCTCCACGCTCTTCAACACCCATTCAACAATATCGTCTCCCGGATTCAGCATTTTCATCACAGCCTTGTTTTCCGACCCCCCGCCCTTGGCTGCGATGCGCACGTCGACCTTGTCGCCCTGCACCAATTCGACATGCACCACGGCAGGCGTATTGTCACGCGTATTCTTGCGATCCCCCGCAGGGTCAGCGACGATGGAAGCGCGCAGCACATTGTCCGGATCAAGATATGCACTGCGCACGCCTGCATTGACCATTTCCGCAACATCAAGCGTGGCATCCCAGCGCACCTGCATGCCAACCCTGACAAATGCCACCACTATCCCCGTGTCCTGACAGATCGGGCGATGGCCAATCGCGCACATGCGGGAATTAGCAAGTATCTGCGCCATGGCATCCTTCGCGGCAGGCGCCTGCTCGATCGAATACGCATCCCCTAGCGCCCGTATGAAATCGGCCGGGTGATAATACGAAATGAACTGCAATGCATCTTTGATGCTGTCTATAAAATCCTGCTGATGAATAATAGTCATGACTATCCTGTTGGCGTATCGGGAAAATCAGCGCAGAAAATCCCCAGCCTCTCATCTCCCATGGCTCATGCTACCAGCAGACGTGCAATAAAGCGATACTTGCGCTACGCTATCGGCAGGCCGTTTGCCTGATTCCACCTTAATAACATGAAAAATATCAGCTATCATCTCGCATCGCTTGCGATCACTGCCTGGGTTGGCAGCCTTTGGGCCATCAGCTACCTTGCAGCCCCTGTACTTTTCTACATGCAACCCGACAAAGAGCTGGCCGGCAGGCTGGCAGGACACATGTTCTCTGCCACGCACGATATCGGCCTCGTTTGCGGTGTATATCTGCTCGCGTATCTTTTATGGCGATTTAAGTGGGCAGCGGCTCGGCAGCCGATGTTTTTGGCATCCAGCCTGATGCTCTTGCTTACCCTGATCATGCTATTTTATTTTGAGCCTGTAATGAACGGGTTGAAAGCAGAGGCTCTGCCGCTGGACGTAATGCATAGCGCCTATGGCGCAAGATTCAGGATGTTGCACGGCATTTCGCAATTGCTAGCGCTCGTCGAGAGCCTCTTGGGCGCCTATCTCGTGATCAAGAATCGCCCGCCTAACACATTGCAAGAAAAATTCGTTTGATTTTTATCAATCCCCCTCTTGCATTAACAATATTACCGTATATACTGTAACTAAAGCAGCAAGCTTCAAATGCAAATGGAGGATAAGTGATGGAACAGTCATTTTCGCACGGCCTGCTCTATTCGGTTGCACCGGAAAATCTTTCCGAACTTCATCTTAAGGATGAAGAAGCACCGGACGATTTCGAATGGGAAAAGCGGGATTCCCTGATTAGCAAGCTAATCACGGCGTTGTTCGCCCGCTTCAGATAAACCGAGCCAACCCACATAACTCTCGCCTTCAGTCTCTAGCAACTCCTCACCGCCTGCCAACGGAAATGGTAAAATCGCAACCATCGGCAAATGCCGATTTTGCCGGCTTGCGCCATACATCGATGAGCAACAAGATTACATTCATAAAAAAATTGTCAGGCTGGCATCCCAAGTCCTTTTCCGGACTTATTCTGGCAGGTTTTCTGCTGGCCTCGCTGCCGCTGATGCTTTCACTCATGTACAGCGCAGCATCGATCAACCAGCTTGCAAAACAAAACCGTCAGGTGGTTTACAAGGCGGAACAAATTGCACATTTCAGCCGGTTGTTGATCGACTATGCGACGACAATGGAACACAGCGTGAAATTATCATCCATTCTGGCTGACGAATCCTTGCTGAAAAATTATTACCAGAATCGCGAAAAGTTCAGGGAAACCCTAGCGAGTCTCAGCACCCTTCCGCTCACGCCAAAACAGGGCGAATTGCTGCAAACAATAGATACTGCCGAATCGACTATTTTTCAAGAAGTCACAGCCCAGTCTCATCAAAACGAGTGGCGTGTCGTCGATTTTTCTCCGCTGATGGACTCGACGCAAAGTTTTCTTAATCACGGGGATGCCCCGATTGAACGCGAAGTGGGCGCAATGCAGGAAATGGCTGACCAGGCAAACAGGATTATCATCTGGCTGCTGATCGCGCTGATACCGTTTGTGATCCTGCTTGCCTTTGGTTTTTCCATACTGATTGCAAGACCCATACGGCAAATCGATGAAGTGATACGCGCCATGGGAAATGGGAACCTGTCGAATGCCGTCCGGATAAAAGGGCCGCAGGATTTACAGCAACTGGGAGACAGGCTGGACTGGATGCGCCTGCGCCTTCTGGAAATCGAACAACAGAAATCCACTTTTCTCCAGCATGTGTCTCACGAACTCAAAACGCCTCTTACCTCAATCCGGGAAGGCGCCAATCTGCTCTCGGAAGGCATTGCCGGCGCGCTCACCACAAATCAGGAGGAAATCGTCAGGATACTTGCCACCAACAGCATTCAATTGCAAAAACGCATCGAAGACCTGTTAAACTTCAGTGCGCTTCAATCCGAAAAAGTGGTACTCATCAAACAGAAAGTTGCGCTCAGGCCTCTGCTCGAACTCGTGGTGCACGACCAATATCTGGCCATAACCAATAAAACGCTGCGGATTGAACTGCTATGCCCTGACATATCAATGACTTGCGACGAACAAAAATTTAGAACAATTGTGGACAACCTTCTATCCAACGCAATCAAGTATTCCCCGCCTGGAGGGATCATCAAACTCCATGCAATGGAGACAGATCGCGCCTTGAGACTGGATGTGATCGATTTCGGCCAGGGTATAGACAACATGGACAAAGAAAAAATTTTTGAGGCTTTCTATCAGGGGCGCAGAGCGCCCCAGTCGCACATCAGAGGAACAGGGCTGGGCTTGTCCATTGCTCGCGAATACACGCTTGCGCATGGGGGCACGATAACGCTTGCCGAACAAGAAGAAGGCACATGCTTCAGGCTGGAATTTCCATTGAACCAGAACGTTGCTGCAGAATGAAGAACTCGATGATCAAAAAACCGTACACACTAATGCTAACGCTCCTGCTTGGCGCATGTACAACCACAACAACAACAGCACCACAACCCACCCCGCAGCCCGATCGCACCCCTGCCATGGTTTACTGTGCGCCCGCCAGGGAAAATCCCAAACTCGGTGATATCATACGTTACTATTCCCACATTAGCGCGCTAACCTTGCCCGATGCTGCCAACGAATACAATGCGGTAAGCCAGAACTTCTCAAAAAACCCGAATAATACCGAACGCATCAAGCTGGCCATGCTGCTTTCTTTGCCAAACACCGCTTTTCACAACACGGCAGCTGCGCTCGACCTGCTTGAAACCTGGCCCAATCAGCCCACCGATTCCTCATCTGATCTGCATGACCTGGCCCACCTTTTCGGTGCACTACTTGCCCAACAGAGACAGACAGAGGAAACCGTAAATGATCTTGGCAAAGCCCTGGTAAACGAAAAAATGCATTCCAAATCCCTGCAGGGAAAGATAGACGCAATCAAGGCCTTCGAAATCAATCAGACGCATCGGGATCAACCATGAGTGCGGCACGGCCTACCGCGAGAATACTGATCGTGGATGACGATGCAGACCTGCTGCATCTGTTGTCGATGCGACTTGTCTCGGCAGGATATGAAGTCGAATCGGCTGACAGCGCGGAGGCCGCGATCAAATCGCTGGAGATGGCAAGACCCCAACTCGTGATTACCGACATGCGCATGCATGGCATGGACGGAATGGCGCTTTTTGAACACATACACAGAAGCATGCCCGCGCTCCCTGTTATCATGCTCACCGCACACGGCACCATTCCGGACGCCGTTGCGGCTACACAGCGCGGACTGTTTGGCTACTTGACCAAGCCCTTCGACAGCGCGGTGCTGCTGGAACATATTTCAAGAGCGCTGCAATTTTCATCCCCGACATCACAACCGTCAGAGCATTGGCGCGCAGACATCGTCACCCAGAGCAGCGTCATGGAAGATATCCTGATGAAAGCCAGACTGGTGGCGAATGGCGATGCAAGCGTGCTGATCAGGGGAGCCAGCGGAACCGGCAAGGAGTTGCTTGCGCACGCCATACACAATGCAAGCCCGCGCGCGAAAAGCCAGTTTGTAGCCATCAACTGCGCCGCGATACCCGAACAACTGCTCGAATCCGAACTTTTCGGACACACCAAAGGCGCCTTCACGGGCGCAGTCCGCGATCACAAGGGATTGTTCCAGTCGGCCAATGGTGGCACGATTTTCCTCGATGAAATCGGCGACATGCCGCTTACATTGCAAAGCAAACTGCTGCGCGTGCTCCAGGAAAAACAGGTGACCCCCGTCGGTGCAACCCATGCGGTTCCGCTCGACGTGCGCATCATTTCCGCAACCCACCGCGATCTGAAAGCTGAAATCAAAGCCGGGAACTTCCGCGAAGACATCTATTACCGCCTCAATGTTGTCGAGCTGATCATCCCTGCATTGTCTCAGCGCCGCGAGGATATCCCGCTGCTGGCTATGCATTTCCTGTCGGCGCTTGCCAAAAAATACAACCGGAATATCAACGGATTTTCCCAAGAAGCGATGGAGGCGCTGGTCAGGGCGCCATGGCCCGGAAATGTCAGACAACTTCTGAATGTCGTCGAACACAGCGTGGCGCTCTGCACCACACCGCTAATCTCGTCCGTGCTGGTTCAGCAGACCATGCACCAGGAGGAGGAAATGTTGCTCTCGCTTGAAGAAGGCAAGAAGCGTTTTGAACGTGAGTATTTGATCCGCATACTCAAGATCACGGAAGGCAACGTCACTCAGGCAGCCAAGTTATCCAAACGGAACCGCACCGAATTTTACAAGCTGCTCCAGAAACACCAGCTCGACCCGGCCTCGATCAGACAGGACATGACGGAACATCCCGGCGTAAATCAGGCAGTGTGAAACTGGTATAGCCAAGTCTCTGTCAGCGTTTGTGCGCCTGCTTTAAGATAAAGGCGGATATCAACTGTTTCCTCCGCCTCCAGATCAAAAAAGGCGCGCCAGTGCCCTGCTTCTCCATCGGGAACTGCTTCAGTCATCACATTGGATATTTTGCCGCCTGTGCTGGTCAGCACCGCTTCTGGGCTGATGCCGGGAGCAAGCTTGGCGAGATCGCCTCCTTTGAACTCGACCTCAAATTTATGCGCACCCTGAGGACGTTTGGCAGACTCCCCTCCTCTTCCGATGCGTGTTGCGACACAGCGCGCAAGACTGGTCTTGAAAGGCTCATCTGCCTGCCAGTACAGGCGGTAGCGCAAGCTATAGCTGCTGCCTGCACGGGCCTTTTCACGCGGCACCCACATTGCGACCACGTTATCATAGATTTCTTCTTCCGTATGCAGCTCGACCAGTTGCACGGAACCTTCGCCCCAGTCTCCGACCGGTTCGACCCATAGACTCGGGCGGCGTTCGTAATGAACGCCATCCAGATACTCGTCAAAATGGCGCTCACGCTGCATCAGCCCGAACCCTTTGGGGTTCTTGTCAAGAAAATAGGACACATTGATGCCGAGAGGATTGATCAAAGGCCGCCAGACATGTTCATTGCTCCCGGTCCACAATGCCAGACCATCCGAATCATGCACCTCGGGCCGCCAGTCTTCCTGAAACGGCTTGTCCTTTTGCGAGAACCAGTACATGGAAGTGACTGGTGCGATGCCGAAGCGCTCGACGTCCTTGCGCAGGAACAGATTGGATTCGATGTCCATCAGCACACCTTGGCTTCGCGTCAGCAGAAAGCGGTAGGCGCCGGCGATGCTCGGGCCATCCAGCAAAGCATATATGGTCATCGTGTCCGAATTCTGATCTAACGGCTCGAAATAGAAACGGGTGAAGGCGGGAAATTCTTCGGTGACATTCTTCACCACCGTATCGATGGCGATGCCGCGCGCGGAAAGACCGTACTGATACTCGTCGCCGATCGCGCGAAAATAGGAGGCGCCCAGAAATGCGGCCCAGTCGTTATTCTGCCAAGCGAGGCGAGACTGATTGCCTGTGCGGCTTTCCTGTATGCGAAAGCCCGCATATCCAGTCTCCGATCCCAGGCGTTGCGCCGGACTGTCGGCTGGCATGTCGAAATGTTTCTTGTCGTAGAGAATTTCGCGCGCGACGAATCCTGCCTCGTAAGACAGGTGATCGAGCCGGTACATCTTTACCGGCCTTGGGAAAAATCGCCCCGGATGAAAGAAGGCGATCGGGTACTGGCCAGGACCTTCAGCAAATAGCGCATTCTCCGGCTTGAAACGGATTTTTCCATGCGCTTCCCAGTCGATTTGTTCGAGCACGCTGGCACTGGGTTGGGATGCTGGACGATAGGCTTGCGTTGCCAGAAAGCGCGCCTCTTGGACCAAATCATCCCAGCTAAATGTATTTGCAGCACCCAGCGCCAACCCCGTATCGGCAGCCCATGCGTCAGAGCAGGGAAGCGCAAGCGATGTCGCAGCGGCAGCCAAAATCCCCAGGAATTGACGGCGATCGAATTCAGTCATCGTTGAATTTCCGTTTGTAGTCTATGCCCATGCGCGCACCAGCACGGCAGGCGTAATGCGTTCTTCGGGTGTAAGCAACCACTGACGGTAACGCAACATCAATCCCCAACGCGATTCGCTGGTCAGCACCGTCAGGGGCGCTGCAAACAGCAAAGGCAAGCCCACAGGCAAAAGCCACCACAGCGCATCGTGGTGAGTGTGGAATGTCGCGATCATGCCCAACGTCACGACAGCCATCACTGGCATGAACCGGCGCCAAGCATCGCGCCACAATATGGAGTGAGCCTCGCGCATCGGCGACTTCCACTCCAGATTCAAACCGGTCAATGCGGTGACCACAAACAGCGTATGTGCGATCATGCGGATGGGCGCTTGCAGCGCGGACAAAACGGCTTCCATCAACGCACTCTTGATCAGCGCCAGCGTACCGCCATACGATGTCTGTTCACCGTGACCGATGATCGCAATAACGGCCAGGAACCGAGGCAGGAACAGCAGAGTCAGCGTGAATGCCCACAGCAGTTCCAGCGTGGATGACATGCCCAACCACGGAAACAGGCCTGCGCTGGAAACATGCGGCTCGAGCAGTCGCAGACTCAGACTGACCAGCAGAAAGGCCAGCCAAAGCGGCGCGGAAACATAGGCCATTGCACCCGTGAACAGCATCGCGCGATGCACAGGTTGAAAGCCAGGCTCGTTGATCAGGCGGAAATTCATCAGGTTGCCCTGGCACCAACGTCGATCGCGCTGCAGCTCTTCCATCAGGTTTGAGGGTTGCTGCTCGTAACTGCCTTCGAGATCTGTGATGAGCCAAGTGTAATAACCCGCGCGGCGCATCAACGCGGCCTCCACAAAATCATGCGACAGTATCTCGCCTGACAGTCCGCCGTGCCCCGGCAGCTTGGCCAATGCGCAGTGCTTCATGAAAGGTTCGATGCGTATGATCGCATTGTGCCCCCAGTAATGCGATTCCCCGAGCTGCCAGTACTGCATGCCTGCGGTGAACAAACGCCCCGCCACCCTGCCTGCAAACTGCTGGATGCGCGCATGCAGCGTCTCTACACCGCAGGCACGCGGCGCTGTCTGTATGATGCCGGCTTTGGGGTGCGCTTCCATCAGTCGCACCAGCATGGTGATGCTCTCGCCCGTCATCACGCTGTCGGCATCGAGTACCACCATGTAGCGGTAATTTTTTCCCCAGCGGCGGCAAAAGTCCGCGACGTTGCCCGCCTTGCGGCGGGTGCGGAGCTTCCGCTGCCGGTAATAGAGACGGCATCGTTCACCCAACTGCTGCCGCAGTGCGTGAAACGCTTCGAGCTCCTGTTCGTGCATCAGCGTGTCATAGGTGTCCGAAAGCACATAAACATCGAACAGATCGGCCGCTTCGCTCTCAAAGAGCGATTCGCAGGTGGCACGCAGTCCTGAAAAGACAGGTCCCGCAGGCTCGTTGCAGATCGGCATGATGATGGCCGTACGGGCATTCTTGCGCAGAACCTGGCGGCGGGCTGCCGCCAGCGAGAGCGCATGCGGGTCGGGGCGCCATTGCACCCAGAACCCCATCAGCGCGGTCACGAATCCTGCAGTCACCCAGCCAAACAACATCACAAACAGCGCAAGCTGAATAAAATGCAAAACGGGGTGGGCGCTGTTGGTCGACTGGGTATAGGCAAGCAGCTTTGATGCCACCAGCGTGCTGGCAATCACGAGCCCCAACAGGAACATGCGCCGCCTCGATGCGGCGTGCATCCAAAGAGGCGCATCGGGTGATGCTTGCCGGGAAACTCCGGCGCCTGAAAGCATCAGCACCAGGCCATGCCAGAAGCCGGTCCAGGGGCGTGGCGCCATGCTGCCGCGGTGTATGGGGGGAGCCGTATTCGAACCGTTTGAAGTGTTGTGTTTCATATCCTTAGGATGGCTTTGATGGTCACACAGCCGTTCAAGCAATTTTCAGGCCAGCATGTGTGTAATAAATCTATATAACTGATTTTTTGTTAATTTTTCAGCATCCAGTGCGCAAGAATCGCCTCTTCGCTTGTTCATCGCGCAACCGGGTGTTGCCAATCGACGACACCCGATTCAGAAAATGCCTGCGCATCCAACCCAATAGACTGAAAAACCAAGGAAACTTATACCGTCTCAAGGAGGAGACAGCTTTTTGATGAATCAACTCGGCACTGAACAAGCAGCAGACAAACATATACATTAAAACGTACATATAAGGAGGATCGAAATGAATGCGATTACCTACACCACAGTTCGCGCAAACCTGGCGAGCGCGATGGACCGCGTTTGCAACGACCATTAGGCTTTGATCATCACCCGCAACGGGTGAGCAATCCGTTGTGATGCTCTCGCTCGAAGACTACAAGGCACTGGAAGAGCGCACGCCGGCAAACGCAAAGCGCCTTCTCGCGGCGGCTGCGCAGCTAAGCACCAATAAAGGGTGTGGAGCGGAAACTGGCCGAGCGAGACTGGTCTTCGCAAATGAAGCGAGGGAAGACTCCCTGAATTGGCAAGAACAAGACAGGAAGATGGCACAACGAATCAACCATCTGCTCAGCGAAACGCAGCAGGAACCCTTCAGCGGCGTTGGTAAGCCCGAGCGACTGAAACACGCCCTCTCAGAACTCTGGTCGCGCCGGATCACGGATAAACACTGCATGGTGTATCGGGTTGAAGGCGAGGAACTCCAAATAGCTAAATTGCGTTTTCACTACTGAGACGCCCAATGTCTAGCATCTCCCAATCCGAAAAAGCCTCACAGCACGTTACGGCTTAGTGCAAAGGAAACAGAAAAACCGAAATTTCTAATTGGGGCTAACACGGCAAGAAGGCAGTATTGGTGGTTTCAGCCGCGATGGGTTATCATTCCTCGCTATTGCGTAGGTTTAAAGTCCTCACGCTCCGATCAATTTTTCAATTAGCTGACTCCCGATTATTTCTACCAATGCGCATCCTGATCAGCAATGACGATGGTTATTTCGCGCCGGGCCTTGCAATGCTCGCCGAACATCTCTCAAGCATCGCGGAGGTCGTCGTGGTTGCACCCGAACGCGATCGCAGCGGCGCAAGCAACTCGCTCACGCTGGACCGGCCTCTCAAGTTAAAGCGTGCTGCCAATGGATTCCATTACGTCAATGGAACGCCAACCGATTGCGTGCATCTTGCCGTGACCGGCATGCTCGATTACCAGCCCGACATGGTAGTATCTGGCATCAATGCAGGCGCGAACATGGGGGACGATACGATTTATTCCGGGACGGTAGCCGCTGCAACGGAAGGCTATCTGCTGGGCATCCCCGCGATCGCCATCTCTCTGGTGGGCAAGGAACTGGGAAATTACGAAACAGCAGCCAGAATCGCCCGCAACCTAGTCGAGCGCTTCGCAGGCAAAACACACCAGTTTCCGTGGCTGCTCAATGTGAATGTGCCTGACATCCCCTATGAACAGCTGCAGGGGATGAAAGTGACCCGCCTAGGCAAACGGCATAAGGCCGAACCCGTGATTAAGGCGCAGAGCCCCACAGGCGAAACCGTGTATTGGGTCGGTGCTGCAGGTGCAGCCCAAGATGCAGGAGAAGGCACTGATTTTCATGCGCTGGAAAATCGTTGCGTCTCGCTCACCCCTTTGCAGATCGATTTGACCCAATACGGTCAGATCAACGCGCTGAAAGGCTGGCTAGAAGAAAAATGACGTTGCGACACAATGGTATAGGCATGACTTCGGCAAGGACTAGGCAGCGCATGATAGCGCGCCTGCGCGATCAGGGCATACAGGATGAAGCAGTGCTTGCCGCAATGTATGAAGTGCCCCGCCATTTGTTCGTTGACGAAGCGTTATCCAGCCGCGCCTATGATGACGTGTCGCTTCCGATCAATTATGACCAGACCATTTCCCGACCCTATATCGTTGCTCGCATGATAGAAGTCTTGCGCGGTTTTTCTGGCTGCCCTATCAATCGCGTGCTGGAAGTGGGCACGGGCTGCGGGTATCAGGCAGCAGTGCTGGCCCATGTGTTCCCTGAAGTTTATACTGTTGAGCGCATCGAGCCGCTTTATGAACGCGCGAAGAAACTATTGTCCGACCTTAACATCGACAACGTCGAAGTACGCTATGCGGACGGCAACGCCGGCCTGCCTGACGTAGCGCCTTTTGAAGGTATCATTCTGGCCGCAGCAGCGCCTGTGATGTCTCAAACTTTGGGAAGACAGCTTTCAATCGGCGGACGCATGGTGCTGCCTATGGGACGACAGGAACAATGGCTTTATCTTGTCGAGCGAGACCAATCGGGTTTTAGCGAGTCAAGGCTTGAACAGGTGAAATTTGTACCAATGTTGATGGGGAAAGCATGAACAGGATCTTTGCAGGACTGATCGCGGCAAGTCTTGTCGCCGGTTGCGCGTCTGACGGACATCGCGCGCCCGTGCTTGCACACGGCACAGCGCCTTCTGCCGACAAATCCTCGGCGAAACCGCAGGATATGCCTAGGGTGCATGTCGTGCAAAAGGGCGACACCCTGTATGGCATTGCGTTCAGCTATGGCATTGATCAGCATGAGCTGGCCGAATTCAACGGCATCAAGGACCCCAACCAGATCAAGGTAGGACAGCAGATCAAGCTGCCTCCCGAAACAGCCCAGCCCGAAACACCTCAAGCCGAAGCGACACCCGCGCACGCCTTCATCAAAGAACAACCTCGCGTCGTGAAGTATGCCTACAGCGAGGCTGCCGTTGCGAAGGCCGAATCAGTGCAGGGCGAGAATGCACACGCCCCGGCTATCGCCAGGACTGAAGCAAAACCTGAAACCAAAACGATTAAACCTGAGGTTAAGCCTGAAGCGCCAGCCGAAGCCTCCGATGCACTCGACTGGGGCATGCCAGCGCAGGGCAAGCTGGTGGGCACCTTTTCGGAAGCGGAGAACCGCAAAGGCATCGACATTGCAGGCAAATTGGGGCAGCCGATTTTTGCAAGCGCTGCCGGCAAAGTGGTATATAGCGGAAGCGGGCTACGCGGATATGGCAAACTGTTGATCATCAAACACAACAAGACCTATCTCAGCGCTTATGCGCACAATGACAAGTTGCTGGTGAAAGAGGGCGAGACGGTAACGCGCGGCCAGAAGATTGCCGAAATGGGAAAGACCGACAGCGATCGGGTTGAACTGCATTTTGAGGTGCGCCGTCTGGGCAAGCCAGTGGATCCGGCGAATTACTTGCCGCTAGGCAAACCTTAAGCAGCAAGGCGCGAAGCCAGCTCAGCATACAGATTAATGCATCCAAGCCAGGAGACATCATGAAACCTAGTCCATTTCCATTGCCGGTTCTGCTAAGCATCGCACTGGCAGCACTCTCCACGAATGCGGTTGCCAATACCGTATTCAAATGCAGGAACCAACAGGGCGCGCTGGTTTATCAGGACTCCCCTTGCGAACAGGCAACGGTTACGCAATGGAATACAAACGCATATGTCCCGCCGCCAGCCAAACCCGAAGCCGATGCCGATGCCTATTATGTATCTGCCAAAAAAGGGATGGGCGGCGTTTATCGCCTAGATGGAGAAATCAACGGCATAGCGGTCAACATGGTGATCGATACAGGTGCCGCCTTCTTATCCATTCCAGCCCAGATGGCAGAACAGCTCAAACTGAAAAAAGGCAGTGCACACAACCTGATGTCTGCCAACGGTGTCGTTCAAGGCTATGACACGACCGTCAAGAGCCTGAAGATCGGCAGAATGATCATCAGCAATGTTTCTGCCGTCATATCACCCAATACCGCCGGAGTCCTGCTGGGCCAATCTGTGCTGGGATCGCTCAAAGTAGTACAGACGAAGGACGAGTTGCGCCTGTTCGCGCCCCAGTGACGGCTTAAGTCTCTCAGTCAAAAACGCATCCGCTCCTTCGGCTTGCTTCAACCATTGCTTTCAGGTTTGTTTCGCTGCAAAAAATCCGACAGACTGTTAGAATTCACCTTTTGCAACCGACCCACCTGAAGGAACCCTATCATGTCCATGTCCGACCGCGACGGTTTTATCTGGTACGACGGCAAGCTGGTACCCTGGCGCGATGCTACCACCCATGTGCTGACACACACCCTGCACTATGGCATGGGCGTATTTGAAGGGCTGCGCGCCTACGAAGCAGCAAACGGCACCGCCATTTTTCGCCTCAAGGAACACACTGACCGCCTGTTCAATTCGGCACACATTTTTCAGATGAGAATGCCTTATGACAAGGAAACCATCCTTGAGGCGCACCGCGAAGTGGTGCGCGTCAACAATCTGAAATCCTGTTACATACGTCCCATCTGTTTTTACGGTTCGGAAGCGATGGGCATTGCTGCTAAGACGCTTTCCACCCATGTGGCCATCGCCGCGTGGCCATGGGGCGCATATCTTGGCGATGAGGGCATGCAAAAAGGCATACGCGTGAAGACTTCCAGCTTCACACGCCACCATGTCAACGTCAACATGTGCCGCGCCAAATCGGTGACGACTTATTCCAATTCGATCATGGCGCATCAGGAAGTGGCCAATGACAACTATGACGAAGCACTGCTGCTGGATGTGGACGGCTACGTCGCCGAAGGCGCGGGCGAAAACATATTCATCGTCAAGAAAGGAAAACTGTATACGCCTGACTTGACCTCGTGCCTTGAAGGTATCACGCGCGACTCCATCATCCTGCTTGCCAAGGAAATGGACATCGAGGTGATCGAGAAGCGCATCACGCGCGATGAAATATATTGCGCAGAAGAAGCCTTCTTCACCGGCACAGCCGCCGAAGTCACACCGATACGCGAACTCGACCAGCGCATCATAGGCGCAGGTTCGCGCGGCCCTGTCACGACACGCCTGCAGCAGGCATTTTTCGATTGCGTGGCCGGTAGACATCCCAAACATGGCGACTGGCTGAGCTACGTGTAAAGGACATGACCATGAACGAACAAAACCAGCGCATCATTGAAGTCACTGCAAAAGATCTGCCGCTAACCTGCCCGATGCCAGACATGACGCTCTGGAATGCACATCCCAAGGTCGTAATCGGCTTTGGCAACGGCGCTGAGGCGCGCTGTCCTTATTGCGGCACACTCTATAAGCTGGCTGGCGAGCGTCCGAAAGCGCATTGAATCTGCCACGCATGCTAATTCATCTGGATTCCTGCTTCCGCGGGAATGACTTTGCGGTATGAGAAAAATATTGATCATCGGCCCAAGCTGGGTGGGTGACTGCATGCTGATGCAGCCGATGCTGATGCGCCTGAAGGAACTTCATCCGGACTGCGACATCGATGTGCTCGCGCCTTCTTGGACGGCGGCATTGCTGCATGCCATCCCCGAGGTACATGCCGTGATCGAGAACCCTTTCCCGCATGGGGCTCTCGATCTCAAGGGACGCTATCAGCTGGGCAAACAACTGCACCATGAGAAATACGATCAGGCCATCGTCCTGCCAAACTCGTTCAAGTCCGCGCTGTTGCCTTTTTTTGCGCGTATTCCGCAGCGCACCGGGTTTACCGGCGAGATGCGTTACGGCCTCCTCAACGATGCGCGCAGACTGGACAAAAAGATGCTGCCGCTGATGGTCGAGCGCTTTGCACAGCTCGCCGAGTCGACCGACGGGAAGATCCCTCGGCCGCTGGCCAATCCCCGTTTATCCATCCCGACCAAGCAGCGCGATGCCACGCTTGAAAAACTGGGCCTGACGCTTGATCAGCCTGTCGCAATATTCTGCCCAGGCGCCGAATATGGCCCCGCAAAACGCTGGCCTGTAGCCTATTTTGCCGAAACAGCACAGCATCTGCAGCGGTTGGGTTATGCGGTCTGGCTGATCGGATCGGCAAAAGACAGGGAAGTGGCGGAAAATATCGTCGCCCTTGGCAATCCTGCGATATTCAATCTTTGTGGCAGCACCGATCTTCTGGACGCCATTGCGCTGCTTTCCTCTGCAAGACTTGTGATCAGCAACGACTCCGGCCTGATGCATCTGGCAGCCGCATTGGATCGCCCCATGATTGCCATATTCGGCTCCAGCAGCCCCGAATTCACGCCGCCGTTATCCGGGCGCGCGATGGTCGCACGACTCGACATCGCATGCAGCCCTTGCTTCAAGCGCGTATGCCCGCTGGGGCACTTCAACTGCATGAACAAACTCACGCCGGATATCTTGTGGGAAAAAATTCAGCAGCTTATCGCAACAGGCAGATGACGCTGCCCGAAGAAATCTTCAAGGCTTATGACATACGCGGGATTGCGGGCAAGACTCTGACAGCCGATATCGTCGAAGCTATCGGCCATGCGATAGGTTCGGAAGCCGTTTCGCGCGGGCAGCGCGAGATCGCTATAGGACGCGATGGTCGCCTGTCAGGTTCGGAACTGATTGTGGCTCTCGCTTCGGGCATCCGCAAGAGCGGGATCGATGTGATCGACATCGGATGCGCGACGACACCGATGGTTTATTTTTCAGCCTTTCAACTTAAGACATGTTCTGCCGTGATGCTCACCGGCAGCCACAATCCGCCTGAATACAACGGCCTTAAGATCGTGCTGAACAATGAAACGCTGCATAGCGATGCGATACAGGCGTTGCGGTGGCGCATCGAACACAACGATTACACTCATGGCTCCGGCAGCTATAGCGAGCAGGATATCGGCCCGGCCTATATCGAACGCATTGCATCCGATATCAGGCTTGTTCGCCCGATGAAAATCACAATCGATTGCGGCAACGGCATCGCAGGCGCTTACGCGGCAAAGCTCTACCGCCAGCTCGGATGCGATGTGCATGAAATGTACTGCGAAGTGGATGGACATTTTCCGCATCATCATCCAGACCCCTCAGACCCGAAAAACCTGCAGGACCTGATTGCAGCGCTGCATGACAACGACAGCGAAATCGGCCTGGCATTTGACGGCGATGGCGACCGACTGGGTGTAGTCACTAAAGATGGCAGGATCATCTACCCTGACCGCCAGTTGATGCTATTTGCTGCCGATGTGTTAATGCGCAATCCCAACAGCAAAATCCTGTTCGACGTAAAATGCACGCGTCATCTGTTCGACTGGATACAGGCTCATGGCGGAAAGCCTGTGATGTGGAAAACCGGGCATTCGCTTATCAAGGCGAAGATGAAAGAAACGAATGCGCTGCTTGCTGGCGAAATGACAGGCCATTTGTTTTTTGCTGAACGCTGGTATGGCTTCGATGATGGACTATACAGCGGTGCACGTCTTTTAGAAATTTTAAGCCGCGTCGACAATCCGAGCGCTACGCTTAACGCGCTGCCCGATGCATACAGCACCCCGGAATTGCATATTGCAACCCTGGAGGGCGAAAATCACGCGCTGCTCCTGCAATTGCAGAAAACGGCTGACTTTACCGATACGCCTGAAATCATCACTATCGATGGTTTGCGCGTAGAATATCCAGATGGCTTTGGCCTTGCGCGCGCATCCAATACCACGCCTTCCATCGTGATGCGCTTCGAGGCGGATACAGAAGTCGCACTCAAGCGCATACAGGAAGATTTTCGCCGGATATTGACAAGAACAGCACCGCATTTGCAACTGCCGTTTTGACATGGCATGGTTTCTGATTGTTTGCCGCCATGCTCTGTGTTATTTTTCAGTCGTGACTCATACAGCAGCGCACAGGTAAATGAGTATGACTACTCAAAATATTTCCGAATTCTTCATCGGGCGGCAATCCATCCTTGATCGGGAACAGAATCTCGCCGGTTTCGAATTGTTATTCCGTTCCAGCCAGCAGAATTCCGCCCAGTTTCAAGATAATGTCACCGCCACCTGTTCCGTGATCAACCACGCTTTCAGCGAACTCGGCTTCCAGACGATACTGGGCAAACATCGCGGCTTCATCAATGTCAGCGATCAGATGCTGATGGACGACATGCTTGAATTGCTGCCCAAGGATCAGGTGGTCATCGAGCTTCTGGAAACCATAGAGATCAACAACGTGGTGGTGGAACGCTGCAAATACCTGAAGTCCAAGGGCTATCTGCTGGCTCTGGACGATGTCGCAAGGTACTCCAATAATCTCGAACCGCTCAGAGAGTCCATCGATTTCATCAAGATAGACCTGAAAGCTTCGGGCATGGACAAACTCGCCGACACACTCGTGCCATTGAAGAAGTGGCCCGGAAAACTGCTCGCCGAAAAAGTGGACAATCCCGACGAGGCAAAGCAATGCCTAGATGCGGGCTTTCACCTTTTCCAGGGTTATTATTTCGCAAAACCGCTGGTCATCACCGGCAAGCGCATGTCGCATTCCGAACTTGCGCTGATGCAGTTGCTGGGGCTTGTGATGAGCGATGCGGATACCGAAGCAATCGAAAGGGTATTCAAACAGAATCCAGGCTTGAGCTTCAATCTACTGCGCCTGACCAATTCGGCGGCAGCTCGATCGCGCGTCAAGATCACCTCACTTTCCAATGCCATCATGGTGCTAGGCCGTCGTCAGCTTCAGCGCTGGCTGCAATTACTGATCTACACCAATGACAACAGAACCAGCTTCCCTGATCCTCTTATGCAACTGGCCGCGACGCGCGGGAAAACCATGGAATTGTTGGTGAAGAACATTCCGGGTTGCACCAAGACGATGGAGGACCAGGCCTTCATGGTTGGCATCATGTCACTGATGAACACCTTGCTAAGCATGCCGCTTGCCGAGATCATCTCGCCGCTCAATCCGTCGGCAGAGATACGCGATGCACTGCTATCAAGACAGGGACCGATAGGTCAGCTGCTGTCGATGATCGAACTACTTGAGAGTTACAATATCGATGCGGCCAACGAACTGCTCGACAATCTGGAGCCGCTAGACATCGAGCAAGTCAACCATGCCCAACTGGAAGCGCTGGCTTGGGCGAACAGTTTCGAGCAGAACAACTGACACCTACAGCTTCATCATGGGCCAAGCCGGACTCACCAAACTATAACTTTCCCTTCACCCAGGCCGGGACGGATGCCAGTGCGGCTGAAAGATGCTCGGGCTGCGTACCGCCTGCCTGCGCCATGTCTGCTCTGCCTCCCCCCTTGCCACCCACCTGCATTGCAACCATGTTCACCAGTTCTCCCGCCTTAAGCTTCGCGGTCTGATCAGTGGTCACCCCAGCAATCAAGAACACTTTTCCCTCGCTCACCGAGGCAAGAACGATCGCCGCAGACTTCAGCCTGTCTTTCAGCTTGTCCAGCGTCTCGCGCAGTATCGCGCCATCGGCACCTTCAAGCCGGGCCGCCAGCACCTTTATGCCGTTGACGTCCTGCACCTGTAAAATTAGATCGTCGCCCTGCATGGACGCGAGCTTTGATTTAAGCGCGGACAATTCCTTCTCAAGCAACCTCTGATTCTCAATCATCTGCATGATGCGCGCAAAAGCTTCGTGCTGGGGCACCTTCACTGCCTCTGCCACCCGCAGCAACTGCCGCTGCTGCAAGCCGATCAGATCGAGTGAGCCCTCGCCTGTCACCGCCTCCACGCGCCGCACACCCGCTGCAACACCGCTTTCTGCGACGATCTTGAAAAGGCCGATGTCTCCGGTGCGCGCAACATGTGTGCCGCCACACAGTTCGCGACTGCTGCCGATGTCTAGCACGCGCACCTCATCGCCGTACTTTTCGCCGAACAGCATCATCGCACCGGTCTTTTGCGCATCTTCTATCTTCATCACGCGCGCATGAGCTTCTGTGTTGTCCAGTATCTCCGCATTCACGATGGCTTCAACACGGCGGATTTCGTCATCCGTCAAAGGCTGGCTGTGCACGAAGTCGAAACGCGTCTTGTCGGCATCCACCAGCGAGCCCTTCTGCTGCACATGAGGCCCAAGAACTTCGCGCAACGCCTTGTGCATGATGTGCGTTGCGCTGTGGTTGCGCATGATCGCCTTTCGGGCCTTGATGTCGACTCTGGAATTTACGTTGTTGCCGACTGCAATGCGTCCGGTCGTGACCGTGCCGTGATGGCCAAACACCGCAGACTGTATCTTCTGCGTGTCTTCCACCACGAAGATGCCATGCACACTCTTCAGCTCTCCTCGGTCTCCCACCTGGCCGCCCGATTCCGCATAAAAAGGCGTGTCATCCAGCACTACCACTCCCGTCTCGCCTTCCTTGAGCTCATTGACCATCACGCTGTCCTTGTACAGCGCAAGCACCAGGCCCTTGTGCTCCAACGTGTCGTAGCCGTGAAAAGTGGTCGGCTTGCCATCGTATTCGAGATTAGCCGCCATCTTGAACTTACCGGCCGCACGCGCTTGCTGCTTCTGGCGCGCCATCGCAGCATCAAACGCAGCATCATCCACCGTCACCCCGCGTTCGCGGCAGATGTCGGCGGTCAGATCGAGCGGGAAGCCGAACGTGTCGTGCAGCTTGAATGCAGTCTCGCCATTGAAAGTCTTGCTTCCGGATTTTTCCATCCCCGCAAGATCGGCTTCGAGGATTTCCATGCCATGCTCTATCGTGGCAAAGAAGCGCTCTTCTTCGAGCTTGAGTATGCCTTTCACGCGCACCTGCTCGGCTATCAGTTCGGGATAGGCACTGCCCATCTGCTCGACAAGGTCAGGCACCATCCTGTAAAAGAAGGCTTCTCTTGCGCCCAGCTTGTAGCCGTGCCGTATCGCGCGGCGTATGATGCGGCGCAACACATAGCCGCGCCCCTCGTTGCCGGGAATCACGCCGTCTGAAATCAGAAAGGAACACGCGCGTATGTGGTCTGCCAGCACCTTCAGTGAAGGCGAGTTCAGATCGGTGCAGTTCGTTTCCCTCGCAGCAGCCTTGATCAGCGCCTGAAACAGGTCGATCTCGTAATTGGCATGCACATGCTGCAGCACTGCCGAGATACGTTCAAGTCCCATGCCGGTATCCACTGAAGGCTTGGGCAGCGGGTGCATCACGCCGGCCTCGTCGCGGTTGAACTGCATGAACACGTTATTCCATATCTCGATATAACGGTCGCCGTCTTCATCTGGCGTGCCGGGAAGCCCGCCAGGGATATCTTCGCCGTGATCGTAGAAAATCTCGGTGCACGGGCCACAAGGCCCGGTATCGCCCATCATCCAGAAATTATCGGAAGCGTAGCGCGCGCCCTTGTTGTCGCCGATGCGGATCACGCGCTCCGGCAGCACCCCGATCTCTTTGGTCCAGATGTCATAAGCTTCATCATCCTCGGCATATACAGTCACGTAGAGTCGTTCCTTGGGCAACCTGAACACGTCGGTCAAGAGCTCCCACGCATAAGCGATTGCATCACGCTTGAAGTAATCGCCAAAGCTGAAGTTGCCCAGCATCTCGAAAAAGGTGTGATGGCGCGCGGTGTAGCCGACGTTTTCAAGGTCGTTGTGCTTGCCGCCCGCGCGCACGCATTTCTGGCTAGTTGCCGCACGGGTGTAGGGCCGCTTGTCAAAGCCCAGAAATACATCCTTGAACTGGTTCATGCCTGCATTGGTAAACAGCAGGGTTGGGTCTTCGTGCGGCACCAGCGAGCTGGAAGGAACAACCGTATGGCCTTTGGAGGCGAAGTAATCCAGAAATTTCTGGCGAATTTCACTGCTTTTCATATTTTGCATCCATCAATTATGGCGACAGGCGACTTTCAAACACGCCGTACAAGACTCGCATCATACCATCGGGCGCACACTGCCATCCACGCTTTCAAATTGCTGTTGACATATCAAAATATAAGCGTATAATAAAACTCTAATACTCAAACACCCCCTTTGGCCTGCCTCCCCCGCAGGCCATTTTTTTGCTTGCAGTTTCAAAAACGGCTTGGCAGCAAAGCCTTCTGGTGCGCGTGAAGAAACCATCGATTCAGCACCACATGACGGGTAAACCATGTACTGCCAAGCAGCGTCCGGGAGATGGCCTGGCGCAGGGGTCCGATCGCCGCTGGTTTTTCTTTGCCGAAACGTTGGGCCAACCGGCTTGCATAGGGCGACAACCTATCCTTGCTGTAGTCCATATCGGCAGACAATACCGTATCGGCCGCCATCAGCGCAGATTCGACTGCAGGCCTTATGCCTTCACCGCTTTGCGGACAGGCAAGACCTGCTGCATCACCGACGAGCAACAAGCCATCATCGACCCGCTTTCGCGCGGCATACCCGTAAAGCAGATAAGCATGGCCATGAAATCTATGCGACATGTGAGCGGGTATTCTGCCAAGCTGTGTCAGAAAATCGCAAAAATGCTCAAGGTGCGTCGAAAGTCCATGGCTCCCCTCACGACCCAACCCGATATTCAGATAGTTGCCTTTGCGAAAGCACCAGCCATAACCCTTGAGATCGCGGCAAAAGTAAAGCTCGGGCGTATCGCCGGAAACCTTGCAGGTATCGCTTTGCAGCGGGCTCATCTCGAACTCTATCTCCTTGGCGGCAATCGCATGCTCATCTGCGCCGAGTTTCGCCCCCATGAAACGCGCTACCGGACAGAAATGCCCCCCTGCGCCGATGACTAGCCTTGCCGAAACGGCATCGTTGATGATCCATGATCCGTCGCATCGCTTCAAGGTCTTCAGAGACTGCCCAGACCACAGCCTTGCTTCAGAACGCCTGAGCAGATAATCGTCCAGTTCGTATCGACGTATGCCATAGCTCACCACAGCGGGATACCTGACCTGCACACTGTCGCCATCGATCAATCCGGTTCTAAAAGCGGTGATCGGTTGCAGCACATGCTGCCTTGCATAATCATCGATATCCAGCTCTAAAGAATCGGCCACTGCCGGCGTAATCCAGCCTGCACAAACCTTGTCGCGAGGAAAATCCTCCTTGTCCATCACCACGACATCGAGACCATGCCGGCGCAGCTGCCATGCGCAGCTTGAACCTGCCGGCCCACCTCCAACGATCAGCACATCACAGTTGTCCATCTGGAACATCCCGGCTTTCATAAATATATTGCCTAGTCAATGGCGCATCGTAATCTGTGCGCGCGAAAGCCACCTGGAACAGCTGCATGCCCCCGGTCTTGAAGGCCGTCAATGAGCCGGCAAGATATAGGCGCCACATGCGCACGAATTCCTGATCGAACATCTGCTCCACGAGATCCGCATGACGTTCAAATCTGTCCAACCAATGCCCCAGGGTCATCGCGTAGTGCAGGCGCAGGTTCTCCACGTCCAGCACCGAAAAATCAAAGGGCTCGAAAATTTGCATCATTTGCGCAAGACTGGGCGGACTTGCGCCAGGAAATATATGGCGCGCCGCCCAGGCGTCCATGGGTCTAGGGTAATTCAGTCCTATGGTGTGTATCAGTCCCCGACCATTGAATTTAAGGATACGGTTTATCATCTTGCCCAATTCGCGGTAATGCTCGATCCCCACATGTTCCAGCATACCGATCGAAACAAATGCATCGAACTCACCTGATGCCTTACGATAATCATCCTCGATGAAATCGACCTTGCCTTCCAGGTCTTCATTGCGCGCGCGCTGCCTTGCAAAAGCGATCTGCTCCTTCGAAATGTTGTACGCTTTCACTTTCACGCCATAGTGTTTTGCCATGTGCAATGCCAAAGCACCCCAGCCGCAACCGGCTTCCAGCACGGTCTCGCCAGCTTTCAATCGCAATTTTTTGCAGACGTGGTCGAGCTTCGCAAGCTGTGCTGCTTCAAGACTCATATCCCGGTTTTTAAAATATGCACAGGTATACACCATGCGTTCATCCAACCAGACCCTGTAAAAATCATTGCCAAGATCGTAATGATGACGGATATTGAATTTGGCCCCTTCAAGTGTGTTAGGCCTTGCAGCGCTGAATGACAACAACTGCTTCCTGCCAGCCCTTTTCTCGCTCATAAGCGGCCAGACCCGATAAACCGCCTCGAGAAAATCGAGCAGACTCCCCTGCACCTCGATGCGGTGGCTCGAATACAGCTCACCAAAATAAAGCTCAGGATCAGAAATCAATTTGTATAACGCGCCGCGGTCGCGTATCAGAACGCTTGCTGCCACAGCTTCACTGCGATTGATCTTATGCCCGTTCCACAGCACGATTTGTATGGGGGGATCGCCGATGGCACGCAGCATTTTTGACAACAATAGCTCTTCTGCCGCAAGCATTATGACGCCGAGAGGCCGATACGCTGGTTTTCCGGTTGCCGGGTTATTTATCACACTGTCCATTAATTTGCCTGAGGGCGGCTCTTGTCTCATGCCATTGCTCCTGTTGCCGTCAAATCGTCCGTACATTTAAGCCGCCATGGCCAGCCGCTCTGAAAGGCGCTTGTTGTTGACCGCTTCAACCATCGTGCAAAAATTAAAAATGTTCACCGGGCGAATATCCGTTGCCAGCAGTCCGCTCTTGTTCATGAATCTGTCCAGCGAAAAATCAGGGTGGAAGCCAAGCTGACTGGACCATGGGGAAATCAGACTCTCCAGGGTACCCAGCAGCGGATTCTGACTATGGAAATGATTCACAAAAATCAGTCTGCCATTGGGCTTGCATACCCTGCGCATCTCATCGACCAGCCGTGCAGGATCAGGCACCACAGAAGCGACGTACATGGCGACCACCTTGTCGAAGCTATTGTCATGAAATGCCATATTTTCGGCATCCATGACCGACAACTGGACAACATTGCTAAGCCTGTCGCGTATTTTCCTAGCCTGCGCTACGGCCAGCATGTCGCGTGAAATGTCGATCCCTGTGAGCAGTATGTGCTTGGGATAAAGCGAAAATGACAACCCAGTGCCCACCCCGACTTCCAGCACCTTTTCCCCCAAGCTGCATCGCATGCGCTCGACGGCTGTCTTGCGTCCGGGTTGAAAAACTCCTCCAAAAACAAGGTCGTAAACTCCGGCATATCGCTTGTAGGCGTGTTCTATTGCGCGAATATTCAATGATGGCCTCCTTTAACAGATTTCCACACTGCAGGCGCTTTAAAAACCAGCTATTTTTTCCATGAAAGGATGACAGGCTTGTTTCTGGACGTTGCCCGCGTTTCGCCGCCGGGCACTCCCACGACGATGGGGGCGATAGCGGAATATTCAAAAGGCATGCTAAGTTCCTTTTTATGCGCATTCAGTGCAGAAACCGCAGAGCCGATGACGCAAGTGCCAAGCCCGATCGCATCTGCTGCCAGCATGAGGTTTTCAGCAGCCAGCCAGCAGTCAGCAACGGCGAATGAACCCTGCTGCTTGGCGCAGATAATGATGAGGGTTCCTGCGCCATGAAAGATATTGAAATCAGCACGGGAAAAGTGCTCGAGGGAGCGGATGTTTCCATGAGCACCGCGGCGGCTCACCTCTTCGATGAATACAGGTTTGGCAATATCTGACAGGCGTTGCAATAGCCGAGCGTCCTGCACGATCACAAATGCCCAAGGCTCTTCATGCATGGCCGTCGGCGCATGCACGGCAGCGTCGAGCAAGGTCGGCAGCACCGCATCATCGACAGGCGTTGGCGCATAAGCGCGCACAGAGCGCCTGGCATAGATGCTTTTCAATATGCCTTGCTGTTTCAGGCTCTGATCATTCACGGAATCCCCCATGTTCATCGCGGCGGCGGGTAGGGAACCCGGGACGGGGCAGTCTGCATGGGCATGCCGGGAACCTGATTTCCTTTTGCATACATGCACTGTTGATAAGTCAGGTCATAGCGCATCTGCGCATCCTGTACGGCATAAGCGCTTTGACCCGCACCTGCCATGCTGCCTATAACCAACCCTGTCGCAGCGCCACTGCCTTCATGTCCGCCGCTCATAGCGCCTGCCGCAGCGCCTATCGCCGTGCCCACCACAGCCGAGCCAACGAAGCTTTGTGCCGCAGCATTACTGGGCGCAGCACCGATTGATTGCGCTGCATAATAACGGCACAACTGATCTTCGGCTACGAAAACCTCATAAGGCTTTCCGGGTGCCGGCATCACAGCAACCCTGGGTCCGATGGGAGCTGACGCGCATCCCGCCAAAACCATTGCGATGCTATAGATGATCTTCCTCATGATGATCCCCTTATTGAACAGGCACTGCTGGAATGACTTTCCACTTCTCCGGGCAAATCGAAACGTAAGGGTAATACCCGTTGCTGAATTCGCAGTAATACCAGAACCGTTCAGCGCTGTCTGTCCGCACAAGGACGTTAGGAGGAATATAAGGATCAGGATAAGGATAAACCGGCTGCGGATAGAAATACCATAAGTCTGCAACAACCCACCACCAGCCTAACCTGCCTTCATGCCTGTCACGCACCCATTTTCCGCTACGCCACAGATCCAGATCATCCCTGTCGAAGCTACGGATATCGCCATGCCAGATGCCCTTGACATCAATTTCCTGTTCGGCCTTTACATACACCGATACTGCAATCAACGCCGAGAGGAGCAGCGCTTTCTTGTTCATCGCAGAGTCCATGCATGGCCGGCCGCAAGCTTAAGCATGTCAGAACGGGCAACACTGTTCGCGATTCCCATGTTCGATGCCTTCCCAAAATGGCAGGATTGCAAAATTCCTACTTAAGAACATTATGTTTAGCAGGATGACCATGGCACTATAGGGGAATGCTGATTTTAACGTCAGAAAGTAATTAGATGCGATGAGAATTTATCTTGGATATAAACCCGCCTTTGCTTTTTCTCATTCCATCAATGATCAAACAAATACTTTGATCCCGCCTTCTGTCAAGTGTAGAATCCGTTTTAAATTCATCCGTATAAAGCCATGGAAGAGCTGCGCGCAAAGATCTGGGAAGCCGATGTCCTCCCCACCATTTCCCCCATTGCAAGACAATTGCTATCGTTGCATCTGAATACCGAAGAAGGTGAAAAGGAACTTCTCGGCCTAGTCAAGTCTGACCCATTCATATCGGCCAGATTGATCGGCATGGCAAACTCACCCTTGTTCGTGATGGGCAGAAAGATCAGCACGGTAAACGATTCGGCGCTGGTTCTCGGACTATCCACCGTTAAATCGGTTGCGACAGTCATCGCCTTGACCGAGCCGATCAAGATACGCGAGAGCAAGATTTTCACCATGAGCGATCTGTGGCTGCACAGTTTCTCGATAGCTGCCGGCATGCGCCTTTTATCATCCATGCTGCCGAACAGGCCTGACGAAAACATGCTGTTCCTCTCTGGGCTGCTACACGACATGGGTTATCTCGTGCTGGCCCACCTCGAGCCCGCAAAATTCGATGACTTCATCAGCTATGTCGAATCCCATCCTGAAGAATCCACCATCGACATCGAAATGTCAAAATTTGGTATCACGCATGCCGAAATCGGCGGAATATTGGCACGAAAATGGAATCTGCCCGACGAAGTCATCAGTGTGATCGAAGGCCATCACAGCATGGCAATGGATAACGTGCCGCTCACCCTTGTGAGAATCATCGAGTCCATCACCGGCGAGAGTGCCATCCGCGGGATGACCACTATGGAAATCTCACCCGACGAACTCAAGCACATCGGGCTTACCCGGGAGAATCTCGACGAAGTACGTGAAACGCTGGAGATGCAATGGGCAACGAGCTTCATGCCGATGAGCTGAGCTCATTGTGCCACGTCATCCTGCCTTAGCACCTTGAAGATCACATCAATGGAAAATCCACGGGACTGCAAGAAGCGCATTTGACGCGCTTTTTCTTTTTCGTCGCGAGGCAATGCGCCATATTTTCTCTGCCACACACTGTGCGCCGTTTCAAGCTCGGTTTCTTTTAATGCAGGCAGGGCCTTTTCGATCAACTCGTGGCTTATGCCTTTCTGATGCAGCTCATGCGCGATGCGCTGCGCCCCGAAGCGGGGACGCCTTGCATGCAACAGCTGCGTGACAGCGCGCTCATCCGAAAGATATCCGCTTGCAGCCAGATTATCCAGAAGCTTGTCGATATCAATCGGCTGAACCTGCTCGAATTCATCTTCTGCCTTAGCGTACGGGCGCAGCTTGGCTGCAAGCTCTGCCCTGCTGTATTCGCGGCGCGCCAGATACTGCAACGCGCGCGCGCTAAGCGTGGGTTCGGGCCTTTTCCTCATTTGGCTGCCCGGCCTTTTCGGCTTTCTTCGCGTTCGGCTTTTCAGCGACATCGATCAGTGCCACGCCGACGCTGCTGCGTATCTTGTTTTCGATCTCGCGTGCAACCTCAGGACGCGCACGCAGATACTCGCGCACATTGTCCTTGCCCTGACCGATCTTCTCGCCGTTATAACTGTACCAGGAACCGGATTTCTCCAACAGTTTGTGCATAACGCCAAGATCGATGATCTCGCCTTCGCGCGAGATGCCTTCTCCATACAGGATGTCGAACAGTGCTTCCTTGAAAGGCGGAGCGACCTTGTTCTTCACGACCTTGACGCGCGTCTCGTTGCCGATCACTTCGTCGCCCTTCTTGATTGCGCCGATGCGGCGTATGTCGAGCCGCACCGATGCATAGAACTTGAGCGCATTGCCGCCGGTGGTGGTTTCTGGATTGCCGAACATCACTCCGATCTTCATGCGTATCTGGTTGATGAAAATCACCAGCGTGTTGGAACGCTTGATGTTCGCGGTCAGCTTGCGCAAGGCCTGCGACATCAATCGAGCATGCAAGCCCATCTGCGAATCACCCATCTCGCCTTCAATTTCCGCCTTGGGCGTCAATGCCGCAACCGAGTCGATCACCACCACATCGACAGACGCGGAACGCACCAGCATGTCGGTGATCTCCAGCGCCTGCTCGCCGTTGTCTGGCTGCGAGATCAGAAGGTTCTCAACTTGTACGCCCAGCTTCTGCGCATACTGCGGATCAAGCGCATGCTCCGCATCGATGAACGCGGCCGTGCCGCCCAGCTTCTGCATCTCTGCGATGACTTGCAACGTAAGCGTGGTCTTGCCGGAAGATTCAGGACCGTAGATTTCCACCACGCGGCCGCGCGGCAGACCACCCACACCTAAAGCAATGTCCAGCCCCAGCGAGCCAGTCGAGACGACATCGATGTCGCGCGCCACTTCGTGCTCACCCAACCGCATGATGGAGCCCTTGCCGAATTGTTTCTCGATCTGGCTCAGTGCCGCGGCAAGCGCCTTGTTCTTATTTTCATCCATGGTGTCACCTTCTAAAAAAATGTACGCGGATTATGGCACAACGATTTACATTTGAACAGAACGATCGTTCTTTATTTTAAGCTGTTTCAGTATGCCGGTTCAGCAGGTTGATCGCACCCTGCAGCGCTGTATGCACCGCACGCGCGCGAACTTCGGCGCGGTTACCCGAAAACTGATGGCGCTCTGCATGCACAAGCGAATGCTTCAAGCCCCAGGCAAACCATACCGTGCCCACCGGCTTGTCGGGCGTACCGCCGTCAGGGCCAGCGATGCCGCTGACCGCCAGCGCCATATGTGCTGCACTGTGCAAGAGCGCGCCAGTCACCATCTCGCGCACGGTTGCTTCCGATACCGCACCGTATTGCATGATCGTTACTTCAGCGACACCCAGCATCTGCTGCTTCGAGAGATTAGAATAGGTCACAAAGCCGCGCTCGAACCACGCAGAACTGCCTGCCACCTCGGTGATCGCCTGGGCCACGCCACCTCCCGTGCATGACTCTGCTGTCGCCAGCATCAGGCCGTGCGATTTGAGCAGTCCGCCCAGCTGCGCTGCCAGCATATCCATCAGCAAGCCAAACCGCGCGCAAGATCATTCTGTATGTCGATGGCCGCTTCGAGTCCCACCGCGATTCGGATCAAACCATCCGTGATGCCTGCCGCAGCACGTGCCTCAGGGCTGATGCGCGCATGGGTGGTGCTTGCCGAATGACAAATGGTAGTGCGCGTATCGCCCAGGTTCGCGGTGATCGAAAGCAGCTTCGTGTTGTCGATCAAACGCCACGCCGCCTCCTTGCCGCCTTTTACCTCAAACGACACGATGCCGCCGCCGCTTTTTTGCTGGCGCATCGCCAGCTCGTGTTGCGGATGCGATGGCAGTCCCGGATAGAATACGCGCGCAACTGCAGGCTGCGCCTCAAGCCAGCGGGCAAGTTCAAGAGAATTCGCGCTGTGTGCGTCCATGCGAATTTTGAGTGTCTCAAGCCCCTTCAGAAATATCCATGCGTTGAATGCGCTCATAGTGGGACCCGTGGTGCGCAAGAATCCATACACACTTTCCATGTTCTTGCGGCTACCCAGCACCGCTCCGCCCAGAACGCGACCTTGGCCGTCTATGTATTTTGTTGCCGAGTGAATCACGATGTCCGCACCCAGCTCAAGCGGTTTTTGCAAAATCGGCGTGCAGAAGCAATTGTCCACTGCCAGCAGCGCGCCACATGATTTTGCGACCTTTGCAATAGCCGCGATGTCGGAAATCTCGGTCAACGGATTGGAAGGCGTTTCCAGAAAAAACAATCGCGTATTGGGACGCACCGCAACCTGCCACTCGGATACATTCGTTGCAGAAACATAGGTGGTTTCTACGCCGAATTTCTTGATCACATTGTTGAACAGGTTCACCGTAGCGCCGAACAGGCTGACCGATGCGACGATGTGATCGCCCGCTTTCAATACACCCATCACGCACGCCAAGATCGCCGACATGCCTGAGGCCGTGGCGACGCATTGCTCCGCGCCTTCCAGAGCAGCCAAGCGCTCCTCGAACATCGTGACCGTGGGATTGGTGAAACGCGAATAGATGTTGCCCGGCTCTTCGCCGATGAAACGCGCGGCTGCCTGAGCTGCGCTCTCGAACACGAAGCTCGACGTCAGGAACATCGCTTCCGAGTGTTCGCCAAACTGGCTCCTCACCGTGCCTGCCCGAACCGCCAGCGTTTCAGGCTGATAATTTTCTTCACTCATGCTGCCTCCCCTATCTTAAAGCTTCCTTTTTCTAATACATCGACAAAGCCGCCAATAAACAGACCCAGTTCGCGCCAAACTTCCATTTCGCAAACTATGTAAAGAATTACGGGACGGATGTAAAGGGGCTGACGATATTTAATTCATCGATACGTTAAAAGTCAGACAAATTCCGAGTTGCCAATTTCAAACCATGGGTCAAAGCAGTCGCTGCAACAACGGCATCGGGAAGTTTGATAGAGTATACAGTGCAAAGAGAAATTGTCTGCTTGACAACCTAATGTGGAAAGCAAAATTTCATCCATACATCCAAGCAATTTTTCTGCGCTCGCACAGCTCGCCGCATTATGGCCGCACCAACCTAACACTTCGATGGTTGTAATCACGGAAACTGCAGCACCTTCAATCAATGCCTGCATCAAACTACTTGATGATGCCAGGGGTTGCATCCTGATTCAGATAACCCATGACAACATTGCTATCCAGCAACCAAACTGTCACAAGTTGCGCTCCCATTCGCTGCGCATCTCCAGCAAGACCTACTGTAACACCTGATTATCCTGTTTAGAAAAACATCCTTGCACTTGGCGCTCCACAGCCAGAATATCTGGTGCCGCGCCCCCCTCCACGCTGGACTCCTCATACATCACAATCACCTTTGCATGTTTTACTCTGGCAGGTAACAAGTCGCTTACCAGACTGATGCGATGATCGATAATGGATGATTCCATTTGCAGTGCAATCATTCTTAGCTCCTCGTTCAGAATTCAAAAGTGCGCACATTCTAGCAGATTGAATACTCCGTCAGTCAGCATGCATTGCGAAGTCAAATCAGTTAGCCCCAAGCAGATTTAGATTGAGTTCGTAAAATGCTGTACATAGGTTTTCGCCATGACCACAGGAAGCCCGGCTACGCTTGCGGAAGGGGGTAAATATGTCACACACCTTTCAACGGTGTCCAACCCTCGATCAGCATATGCTGGCAAATGGAACACTTCCCTTTTCTTGGTGAGCCGAGTGGTCGATTGGTAAAGAAAAACGATGTTGGATGATGTCAAGACCCTTGCGACCTTTTTCCCATCATGAGACGTTTGCAGGAAATGGATCATCCGGGTTGCGAGCCACAAGGGGTTGGAGCCGTTTTCGGCATGCACATATCTGTCCACCGTTTGGGCGCAGCACGGTACCGAGATGCTTCTGAGACAGCAGTGCTGCCGGGGTGAAACGGGATAACATCGCTTTCGATTGATCCACATGGGTGACTTGTGCGATTCACGCAACCACACTGTGAAGCAAAGGGTGCGAGATCATGATTTGCAAAATACGTTTGATGGCGGTTAAGCAATAATTTTTATCGCGCTTGCGCGCGAATATTTTGTTCGACCACTTAACTACCGATGGCTAATAGTTGACATTTAAATTTCTTGTAGAGGCATTGTCGAAAAATTTTACACTCTGCTCACGGAATTTTTGCAATTCATGGCAGCCAGTCATGTTAAATAATCCAACTCATTGAAATTTTGAATAATTTTTATTATTCCTTATATCAGGCATGGTTTATGCGTAGCTTCTACAGCAAACAAAAAAAACCAAGTTTGAGAGCTCATATTTTCATAGCATCAACGTCATTTTTTATTAGGAGAATATCATGTCATATTCAGTCAGATCAAAAAACGCACTGTACTTGGCAGTATTGGGGATTTTTGGATTTCAGGCATTACCCGCATTTGCTACGCCTGTAGTCATACAAAACGGTTATGTCAAGGCCGGAGTGAGCGATTACGGCACCCTGGGCTCGGACAGCTCCACTTCCCCAGGCATCCTGTATGACTCCACAGGATCAGGGAGCTATGGTATCAATGACTTTCTGACGCCAGGTGACCCATTCGAAGGGTTTTATGTCACTACAGCATCAGGTCTGGGCAACGGCGGCGCGAACAATGACGGAGTCAGCGGCTTCGGTTTTAAATCTCCGATATCCCTGAGTCCCACGAGTGCATCATGGAGTGGTGCAAACAGTGTTTTCAACATTACCAACACCTATACTTTGTCGACCTTTGGCGGACAATCCGTTATTGCCATCAATACCGTTTTGACCAATGCATCGACCTCGGCTTTGACTGGTGTTGAATTCCTGCGCACTCTGGATCCAGATCCTGACGTCAATGCCTGGGGTGTTTACAATACCAACAATGTAGTGTTGTCCAACAACCAGTCATGCGGTACCGGAACTCATTCCGGTCAGACGATCTGTATTTACAGCTACGATGCAACCACACATAATGCGGGGGTGAGTTCTTCTTGGTCGACCGATCCGGCAGTATATCTGGCAGGGGTCAACAGCGGTAATGGTGATTATGCGATCGGCATGGGATTCAATATTGGAAACCTCGGTGCAGGTCAATCAATTAATCTCAGTTATGGCTATGCCCTAGGAGCGACAGAGGCGGCGGCGTCTGGCGGCGGCACTGTACCCGAACCCGCTACGCTCGCACTGCTTGGACTGGGACTTGCCGGTCTCGGATTCAGCAGTCGCAAACGTGCCGACTGATCAGCATTGTGCATACCTTTCAAAAAGCCCGCTTCGGCGGGTTTTTTATGCTTAAGGGTTAGCAGCATGCAAGAATCAGGTCTGGACATCACCCATTATCGTTCGCCCTTTACCATTCGTATTCAGAGTCAGGTCTACACTTGTAGCCATCATTTTTTTGTCCTCTGTCCTACATCGACGACTCGCTCATCGCAAGTTCCAGCTCCATCTGATCGTCATCGATAGCCTTGTTGGCCTTGCCGCCTGCGCGCCCACGCTCGATCTTGTCGAGATAGTCTGGCGTGATGTCGCCCGTGATGTACTTTCCATCAAAACACGAGGCCTCAAACTCCACGATCGCCGGATTGGCCTTGCGCACTGCGGCTTTCAGGTCTTCCAGATCCTGATAGATCAGCGCATCCGCCCCAATCTCGCGGCAGATTTCCTCGTCTGTACGCCCGGTTGCTATGAGCTCGGCGCGGCTCGGCATGTCGATGCCGTACACATTAGGGAAGCGCACGGGAGGTGCGGCCGATGCGAAATAAACTTTCAACGCGCCCGCGTCGCGCGCCATCTGCACGATCTCGCGGCTGGTCGTGCCACGCACGATGGAATCGTCCACCAGCAGTACATTCTTGCCCTTGAACTCGAGGCCGATCGCGTTCAGTTTCTGGCGCACCGATTTTTTGCGCATCGCCTGACCCGGCATGATGAAGGTGCGCCCGATGTAGCGGTTCTTCACAAAGCCTTCGCGGAACAGGATATTGAGGCGGTTGGCAAGCTGCAACGCGCTGGGCCGGCTCGAATCGGGTATAGGGATCACCACGTCGATCTTTATATCTGGCCAAGTGCGCTTCAATTTGTCCGCAAGATATTCGCCCATGTAAAGGCGCGATGCGTGCACCGATATGCCATCCATTACAGAGTCCGGGCGAGAGAAATACACATACTCGAAAATGCACGGGCTCAATCTGGCTTGATCGCTGCACTGGCGGGTGTGCAAGCGCCCTTCTAAGTCCACGAAAACCGCCTCGCCGGGTGCTATGTCGCGCAGGAACTTGAAGCCCAGCGTATCGAGTGCAACGCTTTCTGAAGCGATCAGGTATTCAGTCCCGGCTTCGGTTTCGTTCACGCCGATGACTAGGGGACGTATGCCATATACATCGCGAAACGCGAGCAATCCGTAACCCGCGATGATCGCAACGATCGCATAAGCCCCCTGACAGCGCTGATGCACGCCCGAGACCGCGTCAAAGATGGTCGCCGCATCGAGCCGCAATCCTTTGGACTTCGATTGCAGCTCATGCGCCAGCACGTTCAGCAACACTTCCGAGTCGGAGTTGGTATTGACGTGGCGCAAGTCCTGCACGAAAAGCTGCTTCTTGAGTTCCTCGGCATTGGTTAGATTGCCATTGTGCCCCAGCACGATGCCAAACGGTGAATTCACATAAAACGGCTGTGCCTCGTTGTGGTCCACCGCAGAACCCGCGGTCGGATAACGCACATGTGCAATGCCGGTATTGCCCTGCAGCGCTCGCATGTTGCGGGTGCGGAACACGTCGCGCACCAGACCGTTGCCTTTGTGCAGATGTATAGTGTCGCCATTCATCGTCGCAATGCCTGCAGCATCCTGCCCACGATGCTGCAGAACCTGCAAACCATCATAGAGAAGCTGATTGGCTGGCGTATACGAGACCACTCCGAGTATGCCACACATGTTTTATTCCCAAGTATTAACGATAGTAATGTATGCGCCGAGCGACATTGTCCGGAAGCAAGGGCTTTGCAAGCAATGCCGCCTGCTCCGCTGTCCTGCTGAACTTCGCATGGCGCCAGAATGCCTGCTTCGGAATATTCGTCATCCCTGCCAGCAAGACCAGGACCACAATGACGATCACGCCGCGCAACAGGCCGAACAAGCCGCCCAGCAAACTATCCATCCCGCCCAAACCTGCGGCCTTGATCAGTTGCGTGAACAGCCAGACCAGCATCGCCCACAGCAGCAGAGTCGCGATGAATACCAAAATATAAGCCAGTGCCATACGCGCATTGGCTTCACCGACGGGCAACAGCGCTTCAACCTTGCCTGCAAGCTGCCAGCTCATCAGGAATGCCAACGGCCAGCCCAGTAGAGATAACAACTCATAGGTAAGGCCACGCCACAACCCGAGCAACAAAGACAACAACATGATGCCGATTGCGGCATAATCAATACTTGTCATTCAGTTTCCTTGACGACAGGATGCAGATTATGCTTCTCCAACGACTTGCGCATTGCCTCTGCCTTGTTGCGATCCGAATAAGGACCCAGTCTCACCCTTGTCGTGCCGCCAACCAGTTCCGTATAGGCCTTGAACCCCATTTCCTTCAACTTCTCTGCTTCCTGCTTTGCTGTCGCGGCGTTGGCAAATGCACCTACCTGAACGACGTATTTTGCGACATTGTGTTTCGCGGCAGGTTCAATTTTTTTGGCTTCAACCGGATTGGGTTCAACCGGCTTGGCTTCGATTTTCCCGACAGCTACCGCATGATTCTCGGCCACAGCCTCGGGCTTAGCTGGCGCCGCACCTGAAGCCGGACTCACAGCGGACTCCGCTTTCGCAGCCTCATCCGCTACTTTTGACAGTGCAACACCAGGTACGAATTCACCCACCTTGTCTGGCGCAGGAATGCGCAAATCGATATCCTGCCCTGTGATTTTGGGTTCGCGATCCAGCACCATAGGCAGGATGACCACCACGACCAGCGCCAAGGCTGCCGCACCGATCAGGCGCTGTCGCGCGCGGCTCTTGATAACTCTTTCCTCTTCCGACTGTTGCTTTGCCATGGTTTGAAACCTTTAGAGGATATGCCGCACAAGGCCGTCATGCACTGCCGTCATGACATGGGCCACCGTGTAGAACGATCCGAAGGCTATTATTCTATCATTTTCACCTGCCACATTATAGGCATGCATGAACGCTTTTTGGGCATCAGCAAAACAGACGGACTTCCCGCGGACTCCTGCGCGCTCAAGCAAGGATGCCAATTCACCGCTGCTTGCGCCGCGCGGTGCAGCGATGCCCGCAACCAGCCAGGTATCGACTTGTGCATCGAGCGCTTCTATCACACCCATTGCATCCTTGTCTTTGAGCATTGCAAACACAGCATAGGTATGCGGACAGGGCGGAAGGCTTTCCAGATTCTGCGCCAGCGCGCGTGCGGCATGCGGGTTATGCGCCACATCGAGGATCAATTGCGGTTTGCCCGGCACAAACTGAAAGCGCCCCGCAAGCTCAACCTCGCTCAGTCCGCGACGCACCGCCTGCATGTTCACCGGCAAACGCTCGCGGATGGCATCGATCCCCGCCAGCACTGCACTGGCGTTATTGAGCTGGAACGCGCCGCGCAACGCAGGAAAGGGAAGCGCGCTGCGCTTGCCGGAAACACCCTGAAAATCCCACTGCCCCTGATGCGCTGTATAGCCGAATTCGCGCCCGATGCGCCAGAGCTTCGCGCCGATTTTTTCCGCGTGTTCCACCAGCGACCTTGGCGCATCCTCCCCCGAGAAAATAGCCACGCGGTCTCGGCGAAAAATGCCTGCTTTTTCGAAGCCAATTTTCTCTATCGTGTCTCCCAGATAATCGGTGTGATCGATATCCACGCTGGTGACAATCGCACAATCGCCATCGAACACGTTTACCGCATCGAGGCGTCCTCCCAGACCCACCTCAAGGATTGCAACATCTACTTTTTGTTCGATGAACAGCTGCATCGCAGCCAGCGTGCCAAATTCGAAATAGGTTAATTGAGTATTGCCTCGTACCTGTTCTATTTTCTCGAACGATGCGCACAGCACTTCATCGGAGACCATCTGTTTACCGACACGCACACGCTCGTTGTAGGTTAGCAGATGCGGAGATGTGTAACAGCCGACCTTATAGCCTGCCGAATAAAAAATTGACTCCAGCATCGCGCATGCCGAACCCTTACCGTTGGTGCCGCCGACTACTACGAGAGGAAACTCTGGGGAAAGATTCAACCGTTTTCTCACTTCATCCACGCGTTCCAGGCCTAGGGCGATGGTCTTGGGATGCAAGGATTCGAGACGGGTGAGCCAGTCGGCTAAATTGGATGGCATAAAAACAAGTTAATTACAGCTGCACACCGAGCTTGCGAAGCAAGGGCAGCATCAATGCGTAACACACCACTGTTGCAATAACCGACAGCGACAGACTTGACCAGAATCCCAATCCGTTTTTTATCAGCAACGGCAGCAGCAGAAACAAGATCAGCGAAGGCAGCACCAGCCAGAAGATCTGGCTGGAGAGTTCGGCAATGCGAAGAGCTTCTGCACCTTCGGCATGCAGCCAGACGAACGCCAACAGCGAGGTCAACGGCAAGGATGCAATCAATGCTGCAAAACCCGTGCTGCGCCTCGCAAGTTCAGTGATCGTCACGATAACGATCGCAGTGACAGCGACTTTAAGCGCGTAGTAATACATCTAGGCCGCAGCGGATTCCACGACAGCAGGCTGGCGGGTCAGCAATGTGATCAGCGTCGCCAGTTGATTCTTCATCTCGCGGCGGTCGATGATCATATCAACGGCACCGTGTTCGAGCAGAAACTCTGCGCGCTGAAAACCTTCTGGCAAGGTTTCGCGCACCGTCTGCTGGATAACGCGCGCGCCTGCAAAGCCAATCAGCGCGCCGGGCTCTGCGATCACCACATCCCCCATGAAAGCGAAGCTGGCTGACACACCGCCCATGGTGGGATCCGTCAGCACGGAAATGAAGGGTAGCTTATCTTCGGACAGCTGGGTCAGCGCAGCGCAAGTCTTAGCCATCTGCATCAGCGACAGCAAGCCTTCCTGCATGCGCGCCCCGCCGCTGGCGGCAAAGCAGATGAACGGGCATCTCTGTTCCAGCGCAACCTGCACACCGCGCACGAATCGCTCGCCGACCACTGAACCCATCGAGCCGCCCATGAAGTTGAATTCAAACGATGCTGCAACAACCGGGACCGTGCGTATCGCGCCTTGCATCACCACCAGCGCATCGTCCTCGTCGGTGCTTTTTTTCGAGGCGATCAAACGCTCAGAATACTTGCGGCTATCCTTAAATTTCAATGTATCTACGGGCAGCACTTCGGCGCCAATTTCAAAACGTCCTTCGCCATCGAGTAGCCAGTCGAGGCGGGTGCGCGCCGAAATCCGGTGATGGTGATTGCACTTGGGGCAGACGCTCAAGTTCTTTTCAAGATCGGAATGGTACAGCACTTCCTCGCAGGAAGGACATTTGCTCCAAAGTCCTTCCGGCACATTTTTCTTGGCATCGCCCTCGCGGCGATTGATTTTCGGCGGCAACATTTTTTGAAACCAGCTCATATATTTCCCTTTGACTTCCTGCCTTGCAGCATACTATCAGGCCTGATCGACAGCCTGCCTTAACTCATTAATCAATGCGCCCACATTGGCAATCACGTTTTGCTCGGTGGAAGCTTCGATTTCCTGCACGATGCGGCTGCCCACCACCACGCCGTCGCAAAGCTTCGCCACCGCATTTGCTGTTGCCGCATCACGGATGCCAAAGCCCACGCCTATCGGCAGCTTGATATGTTTCCGCAACTGCGGGATTTTTTTTGCAATGTCAGATAGATCGAGATTACCCGCACCGGTCACGCCCTTTAACGAAACATAATACACATAGCCCCTGGCAAGCTTGGCAACCTTCTCTATGCGCGCCTCTTCGGTAGTTGGCGCCAACAGAAATATGGGGTCTATGCCGTGGCGCTGCAAATGAAGAAAAGCTTCATGGCTCTCTTCGGGAGGAAAATCAACCGTCAGCACGCCATCCACGCCGACCTCTTCGCAGCGCTTTGCAAATAGCTCCCAGCCCATCGCCTCGATCGGATTTCCATAGCCCATCAGAACGACAGGCGTAATGCTGTTCTTTGTGCGAAATTCAGCCACCATCCCAAGCACACCGCGCAGCGTCATGCGATGTTTGAGCGCACGTTCCGAAGCGCGTTGTATCACAGGGCCATCGGCCATCGGATCTGAAAACGGCACGCCCAGTTCGATCACGTCCGCCCCTGCGTCTGCCACAGCGTGCATCAGCGGCACCGTAAGCGCCAGACTCGGATCTCCCGCGGTAAAAAAGGGAATCAGCGCGCGACGGTTGTCTTGTTTTAACTTCTCGAATGTTGCTTGTATTCGGCTCATAATGAGATTCCAGAAAGGCGCGCCACGGTATTGATGTCCTTGTCACCGCGCCCAGACAGATTCACCAACAGCACCTTGTCACGGCCCATCGCAGGCGCAATCTTTGCGGCATGCGCTAACGCATGGCTGGATTCCAGCGCGGGGATGATGCCTTCAAAGCGGCAAAGGTCGTGAAAAGCCTGCATCGCCTCGTCGTCGTCAATCGCAACATATTGCGCGCGGCCTATGTCCTTCAGCCAGCAATGCTCAGGGCCCACCCCAGGATAATCGAGCCCCGCCGAGATCGAGTGCGTCTCGATAATCTGACCGTCATCATCCTGCATCAGATAAACCTTGTTGCCGTGCAGCACGCCCACCTTGCTGTTGGACGTCAGAGGCGCCGCATGTGAGCCGCTGATAATTCCGTGTCCGCCTGCTTCAACGCCGATGATCTCTACCTGCTTTTCCTCGATGTAGGGATGGAAAAGACCGATCGCGTTGGAGCCGCCGCCCACACAGGCGATCACCGCATCCGGCTGGCGACCTATCATCTCAGGCATCTGAATTCTGGCTTCGTTGCCTATCACGCATTGAAAATCGCGCACCATCATCGGATAAGGATGGGGTCCTGCCGCCGTGCCGAAAATATAGAAGGTGCTTTCAACGTTAGTGACCCAGTCGCGTATCGCTTCGTTGCACGCATCCTTTAGCGTCCTGGAGCCGCTTTCCACCGGCACCACGGTGGCACCCAGCAGCTTCATGCGGTACACGTTGGGTGCCTGACGCACGATGTCCTCGGCTCCCATGTAGACCACGCACTCCATGCCGTAACGCGCAGCCACCGTCGCCGTTGCCACACCATGCATGCCAGCGCCCGTCTCCGCGATCACGCGCTTCTTGCCCATGCGCCGCGCAAGCAGCGCCTGGCCTATAGCATTGTTGATCTTGTGCGCGCCGGTGTGATTCAAGTCTTCGCGCTTGAGATATATCTGCGCGCCACCCAATCTGTCCGACCAGTTTTTGGCATGATAAATCGGGCTGGGACGGCCTACATAATGTTTCAGTTCATAAGCGAATTCGGCCTTGAATTCCGGATCATTCCGGTAACGCAAATACTGCACGCGCAATTCCTCCACGGCGGGGATCAATGTCTCTGCCATGTAGATGCCGCCGTATGGACCGAAGTGGCCCGTGCTGTCTGGATAATCGTACATCTATTTATCTAACCTCTTGTAATCCATACGCATGACTTCATGCATGAAACCTGCGATCTTTTCCGCATCCTTTATACCCTTCAGGGTGTTTATACCTTTGCCTGACTCCACGCCGCTCGATACATCGACCGCATAAGGCTGCACTTTCGCTATTGCGCCCGCAACATTTTCAGCATCAAGGCCGCCTGACAGAATCAAAGGCAACGGCAGGTGCTTTGGAATCAACGCCCAGTCAAACACAGCACCCGTGCCGCCCGGAATCCCTTCCACATGCGCATCGAGCAGCAAGCCTTGGGCCTGCCTGTAAAGCGCCGCGCATTGTAGCAAATCCACGCCGGTCTTTACGCGTATCGCCTTGAGATAAGGCTTATGGAATTGCTCGCAGTATTCTGGCGTCTCGTCGCCGTGAAACTGCAGCACATCCAGCGGCACAGAAGACAACACCTCTCGCACCGTCTCTGTACTTGCGTTCACGAACAATCCGACAACGCTGATGAAAGGCGGTAATGCGGCAGCAAGTCTGGCCGCTTTTTCAATGCTGACATGGCGCGGGCTCTTCTCAAAGAACACCAGGCCGATGGCGTCCGCGCCGCTCTTTACAACAGCCAGCGCATCCTCAACTCTTGTGATGCCGCAGATTTTTACACGTGTCCTGAAACAGGATTGAGGACTGAGGATAGAGGATTGAAAAAACCCTATACCTCCTTCAGCATTCAACTCAGCACGATCAACCAATTCAGCCATTCCCTATCCTCAATCATGTATTTGAGGCAATCCCCATTTCGCATCGTATAGTATGCGGCGCAAGTATAAACCATCCGGCATGAAGGTCGGCGCTGCCTTCCTGCGCTCCCTTCCTGCCAGCACTTCATAAAGCCAGGCTGGCGGATATTTCCCCTTGCCCACATACACGAGGCATCCCACCAGATTGCGCACCATGTGATGCAAAAAAGCGTTAGCCGAAAAATCGAACACCACCATCTCGCCTTCTTTGCGTATATTGACGCTGTTCATGCGTTTGATCGGCGATTTGGCTTGGCATTCTGCAGCCCTGAATGCACTAAAATCATGTTCTCCGAGCAGACAATGCGCCGCCTGTTGCATCGCTGCAATGTCCAGCGGCAGATGAAACCATCCGGCACGCCCGGCTTGAACTGCCGAACGCACCGAGCGATTGATCAAAAAATAACGATAGCTGCGCCCCTCTGCGGAAAAGCGCGCGTGAAATTCTTCCGACACAACATGCGCCCAGCGCACTGCGATGCTGTCCGGCAGTTCCGAGTTCACGCCTCGCACCCAGGCGCTCAACGGCCTTTCAGCCTCCGTATCGAAGTGCACCACTTGCTCCAGTGCATGCACGCCGGCATCGGTGCGCCCTGCAGCAACGACTGAAATGGATGCGTCAGCGATCTTGCCCACAGCCTCCTGCAATACATCCTGAACAGTCATCACGTCATACTGGCTTTGCCAGCCGCAATAGGGCCTGCCGTCATATTCCACGCCCAGCGCAATCCTCATCGCATCGCCCGCCATAACAACAAGACTGCCCCCAACAGCAACAATGCATCCTGAAGTGCAAAACGGCATACAGACAATTCCATCGTTTTGTTTTCTGTCTTCAGTTCTTTATCCTCTGATGTCAGGCTTCGCAAGCTGTCCTTCCAGGATGAGGGGCGCAGCATGCCGACTTCGGCGTAATGCAATGTCAAAGCCAGACGCACCGCCAGTCTTTCCCGCGACAGTCCCAGGCATTGCAATGGCAAAAGCAGACTGTATAAACCTGCCATCAGATGCTGGCGATGCAACCGGTCAAGCAACATCGCCAGTCCCGCCAAAGCCACCAACAGCCGCATCGACTGCAAGCCGCCACTCATCAGACCTTCACGCGTCGGGCTGAATATCGAGTCGAACAGGGCCTGCCCAGGGATGCTATAGGCATAGATCAACCACAATGAAATCATGAACCAGCGCGTGCGGCGCAGAAGCTGTCTTAGCTTCTGACGGGAAAACATGAAGGCCAAGAACAACACAAAGCCGCCTGAAATAAGCATGCGAGTCGCAGGCAGAAATTGCATTGCGGCAACCAGCGCGCACCAGACCAGAATTTGCGTGGCAGGATGCAGCCTCAAAGTTGACACCTCATGCCGGTTGCACATAAAAAACGGCAGCCCTGCACGAGCTGCCGTCAAGTTGAAGGATCGGATCAGCCAAGTTGATTGATAAGCAACCTGGCTTCCTGCTGTTGAGCCTTATCGCCTTCCTGCATGACTTCATCGAGAATTTCACGCGCACCGACTTCATCTCCCATCTCCTGATACGCCTTAGCCAAATCGAGCTTGGTGGCAACTTCGTGCCAATGCTCGTTGTGTTCGCCTTCGACTATTTCAGCCGTTTCAACCGATTCGTTCATATCCAGATTGATATCTGAAAGATCAATTGCCGGCGGCGTTTTGACCTGATCTTCCTCCATTGGGAAGTCCAGCATGAATTCATTATCCTCGGCTAAAGCTTCTTTAACAGGGAATTCCGCAGCTGCCTTTACCAACGGAGAAGAAGTCACATCGAAAATCAAGTCATCAAGTACCGGCAATGCCTCATCCTTGTGTTGCTCCGGCTGTTTGGCAGAGATATCAAAATCCAGCGGAATGCCTGACATATGATCATTTGATGTCTCGTTAAAATCCATTCCACCCTGCGACATGATGCTTGTCACATCCATATCCGTCACACCTCTCTGGACAGATAGTGGCACCTCGAAATCCGCCATCGAATGAAGTGTCGGCTGCGTCACATTGAAATCTATCGCTCCAGGCTCCTCGCGTTCATCAGCCAAAGTTTCATGTTCATCACCGGTTGTCACCGAAGTCGCTTCCATCTCATTGAGCGCCGGAATCAGCTGTGTTGCGCTGTCCGTGTCTTCAAGCCTGGCTTCTTCCTCATGTTGAGGTGCTACCTTGAGTAATTTCTGCCCCAGAGTTTCCGCCTGCTGTATTGCTTCACTATCACCCGTATCCCGCAACATCCGAGCGATGTTTTCGAATGCTGCCGCATCCTGACGATTGGCGTAAATGCCCAGCAGTTTCAGATGCAGCTGATGATTGTCAGGCGAGTGTTGCAAGGCATCCTTCAACACCTCCTCGGCCTGTTCATCACGGCCAAAATTGAGGAACAGATCAGCCTCGCTGATCGGATCCACATCATCGGGCTGATGAACCGCTTCCTCTTCATAAACAGCAGGCTCGCTGAAATCACCCGTATCCGTGGACGGTGCGACGGGGTTGGTCAGCTGAGTGGTGATCGCGCCGACATCTTCGCTAGGCTGAAGTGCTACTGCCTTCTTGCGCCGGCCAGCGGCAATACCCATGGCACCTAACGCAACCAGCAAAGCAGCCCCTATGCCCATGTAAAGAGGAGAAGCCAAAAGCTGATCCATCAGCGATGGCTCTTCTACGACTGCCGGTTTGACCGTTTTGACCGGTTTGGCTGGTTTGACTGCACTTGCAGATGTAACCGCGCTTGCCGGTGTAACCGCGCTTGCCGGTGTAACCGCGCTTGCCGGTGTAACCGCGCTTGCCGGTGTAACCGCGCTTGCCGGTGTAACCGCGCTTGCCGGTGTAACCGCGCTTGCCGGTGTAACCGCGCTTGCCGGCTGTATGGCACTCGCAGGCGCTACGCTACTTACTGCTGCGAGTTTGCTTGCCGCCGCAGCGGCCTCAGACTTGAGTTCTGCCAGACGCTTCATGTCCTGAAGATTTTTTTCCAACAGCGCTGCGCGCGCCTTTTCATCTTCAACCGCCTTGGCTTTTGCAATTTCTTCTTCTGCGGCAGCATTTTTCTGCGCCGATTTGGATTTTCCTGCCGCTTCCGACTTGTCGCCTGGCGCCTCACCCTTGGACAGACGCAGGACTTCCTTGGCGGATTCGCTGGCTACGGGCGCCTTGTCGGCGCTCGTGATCTTGCCTTTGACGACCTGGCCGCCACCCTCATGCCGGCTTGCCGATGCAGCGCCTGCAAGCTTCTGGCGATATGCATTCCAATCTTCCGCCTGAGCATGAATTTCCTGGACGGCTTCGGCCTGAGACAGGTTTGCAAGCGAATTTCTGTCCGGAACATTCAGGATTTTCCCTGTCCGGATCCGGTTCATGTTTTTACCGTCAAACTGATCGGTATTGGCGCGGTAAAGAGCCACCAGCATACGTTCGAGACTCACCTCCTGCGGCTTGACGCGGGACGCTATCCTGTCCAGCGTATCACCGCTTTTAACGATGATCGCGTTGCCTGACCGGGACTCGATCTGTTTAACTGGCGCAGCATATCTTGGTGCCGGCTTTGCTTGTGGCATCACGGGTTTTTCAGCCGGAGCTGGAGCACTTGGCGCTTCGAGCTTCTCCGTCTTCACGGCTGGTGCCACTGGTGCCACGGGCTGCACCTGCGCTTCCTTGGGTTGCTCGGGGACATATCCCGGCGGGTCAAGCAGGAAGGTATATTCACGCACCAGCTTGCCCGATGCCCATGTAAGCTCGACTAGCAGGCTGACGAAAGGATCGTTGATCGCCTGGCTGCTGGAAAGCCTGATATAAGCCTGTCCATCGGCGCGATATTCAATCTTGAAGTTATATTTGATGCCATAGGGATAATCCAGGCCGGCATTCTTATAGTTTTCAGGTGAAGCAAGCCGAGCAACTAGACCCTGCTTGTCCGATTTGGTCACATCGGTGAGCTCGATCTCTGCCTTGAGCGGTTGCCCCAGGCTTGTTTCCACATTGATGCCACCCAATCCGGCGGCATATCCCCAGGCGCTAAGCGTAAGACCAGCAGTGACTCCAACTATTTGCAGCAACTTGTGTGGCATGTTTGCAGGAAAACTCGTGAATTGATTGTCCATCTCAAATTTTGAGTGGTCAGGTGCAGCTTTTGGTAAATCGGGTCGTTTCACCAATGTTTTTCGCACAGTACTTGCCTCGCTTTATTTATTGAACGACAAAAGTAACATCAAGAAGCCTGCAAAATCAAGCCAGTCCACCAGACAAAAAGGCATAATCCAGACAAATGGCAACTAATTCAGATATTCGGCAATCAGAATTTCTGCAATCTGTATGCTGTTCAAAGCAGCACCCTTGCGCACATTGTCGCTCACGACCCACATGTCCAGACCCAGGGGATGCGATACATCCTCGCGTATGCGCCCAACATAAGTCGCATCCTTGCCCGCGGCCTCGATAGCCGTCGGCCATCCTCCGGGCACGCGTTCATCGATCACTTCCACACCCGGCGCTTTTGCCAGCAAGGCGCGCGCCTCGACGGCCGTGATCTTCTTCTTAGTTTCTATGTGCACGGCTTCCGAGTGCCCGTAATACACCGGCACCCGCACCGCAGTCGGGTTTACCAGTATCGTGTCGTCTTCCATGATTTTCTGGGTTTCCCAGACCATCTTCATCTCTTCTTTCGTATAACCGTTTTCCATGAAAACGTCGATCTGAGGCAACACGTTAAACGCGATGCGTTTCGGATAGACTTCCACTTTCGCCTCCTGCGAGTTGAACAGCGCGCGAGTTTGTTCTGTCAGCTCATCGATCGCTTCTTTGCCCGTTCCGGACACTGCCTGATACGTTGCCACATTAATTCGCGCAATGCCCACCGCATCGCGGATGGGCTTCAAGGCTACCAGCATCTGTATGGTCGAACAGTTCGGATTGGCGATAATGCCGCGATTCTTGTATTGCGCGATGGCATGGGGGTTCACTTCAGGCACTACCAGAGGGATATCCCGGTCGTATCGAAAATGCGCGGTATTGTCGATCACCACACAGCCTGCACGGGCTGCAATCGGCGCATACTTTTCGGACACACTGCCGCCTGCCGAAAACAGACCGATCTGCGTCTTGGAAAAATCAAAGCCTTCCACATCCAGCACAGTGAGCTCTTTGCCGGAGAACGAAATCTTGCTGCCAGCTGAACGACTGGAAGCCAAAAGGTAAAGATTTCGAACCGGAAACTTGCGCTCCTCAAGAATCGCCAGCATCGCTTCGCCAACTGCACCTGTTGCGCCTAATATGCACACATCGTATTGCTTGCCCATGTTTCCTTATTCCTTAAACTCAAAATAAATACAGCTTGTGGCTCGAAGCCAGCAGCCCAACCTGCTACCAACCACAAGTTACTAGCTTAGAGTGCAGCGACAACAGCATCACCCATCGCGGCGCAGCCTGTCTTCTGCATGCCTGTCTCAAAAATGTCAGCCGTACGCAACCCTTGCCGCAACACGGAACGCACAGCGGCTTCGATACGTTGCGCGGCAGTCTCGCTAGAAAAGGTATAGCGCATCATCATCGCAACAGACAGAATCGTCGCCAACGGATTGGCGACATCCTGCCCCGCAATATCCGGCGCAGAGCCATGGCAGGGTTCGTACAAGCCCTTGTTGTTTTCATCCAACGATGCGGAAGGCAACATGCCGATCGAGCCCGTCAGCATCGAAGCTTCGTCGGACAAAATATCACCAAACATATTCCCGGTCAAAATCACGTCAAACTGTTTGGGTGCGCGCACCAACTGCATCGCCGCGTTGTCCACATACATGTGAGACAGTTCCACTTCTGAATATTCGCGCGCCACATCGGTCACAATCTCGCGCCAGAGCATGCTGGTGTCCAGCACGTTGGCCTTGTCCACCGAACAGAGTTTCTTGCTGCGCTTCATCGCGCTCTTGAATCCGACATGGGCCACGCGCCTGATCTCGGACTCGGAATAGTGCATGGTGTCAAAGCCCTGCCGCTCTCCGTTTTCAAGTGTTTTGATGCCGCGCGGCTGGCCGAAATAGATGTCGCCGGTGAGCTCTCTCAGAATCATGATGTCAAGTCCCGATACCAGCTCAGGCTTCAGAGTAGATGAGTTCACAAGTTCTGGATACACAAGGGCAGGACGCAAATTGGCAAACAGACCCAGCCCTTTACGTATCCGCAGCAAACCCTGTTCCGGCCTCATCGGGCGCGGCAGATTGTCATATTGATAACCGCCCACCGCACCCAACAACACCGCATCGCATGTCCTAGCCAGCTCTTCTGTCTCCTTGGGAAAAGGATCCCCTGCCGCATCATATCCCGCACCGCCGATATGCCCGTATTCCATCTCTATCTTCAGACCGTCGCGCCTCAATACTTCCAACACCTTTGCGGCCTGCGCGACAATCTCGGGGCCTATGCCGTCACCCGGCAGTATTGCTATTTTCATTTCTCAATATCCTAAAATCCTTAAAGACTAGAAAGTGGGTAGCAATGAGTTATGCGTGAAAAACCAGACACTACTTACCATTCACCACTTTTACTATTTCACAACCAAGGCTGCGCAGCCAGATGCCGCTTTTCAAATGCAGCGATCTCATCCACATGCTGCAGGGTCAAGCCTATGTCATCCAGCCCATTCAGCAGGCAATGCTTGCGAAATGCATCGATTGCAAAGGGATATACCTGGCCATCGGGTGTGGTAATCGCCTGCTTTTCAAGATCAATTGCAAGCCTGTAACCCTCGTGCGCCTCGACTGCACGAAACAGTGCATCTACTTTTTCCGCATCCAATTTAATTGGCAACAGGCCGTTCTTGAAACAGTTATTGAAGAATATATCGGCAAAACTGGGCGCGATGATCGCGCGAAAACCATAATCCTCGAGCGCCCACGGCGCGTGCTCGCGCGAGCTGCCGCAACCGAAATTTTCCCGCGCTAGGAGAATCTGCGCACCCTGATAACGTGCCTGGTTCAATACGAAATTAGGATTCAAGGGCCGCTTGGAATTATCCATATCCGGTTCGCCGTGATCCAGATAGCGCCACTCATCGAACGCATTGGGGCCAAATCCCGAGCGCTTGATGGATTTCAAGAACTGTTTCGGAATGATCGCATCCGTGTCCACATTGCTGCGGTCAAGAGGAACGACCAGCGCATCCAGCTTGATGAATTTTTTCATTTTGACTCGGCATCCTTCGCATTTCCATCGGCCGCATGCAGCTTTTTTTCCACCCAGTGACCCGCCGTCTCCAATCCCTTGACGGTAGCCTCTCCGCCCTTCTGGATGCCATGACCTGTCGCGTCGGCCGCCTTCTCGATGCCGTGCCCCGCCGCCTCGCCGCCTCTCTTGACCGCATCGCCCACCTTCGCGGGTATGCTTTCATCGGCAAATACAGGTGCGCAGACCAACAGTGTCGCCAGTAAAATCAAAATATTCTTCATGATTTTTTCCTTCACAATTTGCTCACATCGACAAAGTGTCCTGCGATGGCTGCGGCTGCAGCCATTTCAGGACTGACCAGATGTGTGCGTCCACCCTGCCCCTGACGCCCCTCGAAATTGCGATTGGAGGTCGACGCACAGCGCTCGCCAGCGGAAAGCTTGTCATCATTCATCGCAAGGCACATCGAACAGCCAGGATCACGCCATTCAAAACCCGCATCCATGAATATCCTATCCAGCCCTTCTTGCTCGGCCTGACGCTTTACAAGCCCCGAGCCAGGCACGACCAGAGCCTGCTTCACATTTGGCGCAATCTTCTTGCCACGCGCAACAGCCGCCGCCGCGCGCATGTCTTCGATGCGCGCGTTGGTGCATGAACCGATGAACACCTTGTCGATTGCGATCTCGGTGATGGGCGTATTCGCCTTCAGGCCCATATAGGCCAGCGCGCGTTCGACCCCCTCGCGCTTGTCTGCACTCATCAAAGCAGGATCCGGCACAAAGCCGTCGATCGCCACCACCATTTCCGGTGAAGTTCCCCAAGTGACCTGCGGGCGTATGCTTGCAGCATCCAGCACAACGACAGCGTCGAACACCGCACCCTGATCGCTCTTCAGGTTGCGCCACTGCTCCACGGCCCTGTCCCACATTTCCCCCTGCGGCGCAAACGGACGTCCCTTAAGGTAGGCAAAGGTGGTTTCATCCGCAGCAACCATACCTGCGCGCGCACCCGCCTCGATCGCCATGTTGCAAAGAGTCATGCGCGCCTCCATGGAAAGCGCACGCACGGCACTGCCGGTGAACTCGATCGCATAGCCAGTGCCGCCTGCGGTACCTATCTTGCCGATCACGGCCAGTGCAATGTCCTTGGCCGTCACGCCATGCGCGAGCTCTCCCTCTATACGCACTTCCATTGCACGCGACTTTTTTGCCACCAAGCATTGCGTCGCCATCACATGCTCGACTTCCGAGGTGCCTATGCCATGAGCCAGCGCCGCGAATGCGCCATGCGTACTGGTGTGGGAATCGCCGCACACCACGGTCATGCCAGGCAAGGTCGCGCCCTGTTCGGGACCGATCACATGCACGATGCCCTGGCGTATGTCGTTCATCTTGAATTCGGTAACACCGAATTCGACACAGTTGGCATCCAGCGTCTCGACCTGTATGCGCGAGATCGGGTCGGCAATGCCTGCAGAGCGATGGGTTGTCGGCACATTGTGATCAGGCACGGCCAGCATCGACGCCGTGCGCCAGGGCCTGCGTCCGGCCAGCCGCAGGCCTTCGAAAGCCTGCGGGCTGGTCACTTCGTGAACCAACTGGCGGTCGATGTAGATCAGCGCGGTGCCATCCTCATCCTGCCGCACCAGATGTGAATTCCAGAGTTTGTCGTAAAGCGTTTGTTCGCCCATAGTCTTAGCCTAGCAGATACCCTACTTTGAGAGCGTGGCATTATGACACAATCGTCACAATTTAGCAGCCGGGAAGACTTAACTCAGGAAGGATTGCGAGGAGACTTTTCGTTCAATACCAGATGACCGTCTTTCATCGGTATGCGCGGACCGGGGTCGTGATCCATGCGCACGACATGCTCCTTGCCGTCCAGATGGTAAGTCACGTTGTAACCCAGCAACTGCTTTTCATTGGCATATTCCATCCTGCAACGCTCTTCCATCACCGTCTGGCGATCGGACTGTTGCATGTTTTTCTGCACGGTATTGCCCGCATAGCCGCCGGCCGCAGCGCCTGCGATGGCCGCAACGGTACTGCCATTGCCGCGGCCTACCTGATCACCCAGGATGCCGCCCAGCACCGCACCGATCGCCGTCCCTGCAATGCGGTTCTGATCGCGTACCGGCGCCTCGCGGGTAACAGGCTGCTCTCCGCATACCTTGTGCGCTACTCTGACATCCTTGAAAATCTGCTGCACACTGACGACCTCAGCATAATCGGCATGAGCGGCTTTGTGATGCGACACCTCGTAGCTTGCAATTCCCCCTATCGCAGTGGCTGCGACAGCACCGCCTGCCAGTCCTATCAATAATGATTTGTTCAGCATTTGCTTTCTCCTGTTGTACGTTGCGACTATACATTGTCTATATTATCACCAATAAATCCGTGGCGGCTATACGTCTTTTTTCAGTACAAGCAGCAGCCATCCTGACAGCGCCATCAGCGCGCTGAATGTATAAAGCAGGCTTGCGCCATAATGCTGCCAGATCGGTCCGCTGAGCAGACCGCCGAACATTCCTCCCGCACCATAGGTGATGCTACCAAACATAGCCTGGCCTCTGGACTGATGGCGCCCTTTGAACAGTCCATGCACAAGCCCCATCGAGGACGCGTGATAGGCTCCGAAGGTCGCCGCATGCAGCACCTGTGCGATGAGCAACAGTGCCAGGAAATCCACACCCCAACCTATCAGCAAGAAGCGCAGCACGGCCAAAGCAAAACTGGCAACCAATATGCGCTGGTAGCCATAACGATGCGCAATCTTCGGCATTAGAAAAAACATTGCAATCTCACAGATCACGCCCAGTGCCCACAACTCCCCCACCGAACTTTTTGCATAACCGTGCTCTACCAGGTAGATGGAAAAGAAAGTGTAGTAAGGACCATGCGCCGCCGACATTAGAAAGCAAGCGCCGAACAGCACCAGCACACGCGGCTGCAATACCAGTTGCCTGATGGGCTGATGGTCGGTGTGATGCGCAAGCACAGCCGTTGTAGGCATCTGGCTTGAAAAAACCAGTATCCCCAGCTCGCAGGTCAGCCCCGCCCAAAGCAACCAAGCAATGGACATATGATCAAAGGCATAGCCCAAACCCACCACCGATACGATGAAACCGATCGATCCCCATGAACGTATCCGACCATAACGGGCAGCATCCGGTCCAAGGTAACTCAGCGTGGTGGCCTCGACCAGCGGCATGGAAGCACTCCAGAAAAAACTCATCAACCCAAGCACCAGCAACATCCCCCAGAAACTGATGGTCACAAACACCCCCAAATAAAACAATGCGCTCAGGGTGGCTGCAATCTGCACCACCAGCCGCCGTCTTCCCGTGTGATCGGCAAGCCAGCCCCACAGATTGGGCGCCAGCATGCGCATCACAGGCTGTACGGACATCAGCATGCCGATCTCGACCGCATTGAAGTGTATCGACTTGAGATACAGGCTCCAGTAGGGCGCGAACATGCCGATGAAGGCGTAGTAGAAAAAATAGAATCCGGCGATGCGCCAATAGTAATTTTTGGTTTGGGCCACTTGATGCGATGAATGGACAGACACGGCGCGCATTCTAATGCACTCCTGCCATTCTATTGCTAAAGCAACCAACATAATTGACCACGCCTCTTGAAAATTGAAAATACGTCCCAATTTGTTGCAAACACGAATTCTGGAGAACGATATGGAACAGAACCAAGACAATTCCGCTGAAGCCACCACGGGCGAAGTGATGCCCAGCCCTGAAGAGTTGCTGCAGGCAGCCGAGCGCAAAGCTCAGGAACACTATGACGCTTGGATGTATGCGAAGGCGGAAAGCGAAAATATACGCCGCCGCGCGGCTGAAGACGTCTCCAAGGCGCAAAAATTTGCGGTTGAGCGTTTCTCCAATGAAGTGCTCGCGGTAAAGGACAGCCTGGAAGCTGGACTTGCCGTTGAGACTGCAACCGTTGAAAGCTTCAAGAGCGGCATGGAACTGACCCTCAAACAACTTTCCAGCGTGTTTGAAAAATTCAACATTGCCGAGATCAATCCGGTTGGTGAAAAGCTCGATCCGCACAAACACCAGGCGATCAGTATGATAGAAAGCGACCTGCCAGCCAACACAGTCGTGAGCGTGATGCAGAAAGGCTATGCACTGAACGACCGCGTGCTGCGACCTGCACTCGTGCTGGTCTCCAAAGGAAAATAATTCAATGCGCTATTCACTAGCCACTAAACGACTAGTGACTAATTTCATTGCTCGCACTTGAAATATGAGGCATCTATCCCCAATTTCTGCGGCATCGGAACAATTCAACTTTTGAAAGGAATCGGCATCATGGGAAAAATTATCGGTATTGATCTTGGCACAACCAACTCTTGCGTCGCGGTCATGGAAAACGGCAAGACCAAGGTCATCGAAAACGCAGAGGGAGCCCGCACCACGCCTTCGATCATCGCCTACATGGAAGATGGCGAAATCCTGGTCGGTGCAGCAGCCAAACGCCAGGCCGTGACCAACCCCAAGAACACGCTGTATGGCGTCAAGCGCCTGATCGGCCGCCGTTTCGACGAAAAAATGGTGCAGAAAGACATCGACATGGTGCCCTTCTCTATCGTCAAAGCCAAGAATGGCGACGCATGGATCAAGGTGCGCGACAAGGAATTCTCCGCACCCGAAATTTCCGCACAAATATTGATGAAAATGAAGAAGACTGCCGAGGATTATCTGGGCGAGTCCGTCTCAGAGGCGGTCATCACCGTGCCTGCCTATTTCAACGATGCGCAGCGCCAAGCCACCAAGGATGCCGGCCGCATCGCGGGTCTGGACGTCAAGCGCATCATCAACGAACCGACTGCAGCGGCTCTTGCCTTTGGCCTTGACAAGCAGGAAGGCGATCGCAAAATTGCGGTGTATGACCTGGGTGGCGGCACATTCGATATCTCCATCATCGACATCGCCGAAATCGAAGGCGAGCATCAGTTCGAGGTCATGTCCACCAACGGCGACACGTTCCTGGGCGGTGAAGATTTCGACATGCGCGTAATCGAGTATCTGGTCGAAGAATTCAAGAAGGAATCCGGCATCGATCTCAAAAAGGACATGCTGGCATTGCAACGCCTGAAGGATGCGGCAGAAAAAGCCAAGATCGAGCTGTCAAGCGCGCAACAGACTGAAGTCAATTTGCCTTACATCACGGCGGATGCCACAGGCCCCAAGCATCTGGCCGTAAAGATCACCCGCGCCAAACTGGAAAGTCTGGTGGATGATCTGATTGCGCGCACCATTGAGCCATGCAAAATCGCTATGAAGGACGCCGGCATCTCCATCTCCGACATCGCTGACGTAATTCTGGTCGGCGGTCAGACCCGCATGCCCATGGTTCAGGAAAAGGTCAAGGAGTTCTTCGGTCGCGAACCCCGCAAGGACGTGAACCCGGATGAAGCTGTGGCTGTGGGTGCCGCCATCCAGGGCGGTGTACTGCAGGGCGAAGTGAAAGATGTGCTGCTGCTCGACGTGACCCCTTTGTCGCTGGGCATCGAAACCATGGGCGGCGTGATGACCAAGCTCATCAAAAAGAACACCACGATACCGACCAAGGCATCACAGGTGTTCTCCACGGCAGATGACAACCAGTCTGCGGTGACCATCCATGTGCTGCAAGGCGAACGCGAAGTCTCTTCGGGCAACAAGAGCCTGGGCCAATTCAATTTATCGGATATTCCGCCAGCACCCCGCGGCATGCCGCAGATCGAGGTGACCTTCAACATCGATGCGAACGGCATTCTGCATGTGTCTGCGAAGGACAAGGCTACTAACAAGGAAGCGAACATCACGATCAAGGCCAGTTCCGGACTTTCCGAAGCCGAGATCGAAAGCATGGTTCGCGATGCCGAGGCGCATGCAGAGGACGACAAGAAGGCATTGGAACTCGTGACCGCACGCAACCAGTTGGATGCGCTGATCCACTCGACCAACAAATCGCTCAAGGAATACGGCGACCAACTGGCAGCCGACGAGAAATCCGCGATCGAAGCTGCACTCAAGGAAGCAGAGGAAGTGGTCAAGGGCGACGACAGGGACGCCATCGAAGCCAAGTCGGAAGCATTGGCAACAGCCGCGCAGAAGCTGGGCGAGAAGATGTACGCTGCCGAGCAGGCCAAGGCACAGGGTCCTGAAGCATCGCATGAGGCTTCCAAGGAAGAAGGCGACGTGGTGGATGCCGAGTTTACCGAAGTGAAGGACCAGAAGTAAGAAACGAGGATTGGAGATTGAGGATTGAGTAATGCCTGCCTTAATCCCCCGTTTCTACGACACAACGAGATCAGTCAGGAGCAAAGATAGAGGAGCATGGAACGAGCTCGCCACAAGGCGACTCAATCCTCGCTCCTCGATCCATTATCAGTTATGAGCAAAAAAGACTACTACGAAGTGCTGGGCATCAATCGTGATGCCTCGGAAGACGAGATCAAGAAGGCTTATCGCAAGCTTGCGATGAAGCATCATCCCGACCGCAATCCGGACAACCCGAAGGCTGAAGAACACTTCAAGGAAGCCAAGGAAGCTTACGAGACTCTGTCCGATGGCCAGAAGCGCGCGGCATATGACCAGTATGGTCACGCAGCCTTTGAAGCTGGCGGCATGGGTGGAGGAAGTCCGTTTGGCGCGGGCGCCGGCGCACAGGGATTCGATTTTTCCGATATCTTCGGCGACATCTTCGGTGGCGGACGCGGAAGTGGTGGCGGACGCAACAATGTGCAACGCGGCGCTGATCTGCGCTACAACCTCGAGATCACGCTGGAACAGGCAGCGCGCGGCACCGAGACACAGATACGCGTGCCGACCATGGAAGAATGCGAAACCTGCCACGGTTCGGGTGCAAAACCCGGCACCACGCCTGTCACTTGCACAACCTGCGGCGGGCACGGCCAAGTGCGCATGCAACAGGGATTCTTCTCCATCCAGCAGACCTGCCCACGCTGCCACGGCAGCGGCAAGATGATCTCTTCGCCTTGCAAGTCCTGCAACGGCAGCGGCCGCATCAAGCAGCACAAGACGCTGGCGGTGAAAATTCCACCTGGCGTGGACAACGACGATCGCATCCGCTTGTCGGGCGAGGGAGAACACGGGGTCAATGGCGGGCCATCCGGTGATTTGTATGTGGTGATCCACGTCAAGGCGCATGCGGTGTTCCAGCGCGACCATAACGATTTGCACTGCGAAATGCCGATCAGCTTCAGCACTGCGGCACTGGGCGGCGAAATCGAAATCCCGACGCTGGATGGCAAGGCGCATATCAAGATTCCTGCCGAGACGCAAAGCGGCAAGGTCTTCCGTCTGCGCGGCAAGGGCATCAAGGGCGTGAGGAGTTCATCGCACGGTGATCTGCACTGCCATGTAATTGTGGAAACGCCGGTCAATCTGACCGACCGTCAGAAGGAACTGCTGCGCGAATTCGAGAGCATCAACGAACAGAACAGCGCTCATCACAATCCACGTGCCAAATCCTGGATGAACAAGGTCAAAGACTTTTTCGGGCAATGATTTCAAGGCCGCGATAAAAAACCCTGCGAGGTCGCCCAGTTTGCCGGTTCCAAAATCGAAGCGTGGATCATTGGCATGCTTTCTGGCACAGGTATAGGGCAAGTGCCGCAATCAACACCGCGCCAGCATGGGTGGATATATGCAAGCCATCTGGTTGCCAATGCCAGCTAACCGATCAGATGGCCGACAATAATCTCTATAGCCATCATCGCACTACAAAGAGCAATTACACCCCATCCCTTACGCTCATTCTTGTCGTGATCTTCTCCCCACAAGATGGGGTCATGGTCAGTCGTCCCAAATGGTGCATCGTATAAATCATTCATGATGAACCCGTTGAATATGAACTGTTCTGCTTGAGCAAAATTCCTAAAGGTATTTGGTGATTTCCTTGAACTCACGAATGGTGTTATCCACGCTGCCAGCACCTTTCCGAACAGACTGGTCGAGACAGTGGTCGATGTGATCATGCACCAAGTTTTTCTTGGCATTGCAGATTGCTTTTTCGACAGCTTGTAATTGTTGCGCAATTTCCAGACAACCTCGCTCCTCCTTTAGCATTGTGAGTATGCTACTAAGGTGGCCTTGTGCCCGTTTGAGCCGTTTGATTATGTCGGGATGTGCGGTGTGTTCTGTCATGGTCTGCGCATGATATATCACATCCACCTGGATAGGATATATATTTTTACGAATTAATTCATTATATTAAAGATTAAATCGTAAAAAATATAGAATATTTTTTATAATTCCACTTGCCACAGCCAACCCAGATCTATACAATGCGGCCTTCTCATTTTCAGGAGCTAACCATGGAACCTTGCAGTCGATCTAAAAGCTGAATCGACGAGTACGCCCTGAGTTAGCCTCATGCCGCTGTCCCGTTGATTCAAAAACGGGGCAGCGCGTTCACCATATAGTTCGCGCCGCCATCTGGGCGATGAACGTTTCCTATACGAATCCGTTTCCGCCCTCAAGCTAAATTTCACAGCTTTGTGGAGGCGTATCATGCTGTTCAATCGTTGGATTAAAAATCAAGAGGGCCACCTTGTCTACGTCTGGGGCGTGGCAAGAAAAGTAGAAGCATTTCAGGCCGCAGCACTGTCAAGCGGGACTCTTCAACTTGCTAAAAATGTGTTGAATAAAGATATGGCCGTGTTTCGTCGCGACCATCCTATCAACGCGTCTGTCAATCCGAAGTCACCAGAAAACCTGTCTGCACTGCGGCCATGCTTGCTTGAAGCAGTAAGCCGCCTTGCCCACTTTTTGAAAACAGATGGTAATGTTGTCGCAATCTTTACGAAATATTATCCAAGGCTGTTAATTTCAAAGCTGTGCAGGGCCATGCCTAATCAAGCTGGATATTACCAAGGTGTTATGATGCGTCAGATCATAGCTGTTTTGCTATCCGGGTCTTATTTCTGCTTTTCCCATATTGCAATGGCTGAATCATCAGCTAAACAAGACGCAGCATCTTCGAACAGCAACAATGGTGCAATCGAAGATCCGCCGGGTGCTCAAGTTTTAACTGCTGCAGCCATTGCGCCAGAAACATGGGAAACATATGGCCAGTCGACCTTCGTCTATCAGTCCCACTCCGGCTTCAATTCGCCCTACCAGGGACAGAACAGTCTAAAGGCCAACAACAATAACGCCGAGACCACGGACATCACGCTTTTTTCCGGCATCCGTCTTGGCAGCGGGGAGATTTGGATCAATCCGGAAATCGATCAGGGATTTGGCCTCAGCAACACGCTGGGGGTCGCAGGCTTCCCGAGCGGGGAAGCCTACAAGGTGGGTGCTAATACCCCCTACCTGCGCCTGCCGCGCGTATTTTACCGGCAGGTCTTCAACCTGGGCGGGGAAGAACAGAGCATCCCGGCTGCCGCCAACCAGGTGGCCCGTACCCAGACTGCCGACAATGTGATACTGACAATAGGCAAATTTTCCGTGGTGGACATCTTCGACACCAATGCCTACGCGCATGATCCGCGTTCCGATTTTTTCAACTGGGCCATCGTGGATTCGGGCGCATTCGACTATGCAGCTGACGCATGGGGCTATACCAAGGGCGCCTCCGTCGAATGGACAGTGTCGCGGTGGACAGTGCGCGGCGGATTCTTCGATCTTTCGACCATCCCCAATACCACGGTGCTGGATCATACATTTGCACAGCACGAATGGGTGGGTGAACTGGAGGAGCGACACCAACTGGCCGGGCATCCCGGCAAATTGAAACTGCTGGGTTTCGTCAATCAGGGAAAAATGGGCAGTTACAACGCTGCCTTGCAGCTGGCTTTGCAAACCAACAGCACGCCCGACACTTCGCTTGTCCGGCGCGGCAGCTCGAACTCCGGATTTGCCCTGAACCTGGAGCAGGAGATCGCTTCCGACCTTGGCGCATTTGCACGCGCCAGCGCGAACCAGGGCAGCAACGAAGCCTACGACTTTACCGAAATCAACCGGTCTGTCGCAACGGGCCTGTCGCTCAAAGGCAACCGATGGGGACAAAATGACGACACAGCGGGCATTGCGGTCGTTGCCAACGGCCTGTCCAGTGCCGCGCGCAATTATTTTGCCGCAGGCGGCATGGGCATCCTGATAGGCGACGGAAAGCTGCCGCATTACGGCTTTGAGAAGATCATGGAAAGCTATTATTCCCATGCCATATCCGGACTCGATCATCTGTTCCTGACCTTGGACTACCAGTATGTCGTCAATCCGGCCTACAACAGGGACCGGGGGCCCATCTCGTTTTTCGGGGCACGCCTGCACAAGGAGTTTTAACTCCATGCCAAAGCAACTGTATATATGAATGTTTATGATTCAAGCAAAGCATATCGCTCACTAACCAGCCGGTATTAAAAGATGAATATTTTCTCCAAACTCTATTACAAATTTCGAAAATACTCGAAGGCCGTCCAACTCTACCTGGTCATCGCCGGCCCGGGCCTCGTGGTGATGATCGCCGACAATGATGCCGGAGGTATCACTACTTATGCGGCTACCGGCGCAAAGTATGGCTACAACCTGATCTGGTTCCTGTTAATCCTGATTCCTGTCGCCTACTACGTGCAGGAAATGACAGTGCGATTGGGTGTGGTCACCAAGCGCGGACATGCCGAAGCAATTTTCCACGGTTTCGGTGCGTTCTGGGGCTGGTTTTCACTGATCGATCTGATGATTCTGGACTGGTTGACTCTAGTCACCGAGTTCGTCGGTATGACTTCTGCGTTGCACATCTTCGGCGTACCCCCCTGGTTGACGGTTCTTAGCGTCGTAGCCTTGATGGGAATGATCATGTTGAATGGTCGTTACTGGACATGGGAAAAAATAACCATGATGTTCTGCGCATTAAACCTCATTTATATTCCAGGCGCGTTCATGGTGAACCCGTCAGTTTCTGACATCATCGGCAACGGTTTGATACCAAACTTTCCGGGCGGCTTCAACGGAGAGCTGTTTTTCATACTGATGGCCAATATCGGCACCACCATTGCCCCCTGGATGCTGTTCTTCCAGCAAAGCGCGGTAGTCGATAAAGGGATGCAGGAAAAGGATATTCCCTGGGGAAAGTTCGATACCCTGTTAGGTGCTGTTTTAACGGTTGTAGTGGCGATCTTTATTGTTATTGTAACGGGCACCGTCTTGAAAGGCGTCAATATCGATGACGCATCACAGGCTGCCGAACAACTGATGCACACCAATCACTATGTGGGTGCCTTCATGGCTATTGGCCTTTTTGATGCCGGCCTGCTCGGAGCGATTTGTATCTCGCTTGCAAGTTCATGGGCCTTTGGCGAAATATTTGGCTGGGCGCACACATTGAATACAAAAATCAAGGAAGCCCCCTGGTTCTATTTCATCTACTTTTTTGCTTTGGCCACCTCCGGCCTGGTAGTGCTGATTCCGGGTGCCCCGCTGGTGATGATCACCTTGTTTGTTCAGGTGGTGGCTGTCACCCTGCTGCCGGCCGCACTGGTGTTCCTGATTTTGCTGTTGAATGACAAAAAGCACATGGGGGAGTACTGCAACACCACCAGTCAAAATTTGATCTCGGGTTTTATTGTTATCTCTATCGTGATTTTGTCGACGCTGTACGGTATCAGCGTGATGTTCCCTAATATATTCCATTGATCGGAGAGAAAGACATGTTATCAACCCTTCGCCACTTTACTGCAAAAATTCGGGAAATCAATCAGCGCTACAGTAAGCCGCACATCGAAATGTCGCGAGCCGTCAAGATATCGCTGTTATCTCTGCGAATTTATCTTTTTGTACTGGTCAGCCTGATCCTTTACAAGTTTTTGTTAATGCTGAAGTGAGAGATAACCCATGATCACCATACTGGAACGTAAATTTTTTCTCAGTGAGATTATCGGCCGCAAGGTCTATCTGATAAGCCAAAAGATTGGCAGTTTGAGCGACATGGTAATCGTTGAAACGGGAAAATTTCCCGAGGTTACTCATTTCGTCGTCAGCCGTTCGTTTGGCTATCCATCATTATTGTTGCCACTGGATAAACTGACTCTGATTTCAAACACGGAAATCGTATTTGACGTGATTGATCCGGTTGAATATGAGCGTTTGCCTGCCGAGGGGGCGATACTGCTTCGTTCACACATCCTCGACAAGAAAATTCTTGATATGGATGGTCATGAAGTTGAAGTTATCTATGATATCAGCCTCAATTTTCAGGGTGACAAGTTATATGTGAGCGAAGTCGACATAAGCAGACGACGCCTGCTTCGTCGCATGGGGCTAAAGAGCCTGGCCGGTTGGTTATCCAGACAAAGAAAAGAAGATGCAATGATTTCCTGGATGTATGTCCAGCAACTGCCAGAACGTATCGACACCTTCAAGGGACACGTCAAACTTAATGTACTCAAAGAGAACATCAGCGATATCCATCCAGTCGATTTGGCGGATATTCTGGAAGAATTGGATGGCGATCAACGGATAGCAGTTTTCAAAGAACTGGAACCGGAACAAGCATCTGAAACACTGGAAGAGGTGGAGCCGCGGGTTCAACGTGAGCTTATTCGTTCGATGGAAAAGCGACAGGCAGCCCAACTGATCGAAGCCAGAAGCCCTGCTCAGGCTGCAGTCATTCTGGCTGCATTACCTTCTGCAGAAGCTGACGAGTTGCTAAAAATGATTAATAAGGACAGCGCTATAAAAATACAGAACATCATTGACCATCATGATGAAAATATTCTTTTGTTTTCCACTCAGAAATTCATAAAAATGCCAGCATCAACGAAGGTCGATGAAGTCTTAACAGACTTTAGACAAATCGCGCGAAACATGGATGTAATTATGTATGTCTATGTCACCGACAAACTGGATACTCTGAAGGGGATTGTCGATTTTCGAGAACTGTTAGCAGCTGAACCAGAGCAATTGCTGAAAGAAATAATGGTCGAAAATATCATTAGCTTAAACCCTGAGGATACCTTGAACGATGCAGTGGCGATGTTTACCCGCTATGACTTTCGTGCCATTCCTATCCTCGACGCTGAAAATAAGCTCTTGGCCGTGGTTTCTTCCAGGGACATTCGCGGTATAGAGCCACGGTTAGATTAAGAGAAGGGTTGTTTCGCTTAATTAGACAGTATTTTTCATTACTTACTCAGCAGTCATTAATATAGGCGACAGACTCAGTGAACTGACGACTTCGCCCACTTCAGTTTCGCTTTTGACAAGGATATTGGCGAGGCTTGCGTCTGATGTGACCGCTTGCGATGCGTTCAACGCCGCCCACGAGCCCGGGAAAGCGCGCCATAAGTGAACGATGGCTGTCTCCATCTGGCTTCTTCCGCTTTCGACCTGACGCACCCGTAAAGGTCACAACATCATTGCCCAGCGCCCCAAGGCTTGCCAGATAATCACCAGCCTGTTTCCTGAACACCAGCTTGACTTCTGTCAGCGCTGAATTTTTCAGTATGCCGGAAGAATGTCATAGGATTATTCCTGTTCATTTGGGCTGTTTTGAGCTGGCTGTCTGAAGGAGCTGACGCCCGTTCTTCGTTGCATAATTTCAGTCCGTTGCGTAGTATTCGCATGAGACGCTGATCGACCCTCCTCATTTTGTCAGCCCCCTCTTCGGCCTTGACACCTGGCAGATCATTCCCTAAGACAACGAACCTTGAAGCGATGACCAACACAGAAAAACACACACCGATGATGCAGCAGTATCTGCGCATCAAAGCGGAGCATCCCGACGCGCTGCTGTTCTACCGGATGGGCGATTTTTACGAGCTGTTTTTCGATGATGCAGTGCGCGCGGCAAAACTGCTGGACATCACTCTGACCCAGCGCGGCACCTCCAACGGCCAGCCCATCAAGATGGCAGGCGTGCCCTATCACGCTGCCGAACAATATCTCGCACGCCTTGTGAAGTTTGGAGAATCGGTTGCAATCTGCGAGCAGACAGGCGACCCTGCAACCAGCAAAGGACCGGTAGAGCGCAAGGTCATGCGCATCGTCACGCCCGGCACCCTCACCGACTCCGCGCTGCTCGAAGAAAAACGCGACAGTCTTCTGCTTTGCCTGCATCAGCAAAACAGCAAGCTGGGTCTTGCCTGGCTGAACCTGGCATCCGGGCGGTTTCAGGTCTCTGAGACGACGGTGGATCATCTGGCCGCCGAACTCGAGCGGCTCCAACCTTCCGAGATACTGCATGCAGAAAATGTCCGCCTGCCAGACAGCAGCCGCGCAGCTTCGAAGCAGCTTCCCGCTTGGCATTTTGAACTGGACATAGCGCGCCGCCTGTTATGCCAGCAGTTTGCAACGCTGGACCTGGCCGGATTCGGCTGCGACGATTTCACGGTCGGTCTCGAGGCTGCCGGCGCATTGCTGAGCTACGCAAAGTTGACGCAGGGCCAGGCCATGAGCCACATCCAGAGCCTGCAGGTCTATCGCGAAGATCAGCATGTCGTGATGGATGCTGCAACGCGCCGCAATCTGGAAATCACCCAGACGCTGCGCGGCGAAGTTTCCCCCACGCTGCTCTCGTTGCTTGACACCTGTGCTACCAACATGGGCAGCCGAAAACTTGCGCACTTCCTGCACCATCCTCTGCGCGACCGTAACATACTGCGCGGCAGGCTGGACGCGGTGGAAAAGCTCTCAGGCTTGTTTCACACGGTACACGAGCGCCTCAAATCCTGCGCGGACGTGGAACGCATCACCGCGCGCATAGCTTTAAAGAGCGCAAGACCACGCGACCTGTCAGGCCTGCGCGACACGCTCCTGAACCTGCCTCAACTGCAAACGCTGACCAATTGCGATTCGCCGCTTTTGCAAAGCCTGTCGGAGGCATTGAAGGCAGATGAAAGCCTCTCTGACATGCTGTTAAAATCGCTGCGCTCCGAACCTTCCTCCATATTGCGCGAAGGCGGAGTGATCGCAGACGGCTTCGATATGGAACTGGACGAGCTGCGCGGCATCCAGAACAACTGCGGAGATTTTCTGCTGGCGCTTGAGACCCGCGAACGAACACGCACCGGCATCACCACACTGAAAGTCGAATATAACCGCGTACATGGTTTTTATATTGAGGTCTCCGCCGCGCAGAGCGTACATGTGCCGGACGACTACCGCCGCCGCCAGACACTGAAAAACGCCGAGCGTTATATCACACCAGAACTGAAAGCCTTCGAGGACAAGGCGCTGTCAGCCAACGAGCGGGCGCTTGCTCGCGAAAAATTTCTCTACGACCAGCTGCTCGAAAATCTCTCCCCCTTCGTGCCTGAACTGCAACGCATCGCAGCAGCCATCGCTGAACTCGACGTGCTCTCGACCTTCAGCGAGCGCGCCGCAACGCTCGATTTCTGCGCGCCGCAGTTCTCAGATGACGAAACGATACGCATTGAAGAGGGCCGCCATCCGGTCGTGGAAGCTCAGGTTGAACGCTTCACTCCGAACGACACCGAGCTTCATGACAAGCGCCGCATGCTGCTGATCACGGGCCCCAACATGGGCGGCAAGTCCACCTACATGCGTCAGGTCGCGATCATCGCACTGCTCTCCCATGTCGGCTGTTTCGTCCCGGCTAAAACTGCTATTCTTGGCCAGATCGACCGAATATTCACGCGCATCGGCGCATCCGACGATCTGGCAAGCGGCCGCTCCACCTTCATGGTCGAGATGACCGAGGCAGCCAACATCCTCAACAACGCCACAAACAAAAGCCTAGTGCTGGTGGACGAGATCGGACGCGGCACATCGACTTTCGATGGTCTGGCATTGGCCCATGCGATCGCCTGCCATCTGCTGGAAAAAAATGGAAGCTATACACTGTTCGCCACACATTACTTCGAACTGACTAGGCTTTCGGAACAATATCCTAAGCTTGCCAATGTGCATCTTTCCGCTATCGAGCATCAACACAGCATCGTGTTTCTGCATTCCGTCAACGAGGGCGCGGCCAGCCAAAGCTACGGGCTGCAGGTCGCAGCCCTGGCAGGCGTGCCGCTGGAGGTCATCAAGGCTGCCAAGAAACAGCTGCGTCTGCTGGAACAGAACAGCGCCGCAATGAGCCCTCAGGGCGATCTTTTCGACCAAAGGATTTCCGATGAGCCAGAAGAGCATCCGCTTCTCGACGCTTTGCGCAGCATCCAGCCCGATGAGCTAAGCCCCAAAGACGCACTGGAAAAACTCTACCAGCTCAAGAAGTTGCTGTGATCGCCTTGCTGCATCACGGCCTAATGCGAGAAAAGTACCATGGCCTTGTCCAGCGCGATCCACACGCCGATCAGAAACGGCACGCCGACGGCAAGCCAGGCAAGCAACCCCCTGATGCCGAAACTTCCCTTGGCGGCCGTTATCGCATCCTTCGCCGTGACTCTGGTCTGATGGGCCAGCGCCTGCTCCTCTGCCAGTTCCTCATCGGTCATGAAATGCTTTGCATCCACAGGTTTGATCAGCATGTTGCAGACGAAGCCTGCAACCAAAAGCCCTGCGAGTATGTACATGGTGTGGTCATAGACCAGATTCTTGGGCACCCCCGCTTTCAGTTGCGCTTCGCGCAAGTTGGCGATCAGCACCGGGCCAATGATGCCGGCAACTGACCATGCCGTGAGCAGCCTGCCGTGGATCGCGCCCACCATCTGTGTGCCGAAGATATCCGCAAGATAGGCAGGCACCGTCGCAAAACCGCCGCCATACATGGTCAGGATCACGCAGACCACCAGCACGAAAAGACCGGCAGCGCCCATGTGTCCAAGTGTCGGCATCAGGCAGTAGAGCAGTATGCCCAAGGTGAAGAATATGTAATAGGTATTCTTGCGCCCTATCCAGTCGGACACCGAAGCCCAGAAGAAACGTCCCAGGCTATTGAACAGACTGATCAGGCCCACGAGGCCCGCTGCCGCCGCAGCGATGGCTGCCTTTTGCACTGTCGTGACCGTTTCACCGCTCGACGCCCCGACTAACAGCGGGCCGAAAATATCCTGAAGCATTGGAGAAGCCATGCCGATCACACCTATGCCCGCGCTCACGTTCAGGCAGAGTACGCACCAGATCAGCCAAAACTGTGGGGTCTTCCAGGCGCGAGAAAGGTGCACATGCTTGTTCGTAACCATAGCCTTGGACTGACTTGCGTCAGGCGACCAACCTTCAGGCCCCCAGCCTGCAGGGGAAATGCGGAAACCGAATGCGCCCAGCGTCATGACGACGAAGTAGAGCAGTCCCATCGCGATCAGCGTGAATGCGACGCCCTGCCCTGCGCCGCCGAAGTGCTTCATCAGTGCGACTGCGATCGGCGCACCTATCATCGCGCCGCCGCCATATCCCATGATGGCCATGCCGGTCGCCATGCCCCGGCGATCCGGAAACCACTTGATCAGTGTGGAAACCGGCGTGATATAACCCAAGCCCTGACCGATCCCGCCCATGATGCCGCAGCCTAACCAGACCAGCCAGAGCTGGTGCACCATCACACCCACGCCGCCCAGCACCATGCCGCCACCCCAGCAGGCGGCAGCGATGAATCCAGACTTGCGCGGGCCGGCATGTTCGAGCCACCCGCCCCAAAGCGCTGCCGACACGCCAAGCATGAAGATGAAGAGTGTGAAGGTGAGGCTGACTGCGGGTACGGACCAGTTGCACTGCGTCGTGAAGAGCTCGGCCATCCACGACTGCTCTGAGCAGGTAGCCTGCGCATCACCCAGGAGCTTGGTCATCGGCAGCCAGAATACGGAGAAACCATAGGCCATGCCTATGCAAAGATGTATCGCGAGCGCTGCAGGAGGAACCAGCCAGCGGTTGAAGCTTGCGTTGGCGATGGTGCGTTCCTTTGCAAGCCATCCCGATGATGCTCTTGCGAACTTGTTGTTTGATGAATTTGGTGCAAACATGGTGCTTTCAGACATGTCGTTCTCCTCCTGATCATTGCGTTTTCGTTATTATTTGGTGCATTTTTATATGTCAGGTCAGTCTCCTTAGTCATGTAAAAGCAAATCGCCGCGATGGAGGCGGAGGGCTTCCAGCACGACGGATTTCAGGCCAGCTCCGCTTTGGGCATCCACGTGCTCGAGCAACTGCAGGCGCATGCGCGGTTCCCAGAAATTCCGGATATGGTTGACGATGCCGGAAAGCGCCTCTTCCCTGTCAGGAACTGTCTCGAAGAAGTCGCCTATCTGATTGGCCATGTGTATCAGGTTCTGCATGTCCATGGTTACCTCACGATATCCAGCCGGCGTGAGCATAGGCCACGAACTCGTCGCCTCTGGCGAATGCAACGAGCGTCACGCCCAAAGCCTCTGCGGTCTCCACCGCAAGCGAGGTCGGCGCAGATATCGCAACCATCAATGATATCCCCAGCGCTGCTGCCTTCTGCACCATTTCGACGCTTGCGCGGCTCGTGATCAGCAAGAAGCCTGCGCTGAAATCCAGCCCCTGTCCAACCATCTTTCCAATCAGTTTGTCCAGCGCGTTGTGCCTGCCGACATCCTCAGCGACATGCTGCAACCGTCCATCAAGCGCGCTCCAAGCTGCAGCATGCATGCCTCCGGTCAGATTGGCGAGCGGCTGCATCGATGACAGCGATTGCAAGGCTGAACGAATGGCTGACACCGATACGGGAGCGGCATGCTGCACGAGCGGCAATGGTCTTAAGACCTGCCCCAAGCTTTCCACACCGCAAAGCCCGCAGCCCGTGCGACCGGCCATATTTCTCCTGCGCTGCTTCAGGCGCACGAAGGCATTGTTGGATATCTCACAGTGTACAGTGATGCCGGCCTTGCTCTCCTCGACTTCCGCACCGCGAAATTCGAGGCGGTGATCAACGATGCTTTCGCTCAATGCGAAGCCCAGAGCAAAACTTTCTAGGTCACTCGGGGTTGCCAGCATGACCGCATGCGAGATGCCGTTGAATTCGAGCGCGATTGGCAATTCCACTGCGAGGCTGTCCTGTTCGTGCGCCCACCGCGAATTGCGCCAGCGCAGGATGTGACTAGAAACAACTGGTGCTTGCTCAAGCACCGGGTGATCTGAGCAGTTCATGCTGCGCCTTCCTGAATCGATTATATGTCTTCTGCCATGATGAAGGCTCCGATGCGGGTTTCACCTCCACTGCAGTCACCTTGTATTCCGGGCAGTTGGTCGCCCAGTCCGAGTTTTCCGTAGTGATCACATTCGCGCCCGATTCCGGAAAATGGAAAGTCGTGTAGACGATACCGGGCTGCATGCGCTCCGAGAATTTTGCGCGTAGCACTGTTTCACCTGACCGGCTCTGTATCTCTACCCAGCCGCCATCGAGAATGCCGCGGTCCTCCGCATCGTGCGGGTGGATCTCAAGCACATCCTCTTCATGCCACTGCACGTTCTCGGTGCGTCTCGTCTGAGCGCCTACGTTGTATTGAGAGAGGATGCGGCCCGTGGTCAGAATCAACGGGAATCTCTTCGTGACCTTCTCGTCGGTCGCGACATATTTGGTGATAATGAATTTCCCCAGGCCGCGTACGAAATGACCAACGTGCATGATGGGCGTTCCATAAGGCACATCGTCGTTGCACGGCCATTGTATGCTACCCAGCCTATCCAGCTTTTCATAACTGACACCGTGGAAAGTCGGGGTGAGCCGCGCTATCTCGTCCATGATCTCGGATGGATGACGATAATCCATGGGATAGCCAAGGCGTCTTGAAAGCCGCATGGTCACCTCCCAATCGGCCAGCCCGGCTCTGGGAGACATCACCTTGCGCACCCGGGATATGCGTCGCTCCGCGTTGGTGAATGTGCCGTCCTTCTCTAGAAAGGACGAGCCTGGCAGGAACACATGCGCATACATCGCGGTTTCGTTCAGGAAGATGTCCTGCACCACGATGCATTCCATCGCGGAGAGCGCTTCGGCGACGTGCATGGTGTTGGGGTCGGACTGGACGATGTCTTCGCCCTGGCAGTAGAGCCCCTTGAAGCTGCCATCAAGGGCTGCATCAAACATGTTTGGGATGCGCAGCCCAGGTTCAGACTGGACATGCACTCCCCAGGCAGCCTCGAAAAGCTGGCGCGTGGTGGTATCGGACACATGGCGGTAACCCGGCAACTCGTGCGGGAAAGAACCGATGTCGCACGAGCCCTGCACGTTGTTCTGCCCCCTGAGCGGATTGACCCCAACTCCCTCCCTGCCTATGTTGCCGGTCGCCATCGCCAGGTTCGCGATCGCCATCACTGCAGTGGAACCCTGCGCATGCTCGGTCACTCCCAGACCATAATAGATTGCCGCATTGCCCCCTGTCGCATACAAGCGCGCAGCAGCGCGCACCAGACTTGCCGGCACGCCCGTGACCTCCTGCATCGCTTCGGGCGAATTCTCGGGCAGTGAGACGAAATCGCGCCACTGCAAAAAGGCTTTTTCCTCGCAGCGTTGCCTGATGAATTCATGAGCCACAAGGTCTTCGTTGACGATCACATGAGCCAGCGCCGACAGTATCGCCACATTGGTGCCAGGTTTGAGCTGCAGGTGAAAGTCCGCCCTGACATGTGGCGCATCCACCAACTCTATCTTGCGCGGATCGATCACGATCAGTTTGGCTCCGGTCTTCAAGCGCTTCTTCATGCGCGCGGCAAACACCGGATGCGCATCCGTGGGATTCGCGCCTATCACCACGATGACATCGCTATGCTCGACTGACTTGAAGGTCTGCGTTCCTGCAGATTCGCCCAACGTCTGCTTCAATCCGTAGCCGGTGGGAGAATGGCACACGCGCGCGCAGGTATCGACATTGTTGTTGCCGAATGCGGCGCGCACCAACTTCTGCACCAGATAGCCTTCCTCATTGGTGCAGCGCGAAGAGACGATGCCGCCCACCGCGTTTTTTCCATGCTGCTCCTGTATGCGCCTGAATTCAGAAGCGGCATAGTCGAGCGCCTCGTCCCAGCTCACCTCGCGCCATGGGTCTGTGATCCGGCTTCGTATCATCGGCTTCAGAATGCGATCCTTGTGCGTTGCATAGCCCCATGCGAAACGTCCTTTCACGCAGGAATGGCCCTCATTGGCCTGGCCGTGCTTATAGGGCACCATGCGCACCACTTCATCGCCCTTCATCTCGGCGATGAATGCGCATCCCACGCCACAATAGGCGCAAGTGGTCACTACGCCATGTTCCGGTAGTCCCTTCTCGATCACGGATTTTTCCTGCAGAGTCGCAGTTGGGCATGCCTGAACACAGGCGCCGCAGGAGACGCAGTCGGACTCCATGAAGCTCTTTCCTGCATATACACGGGATTCGAAGCCGCGACCTGTGATCGTCAGCGCGTAGGAGCCCTGTATCTCTTCGCAGGCGCGCACGCAACGGTTGCATACGATGCACTTGGATGGGTCATATACAAAATAGGGATTCGATTCGTCCTTGCTGGAAGCCAGATGGTTCCTGCCTTCGAAACCGTAGCGAACTTCGCGCAAGCCGGTCTGCCCTGCCATGTCCTGGAGTTCGCAGTCACCGTTTGCAGAGCAGGTCAGACAGTCCAGCGGATGATCGGAAATGTAGAGCTCCATCACCCCCTTGCGCAGCACCTGCAATTTCTCGGACTGGGAGCGCACCTTCATGCCAGGTTCGACCAGCGTGGTGCACGATGCAGGATAGCCGCGTCTCCCCTCGATCTCGACAAGGCACAGCCGGCATGAACCGAACGGTTCAAGGCTGTCTGTTGCGCAAAGCTTGGGCACATTGATTCCGCAAAGAGCAGCGGCGCGCATAATGGATGTGCCCTGCGGCACGCATACCTGCATGCCGTCTATTTCGAGCGTGACCTCCGTCTCGCTGATGCGAGCTGGCGTGCCATAGTCGTGTTCAAGCATGTCTATCTCCTGCATCATCCATCCCGAAATCCCGAGGAAAATGTTTCAGGGCCGACAGCACGGGATACGGGGTCATGCCACCCATCGCGCACATCGATCCGTTCAGCATCGTCTCGCACAAATCATGCAACAGCGCGACCTGCTTAGCCCTCTCCTGATCAGCGATGATTTTGTCCATCACCTCCACGCCGCGCACGGAACCGATGCGGCAGGGCGTGCATTTGCCGCAGGATTCGATCGCGCAGAAATCCATTGCATAGCGCGCAAGCCTCGCAAGGTCTGCCATGTCATCGTGCACCACGATGCCGCCGTGGCCTAAAACCGCCCAGATGGCCGAGTACTCCTCATAGTCCATCGCGATGTCCCACTGCGATTCTGGCAGATAGGAACCCAGCGGGCCGCCAACCTGCACCGCCTTGATCGGGCGGCCCGAGGCAGAGCCTCCGCCGAAGTCATAAAGTATCTCGCGCAATGTCACGCCGAAGGCCTTCTCTATTAGCCCACCTTGCCTGATGTTACCAGCAAGCTGAAAAGGCAGCGTCCCGCGCGAGCGTCCCATGCCGTAGTCCCTATAGAATTGGGCGCCGCGCGCCAGTATCACGGGCACGGTGGCAAGCGAAATCACGTTGTTGATCGCGGTGGGCTTTCCGAATAAGCCCGAAAGCGCAGGCAAGGGCGGCTTCGCGCGCACGATGCCCCGCCTGCCCTCCAGGCTCTCCAGCATCGCGGTTTCCTCGCCGCACACATAGGCACCAGCGGCCTTGCGCACTTCAAGATCGAACTGCTTGCCCGAACCCAGGATGTCATGACCAAGATATCCCGCATTTCGCGCGATAGGGATCGCCCTGTTCAATGTGGCTATCGCATGCGGATACTCGCTCCGGACGTAGATATAACCTTGCGTTGCACCCACCGCGAGCGCGGCAATGGTCATGCCTTCAATCAGCGCATAAGGATCTCCCTCCATCAACATGCGATCGGCAAACGTGCCGGAATCCCCCTCATCCGCATTGCACACGACATACTTCTGGTCAGCCCTGGCATTCAGCACCGTATTCCACTTGATGCCTGTCGGAAATGCAGCACCTCCTCTCCCCCTCAAGCCCGATTCGGTGACCTCTTCAACGATGCGTTGAGACGGAAACGCGATGGCATTCTTCAACCCGCTATATCCTTCATGCCCCAGATAGTCGTCCAGCGAAAGCGGATCCGTGATGCCCACGCGCGCGAATGTCAGCCTCTCCTGCTTTTCAAGATAATATAACTCCTCGGTCAGCCCGAGGCACAGGTCATGCCGTCCGCCATGTTCGAATCCTGTGTCAAAAAGGCCCTGCACATCCCCGGCCGAAACTGGCCCATAAGCCATTCGCCCCTCAGTCGTCTGCACCTCGACCATGGGCTCTAGCCAGAACATGCCGCGCGACCCGTTGCGAACGAGTTTTACCGGAATGTTGCGCTTTGCCGCCTCCTCCACGATTGCGGATGCGACCTCGTCGGCACCCAGAGCAAGCGCTGCTGAATCGACTGGCACATAAATCACGGCGCTCATGATGCGATCTTCTCGAGGATACGATCGAATTTATCCGGCGTTAAGCGCGCATACGGTTTGCCATCTATCATCGCGGCCGGGGAAGCAGCGCAAAGACCCAAGCAATAAACTGGATGCACATCGCAGACCGATTTGGCATGCGCCAGCAGCTTTTCGGATCCCATGCTCTGGCAGGACTCTGCGCAGCATATCTCCACACGCGGCGAGGCGGACGGCTCGGAGCGAAAATAGTGATAGAAGGTGATTACGCCGTGCACCTCTGCGCTTGAGAGATTCAATGCCTTTGCGATTTCCTTGACGGAATCAGCCGGTATATAGCCTATCTCATCCTGGATTGCGTGCAGAACAGGTAGCAGCGCGCCCGGTCCTTGTCGATGTGCCGCAATCAAGGTGGCAATGCTTTCATCGGATTCTTCCATAGTCCACTCTTAGTTATGCACTCAACATCATATTTTTCGCTTCGGATTTCAGAGATTCCGTGCATTTGTTTCAAATTACCACATGGATTTCCGACATTCAATAGGTTATATTGTACATATATGAGTTTTGAAATTCTTCCCGAATGGAGCCTGAAAAGACGTAAGGGGATCGCAATCTCCCTCCCGCTCTTGCTGCAGCTTCTGTCCGACATAAAGAATGACGGAAGCATCAGCAGCGCAGCAACGCGCGCCAGACTCTCTTACCGCCATGCTTGGGGCATGCTGCGCGATTTTGAACGTGAATTCTCCGTACTGCTGCTTGAAAAAACCAGGGGAAAAGGCACCTCGCTCACGCCTCTGGCCGAGAAGCTAATCTGGGCAGACAAGCGCATCACCGCGCGTCTCACCCCGATACTGGAAAGCTTTGCGTCTGAGCTCGAAGCGATGCTGACCGGAGAACTATCCGCGCTACGCATCATCGCCTCGCACGGCTTCGCCGTAGAAGCGCTGATTAAGCAGATGCATGCCGATCGCCTGCCGGTCGAGATCAGCTACCGTGGAAGCCTTGAGGCCCTTTCCGCGTTTTCCCGAGGAGAATGCGACCTGGCAGGGTTTCATGTGCCTATCGGCGAACTCAGACAGGCAGCTCGCCCCTGCCTCAAATGGCTTAATCCGCAGAAGCATGTGCTGATTCGACTGGCGTTCCGAACACAAGGCCTGTTTGTCGCCAGGGGAAACCCGAAAAACATCCTGGGGCTACACGACCTGCAGCGCAATGACCTGCATTTCGTGAACCGCCAGGGCGGATCTGGCACCAGAACATTACTGGAACTGCTGCTTAGCCGTGAAAACATCAGCATCAAGCGCATCAACGATTACGATAATACGGAATATACGCATTCGGCGGTGGCCGCCTACGTTGCAAGCGGTATGGCAGATGTGGGATTCGGTATCGAAACGGCGGCAAGGAGATTCGATCTGGACTTTATCCCCGTTGCGCGAGAGCATTATCTCTTCGCATGCAGATCGAACGATCTCGAGCACGGTCTGATCCAGTCGGCGTGCCGGTCGATGCAGAGCACATCGCTTCGCGACAAGATCAATGCGCTGGCAGGATATGACGGCGCGGAATCTGGCACAAATGCAAGCTTCAGGGAAATATTCTTCTGATGAAGCCTAGAAGTAACTCAGGTAAAATAACTGCCATTCTTATCCGCTTCAAACCATGGATCAGCTTCTGCTCGACATCACACCACCCTGGTGCCCGACATTTGATAATTTTGTAGTCGGCAGCAACAGCGAATTGCTCTCGATCTTGCATCATGCCCTTTCAGGCGATGTGGCAGAGCGATGCATTTACCTCTGGGGCGTTGAAGGCAGCGGCAAGAGCCATCTGCTGAAAGCCTGCGCAAATTCGGCACTCCATGCAGTCTATGCAGAAGCTTGCGTGCCGGAACTTGCCGACATCGTTGCGGTGGATGACGTCGATTGTCTGGGGGAGGATGCGCAGGTTGATCTATTCAATCTGTACAACCGGATGCGCGAGAAGGGCAACATGCTCCTGATGAGCGGGGCAAAGTCGCCGCTATACCTTGCGCTGCGCGACGATTTGCGCACCCGCTTGAGCTGGGGGCTGGTATACCAGGTGCAGACCTTGAGCGATGAAGAAAAAGCAGAGGCGCTCGCGCAGCACGCGCTGAACAAGGGATTTGCACTTGCGCCTGAAATCTCTCATTACCTGCTACGTCATGGCAGGCGGGATCTGCCGAGTCTGCTTGCAACACTCGATGCGCTGGATGAGCACTCAAGACGGATGCATCGCGCGCCAACTGTGCCTTTACTCAAGGAAGTTATTAACAACCAACTGGATTCCCACTTGCGTGGGAATGACGAAACTAAATGAATTTAGCCTTGTTTGATCTGGACAACACACTGCTCAACGGCGACAGCGATTTCGAGTGGTCTCAGTTTCTGATACGCACAGGCGTACTCGACCGCGAACTTTTCGAGGTAAAAAACCTCGCTTTTTATGAACAATACAAGGCAGGCACACTCGACATCCACGAGTTTCTGGATTTCCAGTTAAAACCCCTGTCGCGCCATTCCAGAAAAGTGCTGGATGCATGGCACCAGCAATTCATGCGTGAGAGCATCATGCCCATGATCACAAAGCCCTCGCGCGATCTGGTGAACAAGCATCGCAACGATGTATGCGCAATCATCACCGCAACCAACAGCTTTGTCACTTCCCCCATCGCCCGGGAATTCGGCATAGATCACCTGATCGCAACCGAACCTGAACAAAGGAATGGCGAGTTTACCGGCCGCGTTGCCGGCACCCCCTGTTTCCGGGAAGGAAAGATCGCGAGGTTAGACGAATGGCTTGCAGAACAGGGATGGGCGATGAAAAGCTTCGAGGATACGGTATTCTACAGCGATTCTCTGAATGATCTTCCGCTGTTAAGCAGGGTGAAGCATCCTGTCGCGGCAAACCCCGATGCAACGCTGCGCGCGCATGCCGAACAGCATGGCTGGCGCATCATCAGCCTGCACTGATGCAAATCCGGCTCTACGGCACCCAAGGCTGCCATCTGTGCGATGAGGCCCGTGCGAAGCTCGAGCAAACCCGGATAGCTTATACATATCTCGATATCATTGATGACGATGGCCTATTTGCAAGATATGGCATGCGCATCCCTGTCATCTTGCGCACGGACGGCGCGGAGCTTGGCTGGCCGTTCAATCTCTCCGAACTGATGCGATTTCTGGAATACCGCTAATTTACATACGCCAAACCAGCAAAGTTGAGCCGTGCATGTCATCCACCCCGATGCGGCAATCTGGCGCATGGTCTGGCACCGCAAAAGTGCTGCTGATGAAGAGCGTGCCGGGACGCATCTCGGAACGCGCCTTGAACATCAGCCTTTCCATGGGTATCGGCGAGAGATATGCAAACACCACATCGTATTCTGCCAGATTACAATCCCACAGACTGCCCCAGCGCACCTTGCAATTTTGCAAATTCATGCAGCGCAGGCGGCTGATTAGAAAAGGCAATGGCGCATATTCTATTCCCTGAAAAAATCCTTCAGAACGGACGCTAGCCAGATGCTTCAGCACACCGCCCAACCCCGAGCCTAGGTCGATGAAGTGGAAACGGGTTTCAGGCAGCAATCCTTCCAGCGCATACCAGATCTTGTCGCTTGAGAGATATAGCGGAACCTGCGTCCTGTAGGCGCTCCAGTAAATTGCCAGCATGAGCAAAAAAGCCGCAAGGAAAAAGCGAGGCGGGATGCCAAGCCCCTGCATAGCGACCAATATGGGTACGAATAACAACTGGATGAACAGCCACCAGATCGCAAGATTTGCAAGACGGCTCAAGACGGCTGCAACAAGACCGCAAAGCAGCGCGAATACCGGCAGTGCAATGCGAAACCCAAACAGCCTCATGCAGGAAAAAACCAGCGCGACCGCGACAAACTGCAAAAGCAGCGCTACGACGGCGGGCGGTATTTTTTTTGGCAACAAGCTAGCGCACTAATCCGGCTTCAACTTCATTGCGCTTGGTTTTCCCTGCCAGCTTTTCCGCAAGCGTCAGCGCGAAATCCATTGCAGTCCCCGGCCCTCTGGAAGTGATCACATTGCCATCCTCGACGACCGCCGCTGTTCTGAGATGGACGGATGGCGCATCTTTCAGATATCCGGGGTAACAGGTCGCCTGCCTGCCATCGAGCAATCCTGCTGCAGCCAGCACGGAGGGCGCCGCGCAGATCGCCGCGACAAACTTTCCCTCATCCGCCATTCTTTTCACTAGTTCCAGTACGCGCGCATCGGCCTTGAGGTGGTCGGTGCCGGGCTGGCCGCCGGGCAATACGATCATGTCAAAATCCTCATGCAGTACCGCATCGAGTGTGGTATCAGGCATGAGGGTGATGTTGCGCGCCCCGCACAGCGGGCCTTTTGCAATGCCCGCTAGTGTGACCTCGATGCCTGCACGGCGCAAAATGTTCACGATAGTGACGGCTTCGAGTTCTTCACTACCTTCAGCGAACAGCACAAGTACGGTTTTCATGATTCCCCCCGGTTTTGTGATCAGCGTCAGTCTCGGAAGTTCTGGTATTGCAGTGGAAACTCAGTGATGGTTTTTTTGACGAAGGCGATGGCCGCCTGAAGATCGTCGCGGTTCTTGCCAGTGACCCGCACAGTGTCTCCCTGTATGCTCGCCTGCACCTTCATCTTGCTGTCCTTGATGTGCTTGACGATCTTTTTGGCAAGCTCTATCTCCACGCCGACTTTCACTTCGCAACCGCGTTTAACCTTGTTTCCGCTGACCTTTTCGACCTTGTCGCTGACCTCGAGACACTTGATGTCCACGCCGCGCTTGGCCAGCTTGCCATTCAGGATGTCCTGCACCTGGTCGAGCTGGAATTCATTGTCGGCCCATACGGTGAGCTTCATTTCGGCCTGTTCCACACGAGCATCTGAGCCCTTAAAGTCGAAGCGCGTGGACACTTCCTTGTTGGTCTGTTCCACCGCGTTCTTGACTTCAGTCTTTTCCACTTCGGATACGATATCAAAGCTTGGCATGGCTTACTCCTGGTTTATTAGCCACAACAAACCGCAACGCGGTTTGTTTCGGCGATGACTACTAACCCGATGGTCAGGCATCGCCGAAACTGCATACATAGTTTACGACTTCATCCGCTTCGATGACGAATTTTCCATTGGCAGGAACCGAGAAATGGCTGCCCGCAGTATAGGTCCTGAATTCTGCTTCGTCGCCTATTTTCACACGGCAGGTGCCTGAGGTGATTTCCATGATCTCCGGCACACCCACGTTGAAGGTCAAGGTGCTGGGCAGGATCACACCGACGGTCTTTCTCGTGCCGTCCGGAAACAGCACCGAGTGCGATACGCATTTGCCATCGAAGAATACATTGCCCTGTTTGACTACGCTGACGTTTTTGAATTCTGTCATGTCATTTTCCCTTATGGTGCAATTTTGCCGCGATACGCAGGCGCAGCGCGTTCAGTTTGATGAAGCCTGCCGCGTCCTTCTGATCATATGCGCCCTTGTCGTCTTCGAAGGTGGCGATATTGGGATCGAACAGCGAGTCCGTCTTCGAATCTCGGCCGACCACGATCACGTTGCCCTTGTAAAGCTTCACGCGCACCCAGCCGTTCACGCTCTGCTGGGTGTGATCAATCAGCGTCTGCAGCGCGATGCGTTCCGGCGCCCACCAATAACCATTGTAAATCATAGCCGCATAGCGCGGCATCAGGTCGTCTTTTAGGTGCGCGACCTCCCGGTCCAGCGTGATCGACTCGATCGCGCGGTGCGCCTTCAACATGATGGTGCCCCCGGGCGTTTCGTAGCAGCCGCGCGACTTCATGCCGACATAGCGGTTCTCGACGAGATCTAGGCGCCCGATGCCGTGTTTGCCGCCAAGCGTATTGAGCTTGATCAACACCTCTGCTGGCGTCAACCTGCTGCCGTTCAATGCGACGATATCGCCCTTTTCAAACTCGAGTTCGAGGTATTCAGCCTCATCGGGCGCCTTCTCAGGCGACACCGTCCAGCGCCACATGGACTCCTCAGCTTCAGCGGCTGGGTCTTCGAGATGACGGCCCTCAAACGAGATGTGTAGCAGGTTGGCATCCATCGAGTAGGGAGAACCGCCCTGCTTGTGCTTCATGTCCACTGGGATGCCGTGCTTTTCCGCATAAGCCATCAGCTTCTCACGGGAAAGCAGATCCCATTCGCGCCAGGGCGCGATGACTTTGATGTTAGGGCTTAGCGCATAGGCGCCAAGCTCGAAGCGCACTTGGTCGTTGCCTTTGCCGGTCGCACCGTGCGCGATGGCCTGAGCGCCTGTCTTGTTCGCGATCTCAATAAGACGCTTGGCGATCAAAGGACGTGCAATCGAGGTGCCGAGCAGATATTCTCCCTCATAGAGGGTGTTGGCGCGGAACATCGGGAAGACGAAGTCGCGCACGAACTCCTCGCGCAAATCGTCGATGAAGATGTTTTCGGGCGCGATGCCCATCTTAAGCGCCTTGGCCCGCGCAGGCTCGAGCTCTTCGCCCTGACCAAGGTCGGCGGTAAAGGTGACCACCTCGCACTGGTATGTGTCCTGTAGCCATTTTAGGATAACCGAGGTATCTAGACCGCCCGAATAGGCGAGTACGACTTTCTTGATGTCAGACATGATTTTCAACCTGCTTTGTCTATGAGTAATTCAAAGGAAACGATAAATCCGACCACGACCATCAACGCCAACGCCAGCAGAAAAATCACATCTGCGAGGCGCTCGTAGTTTGCTGCGGACAGCGGGCGGCGTATCGAAAAATACGACATCGTGGCGCTGACCATGAACAGTAGGCCATCGAAGGCGAGCAGTTCGACCGCATGGTGGCTTATGCCGTGTCTCGGGATCAACTTCGCCACACTGATGACGGTCACACACACACCCACCATCGTAGCCGACGTCGGCAGGATGTGATCTGCCAATCGGCTTGTGACTTTCTGATGGTCTTCCATGTTCAGATGTTTGCCCATGATTGCTTTCGGCAGTTAACTGGAAACTTTACCCAATAGCAAATATTCCATCAGCGCCTTCTGCACATGCAGCCGGTTCTCCGCCTCGTCCCACACCACGCTGTGCGGGCCGTCTATCACGCCGGCGGAGACTTCCTCTCCGCGATGCGCCGGCAGGCAATGCATGAACAATGCGTCCTTTGCCGCAACCGCCATCATCTCTTCATCGACCTGCCAGTCCGCGAAATCTTTCATGCGCTCCTCGTTTTCCGACTCGAAACCCATGCTGGTCCATACATCGGTGGTAACAAGGTCCGCACCCCTGGCGGCTTCCATCGGGTCGGCAAATTCCTCGTAGTGCCCCTCGCCAAAGAGGCCCGCGCGCTCGGGCTCGACCTCATAGCCCGGCGGAGTGGAGACATGCACGTTGAAATCCAGAATCTCGGCAGCCTGCAGCCAGGTGTTGCACATGTTGTTCGAATCGCCTATCCACGCCACCGTCCTGCCCTGTATGCTGCCGCGCTGCTCGATATAGGTGTAGATGTCCGCGAGTATCTGGCAAGGATGATATTCATTGGTCAACCCGTTGATCACAGGCACGCGCGAATGCGCCGCGAAGCGCTCGATGATTGACTGTTCGAAGGTGCGTATCATCACGATGTCGGACATGCGAGAAATGACCTGGCCTGCGTCTTCCACTGGTTCGCCACGCCCCAGCTGCGAGTCGCGCGTATTGAGATAGATCGCCGAGCCGCCCAGCTGCTGCATGCCGGCTTCGAAGGATAAACGGGTTCTTGTGCTGGCCTTTTCGAATATCATCACCAGCGTGCGGTCCGTCAGCGGCCAGTATTGCTGATAGGCCTTGTATCTTTGCTTGATGATCCGGGTGCGCTCAAACAGGTATTCCAGTTCCTCGCGGTCAAGATCCTTGAATTGCAGGAAATGTTTTACTGCCATGATATGTTCCAATCAGGTTTGCAAAAATTCTTTGATGAGCGGGCAAAGGATGTCCACCAGTTGCTGCGCTTCAGCCCCAGTCATCACAAGCGGCGGCAACAGGCGGATCACATTGTCAGCTGTCACATTAATCAGAAGTCCGCGCGCCAGCGCAAGTTTCACCAGATCGCCGCACGGCCTGTTGAGCTCCACGCCTATCATCAACCCTTGGCCGCGGATTTCCACCACACCCTTAACGCCCGCGAGGCCGCTCGCCAGGTTACGGCAAATCAACTCGCCCAGCTTTTCCGCATGCGAAAGCAACCCGTCATCTTCCAGGATGTCAAGCGTGGCAAGTCCTGCGGTACAGGCCAAGGGATTGCCGCCGAATGTAGAACCATGATTGCCGGGCCCGAAGGTTCCGGCAGCCTTCCCGGCCGCAAGGCACGCACCTATCGGCATGCCGGAGCCCAGGCCTTTGGCGAGCGTCATCACGTCGGGCAGAATGCCTGTGTGCTGATAGGCGAACCACTTGCCCGTGCGGCCAATGCCGCATTGCACCTCGTCCAGCATCAAGAGCCAGTTCTGTGCGTCGCAGATTTTGCGCAGTTCTTGCAGGTAGGCGATGTCAAGCAGGCGTATGCCACCCTCGCCCTGTATCGGCTCGACCAGCACGGCGACCACGCTTGCGTTGTGTTGTGCTACTTGGCGGATCGCTTCCAGATCGTTGTAAGGCACGCGCACAAATCCCGTGACCAGCGGCTCGAAGCCCGCCTGCACCTTGCGATTGCCGGTGGCGGAGAGCGTTGCCAGTGTACGCCCGTGGAAAGCCTTTTCCATCACGATGATGGAGGGCATCTCGATGTTTTTCTTGTGGCCATACATGCGCGCAAGCTTGATTGCGGCTTCGTTGGCTTCGCAGCCGGAATTGCAGAAGAACACTTCCTGCATGCCGGAGAGATTGCACAGCTTGCCGGCAAGCCTCTCCTGGCCCTCCACCCGATAGACGTTGGAGCAGTGGATCAGTTTGCTGATCTGGTCTGCGAGCGCCGCGGTATAACGCGGATGAGCATGGCCCAGCGTGTTCACCGCAATGCCGGACAATCCGTCCAGATAGCGGTTGCCCTCGTCATCCCACAACCACGCGCCTTCCCCATGCGTGAATGCGACAGGCAGGCGGGTATAAGTATTCATCACATGCGTCATACAACACCTTAAGGTCAACGCGGCGCAATTCGCCGTTCAGTCAAAAAAACCACTCAAAACCAATATTGAACCAAACCATCCAGGCGAGATCAAGGCCGATAAAACAATCAAGCCGACATCGCTGTCGGCTTGATGGCGGCTGGCTAATCATGACGGTAATCGTTCCGCCACAACCCGATCAGCCTGAAAAACAAAACGGACTGATGAAAGACCGCTTGTAATTTCAGCGCAACCGATTAAGCCATTGCCTTGATGGCTGCAGACAGACGGCTCTTGTGACGCGCCGCCTTGTTCTTGTGTATGATTTTCTTGTCTGCGATGCTGTCCACGGTGCTGACCGAAGACTGGTAAACAGACTGAGCAGCGGCCTTGTCGCCTGCCTCGATCGCCTTGATCACCTTCTTGATCGCAGTGCGCAATTCAGAGCGCAGACTGCTGTTATGTGCATTTTGCTTGACTGCTTGACGGGCACGCTTACGGGCTTGTGCGCTATTTGCCATGAGACTACTCCTTGAAATTCAGCTTAGCTAAAGGGAAGCATTCTACTGACTTTGACAGACTTATGCAAATTTTTATGCAGCCTGAGTTGGCGCATCCTGGCGCAACTGAGAAGCTAACCGCTACCCCTTAGGCTTGCGCTGTTCGGGGCGCAGCTTCGGCGCCAGAAGTTCGTCCGCGCTGTCCGCATGGAGCAGGTTGCCGGCGGCATCTTCCAGCGGCTGCTCGTAATCATTCCAGCCGCGCACACCGGTCTTGAGCGAGACCACGTTGCTGTAACCCATGCGCAACAGCATGTCGGCCGCCAGCACCGAACGCTTTCCAGAACGACAGATCACCACAATGTCCTGATCGCGCCCCGCGGCAAGCAATGGCAGCGTCTCGTCATAGTCCCATTCGCAGGACTGTTCAAGCACGCCTCTTGGCGCATTAAGCGAACCCGGAATGCGCAACATTGCAAATTCCGATGGCTCCCTCACATCGAGCAGCAAGGGTCTGTTGCCTTCTGCCATCGACCGGCTCAAATCCCAGGGCATGATCTCCTTCACGCGCGCCAGCGCATCAAGGATCAGATCGTCATATCCCGCCATAACATTCCCTCTTCAAAAATATCACTATATTGTATGCTGCAACCGCCTCCCCGATCATGAAATCAGAACCAAAAGCCAGCCACCCCGCTTGCAATGACCACGAGCCATGGCGGCAGCTTCCAGAACATCAGCGCAACGAGAAGGACCAGCGCCAGCGCGAAATCCTTGGGGCTATGTATAGTACTCGTCCATACCGGATGGTAGAGCGCTGCGAGCAAGAGGCCAACGACAGCAGCATTGATCCCTGCAAGCGCCGATTGCGTGCGGACATTGCATCGCATACTCTCCCAGAAAGGCAAAGCGCCCATGACGAGCAAAAATGACGGCGTGAAAATCGCAAGCAGGCACACCATGCCGCCCGTCCAGCCAGATGGCGCCGCACTCATCGAACCTCCCAGGAAGGCTGCAAACGTGAATAATGGGCCTGGCAATGCCTGCGCCGCACCGTAACCTGCAAGAAACGTTTCATTGCTTACCCAGCCTGAAGGCACGACAGCCGCCTGCAGCAGCGGCAGCACAACATGTCCGCCGCCAAACACGAGTGATCCTGCGCGATAAAAGGCGTCCACTTCTGCGATGAAATGGCCGGGCAGCACCTTTGCCAGAAGGGGCAGAATAATCATCAGAACAAAGAACAGCATCAGCCAAAGAACCCCTGCGCGATGGCTCACGGTAATCGGCAGAGGTTTATGTTCTACAACCTGCACAGGCGAAAACAGCAGCAAGCCTACCAGGCCTGCAATCGCCATCACACCGACCTGAACTAGGGCAGAAGGAGTCAGCAGGACGATGCAGGCGGCAAGCACCGCGATGGTGACGCGAAGCGCATCCTTGCAAAAATTGCGCGCCATTCCCCACACCGCCTGCACCACGACCGCAACGGCGACAATCTTCAATCCGTGAAGCACGGCGGATGAAAGCAAATCACGATGGCTTGCAATTCCTTGCGCAAACAAAATCATCGCAATGGCCGAGGGCAGCGTGAAGCCCGCCCAGGCTGCGAGTGCTCCTCTATATCCAGCTCGTGCAAGACCTAGTGCGATGCCTGCCTGGCTGCTGGCAGGCCCAGGCAGAAACTGGCAGAACGCAATCAGGTCGGCATAACTTTTCTCGGCAAGCCACTGCCGCCGCGTGACGAACTCATCGCGAAAATAGCCAAGATGCGCAATGGGTCCGCCAAAAGAGGTCAAACCCAGACGCAGGAAGATCAGAAATATCTCCCATGCACCTTCATGATGTTCAAATATGATCGCTGTTTTCGCTGCCTTCATGAATGATGACGGTGATCGTGATTCAGAGCGGTCATTATCTCGCATTTCGACAACCGGTATTCAAGAACAGGCTCTATCGAGACTTTTCCTCAAAGCTGAAAAGCAAGCCACAACAGCATGCCTTCGGCGATTTCCTGCCAGATTTTTGGCTTTTTTGCGCGATATGGAACTGCCTTTTCCATCTGGTTTGATATCCATGCCGAAAAACGATGCACATCGTTTACCACATAGAACGCGATCATCATTTCATAGTTCAGAAACAGACTGCGCTGATCCAGATTGGCCGAACCCACGAATGCGACTTCCTCGTCGATCACCACCGCCTTCGCATGTATCATCGCCGGCAAAAACCACACGCGCGCACCCGCCACTGTCAGCTCGCGTAAAGCGCGGTGCCTGGCAATATCCGCAAGGCGATGATTGGATTTTCTTGGCAAAAGCAGTTCGACCTCAACCCCCCTTCTGGCGGCAAACGTCAGCGACATCAAGAGCGTGGGGTCGGGAACGAAATAAGGACTGACAGCCCGTATGGATTTACGTGCATTGAAAAAACCCGAGACCAGAAGCGTATACAGCGTATCGTCGGTCTGATCAGGCCCGCTGACGATCAACTGAGCTGCAGCAGGCTCGGGCGGCGCAGCCTCTTTAGCTGCTGTGCGGCGATGCGCGCTGCCCGCTGCGAATCTCCAGTCCTGTTCGAACTGCTGCACTGCCTGCCAAGCTAGCATGCCCTGCAGGTCGAAAGAAAGATCAATCCATGGCGCGGTCGCCTCGCCCTCAAAATAATCCGCCGCAAGGTTCCTGCCGCCGCACCAGAGATGCATGCCATCCGCGATGGCCATCTTGCGGTGATTGCGCAGATTGGTGCGCCCCCGCCGCGATGATCGCAATGGCGGCACGAACAACAACACCTCAATTCCCGATTGAACAAGACTCGAAAAGTTGGTGCGCGCACCAATATAAGCGCCCACGCCGTCGACGAGCAGCCTCACTTTGACGCCCGCCTGCGCCTTTTCCTTCAGGAGCGATGCGATTTCCTCGCCCAGAATATCGTGCGCAAAAATGAAAGTGCAGACATCGATGCTGCGTTTCGCACTTTCTATCATGCTGCGCAAGGCTTGCAGCGCCTGCTTGCCGTCTTCGTGAATGGAAAGTTCACGATATGATGATGCTTCCGGCAGCGCCATCACGGCTGCAAGCTGCTGCGTCCGCGAGCTTAGCGTAGCTGGCCCGTCATTCCTGATTGCCACATCATGTCTTGCCGCCTTGTGGTTGCCCACCTTGCGGCTGCCGAACACCAGGTATAGCGGCAGCGCCAGATAAGGCAGAAGCACAAGCGAAACGACCCAAGCGATAGCAGCCGAAGGATGGCGGCGCAGATGCAGGGTGTGCGAAGAGGATACATAAACGGCCAGTCCCGCCATCGCGATCAGACCGTGAAACGTCATCCAGTGATTCACCATGTATCCCATCTTCTTGACTGCACTGGATGCATGTTATCACGGCACTGAACGCGTCATGCTCACTGCTTCTGCGCGCCCTTCCAGTGAAAGTAAAGATCACGGCCTTGCTTGCCGCTCAGCTCAACCTCCTGCGACTCGGTCAGCCCCTTGAAGCGCGCGCTGATCTTGTATTTCCCATCGGGCAGCATCACATAGAGCATCGGCCCGGCATTGGGCAGTTCGAACACCGGATTCCCCCTGGCGTCGAAAATGACGACGGGAACATTGGCGATATATTCACCATCCTTGCGCTCGGAAAAAGTCAGGCGCAGCGGAAACTCATGCGCGATTCTATGCATCAGTTTTTCCTCGTCGTTCCCCACACCACCATTCATGTATGTCGTCACGACGAAGGTCTCGACAACGACCGGATCCGCGACCAGCGTTTCTGCGTTTGCAGAAAAAGAAACCAGAAGCATTGCGCCCATCAGCGCACTCAATATTTTCATGATGCTCTCCTATTAGTTCAAGTCATATTCGAAATCCGGCATGCATTCGAAGACATGCGGGATTCCTGCTTCAATCAAAAGTGCTTCTTGATTTTTTGCCAGAACGAAAGCTTGGGTGTTTCCTTGCATTCTGTGACCAGCACGGGAACAAGCCTGTCCGTCTCATCAACATCGACAACCGAATCAACCGGCTTGCCTTTCTTGCTGAAGCCTTCAGCCCAATACACGACCTTGGGCTTCACCGCATCATCAAGCGCCACAAATTCCTTGCAGGTCATCTTGATAGGCTTAGGTGTTGCAGCTGCTGCCGGTTTCTGCGGCACTCCCGAAGCTGCCGCGACTGGTGCCGCTTTCTGAGCAGCGTGTTCCTTTATTTTTTTCATCAGTAAATGTTCCGGCGTTTCCTTGCACTCCGTGACCAGCACGGGAACCAGTTTGTCCGTTTCATCTACATCGACAACCGAATCTACCGGCTTGCCTTTCCTGTTGAGCCCTTCAGCCCAATACACTACCTTGGGCTTGACCGCATCGTCCAGTGCCACAAATTCCTTGCAGGTCATTTTCTCTGGCGTCTGTGACTCAGCCATAGCCTGTTGTGTGATCATGCCTGTCAAAAGCGCACCCAGTACAGCCATCATTACCTTAATATTCATTTTCAGCTCCTCATCACGGTTAAAAAATGTGCAGGCAAACTGCACGACACTTATTGCAGATTCGACCAAAAGACTTCCCCCGCAAAATCACCCACGCCATTTCCAGTTGCGTATCTCAGGCATATCCTCGCCATGCTTGTTGATATATTGCCTGTGCTCGATCAATTTGTCCTTCAACTGCTGCTTGAGATAGATGCCCCTGTCGCCAGTCTGAGGCAGGCGGTCTATCGCATCCATCACCAGATGAAAGCGGTCCAGGTCGTTCAACACCGTCATGTCAAACGGCGTGGTGATTGTCCCCTCCTCCTTGTAACCGCGCACATGGATGTTGCCGTGATTGGTTCGCCGGTAGGTCAGCCTATGGATCAGCCAGGGGTAGGCGTGATAGGCAAAAATCACCGGTTTGTCCCTGGTAAATAGTTCGTCGAAATCCATGTCGGAGAGGCCGTGAGGATGTTCGCTCTGCGGCTGCAGCTTCATCAGGTCGACAACATTGACTACACGAATCTTGAGTTCGGGAAAATTCTCGCGCAGGATGGAAACTGCAGCCAGTGCCTCAAGTGTGGGCACATCGCCGCAAGCCACCATCACCAAATCTGGGGATGCAGCCTGATCGTTGCTGGCCCAGGACCAGATGCCTATGCCTTCGGTGCAATGCTTAATGGCCGCATCCATCGTCAGCCATTGCGGGGCAGGATGCTTGCCTGCGACAACGACATTAACGTAGTGTCGGCTTCTCAAGCAGTGATCCATCACAGATAAGAGACAATTGGCATCGGGTGGAAAATAAACGCGCACCACCTCAGCCTTCTTGTTCACCACGTGATCGATGAAACCAGGATCCTGATGCGTGAAGCCATTGTGGTCTTGGCGCCACACATGTGAGGACAACAAATAATTAAGCGATGCGATCTTGCGTCGCCACGGCAGGTGCGCGGTGACCTTCAGCCATTTGGCGTGCTGATTGAACATCGAGTCGACGATGTGGATGAATGCCTCGTAGCAGTTGAAAAGCCCGTGCCGCCCGGTGAGCAAATAGCCTTCCAGCCAGCCCTCGCACTGGTGTTCGCTCAGCATCTCCATCACGCGCCCTGCAGGTGCCAGATATTCGTCGCTTTCCAGGATGTCTCCATCCCACTGGCGTCGAGTCACCTCGAACAGCGACTCCAGTCCGTTGGAAAGGGTTTCATCCGGACCAAACACGCGGAAGCTCTTAGTGTTGAGCTTCACGACATCCCGCAGAAAAGGCCCCAGCGCATGCGTATCGCCGAAACCTGGCGCCCCGGGTTCGGGCACTGAAACCGCGTAGTCGCGAAACTCTGGCATGCGCAAGTCGCGCAGCAGCATGCCGCCGTTGGCATGAGGATTCGCCCCCATACGCTTCTCTCCCTTGGGAGCGAGTGCGGCAAGCTCAGGCTTCAATCGTCCCTGTTCATCAAAGAGTTCCTTAGGCCGATAACTTTTCAGCCATTCTTCCAGCAGAGTCAAATGTTCAGGATGTGCATTCGGGTTGAGCGGCACCTGGTGCGCACGAAAACTGTCTTCTATTTTCAGGCCGTCAACTTGCTTAGGCCCTGTCCAGCCCTTCGGAGACTTCATCACGATCATCGGCCACCGAGGACGTGTCATATCGTTATGTTTGCGCGCATTGCGCTGGATCTGCTGGATGTCCTCAATGACCTTGTCCAGTGTGTGTGCCATGAGATGATGCATCGCTTCCGGTTCATCCCCTTCCACAAAGTAGGGCGTCCAGCCGCAGCCTCGGAAAAACTGTTCCAGCTCCTCCGGTTTGATTCGCGCGAAAACGGTTGGGTTGGAAATCTTGTAGCCATTGAGATGCAGTATCGGCAGCACTGCGCCGTCGGTTGCAGGATCGAGGAATTTGTTGGAATGCCACGAAGTCGCCAACGGGCCCGTCTCCGCCTCGCCATCTCCCACAACACAGGCAACAATCAGACCGGGATTGTCGAGCGCGGCACCGAAGGAGTGGCTTAACGAATAGCCCAGCTCCCCTCCCTCGTGAATAGAGCCCGGGCATTCCGGAGATGCGTGGCTGGGTATGCCGCCGGGATATGAAAACTGTATAAACAGTTTCCTCATCCCCTCCTCGTCTTGGCTTATGTTGGGATAAATTTCGCTGTAGGTGCCTTCAAGGTAAGTGTTGGCAACGACTGCGGGGCCGCCGTGACCGGGGCCTGAGACGTAGACCATGTCGAGGTCGTATTGATTGATGATGCGGTTCAAATGCGTGTAGATGAAGTTCTGCCCGGGTGTCGTTCCCCAGTGGCCCAACAGCATGCGCTTCACATCGGATGCTGCAAGTTGTCGCTTCAGGAGCGGATTGTCGTACAGAAATATCTGTCCGACTGAAAGATAGTTGGCAGCTCGCCAATAGGCATCCATCCTGCGCAGAAGGTCTGGCGGCAATGTCTTATCCGAGAGTTCAGGTGTTGTCATTTTCATTATCCCTGTCAATTTTGGATTCCAACATTGAGAAGACCGACTTTGCGATCATGAGTTCCTCATCCGTGTGAACAACGCGCACAACCACCCTTCCGCCCGAGATCACAGGCTCATTTTCGGCATTGCACTTTTCATCGATCTCTATCCCGAGGAATGCCAGGCCCTCACAGATTCTGGCGCGGATGACTGCCGAGTTCTCGCCGATGCCACCGGAAAATACCAGCACATCCAAGCCTCCCAATGCCGCCGCGTAGGCGCCAATATATTTTTTAACCTGGTAACAGAACAGTTCTACCGCCTCGAAAGCACGCAGATCGTTAGTTTCCCGCATGAGCAGATCGCGCATGTCCGAACTTGTTCCGGATACGCCCAAAAGCCCGGATTCATGATTGACGAGATGGCTGAATTGTTCAATCGTCAATTTCTCACTCTGCATCAGATAGGCTGCCACGCCAGGATCAAGCTCACCCGTGCGTGTGCTCATCATCAGGCCAGAGGCCGGAGTGAAACTCATGCTGGTATCTAGAGGCTTTCCGCGATAAACCGCGGAAAGACTGGCGCCATTGCCAAGATGGGCGAGTATCACGCGCCCGCTTGTGGCAGCAGTATCGCCAAGGCGCACCAGTTCCTGCATCAGAAACTCATAGGACAGACCGTGAAATCCATAGCGCCTTATCCCCTTTTCATCGAAGCGGCGAGGGATGGGCAGCAATGTCGCCACGCGTGGCAGATCGCGATGAAAAGCCGTATCGAAACATGCCACTTGTTTCTGATCAGGAAACTTACGATGAAACGCATCGATCAGCATGAGTTCCTCCGGCAGGTGCTCTGGATCGAAAGGGCCCAGATTCTGCAAGTCATCAATCATTTTTTCTGTGATCAGATGCGGTTTACTGTATCTTTGTCCGCCATGCACCACCCGGTGTCCGACTGCTGCCAATGCACCGCAATCGATGCTATCCGTCAACACAGCCACGGCAGTTCCGTGATCAGGCACGACGATCTGCCGGAAAACATCCGAACCCTGCCCCTTCATCCAGAGACTGGCATCGGAAAACCCGATCCGCTCGATCGCCCCTTCCAGCACGCGCTCAGGGCCCACCTCCTCGAACACTGCGAACTTGATGCTGGACGATCCTCCGTTGATGGTCAGTATGCGTTGCATGCCGCATTACCGCTGCCACAGAATGCGGCTATATTCAAGCGGAATAGCCACACCAGCATGATAAGGAACAAGCCGCGCGGTGTAGTCATATGCGGGACGTAATGCATTCACTTCCGCGCGATATGCGTAACCCGCACCGACCAATTGCCGCGCCCGCGTCATTTTCAGGCACTCAGGCGGCGCACCATTGACTCCGCTGGCATAAAGCTCGACGCACACGGTTTCGGGTTCAAGATCATCGAGGTATACCTGGATTTCAAATACATGCTGGTTGCCAGCCGTTTCAATCTTCATTTCGCCGAAACGCAATGCATTCCATTTAAGATCCAGATCGCGCAGCCATTCGATCAGATCCACGCCCATTTTTCCCTGCTCAGCAGAACGCTCAAGATAGGCGGAGGTGGCCGGAAGATAGTGCTTTTCTGTGTACTCACGCACCGCACGATTGCTGGAAAAACGCGGCGTCAGTCTGGCCATGCTCTCGCGCATCCTGTTGACCCAAGCCACAGGTATGCCGCGCTCATCGCGCGTATAAAATTCCGGGATCACCTGATACTCGAGCAAATCATAGAGAATGCCTGCCTCATGCGCATCCCAGGCAGGATCGCTGTCATGCTCCTGTCCATCGCCCAACGCCCAGCCGACTTCCGGGGTATAGGCTTCCGCCCACCAGCCGTCAAGTTCTGAAAGGTTGATGCCGCCGTTGACCAGCACCTTCATGCCACTGGTGCCGCACGCTTCCCATGGCCGTCTCGGCGTATTGAGCCAAACATCCACGCCCTGCACCAGTTGCTCGGTCAGTTGCATGTCATAATCTGCGAGAAAAATCACATGTGGTCTCACCTCGGGCCTGCGGATGAAATTCACCCACTCCTGAATCAGCGCCTGTCCATCCTTGTCTGCCGGATGCGCCTTGCCTGCCATCACGAGCTGAACCGGACGCTGGGGATTCGTCAGCAAGCGTATCAGCCGCTCTTGGTCATGCAGCAGCAGATTGGGTCTCTTGTAACTTGCAAAACGTCTTGCGAAACCCAGCGTCAGCGTGTTGTGATCGAAGAGATGTCTGACAGCGTAAACGGTTTCTGCGGATGAACCGGACGCGGCAAGCTGCCTTGATAACCTCTCCCGCGCATATCTGACGAGTGACATGCTGGCATCGGTCCTGAATTGCCAAAGACGGGTATCGGAAATCAGTCTTATCTCCTGTTCCATCGTCTCCATCGTCCCCAGCCAGCGGGTCTTGCCACAGACTTCCGTCCAGAGTTCATCAGCCTTTGCAGAATCCCAAGTCGGCACATGCACGCCATTGGTCACATGCCCAACTGGCACTTCTTCCGTCGGCCAGCGTGGAAAAAGTGGTGCAAAGATATGTCGGCTCACCCCGCCATGTAAGGCACTTACGCCATTCACAGAACCACTACCGCGTATCGCAAGATAGGCCATGTTGAAAGGCTCCATTTCATCATCCGGGTTCCGGCGCCCAAGCGCCAGCAGGTCGCGCACGCTGATGCCGAATTGTTTCTTTGCGTAACCGCCAAGGTATTGTTCGACCAGCTCAGGCGAAAAACGATCAAAACCGGCAGAAACTGCCGTATGTGTGGTAAAAAGATTGCCAGCCCGTGTGATGGCCAGCGCAATCTCAAAAGTCTGCCCGGTTTTTTCCATGAAGCTGCGCGCACGTTCCAGCACAGCAAACGCGGCATGTCCCTCATTCAAATGACAGACTTCCGGGCTGATGTTGAGCGCCTCAAGCAGCCTCCAGCCGCCTATCCCGAGCAGCATTTCCTGTTTTAAGCGCAGCTCCGGCCCGCCCCCGTAAAGCTCGCTGGTGATGCCGCGATGTACCGGATAGTTCGCAGCATCATTGCTGTCCAGAAGATAGAGCTTCACTCTTCCCACCTGAACCTGCCAGGCGCGTAGCCAGACGGAGTATCCCGGCAGGACGACCTCCAGCCTCAGCCACTCGCCATTTTCCTTCCTGAGTGGCGTGACTGGCAACTGGCCCGGATCGTTATAGGGATAAAGCGCCTGCTGCGCTCCTTCCTTGTCAATCATCTGGCGAAAATATCCCTGCTGGTAGAGCAGGCCGACAGCAACTACTGGAACGCCCAGATCGCTTGCCGCCTTGAGCTGATCGCCCGCCACGTTGCCAAGGCCGCCTGAATAGATGGGCAATGCTTCGCTTAGCATGTACTCCATGCTGAAATACGCGACACAAGTAAGTCTGGATTGCGGATAGGCCTGCTGAAACCATGCCGTTGCTTCCAGCTCTTCCCTTCTTTCCTGCAACAGATTGTCGACGCTTTTGCGAAAGTCAGGGGCATCCAGCGCGCTCTGAAGCTTGTCCCGTGAGACTGTCTGTAGCACGACCCAGGGATTCTGCGTCAGCTCCCAAAGTTCTGCATCCAGCTGCCTCCATATGTCATCGGCGCCATGCCCCCACGAGGAACGGATGTCCAGCGCAAGCTCGGACAAGGCATCGAATCCTTCGATGTCAGCGCATAGCAGCGTATTTTTGGTATGCAGCGTCGGATCGTTCATTTTCATCCCCCTCAATGGTCAGACGATAGCAAAGCGCGGAAACACAAGGTGTTTTGCCTGATCCAGAAGTAGCGCGAAGATAGCACAGGCGATGAGCAGGCCCGCAACCAGGAAAGCCGGCAATGCACCCATCCACCAACCGGAGATGGCCATGATGCTCACCAGCACGATATCACCTGCGCTTGCCAGCATCATCCAGCGTCCAGGCGCGAATGACCAGAGCCGCCCATCGGTTCTCAGCACATAAATGCAGGCCTGATTGGTGAATACCAACAGCAGGAACACCACGGTCTGCATCTGAGCCAGGGTCAGATGTTGTGTGCTACGTATCCACCAGTAGGTAGAAAAAGAGAATATCAGCGACAGCACCGCGAATATCAACGCAGCCCCCATCAAAGGCGGCACGGCCCAGCGCTGCGGCTTGGCTGAGACCTGCACGCGGTCGGATGCGATCGCCATGGTCACGAAGTCATTGGTGAACAGCAACAATACGATCAGCGTGGCGGATATCACAAACCCGCCGGTGAGCCACAGTCCCAATGTGAGGAACACCACGATCTCGAAAGTCTTGAGCGTCTTGTTGAGCGTATAAGTCAGCATACGCCTGTGCACCTCCCGCCCTGTGCGCACCACGGTGAGCACACCTTGCAGTCCTGGATCCGTCAGCACCACGCCGGCTGCAGCCTTCGCCACATCGGTCGCACTCGCGACAGCCACACCCAGCTCGGCCTGGCGCAACGCCGGCGCATCATTGACACCATCCCCTGTCATACCAGCGACATGCCCCGCCTGCTGCAGTGCACGTACGATATGATGTTTGTCTTCGGGCAACACGCGGGCATAAATATCGCACTCTTCCGGACTCTGCGTCGCCAGCCCTTGAGCTGCGCAAACGCGCATGCCCAGCCCCAGCTTTGCGCCTATGGCGCGCGCAGTTTCCAGCGAATCGCCGGTTGCCATGCGCACTCGCACGCCGAGACGGGTGAGCTCGACGATGAGATTTGAAGCATCCTCGCGCGGCGGGTCGGACAATCCCACCAGCCCCAAAAGCTCAAGCGCATCGCCTGAGCCCACTGCCACCGCGAGCACGCGCGCCCCGCTCTCAGAAAGCTTGGCCTTGGCTTGATCCAGCGCATCCTGCTGCACCCGATCAAGCTTGCAAAGCGGCCCGATGACCTTGGCTGCGCCCTTGACCACATGCCATGCTTTCCCATCCACATTATATATACCCTCGCTACGCCGGTTGGCAGGATCGAAGGGTTGAAAAGCCTGTCTGACAGGCGCATCCTTCAACAACCCCTGAGCTCGTGCCGGTTCAAGTATGGCCATATCCAGCGGGTCTTGCGTTGCGTCATCGCTGGCAAGAGCTGCAGCGCGCAGCACGCTATTTTCATCGCCACTTTTCGAGAGCGCAACGACACCGGCCAGAGTAAGCGTGTTTTGCGTGAGCGTGCCGGTCTTGTCCGACACCAGCGTGTCCATCGCTGCCGCCTCTTCTACCGCCGGCAGACGCGTAACCAGTACGCCCTGATGTGCGAGTTGCAGGCTGCTGATCGCTGTGGCAAGCGTATAAGTGGCAGGAAGTGCGACCGGCACTGAAGCCACCAGCAGCATCAGCGAGAACACCGCGGTGTCGAGCAGCGGCATGTGGTGCAGCAAGGCATAAAGCACCACCACCATCACCAGTGCGGCATCGAACAACACCAGCCTTTTCACAATCGCGAAGATGGTGAGTTGCATGTGGCTTGGCGCATTGGAAGTTCGCACCAGCTCCGCGGTGCGTCCGAAGAAGGTATGGCTTCCAGTGGCCGTCACCTCGCCGCTGGCTTCCCCCTGACGAACAATAGCACCGGTATAGGCGGGATTTCCCGAACCTGCATCCACCGGCAGAGACTCTCCGGTTAGAGCTGACTGATCAAGCGCCACCTCGCCGTCGAACAGCATCAAATCGGCCGGCACAAGGTCACCCGCGCGCACGTGCACGATATCCCCCGGCACGACTTCTTCGGCGGGAATTTTGCGCCACTGCCCATCGCGAAGAACGCGCGCATTGACATGCAACTGTTTACGTAACAGCGCCAGCGCATCTTTCGCGCGCTGCTCCTGCGCGAAGGCCACCACGGCGTTGAACGCCAGCAGCGCGGCGATGATCAGCGCCTCCATCCTACGCCCGAGAAGCAACTGCAACGCGATCACCGCTTCCAGCATCCACGGCACAGGCGACCAGAATTTGGCTAACAGCTGCTGCCAGGCTGGCACAACTTTGTCGATGATCGCATTGGGGCCCGATTGCAAAAGCCTTGAGCGCGCCACATCCGTACTCAAACCCTGCTTATGGTCATGCAGCGCGTTCGTTGAAGAGTCGGTAGCTTGCATCAGTTTCCCCTTTACTTTTTTCATGGTCAAAGTGCTTGCCGTCCAGAATCGGACAACTCAGTACGCAATCGGTTCGCTTTCAGGTTTTCCACCCAGGGCGACAAAGAATGCCGTTGTATCCTGAAGCCGCTGCGCGCAGGCCTGCAAGTAGTTCATTCTTGCCTGATGGTACTGTATTTCCGAGTTCAAAACCTGCAGGTAATTGACCATTCCAGCCTGGTAATTTATCTTGGCCAGATGCAGCGCATCCCTTGCAGCCTGCAGGCCTTGCGATTGCGCCAGCAATACTTCGGCATCGTGCTCCAGTGCCTGCAAGGTGTCTGCAACCTGAGACAAGGCGTTGATGACAGTCTGGCGATACAATGCCTGGCTTTGCCGGTATGCATCTATCGCGCTCTGTTTTTTTGCAGCCAGTGTGCCGCCATCGAACAGCGGTGTTGCGATATCGGGCCCGATATTCCAGAAGCTGCCACTCCTGCCCAGCAGATTGTTCATCGAAGTGCTGTTCTGTCCGAAAGAGGCACTCAGCATAAAACTCGGAAATTGTGCGGCACTCGCCACCCCGATGCTGGCGCTGGCTGCGTGCATTCCCGCTTCGGCAGCGAGTATATCCGGACGCTGGCGCACCAGTTCCGAGGGCAGCGACAGCGGCAGCTTGTCAGGCAGGGTAAATGAGTCGATTGAAAACCCGGGCGGCTCCCATTCGGATGGTTCATGGCCGGCAAGATTGGCCAGCAGGTGTCCGGATTGACTGAGTTTTTGTTCGAGTGCCGGCAGTGATGCCTCGAATGCAGAGAGCTGATTCTGCAAAGCGAGCACGGTCGCATAGGGTGACGTGCCGGCTTTTGTCTGTTTCTCGGCAATAGCGATCCCGTCCTTTTGTAGCGCAATCAGGCGTTCGGTCTCGACAACCATATCGTGGTATGCTGCCATTGCGATGGTCGTGTTAACGATATTTCCCGTCAGCGCAAGGTAACTGCCTTGCATGATAGCGCGTTGCTGGTCTGCCTGAGATTGCAAATTTTCGATCAGACGGTGTTCGCCGCCGAACACATCCAGCGCATAACTCACCGAGGCAGACAATGTAACCAGATTGAAAATGGGGCCTGGCGCATTGCTGCCAAAACGCTCGGGAGAAAATTTCTGCCTGGAAGCCGCCGCATCAAGGCTCGCCTGCGGATAGAAAATCCCGTAGCCCGCCCTAAGATTGTCATAGCTCATGCGCAGGCTGGCCTGTGCTGCCTCGAGCGTTGGATTGTTGGCCATCCCCTCGGCGACGACTGAATCCAGCTTTTCCGATCGATATAGCTTCCACCAGCCGGAAGCAGGCATGGCCCCCGCATCGAAATGCTGGGATATGCCAGCCGCTGCAACCGTATCAACCGGGTCCTCATCGTGGTTGTAATGTCTGCTCCCGAACTCTTTAGGCGGAACAAAATCAGGCCCCAGAGTACAGGCCGAAAGCGTGACCCCGCACAATACGCACAGCAACCTGGTCGTCAAATGCACCTAATCCTCCCCGATATAAACATCCACCAACTGCCCGGGATAAAGTGAAATATTCCCGGGTCTGACAAGTCTGAAAATGACAGGCAACACCCGCACATCGACCCGCTCTGTCCTTTGATTCGACAGCTCTATCTTAGGTGTGACATAGGGTTGTTTCCTGACATATTCCATAGGTATGTTGATGTCAGTCCCCCTGATAAACATGCGCGCATGCATTTTGGATGACTTTGGCAGCCTGCTGATCAGAATCTCGTCCACATAACATCTCACCTCGATGTAGCCCCCTGCATTCCCCATCACGATCGGCGGATCCAGGCTCCCTGTATAACTGTCGTAAGCGCCCTGTGAAGAAACATAGCTGCCGACAGACGCATTGATGGATAGCGCCGAGCCTTCGGTTGGCGCCTTGATGACATATTTGGATAACAGCACGATGGCTGCCTGATAGGAACGCAAGGCGGCCTGGTACTGTTTCACTGCAACCATAAGGTTCGCCTTCGATACTTCCACTGCATTGCGCGCGCTGTCGAGTACGTCGAGGCTGACCGACCTGACATCCATTTCATGAGATTTCTCCTGTTTATCCAGCGCATCCTCGAGGCTCTTCAGGCTGGCTTTGGCAAGCGCGATCTGTGCCAGAGACGCTTCGGCTTGGGCTTTCAACTGTTCGACGGTTGCGCGCTGCAACGAGTCATCCAACGTCAGCAAGGGTGCGCCCTTACCTACATGCTGTCCCTCGGCAACCATGATTCTAGTCACGACACCGGATACTTCAGGAAAGATGTTGATGTTTTCCCCGCTTTCCTGATTGCTCTCGATAATGCCGTTTGCATATATACCCTTTGCATAAGGATTGGATGCAGGATTGAAAGCAGGCGGCTGCGGCTTGCTTTTCAACCCGTAAACATAAGCGCTGATGAAACCCGCCAGTATGCCGATGATGGCGACCGCGATCAGTAGCTTATTTCTCATGCTCCTCCCCGATGATCCTGCCGTCTTCCATATGGATTATGCGATGTGCATACTCGAATATCCTGCTGTCATGGGTGACGATGATGATGCAGCGCGTTTCGTTCAGGATATGTTCTCTGACGAATTCGAGAATTTTTCTGCCCGTATCCCCGTCCAGCGAGGCCGTCGGCTCATCGAATATCAAAATGTCCGGGCGACTGGCAATTGCGCGCGCAATCGCCACCCTTTGCTGTTCGCCACCGCTCAACTTGACGGGCGGCAACTCTGCCCTTTTTTCAAGCCCCACGATTTTCAGATACTCGCTCGCAACTTTCAGTGATTGATTCCAGTCGTTTTTTTTCAGTATCAGCGGTATCGCGACATTTTCGACCGTCGTGAGATTGGAAAAGAGGTGATAATCCTGAAACACGAAGCCTATCTTGTTGAGCCTGAAATCAGCAAGCTCATCGCTTTCCATCTTCCAGATGTCGCGATCTTCAACCAGCACAGTTCCAGAATTAGGCTTCAGGATGCCCGAGATCATGCTCAAAAGCGTTGTCTTCCCGCTCCCTGAAGGGCCTACGATGTAGAGAATTTCACCGAAACTGGCCTCAAAACTCACCGACTTCACGGCCATGGTTCTTGCATCGCCCTCGCCAAACCATTTGGCCAGATTTGTCGCCTTGATCGCCAGGCTAGCCACGTCAGCCCCTGAAGATATCAAAAGGTTCTATGCGGATCACCCTGCGGATACCGATATAGCTTGAAATGCCGGCGATGATGAGCACCATGACGAACGCGATGCCAAGGTTCAGATTGGTTATCTGCGCCGCATAATCTGGCATCCTCAATTTCGCCGACATGATGATCAGAGATGCCAGCCCCACCCCCAGTCCATAACCCAGAAATGCGGTAAATCCTGCCTGAAAAAGGATCATGGAGACCAGCTCATGCCCCTTTGCGCCAATCGCCTTTAACGCGCCAAATTTTTCCAGATTTTCGAGTATGAAGGTGTAGAAGGTCTGCCCTGATATGGACAGTCCGACGATGAAACTGATTGCCGTCATCAGCATCACGTTGATGCCAAGGCCTGTCTGGTATTTATAGAAATTCGAAATCTTCTGGACAAACTCATCATCGGTCAGCGCCTGATAGCCCAGCTTGCTCACCGCCTGCTTGATGTGCGGGATGTCGCTTGTGCTTTTAGGCTCGACGAGTATATAGGATGCGGTAAACCGTGTGGAAGGCAGATAGCTGATCGCCCTGTTGAAAGTGGTGTAAAGCGTGGGGATGCCAAACAGTCCGGAAATGTTGGCCTTTGCGATGCCAACGACCACGCCCCGGTGATCGTTGATCTCAAACTTAGTCCCTATCCGGGGATTTCCAAGCTTACTGATTTCGGCATCCTGCACGACGACAAATCCGTTTTCTGCATAGATGTCCTCGATCTCTCCTTCGATGAGTTCGGGTCGGCCAAACAGGCTTGCATCATCAAGCCCGATGACGGTCACAGCCTGATATATGCCATTTGCGAGTTTGACCTGAGCACCGCCCGAATAAAGCGGCACCGCATACCTGACGCCGTCTATGCTTCTGACGGCATCCTTCACGTAATCGGGCACGGGTATGCTGCTTGAAACATTGTTGACTGCGGGGTCCAGCACCCACATCTTGGCGCCGATATTGGTCACGGTGGATGAAGATCTGGACAGTATGCCGGCAAACATCGAGGTCATCATGACCATCAGAAAAACCGCGAACGTGATTCCGACCAGTAGCGCGGTGAACTTCCCCCTGTCATTGACCAATAGCTTAAATGCAATTCTCAGGATGCCATTCATGCCGAACTTCCCCTGCGATGCAACCGATGGCCTGACTATACACCCAAATCATGATGCAATCATGCGCGGTGAAAGGCACTTCAGACCAAATGATCAATTCCGCTGATTTTCACCTGCCGGACTGCCTGCACAAGCGCATCGATCGCCTTTGTGCGCGCATAGCTTTTGCGCCATGCCAGCGCGATACGCCGTGACGGTGCAGGCCTTACAAAGGGGATGACCTTAAGAAGCGGACTGCGATAGCGAGCGCTGTTTGCCGAGGCGGGCAACACTGTAATTCCGAGGCCAGATGCGACCATGTTGCGTATGGTTTCAAGAGAGGTGCCCTGCTGGACTTCCGCACCTTTGCGGTTCATTTCCGGGCAGGCCTCCGCCACCTGGTTACTGAAACAATGCCCGGAATCCAGCAATAACACTTTTTCTCCGGCCAGATCCCTAGGGTGAATGCTGCGCCGATTTGCCCAGTGGTGCCCGTTGCTGACCACCACTTCAAATGATTCATCGTAAAGCGGTTGGGTCAGAATGTTCGCATCGCCGAACGGCAGCGCGATGACGATGACATCCAGCCTGCCGTTTTTAAGAAGGATATCGAGATTTGCAGTGATGTTCTCCTCGATTTCCAGCGGCATGTCGTGTGCAATTCCTTTCAGAGCCGGAATTAGCTCTGGCAACAGATAGGGACCTACGCTATAGATGATGCCGACGCGCAAAGGCAATTCAAGCTGGTTTTTTCCCTGAGCCGCTATCTCGCGTATGCGTTCTGCTTCTTCCAGCACGCGCTGCGCCTGCTCGACGATGGCGCTGCCAGCCTGCGTAACCGTGATTTCGCTTCTGCTACGCTCAAATATTTTGAGACCCAGTTCCGCTTCCAGCTTTTGTATCGCCAAAGACAGAGCGGGCTGGCTGATGAAGGACCTTTCTGCGGCGCGTCGAAAACTTTTTTCCTGAGCCACAGCCACAATGAAACGAAGTTCGTTGAGTGTCATAGCGACCTCCTTATGATTTATATAATAAATCAACTTTGTTTAAACAATAAATTATATTTATATATTGATCAACGTTACATTGGAGCCGTGGAAGACAAGCCACCCTATCAATCAACTATCAGGAGCGCATCATGCAACGACCAGAGATCAAAACCATGGCCAATCTTGAGGCGGCATTCGCCGGCGAATCGATGGCACACATCAAATATCGCTACTTTGCAAAGATCGCACACGCGGCAGGCGACGAAGAAACCGCAAAGGTGTTCGAGGAAACAGCCAATCAGGAAGTGCAGCACGCGCTGGGACACCTTGACCTACTTTATCCGAAAGCCGGCATGACCACAGAGCGCTGCCTGCAAATGGCCATCGAAGGTGAGACTTACGAATACACCGAGATGTATCCCGGTTTTCTCAGGACAGCCCAGCAGGAAGGCAATGCGGCGGCCGTTTCTGAAATCACAGAACAGATCGCGGAGTCAAAAGAACATGCAGAAATGTTCAAGGCCACGCTGGAGAAAGCGGCAAAACGATTTGCTGCGCTGGCCAAAGTGGAAGAGCGCCATGCCAATCAGTACCGCGCGGTGCTGGCCAAAGTTGGTGCCTGATACAATACAAACACTTTAATCAAGGAGCATGAAATGAAAGTATGGCAATGCGTGGTATGCGGTTTCATCTACAACGAAGCAGAAGGCCTTCCTTCGGAAGGCATTGCGCCCGGTACGGCATGGGCGGATATTCCGGCTGACTGGGCCTGTCCCGATTGCGGCGTTGCAAAATCCGATTTCGAGATGGTGGAAATCTAACGTATAGCCCCCTTGATGGGGGCTCATCATTCCAGGAGAAAGCCATGAAACCGATCGTCGTACTGGGCAGCGGCCTTGCCGGCTATACGCTGGTTCGCGAATTGCGCAAACTGAATCACGACATCCCCATCATTCTGGTGACACGCGACAGTGGAGACTATTACTCGAAACCCACACTTTCCAATGCTTTTGCGCAGAAGAAGGAAGCGGCAAGCCTCGTGCTGACTGCGGCAAAAGACATAGCCGAACAGCAAAAATTTACGCTGCTTGCAAACACTGAAGTACATGCAATTCACCGCGAGGCAAGGCAGCTGGATACGGCAGCGGGCGCGATCGGATATGAAAAACTGGTGCTGGCCATCGGTGCCGATCCGATCCGCATCCCTTTGCAGGGCGATGCTGCGGGCGATGTACTTTCAGTCAACGACCTTTCGGATTATACGCATTTGCGCGACGAGCTTGGCAAAGCAAAAACCGTCGCCATCATGGGCGGAGGCCTGATCGGCTGCGAATTCGCCAATGACCTAGCGCTGGCAGGCTACAAAGTCACCGTGATCGATCCCGGCCCCTATCCGATCGCAGGATTGCTGCCTGAACAAGCCGGTAGGCAGCTTCTGGCGCCGTTGAAGAACCTCGGTGTCAGCTGGCATTTCGGCACTGCGGCCCAGCGTGTCGATGCCTCCGGCGCGGGTTACACTCTTACGCTTTCAGATCAAAGCACGGTATCCGCCGACATCGTGCTCTCGGCAGTGGGTCTGCGACCGCGCATTCAGCTTGCAAAGAATGCAGGGCTGACCGTCAACCGCGGCATTGCAGTCGATGAACAGCTGCAAAGCTCCGATCACGCCATCTTTGCGCTAGGCGACTGCGCCGAGATAAACGGACAAACTCTACCGTACGTGCTACCCATCATGCATGCAGCCCGCGCCCTGGCAAAAACGCTTGCAGGCGAAGATGCCAAGGTGGTCTTCCCCCACATGCCCGTAGTTGTCAAAACGCCGGCACATCCCATTGCCGTCCTGCCCGTCCCGCGCGATGCGGCAGGAAACTGGAAAGTGCTGGCAGAAGGACAGGGAATCAGGATGGGATTTTTCAATCCGCAAAACGAGATGGTAGGCTTTGCTCTGACTGGGGAATATGCCAAGGAGCGCAGCGAGATGACCGCACGCTGCGCTGCCTAACCTACCTTGCGCAGCAGATCGACGCGTATCGGCATCTGGAACATGGCGCCCTCGGGCGTCATGTGGCGCATGAATTTCTGCTCTACTTCCTGATACAGGGCCTCGCTCAGCCGATGCTGCGTGTGCGTGACCTTGAGTATCTTGGTCTCGAATTCCGAAAAGTCCGAAAAATGCATGGGAGTGGAAAAGAATGTCTGGCTCGCAAGCTCAAAGCGGCCTGATTCCAGCGCCCGTTTAACGGATGCGAAAGCAGCCTCGCGCACCCTTTGTTCATCGTGGAAAAGCCTCAATATCTCGTTGAAGTCTCCTGCAAATACAGGTTCGGAGATATACGCAACACCGCCTCCCTTCAACACCCTATGGATCTCGCCCATGGCCGTATCCATCAGCTCGACCGGCACATGGTGCAGCGACTTGAACATCATGACGATGTCGAATGTCAGATCGCCTGCCGGTATCGCCTCCGCGCCACCCTGACCGAATTTGACATTGCCAGAAGTTTCACGGCGCAGGTTTTCTGCGTACTGGACTTCATCCACTTCCAGCGCAACAATGCTTGCAACCTTGCAGTCTTTCGCAATGGCCATCGTCTTGTCGGCTTTGCCGCAACCCAGTTCAAGTATATCTGCATCTTGAAGCGTCAACAGCCGCTCATAGATATCCCGTTCGTCACAGATCAATTCAGTTTCAGGACTTGAAATCTTCATGGATATCTCCTTCATGCGGCATTTTAGCAAAAAAAAAACCGCTGATTTCTCAGCGGTTTTTTATGTTGGCGGAGTGGACGGGACTCGAACCCGCGACCCCCGGCGTGACAGGCCGGTATTCTAACCAACTGAACTACCACTCCAAACTACTACTACTCATTACCGGCTGCCAGCTACAGGCAACCAGCCTTGTATGGTGGGTGCTGACGGGGTCGAACCGCCGACATTCGCCTTGTAAGGGCGACGCTCTACCAACTGAGCTAAGCACCCAATTTTTTACTGCTTGACCGCATCTGGTTCAGGCATCTTCACCTTGATGCTGGCCTTGCTTCTTGCATCCGCAAGATACGCCTGCAACATCGCTTCACCGGTCATCTGGCGCAACTGCTGAACATACCGCGCGCGCTTCGCATCATCAGGCGGCGCTCCATCCTTTACGGCATCCAAGCGCACGATCATGTATCCGCCTTGCGGGGATTCCGTACCGACATACTGGGGTAATTTGGCACTGTCTGCTTGAAACAACTGGCGCACCATCTCTGCATCCAGCGCATCGTGCTTTGTACGAGTGATCGTCTGAGCCTGAGACCAATTCAGCGCGATGCTTGCACCTTGCTGCAATTGAGCGAGCAGCATTTTACCTTTTTTTACCGCCATGTCCAGCGATTTCTGATGCAATATCTTCTGCCTGATTTCATCACTCACCTCAGCCAAGCTCTTCACAGCAGCCGGTTTGTGTTCCAGCATGCGCGCGGCAACCAGCGTATTTTCAGCCACCTCGATCGCTGCAGTATTGCGGTGATTCTTGGTCACATCGTCGCTGAATATCGCCTGAAGCATTTTGGCAGTCCAGATATCATCCGCAGCAACCCCTTTTGTGAGCCAGCCGCTTTGTTCTATTTTCACGCCAGCCAGCTGTGCGGCAGGCTGCAAGGTATCACTTTGTTCATAGACCGTATTGCTGAATTTATCTGCCAGCTCGGCAAACATGTCGGCCGCCTTCTGTTCGCGCAGCTTTGCCAGAATGTCGGCACTTACCTCGCTAAACGGCGCAACCCTGGCGGGCTTGATCGCCGTCAGTTTGATGATGTGATAGCCGAATTCGGACCTGATTAGATCGCTTATTTCGCCGACTTTAAGCGCAAAAACAGCATCGTCAAAAGGTTTTACCATCATGCCCTTGCCGAACATGCCAAGATCTCCGCCATTTGCAGCAGAACCCGGATCCTGGGAGTTTTTCTGCGCAATCTGTGCAAACTGTGCAGGATTTTTCTTTACCTCATTTAGCAGTTCCAATGCCTTGGCCTTGACTGCATCCTGCTCTGCCTGAGGTGCGTTGGCCGCAACGGTCAACAGGATATGGGAAGCCTGTCTCTGCTCGGGAGTAGAGAATTCAGATTGATGTTCATCGTAGTACTTCTTGACATCTTCTGGCTTCACCTCCACTTTGGGTATCAAATCAGCCACAGAAAACTTCACATACTCAACCCTGATCTGCTCTGGAGTCTGGAATTCCTTCTGATTCTGGTCGTAATAGCTTTTGATTTCGCTGTCATCAATCTTGACTTGCGGGGTCTCCAGCGGAATCTGTGCCACGCTGATGATGCGCTGCTGCTCATTGATCGCGATAATTTTGTCTGCAACGGCATTGGCAGCATAACCATTCTGGGCGTAAGAAGCACTCATCTGTTCTCCGATCAACTCCCCTTTCAGCCGCTGCTCAAATATCAGCGGTGACAGGCTACGCTCGGCCAGCACGCTGACATAACGCGCCTTGTCAAACTTCCCATTCACCTTAAATGCATCTATGCTGGCAATGACTTGTGCGATCTGTTCATCAGTCACGGTCAAACCGGCAGCGCTTCCTTTTTCGATCAGCAGCTTTTGCCCAATCAGGCTATCCAGCACGGCGCGTCTCATCTCCGGCTTGTCAAGAATCGCGGGGTCAAAATTCGCTCCCATCATCTGGCGTAGCCTGTCCTGTTGTTGACTCAGCGCTGTTTCAAATTCTTGTTTGGTAATTTTCGTACCGTCCACAGTCGCCGGGGCATCAGTGCTGCCTGAATGACGATACGAATCCACGCCAAAAAATACGAATGGCAGAATAATCAGCAACAGGACTACCTGCACCCATCTTCTTTTTTCATGAACAAAATCAAACATAGCAACCCCAGATGTTTTGTACGACAGATACGAAAAAAGGCGAACTTTCGTTCGCCTCAATTTGGCGGAGTGGACGGGACTCGAACCCGCGACCCCCGGCGTGACAGGCCGGTATTCTAACCAACTGAACTACCACTCCAAAACCCAGTTGGTGCAAGATACTCAAACTGGTGGGTGCTGACGGGTTCGAACCGCCGACATTCGCCTTGTAAGGGCGACGCTCTACCAGCTGAGCTAAGCACCCGACAAAGATTGCTAGTTTACAGCATCTTTCAAACCTTTGCCAGCGCGAAATTTAGGAACTTTCGCAGCCTTGATCGTGATCTCTTCTCCTGTTTGCGGATTGCGGCCTTTGCGAGCAGCCCTTTTTTCCACAGAAAACGAGCCAAAACCAACCAGACTGACTTCCTCTCCCTTTTTCAAAGACTTTTTTACGGCTTCCAGCATGCCATCCAGTGCACGAGCCGCAGCAGCCTTTGAAATGTCAGCCGATGTTGCAATTGCATCTACCAAATCAGATTTATTCATATTCATCCCCCTTATTAAAATAGTTATTTTTTAACGCAAGCTGCAACAGCTTTATATCAAGACCGCAAAGCTTTGGTCAAGTGCAATATGCAAACTCAATGCTTGGTTGCAACAACAGGATCGGCCAGCACGGCATCCCCCACCAATGCAGGAACAGCAGTCTCCTCACGAGGCTCGGGCTTGCGCTCAAGCGCCAGCTCCAGTACCTGTTCTATCCATTTCACAGGATGAATGTCAAGCTTGTTTTTAACATTGTCGGAAATCTCCGCCAGATCCTTGACGTTTTCCTCGGGTATCAGGACAGTCTTGATCCCGCCACGCTGAGCAGCGATCAATTTCTCTTTCAGGCCGCCGATAGGCAGCACCTCACCCCGCAGCGTGATCTCTCCCGTCATGGCAACATCTGCCCTAACCGGAATTCCCGTCAAGGCTGACACCATCGCGGTGCACATGCCTATGCCTGCGCTCGGGCCATCTTTGGGGATCGCACCCTCCGGCAAATGGATATGCAGATCATTTTTCTGATAAAAGTCTTCCTCTATCCCCAGCCGTTTGGTGCGGCCACGCACCACGCTCAGGGCTGCCTGTATCGACTCCTGCATCACTTCGCCCAGCTTGCCTGTCGTGGTGGTCTTGCCCTTGCCTGGCAAAACGACTGTCTCTATCGTGAGCAATTCACCGCCCACTTCGGTCCAGGCAAGCCCCGTCACCTGACCTACCTGATTGTGCTTTTCTGCCACGCCATAGGAGTAGCGGCGCACGCCCAGATATTTGTCAAGATTGCGTGAATTGACAATCACTTTTTTATCGCGGGACTTCAGCAATAGGCCCTTGACCACCTTGCGGCAAATCTTGGAAATTTCACGCTCCAGACCCCGTACACCGGCTTCCCTCACGTAATAGCGCACGATATCGCGCAGCGCAGTCTCGGTGATGCTGATTTCTTCGGGATTGAGGCCGTTGTTCTTGATGGCCTTGGGCACGAGATAACGGGTCGCAATATTGATCTTCTCATCTTCCATATAGCTGGAAACATGGATGATTTCCATACGGTCCATCAATGCTTCGGGAATATTCAGCGTATTGGCCGTCGCGACAAACATCACGTCGGACAGGTCATAGTCGACCTCGACATAATGATCGACAAAGGTCGAATTCTGCTCCGGATCTAACACCTCGAGCAGCGCGGCTGAAGGATCGCCCCTCATGTCCATACCCATCTTGTCCACTTCATCGAGCAGGAACAATGGATTTTTCACCGCGACCTTGCTCATGTTCTGCAAAATCTTGCCCGGCATGGAACCTATGTAGGTGCGACGATGACCGCGAATCTCGGACTCGTCCCGCACACCGCCCAGTGACATACGCACAAATTTGCGGTTGGTCGCACGCGCAATGGATTGTCCAAGCGAAGTCTTGCCCACACCAGGAGGTCCTACCAGACACAGTATCGGCGCCTTGAGCTTGTCAACACGCTGCTGGACTGCCAGGTATTCAAGTATCCGTTCCTTGACCTTGTCCAGCCCGTAATGATCCTCTTCCAGCACGACTTCTGCCTTTTTGAGATCAGCACAGATCTTGGTTTTTTTCTTCCAGGGCAGCCCGATCAGCACCTCGATGTAGTTGCGCACAACGGTTGCTTCCGCCGACATCGGAGACATCAGGCGCAGCTTCTTCAGTTCTGCCTCGGCCTTGGCGCGAGCCTCCTTGGGCATGTTGGCCGCCTTGATTTTCTTGTCCAGGCCGTCAAGGTCCGCACCTTCCTCTTCCTCGCCCAGCTCCTTCTGTATCGCCTTGACCTGTTCATTCAGGTAATACTCGCGCTGGCTCTTTTCCATCTGGCGCTTGACGCGCCCGCGGATGCGCTTCTCGACCTGAAGGATATCTATCTCGCCCTCGAGCAGGCCCAAAAGGTGTTCCAGCCGTTTCTTGACCGATGAAATCTCCAGCACTTCCTGCTTTTGCTCGAGCTTCAGCGGCAGGTGTGCCGCAACAATGTCCGCCAGACGGCCAGCATCATCGATCCCGGTCAGGGAAGACAGAATCTCAGGCGGAATTTTTTTGTTGAGCTTGACGAACTGTTCGAACTGGGCGATCAGCGTCCTGCGCATCGCCTCCGACTCGCTCCCTGTTGCATCTTCGGCTGGAATGACTTCTATTTCGGCAACGAAATGGCTGTCGATATCTTCCACGCTCAGCACATTGACGCGACTGGTGCCCTCAACCAGCACCTTTACCGTGCCATCGGGCAGTTTCAACATTTGCAGCACGTTTGCCATACTGCCTATGTTGAACAGATCCTCCGTCCCGGGATCATCCTTGGATGCGGTTTTTTGCGCGACCAGCACGATGGACTTGCCGGCTTCCATCGCCAACTCCAGCGCCTTGATGGATTTGGCGCGACCTACAAACAGCGGAATAACCATATGCGGGAACACGACGACATCGCGCAACGGCAACAATGGATGAAGTTCAATCGGAGTATTTTGTTTGGTGGACATGGCAATTACCTTTTCGTTGTCAGGATTGCTAGATGGGGATAGCTTAAACCAATTCAATCCCTGTTTGGAAAAGATTGAGGAGAAACCCGGAAAAACCGGCAATCAGGCCGGCTTTTCCGGGTTCTCGGGCCGAATCAAGCCGCTTTGGGCTTGTCTGTATAAACGATGATAGGTTTGATTTCGCCTGCCGAAGCGGTTTCGTCCAATACCACCTTGCTGGCATTTTCCATCGACGGCAGATCGAACATCACGTCCAGCAATGCATGTTCCAGTATCGAGCGCAAGCCGCGCGCACCAGTCTTGCGTGCCAAAGCTTTCTTGGCTATCGCAAGCAATGCATTTTCACGGAACTCAAGTTCAACACCTTCCATCGCAAACAGCTTCTGATACTGTTTGGTCAGCGCATTCTTAGGCTTTGTGAGTATCTGCATCATCGCTGCCTCATCCAGCTCTTCCAGCGTTGCGACCACCGGTAGGCGCCCGACAAATTCTGGGATCAGGCCAAACTTGACCAGATCTTCCGGTTCGACATCGCGCAGTGTTTCCCCGGTCTTGCGTTCATCCACAGAGCTCACTGTCGCGCCGAACCCGATGCTGGACTTGGCCGAACGGTTGCGGATGATCTTTTCCAGCCCATCGAATGCACCGCCGCAAATGAACAGGATATCGGTCGTATCGACTTGCAGAAACTCCGTATTGGGGTGCTTGCGCCCACCCTGCGGCGGAATCGATGCCTTGGTACCTTCGATCAGTTTCAAAAGCGCCTGTTGCACGCCCTCACCGGACACATCCCGCGTGATTGAAGGATTGTCCGATTTCCTCGAAATCTTGTCGATCTCGTCCACATACACGATGCCGCGCTGCGCCTTCTCGACATTGTAATCGCAGGCCTGCAGCAATTTCTGTATGATGTTCTCGACGTCTTCACCAACATAACCTGCCTCGGTCAACGTGGTTGCATCCGCCATCACAAACGGCACATCCAGCATGCGGGCCAGCGTTTGCGCAAGCAGGGTCTTGCCTGAACCCGTCGGCCCCACCAACAGGATATTGCTCTTAGAAAGCTCAACGCCATCATTCGAGTTGCTCTTCAAGCGCTTATAGTGGTTGTATACCGCGACAGACAGGATGCGCTTAGCACGCTCCTGGCCGATCACATATTCGTCAAGCGTTGCACAAATTTCTTTGGGGACGGGTAGTTCGGACTTGTCGCCAGGCCCGTTTTCACCCTGAATCTCTTCACGCATGATGTCATTGCAAAGCGTGATGCACTCGTCGCACACAAATACGGATGGCCCTGCAATGAGCTTGCGAACCTCATGCTGACTCTTGCCGCAGAACGAGCAGTAAAGCAGCTTGTCACCTGATTTTTTATCGATAGCCATAGCACACCTCTCTCAAGTTTATCGTCAAGCGCGCTTGTCCAGCACCTGATCGACCAGTCCATAGGCAACAGCATCTGTCGCGCTCAAGAAATTATCGCGATCCGTGTCGCGCTCTATCACCTCGACCGTCTGTCCGGTATGCATCGCCAGCATTTGATTGAGCTTCTGCTTCAAATACAATATTTCGCGCGCATGTATCTCGATGTCCGATGCCTGACCGCGGAAGCCACCCAGAGGCTGATGTATCATCACTCGGGAATTTGGCAGGCAGAAGCGTTTCCCTTTCTCGCCCGCAGTCAACAAGAATGCACCCATGCTGGCCGCCTGGCCTATGCAAAGCGTGCTTACAGCAGGCTTGATGAACTGCATGGTATCGTAGATCGCCATGCCTGCGGTGACCGAGCCGCCCGGTGAATTGATGTAGAAGTGTATGTCCTTGTCCGGATTCTCGGACTCGAGAAACAGCATTTGCGCCACGATCAGGTTTGCGCTGTGGTCGTTGACCTCGCCCACCAGAAACACCACGCGTTCTTTCAACAGGCGGGAATATATGTCGTAGGCCCGCTCGCCACGGCCGCTAGTTTCAACGACCATGGGGATCATGCCGATATTTTGCGTCTCTTCGTAATGCATATTAATTCCCCATCAAATCTGCGAATGATAAAGCCTGATCGGTCACCTTGACGCGCGCCATCACCCAATCCACCACATTCTCTTCCAACGCCAGGTTCTCGAGCTCCTGATAGCGCGATGGATCTGCATAATGCCAACGCACCACTTCTTCCGGATGCTCGAAACTCTGTGCGTAATCCTCGACCAGCGCGCGAACCATTTCCGGGTCAGCTTTGAGCCCGTGCTTCTCAACCAAATCGGCCAAAATCAACCCCAGCTTGACGCGCTTTTCCGCGCGCTCGCGGAACAATTCCGGCGGCAACTGCGCGCCTTTTTTCATCATGCCGCGCTGTTCCATCTCAGCAGCTGTCTGCTGCATCAGCCTATGCATCTCCCATTCAACCAGCGCACGGGGCAACTCAAACTGGGCCACCTTGAGCAACACATCCATCGCCGCATCCTTGTTGCGCCCTTTCAGACGGCGCGTGACTTCGCGCGCAAGATTGCTGCGGATTTCATCTTCCAGGCGGCTAACATCGCCATCAGCGATACCGACAGACTTGGCAAATTCTGCATCCACTTCAGGCAATACCTGCGCCTCAACGCTTTTCAACGTGATCGCAAAGGTAACCTGTTTGCCCGCCACATCTTTGCCATGGTAATTTTCCGGAAAAGTCATGTCGAACGACTTGGTTTCGCCGATATTCATCCCGACGATGGCCTCTTCGAAATCGCGCAGCATGCGACCGGAACCCAACATAACGGGATAATCCTTCGCTTCTCCGCCTTCAAATGACTTGCCATCGAGCGTGCCTGAAAAGTCGATTACAACCTTGTCTTCGTTCTGCGCCGCGCGAGACACCGCAGCATAGGTCGCGCGCTGTTTGCGCAGCGTGGCAATGGTGTTATCCACGTCAGCCTGACTAAGCTCATAGGTGGAACGCAGCACCGATTCGCCCGAGATATCGCCCAACACCACTTCAGGATACACTTCGAAAGTCGCGCTATATTCGATTTCATCGGCATTCCAGTCATTCGTCTTGACGGTGAACTCCGGATCTCCCGCAACTTTAAGTGACTTGGCCTGAATGGCTTCAACAAAAGACTTCTGCAAAGCCTCCCCCAGCGCTTCCTGGCGCGCTTCCGTACCATAATGCTGCTCGAGTATCTTGCCCGGGATCTTGCCAGGACGGAATCCGGCAATCCTTGCAGTCCTCCCGATGCGTTTTAAGCGATCGGCCACCTGACTGCGGACGGCCTGCTGGGGAATCGTTGCGTTCAGTCGACGCTGTAACGCGCTCACGGTTTCTACGCTGGTCATGCTTTAGTGTCCTTGAATTTGAATTTGATAAGGGAGCGCTCAGGAGAAAAAACACGATTCAGACTTACAAGTCATTGAATCAACTTTTCAAATCAGCGCCAACGCGGTTGTAACGTTGCCGCGAGTGCTTCTTGCCCAGCGCCTGTTCCCGAACAATTGTAACAGAATCCTGATTTCTAAGCATATCGCGCTTTGTTGCATTTTCTCAACACCATGACTTCCCCGATTTGTCATACTCACGCGCGTATTTTTTCCAGTCCGATCCAATTTTTCCAGCCTGTTTTTCAGCAAGCTTCACTAATCGCACCTGCCAGTCTTGCCGCCTGCCAAAATTCATCCACTCGTCCGCAATCGCAGATCCTTTTCTGCCACCGCAGCGCAAATGGCTCCAGGCAACGATCTCGCCCATGCTTTGCACCACCTGTTCAAGCCGCTTCAGTTTGCCATTCCATCCGGAAAGCGCCAGCCTGTCGGCCGTCGGTTGCAGACCCTTGAACAGAAAAGGCTCTTTATCGAACGTCACTGCAGACAAAAATGCAGGAGAGATGGCCTGCGCCCATTGCTGCACGCTGGCTACGCGATGCGCTTCACTTTCCCATGCAGGCTGTCTGCTTGTGACATAAGGCGCAAGCGCGCTGGGTATAGCTTGCTTCAGGTCAAGCAAAAAATTCCCGTCCGGGCTGCCGCGCCCTTCGATTAGTATCACATAACGCGCAAGACCCAAGCTGCCGGTGCCTGCAATGCGCCTTGCGGCATCGATGGGACGGTAGAATTCAGGATCATCTTGTCCGCTCGCATATTCATCGACAAAGGCCATGACCCTCGTCTTTTCTTCCGGCAATAAATCCAGCGCGTGCTTCCCATCCGCCCTGATGCTGCGCATCCCCTTACGCACACGGGTCCGGCTGTTCAGGAACGCTTCCCTGCGTCTCAGCCTCAGGGGATTGAGCAGACTCTTAATCATTCCGCTGGCTGTATCGCGTTCAAGCCATCTGGCCTTGCCCGCCGCCAGCGCCGCCGAATAACTGGCAAGGCCAATTCGGCAAAGCCTTTGAGCATCAATCTCCGGCAGTTTCAAGGAATCAGCAGCAACCAGGATGCTTGCGAGCCAGCGACCAAGCTCCCATGTCGCAGGTGCGAGCACCGCCTCATCGAAGTCGTTCATGTCGAAATAGACCAGCCGATTGTCGCCCTTATAACAGCCGAAGTTCTCAAGATGCAGATCGCCGCAAATCCACGCAACTGGCGCTTCATTCAAGCGCATATCCTGAAACGGCCAGTCCTCGTAATACAGGTGGCAACTGCCGCGCATGAAGGAAAACACATTCTCGCGCATCGCACGGTATTTCATCGCTAACCGCTCCGCTTCACGGTTAGCGTTGTAGTTCAGGATGGAATCGACGATCTTATTCATGTTTTCACCTGTTCAAAATTCCAGCTTGACGGGCACATATCGTACTCCAATCTGTGAATTAGGAAATGGGTCATGCAGAATGATAAATTGTGCATGCTAAAATGGACTAATGTCCTTTATCCATTTCGAGATTCAAAACTTATGATTTTGCGTGGCCCGCACCGTCCTGATCTGCTCCAATCTGAAACACTGCCCGACATTTTTGAAGCCACTGCAAGCAGGGTGCCTGACAAGACCGCACTGATTTTTGGCACACAAACCTTAAGCTATAGGGCGCTCAATGCGGCCGCCGACGAGCTCGCAAGCCGCCTGCTTGCAAAAGGTGTGCAGACAGGGCATGTCATAGGCCTATGGCTGCCGCGCGGCGCGGATCTTCTCACGGCGCAACTGGCCATCTGCAAGGCAGGAGCCGCCTGGCTGCCCTTCGATGCTGACACGCCCGTTGCCAGGATAGACATCTGCCTTTCAGATGCGCAAAGCCCCGGCCTGCTCACTTGCCGCGCATATTTACCGCAACTCAAGGACTATGCTCGTCCTTTGTGGGTCATTGAAGACCTACTCGAATCACAGGATGCACCCTTGCTGCAAAGAGGCAGCGACTTCGGCCCGGATAGTCCCGCCTATGTGATTTACACATCGGGATCCACGGGAAAACCCAAGGGTATCCTTGTCAGCCAGCGCAGCATCTGCCATTTCCTGCGCAGCGAAAACGAGGTGCTGGGCATTCGCGCTGATGACAAGGTCTATCAGGGGTTTTCCGTTGCATTCGACATGTCCTTCGAGGAAATCTGGATAGCCTATCTGGTCGGCGCAACCCTCTGGCTTGCTCCCCGCGAAATCACCGGAGACCCGGATGCCTTAGCCGCCGCGCTCGAAGACAATCACATCAGCGTGCTGCATGCGGTGCCCACTTTGCTTGCGCTCTTCCCGCGCGACATTCCCTCTCTCAGACTGATCAATCTGGGCGGAGAGATGTGCCCGCAGGCGCTGGTCGAACGTTGGGCTACGCCCGATCATCAATTGTTCAACACTTACGGCCCGACCGAGGCAACCGTATCTGCAAGCCTTGCGAGATTGCAGAAGGGCATGCCAGTCACGATAGGCAAGCCGTTGCCCAATTATGGCCTGCTTGTGATGGATAGCGATCTCAAATTGCTGCCAGCCGGTGAAACAGGCGAGCTTTGCATCACGGGGCCCGGTGTCGCGAAAGGATATCTCGGCCGCTCTGATCTCACCGCGGAAAAATTTCTTTCCAACCCCTATGCCGAAGGGAGTCATGAAGCGCGCCTGTATCGCACAGGCGATCTGGCGCGCATCGATGAATCCGGCAATGTCCATTGCCTGGGCCGCGTCGATGACCAGGTCAAAATCCGCGGCTTTCGTGTCGAACTGGGAGAAATCGAGGCCGTGCTCGCCAAAGAGCATGGCATTGCAACGGCGGCCGTGATTATGAAGGAAGTGGACGGGGTGGAGCAGCTCATCGCCTATTTTGTCGCTCATGCGAAAACATCGCCTGCCGGTCTGCGCAGAAGCCTTGTCGAAAAGCTGCCGCCCTATATGGTGCCAGCACGCTTCGAATCCGTACAGATGATGCCGCGACTGACCTCAGGCAAGATAGACCGCAAGGCGCTGCGCGCGCTGGAACTGACAGATGCCGGCATGACTTCCGAATCAGACATGCCAGAGAATGACGCCGAAGCCGCATTGTTTGCCGCCCTACATCACCTTTTTCCCGGACAGGCGTTAAAACGCTCGGCAGATTTTTTTGCAGATCTCGGCGGACATTCCCTGCTTGCAGCACGCCTGGTGTCGCATCTGCGCGAGGATGCGCGCTTTGCCAACGCAACGGTTCACGACATTTACTCGCAACGCCAACTGGGCCTGATTGCCCATGCGCTAACGAAGAAGCAGTTGTCATCTGAAGACATCGTTATCAACATCGCTGAAACGCCCAGGCTGCGCCGCATTCTGTGCAGCCTGGCCCAGGCGACTGTCATCCCGCCTCTGGTATGCCTCAAAATGGCACAATGGCTGTCACCCTTTTTCACCTATCACTATTTCACAGGCGACCCGGGCGACACCATGTCGCGCGCCATTTTCGCATCCTTGCTCGTTTACCTCATTGCCAATGTCGGCAGCTTCTTTTTCGCCATCGCGGCAAAATGGCTGATCATAGGCAGAGCCAAAGCCGGACGTTACCCGCTGTGGGGCGTCATGTATTTTCGCTGGTGGCTGGCAGACCGGATTTGCGAGGTTCCGCCGCGACATCTTTTGTCCGGCTCATCGCTCAATGCGATGTACCTCAGGGCGCTTGGCGCCAAAGTCGGACGCGACACGCTGATAGGCGCATTGTCGATACGCGCTCCCGACCTGCTTGAGATAGGAAACGGCGTCTCCATAGGCTCCTCAGTAAACCTGGAAAACGTCAGAGTCGAGGGAAATGAACTGATCATGGGCAGCATCAGCATAGGCGATGAGGCCGTCGTCGACTCATATGCAGTGATGGAAGGCGACAGTTCCATGGGCGACTATGCACATCTGGGCGGGCTGTCTTCGCTGTCTGCCGGACAGCATGTACCGGATGCAAAGCGCTGGGAGGGAGCTCCCGCGCATTTTGCAGCCGATGTGGACATCCGCTCCAGAAGACCGCGCGTGTCGGTCTCGGACTTGCGCACAGCGATGGAAGCGCTGTTTTATTTCCTAGGCGCAAATCTGGTTGCGATCGTATTTTTCCTGCCGGTGTTTCCGAGCTTCATCCTGATCGACTGGCTGGACGGCCGCTGGCTGAACATCGCTGACGCGCATGTCGCCCCTTTCAGCGCCTTTTTTACCTATCTGATCCTCTCCATACCGGCCAGCGCGGTGCTGGTGATCGCCACCATACTGGCTTCGACCGGTTTTCGCTATCTCGTGTTGCCGAGGCTCAAGGAGGGCAGTTGGTCGGTTCACAGCAGGGTGTATTTCAGCAAGTGGCTTAGCAATCAGATACAGGAGTCCAGTCTGTTTGCGCTGCACGGCCTTTACGCCACTGTATATGCGCCTTGGTGGTATCGCCTGCTCGGTGCCCGCGTGGGCAAAGGCACAGAAATTTCAACGGCTCTAGGCGTGGTGCCTGACATGCTGACCATAGGCACTGACAGCTTCGTCGCAGATGGCGTGATGCTGGGCGATGAACGCATCGAAGGCGGCTGGATGAGTCTGCGCCCTACTGTCATCGGCAACCGCACCTTTCTTGGAAACGGTGCTTTCGTGCCGGACGGCAGCATACTGCCTGACGATGTGCTGATCGGCGTGCAATCCAGCGTGCCTGAAAACGACCGCATGAAGCCCGGTGACACCTGGGTAGGCAATCTGCCCATCATACTACCAGCGCGTGAGCAGTTCGAAGGATACGACAATAGGCTCACCTTTCAACCCAGCCCGTTGCGACGCATAAGCCGCGGCATCGTGGAAGGCTTGCGTATAGTGATGCCAATGGCGGTAGTGATCGCGGTAGGCTATCTCACGGTCGCATTGGTGATGCCGCTGGCAAGCGCGGGACTGCTCTGGGACACTCTGATTGCGCTTTCGCTGGCAGGATTCCTCTATGGCGTGGGCTCTTTTCTCTTCGTCGTTCTGTTGAAGTGGCTGGTTATCGGCCGCTACAAGGTACGTTCGGTGCCCATGTGGACCGCATTTGTATGGGGAAGTGAAGCGATCACGAATCTTTACGAGTCCATCGCCGTGCCCAATTTCGTGGACTTCTTGCGCGGCACCCCGATGCTTCCGCCCTGCATGCGGCTCCTGGGCTGCAAAATGGGCAAGGGCATCTACATGGACACCACCTTCCTCACCGAATTCGACTGCGTGAGCATAGGCGATTACGCAGCACTCAACGGCTGGAGCGGCCCTCAAACCCATCTATTTGAAGACCGCATCATGAAGATAGGCGAGGTGAGCATAGGCCGCGGCGTCACCGTCGGCCCGCGCACCATCATCCTGTATGGCGCACACATCGGCGATGGCGCAACGCTTGGCCCGCTCACCCTGATATTGAAGGGCGAGAACATACCCGGAGGAACACGCTGGACAGGCTCGCCAGCCGAACCCTGGGCTTGAGTCATGAACGTCAAGGTTATTATGACCTGGCCGGACTGCCCGATCTGCTTTGATGGCAATGGCATTGCGCTGACCCTGCTCGAGCTGCCCCTGACCACGCCAAGGGCTGAGGCCGGAATACTTGCAAGGGAAGTTATTAAAAAAACAGCCGCTCGCCTTCTAAACGCGACTGAACTTGTCGAAACACCGCACGGCCCCAAGCTTGCACAGGGCAACATTCATGTCAGCCTGAGTTATGCGGCAGACAAGGCGCTGATCGGCTTCTCATGCGAAAGACCGCTGGGGGTGGACATCGTCAGGATAGAGCCTATGCCTGAAATCGATGCGCTGGCCAGACTTTACCTGCCGTCATCCACTGCGACCAGCGATGCCGGTTTTGCGCAGGCTTGGGCGGAGATGGAGGCCTGCTGCAAGGCCTTGGGCTTGCCGCTTGGCGAGATCGATGAGCGCAGAAAGAAGGCATATGCCGCGTGTGATCTTTTGGAATGCACGCAGATCGACGGCTACAGGATGGCTGTCGCACTAGGCCCCTCGCTTAATCCCGCCTGACTGGGCCAGCAATTCGTAACCCGCGATCACGTCGAAGAGCTCTTCGTCTATGCCTGTCTGGCGCAGGCGATGGAAATCCTGGTTCAATTCGTCCAGCAGCTCATCGATATTTTTTTCTGCGCGCCGCATCGCGTTGAGTCGCGCCGCATTCTCGCTTGCCAGCGATTCGGTCGAGGCGCGAAACAGCGAGATGAAAAGATATTCGCGTATGAGTGCCTCCAGCGTGCCTTCTCCGACCACTTCGGGCAGATTTTTCGTAGGCCATTTCTGCCTTGCCAGTTCGCCCTGCCATGCCTCGTCCAGCGGCAACATCCGCTGCATCACGGGCTCATAGACCGATCCTGATTTGGGCCGATTGTGAAAAAGATATACCTGATCCGAAGCACCCACCTCGATAGCGGAGAGGATGTGTCCTGTCGCCCCGGTGATCGCTGAAATCGAATTCGGTACTGCAAAACTGGCATCGACCTCAAAATCAGCCAGATATCCCTGAATACGTTCGCCGACCACGAAAACATGCTTCTCCATCGCATTGTCCTTTAACTGCGCCGCGACAAAATCAGCCAGCACCTCGTTGTATTGACCGACCAGTCCCTGATCGGAACCGAAAACCACTGCGCAGAGCCTTTTCGGATGAACCCGATGAACCTTCACCTGCCCCTGCCGACGCAGGCAGGCGACCAGCCCAAGCTCCACGGTCCGATAATAATCGTCCAGTGAGATCACTGCACGCTCATACTGTGCGATGCTGGAAGCGGCCAGCGCCTTCATGGTGCGAACCACGGAACCAAGCTCAGCCGCGCTGTCAATCTTGTGGTGCAGGCTTTCGACCGTTTCGCTCATGCTGTCTGAAATTGAACAAGCACATTGCGCGCGACCTGCAATACCGTTTCGCGATCATGATTCTCAAGCTTCTCGGCAGAGAATAGCCGCTTGACGATATCCCCGGGGATATCCGCCTTGTAAAGCGCAAGCTCCGCATCGCGCATCCTGTCCACCGGCACGTTGTCAAAAAGTCCTGCCGTCAATGCCAGCAGAACCATAATCTGCGCCGGCACAGCAACTGGCGAAAACTCGGGCTGCATGAGACAGCTTCGGATGCGCCTGCCATGTCCGATGATCTTGCGTGTGCCCTCGTCCAGCTTGGTGCCGAAACGGGCAAAGGTTTCCAGCTCCTCGAATTGCGCATAGGCGAGCTTCAGATCGCCCGCCACTGCAAGATAAGCCGGCCGCTGTGCCTTGCCGCCCACCCTTGAGACGGATTTTCCGACATCGACCGCGGGCAGAAGGCCAAGCTCGAACAGTTTGGGCGAGAGATATATCTGCCCGTCGGTGATCGAGATCAGATTGGTCGGAATGTAGGCGGCAATATTCTGCGCCTCGGTCTCGATGATGGGCAAGGCGGTCAGCGACCCGCCGCCCAGCTCTTCCAGGAGATGCGTTGCGCGCTCAAGCAGCCTTGAGTGTATGTAGAAGATATCGCCGGGAAAGGCTTCACGTCCCGGCGGACGCCTGAGCAGAAGCGAGAGTTCGCGATAAGCGCGCGCATGATTGGTCAGGTCGTCATACACGATCAGCACATCTCGCCCCGCTTCCATGAAATGCTCGGCAATACTGGTCGCAGCATAAGGCGCGATATAGGTCAGCCCCGGCGGATCGTTGCCTTCAGTCACCACGACCACGGTATATTCCATCGCGCCGTTCTCGCGCAGGCTGGCGATCGTCCTTGCCACGGCGGAAGCGCGCTGCCCGATCGCACAATACACACACAGCACGTCGCGCTGGTTCAGGATCGTGTCGATCGCGATCGCGGTCTTGCCGGTCTGCCTGTCCCCCAGTATTAGTTCGCGCTGGCCCCGCCCGATCGGCACCAGCGCATCGATTACCTTGATGCCGGTTTGCAGGGGAACGGTGACAGGAGATCTGTCCATGATGTGGGGAGCGGGCCGCTCTATCGGCAGACGCCTGTCGAAGATCACTTCGCCCTTTTCGTCCAGCGGCCGCCCGAGCGGATTCACCACGCGACCGACAAGACCAAATCCCACCGGCACATCCATCACATGCCCGCGCCGTTCGACCTCTGCACCCGCATGCAGCTGCCAGTAATCGCCTAGCAGAACCGCACCGATCTCGTCTTCATCGATATTGAATGCGATGCCGTAAAGATCGCCGGGAAATTTAAGCACTTCCTCGAAGCCCACACCCGGCAGGCCGGAAACTCTGGCAATGCCGGTGGAAAGACTGACGACAGTCCCGGTCTCCTTCGCCTTCAATTGCGGCACAAGATTTTCCTGCGCCCTGCTGATATCTTCAAAGGCATGATCAAATAAAGACTGCAGGCTCATCATGCCCGTCCGATCCCGCTCTTAAACAGCGCGTTGACTTCCTGTTCCAGCAAGCTCAGGTGATCATTGATGCTCCACGCGATTTTCTGGCCATGCACGATGAGCTCGATGCCGGAGGCAAGTTCGGGCACAATCTCATAACTTATCCCCGCGGCCGTAAATCCCCTGACCGCCTCTTCTATCCTGGCACGCAAGGGTTTAGGCAATTCAAACGCGCTCTTCACCAACACTGATGAGAGCATAACGGATAGGCGCTGCTTTTCCTCATCGTCCATCGCCTCAAGACGCTTGATGAACACATTCACCATGCGTTCTTCAAGATCGGCATCCGCAAGATCGGCAAGCGTCTTTTTCGCAATCGCAAACACACTTGCCTGGGTGCGCCTTGCAATCTCTCTCGTCAGCGACTGATACTCGTCATTTATCTGCTGCCGGTTCTTCGCCTGCAGGCTCTCCGCATCGCTTCTCGCCTCTGCCATCAGCTTCTCGCGCAATGCGGCTGCCTCTGCTGTCGCCTGGCGCAGCAATTCGTCGCGCTGGCCTTCCAGCGCTTCATTGTTGCGCCTGTATGTTTCGCGCTCGGCATGAGCCTCGGCCTGTTTTTCTGCGGCGCCCGCAAGCTCCGCAGCGATGCGCTTCTCGCGCGCATCGAGCGCGTTGAGTATCGGCGCATACAAAAACCGCTTCAACAGCCATACCAGGATGAGGAAGTTGAGCATCTGCGCGATGACGGTGAACCAGTCTATCAGCATGTTATTTTGCTGCCGCTGCGATCACGTGATTCCAGAAAGGGTTGGCAAAGATGAGTATCATCGCGACCACGAAGCAGTAGATCGCAATCGACTCTATCATCGCCAGCCCCACAAACAGGGTCCGGGTGATAGTGCTGGCTGCATCCGGCTGCTGCGCAAGTGAACTCAACGCGGTCGAGACTGCGCGGCCTTCGCCCAATGCTGGCCCTATCCCCCCTATCGCGATCGTGAGCCCCGCCGTGATGACGGACGCCATTGCAATGAGTGTTGCGCTATCCATGGTTCATGCCTCCTCCCTGGCTCTGGTTGCCGCCGCGATGTATACCGTGGCAAGTATGGTGAAAATGTAGGCCTGCACGAGACCCGTCAAGAGGCCCAGCATGCTCATCAGCACCGGAAAAATGAAAGGCGTGACGGTCAACAGAATCGCGATGACCATTGAACCGCTCATGATGTTGCCGAAAAGCCGGATGGCCAGCGCAAGCGTGCGCGACAGTTCGCCTATGATGTTGAATGGCAGCATCAGCATAGTCGGCTTAAGATACGACCTGAGATAATCTCCAGGACCGTTCTCCATGATGCCGAACAGCGGCACTGCAATGAACACGCAGATCGCCAGTGCCGCAGTAGTCGAGAGCGATCCTGTCGGCGGCTCGTAACCCGGAAAGATCGTGCACAGGTTTGAAAGCGCGATAAAAATGAAAAGTGTCCCCAGAAATCCCAGATACTTTTGCGGGTGCGTTAAGCCCACTTCCTCTATCTGTTTGCTGGTTACGCTCACAATGATTTCAAGCAGGTTCTGAGCGCGTGAGACATGCATGCCATCTGACAGCCTCTTCGTGATGAGTCTTGCGATGACAACCAGCGCCAGCATCAGGCCCCATGTCGTCAGTATCGTGAGGTTGAGCTTGAAAAAACCGTGCTGCCAGAAGATGACCTCGTCCGAACTAAGGTGCATGTTCCGCTCCTGCCGGCAGCCGGATCGCGATGAAACGCGCGATGATAAATCCCAAAAGACAGGCTGCCAGCCGTTTCCAGTCGCTGTCGGCCACAAAATAAAATCCGCACAATACCACTGCGCTGCGCAACAACAGGCTGCTCATGAACCAGAGCGCAGGTCGGCTTGAAGCTAACCCTTTTTGCACCGTCCACCAGAGGCCGCCGAAAAAAAACAGCCCCAGTGCAACGCCCAAAGTCAGCGAAAAGATCAAAGATGCGTTCATTTCCTTTCCCCTGTATGAATTTCCCGATTTTCTTTCGCTACCCAGTGCCACGCATTCAAACAGCCTATCGCAAGACCCGCAATCAAAAGTGCAAGCGTCCATGAATGCATGCCCGGGTAGTTCCTGTCCAGCCAGATGCCCAGCGCCGTGCCCAGCAAAGTGGGCACGGCCACGGACCAGCCTACCAGCCCCATCATGCCAAGGCCGGACCAGATGGTAACTATCTGCTTTGCCTTGAGCTTGCGCTTCTCCTGTTCCCCCACCTTGCGCATGAAATGGAGTTTCCTAGGTTCGTCAGCCACGATGATACTCCGCAAAACGGCGCAGAAACCCACTCTCCAGCCTTGCCAGCACTGAGCGCATCTGCTTTTCCTCCTCGTCGATGTTGACGAACTCGCGTTCAACCGCTTCGCGCAGCATACCCAGTGCCAGTCCCCCGATCGCATTGCGCACTGCAATCTGCACGGCTTCGCCTTTTTTTACCAGTATCCCTTCATCCACGGCCACATACGCTTCGCCCTGCTCGCGGGTCTCATAAGTCAATATTCCCGATGTCAGCACCATAACGCAATCGAGCCTCTTTGGTAGAAGACCGAACGCGCCCTCCGGCGTTTCCACCACGATGCGCATCACGCCGTCCACCTGGGCGAAGACTTGATAGGGCAAGAGTATTTCAAGCAGCATGCTTGGCCAGCCTTGCCTCGGATATCGCGCCTATCATGTATAGCGCATTTTCCGGCACATCGGCAAACTCGTCGTTCAGTATCTGCTCGCAACCATCCAGCGCATCGGTCAGGCTGACCAGTTTTCCCCTGATGCCGGAGAATTGCTCCGTGGTAAAGAAAGGCTGGGTCAGAAAGCGCTCGAGACGGCGGGCACGCGCAACGATTGCACGGTCTGCCGCCGACAGCTGCTCAAGCCCCAGCATCGCGATGATGTCCTTCAGGTCCGCATATTGCGCAAGCGTGCTCCTGATTCTCTGTGCAAGCTGATAATGCCGGCCGCCCACGATGCCAGGCGTTGCCATCTTGGAACCCGACAGGAGCGGATCTATCGCGGGATAAAGCCCTTCGCTCGCCCGCTTTCTGGAAAGCACGATGGAGGCGGAAAGATGCGAGAAGGTGTGCACCGCAGCAGGATCCGTGAAGTCGTCGGCCGGCACATACACCGCCTGGATCGAGGTGATCGCGCCGGTGTCGGTGTTCGCAATGCGTTCCTCAAGACTGGACAGCTCGGTTCCGATGGTCGGCTGATATCCAAGACGCGAGGGCATCTGTCCCATCATGCCCGAGATTTCGGACCCGGCCTGGATAAAGCGAAAGATGTTGTCGATCAGGAGCAACACGTCTCGATGCTCGTCGTCGCGGAAATATTCCGCCATGGTCAGCGCCGCATGCCCGACGCGGAAACGGCTGCCCGGCGGCTCGTTCATCTGCCCGAACACCATCGCCATGTTGGGCAACACGCCCGCCTCCTTCATGTCGCGGTACAGCTCTTCCCCTTCCCTGCAGCGCTCGCCTATGCCGCAAAAGATGCTCACCCCTTCGTGATGCCCCGCCATGTTGTGTATCATCTCAGTCAGCAGGACGGTCTTGCCTACCCCTGCGCCGCCAAACAGCCCCGCCTTGCCGCCGCGCTCCAGCGGAGACAGCACATCGATCACCTTGATACCGGTCTCGAATATTTCGGATTGAGTGGAACGCCGCGACAGAGGCGGGGGTGCGCGGTGCACACTGCGCCACTCGACATCGTGAGGTTCGGGCAGCCGATCTATCGCATTGCCGAACACGTCGAACATGCGGGAAAGGGTGGATGCGCCCACCGGCACTTTCAGTGGGCCTCCGCTGTCTGTCACTGTCATGCCGCGGGAGAGTCCCTGCGTCGGGGTCAGCGCGATGCCGCGCACCAGATGCGAACTCATCTGTGTGAGCACCTCGATGGCGACAGATTCGCCCGCATAGAGCAGCGTATAGATGGGCGGCAGGAAATCATCGAAGCGGATATCCACCACGCTTCCGCGCACCGAAACTATCTTGCCGAGATTCACAACGTTCCTGTTCATCATCGCCCCCGTCGCAATAGCATACACTCATTTGCAACAGCGAAGATGACAGGACTAGAGTGCGGCGAGCCAGAGCCTAAGCCTCAAGCCTGTGCCTGTCGTATAGCCGACTTCTATGAAACGGATTTTTCCATCCGGCGAAATAATGAAGCTGGCAGGCACCGCGTTCACGCCCCACGCATGCGAAATGCGCCCGTCCGGATCGTTCAGCACCCTAAAGCCCAGCCTCTGCCCGCGCATGTGGTTCATTACCTCCTGGCGGCTGCCGCTTTGCATTGCAACGGTGATGGTGTTCGGGTAATCCTTCGCAATGGCATCTATCGTGCCTTGGTCGGTTCGGCAGATCGGGCACCAAATTGCCCAGAAATGCACCAGCACAGGTTTTGAAGGGTGCGCGGGCAATGCATAGGGAAGACCCTCAATCGTCGTGCCCTGCAGCAAAGGTGCTGCGCCGTTTGCCATGTCGCGTTGCTGCCATGCGCGGATGCCTGCGACGATGAGCACGAATAGCAGTGCCTCGAACGCGTACCTGCGCCATCTTGCCCGCTTATCTGCCACGCCTGAACTCTTCAATCAAGCGGCGGTCGCGCTTGGTAGGCCTGCCCCTGAAGGCGGGCTGTTCAGCTTTGAGCTGTTCCGCAAGCAGCGCACGCCGCTCGCGGCTTTCATCGCTTTCACGGTAGAGCTTCTGTGCCGCCGATGCGGGGCCACGCTTGTCGGATATGCCCAGCACCTCGACATCGAACTGATACCGGCCTATGCGTATTTCCAGCCTATCCCCTTCGCCCACCGTCTTGGCAGGTTTGACGCGCACGCCGTTGACTAGCACCCGGCCTGCTTCGATCCCATCGACCGCGAGACTGCGGGTTTTGAAAAAACGCGCAGCCCAGAGCCATTTGTCGATGCGCAGTTTCCTGATGTCATCGTTCATCTTGATCAATGCGCAGGCATCAGCGCACAGGCGTGGTCTGTCGTGCCCAGCTCCACCTGCAGCGTGCTGTGATGAACCGAGTATCTGCTCTTCAGCGTGTGCATGATGCCATCCATATATTCATCTCCTGGATAGCCATCCGGCATCACGAGATGCACGGTCAGCGCACTCTCGGTAGTACTCATTCCCCAGATGTGCAGATCGTGAATGTCGGAAACACCCTTGCAGGAGCGCAGATACGCATCGATCTCGGGCAGATCGATGTGAGCAGGCACAGCGCTCAGGGCCAGTTGCACAGACTCGCGCAGCAGGCTCCAGGTACCGGCCACGATCACCGAAACGATCACGAGGCTCACTGCAGGATCCAGCCAGTACCATCCGGTGAGCAGCATGATGAAACCCGCGGCAACCACGCCCAGTGAGACAGCCGCATCTGCCGCCATGTGCAGATAGGCTCCACGCACATTGATGTCGTCATGGCTGCCTCGCAGGAACATCCACGCGGACAGTCCGTTGATCACGATACCCATACCTGCCACCACGATCACCGTCATTCCAGCCACAACGGGCGGTTCATAGAATCGCAATATGGCTTCCCATGCAATCGCGCCGCAGGTGACCAGCAGAAACATCGCGTTTGCAAGGGCTGCCAGAATCGATGTGCTGCGCAGGCCGTAGGTGTAGCGTCCGCTCGGTGCACGACGCGCGAGGATGGCGGCACCGCCTGCCAGCAACAGGCCGAGAACATCAGCAAGGTTGTGTCCAGCATCGGCCAGCAGCGCAGTGGAGTTGGCGATCAGCCCGTAGGCGAACTCAACCAGCACGTAAAGCACATTCAAAGAAATGGCGACCCCGAAAGCGCGGCTGTTGGGATCGCCGTGGTGGTGATGGTGTCCGTGATCGCAATGCGTATGTTGATGATCCATCTGCAAACCTTGTCGTGAATTATGCGATGCTGACCGATCTGGCACCGGCGCATCAAACTATGTCAAATATAGCACAGGTCATCGGCCGGAATCTGCTATAACAATTTGCAGTAATGGGCAATCTGGTATATTCTGCGCGCCCTTCGGAGAGGTGGATGAGTGGTTTAAGTCGCACGCCTGGAAAGCGTGTTTGGGATAATATCCCAACGGGGGTTCGAATCCCCCCTTCTCCGCCAAATCAATGGGTTATCGCTACATCAGACTACAGCAGATTACCCGAAAATACCAACAACGACATTTTTAGTGTCCCCGTTTTGTCCCCGCCGGATAACACTCAAATCCAACATCTAAGAATTAGCGACCAGAGGCGACAATAGAGAATATCTCAACAGCACTATGCTCTTAGCTTTTGCTTCCATAATCAATATGGATCTGTTGAACACTCTCTCAGGGCATAAGAAATTTTTGTGTTAAATCGCCCCGGAATTTTTTTGGGAGGCCGCACTGCAGAGCCGTCAGTAACTCCACTCCTCATGCCCCAACGCTGAACGATTCAATTCCTCCCGGTGTAACTTCCACTGGGGCATGAATCTACTCATCAGCTCGGTGAAGTGGTCGTTATGATGCCGCTCTAAGAGGTGCACCATCTCGTGCACGACGATGTATTCAAGACACTGCGCTGATTTCTTAGCGAGCTCAAGGTTAAGCCAGATACGTCCGGCCTTGGTGTTGCAGGTGCCCCACTTGGTTTTCATCTGCCTCACACGCCAGTCGGCCACTTGCACCCCGAGAACAGGCTCCCACTTCTCTATCAGGGCAGGAATCTGCTCTTTCAGACACTGACGATACCAAGCCAGCATGACCCGTTCGCGCTGCTCTCTGTCGCTGCCAGCTCTTACATACAGGTCGATGGCGGATTTGTTTCTGATGACTACCCGCGATGCACCGTTCTGATAAATCACGTTCAGCCGGTAGCGCTGACCTTGGAAGTAATGGCTCTCACCCGACACGTATTCGCGCTCTGACTGCCGCGCCTGACTGATAAACTTAGTCCTTTGCTTCTTGATCCAGCCTAACCGTGAGACTACTGCCAGGCGCACCGCTTCCTCACTCACCCGCAACGGAGCAGCCACACGCACCCGTCCTGCCGGGGGGTAGACGGCAAGATGCAGATTCTTGATGTCCTTGCGTACCACGTCCACCGTCAAGCCGCTCACCTTGATTTGATGGGTGTCAGTAGTCATGCTGATTTTTTACCAACTCGAAGATGCTATCAGTCAGGTGATCGTTGTATAAAACATGCTTGATAGCATTGCGCACTTCCTTTTCTTTAACCTTGTGGCCGCGCCAGCCATCTTTCTTGCTCGACATCACCGCATAGTCCACCGCAAGTGCAAGCTCCTCGTTCATTTCTAAGTTGTCGTATAAGGCACGCTTGGCCCCAGTGTTCAGAGTCTTGGGGTAGTCGGCACTTCCGCCCGGCATCTTTACCTGCTTGGCGAGAGCCGCCAGCTTAGCCAGATATTGTTCGTAATCCAGAGCCTCATCCCGGCGCTGCTGAATCAGGCTATCCAACAGCTCGGACATCTTCTCGTAGTATTTTGGGTTGATGGGCTGCTCGTCGATGATGACCTTGCGCAAATTGTTCTCGATGGTTTCAGCCACCGCCTCTTTGCTCTCGCGGATACCCTTGGGCAGTTCCTGCACGGCATCCACTCCGCGCTCAACCAGCAATTGCACCAGATTCAAATCGTCGAACGCCGAAATCTTCTCGCTCTCGTAGGCTGTGATGTAGGTATCAATCAGATGCCGCATTGCAGGCTCATACATCTTGAGGTCGATGTAGTCACCACTCGCCATCTTCACCTCGCTGCGCACCTTCTCGTAGTGATCAACTTCCTGCTTGATTTTGTCGGTCTGTGCCGGGGTGTAACCCGCCTCAGCCATCTCGCAGGCTATATCGGCATAAGCGCGAATCAGTGACACGGTGAGCTTGTACAGCGTGATGCGCTTGCCCTCATTCAGCTTGAGCTGATTCTTGTCGGCGGTATCGGCAGCGCAGAAGAAGCGCAGATAGGCAGCCGTATCCTTGGGCGCCTCTACCGGCTCACACAATGCCTTGATAGCTTCCCGCGCCTCTTCCAGCCGATCACGGGCGGTCTGCAAGCGGTCAGCCAGCAATCCAGCCACGTCTTCCTTGTCGTAGCCGTCCAGTGCGCCCGAGGTGTAATCGTGGATGGCCGTACCCAAGCTCTTGAACAGATCCTTGTAATCGACGATGTAGCCGTATTCCTTGTCATCCCCATCCAGGCGATTGACCCGGCAAATCGCCTGAAACAGGCCGTGGTCGCGCATTTGCTTGTCGATGTATAGGTAGGTGGCCGAAGGCGCATCAAAGCCCGTTAGCAGCTTATCCACGACGATGAGCAGCTTCATCTGGCCGGGTTGCTCGATGAATTTCTTTTTTACCTCATCTTCAAAAACATCCGCCGTCTTCTCGCCCAGCATCCGGTTGTAGATTTCGTACTTGCGCAACCGCTCAGTCAGTCCCTCGCCGGTCTCTTCGCCCTTAATGTCCGCAGGTGTTGGCGAATACGAAGTGACGATGGCGCATTTGCCTGCTAGTTCTGAGTGTTCAAACAGCTCGTAACACTTGCAGGCCTCGTACACGCTGCTAGTCACCAGCATGGCATTGCCTCGCCCGCTTTGCAGGCGGTCTTTGGTTTCCATATCCATCAGGATGTCGGCGACAATTTTTTCCAGCCGCGATTTGGAGCTGAGCACCTTCTGCATGCTGCCCCACTTCTTCTTGAGCTGGGCTAAGGCCACATCGTTCAGTCCCTTGGTCTTGGAATCAAACCACTGGTCGATTTTGGCGGGCGAGGTAATGCTCTGGTCGATGTCCCGCGCCTCGTAGCGCAAGTCCAGCACCACCTTGTCGCGCACGGCCTCGTCGAACTTGTAGGTATGGATATACTTGCCGAATATCTCGATGCTCTTCTGCTTGTCCGCCTTGAGCAATGGCGTGCCGGTGAAACCAATGAACAGCGCATTCGGCAGGATGGCCTTCATCGCCTTGTGCAGCTCACCGCTCTGGGTGCGGTGGCATTCGTCCACGAACACGTAGATGTCACCCTTGGCTTTGAAGTCGGGCGGCAGGTTGCGCTTCATCTCTTCGATGAATACCTCGATGTCGCCGTTCTGTTCTTCGTTGTCCTTGCCTGCGAATTTGTGGATGAGGGATGCGACCAGCCACGGAGAGGTCGCGTTCAGGGTGGCAATCAGGTCTGCGCCGCTCTTGGTGCGGTAGATGTCCTCATCCACCCCCTTGAAGACTTTTTCGATTTGCTTATCCAGCTCGGTGCGGTCGGTGATGATGACCACCCGAGCATCCCTCACGTTCTCGCGCACCCACTTCGCCAGCCACACCATCGTCAGGCTCTTGCCGCTGCCCTGCGTGTGCCAGATGATGCCGCCCTCGCGCCGCCGCACATGGTCTTGCGCCGACTTTACGCCGAAGTATTGATTATGCCGACAGAGCTTCTTTACCCCGGCATCAAAAACCACGAAGTCGTGGATTAACTCAAGAAACTTGGCTTTCTCGCAAAGCTGGGTCAGGTGGCGGTCGAGCAGGTTCTCGATGGTACTGTCCTGCTTCCATGTCAGGTAATACTTCTCCGGGGTCTCTATCGTGCCGTAGCGCAGCCCTTCGGTATCGTTCCCCGCCATGACAAGCTGCATTGTGGTAAAGAAGGGCTGGATGAACAGCTTCTTCTGGTTATCCAGATTCTGGCGTATACCCTCCGACACCGACACGGTGGAGCGCTTTAGCTCCAGCACGCCAAGGGCGATGCCGTTCACGTAAATCACCACATCGGGACGTTTGCTATTGGCCTTGGCATCCGCCCCCTTGACCGTCACCTCTTCTGCAATGGCAAAGTGATTGTTGAGTGGATTCTTCCAATCAATCAGCCACACCGTTTGGGTGTTATCGCCCACATCGGCCTTGACCTTCACCCCATAGCGCAGCAGCTCGTACACCGCCTTGTTGCTGTCGTACAGGCTCTTGGTCTGGTCGCCCGCCACCTTGTTGAGTTGGTGCAGAGCTTTGGTGATGAGCGCATCGTCATAGCCCTGCTTCTTGAGGAACTGCCGTGCCAGCGCATCGTCGATATTGCGAGTGCCTACCCGGTCGCTCCAGTCGCCCAGATAGTCGTAGTCAAGCGTGTCCTGGAACAGCTTTACTACGCGCTGCTGGGTCTTGCGTTCAATTTGTCCGACCGTGCTCATAGCATTCCTTCACTGGTTACAGCATCTTTGGGTATCCATATCCATCCCTCACATGCTGAAATCAAACTCTCCGGTGCTACCAATAATTCAGGTTTTTCTGCAAAAAGATACGCTATCAAGGCGCATGTGTACGCGTCTTTCTCATCTTCATGCTTTAAATCCGAGAAGTCACGGCGCAACTTAGCGATGGTTGCCGATTTCTTGCATACGGAGGGGTAGGCTTCAATGGCCGTTAGCATTTTCCCATCTGTCCAGACCCCACAAGGTACTGCAGTGGGCGCGAACTTGGCCAGAACATGCATCCCCTTGGTAGCCTGACTACCAATCATGTCCTTGATAGGGGATAGTGGCTTATGACCCTGCTCAAATAGGTAACGCTCTGTCTGACGGAACAGGTACTGATTCGTGTTGGATTGTTCAAGCGTTTGAACATGCTTCAAGCCCGTCACAAGCCCGACAAATTGGGTGGAAAAACCTAGCGGCGTGTCGATTGCCAGGGTTACCTCAGATGCTTGCTCGGTGAGCGTCGAGGAACACAGGCTGAATAGCGTACTAATCCATTTCTCAGTACTACCCGCTTTATTGATGGCCTGCCTCAAGTTTCCACGCCATGGCGTGCCGACGATATCCATATCTGTGTTGAGAATGACGATGGCGTCCCGGCTCCGGGGATTCTTGTCGCAGTTCCACCCACCGACATCCCAGCCAATGTAATAACGGTTGGCGTGGGCATTTCCAGTCATACCAGGCGAATCCTTCCAGTGAGCAGCTCCTGCATCATGCCCTGCTTGAGGGTACGGGTCTTATCGCGCTGCTGCTCCAGCGCGGAAAGTTCGGCATCCATGTCAGAGAGGACGGTGGCGATGGCGGTTTGCTCTTCAAGGTCGAGCGGCATATCCACTTCAATTTTCCACATTTCAGATTTGTTCAACTTTGCTCGCGTCCCACTGGCTAGAAAGTTAAGTATGTTTTTGTGAACGAGTGAGTAGAAAATAAACGATTGGTCATACCCAGCCTTGGCTTTCAAAATGTGGGCGTGGTTGTTGACCCAGCACTTTCCTATCATCCGATAGGCAATGGGGCGGCGGGCATATTCATCAAAGTATCCGCCATCCTCCGCAATCAAAATGATGTCATCATCAATCACGTAATCATTAACGTAATCGAGCACCCCATTTGCTCCGCAATATGGGTAATCTCCCCGCATCTGGTCGCGCTGTGACTCATTCAATGGTACGCGAAGGTTATCTAAACAATCTGCGACCTCCTCCAGTCGCATGACCTCCCACTCCCCGCTAAACCCCGGCAGACGTTGCTTGCCGGTGAGGAGCTGTTGCATGGCGGCTTGCTTGATGTCCCGCTTCTTGGCGATGAGCTTGTCCTGTGCGGCGAGTAGCGCATCGACATCGGACAGAGCGGTGGCGATAGCATGCTGCTCATCTCTCGAAGGAAGCGCGAGCATAATCTTCTTTATGCCACCCAAGGTCATGCCAGCTTTAGCTCCTTGGTCTGTTGAGCTTAGGAAGCGTTTTTGCGCCCCATCTGAAGCCAAGAAGTAAGCCACGAATTGGCTGTTTACCCTTTCGTTGTTTAAGCGAACAAGTGCGATGTGTTGATTGATATAGGCAGGCTTGGGTACGCAATCATCCACAAAGCTTGCGATGCCAATATCAGCGGTAATCGAAATCAGAACATCATCATTGTGTAACTGAGTGCGTTTTCCCTCAGTAGCATCAGAAGGAAGTTTTACTTGCTTCAGGTCTGCCAAGTCCAGATAGATGGACTCCCTCGACATGTTGGTAATGCGAATAAACGGGGAGCCAAATTCTGAATAGAAGTCAGCCCACCCGCGTGAACCACTTGTTATAAATGGATTCAGTACCCCTATCTCTCCCACATCCCAATCGCAAGGAACTATCCCCACCTCGGTCTGCTTGTAGCCCGCTCTCACTTCCATGCGAACCCCATCCTCTTCAGGTGTTCTCCGACTTTGGTGTTCAGGGTTGCCACTTCATTCGCCAATTGCGGTAGCGGCTCGGCATAACGCTCCGCGAGTTGCTTGATGCGTCCCGTCAGGGCTTGAGATACGCGGTCTAGCTCGGTCTGCACATCATTCGCCAGCGTGGTGAGCCATTTGTCATCCGCCACCAAGGTCTGGATGTCAGATTGGATTAACTTGGCGTATTGCGCGACGACCTTGGAATCGAGTTGCTTCTGCGCGTCCTTCACCTTCTTGTTGGCGGCAGACTCCTGCTCGATGAGGGCGAGGTAGGCGTTGAGCTGTTTGCGCTCGTCAGCGGCATCCGCATCCTGCTTGATGTCTTTCAGGCGTGCCGAAACGGTAGCCTTGGTGAGTTTGCCCTTTTCGTTTTTGGCCTCAGTCAGCAAACCCTCTTCGCCTCCATGCTCTTCGTCCATCTCTTCCATAGTCCGTGTGATGGCATCGCGTTCGGCTTCCAGCTGTTCGATTGCATCGCGTTCGCCGGCAAAGTATCGGGCGATGATGAGTTGGGGCGGTATCAGTCCGCTTCCGGCATCTTGACCCGCTTCCCATCCGTCCCCGGTAATCAAATAGGCATCATCCTGCATCACCTCAGACCAGTAGCTCATCAGGTGCTGGTACACGTCATATTTGTCGATGAGTTGCACCTCGGCAAAGGTTGCCAGCAGGTCTTCGGAGAGTGCTTCGATGAGCTGTTTGGGGTGCGTCTCCGCTGAGAGCGATTTCAGCCGGGCGGTGTTGTTCTTCTTCCAGCGTTGGAACAGGTCACTGACCGCTTGCGTGTAAGCGACGAATTCGGGGTGCGCGAAGATGGTGGGCTTAACGATGGCAGCCGCGACCTTCATTTGGCTATAGCCCGTCCGCGTGCCTCGCTCGAACAACTGTGTTTGCAAAGAGGGGAACACCGTCCAGTAGTTGGACAGCCCTTCGATGTCGGCATTGGGGATACCACCTTGCAGGTGGGCGGCGATGTCTTGCAGGTCTTCCGCCTCGGAGCTGTCGATGTAGCGCGGAATGTTCAGGTTGTAGTCGTTGGTTTCGATTTCCGCCACACTTACCATGCGCGAATACTTGGCCAGTTCGAGCTGCTTGTTGAACACGTCCACGATTTTGTGGATGTCCTGATGGCGCAAGCGGTTCTTGTTGCCGTCTTTGACGAAACCCTTGCTGGCATCAATCATGAAGATGCCAGTGCGTCCCGCTGCGCCTTCCTTGTCCAGCACGATGATGCACGCCGGGATGCCCGTACCATAGAACAGGTTGGCGGGCAGGCCGATGATGCCCTTGATGTAGCCACGGCGCACAATGTTCTTGCGGATGCTGCCCTCGGCATTGCCCCGGAACAACACACCATGCGGCAGAATCACCGCGCCTTTGCCGCTGCTCTTAAGCGAACGGATGATGTGCAACAGGAAGGCGTAGTCGCCGTTCTTCGCGGGCGGGATGCCGTCAGCGAAACGGTCATACAGGTCGTTGGCCGGGTCGAAGCCGTTGCTCCATGCCTTGGTCGAAAACGGCGGATTGGCGACCACGAAATCGTGCAGCTTGAGCGTGCCGTCCTTTTCTTTGAAGTGCGGACTGGACAGGGTGTTGTCCTGCCAGATTTCTGCCGTGGGATTGTCGTGCAGAATCATGTTCATTTTGGCTAACGCAGCGGTGGCGTTGTCCATTTCCTGACCGTAGATGGTGACACCTGTTTTAGATTCGTCTGCCGCCTTCAACAGCAGCGAGCCGGAACCGCAAGTCGGGTCATAAATCGTTTGGCTTTGGCTCTTGGCGGCATTGATGCCGATAACCTTGGCCATGATGCGCGAGACTTCCGCCGGGGTGTAGAACTGTCCTTTGCTCTTGCCCGACTCGGTAGCGAAGTGGCGCATCAGGTATTCGTAGGCATCGCCCAGGATGTCGTCGCCCTCGGCGCGGTTGCTACTGAAGTTAAGTCCAGGCGAATCAAAGATGCTGACCAGATTGGAGAGGCGGTCTTGCATCTCCTTGCCCTTGCCCAGCTTGTCGGCATCGTTGAAGTCGGCAACATCAATTACCCCCTTGAGGTCGTTTGCCTCGGCAAGGCGGGCGATGATTTTGTTAATCTTGTCGCCGATTTCCTTGTCGCCTTTGAGGGCCAACATGTCCTTGAAGCTGCCGCCCTCGGGAACCTCAATCAGCGCATCCGCTTGCCCCGCCCACTTGTCCGACACGTATTTGACGAACAGCAGCACCAGCACATAGTCCTTGTATTGGCTGGCATCCATCCCCCCGCGCAATTCATCGCAGCTCTTCCAGAGTGAGCTATAGAGTTCGGACTTCTTGATTGCCATACTGCTCCCTAGGGTATTTGTTTATTGACTAACGTATTATGCAGCACGGATTCAAATTTGAAGTACAACGCTTGAATTGAAGAATACCTGATTGGGCGCCAGAAATGCTTATTCGCATCAAAGTTTCCGTCATTTCGCATTTGAATTAGCCACACACTCTCACCGAGATAATGCCGGCCTTTTACATTTGAAATTAGCCCGTTAGTCGTATCTACATCCTGCCACTCGAAATGTAACAAACAGGTTTCAGGTTGCTGAAAAATTGCTACCTGAAACCTGCACTTCCCCAGCAAGAACTCACGAGGCACTGTTGACAGGTATCTTCGCAATTCGACTGTCGGAAATCGCCTAACCAGCCCTTACCAATTCATCCCACCGAGTCGTGTAGTTGGGGCTCATCCGCTCCCGACGCATTGCCCAGCTTCGTCGAGTACCGCTGCCAGCAAATGCAATGGTGTCCTTGCCCATCTTCCGGTTAATGGAATCAATGACCTTCATTCGACTGTCAGACTTTTCATCTGAGATAGGTATTTCGTCAAACAGGTTGCCTTGCGTCACGCCCTTAGGCTGCAGCCCCATCAGCATCACGCCGCTTTTCTTGTACTGATACCCTGGCAGGTAGATGTGCTTCAACCCGAACAGCGCAGCCTTGACCAGCATGGCGGTGTCATCGCTCGATTGCATCAGCGGCACGACAACGGAGCGCTCGTACTGCGGTTCGTTAACCTTGAAGGGATTGGTGCGTATAAAGACACAGACGCTGTTGGCAACAGACCCATCCTTGCGCAATTTCTCCGCAGCCCGGGTGGTAAAGTATGTGACGGACTCCTTCAGATCATCCAGCGTGACGACGGACCTTCCAAAGGAACGGGAGACCAGTATCTGCTGCCTGGGTGTTCCCGCCTGTTCCAGCTCAATACAGGCGATATCGTTGAGCTCCCTGACCGTCCGTTCAACCACCACCGAGAATCGCTTGCGAATGAAATCCGGATCGGCAGCTCTCAACTGCTCGACGGTTTCAATACCCAGTTGATTGAGCGATTCCGAGATTTTTCTGCCAATACCCCAGATTTCCCCAACCGGCAGTGACTGGAACAAAGCTCGGCGCTGCGCTTCATCGAGTTGCCCCAAGTCACATACGCCGTCATTTCCTGCCAGGTCCTTCTTGGCGCAATGGTTCGCCAGTTTGGCCAGGGTCTTGGTCGACGCGATGCCGACGCATACCGGAATACCGATGTTACGTTTGACCGTCCTGCGGATCTTCTGGCCGTAGTCCTGCAGCGTGTGCGCAGGGAATCCATCCAGATCCAGAAAGCTTTCATCGATGGAATAGATTTCCTGACGCGGGGTGAAGGTGGCCAGTGTGGCCATCACGCGGGATGAGATGTCGCCATACAGGGTGTAGTTGCTGGAGAAGGCGATGATGCCGTGCTGCCTGGCCATTTGTTCCATCTTGAACCACGGCTCGCCCATTTTGATTCCCAGCGCTTTCACTTCATTGGAACGAGAAACGGCACAACCATCGTTGTTGGACAGCACCACGATTGGTTTGCCTTCCAGCTTGGGGTTGAACAAGCGTTCGCAGGAAATATAGAAATTATTGCAATCCACCAATGCGACAGGCATGACACACCTCAGACCAGCGTCTTGATGGTGGACGTGACCACACCCCAGACACTCAGCTCCTGCCCTTCCTTCAGCACGATGTCCTTGAATCGCGCATTGGCAGGTCTAAGGATGGTCTCGCCGTTTTGCTGTATCAGGCGTTTGACGGTCAGCTCACCATCGATGACCGCGATGACGATATGCCCGTGCACAGGCTCGATAGATTTGTCCACGACCAGCAAATCGCCATCGAAGATGCCAGCGTCGATCATGCTGTTCCCAACCGCTCTGACGAAGAAAGTGGATTCCCTGTGCGGGATCAGGTGCTGGTCGAGGCTGATCCGCTGATCGATGTAATCATCCGCGGGTGAAGGAAACCCGGCGGGGATGCGGTGGGAGTACAACGGTATGGAGGCGGGAGTTGGGTTCTCTGCCGGCAGCATTACGCTACCCTTGGTTTTGTTCAGGAACGTTCTTTCCTTGCAGGATTCCAGGATGGTGGCAACCTGATCCACTACGCTTTCCGGAATGCGCATGACCTTGGTGATTTCACCATAGGGACCGGTGCCGGGAGTGCGGCCGGGGCGGTTGGGGTTGTGGCGTTGGCGTGGTGTGTTCATCCAATTATCGTAACGATAATTGTCGCCCAACGCAAGACTTGCTAGAATCCCCCCATGTGCTCCCACTACGAATCCTGCAAAAACCCCGAAAAACTCAAGCAACACTTCGGCATAGACACCGTACCGGAAGCCGCGAAGTCTGACCTGTGGCCGGGGTATCTGGGCCTGTTCATACGCCACAATCAACCGGAAGACTCCAGCAGCGGTGATGCCGTATCAGGACGAGAAGCGCTTGCCGGCTCGTTTGGTTTGATCCCTCATTGGGCAAATGACACCAAGATTGCCCGCAGCACTTACAACGCCCGATCCGAAACCGTCGCTGAAAAGCCCAGTTTCCGCGATGCATGGCGTCTTGGCAGAAAATGCATCATTCCAGCTGACGCCATCTATGAGCCGGATTGGCGTTCCGGCAAGGCCGTTCCCGCCAGAATCATCCGCACGGATGGCCAACCCATGGGCATAGCCGGACTCTGGACAGCCTGGAAAACGCCCAAGGGCGAGATCCTCCGCAGCTACACCATGCTGACCATCAATGCGGATGCGCATCCGCTCATGAATCAGTTCCACAAACCTGCCGATGAAAAGCGCATGGTGGTGATCCTACAAGAAGACCAATACGATGACTGGTTGCATACACCCATGAACCAGGCAAGAGAGTTTCTCAAACCCTTCCCGGCGGAATCGCTGGGAACGTGGGTGCTCGCTCATCAGTGAAAAATAGCCAGATAAGTGGCTATTTTTTTGTTACTTTCTGTATTGATTGTACCGCGAGTGAAAAAAATAGCCACTTTTTAGCCACTTTTAGTAATTTCTGTTTTTGTTTGGGAATGGCGTTGTTAGACTAAATCCAGTCCGGAAACGCAAGCTTTTCCAGTAAATTACCCCCATTAAAGACCCTAACAAACCCTCAAGAATTCTATGGTTGTCAAGACAGAGTGATATCGGAGCACAGATAACAGTTCACCCAAATGGTGGGATTCCAGAGTGAAAGTCCAGTGAACGACTTTTGAAAATATTTGACACCAGCAGTAATGATGTGATTCAATAATCCAACTTCATCGCAAGGTGAGTCAGTTAGAGGGTCTGAAAAACCTCCGTTCACTCGCGGACGCATAAGCAAGAATATAAAACACAGCATCAAACAGCGAATTAGTACCTCGCATTCAAGTACCTCAGCATCGAGAGATGCGCTTCAATTGGACGGATTTTTCACGCCTGTGGAAAATCATTCGCCCTGATCCGGGCAGTCCTACCGAACTCAATAATTAAATTCAAAGTAAACGACCGAGTACCGTCTTAACTGACACGCAACTCATCGCAACTGCACACGAAGCTTTCAAGCTTTTTAGCAGTTAGCTGGTGGTGTTTTTGGCGTGGAGTTGTGATTGTCATGTCCTGCCTCAGAGATCATCTGGGGAAAGACAGGACGAGATGGGAAAGGAAGATTGAAATGGAGATGGGATTTTTGAGAAGAGGCGGGAGCAATAGGATTAAAAGTTACACGAGTCACACGCCCTACTTGCACAGGCAAGTTTGAGCTTACGGATGGCGGGGGATGCCCTCACACCGTGGGACAGGGAGAAACAGGTTCCAGAAATGGTGAGGTTCCGGTGGCAGGAGCCAATAAAGAGACGATCTGGTGTTGACGGGAAGAATGACAGGGAGCGGCGAGAGCTGCGAAAAAGGACTGGCGAAGAGCCTGGCGGTTGCATGCATTGAAGTTTCGGCAGAAATGTCGGACAGCGATTCCTCCCCATGGGTACTAAAGTAAAGCCTGCCCTTTCAAGGGGGCGAACAAGTTTCTGATGGTGGTGTACCACTCTGTGGCGGCAGTAAACGCGAGAAGTGAAGTAGATCTGCGAGTTCGCAGCGTCCCGGAATGGGATTTTGGCTGGAAGTTGGTTGGGATGACATTCCAGGGCGTTGCGAATGGACACGGTGGGGTTCTGGCGGTAATGACAGTTTCGGATGGATATAGGAAAGAAGTAATGGACAAGGAAGATGCGGTCACCTTACTTAGCAAAAAGAGCCGCATGAAAATGATGCGTCATGTTATGTCGCATGCTTTGATACACTGTCTATCTTGAATAGTGAATTGAGGACTATCGTGGCCGGACTTTCAAAATCGCGCATCATTTCCTGGAAGCAATGCCCAAGGAAACTTTGGCTTCAGATCAATTCTCCCGATCTGCTCGAGGAAGCTTCCACGAACAAACAGATATTCCAGGCAGGAAATGATGTTGGCGAGGTGGCTAGAGAACTTTATCCTGATGGCATCCTCATCTCAGATGAAAATCTGAGGGACGCTTTGGAATCCACCAGAAGGGCGTTGATCCAGCGTCCGATCAGACCGATATTCGAAGCAACGTTCCAGCATGATGGCGTGCTGGTAAAAGCGGACTTGCTGCTTCCTGCGAGGAAGGGTTATCGCATGGTGGAAGTCAAATCCAGCGCGAGCGTGAAAACCTATCATATCGACGACTGCGCCATCCAGGCATGGGTGCTTCAGCAGGTTGGCATTCCACTCTGTTCCATCGAGCTGGCGCATATCGACACATCCTTTGTTTATCGGGGAGATGGTGATTACAAAGGTCTCTTCCGGCATGCCAATCTCGACAATGAAGTTTCGTCCCTGATCGAATCTGTTCCTGAATGGGTCGCATGGGCAAGGCATACTTTGTCGGGAGAGGAACCCTGCATTGAGCCCGGATCGCAATGCAACGCCCCTTTCGAGTGTTCATTTACAGACTATTGCAACAAGGACAAGTTACGTCCCGAATACACGCTCGACATTTTTCCCAGAATGACGGGAAAAAGGAAACAGGAGCTCCAGGAGATGGGCTTTGAAGACGCTCTCAATGTTCCAGAGGAATACCTCAATGACACGCAGCAACGCGTCCAGCGAATAAGCCGCATGGAATCTGCTGAACTTGACCCGGAGGCTGGAAAAATACTCGGCTCGTTGCCTTACCCACGCTATTACCTCGACTTCGAGACGATCAATTTTGCAGTGCCAAGGTGGCCTAACACGAGTCCCTATGGCACCCAGATGACTTTCCAGTGGTCATGTCACATCGAGGAAGCGCCTTGTGTTCTTCGGCATGGGATGTTTCTTGATGTGTCAGGCGCAGACCCTCGGAGAGCCTGTGCCGAGAGTCTGATCGAAATACTTGGAAAAGATGGGCCGATCTTTGTCTACAACCAGTCTTTCGAGAAGGGCAGGATTGCAGAGATGGCAGAGCTGTTTCCTGATCTCGCTGCCGGATTGCATGCCATCAACGACAGAATTGTTGATCTGCTTCCGATCGCAAGGGCCCATTACTACCATCCAGACATGAAAGGATCGTGGTCGATCAAGGCTGTATTGCCGACGGTTGCTCCGGAACTCGATTATTCGATTCTGACCGTGGGTAACGGTGGAGATGCACAGGAAGCGTACAAGGAAATCATTCATCCAGAGACCTCAGATGATCGCAGGGAAATGCTGATAGAAGGGCTGCGCGAGTATTGCAAGCTCGACACCCTGGCGATGGTAAAGCTCGCATGGCATTTCCAGGGAATCGGAGATAAAAATGTCGCCTGAAAAAACCGAGCAACTCTATTCGGCTTTTCCTGGACTGTATCGTGGAAAAGACAAAATCCCGCAGGAATCACTGATGTATCAAGGCTTCGAGTGCGACGACGGCTGGTTTGATTTGATCTGGAAATTATCAGCCGGAATTGAGAATGCCGCGAGAATTGAAGGGCTTGACCCTGATGGCGACGGCTGGCCCGAAGCGACACAGGTGAAGCAGAAATTCGGTGCGCTCCGTTTCTATATCAGGAATGCAAGCGATGAAATCAGAATACTGATTGGCGAGGCTGTGGAAGCGTCGGAGAAAATTTGCGAAATATGCGGCGCACCGGGTTCTCGCGATATCAATAATCGGAGAAATGTCAAAACAGTATGCGCAGACCATGCCTTGGATTCGCCGAGGCAGTCCGAACACGGCAGCATGCCCGTATGGAAACTTCTCAAGGACTGACGACATGCCCCACAAGAACAAGAAGGAGACGCTGATTCGCCAGTGGCAAATGCTGAAACTGCTTGGCAGGCAGTGGTTGAAGGCCAGCGAAATCGCATCCATGCTGAAAGATCAAGGACATGAAGTTTCTGTGCGCACTGTCCAGAGAGACCTCCAGGAGTTGAGTACTATTTTTCCGATCCAGCTCAACGACAAGAATCCAAGAGATTATGGCTGGAGATGGATGAAGGGAGCACCTATCGACATTCCCGGGATGGACATGTCCGAAGCCCTTGCCATGCGGCTCGTCGAAATTCATCTGAAGCAGATGATGCCTTCCTCGATGCTGGAGGCGCTGCAGGGTGTATTCTCCCAGGCGAAATCCAGACTTGAGCAGGTACCCAAGCCTTCGGACTGGGTAAAGAAGGTCAAGGTTGTCCAACCAAATCAGGCTCTTCTACCCCCCAGAATTGACGAAACCGTTCAAGTGGGTATTTACAAGGCACTTCTTGAAAAACGCAAGATCAAGGGATATTACCGGGTGATTCGGATGGAAGAATCGAAGGAGTATGTCTTGAATCCGCTCGGACTCATCCTACGCGGCTCTGTTTCCTATCTCGTCGCCACCGCTTGGGATTACGAGGATCCCAGGCTTTACGCAATGCATCGTTTCGAAAAGGCTGATGTCCTTGACGAAGAGTGCAGCATTCCTGAGGGTTTTGACCTGGAGAAAGCGATCTCTTCAGGCTTTGCAGACTTTGCGAACAGCGGTGATCAAGTTCATCTTCAGTTACTGTGTGATGAATCCAATGCCGCATACCTCGAAGAAACTCCTTTGTCTGAGGATCAGAAAATCAGCTCACCAGACGATGGATGGGTCAAAATCAGTGCTACCGTCAACAATACATGGCAGTTGCGCTGGTGGCTGCTTTCACAGGGAGCGGGCATTGAAGTGCTTGCACCAATAGATCTTCGAAAGGAGATTGCTGAAGAGCTTGCAGAGGCATCTGGTCACTATGCCACAGAAAAAAATCCTGAAGTCTTAAAAGCGGTAGCAACAGTAGCCCAAAGAGCAATCGATATTTCCGCAAATTTAGTGCCTCGGGATCCAGCAAGAATTCCGGTCATCCTAGATGCAATACGAGAAAAGTGGGAAAAGAACCCCGATCTGCGCCTTGCTCAGCTGTTAGTAAACGTGGTTTCACCGAGCGAACCCAGCCCGCTGGTGTATTATTTCGAGGATGAACAATTGCTCTCGAAGCTGGTAAATCTCTAAAACTGGGAGCAGCCAAATTAAAAATTTGGGGCTCTAGATTAACTGTCGGGCATCAAGAAACGCCGCTTCAGGATGCTTGTTCTCATTAAAGCGGCAAAATTAGAAAGGATAATCATGGCTAATAAGATTGAGCTGCCAAAGGGTTGGGAGTGGGATGGGAAAATATTAAAGAACTCCTCAAATAAATGGGAGTTTGATGGAAAGAAGTTTAAACCCTATTCTGGCGCAAGCTCCTCAAACACATGGGAATATGACGGAAAGTTTATTCAACCATACAGCGGAGCTAATTCTTCAAACAAATGGGAAGTTACATCCACTCATGTAAAACCATACTCTGGCGCAAACTCAGGCAACACCTATGAACGCAATAACCAACCTATTGCAATCATCATCGCGAAGGTCATCGGTTTGTTTTAGTGCGAATCCCCCGCCCAGAAAGGCGGGGGCTTTTGAGTAAAGCGCTCACGATTCTTTAGTTGTAAGCATTAGGAAATTGAAACCAAAGAATTTAATGTTTGCGCCAATATTGGAAACAGCGTGTTTCCTGGATTTAATGACAATCAGAGATTTACTGCTTTGCAGCCATGAATGTCGCTTTGGGAAGAGCGGTAGTGTGATCCGCGAATGTAGAGGCCGCGCATACTTCAAAACCAGTTGTCATGCTTGTCCTTTATTCTTTATCCAGTTCAAAACTTGCTGCTTTCCTATCGGATCGTATCTGCTTAGATGCGGAATCCCAGCAACAAAAACGTCGCTGCCTGCGATTTTGGCATTAAAACCCTTAAGTGACCAATTGCCGTGCCCAGATGGAGCGTAACATTGTTGACCTCCGTATATGGAGTGAATATAGCTGTAAGGTGAAAATTTAGAGTTCCCATATGCGAGAATAAGTCGAGGACGCACGATACTGAGAAGAGCCTCGTGCACGGGCCAGCAGTCATTAGCATCTTGCAAGAAGGAAACACCACTTTCATCTTTACTCTGAATGAAAATTAGATTGCTGGAGAGTACGTTTCTTGGTTCGAAATCGATGTTTTCGAGAAGCCAGACAGCTCTTTTTTGGAGTGGCGCTTGACCGCTTTCATATAAAGCAGCTTCATTCTGCCATGCTTCGTCTAGGTAAACATTTCCCTCTTGAGATAGCAAGTTTTCTATCCGCTCGCTGAGCTTCGGTCCGCCACAACCACCAGGATTCAGGCCTAGAAAGTAAACAGAGCCAGGTCGAATAGTTTCGTGGCTGCTGTAAAGTATTCCTCCTGGCTTATCAAGATGGTGTTGTAATGCCTCAGTGGCAATTCTTGGAATATCTTGTTTCGTCAGGGATTTCATTTGAGATTGCCTCTTGGTTCAAACAAGTCACGATTAACCAATACAAACGCGAATACTAGCACGTTAGCTGAGCGGGAAGCATAGCAAGGCGGCGAAGGCCGCATATAATTTGTTCCATGCCCAAAAAATCAATTTATCGGCTTTGATTCCTTCAATTTTCAACCGTAGATTTCAAGGCAGGCATCCATTGTATTGTCATGAATGTCGAGCACCTTGCGTTTTACGCGCGAAGATGAACACGAATTACACGGGAACATGAACAAGGTTTACACGGAACGTGAACACGAATTGCAGACGATGGTGAACAAAACGGCGGATTTTGTGTAAAACCTGTTCATCAT
>JAJYLY010000029.1 GCA_021787435.1 Pseudomonadota bacterium | reverse complement strand
GGTCAGCGATCTGCTGATATTCGCAAACAGAAAGCGGACTGGAATGTTTATCGGGACGGCTGTCCTGGCGGCGAAATGCCTGAACAGATTTGCGCTCGTGCAGATCGGCTTGTCGCCCGTTTGCGCCTGTTGGACGGAAACATTGCACTGTTTGCGCACGGCCAGATCGGCAGTGCCATAGCCGCACGTTGGATAGGATTGGCGCTGGTCGAGGCGCAGCACTTTCCGCTCGGCACGACTACGCTCAGCATTCTTGCTGAGGACCCTCACCATCCCGGGGTGCCGGTTATTGCATTGTGGAATGCGGCCACGCAGGAAATATGATGTTGTGCTTGACCAAGCAAATCGAGCAGATGCTGCCCAGCGAGATAGCTTTGCTGCCGAGAGAAAAGAAGCACTCCCTTTTCCACGAGTCCGTAATTCTTGCGGTTCGCAGAAGCATCTGTGACGGAAATTCGGAGACCGCAAATCGCCTGCTAAGATTGCTTCCTTTAGCCACCAAGAAGCCCGGTGCAAAAGAAGCGCTCATCAGACATTTCGAAACATGGGGGAAACTCTATTTCAATAAAACACTTGGCGCTCTCAAGTATTCAAAGAATGTCGCTCGATCATGGACTAACGAATATGAGGCTCAAGTCATAGTAAGCAGCTGGGAAGACTCGATTGAGGCAGCGCCTGGGCCATCCGTGTTCGACGCTGACAAAGAGTTTAGGAAAGTTCTTGAGCGTCTAAAACGCGTTTCGGAAGATCCAGCGAAAACGATTTGCATGCTTCACTACTGAGCAAGATACAGGAAGCTCTTTACGCTTATGGACGCACAGACGAATGGACGCGTGAAAAGCAGCAAGGCCGAACGCTTTTTGATCAATCTGTGAAAAGAGCCACGACACGCGCCAGCAAATATGCCAAAGGAACTTGAGTGTCCATAAAGCAGGCATTCATAGTCAATTGATTGCAGGTGGGCACGACCGTCCGGATAGGCCGAAGCCCGGTCGGCCATACCTGTTTCCACTAGAAGGATTCAAGTGCATCATGATATGTATCTGACGATTGCAGCAACGCTTGGGGTAGGGGTGAAGAAATCGAGTCTGCCCCCTTTTTCCTTTATTTTGCTTAGCCGTCCCGGTTCGTCTGATACCATCCCGGGAATCGCCGTTCGGGAATGAGATCTCGGCATGCGGGTCGGATCCCCGGGGCAACAAGAGGAATGCGAATGCCGTCGTCGTCCGGCAGCCGGCTCTGGCTCGGCTATGCGCTGATTACCACCGTCGCCTGGGGGCTCTGGGGCGCTTTGAGCGCCATCCCCGCGCAGCGGGGGTTCCCCGATACGCTGACATACGCCGTCTGGGCGATCTGCATGCTGCTGCCTGCGGCGTTCGTCTTGCGCCGCGAAGGCGGGAAGATCCCGTTCGATCCGAGATCCCTTGCACTGGGACTGACGATCGGCCTCACCGGCGCGGGTGGTGTCATCGTCCTCTTCCCGACGCTTTCGATGGGACCATCTTACCTCATCTTCCCGATCATTTCGCTCTCGCCGCTCGTCACGATCGCGCTGAGCGCGGCATTTCTCCGGGAGCGCACGGGCCGGATCGGCGTAGTTGGCATCGTGCTGGCGCTGGCCGCCCTGCCCTTTCTCAACGACTGGACGCCCAGCGGCAGCACGGTGCACTTCGGCCTCTGGTTCTTCCTCTCGCTAGTCATACTGGTGTCGTGGGGCCTGCAGAACTACTTCATCAAGATCGCCCATGCCTCGATGAGCACCGGGGCCATCTTCTTCTACATGACATTGGGCGGCCTACTCCTTGTCCCCGTCGCGCTCGTTCGCACTCACTGGGGCGAGCCCATCAACTGGGGGATCGACGGTCCGCCGCTCTCGGCGGGGATTCAACTGCTCAACGCCGTGGGAGCGCTCGCGATCGTCTACGCGCTGCGGGAAGGCAAGGCGATGGTCGTCTCCGCGCTCACCAATGCGGCCTCGCCGTTGCTCACGGCCTTGATCGCGATGGCGCTCGCCGGCCAGATCCCCGGACAATTCAAGATCGCGGGCATCGCGCTCGCGGTGATCGCCTCGGCGCTGCTCGCGATCGGGGAAGAATAGACGCGGTTGCCGGAATCGGCCGGGGCGGGTTCGTCTCCCTATTATTAATTGGCTGGAATGTATACCAATGTAGTCTCTCAACAGGACCGCAAAATTTGTCGGCTATGGTTAAGGATTGTCCGATCAGCGTGAGTGACTGTCAGCTTCCGACCCGTTGCTGACGGCGACCTTCGCAATTCCACTGACGGCAATCGCCTCATTGCTGCCTGACGATCTGTTGTTACTTCAAAGGCAAGTTTCCGAGTCGAGCAGTCACTCAGCACGCCCATCCACCGACAGGAGGTCGGCCTGAACGGACGGTCGCTCCAGCCTGGACGGAGTTGACCATGGATGACTGGTTTGTGGCATGCTATTAACATTGGATTCTCATCTAACGGGCATCACAAGTGCCAAACCTCATTGGTGCAGATGGTAGCTAAAGCCTGTCATGCACACGAGACACCACTCAAGGAAAAAACATGAGGAAATACTGGATTCTGCCGCTCTTCCTTTTAGTTTTTTATGGCATCGCTCTTGGTGACCAGCGCCCTCGCCTTAAAGTCTACATTTCAGCCGACATGGAAGGCGTTGGTGGGGTCATTTCAGAGAATAAGCAGTCCAGCCCGCAAGGCGCTGATTATGAAAAGTACCGGCGGTTCATGACCCTTGAGGTCAATGCAGCGATTGCAGGTGCTTATGATGCTGGCGCGACAGAGGTTGTGGTAAGCGATTCTCATTGGAACGGTGAAAACATCGACACAGAACTTTTGGATCACCGGGTTCAGCTTGTGCGTGGCTTTCCACGTCCTCTGGGCATGATGCAAGGTATCGATGACACGTTTGATGCGGTCGTTTTCTTCGGTTATCACGCAAGCGAAGGACAGGAAAACGGAATCCTCGCGCATACTGAAGATGGAGAGAAAATCTTGGAAGTAAAGCTCAACGGTGTTTCTGTGCCAGAGGCTGGCTTCAATGCAGCAATCGCTGGCGATTTCGGTGTGCCGGTGGTGTTTCTTTCCGGTGACAAAGCGACCTGCGATGAGGCGATTCGAATCCTTGGACCAATCGAAACTGCAATTGTAAAAACGGGATCAGGGTTTTATTCTGGCACGATGCTGCATCCAGAAGAATCTCAGCGCATGATCCGCGAAGGGGTCAATCGGGGCGTCAATAAGCGACTGCATTTGAAACCTTACAAAGTGGTTCACCCTGTCAAGCTTGAGGTGACCTTCAAAGACCCGTTCTATGCTGAAATTGTTTCTTATTTCAGGAATGTTGAACGCCCCAACGCGCATTCCATTATTTATAATGCGATCGACATGACTGACGCTTCACGCTTTTTTAGTGCGATCGGTTACTTGCACGATGATTGACGAAACCGCTATGAATTCAACATTCTTCTGCGTTACTCAAGCTTGGCGTACTCACGAAAGCGAATTGCGAGGCTACCTTATGCATCGCCTGGGTAATAGCCCTCTTGCCGAGGGAGGTGTGGCTGCCAGCACCAGCACAGTCCTTCGACGCATCGCGCTGGATAAACTGGCTCGACCCCGAGGCGGAAGACGGACTAATCGCGCGGGTGTGGCGCGTGCTTGGGGCGGTTAATCACGAAATCACTGGTAAGGTCACCTGGTCGGGATTGTACTTCCCGCTCATCCTGCTGCGCGTACCGCAACAACCTCTGGCCAGCTTCGTCGAGCACCACGGAGCAGACATTGTGCGTCTGCTGTTTCTTGACCGTTCACACCGTGCCTTAAAGCCCTCAGTAGTGAACGAAGAACTGGCTCGCGATTACTGTGCAAGACAGGGTGGCATGACCTTGCTCGCACGCCGTAGCGGAATTGACTTACACGCACAGAGGAAGATATCACTGAATACACTCCAACTGCGGGTCAGCCGCCAAAAAGTGCGCTTCCCTTTCTCATCACGCTTGAACTTCTGCTGCTGGAACATGCGGTACTGCAACACCTCTACGACCGGTTGTCGCGCCACATGCCGAAATCGGTTGAGGAACTCATCAACCTCAAGCAGGAGGTGATCGATGGCCTGGAGGAATATTACGGCGCAATAACCAATGCCACCCGCTTCAGCGATGCAGTCACAGCCGATGGTGAGAGACTGCTCGGGGTTGAGGACATCTATGACGCCGTGATGGAACGGCTGGAGGCTGTGAGCTTTGCTATTACCACTCGCTCCCAGCAGCATGTGAACCTGCTGCAGTTTTGGCTCACCATCGTTTTCGGCGCGAGCGGGATCGGTTTCAGCGCCGCTAGCATCGCTACATGGTATTACCGTACCGGGTTGTGGACGGTGCTGGGCTGGACCCTCAGTGCTACACTCGTGACTGGTATAGGGCTGGCGTTGTTGCTAAAAGGAAAAGTCGAATGAGATCCGTAGACAATGTACAGTGTTTCTAAATGGTACGCATTTGTAGCTATGGAGGGTAATTATGGAATTCAAAGATTATTACCAGATAATGGGTGTTGCACGTGATGCGACCCAGGATGAGATTAAACGTGCCTACCGCAAACTGGCCAGGAAATACCATCCGGATGTCAGCAAGGAAGCTGACGCAGAGACGCGTTTCAAAGAGCTGGGCGAAGCATATGAGGTGTTGAAGGATGCCGAGAAACGTGCGGCTTACGATCAACTGGGGGCCAACTATAAAGGGGGGCAGGAGTTTCGGCCTCCGCCGGATTGGAACACGGGCTTTGAATTTAGTGGAGGCGGTTTTACTGACGGTGATGGGGCGAACTACAGTGATTTTTTCTCATCTCTGTTTGGCAAAGAGTTTCGCAGGACGGGGGCAGGACGTGCTTCCCAGCATGCACAAGGTGAGGATCATCACGCTAAGGTACTGATTGATCTGGAGGATACTTATCATGGTGCGACACGCACCATCACTTTACGGGTTCCCGCTGTGGATGTGCGTGGGCATGTCGTCACCAGCGAGCGTAAGCTCAATATAACCATTCCCAAGGGTATTCGTGAAGGCCAGCATATTCGCCTCAGCGGGCAGGGCGGTGCAGGTGGTGGAGATGGTAAAACGGGCGATCTATATCTCGAGATCGAATTTCGACCACACTCGCTTTATAGAGTTGATGGGCGCGATCTTTATCTTGATTTGCCTGTGTCTCCCTGGGAAGCAGCACTCGGTGCAACCGTCAAAATACCTACGCTTGGCGGCATCGTGGAACTCAAAATACCAGAAGGTTCAATATCCGGGCGCAAGCTTCGCTTGAAGGGGCGCGGCATACCCGGTAACCCACCCGGTGATTTCTATGTGATATTAACAATCGCGCTGCCACCCGCCGATAGCGAAGCGGCCAAGGATTTGTACCGAAAAATGGCGAAAGAATTAAATTTTAATCCGCGCGCCAAAATGGGAGTGTAAAAAAATGCCTACGAAAAATAGCGTATCGACATTTGCAATATGCATACATGAAGAGCAATCTGAGCTAACGCTGGCTGATTTATGCCGCGCCTGCGCCGTTCATGCAGAACGAATTATCGAGTTGGTAGATGCTGGTGTGCTAGAGCCTCAGGGTCGTGAACCGGCGCGCTGGGTTTTCGGTGGTGCCAGCTTGCATCGCGCCCTTGCGGCCATGCGCCTGCAACGAGATCTTGAGATGAATCTTGCCGGGGTAGCTTTAGTGCTGGAGCTGCTGGATGAAAACAAATCATTGCGGGCACGCCTGGGGAGTATGGGTGAACCCTGAGATGAATGACATTAAAGAGTATGAAAAGCTGCCACCTGTGACTGCTTTGACGCTTAGCGAATTCCAGCGGATAAAGCTGGCCCGGGTAGTTTGAGCAGTGAAATTCAAATTTTAAATGGATAACCCGCTGATTCTCAAACTACCCGTTATGCCGCCGTCAGAATCCTGACATATATGTCAGGATTTCACCATAGTCAGTTGCGTTGAGTAGAACGGCTCGACCGGGCCAATGTCCACCATCGCTCCTACCGGTCCGGCCGCGGCTTTGAAGCGTGGATCGAGATGGGAGTTTTCATGATCCCATACAGACTCCCAGATGCCATGCATAATGTAGGCGCGTTGCGTCCCGTCCGGGTTGGCTTTGCTCAGGATTTCGGTGCTCACCGCCTTGCGGTAGAAGCGATTGTCTGCCGATCCTGCTTGCCCGATACCATCTGCGGCGGTAGTGGGTTGGAATGTTTCCTGTGCTACCTTGAGCAGCGGTACCACGCTTTGCTCAAAGAGGTGCATCACTTGGTCGGCGATGAATACATGGTTTTCAACAGTAACCAGCTTGTTGTCCGGCGAATCATCCACCGGATGGGCGAGAAAATTCAGGATGTCGGCCTCGTCGGTATAGATACCGTGGCGGTCACCAGCGGCTACTGTCTGGAATACGCCGCGATACACCGTCATCGGTGCGGGTGATTTCTGTGTTTTTCCATCGTTCATCATGACGCCATGCAGGTGGGGTAACAGTTCGACATCGAACGCCGCATCGGTTTTGGCAGCATCCAAAGCTTTGGTCGAACCGAACCTTACGAATAGCGCGTAGAACAACGGCAGTGTGCCGGCTTGCGCGCCATCCGCATAGGCGCTACGCAGTAAACCTTTATAGTTTTCGGGGTAGTTTTTTACCATGGTAGAATCACCCACCATCTGTTTGAGGGTGACTGCCAGCGCACCGCGCTGCTGCATCATGTATGCAAAGCGTTGGATGGCTTCATCGAATCCAGCTTTGAACGGCTGAGCCACACGCAACTCGGCATAAAAAGTCGCAGGCCCTGAGAAGGCCAGCCCTGTTAGTTCAGAAGCCTGTGCTGAGGGGGAAAAACCAGTTGCGGCAAGCAAGGATCCAGCACTGATAGCGCCAACTTTGATCATCATGGCACGACGTTCGGGGGACAAAAGTGTAGTTGACATGTTGCATTCTCCTGATTGAGTTGTGGTACTGTGAAGACGTAGAATAATTAAAAAGGATGCAGGGATAATGTAAAAAGTAAGCGCAATTTTTTGGCCAGCCAGAATATGGCGATCACCGGTGTGTTGATGCATGCCACGAATTCCCCAGCCTGCGCAAGTTGGCGCGCCAAACGCGAATGAGACATTTCCGCCCGTAATTAGAGGGGATACCAAATACGACTCCCGAAAGCGGCTAGTCACAATCTCATTGGTTATATCTCGGTTTGTTCGGAAATCTCCAGTGCATCGTCAACTTCAATCCCCAAGTATTTCACAGTACTTTCCAGCTTTGAATGGCCTAGCAACAGTTGCACTGCCCGTAAATTATGAGTTCGCCGGTAAATCAGAGTAGCCTTAGTTCGGCGCATCGTATGTGTGCCATAGATGGTAGGGTCTAGGCCAATAGCAGCGACCCATTGATGAACAATCCTAGCGTATTGCTGAGTTGAAACATGCTGAGAATTATGTAGCCGACTTATGAATAAGAATTGTTCAGACTTCAAATTTGCCTTGGCAATCCATGCTGCGACCGCATTTCTGGTATCTTCCGTCAGCTCAAACTGCACTGGCCTCTGCGTCTTTCGAATGACCATCGCACGAGTTAACATCTGAATGCCGTGAGAAACATCCCGGACTCGTAGGTTGACCAGATCACAACCTCGTAGCTTGCTGTCGATGGCCAAATTGAACATAGCCAGATCTCGAATTCGTTTGCCGAGTTGTAGATGAATACGAATGGCCCATATGTCCTTCAGCTTCAATGGTGGCTTTTGCCCGATCAGTTTGCCTTTATTCCATGGTTCGCGAGATTTAGAGGTTTTCATTTCAGACTCCTTGTTGATTGAACGGAGTCTGATTCTGAAACTTTCCTTACCTAATGGCCGGTGACTATTTAATACCAGACTATGAGCCATCTGAATGCCACCGGCAGCAATGGCAGAGCAGTGTGAATTGGCCTTCAGGCAGGTTCCGAAGTACAGCAGTCGTTCAAATGACAGCGCAGCCGGGTGGATGTAGGACAGCAATAGGTTCTCTGCTGTCGGTGCCCTTTGCAATTCCACAGACGGAAATCGCCTCATTGCTGCCGAACAATCTGTCATGGATTCGAGAGTAGGTATCCGAGAAGAGCGGTCACTCAGGAAGCCCAGCGAATTCCTGTGCTGCCTCAAGATGACAGGGCTTTGACAATCATGGCCACACCTGCAACACGAAGCTTTTTCTGTGCACTGTATGCTGAAGATATGCCTCAATTCGAGCGTGTCGCTAGCGATTCACCGCCAGCATTTGCGGCACGGCATAGCGCGTCCCTGAAGCAGCCCCTGGCGGCATGATCGCATCAAGGCGATTCTGATCCTCAGCAGTCAATGCAATATCGAGTGCAGCTACATTTTCTTCAAGCAGCCCCACATGCTTGGTTCCGGGAATCGGAACCAGATCCTTGCCCCGAGCAAGCACCCAGGCGAGCGCCAACTGAGCGGACGTACAGTGTTTTTCTGCGGCAAGTTCCTCTACTTGCTTTACCAGATCCAGATTCTTCTGGAAGTTTTCTCCCTGGAAGCGCGGCGAGTTGCGTCGGTAGTCGTCCTGGGCCAGATCGTCGATGTGCTTGATGCGCCCGCTCAGAAATCCCCGGCCCAATGGGCTATAGGGAACGAATCCGATTCCGAGTTCGCGAACAGTGGACAGGATTTCCTCTTCGGGATCACGACTCCAGAGAGAATATTCAGTCTGCAATGCGGAAATCGGATGTACCGCATGCGCGCGCCGTAAGCTTTGCACGCCAGCCTCGGACAGGCCGAGGTAGCGCACCTTGCCCTGGAGAACGAGATCGGCCATCGCACCCACGGTTTCCTCGATCGGCACATCGGGATCCACCCGGTGCTGGTAATAGAGATCGATGGCCTCGATGCCTAGACGTTTGAGGCTCGCATCGCAGCATTGTCTGACATACTCCGGCCTGCCATTGACCCCAAGAAATTGTCCTTCGCTACCGCGCATGTTGCCAAACTTGGTCGCAATCACGAACTGGTCGCGCCTGCCGCGGACAGCCTTGCCAACCAATTTTTCGTTGCTTCCGACGCCATACATGTCTGCGGTGTCCAGAAAGTTCACCCCGAGTTCGAGTGCGCGGTCAATGGTGTCAAGCGCAGCCGCCTCGGAACGGCCACTGTAGAATTCCGACATCCCCATGCAACCCAGTCCCATTGCGGATACGGCAAGGCCCTGGCTGCCCAGTTTTCTCATTTCCATAATCTCTCCTTGAGCTGTCGGTCAGGGATAATCCTGGCGCGTTGGGCGAACCATGATGTCGCTCATATGGACATGCGGCGGCTGGCTGACGACGAAATGAATGGCATTGGCAATATCATCGGATTCGGTCAACGGGCCGAAATTTTCCTTGAATCGCCTGACCTGGGCATCGTCGTAGCCCGCGCCATCCTGGAATCCGCTGATGACGATACCGGGTTCGACGAGCGTAACGCGAACCCCCTTGGGACCGATCTCGCGCCGCAAACCTTCAGCTAGGCCGTGCACGGCGAATTTTGTCGAGCCATATACCGCGCTGAATGGTGAAATATGTCTGCCTACAACCGAACCGATGACGACGATGTCGGCTGCTTTTTTAGGAAATCCCGTTTTTTGCGCTTCCACCATCCGCTTCGCAGCAAGCTGCATGAGTGCCAGCGCACCTTTCACATTGAGATGAAGAATCTCCTCGAACTTCGAGAGGTCCGCTTCCAAGACGGACCCGCCCAGCCCACGGCCGGCGTTGGCAACCACGATATCGGCTTCTTTCCCGAATCTGCTGCGCGCCGTCTCGAACAAGCGTTCGATGGTTTCGGTACTCGATGCATTTCCTTCCACACCGCAGAACCTGTCAGCCAGTTCAATTTCCATTTCCCTCAGCCTCGCGCCATTGCGCGCATTGCCTATCACTGCAAAGCCCGCATCGACGAATTTTCTTGCCGTCGCCTCACCAATTCCGGAACTAGCTCCGGTAATAATCGCAACTCGAAGGTGATCGGCATTCATACCATCAAAACTCATTTGCATCTCCTCAACATCCGAAATCAAAAATTATCCATTCAGCCAGCCATGCTTGGGTAATCGGTATAGCCAAGCTTGTGATCCGTCATGCCGTAACCGTAGAAGGTTTCAGCGTTCCATGCGTTGAGCGGGGAGTCCTTCATGAAGCGCTCCGGCAAGTCCGGATTGGCGATGTAATCCTTGCCGAAGGAAATCGCGTCGGCGTGCCCGAGTTCCAGTTCCCGTCTGGCCGTCTCGTGATTGAATCCTTCGTTGGCGATCAATACGCCGCCGAAACGCTTTTTCAGCTCCGGGCTGATGCGATCGTCGCCCAGACTCTCTCGAGTGAAAATGAAAGCTATTTTTCGCTTGCCGAGTTCTTCGGCAACATGGCCGAAGGTGGCAAGCGGGTCGCTGTCTCCCATCGACTGGGCATCGCCGCGCGGGGCAAGATGAACTCCGACCCGCCCAGCTCCCCAGACCGAAACGACAGCATCGGTCACTTCCAACATCAGTCTGGCTCGGTTCTCGAGCGAACCGCCATAAGCATCGTTTCGTAGATTGGTGGTGTCCTGCAGGAATTGATCGAGCAGGTAGCCATTCGCACCATGTACCTCGACCCCATCAAATCCGGCAAGCTTCGCATTTTCTGCCCCCTTGCGGTATGCCTCGATGATCCCGGGGATTTCAGAAATGTCGAGTGCCCTTGGCGTTACGAAAGGAATCTGGGGGCGAAGCAGGCTGACGTATCCTCCCGGCGTGATGGCGCTGGGAGCCACGGGCAGCTCACCATTGAGGTAGGAAGGATGAGAAATCCTGCCCACATGCCAAAGCTGCAGGAAAATGCGCCCGCCTTTCTCATGCACGGCCTTCGTGATCAGCTTCCAGTTTTCTACCTGCGCATTCGACCAGATGCCCGGGGTATCAGGGTAGCCCACTCCCATGGGCGTAACTGCAGTGGCCTCGCTGAGGATGAGACCGGCTGTTGCGCGTTGTGCGTAATACTCTGCCATCAGCGTGTTCGGCACACGGCCTTCGCTCGCACGGCAGCGAGTCAAGGGAGCCATGACAATACGGTTGGGTAGATTAATGTCGCCTACCTGCAGCGAGTCGAACAAACTGCTCAATTGAATCTCCTCGGTTGTGTCAGATCAAAAACGGCCCTGTTCAGGATTGCCTTGGCTCAGAGCTTCTGGTGCGTTCCGTCGCAGGTCACGCCATTGCCGCTGTGCTTGCACCCGCAGAAGTAAACGGTTCCGGATTGCTCGGCCTTGAATTCCTTGGGAGAGAATGGGCTGTCCTTGTGGCTGCCGTCGCAGAATGGCTGTGTGGCACTCTTGCCACAGGTGCAGTACCAGTAGCTCTTGCCTGCCTCGACTTCAACAGCATAAGGAGCCTTTTGTGCAATACGAGGGGTTGTGCTCATCGATGTGTCCTTTCTCTGGTCTATTTGCAAAGTCGTTTCAATTGAACTGCTCAATCTGAAATTCCATTGCATTCTAAATCACATGGATGTGCTTGAAACAGCGGAAAAAGCGCAATTGTTAATTCCAATATTGGAACAATCAAATCAATCGCCTGATTTGCCGCTCTCAAATAATAGAGTAATTTTTTGATGTTATTGAGCAATCGTTCGAATATGTGTAGCCTTGCTGTTGTCTGCGCGGCCTGATTTACCCAGTCTGCGCTAGATAGAGTACCCATACCTGTCAAAGACCAGTATCCGAGTACAGCAGCCATTCAAATGACAGCGCAGCCGGGTGGGCGTGGGACAGCAATAGGTTCTCTGCTGACGTTGCCTTCGCAATTCCACAGACGGCAATCGCCTCATTGCTGCCAGACGATATGTTGTTGGCTCCAAGACCGGTATCCGAGTCGAGCGGTCACTTGGCGCGTCCACCACCCACCGACAGGTCCTCGGCCGGAACAGCCATTCGCGAACGGCGGCTTTAGCGAAGACAATTTCGTCACTTGAGCTTCTAATGGATTATTTCGGTTAAAAATACATCTGTTCGTTGGCGCACAGAAGTTTTTTACCAAGTACAGGCATCATGCCATTGTGTCCATGTTAATTGCACATCCGATGGGCAACGATGGTTCGAGCCCGGCTATCCAATTGGAGATATAAAAATGCTTAAAACTCGCTATACACTTATATTTCTGGCAATGCTGCTGTACCCGCTTGCTTCTTCTGCTGATGTAAGCGTAAGCATAGGGATCAATCTGCCGGTATATCCGAATCTCGTCGTGGTGCCAGGCTATCCGGTCTATTACGCGCCACAACTTCAAGCGAACTTCTTTTTCTACGACGGCATGTATTGGGTTTACAGAAAGAAAGGCCGCAAGGCCAGAACGCCCCGCTCGAGCCAAAGCAGGATCGGGGCCGGAATCGCAATGATTAATGCAAGTCGAATTATTCACCGTCCTGGGGTGCGCAATATTATGACGGGAAAGATGTTTGCAGGCAGCTTCTTTATAGCAGCATCCGCTGATTTGTGCTGCATTGCAGACAACGCATCGTGAGTTCCATTCCTGTTGCAACAGAAGTACATGCTTCCGAAGCCACGGCGGAAAATATTCTTCCTTCCGACAATGATGCGAATCAGCTTGTTGTTCACTTGCCTGTAGCCTCGCACGGTGTTGCGCTCTGGATATTGGCAACGATTGCGTTGCTATTCGCGCTGGACTGGGCGCAACCATTTCTTATCACCCTGATATTAGGCATACTCTTTGCCTATACCTTGAATCCTCTGGTCGTCTGGCTGGAGGGGCATAGAGTGCCGCGCATTGCGGGCACCAGTATCGTCATGCTGGCCGTGCTATCTGCGCTCGTGTTTGGTGCGTATGCGCTGCGCGGGCAGGCGCAAAGAATATTCGCGCAGTTGCCTGTAGCTGCCAGCAAACTGTCGATGGGACTGGATACTTTGCGAAGCGGCCAGTTCAACAACATGATGAATGTGCAAACCGCCGCAAACACCATTGAAAAAGCGACCAGCCACGCCGACATATCGGCACTTCCCAAGCAGCGCACCACGCACGTCGTGATCGATCAGCCAATCTTCAAGCTCAGCAATTTTCTTTGGGTAGGTTCAAGGGGAGTGCTCGCCTTCTTTGGCCAGGTGGCTATGGTGCTGTTTCTGGTGTTTTTTTTCCTGCTAAGCGGCGACATTTTTAAACGCAAGCTGGTGCGGCTCGCAGGGCCGACACTATCAAAAAAGAAGATCACCGTGCATCTGCTGGATGAGATCAATAATTCCATCCAGAAGTACATGTTCATGCTGCTTGTGACCAATGTGTTAATCGGGCTGCTTACATGGATTGCGCTGCGTTGGATCGGCCTGGAAAACGCGGGAGCCTGGGCCGTCGCAGCTGCATTGTTGCATGTTGTACCTTATGCTGGCCCGGCTTTCACGGCGGTCATTCTTGGCATGGCGGCTTTCATGCAATTCAATTCACTTTCCATGGGACTTTTGTCCTCAGGCGCGTCGCTTGCGATAGCAACCTTTGTCGGCGCCTTTGTTGCCACCTGGATGACAGGAAGGTTTGCCAAAATGAATATGTCAGCCGTGTTTGTCTCGCTGCTGTTCTGGTCATGGCTGTGGGGGGTGTGGGGGCTGCTGCTGGGCATTCCAATCATTGTCATCGTAAAAGTTGTCTCGCAGCATGTGGCGCAATTGCATCCAGTGGCTGAGTTGCTGGGCGAATGAGCATGGGTAATATTTATCACCGTACGGCGCCTGCGGATGCACTGGTGATTTTTGGCGTAACTGGCGATCTTGTCCACAAAATGATATTTCCGGAACTCTACTCGATGGCAAAACGCGGCGTTCTCAACATGCCGGTGATAGGCGTTACCTCGTCGAAGTGAAGCGTGTCAAGGTTGCGCAAGCAGGCCAAAGACGGCCTTAAACAAGCCGGCAAGATCGACGATAAAGACGCACTCGAGCATCTTCTTGCGCAGCTTCAAGATGGCGCGCTGTTCACTCGTAAGGACGCCGTTGAAGCTGCCTGGGCGGTCGTTGATCCGGCGCTTGAAACGCATCATCGGGTTCATCGCTACAAGTCCGGCAGCTGGGGACCGAAACAGGCTGATGCGCTGATTGCGGCAGATGGTGGCTGGTACAACCCAATACTTGGAAAGGCGGAAATATGACAGGCGCGACGCAACTCGACCAGCAATGCATCAACACCATTCGCTTCCTGTCAGTGGACATGGTACAGAAGGTTAACCGCGGGCATCCGGGTCTGCCACTTGGTACCGCGCCGATGGCGTATGTGCTGTGGACACGCTGGCTCAGGTACAACCCGCAAAACCCGCACTGGTTCAATCGCGACCGCTTCGTGCTCTCTGCCGGACACGGTTCGGCACTGCTATACAGTCTGCTGCACCTGACCGGATGTGACCTTGCGCTGGGCGACATCAAGAAATTCCGCCAATGGGGCAGCAAGACGCCCGGGCATCCCGAGCGCGGACACACGCCTGGCGTGGAAACCACCACCGGGCCCACTGGGGCAGGGCTTCGGCAATGCGGTCGGCATGGCGATCGCCGAGGCGCAACTCGCGGCACGCTACAATCGTCCCTGTCACGCGCTGATCAATCACCATACCTATGCCATCGTCAGCGATGGCGATCTGTTGGAGGGTGTCGCGTCCGAAGCCGCATCGCTTGCCGGCCATCTGAAACTCGGCAAGCTCACCTGCCTCTATGATGACAACCACGTCACTCTGGCTGCCGGCACGGATATCAGCTTCTCCGAGAACCGGGCGCTGCGCTTCTAGGCATATGGCTGGCACACCATAACGGTGACGGACAGTAACAACATCGCCGCGATTGATGAGGCACTGGCTGTTTCACACGCGGAAACCGCACGGCCGTCGCTGATTCTGGTGCATACCCATATCGGCTACGGTTCGCCCGAGCAGGACAATTTCAAATCGCACGGCGCGCCGCTTGGCGTGGATGAAGTGCGCAAAACCAAACAGGCGCTTGGCTGGCCGACAGGGCCGGAATTTCTGATACGGGACGAGGTGCTGGTGAACTTTCGCGAGGCAGTGACTCGCGGCGCGCAAAATGAGGCGACATGGAACGAGCATTTGAATATTTACACCAGAACATTTTCGGAGATAGCTGCCGAACTTCAATACCGCTTGCGCGACGAACTGCCGCCGGGCTGGGATGGGGACTTCCGGTATTTGACGCCGATGCCAAGGTTCTTGCCACGCGCGACGCATCTGGCAAGGTGATGAATGCCATCGCGCCTAAACTGTGCGCGCTGAGCGGCGGCTCGGCGGATCTCGATCCGTCGACGAAAACCGCGTTAAAAGGCATGGGGGATTTCAATCTGGCTGCGGATAAGAATACCGATGTGCAAGGATCAGATCGCGCCGGTTGAAGCTATGCCGGGCGCAACCTGCACTTTGGCGTGCGTGAACATGCGATGGGCGCGATTGTAAACGGCCTCGTCGCGCACGGTGGTTTATTCCGTATGGCTCCACCTTTCTAATTTTTTCCGACTACATGCGCCCCGCTATCCGGCTGGCGGCACTGATGGGATTGCACATTGTGCACGTGTTCACTCACGACAGCATCGCGGTCGGCGAGGACGGTCCCACACATCAGCCGGTGGAACAACTGGCGAGCCTGCGCGCGATTCCAAACCTGCTGGTGATCCGCCCAGGCGATGCCAACGAAACCGCGGTCGCCTGGCGCGTCGCGCTGGAAACGCGCGACAAGCCTGTGCTGCTGGTGCTGACGCGGCAGGAGTTGCCCACACTCGATCGCAGCCGCTATGCCGCAGCAGACGGATTGCGTCGTGGCGCTTATGTTTTGAGCGATGCGCCTAGCGGCAAGCCAGAGCTGATCCTGATCGCCAGCGGTTCCGAAGTTGCGCTGATCGTGGAAGCAGCGGAACGTTTGCAACGGGATGGAATTGCCGTGCGCTGCGTGTCGATGCCGAGCTGGGAGTTGTTCGATGCCTTGTCGCAAGAAGAGCGCGATGCGGTGCTGCCGCCTTCTGTCGGCGCCAGGCTCGCGGTCGAACTGGGGGTCTCGCAGGGCTGGGATCGTTACACCGGTGCGCGCGGCGACATGCTCGGTGTGGAACGCTTCGGAGCATCAGCGCCGGCTGCGGTCGTGCTGCGCGAATACGGTTTCACCGTCGACAATGTCTGTGCGCGCGCCAAGGTTTTGCTGGCAGGCTGATACCTGTTCTTATCAAGTTTTGTGCGGTAACGCACAGAATAAACCGATAGATACGCGCATCATGGTAATAGTCGGCAAACATCGAAGCCACTGTTTCTTGTGTTCCGATCCTTAAAATTTTCTCTACATCAGGAGTTTCATCATGATAAAAAGCATTTTCGCGGCGCTGCTGGCGACAGTATTTCTTGCCGGTGTTGCTGGAGCGCTTACCGGTTGCAACACGGTTGAAGGCGCCGGCAAAGATATTCAGCAGGGTGGTAAAGCGATCAAGGATGAGGCAAATGAACACAAGAACTGAATGCGTAACACCGGGGCTGGATACTTTCTTCTTGCAATTACTTAAAGGAATTAAAATGACTACTATACGACGCAATTTTCTGAATCTTTTTCTCGCGTCTGCCGCCGCATTGTCGCTCTTCACCCTCAGCACCAGTGCGAATGCCGCAACCGCGGAAGACCTGGACAAGGATGCCATGCAAGCGCTGCAAACGCTGTACAAAACACAGCCTGCCGCAGAAGCTATTTCGAAACAGGCCAAGGCCATACTGGTGTTTCCCAACATCGTCAAGGCAGGGCTGATATTCGGCGGCAGTTACGGTGAAGGCGTGCTGTTCGAGGGTTCGCATGTCACAGGCTATTACAACTCCGTTTCCGCTTCCTGGGGATGGCAGGCAGGCGCTCAGTCATACAGCTACGTCGTATTTTTGATGAACAACAAAGCCGTCAAGTATCTGCACAAGTCGGACGGCTGGGAAATTGGCGTAGGACCCACGGTCGTCGTGGCAAATGAAGGCATTGCCAAAAATCTGACAACGACGACATTGAAAGACGATGCCTACGCCTTTATTTCCGACCAGCAAGGACTGATGGTGAGTCTCAGCATTGAAGGCACCAAGATTTCACGCATCAAGAAGCATTAAATTGTCGGTGCGCGGCGCAAGCTGCGCCTGACTGCCTTCAGGTTGTCTGTTGACGCAGATCATGCTCTTCGTACAATTGTCAACAGATTGTTCATTCGAGGAGTATTGTATGCTGGTGACTTTCACAACCAAGACCTATGCCGACATCACCATGTTCGGGGATGTCGCGCTTGCCATGCTGAAAATGATGGGGCATAGCGCCACCGTGCCGGGTGCAATTTTGGCGGCAGATGTTCCATTGGCACTGAGCCGCCTGACAGCCGCGGTCGATGCGGGAAAAACTTTGCCGCCCGCTGGTGAAAAAAATGCGTATGATTCCCCGGTGAGCATGGCTCATCGGGCGATGCCGCTGATCGATCTACTGGCTGCCGCAGCCAGGGAACAATCCAACGTGATGTGGAAGTAATTTAAGGAAGTCCAATGTTGAAAGGGATAGTTTTAGGCGCTGCGTTGATGCTT
>JAJYLY010000012.1 GCA_021787435.1 Pseudomonadota bacterium | reverse complement strand
GCCAAGAAGGCATCAGCAAAGCCTGTAGCCAAGAAGGCAGCAGCAAAGCCCGTAGCCAAGAAGGCATCAGCAAAGCCTGTAGCCAAGAAGGCAGCAGCAAAGCCCGTAGCCAAGAAGGCAGCAGCAAAGCCTGTAGCCAAGAAGGCAGCAGCAAAGCCTGTAGCCAAGAAGGCAGCAGCAAAGAAGGCAGCAGCAAAGCCCGCAGCCAAGAAGGTTGCAGCAAAGCCCGCAGCCAAGAAAAAGTAGACTTGTGCGCTGGAATAAAAAAACCCGCTCAGGCGGGTTTTTTTATTTGCCTTGAGGCGTGAAGTTCATGACCTCGGCACCTTTGTTGAATTTCTGCAGAAATTTTGCGATCGTCTCAAACGTGGCCGTCTCCGGTTCACCTGGCTGGTCAGAGGTCGATATTTCAGTGTTGAACAGGGAACCCAGTGTGAGCCTGATCGGGTTGATGTTGACGGGTTGGGCCTTGAAATAGGCGATTTCGTTGGCTTTGATGCGCTTGATGCTGTTGGTCTGGTAGAGCGCTGCGCTGACCACATCTAGCGTGTGCTCGGCGTCATTCTGGCATCCCAGAGTATAGGGGTTGGCGATCAGGGAATAGTGCGGATCATGTAGTGTCGAATAGGTTGGCGAGTTGATCACTTCCAGCAGTCGCTGTTGCAATTTGGCCGTGGGAATGATGATGCCGGCTTCCAGCACTGCAGCATCAGAGAAGAAATCCACCGGAAAACTCTGTATTAATTCGCTTGTGTCACGATGTTTCTCCTCTTGCTGCAAAGCGTATATCGCATAGCCCGGCATCTTTTTCCCGTCCGTGGTTGTGATGAGCGAATACACGGCAAAAGCTACATGTGTATAGCGCATTCCTTCGGGGCGCTCGGAGGCGGGCTGATCCATGCGCGCCACTATTGCAACATGCGCGCCTTTCCCGGCCAGTACTTTTTCCAGCTGCTTGGAAAACTGGATGATTTGATCTGGCGTGTAGCGTGATTTTTTTGATGTTGCATGATTGTCCGCCACAATGTTCTCGTCGCCGATTTCAAGCGTTGCCGATGGCGAGCCGCTGATGGGAGTTGCCATCATGCCAGTCTCGGTTGGCAGAACGGAGTTTGAACCCGCAGCAGCGCATGACATGAACAGCAGGCCAGCGAGCAAACATGTCGATTTCATCGTGATTCCTCTTCAAAAAATTGAAACGGTGTGCATCATGCGTGATGATAAACGCTCTTCAGCTTTTGTCATCATTTTTGCCGATACTTGGCGATCATCATGGACTCTGTGCTATCTTTGCCGCAAATAATCATTGCCGTTTCATACCATGAGTCTGTCTGCCCTGATCGCTGCACTGCTGCTTGAGCAACTCAACGCCTTGACAGAGCGCAAGTACCTGCCAGTCTGGATGACGGGCTATGTTGCCTATTTCCAGCATCACTTCAATTCGGGAGCATACCACCATGACAGGGCCGCCTGGTGGCTGGCTGTTCTTCCCGTAGTTGCCGGTGCTGTGCTGTTGTTTTGGGGGTTGCATCATCTGCACCCGATACTGGCCTGGGCATTCAACGTGCTGGTCATGTATTTCAGCATGGGTTTTCGAAAATACAGCCAGATATATACCGATATCCAGCTGGCGCTGCGCGGTGCGGATATTGCTGGAGCGCGCTTGAAGCTGTCATTGTTGTGCGGAAAAAAATCGGATGAGCTGAGCACGGATGAAATTGCGCGCCTTGCCATCGAAACCATACTGTTGGTTGCGCTCAACCGCTTGTTTGCTCTGATCGTGTGGTTCGTGGTTTTCAGTTTTCTGGGATTGGGTGGCGCTGCGGGCGCATTGCTTTATTGTATGGGGCTTGCATTGGCGAAGTACAGGATAGAAGAACCGGGTTCCGAAGAGTCCATGGAAAGTTATGCACAGAAGATGCGTGTCCGGCTGGATTGGTTACCGATACGGCTGACCGCGGCCACATTTGCGATCGTCGGCAATTTCGAAGACACGGCGTATTGCTGGCGTTCCCAGGCGATGAGCTGGCAGGATAGCGAGGAAGGAATACTGCTTGCAAGCGCTGCGGGCGCATCGGGCGTCCGCCTGGGCATGACGGTTGTGCAGAATGGCGTGCGCCTGGCTCGTCCCGAATTGGGTGTGGGCGATAAGAGTGGGGCTGAAGCGCTTTACTGCATAGGCCGACTGCTGTGGCGTTCGTCGGCGTTCATGCTGCTCGTGCTGTTCATGCTCACGCTGGCAGGGCTGTTGCGGTAGTTTTTATGCGTACACAACATTCTTTCAGCATGCTGACCCCGGATGCCGTACTCGATGCGCTGGAGGGCATCGACCTTTATGGTGACGGGCGGCTCTTGGCATTAAACAGCTATGAGAACCGTGTCTATCAGGTCGGCATGGAGGATGGTCCTCCGCTGATTGCAAAGTTCTACCGCCCCTCGCGCTGGAGCGATGAGGCGATACTAGAGGAACATGCTTTTGTCTCTGAGCTTCATGAGCGTGAGATCCCCGTGGTGCCTGCGCTGAATATCAAAGGAAGCACGCTGCACACTTTCAAGGGTTTCCGCTTTGCTGTGTTTCCAAAATACGGCGGTCGGGCACCCGAACTGGATGACCGCGATACCCTGCAGTGGATTGGGCGCTTCATCGGGCGCATCCATGCGGTAGGAGCGCTGGCAGCATACCGGCATCGCCCTGCACTGGACATACAGAGCTTCGGCGCTGAGCCTGTCGAGTTTCTGCTGGAGAATAAATTCATACCGTATGAATTAATCGAAGTATATCGCGGTGTGGCAGCGCTTGCGCTGGAGGGTGTTAAGCGCTGTTATGAGCGCGCAGGCAAAATAGATGCGATAAGGTTGCATGGCGACTGCCATGTGGGTAATGTGCTCTGGACAGAGGATGGCCCGCACTTCGTCGACTTCGACGACAGCCGCATGGGGCCTGCGGTGCAGGACTTATGGATGCTGCTGTCAGGCGAACGCGCGGATCAAACTCAGCAGTTGGGCGACCTGCTGGCAGGATACGAGGATTTTCACGAATTCAATCCGCGCGAACTGCATCTCGTGGAAGCGCTGCGCACCTTGCGTCTGATACACTATGCGGCATGGATTGCAAGGCGCTGGGATGATCCGGCATTTCCGACAGCCTTCCCTTGGTTTGATACCCAGCGCTACTGGCAGGACCGCATTCTGGAATTGCGCGAACAGATCGCGCTGATGGATGAAGCGCCGTTGCCTTGCTGAATTTTTTGCCTGCACGAAGGAATAAAATGAACGACGGAACTGTTATCACCCATACACAGGAGTGGCTGGAGAAGGCCGTGATCGGCCTTAACCTGTGCCCGTTTGCCAAGGCGGTGCATGTAAAAAAGCTGGTGCGCTATGTGGTGAGTGGCGCCACGACGCCTGATGCATTGCTGGCGGACTTGCTGACCGAGTTGCGCCATTTGCAGAACACCGATCCTGATGCGATCGACACCACGCTGCTGATCCACCCTTATGTGCTTGTTGACTTTCTGGACTACAACGATTTTCTGGATACAGTGGATATTGCAACTTCCGAGCCCGAATTTGACGATGCCTTCCAGGTGGCCAGTCTACATCCGCAATATCAGTTTTCTGGCACAGAAGTTGATGACATCGAAAATTATAGCAACCGTGCGCCCTATCCCACACTGCATCTGCTGCGGGAGGACAGCGTGGATAAAGCGGTGGATGCATTTCCCGATGCGAATCTGATCGCGGACCGCAATATCGAGATGCTCAAAAAGTTAGGGCATGAGGGGTGGGAAGCGTTGGGTCTGTACAGGTAGAATTCTGGTGAGTTTTTTATGCTTTGTTGGCGGCAATCTGCTGAAACAGTTCCAGCCTGCGTGCATTGATCTTGCCTTTAGCAACCGCGTCTATCAGTGCGCAACCAGGTTCATGCAGGTGCAGACAGTCGCGGAAGCGGCATAGCCCGAGGTACGGTGCGAATTCGATGAACCCCTGTTCTATCCTGCCCAGGGTTAAATGATGCAGGCCGAATGCCTGCACACCGGGGCAGTCGATCAGGCTGCTTGTTTCATTCAGTGTATACAGCTTTGCATGGGTGGTGGTGTGCTTGCCGGAATCGAGCACGGTGGAAATCTCGCGCGTGGCGGCCAGTGCATCCGGAAGCAGTGCGTTGATCAGCGTGGATTTGCCCATGCCTGACTGTCCGACCAGCACGCTGGTGTGGCCTTCCAGCAAAGGGCGCAGTTCGGATACATCCTGCGCGGCGGACAGTTCCAGCACTTTGTAGCCTATCGCGCGGTAGGGGGCAAGCTGTGCGCTCGCGTCATCTTTGGGCAAATCGCACTTGTTGAGCACGATCAGCACCGGTAGGTTCTGGTCAAACGCTGCGACGAGGCAGCGTGTGACGACTTCGTCGCTGAAGGAGGGCTCTGTTGCGACAACGACGACGAGCTGAGTGACATTGGCGGCGATGAGTTTCTCGCGGTAGGCATCCGAACGGTGCAGAAGGGATGTGCGCTTTTCAATGCGCTCGACCACGCCCTGATCGTTGCTGCTTTTTTTTACTTCGACTATGTCGCCGCACACCACATCGCTTTTCTTTCCGCGTGTAACGCAGGGCAGCAGAACACCATCAGGCATTCTTACCAGATATTGGCGGCCAAACGCTGCGACGACGCGTCCGTTCAAGGCTTGAACAGCGCGTCCACCAGCGCTGCGCAGATGAAGTCTTTCTCCGTCAGGCCACCTGCGGAATGCGTGCTGTAGTCCACGCGGCACGCGTTGTAACTGACAGCGAGGTCCGGGTGGTGGTCTTCGCGGTGAGATATCCACGCGATGGCATTCACAAACGCGATGGTCTGGTAATAGTCCTTGAACGAGTAGGTCTTGCTGATGTAAAGGCCGTGCTGCTGCCATCCGGAAAGCTCACCCAGCAGACCTTCGATTTTCAGGGGAGTGAGCGCCTCATTTTTCATGTCGTTCATCCTCAAACGGCCTTAAGATGGGCGATGCGTACCGAAGCGGGTGGGTGCGAATCGTAGAATTTTGAGTACAGAGGGTCGGGAGTCAGGGTTGCCGCATTGTCCTGATACAGTTTGACCAGCGCATTGACAAGATCGCGTGAATTGGTCTGCTTGACGGCATAGCTGTCTGCTTCGAATTCATGTTTGCGCGAATAGGCTGACATCACGGGTCCGAGCAGGAAACTTAGCAGCGGCATGATCATGAAAAACAGCAGCAACGCCAGAGCGGCCTGTCCTGGGTCTGAGGAACCGAAGGTAGAAGGATGCACCCCCAGCCCCTGATAGAACCAGCTGGTCTGCATCAAAAGGCCCAGTAACCATAAGAAAACCAGGCTGATCGCAAAGGTCGAGGCGATGCGCTTCATTACATGGCGATGCTTGAAATGGCCGAGCTCGTGCGCCAGCACGGCTTCGATTTCTTCGGTGTTCAGGTGTTCCAGCAGCGTGTCGAAGAACACGATGCGCTTGGTCTTGCCGAAGCCTGTGAAATAGGCGTTTCCATGCGCGCTGCGTTTGCTTCCGTCCATTACGAACAATCCACTGCTCGTGAAGCCGCAGCGCTTGAGCAGCGCTTCGATGCGCGCGCGGGTGGTTTCGTCCGCAAGCGGGCTGAATTTGTTGAACAGTGGTGCGATGAAGGCAGGATAGATAAACAGGATCAGCAGATTGAAGAGCACCCATACTCCCCAGACATAAAGCCACCAGTGCTCGCCCATGCGTCCCATCAGCCACAGCACACCGGCAAGCAGCGGCAGCCCCAGGATAGCGCCTACCAGCAGGTTTTTCAACGCATCCATCAGATACAGTCTGAAGGTCATGTGATTGAAGCCGAAGCGCCCCTCGATCGCAAAGGTGCTGTAGATGTTGAATGGGGCTTCCAGGATTGACGATAGCAGAAGCGCGATGACGATGGTCGCCATGCCCTGCACCAGCTGCTGGCTAAACCAGTCATGGGAAAGCTCGGATATTTTCTCTATGCCGCCTGCCACGGTGAAGGCCAGCAGCAGTGCGGCATCGAACAGAACGGAAAGCATTGAGAAACGCGTCTTCGCGGATGTGTAATCGGCGCCTTTCTGGTGGCTGGCAAGTGATATCTGTCCGGCGAAAGCCTCAGGCACGCTATTCCGGTGCGCGGCTATATAGGCCAGATGCCGGCGTGCCAGCCAGAGTTTCGCCAGCGTGGTGAGTGCTAGCGTTGCGATGAAGATGAACGTGAAAAGCTGAGCTGACATGATAGTGTTAGGTTAAGTCCGGTTGTGACACAATACGCGTCCCAATGTTCAATCGACGCAAGCGAATTATGGCACAAAATCAGAACCACCTCGTCTGGATAGACATGGAAATGACCGGACTGAGTCCGGATACCGACCGCATCATTGAGGTTGCGATCGTCGTGACCGACAATAACCTGGAGACCGTCGCTGAGGCGCCAGTGCTGGTTGTGCACCAGTCGGACGAGGTCATGGACGGCATGGACAGCTGGAACAAGTCCACGCACGGCAAGTCGGGCCTTATCGAAAAGGTCAGGGCGTCCACGTTCGATGAGGCGGCCGTTGAGGCCCAGATGCTCGCTTTCCTGAAGGAGCATGTGCCTGCCAGGACTTCTCCGATGTGCGGCAATTCGATCTGCCAAGACAGGCGTTTCATGGCACGCTGGATGCCGGCGTTTGAAGATTACTTTCATTACCGTAACTTGGATGTTAGCACGCTGAAAGAGCTGGCCAAACGCTGGAAGCCCGAAGTTGCGCAGGGCATGAAGAAGCACGGCAAGCACGAGGCGCTCGCCGACATCTACGAATCCATAGCAGAGATGAAGCATTACCGGGAGCACTTCTTGAAGCTGTAAGCCAACGCTGATTCAAGTATGCTTGCGAGACTAACTGTCAAATTGGATGAGTCACATGCAGGAAACTCAACGTCAAAAAGCCAAAATACTGATTGTTGACGACCACGCCATCGTCAGGAGCGGCGTTGCGATGTTGATCAATCAGGAACCCGACCTTCATGTCTGCTGTGAAGCCAGCGACATTGAGGGAGCGCTATCGGCCAATCGCTCATGTCCGCACGATTTGGCGATTGTCGATCTTTCGCTGCAAGGAATGTCTGGTTTGGAACTGGTCAAACGATTTCAACTGGATAGTCCTGATCTGCCCATACTCGTGATGTCCATGCATGATGAAGCAGTCTATGCAGAGCAGGCATTGCGTGCCGGAGCGCATGGCTACCTTATGAAACAGGTTGCTACCGTGACCATGCTGAAAGCGATACGACAAGTGCTCAATGGCGAGCTATACGTCAGCGATCAGATGCGCTCGCGTTTGCTCAAGACAATTCGGGGCAGTATTAGCGAAGCTACGCCTACCGGCCAGCTGACGCCCAGCGAATTCGAGGTGCTGCATTTGATCGGTCTTGGCCTGGGAACCAGTCAGATTTCGCAGCAACTCAACCGCAGCGTCAAAACTATCGAATCCCACAGGGCCAACATCAAGCGCAAGCTCGACTTAAAATCTGGAAACGAGCTTATTCACTATGCTTACAATCTGGCAAACCAGACTTCAAAAATAAACCCTGACGGCTGATCAGTGGTTATTAAAACGCATTGATACACGCTGTGGTATTCCAGCAGGTTCAAATAAAAAAGAAAATACTTTGGGCCCCATGCCGCCAATCTGCATGCTCTGGGAATAGGAGTGGCTGGCGCCTGGCAACAGCTCAACCGAATATGGAGTCTGCTCGCCCAAAGAGTCTGCCGCCTTTTTCATCGCAACAATCCAGTTTTGTGCACGCTCGACACGCGTTGCACCCTGCTGTCGAACAATGCGCTGAGACTTATTCAGCGCAGGATCCTGTTTCACATCCTCATCTCCCACAAAGACGCGTGTCGGAACCTTCAAAAATTTTTCGGGATCGAAAACCACGCCTGAAAAATCTTTGCGAGACACCTTCAAGCCATACGGGTATGGCAAATCAGGATCAGGGAACGTGTACCATCCTGCAGCACCGATGGCGACCTTCGCCACCCTTCCAGGATGGGCCAGCGTGTAACGGTGTACAAACTGACCTCCACCCGAATAGCCGAACAGGTAAAGTTTATCAGTTCTGGCATGCGTCAGCTTCCCGACTTCATCAGCGATTTTGTCGAGCGCAAGATCGGCGCGCTGTCCGCGACCATTGCGTCCAAGGAACTGATAATCCGAGAAGGGGGGCTCCGAAAAATAGGGTGCGATCATGACGACCCCGTAACGTTCCGCAAGATCGGCATACATATAGGCTTGCTCGATGGCATCGCGCGAAATGCCGTGTACCGTTACAAAAACAGGCGCATTCTCCCCGCCCTTGCGTGGCACATAAAGAAGATAGGCAGGCCCGCCCTCCAGCGTTCTGATCATCATCACACCGTTCTGCAGGGACTCGTTGATATCACTTGCCTGTGCAAACTGGAAGCTTAGGAAAATTGCGGCAAAAAGGACAACAGTCTTTTTCGCCCATGCTTTACTGTGCCAGAACGCCTCGAGGAAATTGAAAAATAGTTTCAGCACAATGCCACCTTGCCTGGTTTTAGGAATGCGCTTGTCTGACTATTGTCTGCCATTAGCGCTGAATAGTGCCCTTGCTCCACCAGGCGCCCCGAATTCATGTGCCAGATGGCGTCCGCCGATGCCATCCTGTCCAGGCGGTGCGTGACCAGCAGAACCGTTCCCTGATAGCTGGCAAGCACTCTGTCAATGACTGATGCTGCCTGGGGGTCGAGATTGGAATCGGCTTCGTCTAGCAGCAACAGACGAGGATTGCCCAGCAGTGCGCGAGCCAAAGCGATGCGTTGGCGTTGCCCGACAGACAGTCCTACGCCTCCTTCTGATATCCGCGTCTGCAAACCTTGCGGCAAACTGGCCAGAAGCTCATTGATGCCGCACAGGCTCCAGATGTGTTCAATGTCCTGTAAGGGGGCATCCGGCCAGCGGTAGAGCAGGTTTTTTTCGACGGTTCCGCGCAACAGAGGCAGCTCTGCACCTACCATGCCGATTGCACGGCGCACTGAGGCCAGATTGTGCTCAGCCAGATCCTGCCCATCGAGACGAACCATACCCTGACTGGGTTCGATCAGCCTCGCTGCCAGGGAGAGTAGTGTCGACTTTCCCGCTCCGTTTGGGCCCACGATGGCAACCACACTTCCTGCTTCGACCACTGCGCTTACATCTTCAAGCGCCCCTTGCACTGAAACATGCTCGAATTCCAGACGCCCGAAACCTGTGTCCAGATCCGGCGCGCCTTTTACCTCGGTCACGGTGGAAGGGGTGTCTAGAAATTCCTGGATTTTTTGCAGCGACACCTTGGAGCCATACCAGTATTCCTGGGTGCGTCCCATGTCGCGCAACGGATGAACCAGAAGGTTGATGATCGCCATCGCGGCAACCACGGTTCCAGGCGAGGCATGACCTGCGGATACTTCCCACGCACCCAGCAGCAAAATAGTGCCCGTCGCGGCAGCGGCCGTGATTTCGGTCACCGCCGTGACTTTTCCTGCGACTTTTGCACGTTCTATCATCGCATCCTGAAAATGGCGCCCCTGCTTAACAAGGCGCCTGCGCTCACGTGTCATCTGTCCGAAAATCTGCACCACCGCAATGGATGCGATTTTTTCGTTGACGTTGGCGGCTATGTTGGAAAGACGCCGACGCGATTCTTGCGTCGCCAATTTTAGCCTGCCGCTCAAGGTCAGCGTGACGGCCGCGCCCAAAACCAACACAATGCCGATATCCAGCGCCAGCAGCCCATCCAGAAACGCAAGCGCAAGCAGCGTCCCTGCCGTCACTACGCCTGTTACCGCAAGACGTGCAAGCCCCAAGCTCACCCATCTGCGCAACGACACGAGATCGCCGACAAAACGCAAAGCCATCCCGCCACGGCTGCGCGACTGCAACGCCCTGGGCGGCAATGCGGCAAGATGGTCATACAGAACCATGCGAACTTCAAATGCATAGTCCTGCCCCATTTTCTCCGCATCGACCCGTTCCCTTAAACGTAACCAGGCAATCATGCCTGCAGAAGCGGCAAGACCAAGGCCTACCAGAAGTAACGGCTCGACAGAAGCCAGATGCTGAGGTCTGACAAGATGATCGAAGCCGTACCTCACCAACTGGGCCATTGCCACGGTCATCGCGGCCTGCCCAAAAGCATTCGCCACAAGGCGAACCAGAATGGGGAAGCGACGACGACTAAGTGCTTTTGGAGCCTGCATTTCTAAACGGCTATAGCCTGAGCAGTCTTGCTGGCATCATCAAGCAGAGCAACGCAGGTATCCGGGTCGCAGAGCTGACTGGTGTGTATAACGGGAAGGCCCGTGAATTTTGCAGCTTCGCTTGCTGCCAGCGGGGAATTGGTCAACACGCCGCTGACCGCAATGATATTGATCCCCTGGCGTCTGATCAGATCGACCCCGCCTACGGCCCCTGCCGAATCTCGGGTTGCGAAAAGCACATGGTCCACACTGGATTTGAAGATGGAGGAAGAGAGCAATGCCGCAGTTTCAGACTGCAAAATGCCGTCAGCAATTTCGAGAACGATGATATCCACGCCCGCGTGAGCCAAGTGTCCAGTAAGGATTGCAAAAATCTCCTCAACCTTGTCGTGCGAGAGCTTATAGGTAGACACATATCCAGCGTCGGTAAAATCGTAAGTCAGGGTGGCGCCAGCATCACTCATCAACCAGCCGTCTTTTCCAGCACCCGTTCCCGTGATCTTGGCCGCCCCCACTTTCTTGCCGCTGGACACCAGTCCCCTGATGAAATTGGTGAGGCTGGTGGTTTTTCCGGAATTCATGGTCGTGCCCAATACGGCCACGGTCAACGGACGTGCGCCGACAAAACCGATATGCGGCAATTTCCAGTCTTCCAGGTTCATGACTTTGCCGTCGGAATCTGCAAGGAGGCCGATGGGTGTAATTGAGGTTGGCTCCTTCATCGATGAATAGGATGACAGTACCCTTCCTGCCATGCCGCCAGCGGCCACCAGATGGCACGACCCCATATTTTCCGGAACTTCGGCTTCAAACTGGTCAGGCGCATATCGATTACCATAACATACGACCACTTCATCGCCCACATACAAGGTTGATCTGCGTCCATTGCGCAATTCAACACCGCCATGCTGACCGATCACGTCGATCCGTGCGAGCACCATATCTCCGGGGCGTGGAGCATAAGCTTTGTCTGTGTACAGATTTTCCGCCAATTCAAGGTTTACATTTCTCAATGTGTAGGCAACTTTTGCACGTTGAAGGCGGTTCTGTTGCAATGAACTTACTGTGACCATGACTATCTCCTGTTGTTTTCCTCTTTTTGAAGAAGAAGTGAAAAATAAATTATCAACGCTGCATATCACGAATATGTGAGATCAAACCTGCAACACTTTGATACGGTAAAACATCTTGCAAAAGCCACCACATTTTTTAGCGGCTAAAACATCTTCGTTTCGGGAGTAGGACGGCGTCAGTCTTGTCGCGTTAACCATGACAATTCAAACAATGAGGGGCGCAACACCAATTCTTGAAACGATTCGGTTGAAGACGAGTACATGTTAAGCGTTGAAAAAGTTATGCCTATAATGCCGAAGAGGATATTTGGGTGGTAATAAACCCTATTTTTATATAGTGGAATCCACTAGACGTTTCGAAGAACAGAGGCTCGCTTGAAGCAGGCATGTCAGGCGGGGAGACTCACAGTCAATCTTGTGCCACCTTCGGGTAAGGCCGAAATCTGCATGGAGCCACCCAGCAAAGAAGCGCGGTATTGTATGGAGCGCAAACCAAGCCCGGCTTTGGTGTTTGCCGTTTGATTGATGCCGGAACCGTCATCGCTGATTTCAAGCGTTATGCCAGTGGGCAATGACACAAGTTTTAGTGAGATATTCGCAGGTTTGCCATGTTTGATGGCGTTGTTGACGGCTTCCTGTGCAATGCGGAACAGGTTGATCACTGCAAGCGAATCATCGATCGTGTGTTCGCACTTACATATAAACTGGCATTTTACGGGGTAAATTGCCTCGGTATTTTTGGCGAGATTTTGCAGCATTGCCGGCAAATCAGCTTCCTTTAGTTCCACGGGATAGAGGCCGCGCGCCAAGGTGCGCGTTTTTGAAATCGCTTCATTGATATAGGCTGTGATTATTGAAGCCTGTTTGGCTTCAGCCTTGTCTTGATTCGATAGTTTCTGAAAGAGTACTTCAGACATGAATGCAACTCCAGTCAAAAGCTGGCCTAAATCATCGTGCAATTCCCGTCCGATTCTCTGCTGCGTATCTTCACTGATGCTGATAATTCTTTGCTCTGCCCTGTTGGCTCTTTCCAGCGCAACCTCTTTAGCCTTAATTGAAGCGACATATAGTAGCGAACTCTCCACCATCAGAATCAGAATGTTCCCTGACATCGCAAGCAGCAGGGTGAACCAGAACTTATCCTTTTTTAAAACGTCATACTCGTTGACATGGTTAGCCACATAGATTTTCATGCGATATTGACTGATATCCTTTGAAGCGAATACATGCGGAACACTTTCATCTTGAACGCGCATTAAAGAAGGAAATGTTTTATCCCCCCAAGAGGTGATCTGGAAAGCAGGAAAGTTGCGTCTCTTATAGCGGGAAATCTTTTTCTGCTCGGACATTTTGCCCACGGAGGACCCTGGAAGTGAGCGCATTTCCAGTCGCGGGTCATTGGCAAGAATGATAATACCGTTTTCGTCCGTAACAAAGGCGTCCATTTTATGGACCAGGAAAGATAAATTAGGTACATCTATCTTGGTTATCACCGCCCCCCGAAATTGATCGCCAACAATAATGGGATTCGAAAAATAAAGGCCGCCGATATTTGTCGTCTTGCCAACGGCATATTCCATTCCACGCTGTCCGTTTTTATTTTCTCTGAAATATTCACGGTCAACAAAATTTGTACCGACAGTGGCTCCTTCGGTGTTCCAATTGCTCGCCGCAATGCAGTCACCTGCTGCGTTGATCACAAAGATGATGTCCGCATTCAAGCTAAACTTGGCTAGAGCAAGATATCGACTGAGAGCGTTTAATTTTGGATCGTTCTTCCAGCGTTGCTTTCGCTCACCAAGCGGCAAGGTCGATGGAGTTGTATCTGCTCCGAACAGTGTAGTTGCGTTTTCTACTATCGGTGATTGAGAAAGCAGATCGGGTATGCCGTCTAGATAATTCAGGTTTCTGTTGATGCTGTCTGCCAGATCTTCAGCTTGCTCCCGGGAAATCTTTGTTTTCTGCCTAACAACTTCTCTTATCCGTGCAACGTAATAATGATTTGTAATAAGCCATGCTGATATATCCCACAGAAAAATCAGCAATATAGAAATTAAAATGAACTTATATCGATTAATTGTCACGACTCGTTTTTTTACCTAACGGGGATTTAAGTGTGAAGTGCAACGCCAGCCTTGAAGAATACCTGATTAGGTGTCTGGTATCCAAGTCGTTTTCCAGGTCGATAGTTCAAACGCTCCATTACCATGTAGATCTCCTGTTGTGTAATCGTGGTGAAGTCCCGGTTCTTTGGCAAATGCTGGCGTATCAATTTGTTTAAGTCCTGCCTTCTTCAGGGCGTAAATCTGGTATCGTTCTTTCTGGAGAGAGCGAAGCGAGGGGTGTGCAGTGTGTGTATAGTTCATTTTTGCAATTTTGACTTGCCGGTCAAAAAGCATGGATGCTGCCGCATTGCACCCAGCTGACCAACGTTATTCAAAATTACTTCAAACATGAATTTGCGCAAATTAAAAGGGAGGAAGTCATGTACAAACGCATACTGGTTCCTGTAGATGGAAGTAGCACGTCGGACCGGGCGTTGCAGGAAGCCATCAGGCTGATCGATGCACAGCCCGTGCAGATGCGGCTTTTGCATGTGGTTGACGATATGCAATTCCTAAACGCGGAAGGCTATGTGGACTATGCTGAGCTGCGCGATCTGACGAAGAAAATCGGTGAGCGAGCTCTGGCAAAAGCCGAGGAAATCGCAAAACAGGCTGACATTACGGTGGACACGGCATTGATTGAGGCGAGCGGCGAGCGCATCGCGCGCGTAATCGACAATGAGGCGGTAAGCTGGTCTGCCGATCTGATCGTGATCGGCACGCACGGCCGATCGGGATTCAACCACCTTCTGTTTGGCAGCGTGGCCGAAGGCGTGGTGCGCGGCTCATCGGTACCCGTGCTTCTGGTGCGCAGCGAATAATCGGGCTGCGGTTTAGCAAGGATCTAGGTGCGCCCATGCTGCAGATATAGACTTAACCCCCATGAATCCCTATGGACAAACATGGAGTAATCAGCGTGAAAACTTCCAAGATTCTTGTTTTTGCTCTGCTTGGACTGTTGGTGTTCAAGATCGCCGCAGCCGCAGATCCTTCCCAAGCCGTCATCGATAAACTTAGTGCAATAAACCAGCGCATTGAAGAAGGTTTGCGCCTTGGAATGATCTGAACCGTTATGAGACAAATTCGGGCATGGCGCACTTCATTGCTGAGCCAACACGAAAGTCATTCTATCGATTTAAACGACGATTGGCGCATGTGCCAAAACGAAAACTGACTAAAATCATTATGCATTTTTCTTCCGATGCGCGACGCTTGCTCTGTCAACTGAAGGTTTGGATAGAGAGCAGCAATAGAAATGACACCCACTTTGGTTGCGAGGTCTTGACATCATCCATCACCGTTCGCTATTTACCGCTCGATTCACTGTAGAGAGGCAGTATGCGGCCACTTAGCGGATTGGACTATTGATGGCCGACCTCATTTGTCTGGCTATTTCTTCTCATTCTCTCAATTGCTTCTGAGTTAAGCGGAATTAATTGTCCTGCCAAACCGATAAATTTAACATCTGGCACATCTTTATTAAATGCTCTCATCACATGCATGTTAAGTGTGAAAATTTTAAACACCAAGAAGTTTTGCTCTTCCACTGCGGAATCTAAAAATAAATTTGTCATGCCTTGCGCAAAGCTGCCAAACAGCGGATCTTTCCCCGATTCACTATTATCGATATTTGAAACTATCTTTTGAGATAAAAACTCAGTAAATCGGGATTTACTGGGTGCAGTAAGAGCAAGAACTATTGCAACGAGAATTGTTGCAACGCTCATCATAACAAGTTTATTTGATTTCTTATTCTTAATCGATGCAACAGCGGGCGCATGAAGCATCTCGCCACAATGCCTGCACTTGAATGCATCTGCGTTAATTTCTTCAGCACAAAATGGACATTTTTTCATTTCTGTCATAGTTCACATTTCTTAGATTCAGGTTTGCAGCGGACACTTGAACCTCATGTTCCGGAATTACCCGCGCAACCAAAGCTTCGGTTCATGAGATATGGCGTTCAGCGTCAGACGTTAAACGGTTTTGAGGTCGGTTGTCAATATTGGGCGCCAACGGTTTTAGCCCCGAAAGGCAGGCTACAGGCTGCTCTGCCCAGCACGGGCAGCGGGCACTAATGTCACAAATGGGAAAGCAGGAAAAAGGGGACGCTACTATTTAGCGTTGAGCCCTGACCCTTATTCTCTTTGAGCTTACATTGATCAACGCGATTCAATTATCCTAGCCAAATCACTGTGACACTCAGAACATTTGCCGACCAGCAACAAGTCGCCATTTCTAACGGCAGCAAGACCTTGATGTCGCACCTCAGGTCATCAAGTCCTATCTGAGTTGGACGCTATGCCTGTTAGTGCGGGAAGTAGACGGCGACCAACACTGCAAAAACGCCATACAAAGAACTGACTGTGACCAGTGCGCGTCCGTCCACAGCGCCACGCCGGAAAAGCTGCCACAGGAAAACAATTGCTAGTGCCGTAATGATACCGGAAGCCAGCAACGGGCCATCAAAACGCCAAGGGGTAAAGAAGATGCCCAAGGCGCTGGGGATCGTGGCCTGAATCATCATGGCTCCGGAAATGTTGGCGAGAGCCAGGCGCTCCTTGCCCTGCCGTACCCAGATCAGCGCGTTCATCGTCTCCGGCAGTTCCGTTGCCACCGGACTTAACAGCAAAGCCACCAGATGTGGTGACCAGTGCAGCGTAGTGCCAATAATTTCAAGCTGGCCGACAAAGACATGGGAAGCGACACCAATCACAACCATTGCCAAAACAGCCTGGAGGGAGGCACAGCCTAACGATGGCTCTTCGACCGAGGGACGAATTTTGAGAGGTTCAATCTTTTCCTCTTCGGGCGCGGTATCACTTTCTTGAATTTCGCGCCAGACGTAGACGACATACGCGGCGAGGAACAACACGCCCAGCCACGGCTTGATCGCAAAAGCGACCAAGCCTAGCGCGACCTTAACCACAAATACTGCGAGAAAGGCGGCTTGGTCGCGGCTCATACGGGCGTGATCGACTCGCACTTGGAGCGTTTCCCGTTCGAGTCGGCGGCGGTGAAAGATTAGTGCCAAGCCCACCACGGCATAGGCCAAGGTTGCCAGAACAAGCGGGCCGCCCATGGCTGCGCCTACGCCAATGTCCTTTTGGGCAGGGGTTGTGCCAAAAACAACGGCCATGAAGGTCACGGCGCTTTCAGGCAACGCCGTGCCGAAGGCTGCCAGTACCGACCCCACAGCGGTCGCGCCAAGATTTAAGCGGCGCCCGAACCATTCGATGCCATTGACGAAGTATTCACAAGCCAGATAAATGGCACCCGCTGACAGAAAAAACAGGGAGAGCGTTAGAAACATGTGAGCAGTCAGGCCGGGCGAGTAAGAATCCAGTGGCACGACAACACGACTCACCCGGCACGGAAAGCGTATTGCGGCCAAAGGTCTCGCCTAGCTCACTCTGCTTGCGCAGAGGCCGACCACGCCATGAGGCACAAAACCTCAAGTTTGTTGACGTGGACTCCCTAGCAGGGCGCTAAGGATGGCTACTCCCCAATGACAATAAAACATATTTTATCAGCCTTGCCGGTCAATGTCACTGTGGAGCCTCGTCTAAATATGAAATGAGTCTGAAATTGATTTTTCGGGCCAGTCATTACGCGGGATGTTCAGGTCTTGATATCATCCATCGTTCGCCCTTTACCACTCGGCTCACTGTAGAATAGTTCACCCCTGCTGCGCGCACTGTCAGTCATGCTGTAATTTATCGTGCTAGCGGATTGGGCGTGGGTTGTGCGATCCGTGTCAGCGTGTTTTTATCCGTGTGATGGAATGGCTCATCCCGACCCTTGATCATTAGCACGGTGTCTTCTTCATAGGACCAGGTGTCGTCGGGGTTGATGGTCACCTTGATGTTGAAGCTGACTGTCTTGAATGCGTAATCCAGAAATGGCGCCGAGCGTATGCCGAAATTTTCTGAGTCGTGCGTGGCGGTCAGCTCGAACTCTTTCGCGTCATGAGCCGCCTTGCCATGCGCCATCACGACCTGAGCGCGCGGTATCGTCAGCGTGTGGATAACAGAATTCGTGGCTGGCTCCCATAGCCAGTAACCCACTTGGTCGTGATAGGTCTTGACCTGGTCAGGCTTTACCACATGAGTGTGATAGCGCAACCCGTAATAAACCTGAGGTCCGTTGGTCTGCGGGTCTATCGGTTGAAGCTCAATGCGCTCGACGTAAACCTGTTTCTTCGGCCCCTCGGCTTTCGGCTTGACGTCCAGTCCTCTTGTGCCCTGCCAGATGCCAGCCATGCCGCGCAAGGGGCCGAGATTTTTCAGCGTGTCCACATCCAGATTGGATGGTTCGGTATAGATGTCTTCGGGAAACTGCGACATGACTGCATCCTCTTTTTGTGAAAAACGGTCACTACTGTTTTGCGCCCATGGAAAGTGCGAGCAGCCTGCCCTGTTCGAGTTTTGCGCTGTCCGCTTCGGGCAGCCAGCCCTGCAGATTGTCCATCGCCAGGTCCGTCAGTGCATGTATCCACTGATCATTGTCGTTCATGCAGGGGATGTAATGGTATTCCCCGCCGCCAGCATGTTGAAAGTCTTCGCGGCCTTCCATCGCGATCTCTTCCAGCGTCTCAAGGCAGTCGGAGACGAAGCCGGGGCAGACCACATCGACGCGGCGGGTTTTTAGTTTCCCAAGGTCCTTCAGCGTGGCAGTGGTATAGGGCTTGACCCATTCCGCGCGGCCGAAGCGTGACTGGAAGCTTACGGTGTATTGTTCCGAAGTAAGGCTAAGTTCTTCTGCCAGAAGCCGCCCGGTCTTGTGGCATTCGCAAGGGTAAGGGTCTCCCTTGTCCTGTGTGTATTTGGGCACGCCATGAAAGCTCATCACGAGCTTTTCGGGACGCCCGTGTCGCATCCAGTAGTCGTTGATGTTGGCAGCCAGAGCCTTGATATAGCCTGCATGGTCGTGAAAATGCTTGACGGTGCGAATGGCAGGCAGGTTGCGCATCTTCTGCATTGCGGCAAACACCTGGTCGTACACTGGGCCTGTCGCGCTAGCAGCATATTGCGGGAACATCGGCATGATCAGAATGCGCTGACAGTTCTGTTCCTTCAGGCGGGCCAGCGCATCGGGGATGGAGGGATTTCCATAGGTCATCGCGAAATCGACGATGAAGGGCGAGCGCGTGCGTTCCCCTAGGAAGCCTTTCAGCAGGATGGCCTGCTTTTCGGTGTACACGCGCAAGGGCGAACCGGTTTTCAGCCAGATGCTCGCATATTTTTCAGCTGATTTCTTGGGGCGTGTGTTGAGTATGATGCCGTTCAAAATAAGCCACCAGACGGCTCTTGGGATTTCCACCACGCGCGAATCGCCTAGGAACTGCTTGAGATAGGGGCGTACTGCTTTCGCAGTGGGTGCATCCGGCGTGCCGAGATTGACAAGCAGTATGCCTGTCTTTTCTTCAGTGCCATGCTTGTATGAGGGTTCTGGCAAATATGTCATATCGTTTTAAGGTGAAAGGCGGCCATGCGCAGATTATCACGGAATTCTTGCGATAAGGCAGCAGTCATTTTACCGGGTTGATGGGCTTTGCGCATGTTTGACAAAGCTGCATTTGAAAACTACATTGCAGGCCTGTTCAAATCCACCATTCCATTCGATGAAGGCTATCCTGTTCATACTCGCGCTCTTTCTTGTCGCGTGCAACAAGGAAACCGTACCACCAGCAAAAATCGTGCGTCCCGCATTGACTAGGCTCGCAGGAGATGTGGCCGTTGAAAAAAGCCTTGAGTACAGCGGCGAGATACGCGCCCGCCATGAGCCTATCATCGGTTTTCGCATAGGCGGGAAAATCATCGAACGCAAAGTGAACGCAGGGATGCGGGTAAAGGCAGGCCAAATTCTGGCGCGCCTTGATGCTTCGGACGTCGCGTTGAAGGCGCGCTCAGTCCAAGCGCAATATTGCCTGGTGCTGGCCGACGCACAGCGCTACCGGAAGTTGCGCCGCAGCGGGTTCATAAGCCAGGCGGCGCTGGATGCAAAAGAAGCTGCGCTGAAGTCTGCCAGTGCAGAAGCAGCGCTCGCGCGCAATCAGACTGATTATACGGTGTTGCGCGCAGAACACGACGGCGTCGTCGAAGCGATATTGGCAGACGTGGGGCAGGTGGTGAGCGCAGGTCAGTCAGTGCTGCGTCTGGCTGATCTGGGTGAAACCGAGGCAGCATTCGAGATACCGGAAGATCAGTTTTCCCGGTTTCACGTGGGTGATGCGGCAGAGGTGATGGCGGGTGATCAACCCCCCTTGAAAGGTCATCTGCGCGAGTTGTCGCAATCTGCAGATCCGTCAAGCCGCACCTATCCTGCGCGTGTGGCATTCGATGTTATGCCTGAAAAGATTGCGCTGGGCATGAGTGCGCGCGTGCTGTTCAAGCCCGCTGCAAAAGGCGAACTGCTGATTCCTCTTTCGGCAGTTTATCAGCAGGGAAAGCAGGCTGCGGTATGGGTCGTGGCGGAAAACAAGAGCGTCAGCTTAAGACCGGTTACCGTGTCTTTGTACCGCGACGATGGCGCGATCATCGCGGGAGGACTTAAAGCGGGCGAGCGCATCGTTGTTGCTGGCGTGCACCGATTGTCAGAGGGTGAAATCATACAGCCCGTCGATAGCGATAGCGTCAGCCCACAATGAAAGGGCCAAATCTTTCTGCCTGGGCGTTGACGCACCAGCAGATGATTCTGTATCTCATCATCGTGCTGATGAGTCTTGGAATATTTTCCTATTTCAGCCTGGGGCGCGCGGAAGATCCCGATTTCACTTTTAAAGTGATGGCGGTGCGCACGCTGTGGCCCGGTGCGGCAGCGTCCAAAGTCGAGCAGGAACTCACCGAGCGGATAGAGAAGAAATTGCAGGAGACCCCCTGGGTGGATGTGCTGCGTTCCGCTTCCAAACCAGGCGAATCCCTGGTGTTTATAGCACTCAAGGATTACACGCCCAAGGCCGAGGTGCCCGAAGCCTGGCGCCAGGTGCGCAAAAAATTGGATGACATCCATCACGAATTGCCAGCCGGGATACAGGGGCCTTTTCCCAATGACGAGTTTGGCGATGTGGATGTCAATATCTTCGCGCTGACCGGCGACGGCATGGATCTTGCTGCGTTGCGCCGGTATGCGGACAGAATCGCGATCGACTTGAAGCGCGTGCCCGATGTCAGACGCGTCGAGCTGATAGGCGTTCAGGATGAAAAGATTTATCTCGATGCAAGCCCTTTGCGCCTTGCAAGCTTTGGCATCACACCCGCGCAGATCGGCCTTGCGCTAGATAAACAGAACGCAATCGTTCAATCAGGGTTTGTCGAAACCGGCAGCGACCGCGTCTGGCTGCGCACTAGTGGGGAGTTCGACAGCGTCGAGAAGATAAGGAACGCCGATCTGCTGGTGAACGGGAAACACATGCGGCTGGGCGATATCGTCAGCGTGTCGCGCGGCTACAGCGATCCGCCGAATCCTGCGATGCGCGTTGGCGGCAAACCTGCGATCGGCATCGGCATCATCATGGACAAGGGAGGGGATGTTATACGACTGGGCGACAATCTGAAACTGGCGATGAAGACTGAAAGCGCAGCCTTGCCGGTTGGGGTGGATGTGCACGTGGTTGCAAATCAGCCCGACGTGGTCAGGGGTTCGATATCGTTGTTTCAGGACTCCCTGGGGAAGGCGATTCTGATCGTGCTGGCGGTCTCCTTTCTGAGCCTCGGATGGCGCACCGGCACGGTGGTGGCATTCTCCATTCCGCTGGTGCTGGCGATCACGTTCTTCATGATGAAAATTTTCGGCATAGACCTGCAGCGCATCTCTCTTGGCGCGCTGGTGATCGCGCTGGGCTTGCTGGTGGACGATGCGATCATCGCGGTGGAGATGATGGTGGTTAAGATGGAACAGGGATGGGACCGCTTCAAGGCGGCCACCTTTGCCTACACTTCGACGGCCTTCCCGATGCTGACCGGAACATTGATCACCGCAGCCGCTTTCACGCCGGTGGGCTTTTCGAAGTCCGCAGCCAGCGAATACACTTTTTCGATCTTCGCCGTGGTGACCATCGCGCTTCTGGTGTCCTGGGTGGTGGCCGTGCTATTTACGCCTTATCTGGGCTACAGGCTGCTCGATCCTGCAAAGTTGCTCGCAAAAGCGCAAAAGCATGGTGCAGATATTTACGGAACCCCTTTTTACCGCGGTTTTCGCCGCTTGCTGACATGGTGCTTGCGAAACCGCTGGGTGGTGATACTCGCTACGCTTGTGATTTTCATATTGTCCATCGTTGCGTTCGGGCGGGGCGTGCAAAAGCAGTTTTTCCCCTCCGCCAGCCGGCTTGAGCTGCTGGTCGATCTTACTCTGCCGCAGGGCGCATCGCTGAAGTCGACGGAGCACGAGGTCGAGCGCCTTGAGGGTTTGCTGAAAGGCGATGCAAGGGTGGATTCCTATTCCTGCTATGTCGGAAACAGTTCCCCGCGCTTTTTCCTGTCTCTGGACATGAAACTTTTCAGCGACAATTTTGCGCAGTGCGTGGTGCAAAGCCGGAACATTGCTGCGCGAGAAGCATTGAAGCAACATCTCGAACAGACATTGGGCGCAGACGGATATGCACATACCCATGTGTCCCGCCTGGAAAACGGCCCACCGGTAGGTTATCCGGTGCAGTTCCGCGTCAGCGGCACTGACCTTGACAGGGTGCGCAGTATCGCAGCACAGGTGTCGGCGCTGATGCACGCCAATGTTCATCTGCAGGATGTCAGCTACGACTGGAATGAGAAAATAAAGAGTGTGAAGATTGAGGTCGATCAGGGTGTGGCGCAGAAACTGGGTACTTCCAGCCAAGATGTAGCGCAGGCACTGCAGGGATGGCTGAACGGCCAGGTGCTGACGCATTACCGCGAGGGCGACCAGCTGATAGACGTGATGTGGCGCGGCGATGCTCGTTCGCTCGACCGGCTTATGGAACTGGATATACCGTTATCCAGCGGCGGCCATGTGCCACTTTCGCAGGTGGCACGTCTTGTGCCTGCGCTCGAAGAGGGTGTCATCTGGCGGCGCAACCGCATACCGACCATGACGGTGCAGGCCGACATGACAGACAGCACGCAGCCTGCCACGGTGTCAAATCAGATTAACAGGCAGCTTGACGATCTGCGCGCAACGCTGCCAGCCGGATATCGCATCGCGATGGGCGGCAGCGTCGAGGAATCGGCCAAAGGGGAACGCGCGATTATGGCGGTGATGCCGTTGATGCTGATCGGCGTGATCACGCTGCTGATGGCGCAGCTGCAAAGCATCAGCCGCACTGTCATCGTGCTGCTCACAGCACCTCTTGGCATGATAGGGGTGACCGCAGCGCTCCTGATTTTCCAGGTGCCGTTCGGCTTTGTCGCCAATCTGGGTTTCATCGCGCTGGCAGGCATGATCATGCGCAACTCGGTGATACTGGTGGATCAGATAAGGCAGGATGAGGAAGATGGAAAATCCCGCTGGGAAGCCATCATCAGCTCCACCGTGCGGCGCTTCCGTCCGATTGTGTTGACTGCGGCTGCTGCTATCCTTGCGATGATACCGCTTACAAGGCAGGTTTTCTGGGGTCCCATGGCGGTGACCATTATGGGTGGGCTAGTTGGCGCGACCTTGCTTACCTGCCTGTTTTTACCTGCGCTGTATGCCGCCTGGTTCAGGGTGAAAGAAGAGTAAAAGTGCGACAGAATCTCGATTGCGCAATTGCGTCGTTTTGAAGCAGTTGCGCATTGGAATTGAATCCGCGTACTATTTGAATCCGTATATTACTTTTTTAAACGGGATAGTTTATGTTCAAGCTGCCACTGGTAATCATCTATATGATTATCGCCTTCAACCTCACCGCGTTTACCCTGTTTCTGCAACTGGATATGCTGATATTCAATGCGCTCATCTACAAGATCATCGCGTGGCTGTTGACGATAGGCGCCTGGGTGCTGGCGTACAAGAAGCGCAACAAGTTTATTACGATAGGCTGACAGTCCTGCCTGCGAGGCTTCTCTTGCAGAAGAGGGAGGGCCGGATACTTGAAATCCAGATATGAGCAGGCCTGCAAGGCCGGATTTTGCAATGGCGAAGAGGAATAGTAATGAAAGACATCATCAGTCAATACCGGGTCAAGAGCGAGCCATACTACCGTCAAGTATCGGATGAGGTGGCGGTTTATGAGGCGGCCTATGATGCGCGCATGCCTATCATGCTGAAGGGGCCGACAGGCTGCGGTAAAACGCGCTTCATTGAATATATGGCGTGGAAGCTGGGCAGGCCGCTAATCACCGTCGCATGCAACGAGGACATGACAGCAAGCGATCTAGTGGGCCGTTTTCTGCTCGATTCTCACGGTACGCGCTGGCAGGACGGGCCGCTTGCGATCGCTGCACGATATGGCGCGATCTGCTATCTCGACGAGATTGTGGAGGCGCGTCAGGATACCACGGTCGTCATTCATCCTCTCACGGACAACCGCCGCGTGCTCCCGCTTGAGAAGACCGGCGAGCTTGTGCAGGCACATCCCGATTTTCAGCTCGTGATCTCCTATAACCCGGGCTACCAAAGCGTGATGAAGGATCTGAAGCAGTCGACCAAGCAGCGCTTCGGAGCGCTTGACTTTGATTATCCGGATCATGCGACCGAAGAGGAGGTCGTTGCTCACGAAGCAGGCATTGCAAGAGAGGATGCGGGCAAACTGGTGTCGATTGCAAAGATGGCGCGCAAGCTCAAGGGGCACGGCCTGGATGAAGGCATTTCCACGCGCATGCTGATCTACGCGGGCACGCTGATCGTCAGGGGCGTCGAAACAAGGCGCGCATGCCGCGTCGCTTTGATAGCACCCATCACTGACGATCCGGATATGCGCGATGCGCTCGAGGCGGCTGTTGTCACGTTTTTCGGGAAGCGCACCGAAGCGCGATGAAATCCACATTCAACCGCATCTCGCGCGGGCTGCAAAAATATTTCGGCAGGGCAGGCAGGGATCAGCAAAGCGATCATCACAAATCCAAAACCCATTTGGCAGATGTGCAGCGGCGCATTGCGATCTATCTTTATGCGTTGTGTGGCCGTGATGTCATGATCAAACCCATCGAAGAGGATTTCATTCATCTTGAAAAATACAGGCCTTTCGTAGAACACAACACGATCCATCTGCCAAGTTACTATTACGACCTGTCAGGAGATGTAACGGGCCTGGAAGCTTATCGCGCAGCAGCGGTTCATGCCGCAGCCCACGTCATGTACACCGAAAAGGCGTTCATCGATAAGTCGCTCGACAAGTGGCAGAAGGCAGTGGTTTCCGTCATCGAGGATGCGCGGGTTGAGACCCTGTTGATGCGAGAATTCCCGGGCATTTTTACGCTCTGGCGCGATCAGCATATCGCCAACCCTTTGCAAAACAGGAGCGCGGGAGATTATCTCTCTCGGCTTGCGCGAGCGCTGCTTGATCAAACTTACCGGGATGACGATTCATGGGTGAGCCAGGGCAGGGCGCTGTTTAATGCGGCGAACGACAACCTTGAGACACACGATGTCTCCATGAGGATAGGCCTGACGCTAGCGCATGAATTCCAGAAAAAAAACATCAGGTTCAATGTGCATGCGGACAGGTTGAGCGCGCTCTACCGCGACGACAACCGTTATGTATGGGAATTTGCGAAACAGGAGCCAGCTCATGCGGAGGAGATGCCGACTTCTTTTTTCGAGTTGAAGCTTTTGATGGGAAACAACGAGTTTGCCAGCGCAGACGAGGAGACTAAGCAGATTTCCGAGGACAAGCCGGGCCCGAAGGGAAAGGATACATACAGTTATGCCGAATGGGATTACCGCAGCCAGGTCGAAACAGCGTCCTGGGTGACAGTGAGGGAAAAAAAGCCCAAGCCAGGAGAACTCGACATCGTCGATCGCATCGTTGCGCAGAACGGCCATCTGATATCGCGGATGGAGAAGATACTTCATGCGATCCGTTACAGCGGGCTTCGCCGCATCAGGAAACTGGAGGAAGGCGACGAGATAGACATCAATGCGGCCATCCGCGCGCTGATCGATCTGCGCTCTGGGATTCAGCCTGATACGCGCATCATGATGCGCTCGCTGCGCAAGAATCGCGACATCTCGGTGTTGGTGCTGCTGGATCTGTCCAATTCGACGAACCAAAGGATAGCGGGGCAGGAACAGACCGTTTTGGAGCTGACCCGGCAGATCTGCGTACTGTTTGCGGATGTCATCGAGGACGTGGGCGATCCGTTCGCGATCCACGGTTTCTGTTCCAAGAGCCGGCACAATGTCGAATATTTGCGTTTCAAGGATTTCGGACAGCCCTACGATGACGTGCCGAAAGCCAGGATTGCCGGCATGACAGGACAGCGTTCGACGCGAATGGGTGCGGCTATTCGCCATGCCGCACATTATCTCAATGAGCAGGAGTCGGGCAAGAAGCTTCTGATGCTCATCACCGATGGTGCGCCTTCAGACATCGACGTGAGGGGAACGAAATACCTGATGTACGATGCCAAAATGGCGGTCAAGGCGGCTGAAAAGTGCGGCATACACACCCACTGCATCAGTCTCGATCCCAAGGCGGACGAATATGTCTCGCAGATATTCGGCGCAAGAGGCTACATGGTGGTCGATCATGTCAAGTATCTGCCGGAAAAGATGCTGATGATCTATGCGGGGCTGACCCGTTGAACCATTTACGACCCTGAGTGTTTTTCATGGTGTCCGCCAAATTCGTAGCGCAGGGCGGACAGAAGTTTGTCTCCAAAGTCAGCCTCGCCGCGCGAGCTGAAACGGTTGAATAGGGCGGCAGTCAACACCGGCGCCGGCGTACCTGATTCGATCGCAGCGATGCTGGTCCATCGCCCTTCGCCGGAGTCGGAAACGCGTCCGTCAAACTGTTCGAGGTCGGTGTCATTGTGCAGTGCGTGCGCCGTCAAATCGAGTAACCATGAACCCACCACGCTGCCGCGCCGCCATAGCTCGGCGACTTCGGCGACATCGATGTCGTAGCGGAATGCCTGCGGGTCGCGCAGCGGTGTCGTCTCGGCGTCAGTCTGTTGCGATGCGCCGCCCACATTGGCGTGACGTAACAGATTGAAACCTTCGGCGTAGGCGGCCATCATGCCGTATTCGATGCCATTGTGCACCATCTTGACGAAATGCCCGGCTCCTTCCGGACCGCAGTGCAGATAGCCGGATTCGGCAGGCGCTGGCTTACCTGTGCGGCCTTCGGTGCGCGCTGCAGCTTCCACGCCCGGCGCCAGTGTCGCAAAGACCGGCTGTAAATGTGCCACTGTCTCTTTCTGCCCGCCTATCATCAGGCAATAGCCGCGCTCCAGCCCCCAGGTGCCGCCGCTGACCCCGACATCCAGATAATGTATCGAGCGGGACTGAAGGGTTTTTGCGCGGGCAATGTCGTCCTTGTAATAGGAATTTCCGCCATCGATGATGATGTCTCCCGCATTTAGCAGGGAAGCGAGTTCTGCAATGCTTGCGTCCACCACAGCCGCAGGCAGCATCAGCCATATGGCGCGCGGCGCAGTTAAGTTGTTTACCATGTCCTGCATGCTGCTGACTGCAATCGCACCTTCCTGTGCCAGAATTTGAGCGGCTTGCTTATTCCGGTCAAACACCACACACTGATGACCTGCCTTTTGCAATCGGCGCACCATGTTTGCGCCCATGCGTCCGAGCCCTATCATTCCGATCTGCATTATCTTCTCCTCAAATGAACTTAATAAAATCTGCTAATGGTATGCTTGTTCGATTGAAACTCCAGCATCAGTAGGCCTGCAGGTCTGCGCCACTGGGATCCAAGCCATGGCGCCAGAACTGATCATCGCGGTCAAATAGCCGATATGTGCCGCGCGGTCCCCAGCTGCCGGCTGGATAGGTGTTGATGAATTCGCGTTCCATCGACCAAACCTTGAGCACGGGATCGACGACTCGCCATGCTGCCTCGACTTCGTCAATGCGCAAAAATAGCGAATGGTCACCCATGATCACGTCGAGCAAGAGTCCCTCGTATGCATCGTAATCCTCTTCGCCGTCCTTGCGGTATGTCGCATCCAGACTGATGGTGCGTGTGTCGAGATCAAGGCCCGGAACTTTGACCTGCATTTCCATTTTAAGGCAGTCGTCAGGCTGTATTCCCAGCATGATCCAGTTTGCGACTGGCGGGCCTTGCCTTGTATGGCGCAGCAGATCCTGCGGTGCATTTTTGAAACGGATGCAGATTGCCGAGCTGTTCTGGCTCAGACGCTTTCCAGTGCGCAAGTAAAACGGCACACCCGCCCAGCGCCAGTTGTCTATGAACAGCTTCATCGCGGCATAAGTTTCGGTTGTGCTGTTTTCAGCAACATGTTTTTCTTCCAGATAGCCAGCAACGGATTTTCCATCGATGGTGCCGCTGGCATACTGGCCTCGAAACGCATGCGCATGCACGGCATTCTGGGTGATCGGACGTATTGCCTTGAACACCTTGACCTTCTCGTCACGCAGATGTTCGGCATCCATTGTCACGGGCGGTTCCATCGCTACCAATGCCAAAAGTTGCAGCAAGTGGCTCTGGACCATGTCGCGCAATGCGCCGGCGCCTTCGTAGTAATCGGCGCGCCCATCCACGCCCAACTTCTCCGAGTGGGTGATCTGCACATGGTCGATGTAGTGATGATTCCACAAGGGTTCCAGCAGCAGGTTGGCAAAGCGGAACACCATCACGTTCTGCACTGTGCCTTTACCAAGATAATGGTCGATGCGGTAAATCTGCGGCTCGTCGAGATGGCGGTACAGGCTCGCCTGCAGCGTCTGCGCGCTCAGCAGATCGTAACCGAAAGGCTTTTCGATCACCACGCGCCGCCAGCCGGCTTTCTCCGCCAGCAAACCTGAATTGCCCAGCCTGTCTATGATGACTGGATAGTCTGCCGGGCGCACTGCCATGTAATAGACGATGTTGGGCGGAAAGGCCGGATCGTTATCAAGCAGTTGTTGCAAACGCTCATAAGCCGCGTCGTCGCCGGGTGGAATGGCAAAATAATGCAGGCGTTCGCAAAAGCGACTGAGTGCTTCTTCATTGATTTTCTGCCCATGCAGTTCGCGCAAAATGTTGCCTACAAAATCCAGCCATTCGGATCGCTCTCGCAAGGTGATGTCGCACCCCAGAATGACCATGTTATCTGGAAGGCGCTTTACTGTTTCCAGATGAAACAACGCGGGAATCAATTTGCGGCGGCTCAGGTTTCCGCCGGCGCCGAAAAATGTCAGCGTGCATGATTCCAGAATTTTCATGTAGGTTGTCCTTGAAGTTTATGAAGATATTGATTTCTCGCTGATTTCGGAAGGTTCTGCTTCTTGCCCAAGGTGCTGCCGCATCAGAGTTTTTCCAGCAGCATCTGCTCCAGCCTGATCTGGTCCACTGTGAATCCGCGTATGCCTTCGGCAAGTTTTTCTGTCGCCATCGCATCCTCGTTCATCTCCCAGCGGAACTGTGCTTCGGTCATGGGCGCCGGAGCTTTTTGGGTCGCTCCGCTGTCTGTCAATTTCCGTTCCAGCACTCCCTGCGCTGCTTCCAGTTCTCTCAGGAATGGTGGCGCGATGGTCAGGCGGTCACATCCGGCAAGCGCCACGATCTCGTTCAGGTTGCGAAACGATGCACCCATCACGATGGTTTTGTAGCCGTGCGCCTTGTAATAGGCATAGATGCTGCGCACCGACTGTACGCCAGGATCGTTTTCCGCTGCAAAATCTTGGCCGGTGTGCGCCTTGTGCCAGTCGAGTATGCGGCCGACGAAAGGCGAGATCAATGTCACGCCTGCTTCGGCACAGGCGCGTGCCTGAGCGAAACCAAACAGCAGTGTGAGATTGCAATGTATACCTTCCCGCTCAAGGATTTCGGCGGCGCGTATGCCTTCCCATGTCGATGCGATCTTGATCAGTACGCGATGGTTGGCAATGCCGGCAGCGTTGTAAAGAGCAATCAGCTTGCGTGCCTTGGCAAGCGTGGCCACAGTGTCAAAGGAAAGTCGTGCATCCACTTCGGTGGAGATGCGGCCCGGAATATATTTGAGAACCTCCAGCCCGACATCCACGGCCAGCTTGTCCATCGCATCATGTGCCTGCTGTTCTTTGTTCTGGCTTTGCGATTTTCCCCAGGCGATTGCATCGCTGATCAGCGGAACGTATTCCGGCAAAGTGGCAGCCTTGAGCAGCAACGAAGGATTGGTCGTCGCATCTTCAGGCTGGTGATGGTGGATCGCTTCGATATCGCCCGTGTCGGCGACGATTGTGGTCATCGATTTGAGTTGTACAAGCAGGTTGCTCATGTGGTCTCCTGTAGGATTTTATGGAAGAACGGATTGTTCAGGTTGTGGCTTTGACCTGCCAGATTTTTTCGGCATATTGGCGTATGCTCCGATCGCTGGAAAACTTCCCCATGTGTGCTACGTTGATGATCGCCTTGCGCGCCCATTCATCGGGTCTGCTGTAGAGCGCATCGACTTTCTCCTGGCAGTGGATATAAGCGGCATAATCGGCCAGCAGAAGGAAACGGTCGCCCTGGTGCATGAGAGAATCGAAGATGGGCCGGAAACGCTCCGGTTCTTCCGGTGAGAAATAGCCTGAGCCTATCATGTCCAGCGCCTGACGCAACGCGTTGTTCTCGTGATAGTAGTCCCATGGGTTGTAACCATGCTGTTGAAGATTGGCTACCCCCTCGGTGGAAAGCCCGAAGGTGAAGATATTTTCCCATCCTACCTCGGTGCCTATCTCCGCGTTGGCGCCATCCATCGTGCCTATCGTCAAAGCGCCGTTTAAGGCCATCTTCATGTTGCTCGTTCCGGAAGCTTCGGTCCCTGCTGTGGATATCTGCTCTGAAAGGTCGGTTGCAGGAATGATCGCGGTTGCGGTTGCGACATTGTAGTTGGGGATGAAGATCACCTTGAGCAGATCCTGCATCGCAGGATCGTTGTTGACGAAATCGGCCACATTGTTGATCAGCCTGATGATGAGCTTGGCGATCGCATAACCGGGTGCGGCCTTGCCGCTGAATATGATGGTGCGCGGGATCATCCCTTCCGTCTGCCCTGCACGTATGCGGTTGTAACGGGTGATCACATGCAACAGGTTTAAGAGCTGGCGCTTGTACTCGTGGATGCGCTTGATCTGCACGTCGAACATCGAGTTTTCGTTGACCTCGATCTGCATATGTTCGCGGATATAGGCAGTAAGCCTTCCCTTGTTGGTTTTCTTGACCGACATGAAAGCCCTGGCGAAGGCCTCGTCTTTCGCGAGCGGCAGAAGCTTATTCAGCTCATCGAGATCGGTTTTCCATCGCGTGCCTATATGTTCAGATATCAGCGCGGCCAGCGCGGGGTTTGCCTGGTTGATCCAGCGGCGCGGTGTAATGCCGTTGGTGATGTTGATGATCTTGCCCGGATAGGTTTTCTCGAAATCGGCGAAGGTGCTGCTTCTCATGAGTTCGGTATGGATTTCGGCCACCCCGTTCACCCGATGGCTGCCCACGATAGCCAGATGCGCCATCCTGATGCGTCTCCCCATGTCCTCGTCTATGATGGACATGCGCCGCAGCAATTCCATATCGCCCGGACTCCTGTGCATCACATCGTGCAAGAAACGGTGGTTGATTTCATAGATGATCTGCATGTGGCGCGGCAGCAATTTTTCAAACATCTCCAGTGGCCAGGTCTCAAGCGCCTCTGGCATCAGCGTGTGGTTGGTGTAGGAAAATGTGCGCTGCGTGATGTTCCATGCACGGTCCCAGTCCAGATGATGGATGTCGAGCAAAAGGCGCATCAGTTCGGGTATCGAGATCGCGGGATGGGTGTCGTTCAATTGTATCGCGGCCTTATCAGGAAAGAGGCTGAAATCCTGGTGGAGTTTCCAAAAACGCGCGATGATGTCCTGTAAGGATGCGGAGACGAAAAAGTATTGCTGTTTCAGCCTGAGCTCCTTGCCCATGGAGGTCGAGTCATCCGGATAGAGCACCTTGGACAGTATCTCGGATTCTCTTTTATCTCCGACCGCCTTGATATAGTCGCCATTATTGAAGTAGTGCAGGTCGAAGTCGCGCGTCGCCTTTGCTGACCAGAGCCGCATGCTGTTGACCGTGCTATTTGCATAGCCCGGGACCGGAGTGTCGTAGGCCATTGCCATCACTTCCGTGGTGTCGAGCCAGCGGTAGCGGTAGACGTCATCATCGTCCTTGCAGTGGATGACCCGGCCATAAAAATTGACCTTGTAGAGCAGGTCAGGGCGAGGGAATTCCCATGGATTGCCGTAGCGCAGCCAGTTGTCAGGGCGTTCGACCTGGGCACCGTTCTCGATATCCTGATGGAACATGCCATATTCGTAACGGATGCCGTAACCATAGCCGGGTATGCCGAGGGTGGCCATCGAATCGAGAAAACAGGCAGCAAGACGCCCAAGCCCGCCGTTGCCCAGCGCCGCATCTTCCTCTATGTCGCGGACCTCATCAAAATTCACGCCCAACTCCTGCAGCACTTCGCGGCAGTTTTCCAGACATTCCATGTTGAGCAGGCTGTTGGCAAGCATACGGCCGATCAAAAATTCCATTGAGAGATAGTAAACTCGCTTGCTATCTTCACCATCGTAGTCGCGCTGGGTTTCCATGCAGTGCTCTATCAGGCGGTCGCGCGCGGCAAATGCAACTGCGTGAAACCAGTCGCGCACCGATGCGTTGACCGGTTCTTGTCCTACGGAATAGATGAGTCTGTTGATGAGGGAATGCTTGAGCGATTCCTTGTCCAATCCGAGAAACTGGTGTTGTGTCGGGCTGATCTGCGTGTTTTCAGACATTGTCGCCTCCATTGGTAAATGACGGATGATTTCCATGACTGACGGCGGTCAAAAAACTCGTGAAAAGCAGCGCCTGCCAGACAGCCAGAAATAGATAGAACTCTGGTCAGATTTTCAGTCAAACCTGACGGGATTTTTATATTTAATCATGTGCATGTGGCTAAATTAATTAATAAAAATTAATGTGATAAGCAGCAGCCGATATGCCATGATGATAAAAATCCTGCTCATTCTGCCCTGCTGTTGAAGCGTCGGATTCGGGTTGTTTTTTTATCTTGATGATTGCTTTGAAGGGTTTGGTTTTTCTAAACAGGAGGTGCCAAATGAAAAAAATCCTATTGATGAGCGTGCTGCTGCTTCTGACCGGTTGTGCTGACATGATGGTGCCTGGTGGTTACAGCGGTTATGGACCTGTGCCTGCCTTTGGACCTGGCTTCGAGTTCGGTGGATTCGGCGGCATGGATGAAGGTTTTGGAGGTATGGATGATGGCGGCTTTGGCGGCTTTGGCGATGGTGGTTTTGGCGGCATGGATGACGATTGATCATCCAAACCGCAGTGTAGGTTTATTTTTTAACTTCTTAAGGAGTCATAGATGAGAAAGATCATGATATTGGCTGCTCTGTTCGGTGCAAGCCTGATTGCGCCCGTATATGCCGATCAGGCCGTACCGGGCGAGGCCATGTCTCACACACATCCGGATCCAGTCGTAACGGTCAACAAGCGTCTTGCGCGTTTCAAGGAAGAGCTCAAGATCACCAGCGATCAGGAGTCGGCGTGGAATGCTTATGCCGAAAAGACCAGAAACAATGTCAAAGACATACGAGATCAGATGCAGGCAGCAATGCGCGACACGGCAGAGACAGCACCCGAGCGTTTTGACAGGCATATCGAACTGATGAAGAAGCGTCTGGCGAGCTTCGAAAACATGGATGATGCGTTAAAGGGGCTGTATGCGGCGTTGACACCTGAGCAAAAAACCATCGCGGACAGGCATTTTTCAAGAATGCACCACTGAATTCCTGCTCGGACAGGGGTGTATCCGGTTGCCAATCAGAAGAGGACATCGCCATGAGAATCACACTGAACATGTTCATCGCTGCCGGAATGCTTGTGTCAGTGACTGCAGCAGCGCAGGATGGCTTGCATGAAAAAGTCGACGTGGTCGAGACTATCGTAGCACCTACCATCACAGCGACGACTTATCTTAACGGCGGCGTCGGCAAGAACGAGGAAGCGACTATGCATCGACTGGCAAAGGAATTTCCGTTGCGCATCACTTTTGCCGAACGCAAAGATGACGAGTTCATCGCCGATGTGCCCGTGGTGATTTCGGATGTGAAAGGCAATCATGTGCTGGAGTTATCGAAGGCGGGTCCGATGCTTTTCGTGATGTTGCCCGATGGCAAGTACCAAGTGAGCTGCCGCTTCGAGGGAATGACTGAGTCGCAGGAGGTGACGCTGAATGGAAAAGCGGGGCGTGATGTGTATTTTCACTGGAAGGGTCACGCGAAGCAGTAAGGTCATGGGTTGCTGCGCCATTCAACGGGCGGCCGGTAATTCCTGACCCAGTCAGGCACAAGCTCGGCTTTCATGGGGCGGGCGATGCCATAGCCCTGTGCCAGTTCGCAGCCGAAATCCAGCAATCGAATGCCTTGCCCCACGGTCTCGACTCCTTCGGCGATCACTTCCTTCTTGAACGCGCGAGCCAGGCCGATCACGCCCTCGACGATGGACAGATCATCTTCATCATTCAGCATGTCGTGGATAAAAATCTGATCGATCTTGATCATGCGTGCAGGCAACCGTCTGAGATAAGCAAGCGAGGCATACCCCGTTCCAAAATCATCGATGGAAAAATGTATGCCCTGCGCGATGCAGCCCTGCATTTTCTGTATCGCAGACCCCATGTCACCAAGCGCTGCTGTCTCGAGTATTTCCAGCTCAAAGGAGTTTGCGTCCATATTCCGGTGCTTTGAAACAGCTGAGGCGATGAATTCAGTGAATCCATGCGACTGAAGATGGCGTGCGGGAAGATTTACGCTGACAGTAAGATCAATTCCAGCTGCGCGCCAGGCCGTCAGCTGCGTCATCGCGCGGGAGATCACCCATTCGGAAAGCCGGATTTCAAAATCGCTGTTTTCAATCATGGGCAGGAATTCTCCCGGCGGGAGCAGGCCGCGCTGGGGATGCAGCCAGCGGATGAGCGCTTCCATTCCCACTACCTTTCCGCTTTGCATATTGACCTTTGGCTGGTAATACAGCGTCAATTCGCCCTGTTCCAGCGCCATCGCGACCCTTGACAATCCTTCGGTGCGGATCTGAGCCAGCTGATCGTTGGCTGCATCGAAGAAATGCATGCGGTTGCGCCCCATCTGTTTGGCGATGTACATTGCCTGGTCTGCATGGCGGATCAGGCTTTCTCCGTCGTTGACATCTTCGGGGTAGATCGCGATCCCTATGCTTGCCGATATCTGTAACTCGTGGCCGTTCACATTGAGCGGCAGCCTTATTGTCTCCATGATCCTCGCCAGCATGTGCCGGCATTCTTCTTCACCCGAGATTTCGGGAAACAGCAGCACGAATTCGTCCCCGCCCAGTCGCGCCATGGTATCGGTGGCGCGAGAGATCGCAATTATTCTTTTGGCAATCTCGATAAGCAATGCATCTCCGGTTTCATGACCGAAGGTGTCATTGACGGGCTTAAATCCATCGAGGTCCATGAAGCATACGGCGAGACTTCCTCCGGTTCTTTTGACTTGCGCAAGCCCCATCTCGAGGCGGTCGTTGAGCAGCGCTCTGTTGGGCAGGCCGGTCAATTTGTCGTAATGAGCCAATTGTTCAAGTTCGCGTTGTTTGTTTCTGGCATCCGTCACATCGTTGATGATGGCTACGAAATAATCGACGACACCTTCGTCATTGCGCACGGCGCGGACGGCGATATGAACATAGACGATTTCGCCATCCTTTCTGATGAAACGCTTGTCGAGTTCATACTCTTCGAGCGCGCCGCGCAAGACCCTGCCGAACAGATCCTCGTTTATCTCCAGATCATCCGGATGGGTGAGCTCGGCCCAGGTCTTGCCCAGTAGTTCTTTTCTTGAATACCCCAGCATCTTGCAAAGCGCATCGTTGACTTCCAGCATGCCTTTGGTCGCACTTGTTGCCGCCATGCCCACCATGGATCTTTCAAAATAGGCCCTAAAGTGCCGTTCGCTGGCATTGAGATTTGCCTGGGCTTTTTGTCTTAAGTTTTCACGGTCAAAGCTGTCCAGCGCAAACGAAACGTCGCGCACCATTTCCTCTAGAAGTGCGGTCATCTCTTTGTCGAACGCATTCGTCTGGTCGTGGTAGACCGTCAGTATTGCAAAGGACTTTTCATTACGCAGAATCGGGAATGTGCCGCAGCTCTTCCAGTTGAAGCGGGTCGCTGCTTCATGCCAGCGCGCTGTAATGAGACTGGCCTGGAAGTCGTTGACGATGATGGCGCGGTTTTCCCGGAAGGAGATTCCAGAAGGCCCGTTGCCTTCCGGCAAGGATTTGTCAGTGGATATGGCAGCCTGTTTCAGATAGTCCGCGCCGCTTCCGTAGATGGACTTGATGTCGAGCAGTTGGGTCGTTTCGTTGCGTTCGCCGACCCAAGCCATGCTGAGCCCTCCGAAATCAACAGCCATTTTGCACAGAAGGGGAAAGAGTGTTTCTGCGGTATCCATGCGCACGATCGCCTGATTGACTTCGATGAGCGCCTTGTAGAGGTTGGTCAGGCGCCTGATGCGTGCCTCGGCTGTCTTGCGTTCCGTGATGTCGCCTACTAGCGCGCAGTTGTATTCCTTCCCTTCGTATTCAAAAAAATTGGCGATCACCTCAGCCGGGAAGGTAGTCCCGTCGCGGCATTTCTGTATCGTCTCCAGTTTCATGACATGGTTGCGTTTGAGCTCCTGCCAATGATCAGGCCAGGTCTCGAAAGGAAAAAGCGGGTCTATGTCGGCAACCGTCAGGCTGGTCATCTCTTCACGGGTATAGCCGAGTTTGTTGCAGGCAGTTTCGTTGGTATCCAGGATGCGGCCATCTCTGGCTATCCAGAGTATGTTTTCTCCGGCGCGGTCCAGGCCGATCTGCTTGAAGCGCAGCGTCTGCACCATTTTGTTGCGTTCTGTGATGTCGTACATGGCGACGAGATAAAGATTGTTCAGACCTTGATCAAAGGCGGCAGAACTAATCAGGAAGGTGCGGGTCATGCCATCCTTGCATGTGACGGCAATTTCCATAGAGTCTATGGGTTTTCCGCTTCGCTTCGCCTCTATTATCTTTTCCTGCCAGGCGTTCATCACCCATTGACGGTATTGAGGGTCAGGATAGGCCAGAAAACGCCAGCCTGAAAGATCGGAGAAATCTTTTGTGGTGTAACCGACCAGCCGGGTGAATGCACCGTTGAGATAAAGGATGTTTCCTTCTGCGTCGTTCAGGGCAAGCGGGATGGGCACAGCTTCGATGATGGCGCGGATGCGCTCTCTGTCATCGATATTGAAAACCCCGAGCTTTGAGGCTTCGGCATCCATTTTTTTATCATTGATGTCCGGTTTATCCATGGTTAACCGTTGCCAGAAGGGGCAGAGCGGGTCAGTTGTCGGGGGAATCCGTCGGGGACACGCGACATCTTGAACAGCGCATCCTCGCGGAGGATTGCGTCATGGTAAACGGGAATGCCGATATCGGCAATTGTATTGAAGATTACAGACGCGCGCCCGAGCTGACAGCCTTCCTGTGCAGTGCTTCGGCATGCTCCAGATTTCTTGCAACGCACTGCTTCAATTCGCTGCTGTTGGCGTGATCATGTTGCAGGGTGCATTCGCAGCGGCAGGCGGCTGCGCGATAGCAGCCTTCCATATTTCGGTTCTTGCAGGCAGTTTCCTGTTGTGTGCATTGTGCGCTGCAGATCTGTGCGATCTCGTGCGCTTTTTGCAGTACCGCAAGCGGTATTTTTTCTTCAGGCTTGGGCTGTGTCGCAATGCCCCATGCGGTCATGACTATCCCCGCCAGAAGGAGTATTACGACGAGCCGGTTGGCCTGACCCAGCACGGCCATAGTTTTCCTGTACCAGCTTGTGGGTTCTGTGTTCAGTTTGAAATCCAGCAAACCGGCAGTGCCGGATTTTTGGTGCAGGCGGTTGCATGCGTCTATGCATTCGCCGCAGTTGATGCAGATGTCGTGGGGCGCAATGTCAGTCGGTTGGATTTTTGTGATGCAAACCGTCGCGCAGTAATTGCATTTTGCGCAATCTGCCTTTCTTGTGGAGTCATAAGTCACATGCAGAGCATCCTTGGTGCCGAACATTCTCTGTCCCATGCGGTAGAAGCACGCATAGTCGCAGAAGAAATAGCGCACAACGGCAATGTCGATGAAAATCAGGAACACGGAAAACAGATATATGATAAAAGGCGAGAGCTTTTCGGGATTGATAAGCGTAATGATTTCCCAGGTCTCTTTTGGCGTATAGAAAAACAGGAATGGAATCAGTGCAAGCACCAGAGATACCGCCAGGAAACTGGCACCAAGCATGGCCCAGTTCAGGAATTTGTTTTTTGTTGTCGCAACAATCAACCCTTCGCCGTCCACTTCCACGCTTGCCCGCTTTCCTAGCAGCTTGTGCGTCAGATTATCAGCCCATTCCGAAAGCAAATTTTGCGGGCACGCCCATCCGCACCAGAGCGTACCTATGGTCATATAGGTGAGCACGGGTGCGGTTGCAATGATCAGCGCAAGGCCTGTGATCAGGGAAAAGCTGGACCACCAGATCTGGTGGCCCAGGATGGAAAAACTTGCCGAAGCCAAGTCGATGCGCAGCAAGCCTGTGGCAGGGATCAGCGCAATCAGCACCAGCGTGGCAAGCTGTACCCATCTTCTTTTCGGGTGATACTGTCGGGTCATGCTGTTTAAAATTCTTGGATGTTATTTATTCAGTCCGGACAAGCGTTCTGCGGCCCTTACCGTGTTGGCGATCAGCATCGTGATGGTCATCGGACCCACGCCACCTGGCACTGGAGTGATATAGCCCGCAACTTCCTTCACGTTTGCAAAATCCACGTCGCCCACCAGTTTACCCTCGCTGTTTCTGTTGATGCCCACATCGATCACGACAGCGCCCGGCTTAACCATGTCTTTGGTGATGAAGTTGGGTTTGCCCACCGCCGCCACCAGGATGTCGGCATCCCTCGTGTGCTTGGCAAGATCGACGGTCTTCGAGGTGCAGATGGTCACCGTGGCGTTCTTGTGCAGTAAGAGTAGTGCCATAGGTTTACCGACGATGTTGCTGCGACCCACGACCACGGCGTGCTTGCCTTCGATACTGATGCCGGTTTTTTCCAGCATCACCATCACGCCATAGGGCGTGCAGGATGGAAAGGGCGTCTCGCCGGTGACCAGCGCGCCGACATTCTTTTCGTGGAAGCCGTCCACATCCTTGTCGGGATTGATTGCCTCAATCACCTTGTGTGAGTCAAGATGTTTGGGTAACGGCAGTTGCACCAGTATGCCGTGTATTCTAGGATCACGGTTCAGGGTCTCAACTTCGGCAAGAAGTTCAGCTTCTGTCGCATTCTCTGGCAGCTCGATGTGAATGGAGTAGAGCCCAAGTTCCTTACACGCTTTCACCTTGTTGGCGACATACACTTTGGATGCCGGGTCGTTGCCCACGATGATGACTGCCATGCCCGGCGTGACGCCGCGTGCGATGAGTCCGTCGGCGCGCACTTTCCATTCCATGCGAACCTCTTGGGCTATGGCCTTGCCGTCTATGATTTTCGCGGTCATTTCTTTGCCGAATTCCTGTAAGCCTGCAAGCCGTTCATGATTTCGGCATGAGCGGCGTCGACACCTGCCCAGCCGATGATTTTGACCCATTTTCCCGGTTCCAATGCCTTGTACAGTTCAAAGAAATGCTTGATTTGTTCCAGCGTGATATTGGGCAGGTCTTGATAGGTCCTGATATCGTGATAGAGTGGGGTGAGCTTGTCTGTCGGCACTGCGATGATCTTGGCATCTTCCCCCCCTTCATCGGACATGTTCAGCATGCCGACCGGGCGGCATGGGATGATTGCGCCGTGCACGATGGGGAATGGGGTGATGACCAGCACGTCTACCGGGTCTCCGTCGTCTGCAGTGGTCTCTGGAATGAAGCCGTAGTTGCACGGATAACGCATCAGCGAACCGATGAAGCGATCCACCACCAGTACGCCGCTGGCCTTGTCCACCTCGTACTTGACGGGGTCGGCATCTTTTGGGATTTCGATGATGACATTGCATTCATGCGGCAGATTGTCACCGGGGCGAACGTTTAACAGACTCATAGGTGTTTCCTTGAAATTAAGGTTGAAAGTTGCGTAATTATAAGCGATGCTGTGGGTTGTCGCTGAACCCTGTGCAGTTAAAATTTTGTAACTTACACTTAAAGGAGATGAAGCTATGGCAACACAACTTGTCGGTAAAATGGTTATTGGACAATCGGGCGGCCCGACAGCCGTCATTAATCAGTCGCTTGTCGGTGCCATACTGGCCGCACGCAAGCAGGCCAACATTACCGGCATCTTGGGGGCGCGCCATGGCATAGCGGGCATCATGAAGGAGGACTTCATCGATCTTTCAAAGCAAAGTCCTGAGCAGCTCGAGTTGGTTGCAAACACGCCTGCAGCTGCCTTAGGTTCGGTGCGTCTGAAGCCAGGGCGCGCGGAATGCGAAAAGGTTTTCGAGGTGTTCAGGAAAAACGATGTGCGCTTTTTCTTTTATATCGGCGGCAACGATTCCGCAGAGACTGCACACATCATCGCCGAGATGGCTAGTGATGCTAATTACGATTTCTGCACTGTACACATCCCCAAGACCATAGACAACGATCTCAAGGTGACGGACCATTGTCCTGGTTTTGCATCTGCCGCGCGTTTCGTGGCGCTGGCCTTTATGGGCGACGACCGGGACAATTTTGCGTTGTCCGGCATCAAGATCAATGTGGTGATGGGACGCAGCGCGGGTTTTCTGACTGCGGCCTCGGCCCTTGCGCGTCAGGCGGAAGGCGACGGCCCGCACCTTATCTATCTGCCCGAGCGTGTATTCAACGTGGCAACCTTCCAGCAGGACGTGCGTGATACGATGGCAAAATACGGCCGCTGCGTGATTGCCGTTTCCGAAGGCATCACCGACAAGGAAGGCAACCCGATTTCGACTTCCGGTGAGCGCGACTCGCATGGCAACATTCAGTTGTCCGGCAGCGGCGCTTTAGGTGATACGCTGGCAGTACTGGTCAAGGAAGCCTTTCCAGGTCAGAAGGTGCGCGTGCGTGCCGACACCTTCGGCTATCTGCAGCGTTCATTTCCGACCATCATCTCGGCGGTCGATGCGAAGGAAGCGCGGGAAGTGGGCGGGTATGCCGTGAATCACGCAGCCACCACAGGCGCGCCGGGCTCCGTTTCGATCAGGCGCCTGTCAAGCAAGCCTTATGCCAGTGAATGCTTTATCACCCCGCTGTCCTCCGTGGCAAAGGAGGCTACCCACATGAAGGATGAGTATATCAACGCTGCAGGGAATGATGTGACGGCAGCGTGGATAGAATACATATCTCCTCTGGTGGGCGATCTGCCTGTGATAGGCAGGCTGTAAGTCTGACAGGAAACTGGCTAGCGCCGGTTTCCTGACCATTTCCACTATATTATGGGGTAGAATTCTTCCAGGCTCGCTTTCCACTATCGTTCAAGCGGATTTTCACTCTAACCGCTCATAATCTTCGCATCTGATGTAATGAAAACAAAAGTTAAAGTGCTCTTCGTGTGCATGGGCAACATCTGCCGATCCCCCACAGCCGAGGCGGTATTCCGCCATTATGTCGAGAATGCGGGACTGTCTGATTCCATACTGATCGATTCGGCAGGGACGCATGACTATCACATCGGCCATGCGCCGGATTTTCGTTCCCAGCAGGCTGCTGCGCAGCGCGGCTTTGATATGAGTAGGCTGCGCGGACGGCAGGTGGTACGAGAGGATATGGAAAACTTCGACTATGTGCTGGCGATGGACTGTGCAAATCTTGCAATATTGCGGTACCTGGCGCCGCGCGGCTGCAAAAAAAATCCTGGGCTGTTTCTCGATTATGCGCGGCATCACAGAGAACGCGAGGTGCCTGACCCGTATTACGGCGGTGAAGAGGGTTTCGAGCGGGTGCTGGACATGGTTGAAGATGCTGCACAAGGATTGCTGCAGCATATACGACTCACGCTTGAGCTCTCCGCATAAAAAAACCGCACGACATGTCGTGCGGTTTTTTTTATGGCGGCAGAACTATGCCTGCGGACGTTGGGTTTCGATCTGCACCAGCGGTTCGTTCTCGACATAAACTTCGAGCTGTCGCGTACGCCGGCGGTTGACCGACTGAGTTCTGGGCGGATTATCGACCACGATCGCGATCTTCTCAGGCGCGGTTTCAATCTGCATCAGGCCTTCGATTTCGAGTTGCGCCTGCATGGAGGGTACGGCAACAGGCCTGGTTGCTGCAACAGGCTCTGCGACTGCAACAGGCTCTGCGACTGCAACAGGCTCTGCCACTGCAACAGGCTCTGCCACTGCAACAGGCTCTGCCACTGCAACAGGCTCTGCCACTGCAACAGGCTCTGCCACTGCAACAGGCTTAGTTGCTGAAACAGGCAGATTGGTGGGCATCGCGATGTATTCCGTTGGCTGCAACCTGTCTGCGGTTTCCTGCGTTGTTTCCATGCTTTCCGAACCCGACTCGCGTTTCTCGCGCTCGCGGCGCCCGCCGCGGCGTCCGCGGCGACGGCTTTTCTCAGTCTTCTCGGATTCGGCCTCGCCGTTAGCGGTCTTTTCGATGACGGGTTTTTCCTCTGCGATGCGAGGCTCGACCGGCTTTTTAGGCGGACGCGGCGGTTTTGGCTGTCTTGCTTCTGCGGGTTTTTCGGCCGGTTTCTCAACGGACTGAGTGCGCTCCGTTCTGACGTTGCGCTCAGGCCTGTCGTTTCTGTCCCGACGCTTCCTGCCTTCGTTGCGCTCAGCGCGTTCAGGTCGCTGCGAGCTACTTGCAGCAGGTGTTTCCTTGACAGGTTCGCTGGCAAACAGCGACTTGAGCCAGCCCATCAGTCCGGAAGACTTGACGGGCTGTTCCGTTTTCATCGGTGCGGGCGCCAAGGGCGTGATGCCCTTGACCGCTGCAACGGTGCGCACACCCTTGGCGGGTTCCTGTGTGCTCTTCTCTTGTTCGGGTTTTTCCACCAAGGTATAGCTTGGTTGCGCAGTTTCGCTGCTCAAGTCATCCTGACGCAGGCGGTTGATGCTGTAGCTTGGTGTTTCCAGATGCGGATTGGGTATCAGCGTGATCGGCACCTTAAGGCGCGACTCGATACGGTGCAGGTCGGCGCGCTTTTCATTGAGCAGGAATGTCGCGACATCGACGGGTACTTGCGCGTGTATTGCAGCGCTGCTGTCCTTCATCGCTTCTTCCTGGATGATGCGCAGGATGTGCAGCGCGGAAGACTCGGTCCCGCGTATGTGGCCGATGCCGTTGCAACGCGGGCAGGTGATGTAGTTGCTCTCGCCCAAGGAAGGCTGCAGGCGCTGGCGGGATAATTCCAAGAGGCCGAAGCGGGAGATTTTGGCCGTCTGCACGCGTGCGCGGTCAAAGCGCAACGAGTCGCGCAGGCGGTTCTCCACATCACGCTGGTTCTTGCTGTTCTCCATGTCGATGAAGTCGATCACGATCAGGCCGCCTAGATCGCGCAAACGCATCTGGCGAGCAATTTCTTCGGCTGCTTCGAGGTTGGTGTTGAGTGCGGTGGCCTCGATGTCCGATCCCTTGGTTGCGCGCGCGGAGTTGATGTCGATCGCAGTCAGGGCTTCCGTGTGATCGATGACGATTGCGCCGCCCGATGGCAGACGCACTTCGCGCGAATGCGCCGATTCGATCTGGTGCTCGATCTGAAAGCGCGAAAATAGCGGCACATCATCCACGTAGCGCTTGATGCGGTTTACGTTGTCCGGCATCACCGTGCTCATGAACGCATGCGCCTGCTGGTAAACTTCGTCGGTGTCGATCAGGATTTCGCCGATTTCAGGATTGAAGTAGTCGCGGATTGCGCGCACTACGAGGCTACTTTCCAGATAGATCAGAGAGGGTGCGCTTTCGGTTTCAGCGGCTTCTGCGATCGCGGTCCAGAGCTGGATCAGGTAGTTCAGGTCCCATTGCAGCTCCTCCTCATTGCGTCCGATGCCGGCTGTACGCGCGATGATGCTCATACCTTCTGGTATCTCCAGATGGGAGAGCACCTCGCGCAATTCGGTGCGCTCGTCTCCCTCGATGCGGCGCGAGACACCGCCGCCGTTCGGGTTGTTCGGCATCAGCACGATGTAACGGCCAGCAAGACTGATGAAGGTGGTCAGCGCAGCCCCCTTGTTGCCTCGCTCGTCTTTTTCAACCTGAACGAGCAGCTCCTGTCCTTCGCGTAACGCTTCCTTGATGGTCGGGCGATTTCCGCAACCGGGTTGGTAAAACTGCGGTGATATTTCCTTGAAGGGAAGAAAACCGTGGCGGTTTCCTCCATACTCGACAAAACAGGCTTCGAGGCTGGGTTCGATTCGGGTGATGACTGCTTGGTAGATGTTGCTCTTGCGTTGCTCCTTGCCGGCAATTTCAATGTCGAGGTCGATCAGTTTCTGACCGTCAACAATGGCGACACGGAGTTCTTCCGGCTGTGTCGCATTGAATAGCATGCGTTTCATATATGTTGTCTCCCGCGCTCTGACACGGGAAGACGCAAGCTACACGCGGTTAGGCGTGAGAGAGCAACGGCTGACGATGGTAGGTCAAATGGTTTCTCATCATGTAGCTGGTCTAAAAATTGTCTCGGGTGGCTAGGTATGCGTCGCGTTTGGGGAGTTCATTGACAGGCGCCTTTGCGCATGTCCGGCTCGGCCAGTTGCAACGCTGCTGCCCTGCCACAAAAATCCACAGGTGCTTTGAGCGCGTAAATCAATTACTATCGCTGCTGGTTCCGGTGAGCGATATTAACCGGGTCGCGGTTGGTTGGATGGCGCCTGGCGCCCTTGATCCTAGCATGTCAGATGCAATCGGCGGGAATCCCCCTGTATTACCCAACCAAAAAACGCGCAAACAGTATAAGCATAATGAATGGTTTAAGCAAAGAATCTGTCACATTTCTTGAGATTGACGAGAGCGGCGATGCGCAGCGCATCGACAATTTTCTGTTCCGTCATCTCAAAGGAGTACCGAAAAGCCACATTTACCGGATGTTGCGAGGAGAAGTGCGCGTGAACAAGAAACGCGTCGATCAGACCTACAGGCTGAAGCTGGGCGATCTTTTGCGCATCCCGCCTGTGCGTGTGGCGAAGAAAGACGAAGTCCCCCAAGTTTACATTCCCGCTGTTGAATTGCCGATTCTTTATGAAGACGATGCGCTCATGGCGGTGAACAAACCTGCCGGCATCGCGGTGCACGGCGGCAGTGGGGTGAGCTTCGGCGTGATCGAACAGATGCGTCGCGCGCGTCCTGAGGCCAAGTTTCTCGAACTCGTGCACAGATTAGACAGGGAAACCTCAGGTGTGCTGCTGCTTGCAAAGAAGCGCTCCGCGTTGACTGCGATGCACGAGATCATGCGCGAGGGCAACAGCGACAAACGCTATCTTGCGCTGGTGCTGGGGCAATGGAACAATGTGCGCCAGCATGTGAAATTACCGCTCCATAAGGTTGACACACAGGGAGGCGAGAAGCGCGTGATGGTCAGGGAAGACGGGAAGATTTCGCATACTATTTTCATGTTGCAGAAGAACTGGCCTGGATATAGCCTGCTGGAGGCGCAACTGAAGACAGGACGCACTCACCAGATACGCGTGCATCTTTCCCATCTGGGTTTTCCGATCGCGGGGGACGACAAGTATGGAGACTTTGCGCGCAACCGGGAATTGATGAAGCTGGGTTTGAAACGCATGTTTTTGCACGCGCAAAGCATTTCTTTTAACCATCCGCTGACAGGCGAGATGCTTGAGATCAGTGCGCCCTTGCCAGCTGAATTGCAAGGTTTTATCGCAAGACTGGATGCGAAGCAGGGTTGATACCCATAACACGGAGGGAATATGGGAAAGCTGCACCATATCATCATCGCAGGCGGCGGTGCTGCCGGCCTTGAACTGGCCACCTTGCTTGGCAGAAAGCTTGGGAGGAGAGGGGTTGCGGAAATCACGCTAATCGACTCCAGCCGCACCCATATCTGGAAGCCACTTTTGCATGAGATTGCGGCGGGTACGCTGGATTCATCCGAGGATGAACTGGAATATCTGGCACAGGCGCGCTGGAATCATTTCCGCTACCGTCTGGGGCGCGTGGTGGGTCTTGATCGGGAACGCAGGGAAGTACTGCTGGCGCCTACCTTGGACGATAAAGGCGAGGAAATCATATCTGAACGGCGCTTTGGCTACGACACGCTGGTGTTTGCTGTCGGCAGCTTGAGCAACGATTTTGGCATTCCAGGGGTTCAGAAACACTGCCTTTTCCTCGACAGCACCGAGCAGGCAGAGCTTTTCCAGCAGAATCTGCTCAACAGCATGCTTCGCGCGCATACCCAGGCCAAGCCGATCAAACCGGGACAGTTGGATGTCGCGATCGTAGGTGCGGGGGCTACCGGTGTAGAGCTTGCCGCCCAGCTCCACCATGTCACCCGGCTTGTTTCAGCCTACGGGCTGGATACGATAGACCCTGCAAAAGACATCAAGCTGCACATCATCGAGGCAGGGTCCCATATTCTGCCCGCTCTGCCGCTCAGTCTGTCAAATGCGGCTATGCGCGAACTGCATCGTCTGGGTGTTGCGGTGCACGTCAACCAGCGCGTTGTGGAAGTCAACGAACAGGGCATCGTGTCTGCCTCGGGCATCATCATCCCGGCTGCGATCAAAGTATGGGCGGCAGGCATCAAGGCGCCGGCATTTCTTAAAAACATTGCGGGTCTTGAAACCAACCGCATCGACCAGTTGGTCGTCAAACGAAACCTGCAGTGCACCCGAGATGAGAACATCTTCGCGATTGGTGACTGCGCGGCATGCCCGATGGATGATATGGGAAACAATGTCCCGCCCCGCGCGCAGGCCGCTCACCAGCAGGCATCGACCCTTTTCAAAACGCTGGTGCGCCGCATCAGGGGCAGGTCACCGCTTGATTTCACTTACAGGGATTTCGGCTCGCTGGTCGCAATGGGTAAATACAGCACTGTCGGCAACCTGATGGGGGGGCTTGCGGGTTCGATGATGATTTCGGGCTCTGTTGCGCGCTTGGTATATCTCATGCTCTACAAGATGCATCAGGCAACGCTTTACGGATGGTCGCGCGCAGTGCTCATCTCCCTGCTGCATTTTCTACGCAAGGGCATCGATCCGCAGGTGAAACTTCATTGAGATCCAGCTTGACAGGTTCTGAGGTAGAATCGGCGGCATGCCGAAACAGGATCATCCTGACCGGAAGGGGTTGCACGAACTTGTTGACGGGTGTTTTTTCAGGCGCACTCGACATCTTGGCAATCGGTAATTGAAAGGAAAATTGTGGGATTCTTCGATAAAATCCGGTCATTTTTTGGCACTGCCGCACCAGTTCCTGAGCCGGCTGTTGAGTCCAAAGTCGTCAATGAGCGCAGGAAAAGAAAACGGCAGAATGCAAGGGATGAAACGCGCGCGTTGATCGTTGATGATTCCCGCACCGTGGTGTTCGCGTTGAAGAAGATATTGCGCTCGGCAGGCTACATCACTTTCGAGGCGCTGGATGCGGAGACGGCCGTGGATCTTGCGCGCACGGAAAAGCCCGACCTGATCTTTCTCGATATCATACTGCCTGACGCCAACGGCTTTGCTGTGCTGCGAACATTGCGCCGCGACCCTGAAACGCGCCACATACCCGTCATCATGATCAGCGGCAACGAACAGGCTACCGAACTTTTCTTCGGAAGTCGCATAGGCGCTGACGATTTCATGAAGAAACCTTTTTCGCGCTTCGAGGTGTTTGCGCGGATAGAACGTCTTCTTGATGCCGATATGGTTCCTCGCCGAAGGGCCGCTTTCCCTGAAAGCGATATTGACAAGGCGAACTCTCATGGCCTGCGTGAAATGACGCCATAAGAGCATGTCATCCGGAAGCTCTCGCACCCAGCAGCGCACCAAGCGTGACTGACCCCAGGCCTGCCAATGTCAGCAGCGAGAGTGGTTCATTGAGAACAGGCACGGCAGCCAGCGCAGCTGCACCCGGCACGATGGCCATCAGCAACGTCACCGTTTGCGGTCCCAGACGCCGGACTGCAAAAGCGTAGAGCATCATCGCGACGAATACCACCAGTATCCCCTGATAGATAGCCTGCATTGCAATTTCGGAATGCGGTGCCTGATTGAGTGTGCTGGGCAAAAACAGCCACCAGACGGGCAGATACAGGATTGCACTGCCCAGCGTCGTGCTGACAGCGGCAGTCAGCGGTGGGACAGGATGGCGGCGCAGCAGCAACGTGAAGATCGCCCACGAGGATGAGCCGCAAAGAAACAGCATATCGCCAAGAATCTGCATGCCGGTCAGGTGCGTCCCGCGTGCCAGCGTGTCGATAGCGGTTAATGTAATGCCGAAAAAAACCAGCGCCAGTGCAGCGCGTTGCGAAGGCGAAGGTTTGTGCTTCAGCCAGAGCCATGCAATCACTGCAGTGGTGAATGGCAGTGCGCCGGGCAGCAATATCGCTGCATGAGCGGCAGGCGCCATGCGAAAGGCCAAATACACAGCGACGGCATAGCCTACGCCGCCGAACAGGGAGAACAGCAGGACTACCTTGAGAGGCGGCATGACCACTCGCGGCAGGAAGAAGATAGCGATCAGCGCACCCACCCCGAAGCGCAAGGCAGTCACATCCCAGCCGGTCAATATGCCTTTTCCCCCGTGGCGGCTGACTAGGATGAAGCCTGCCCAGATGCAGATGGTGAAGAAAACGGCGATCAGTCCGGTGCGGTTGTTCATGTCGGTTTGAAATCTTGAAGGATCAATGTCTGGTGCGCGTCAAAAACACCGTCACTTCTTCCCTGTCATGGTAGAGATGTTTAGCGCTCATTCTGTAATTCATGCCTTCCATGTCGAGTTTCGATCGGATGCTGCTTAGCGCCGCGCTGACCGCCGCGATGCGCTGTTTCATCGGCAGCTTCAGGTTGAAGATTGCATGTCTGCACCAGCCATGAGCAAACCAGTTGCCGACAAGCTCGGATACCCTGGCGGGCTTTTCGACCATGTCACAGATCAGCCAGTCTGCGGATTTGCGCGGTGCAAACCTGAATCCGTCCTGTCTCAAATGTTCGACCAGTGGATGTTTCGCCATCGCGCCTTTCATCGGGCCGTTGTCCACCGCGGTCACGCGTATTCCGCGTCGGACCATCTGCCAGGTCCATCCGCCGGGCGCGGCACCCAGGTCGACCGCTGTCATGCCGACCCGCAGCAGTCTTTTTTGTTCGCCTTTGTCCAAAAAGACGTCGATTGCTTCTGCGAGCTTCAGTGTCGAGCGGCTGGGCGCATCGGGAGGCAGGGACTGGCGATGTATGCCCATGATGTAAGGCGAGCTGTTGCAGGGGTCGCTTATGCCTGTCATCGCAGTGGATTTGTCCGGGAAAAAGACATGCAGGCGTGGCAACCTGATGTCGTCGATCAAACGGCCCTGTTCTTTGAGCGCGGTTTCCAGCAGTGGATGAAAGCGGCGTGTGAAGGATGAAAGCGTCTTGCCTTCATTGGTGTCGGGCACTTCCAGCCATAGCTCGCCGAAGTTGCCAGGAGGCAGCGCTGCGAGTATCGGTGTCAGTCGATCGCGCTCGGGCAGCGCCTCTATGGTTTGATGCAGGCGGATTAGCTGACGCGCGAATATCAGTTCGCGGTATACGAGCGACTGCTCGTTGATGGCGACCAGCGCATAACCGCTGTCTGCGAGGATTTCCGGCTGTTCGGCCAGAACCGGGCGCTGCATTCTGGCATGGCTTATGGCTTCCTCCGCACAGTCCTTTTCGAAGCCTGTGCGGCAATACAGAAGCCAGTGAGAAAGCGGGGCGGAGCCGCGCGGCCTTACAGCAGGGGCGGGCGTGCTGGCAGGCGCTGTCGCCAGGAGTCTGGTCAGCTTGGTGCCGGCGCGGCGCGGTGCCGGATTTTTTCGGGGAGTCGTTCGCATGCTGCATTGTGGCACAGGTTTTGGTCTGCAGTGCTAATGATGGTAATATTATAGCTTTGCATATGATGATGGATAAACGCTACGACTTGATCGTGTTCGATTGGGACGGCACGGTGATGGATTCCACAGCTGTGATCGCATGCTCGATACAGGCTGCCTGCCGTGACCTAGATTTGACTGTGCCAAGCGACGAAGCGGCACGCCATGTGATAGGCCTTGGCCTCGCACAGGCGCTGCGCCACGCGGTGCCGGATGCGCCAGAAGCGATGCATGCCCCCTTGGTTGAAAGGTATCGCCATCATTTCTTGGCACAGGATCAGGCCATTCCGCTTTTCAAGGGTGCGAAAGAGACGATAATCGAACTGTTTGATGCAGGTTATGCGCTGGGTGTTGCAACCGGCAAGAATGTGGCGGGATTGAATCGTGCGCTGGATGCGACGGGCTTGAAGTCTTATTTTCATGCCACGCGCACTGCAGAACAGACGCTTTCCAAGCCGGACCCTGCGATGTTGTTTGAACTGATGGAGGAATTGGCTGTCAGTGCTGGGCGCACCTTGATGGTGGGCGATACGACGCACGATGTGCTGCTCGCGAAAAATGCCGGCGTGGATGTGGTGGCAGTTGCCTTCGGCGCGCATCCTGCGGAGCAACTGCTAGCGTTGGAACCGCTGGCGCTGGTGCGCGATTTCGAAGAACTGCGTGCCTGGTTCAAGGCCAATGCCTGATTAATACTAAAGGATAAAAATGTCGGATCAAAACTGGGAACGCAATGTGCTGGAGAAGCTTGCGATGTCGGCAGTACAGGAACAGCGCCGCGCGCGGCACTGGGGCATATTCTTCAAAATGCTCACTTTAGGCTATCTCTTCCTCGTGTTTTTTGCGCTGATGGGCTGGATAGGCAAGAACGACGGCGCATTGAGTTCTGGCGAGCACACGGCGCTGGTGGACATGGAAGGAGTGATCGCGGCGGACAGCCCGGCAAGCGCGGACAATCTGATCCCCAGCCTGCAGGATGCGTTCAAGGACAAGGATACCAAGGGCGTGATCCTGCACATCAACAGCCCCGGAGGAAGCCCCGTCCAGGCGGGGCAGATTAACGACGAAATCCGCCGCCTGCGAGCAAAGTATCCGGCCATTCCGCTGTATGTCGTGGTGGGTGATGTGTGCGCGTCGGGCGGTTATTATGTGGCAGCTGCAGCAGACAAGATTTTCGTGGACAAGGCCAGCTTGATCGGCTCCATCGGCGTGTTGATGGATGGCTTCGGCTTTACCGGAACGATGGAGAAGCTGGGCGTGGAGCGCCGCCTGCTCACCGCAGGGACGAACAAGGGATTCCTGGACCCTTTCTCTAGCATGCGCCCCGACCAGGAAGCATACGCCAAGCAAATGCTGGAACAGATACACCAGCAGTTCATCGCGGTTGTAAGGCAGGGCAGAGGTTCTCGTCTGAAGGAGACACCGGACACCTTCAGCGGGCTGGTGTGGAACGGCCAGGCCGGCGTCGAGATGGGTCTGGCGGACGGCTATGGCAGCGTGGAGTCGGTGGCGCGCGATGTGATCAAGGCGGAAAACGTCGTCGACTATACGGTGAAGGAAGGGCTGGCAGACAGGCTGGCCAAGCGTTTCGGCGCGGGCGTGATGAGCGCGGTGGGCTTCTCGGCACAGGGCGGGATGACGTTGCGCTAGCGTAAAAACGTTTGTCTACGAAAGGCGCGAAACTAACAACTGTCACCATCTTGGTAACAACACTTGAGTTTTCAGTCATTTTTTGGCGTGAGAAGTTTTACTTGTATTGCTTGCGTTAGCTTTAGTTGGTGTCTTTTCTGTTTTCGCGGATAGTGCTTTATGTCAGCGCAGTAGCGGCTTTAAGGCTTGCAGCACGTTGCTCATGATGCGTGGCTGTGCGTCGGCTACCGGATGCAGGTTATCAGCCTGAAACTGATCCGCCTTCACGCCTTCCAAAAGATAGGGTAGCAGCTGGATGCGGTGTTTTTTTGCAAGCCTTGGGAACATGCTCTGAAATTGCTCGATGTAAGGTGCGCCGTAATTGGGCGGAAGCTTCATGCCGATCAGCAGCGCCTTTGCGCCCGCCTTGCTGATTTGCAGCAGGATCGCATTCAGGTTTTCTTCGATATCCGTTATAGCATAGCCGCGCAGGCCATCGTTTGCGCCAAGCTCGAGAATCACGATTGCGGGATGATATTGCTTTAACAGCTTGGTCAGGCGCTGCCGCCCTCCCAGCGAGGTCTCGCCGCTGACGCTGGCATTGACGATTTTAAAGCCGTTGCGATCAAGTTCCTGCTGTAGAAGATGGGGCCAGCTTTCCGTGATGTCGATCCCGTAGCCAGCCGACAGGCTGTCCCCGAATATCAGCATGTTTTTTTCGGCATGCGCTGCAACAGGAAGACATAGCGCTGCCAGCAACAGGATCGCATTGAAGGATAAATTTTTCATGACAGCAATTGTGCAGGCGATAAGCCTTGGCAAGCAAGTGCCAAGCGGCGAAAAACAGCTGAATATCTTGCATGAGGCGAGTTTCACGGTGCATGAGGGCGAAAGCCTCGCCATCGTGGGCGCGTCCGGTTCCGGGAAATCAACCCTGCTGGGTCTGCTGGCAGGACTCGATGTGCCGAGCCAGGGAACGGTGATGCTGAATGGAGTGGACCTGTTCCTGCTTGATGAGGATGGACGGGCTAGGTTGCGCGGCGAACTGGCGGGATTCGTGTTCCAGTCTTTCCAGCTTTTGCCCGCTTTGAGCGCACTGGAGAACGTGATGCTGCCGCTGGAGCTGCAGGGCGTGGCAGATGCGAAACAGCGCGCTATGGCATCGCTGCACGAAGTGGGACTTGCCGATCGAAGCCATCATCTCCCCAAACACCTCTCGGGCGGCGAACAGCAGCGCGTCGCACTTGCCCGCGCTTTCGTCGTACAGCCGAAAATTCTGTTTGCCGATGAACCGACCGGCAATCTCGATGCCGAGACCGGCTCCCAGATCATCGACCTGATGTTCGAATTAAACAGGGAGAAGCGCACCACACTTTTGCTGGTCACTCACGATGAGACGTTGGCAGGGCGCTGCGGCAGACAGTTGCGCCTTTCCGGCGGACGGGTGGTGCAAGGCTGATGGCGTGCTACAGCAATGCCAAGTTGTCCCTATGTATGATTTCGGGATCGCCGCCATAGCCCAACAATGCGTCGATATCGCGGCTCGCATGTCCTGCGATGCGTGATGCCTCATCGCTGCTGTAATTGGAAAGTCCTCGTGCGATGTCTATACCCTGTTCGCTTACACAGGCGACCACGGAGCCGCGCTGGAATTCTCCGGACACATGTTTCACACCGATGGGCAGAAGGCTCTTGCCTTCGCTGCATATCGCCCTGGCTGCGCCTTCGTCGAGCACCAGGCGGCCTGCAACCTGCAGATGGCCTGCGAGCCATTGTTTTCGCGAAGCCAGCGGCAGCGCTGGGGCGATGAGCAGCGTGCCTATGGGCACGCCTTCAAAAAGGCGCAGCAGCACATCGGGTTCATGTCCTGACGCGATTACGGTGTGTGCGCCACTTTGCGCTGCACGCTTTGCTGCGAGTATCTTGGTGATCATGCCGCCGCGGCCTATACTGCTGCCTGCACCCCCTGCCATCTTTTCGAGTTGAACATCGCCCGCTTCGCCGATCGCGACCAGCGTGGCTGCGGGGTTACGACGCGGGTCGGCCGTATAAAGGCCGCTCTGATCGGTCAGGATAACCAGGGCATCCGCATCGATCAAGTTGGTGACCAGCGCGCCTAGCGTATCGTTGTCGCCGAATTTAATTTCATCGGTGACCACCGTATCGTTCTCGTTGATGATGGGGATCACCTTGAGTGCAAGCAGTGTGGTGAGCGTAGCGCGGGCATTCAGGTAGCGTTCGCGGTCTGCAAGATCGGCATGGGTGAGTAGCACCTGTGCCGCATGTAGGTCGTGCTTGCGAAAACAGCTTTCATAGGCCTCTACCAGGCCCATCTGCCCTACAGCAGCGGCTGCCTGCAATTCGTGAAGCGCAACGGGCCTGGTCCGCCAGTTGAGGCGCTGCATGCCCTCGGCTATCGCACCGGATGATACCAGAACCACTTCATAGCCGTGGGCATTGAGCGAGGCGATCTGTCTTGCCCAGTTGCCCAAGGCGACATGATCAAGGCCTGCTCCCTGATTGGTCACGAGGCTGCTGCCCACCTTGACGACGATGCGGCGGCAGTTTGTTAATATTGTTTTTGTCGTTGATACCAGCATCCTTCAACCCTTCATTCAGAAACAGGTGTTTTAGCTCCGTTGTTCCGTAGGAAGACCCTTGCGGCCTTAATCCTCAATTCTGTTTTACAGGCTACTGGCATCTGATTCCTGCGCGCTGTCGCTAGCCATCTGCTGTTCACGTTCCTTTGTTTCCAGCAGGTGCTCCATGATCGCATAAGTCAGATCTTTGCAGCCATCGCCGTTGATCGCGGAGATGACGAAATACCGGTCATAGTCCGAAAACTCCTTGAGGAAAGCGGCAACTTTGGCTTCCTTGTCTTCCAGCAGGTCGACCTTGTTCAAGAGCAGCCAGCGTGGCTTTTCATAAAGCGACTGGTCATATTTCTTGAGCTCGTTGAGTATCGCGCGTGCCTCTGCAACGGGACTTGTGCCTTCAAACATCGGGGCGATGTCCACCAGATGCAGCAGCAGGCTGGTGCGCGCAAGGTGCCTTAAGAACTGGTGGCCCAGCCCCGCGCCTTCGGCTGCCCCTTCGATCAGGCCGGGAATGTCCGCGATTACGAAACTTTTTTCATGCGACACGCGAACTACCCCGAGATTTGGGTGCAATGTCGTGAAAGGATAATCCGCAACTTTGGGGCGCGCAGCCGAGACTGCACGGATGAAGGTGGATTTGCCGGCATTTGGCATGCCGAGCAGGCCCACGTCCGCCAGTACTTTGAGTTCGAGTTGCAGCTCGCGCGACTGTCCTTCCGTGCCCGAGGTGCACTGACGCGGTGCCCGGTTGGTGCTGGACTTGAAGTGTATGTTGCCAAGGCCGCCTTTGCCGCCCTCGGCAAGCAGCGCACGCTCGCCGTCGTGGGTGAGGTCGGCGATGACTTCTCCGCTGTTGAGGTCGGTGATGACGGTGCCAACCGGCATGTGCAGGATCACATCGTCCGCCCCCTTGCCATAGCAGTCTGAGCCGCGGCCTGATTCGCCATTGCGAGCCCTGTAGGTTTTCGTGAAGCGGAAATCGACTAGCGTGTTGATGTTGCGATCCGCTTCTGCATAGATGCTGCCGCCGCGGCCGCCGTCTCCGCCGTCCGGCCCGCCCTTCTCTATGTATTTCTCACGACGAAAGCTCGCGATGCCATTGCCGCCATTGCCGGCGATGACTTCTATTCTGGATTCGTCTATGAATTTCATTTTTGTACACCGAGAATGAAAAAAGCCCTACCTTGCGATAGGGCCGATCTGCTTCGGTCGAGACAGCTTAAGCTGCAACGATGGAAACTGTCCTGCGCTTTTGCGCGCCCTTGATGGCGAACACCACGCGGCCGGTCACTTTGGCGAATAGCGTGTGATCTTTGCCCATGCCGACGTTTTCGCCGCGATGGAATTCGGTTCCGCGCTGGCGCACGATGATGCTCCCCGCAGAGATCAGCTCGCCGCCGTAGCTTTTCACGCCCAGTCGTTTCGAGTGTGAGTCGCGTCCGTTACTGGTGCTGCCGCCGCCTTTTTTTGATGCCATGGTATCTTCTCCTTATGCGGAAATGCCGTCGATGCGGATTTCTGTGTAGTTTTGACGATGTCCCTGATTCTTCTGGTAGTGCTTGCGGCGGCGCATCTTGAAGATGCGAACCTTGTCGCCACGACCGTGGGAAACAATGGTGGCCGCAACGGAAGCACCTTGCAGCAGCGGTTTTCCGACAGACAGCTTGTCGCCATCGGATACCATCAGCACCTTGTCCAGCAGGATGCTTGATCCAATGTCGCCGGTTAGGAGTTCGACTTTTAAAGTTTCGCCGGTAACGACGCGATATTGCTTACCACCGGTTTTAATGACTGCGTACATAACAACCTCGATGCGGATTTTGCGAAAGCGAGGATTATACAGAAAAATCCGCCCGCGTCAAAAACCTTTTATATAAAACTGATTGAGTTTAACCTGATTGCCATGATCAGGCCTTCATCGCAGGATTTCTTTCATGAACGGCAAGCGATTGAGTAAATACCGCAGTATACCGCGTGCAGACTTTCATTTTCTGAATATCCAGAGCATGATGGACAGCAGCAGGGAAGCAATTAGGCCGGTCGTGATCGGAAAAAAGAAAGTGAAACCTTTGCGCCGGATATAGATGTCGCCGGGCAGGTGTCCGATGCCCAGCCTGGAAAGCCAAGGCCACACAATCCCGATCAGGATGAAGATGATACCGACAATGATGAGCCACTTTGCCATAATCTGGATATCATAACAGAGCGGCTGCGCTTATGTAGCGGCGGATTTTTCCCGCATGACGGCTAGCGGGACATCTGATCTGCCGGCATGATGCCCTGGCAGTCGGTACCTAGATACTTCATTTGAGATTCGCTGTGCAGAGTGTGTTTCCCGCGGGTGTCAGTCTCTGTCATGTCCATGCGGGTGATTATCGTATCGCCGCTGGCAATGCTTTCGCCCTTGCCGACGCTGGTGCGTCCGTTGCGTGTGCAGTTGAATTCGAAGGTGGTCTTGTTCCCGCTGCGCGTCACCTTGGCAGGTTCGCAGCGTCCTTCGCGATCCATCATCGGCGCATCCTTTGCGGCCATGGCAGGGCTAACGCAGATTTTCGTCCCGCCTCCTGAAGCCTGGCCCATCATTGACTGGATTTTGGCGCGCTGTGCCGGTGGAAGGTTTCCCATCTGTTGCTGCAACATGGCTTGGGCCTGCGACATCTCAGCGGTCATGTTTTTGCCATCCACGATCTGGCTGGTCTGATTGATTTCCCACAGCCCCGCCTTTAAATCTGAAGCCTGAGCACAACCGATGCCGCCCATTGTGATGAAAATTGCAAAGACAAGTTTTTTCATATTTTCCTCCCGGCTATTGTTACGATGCTAACACTGCATGGATAAAATCGGCATAGTGCAATTCCGAGAAACGGCAAGAAAGTGTTTATCGCAGATTCTCTGAAGGCGAGTCTGTCATCCAGCGCAGTTGTTATAGAATGACGGAGAAAATCCACTTCTGCTATCGGATAACAGGCTTATGGAAATCAATTCGGATATTTCAAAACGCGTCGTGATCCGGCAGGAAACACTGCGCTGGACGGAAACGCCGTCGTCAGGGATAAAACATCGTGTGCTTGAACGCGGCGTTGACGCATTGTCACGTGCGACCTTTGTCATTCAACTTGCACCGGGTTCGAGTATGCAGAACAGCTGCGAATTCGGCCACGAAATCTTGGTGCTCGACGGCGGGTTAAGCGACGAATCCGGGAGCTATTGCAAGGGCGACTATTTCAAGAGTCCGCCAGGTTCATCGAATGTTTACGAATCTGCATCGGGTTGCATGCTTTTCGTAAAAAACCAGCATCTGGAGGTCGAGGAAGATCAGCGCATCCTGGTAAAAACCTCAAGTCGACCGTGGTATCAGGGGCTGGTAGACGGTTTGTCTGTCATGCCGCTGTCTGAGTCCGGCACAAGGCACACAGCTTTGGTGCGCTGGGCGCCAGGCACCAGATTCAATGCGCATCGTCACTTCGGCGGAGAGGAAATCTATGTGCTGGAAGGCGTATTCGCGGACGAGTTTGGCAAGTATCCCGCAGGCACCTGGATGCGCAGCCCGCATCTCAGCGCGCATTGCCCTTATAGTATTGAAGGCTGCACCATTCTCGTGAAGACGGGGCATCTGCTGCCTATGGCGCGGGAAGTTTCAGCGCGCTGAATCGATCAGCTCATCCGACCTTGGTCAGATCCGGGATGTCATCGGCCAGGAATCCTCCAGATTGATGTTGCCAGAGCGCGGCATACAGCCCATTTTTAACAAGCAACTCGCTGTGAGAACCCTGTTCGACGATCCTTCCGTGATCGATCACGATCAACCTGTCCATGCGTGCGATAGTTGACAGGCGATGGGCGATGGCGATCACCGTCTTGCCTTGCATTAGTCCGGCCAGCTGTTCTTGTATGCTGGCCTCGATCTCGCTGTCGAGCGCAGAGGTTGCCTCATCTAGCAGCAGTATGGGCGCATTCTTGAGAATCACGCGCGCAATCGCTACGCGCTGACGCTGTCCGCCTGAAAGTTTCACGCCGCGCTCGCCGACATGCGCCTGATAGCCTGTCCGTCCGTTCCAGTCGCGCAGTCCCATGATGAAATCATGAGCATGCGCTTTCTTCGCGGCTTCCTCGATCTCGGCCTGCGTCGCCTGAGGCCTGCCATAGCGTATGTTGTCGGCAAGCGAGCGGTGCAAAAGCGAAGTGTCCTGCGTGACAAGGCCAATCTGGGTGCGCAGGCTTTCCTGCGTGACATGCCGGATATCCTGCCCGTCTACCGTGATCCTGCCCGATTCAATATCGTAAAAGCGTAACAGCAGATTGACCAGCGTCGATTTGCCGGCGCCCGAGCGTCCGACCAGGCCGATGCGCTCACCCGGATGCACGACGAGATCGATGCAGTTAAGCACCGGTCTGTTTGCGCCATAGCTGAAGCTGAGCTGTTCAAAGCGTATCTCGCCGTTTGTGACCACAAGCGGTTTTGCGTCCTTTTCGTCGATCAGCGTGTGGGGCACAGAGATGCTCTCCATCCCGTCCTGCACCACACCGACATTTTCGAAGATGCCAGCAACTTCGAAGGAAACCCAGCCTGCCATATTGGTGATCTGCCATACCAGAGGCAATGCGGTCGCCACCTGGCTCGTGCTGATGAGACCCCTGGCCCAGAGGGTCAGGCCAATCAGTGAGGTGCTCACAAGCAGCAGTGCATTCATGCTCTGCAATGTGAACATGAAGCGGCTGGTCATGCGCATGTGCCGGGAAACGGCATCCTGATGCTCGTCCACCACTTCGCGCACATAGGCATCTTCGTCGGCTATCCGGGAAAACAGTTTGACCGTAAGGATGTTGGTGTAGCTGTCAACTACGCGCGCCATCACCAAAGAGCGCATGTCAGAACTCTGCTTGGCAAGCTCCCTCAGGCGCGGCACGAAGAATTTCAGGAACACGGCATAGGATGAAAGCCACAAGATCACTGGAAGGGTCAGGCGCCAGTCGAAACGCGAGATTAGAATCAGAGTCAGGATGCCGTAGGTGGAAAGATAAAGCCCCGCGCGTATGCTGGACATTACGCTGTCGCGCAGCGCCTGTGCGGTCTGCATCACACGGTTGGCAATGCGCCCTGCAAAATCTTTCTGGAAGAAGGGCCAGCTTTGGCGTACCACATGCCAATGGCTCTGCCAGCGCACGAGGCTGGTTGCGCCTGGCATCAGCGCATTGTGGCGTATTGCGATGTCGGCAAACTGCAGCAAGGGGCGCACCACCAGCACGACCAGCAGCATCGCAGACAGGGTCGTGGCGTGGGAGGCAAGCGCGGCAGCACGGTCTGGCGCTGCCATGAGAGCGACCAGCTTGCCGATGAAAACCGGGATGCTCATGTCCGCCATCGCCACGCACAAGCTGGTGACCACCATGGCCGCATAAGGCCCGGGTGTCTGGCGGATGAAATGCCAGTAAAAGGTCATGAGGCTCCCAGGCGGCGTTGCTGCCGCGTGGCTTTGGGTGCCGCGTATGAGGGATTCCAAAAACCTGAACATGATGAATTCGGCCGCAACTGAGATTGAACATCACAGTATAGGGCAGTTCGCGCAAGTTGTTAAAAAAATCGTGGCGCTCAGAGCACGGCATCGTGCTCCGGGAGATGGGTTAGAATGTTTATTCGATCGACTTGAAGGAGGTCTGCAATGAATACCACATTGATCACAGGCGCCAACCGCGGGATAGGGCTGGAGTTTTCAAGGCAGTATGCGGCAAGCGGCTGGAATGTTCTGGCCTGCACTCGTCATCCCGAAACATCCACTCAGCTTAACGGGTTGGCGGCGAAATATCCTGGGCGAATTCAAATATGGCGGCTCGATGTCGAAGATCATGCAGAGATTGGAAAATTATCCAGTGCACTTGCCGATGAATCCATAGACCTTTTGATCAACAACGCGGGCGTCTATTCGGATAACGATACGAAGGGTTTTTCACATACCGATTACGATGAATGGGCCAGGGTGTTTCGCATCAACACGATGGCGCCGGTCAAGATGGCCGAAGCGTTTGCGGCGCAAGTCTCGCGTAGCAATATGAAAAGCATCGTGAGCATGAGCAGCATCATGGGCAGTGTCTCGGACAATAGCAGCGGGGGGAGCTATCTGTATCGCTCCAGCAAGGCTGCGCTCAACATGGTGGTCAAGAGTCTTGCCATCGACCTGAAGGCTGTCGGCATCATTTCGGTGGTCTTTCATCCCGGTTGGGTCAGGACGGACATGGGCGGACCCAATGCGTCCATCACCGCGGAGCAGAGCGTATCCGGCATGAGGCAGGTGATAGACGACTTGAGGCTGTCTGATTCTGGAAAATTCCTGGACTATGCGGGGCGCGAAATCCCTTGGTGAAGGTCAGCTTTGCACCCAGGAGTTAGCTTCCTCGTAATCCGTGAAGACGCGGATTTCGGCGTCGATGAACAGGCGGGATATCCATGCCTGCCAGGTGAGCCACCTTCTGTCGGTGACCACGGCGATTTTTGTGAAGTCGTGATTGTGCTCGCGTCCGAAGAACTTGATTTCCTCCCAGGCGACATCGATGGTGTAGCCTATCATCGCGCGCAGGTCGAACAGCAGGTTGAGCTTGCCGGGGAAGTCGAGCTTGTATAGCGACTGATCCTCGAATTCTTTCAGGTCGGAAAGCGTGAATTCGCCGATCACGGCTGCATTGACGAGGTTTTCGGTTTGTTCGATGGTGATCATTTTACCTCCCTTGGCTTTTCCGGATAGCTTAGCATATCGCCAGCGGAATACGTCATTTCAGGTGTGGCGCAAGGTTGCGGCGCAGATATTCGTGAAAGTGCAGCATGCCATCTTCGGTGGGCGACTGGTATGGGCCGTGCTCTTCGATGCCGCGCTGATACAGCGATTTTCGCCCCTGATGCATGCGCAGGCAGATGATGTCGTCCTCGACTGCGGTTTCGTTGTATGCCTTCTGTTCGGCCTCGACATATTCTCGTTCGAACAGCACGATGTCTTCAAGGTAATAGAATTCGACGATGTTAGTGCAGGCCTCGGGGCCGCGCGGCACCAGTGTGCTGATCACCAGCGTGCCGGGATACCATTCGACCATGATGTTGGGGTAATAGGTCAGCCAGATCGCACCGTATTTGGGCAGCTTGCCGTTGTGGTAGCGCAGCACCTGTTCCTGCCAATCTCCATAGGCGGGGCTTCCGACGCGCTTCAATGCGTTTCTGATGCCGACCGTCTGTACGCTGTATTGTTCGCCGAACTCCCATTTCAGATCGTCGCAGTCCACGAAATTGCCAAGCCCGGGATGAAAGGGCACGACGTGGTAGTCTTCGAGGTAGACCTCGATGAAGGTCTTCCAGTTGAAGGCATACTCATCCACCTGCACGCGATCCAGCATGTAGCCGGAAAAATCCAGGTCTTTCATCACGCCGACATGGGCCAGATCCTTCGCGATGTCGCGCTTGCCCGAGAACAGCATGCCGTTCCAGTTTTGCAATGGTGACTTGGAAAGGTGCAGGCAGGGGTTTTCCGGGAAATGTGGTGCGCCCAGCAATTCGCCGTCTGTCTTGTAGGTCCAGCGATGCAGAGGACAGACGATGTGCTGCGCATTGCCGCGGCCTGTCAGCATGGTGGCCTGACGATGGCGGCAGATGTTGGAAAGCAGCTCAACGCCGTTGTTGTTGCGCACCAGCATCTGTGCATCATTGCGCAGCACCTGGTAGTCGCCCATGCTGGGCACCATTAGTTCATGGCCGACATAGCCGGGACCGTTGTCAAACAACACGCGCTGTTCAAGCTCCAGTACCTTGGGGTCGAAATACCAGGCAAGCGGCGGTTGAACCTTGAGCTGTGCGAGTTGGATTGGGTTAGCGATATTGGACAAACCTACATCATCCTTCGTTCGTTGCAGTAAAGGGGCTGATTTTCCCCCAAATCAGCAGCAAGGGCAACAAAAATTGGCCCTGACAGTAAGCGTTGGGTAAAATGACGCTTCAGAATTTATTGCAGAAGACCGAAATGACCGGAAAATCCCAGAAGCCTGCGGGCTACGAATCGGCGATGGCCGAGCTTGAACAGATCGTCGCGGACATGGAAGCGGGGAAGCTGTCACTGGAAGAATCGCTGGCTGCATATAAACGAGGCGCCGAGCTGCTGACATTCTGCCGCGGACGCCTTGAGGATGCGCAGCAGCAGGTGCGTGTGCTGGAAGAGGGCGTGCTGAAAGATTTGTCCACGGGTGATGCTTCGTGATGCGCGCGGACTTTTCTGCCTGGATGACGGCGCATCAATCCGGATTCGAGGATGTGCTGCGCAATGCACTGCCGCAACCCGACATAGCGCCCAAGCGCCTGCATCAGGCGATGCGTTACTCGGTGCTGGATGGCGGCAAGCGCGTACGCCCCTTGCTGGCATTTGCGGCAGGTGAATTTGCCGGTGCGGATGTTGCGCGTGTGAATATCGCGGCGGCCGCAGTCGAACTGATACATGCCTATTCCTTGGTGCACGACGATATGCCCTGCATGGACGACGATGTATTGCGCCGCGGCAAGCCGACCTGCCATGTGCAATATGATGAGGCGACGGCGTTGCTGGTCGGAGACAGCCTGCAAACGCTGGCCTTTCAGTTGATGGCCGAGCATCCGCTTTGCGATGAGCCTGTGCGGCAGCTCGGGATGATCAGGCTGCTTGCGGAAGCTTCCGGTTCGCGTGGCATGGCGGGCGGGCAGGCGATAGACCTTGAGAGCGTGGGCAAGCAACTGTTGCAGCCGGAACTCGAATTCATGCACATACACAAGACCGGCGCGCTGATACGCGCAGCGGTGCTCTTGGGCGCGCAGTGCGGCAAGGTAAGCCCGGATCAGTTGGCGCTGCTTGATCACTTCGGAAAATGCGTGGGGCTTGCATTTCAGGTCGTCGACGATGTGCTCGATGCATCCGAAGACACTGCAACGCTCGGCAAGACGGCGGGCAAGGATGCTGACTACGGCAAGCCGACTTATGTCACGCTGATGGGCATTCATGCTGCGCGCGAGATGGCGAAGAACTTGCATCAGGAAGCGCTGGAAGCACTGGCGAAATTCGGCGCCGAGGCAGGGCGCCTGCGGGAACTTGCCGATTTCATCGTGTTAAGAAAGTTCTGATGTACTCATTGCTCAACACCGTCAACAATCCCGAAGAGCTGCGCAAGTTGCAACGCGAGCAATTGCCACAGCTGGCAAGGGAATTGCGCGAGTTTCTGATCGAATCAGTCAGCAAGACTGGCGGTCATCTGTCCTCCAACCTCGGTACAGTCGAACTCACCATTGCGTTGCATTACGTCTATGACACGCCCGAAGACAGGCTGGTGTGGGACGTCGGGCACCAGACTTATGTACACAAGATACTCACAGGTCGCCGAGATGCGATGAAAACTTTGCGCATGGCTGGCGGGATCGCAGGTTTCCCAAAGCGCGAGGAAAGCCCCTATGACACTTTCGGCACCGGGCATTCAAGCACGTCGATCTCGGCAGCCTTGGGGATGGCGGTTGCAGCGCAGCTGTCGGGCGCTGCAAGGCGCGCGGTGGCAATCATCGGCGATGGCGCGATGACGGGAGGAATGGCTTTCGAGGCGCTGAACAATGCAGGCGCTATGAACGCCAATGTCCTTGTGATCTTGAACGACAACGACATGTCCATTTCTCGTCCGGTCGGCGCGCTGAACAATTATCTGGCAAGGCTGATGTCAGGACGATTTTATGCGGCGATGAGGCGCGGCAGCGAGAAGGTGCTGAAGGGCCCGTTTCTCGAGTTTGCCAAGCGTGCCGAGGAACATGTCAAGGGCATGGTGACACCCAGCACCTTGTTCGAAGAATTCGGTTTCAACTATATTGGCCCTATCGACGGGCATGACCTGAATGCGCTGATTGAGACCTTAAGCAATATACGCAAGCTAGAAGGCCCGCAGTTCCTGCATGTGGTCACGCAAAAAGGCAAGGGTTATGCGCTGGCGGAAGAAGACTGCCTGCTTTATCACGGCGTGGGCAAGTTCGACAGAAACCAGGGCATAGCCGCAGCTGTCGAAAAACAAGTAGTGCGGCCGACTTATACCCAGGTATTCGGGCAATGGCTTTGCGATATCGCAAAGAGGGATGAGAGGGTGGTAGGCATCACTCCGGCGATGTGTGAAGGCTCTGGCCTGACCGATTTCGCAGCAAGATATCCCGAGCGCTATTTCGATGTGGGTATCGCCGAGCAGCATGCGCTAACCTTTGCGGCAGGGCTTGCCTGCGATGGATACAAGCCGGTGGTGGCGATCTATTCGACTTTTCTGCAGCGCGCCTATGACCAATTGATACACGATATCGCGATCCAGAGTCTGCCTGTAGTGCTTGCGATAGACCGCGGGGGGCTGGTGGGTGCGGATGGAGCGACCCATGCGGGCAGCTTCGATTTGTCTTTCATGCGCTGCATTCCAAATATCACGCTGATGACGCCAGCAGACGAGAATGAATGTAGGCAGATGCTGTACACCGCGATCACGCTCGACTCGCCTGTTGCTGTGCGATATCCGCGCGGCATGGGGCCCGGGGTTCTTGTGCAGCAAGAGATGCAGGCATTGCCTGTCGGACGCGGCGAGGTGCGTCGGGAAGGAAAGAAGGTAGCGATACTGGCATTCGGTTCGATGCTGAAGGCAGCGCTTGAAGCAGGTGAGCTGCTTGATGCGACAGTGGTGAACATGCGTTTCGTCAAGCCCATGGATGTTGAACTTATCATGCGTATGGCTGCCACCCATGAGCTCCTGGTCACGATAGAGGAAAATGTGGTGCAAGGCGGCGCGGGCAGCGCGGTTGCTGAATGCCTTTCTGGAATTGAATTGCTGCATCTGGGTTTGCCGGACAGATTCATTGAACAGGGCGAGTCAGCACAGATGCTGGCTGACTGCGGTCTGAATGCCGCGGGCATTGCCGCTGCAATAAATCAAAAAATAACCAAGTAATTTTGTCGGAATTGGTTATAATCTCGTTCACCATAAATTGATAGAGAGTGCATCATGAATAAACCAACACCCATCGCCGATGTGCAAAGTTCGGCAGATTTGCGACAGATCGCGATCAACCGTGTCGGCATCAAAGGCATACGCCATCCGGTCAAGGTGCGAGACAAAAGCGTCGGTGTGCAGCACACCATTGCGACCTTCAACATGTATGTGCACCTGCCGCACAATTTCAAGGGCACACACATGTCGCGCTTTGTCGAGATTCTCAATCGGCATGAACGCGAAATTTCCGTGGAGTCCTACGAGAGCATACTGCGCGAGATGGTGGAGAGGCTGGAGGCGGAATCAGGCTATATCGAAATGACATTTCCGTATTTTGTCAACAAGACTGCGCCGATATCCGGCGTACAGAGCCTGCTCGACTACGATGTCACGCTGGTCGGAGAAATGAAGGAAGGCAGAGCACGCATCACGATGAAGGTCCTGGTTCCTGTGACCAGTCTTTGTCCCTGCTCGAAGAAGATATCCGATCGCGGCGCGCACAACCAGCGTTCCCATGTGACGATCACGCTTTGTACCAACAGCTTTGTGTGGATCGAGGATGTGGTACGCATCGCAGAAGAGCAGGCATCCTGCGAATTGTACGGTCTTTTGAAGCGTCCCGACGAAAAGTATGTCACCGAACGCGCCTATGACAATCCCAAGTTTGTCGAGGATATGGTGCGCGACGTTGCTGCCGTGCTCAATGCGGACGAGCGCATCGATTCATACGTCGTCGAGTCGGAGAATTTTGAATCGATACATAACCATTCAGCCTATGCTCTGATCGAGCGGGATAAAAAACAGGATTGAGGACGCAGGATTCAGGATCAAGTAAACACGGTACGCCACTTCTGACTTTTAGCTGAATCCTGTATCCTGCATTCACCATGCGCCCTGTCGCCATTTTTCGTCATGCAGTCACCGAAGGTCCGGGATACCTCGCCGAATTCCTGGATGAGCATCATATACCTTGGCGGCTGATCACAGTCGACATGGGGGAGGCGATACCACGGTCGATAGCGGATTTCTCGGGCCTCGCATTCATGGGCGGGCCGATGAGCGTTAATGACGATCTGCTCTGGATAAGACAGGAACTTGACCTGATCCGCAAGGCAGTCTCGGGAAATGTGCCTGTGCTTGGCCATTGCCTGGGCGGCCAGCTCGTGTCGAAAGCGCTTGGCGCAGGGGTGTCGAAAAACAAGGTGAAGGAAATCGGCTGGGGCAAGGTGCAGGTTGCCGACAATAAAACCGCGCGCAGCTGGTTCGGCGATATCAAAACTTTCGATGCCTTTCACTGGCATGGTGAAACTTTCGCTCTGCCTGAAGGCGCAATTCATCTACTTTCGAGCGAGCACTGCGTCAATCAGGGCTATGCGATAGGAAAGCACCTCGCGCTGCAATGCCACGTCGAGATGATGCCGGATATGATTTCTTCATGGTGCGTTGTGGGCGCGGATGAAATCGCTGCTGCGATGGGCAGCCCTGCGGTGCAGACGCCGGATGAGATGCATCATCGGTTAGCTGAAAAACTGCCGCATCTGCATGAAGCCGCCGAACAGCTTTATACGCACTGGCTTGCCGGCCTTGTGCCTTGATGGACACACTCTCGCAGTTGAAAAGTGGCAAGTTGGCCGGCATCAGGCGGCTTGATTTATCCTTCAACCTGACGCAATTTCCCGAGGAGATTTATGATCTTGCAGACTCACTCGAGATACTGAATCTCTCCGGAAATGCATTGACTGACCTGCCGAATGATCTGCCGCGCCTGTCAAAGTTGCGGGTGATCTTCTGTTCGGATAACCACTTTACGCATCTGCCTGAGGTGCTGGGGAACTGTCAGCGGCTGGAGATGGTGGGTTTCAAGGCCAACAGGATAAAATACTTGCCGGCAAGTTCACTGCCTGCTGCACTGCGCTGGCTGATCCTCACCGACAATGAACTCGAAGAAATGCCCGGTCAGTTAGGGCAGTGCAGCCGATTGCAGAAACTCATGCTGGCAGGCAACCGGTTGCAACATTTGCCCGATGAGATGGCGGAATGCCAGCAGTTGGAATTGCTGCGTATCTCCGCGAACCGTTTAGAAGCGCTGCCAGACTGGCTGTTTTCCTTGCCGCGTCTTTCGTGGCTGGCCTATGCAGGCAATCCCTTTTCGGATGCAATTGAAAAGGCATCGAAGCTTGCAGTCAGTAAGATAAGCTGGCATGAGCTTGATTTGCAGCACAAGCTGGGCGAAGGCGCGTCCGGCGTCATACACAAGGCAGACTGGCAGGCGCCGGATGGTGTAATGCCGGTTGCCGTCAAGCTTTTCAAGGGTGAGGTGACCAGCGATGGATTGCCGCGCAGTGAAGAAGCTGCTTGCCTTGCGGCAGGTACTCATCCCAACCTGATCTCAGCAACAGGGAAAATAATCGGTCATCCTGAAAATGCCTCGGGTTTGGTGATGCCTCTGGTGGATGAAAGCTTCGCCAGTCTTGCCGGGCCGCCCAGTCTGGAATCCTGTACGCGCGACATTTATTCTGCCGAAACTGGTTTTTCTTTGGAATGCGCGCTGGCGATCGCACGCGGCGTTGCTGCTGCGTTGGAGCACCTGCATGCACAAGGCATCATGCATGGCGATGTGTATGCGCATAACCTGATGTGGGATAAGCGGCGAGATTGCGTGCTTGGCGATTTTGGCGCAGCTTCATTTATTCCTGCTGGAAGACAGGCAGATAAACTAAGGCGCATCGAGGTGCGCGCTTTTGCCTGTCTTTTGGAAGAGTTGCTGGCGCGCTGCACGGCACCTGTCCCTGAAGTGCTATGGGAATTGCAACGCAGTTGCATGCAGGAAAATGTCGAAGCGCGGCCTTTGTTTGCTGAAATCTGCAAATCGCTGGCGCAGCAAGCTTGCTGGGATTAGGCGCTCGGCGCACAATGCGCGAAAGCTGATACCGCTGTATCCAGTCGCCAGGTATCCGTTTGCTTCTTTGGGAGATACCATGAAAATTTCATTTCTGATGGTTGCATTTGTGGCTTTGATTGCGAGTGGCTGTGCATCAACCGAAACTGTGAAAGAAGCAAAAGGGCAAGGCGTCAGCCGCAGTTACCCATATGCATATGAACCTGTATATAACGCTACGGTCGCTGCCGCGAAAAACAGGTCGCTTGACGTCGTTGAGAATGACAAAACCAATGGCCGGCTTATCCTCTCGCATGGCATCACGCTGTGGAGCTGGGGTGAGAGAATTGCGGTTTTCATCAAACCGATTGCGGCTGCAAGTACGGAAGTGGAGATCGTTAGCAAGCCGGTGCTTGCGCCGCTCAATTTCCCTCCGGATTGGCAAAAGATTCTGCTTGATCAGATCGAAGTAGAACTTCGAGCTCAAAATTAATCCCCACTCGCACTCAACTTCCCGCCTTTGAGGCGGGGTTTTGCATTCGACATCCGGTCAGTTTGATCTGGTGCGGCGTGACCATCCGAGTCCGACAAGTCCGAGTCCGATCAATGCAAGTGTGGCAGGCTCCGGTATCGGCGCCACGTTTACAGACACCTGCTTGATATCCTGCAACAGCGAGGTGAGTGGTGTTGAGATCACAAGGCTGGTTACCTTTTCCCCATTGAGTGTGTAGAAGTTATATTGATTTTGACCGTTTGCACTCATCGAGAAAGTCGCCGTGTTGGAATGGCCGAACTGATCTATGGTGTTAAAAGTCACGCTGCCCGAGTTTGCTCCGCTGTTGATCTCATCCAGCGCGAAATCTCCCGCGGTGAAGCTATAGCCTGTCTGCGGCATCAGCGTGAGTGAAGAAAAACCGGTATGGAGGGAATTTTGGTAATCATAATAGCTTTCCACGAAGGCCACGCCATGCTGGGCATGCATGGTGACCTGTGTTGAACCATCAGGGCCTATCATGTTTTCAAATGTCATCTGTATGCCGGTATTCCCAATGTCGCCGACAACAGAAAGCGCATTGACATCAGCTACGATGTTCACGTTCGTATATTGTTGATTGCCGGTCAGAAAAATGACATTTGCATCGGCCTGGTGTATTACGATGAACGTCAGCATCGCGGTGCCCAAAAGTCTCAGGCGAAAGGTGTTCATGATGAATCTCCTATTTTGGAAAAAGCCTTTATAAGTAATGCTAAGCATAAAACACGCCATCAATCTCAACCTGTTAAGTGCATGGAATTTTCTGAAAAGGGAAGTTCATTCATCCGATAAGTGTGTAAGAATTTCCGACATGCAAGATCAAAACAGCGTTAGGGCTTTGGTCTTCCATATTACATGTGCAAAAAATGTATCATTTCTGCTGATTGGCCTGAGTCATGTGCGAAACCATAGACATTTTTCAGCACTTATAGCCGATAGGTACTGGAAAAGTGTAAGGTATTCCGACAGAATCTATATGCGTTCCAGAACCGCAGCGAAGAAGCCATCCGTGGCATGCAGGTTGGGGCGCAGTTCCAGGTAGTCGCCCATATCCAGTGGAATCTTTTGCTGTTGCAGGATTTCGCCAGCAGGGCGCAGCACATAATCGGGATGCGAGGATAGAAATGATTCTACGATGTGCTGATTCTCATCAAACAGTATGCTGCAAGTCGCATACACAAGCCGTCCGCCTTTTTTCAGCAGGCGGCTGGCTGAATTCAGAATCGCGGCCTGCTTATGATTGAGTTCCTCTATACTTTTTTCGGACTGGCGGAATTTCAGATCGGGGTTGCGGCGCAGTGTGCCAAGACCGCTGCAGGGGGCATCCACCAGCACGCGGTCTATTTTGCCGGAAAGTCGCTTGACCTTGAGATCATTTTCGTGCGCGATCAGCATGGGCTGGATGTTGGATGCACCTGAGCGCTTTAATCTCGGTTTGAGGTTGGCCAAGCGCTTCTCGGAGATGTCCATCGCATAAAGGCGGCCCTGCGAATTCATCAAAGCTGAGAGCATGAGCGTCTTGCCGCCTGCACCGGCGCAGAAATCCACCACCATGTCGTTGCGCTTGGGTGCCAGTAAAAATCCCAGCAGCTGGCTGCCTTCATCCTGCACTTCGACTTTCCCCGTCGTGAAAAGCGCATCCTTGTTGAGCGGAATCTTTTCCATGAGTCTGATGCCGACCGGGGAATAGGGCGTTGCGACAGCTTCGATTTTTTGTTCCTGCAGTTGTTGCAGCACTTCTTCGCGTTTAGCCATCAGCGTGTTGACGCGTATGTCCAGCGGTGCGGCCTGCTGCATTGCGCGGCCTATCGTGAGGATTTCCTCGTCAGAATAAGAGGCGCGCATCTTGCCGACGATCCAGTCGGGCAGCTCGGCCTGTATTGAAAGCGGTTGATCGTCATATTTGGTACCCTTGGCAATCGCAAGCCAGTCTTTTTCGTCGCGCTTTAACACGGGTTCGATTTCGCGCAGGTTGTAGCCGCCAAATTTGACGAGATAAGCCAGCGCTAGGCGGCGCGGCGTGGCATTTCCCTGACATGCGATTTCCAGCAGTAGGCGGTGGCGCAACACGCCGAACACGGTCTCGGCGATAAGCGCGCGCTCCCTCGAGCCGATGCGCTCGTTCTTGAAAAAATAGCGCAACGCGGTGTCCGCAGGATGTTCCAGCGGCAATATGGTGCGTAGCGCGAGGATGACCAAGTCCAGTCGGTATTCGGTGATCAGCATGACAATTCTTATATCGAAGTTCAGATGTGAAGTTTAACAGGGAAGTTGAAACAGGATTGAGTATAGTGGATTGAAGATCGAGAGTTCAAAAAACCGCAGCTCTGTTTTTAACCCAATCCTTAATCCTCGTTCCTATTCGTCTGATACCCGGATTTCGGATATGTCGATCTCGCCAATGACTCTGTCCTTCTTGTCGAGTTGCTGGACCTTGATGGGCAGGAGACGGTATTCCAGACCCAGCCAGATTTTCAGCCCTTCCTCGTTTGGTCCGTGAATCTTGCGCAGTAGAATGGCGCGCAACAGGCCCATGTGGGTCTGGACGTTTTCCTCGGGTCCGATTTCGACCTCATAGCTTTCGAGCTTTTTCCCGTTGCTCACATGCATGGCAAGCTTCTCCTGATCCAGCGGCATCTGCGAGAACTGATACAACACGCTCAGGATGTCCTGGGTCCCTTCAGGCAGTGGCACGCTGTTGCCGCTGGAAAACTTGAGCAGTCTGTCCTGCCAGTCAAATTCGGCGCTTGAGGTTTCTGTTCCTTTTGAAGTGACTTTGTCTTCGCTGTATTTGTCGGGACGTATTCCTTGCGCCGTGATGGCGCCTTTGCTCTGCTGGCGCATGGCGAAAGTCTTGAAAAGACGGGCAAGCCCCGTGGTATTGATGCCCACCTGCAGGGTGTAATGTTTGTTGTCATCGATGTCCAGACGATGGCGAACTTCTCCTATGCGCAGATCGGTGCCCATGTAAACGACGAAGGTCAATTCGGCGTGCCTCGGCAACGGGTGAAGCGGTGCAGCTTCGGCAGGGGGAGCGATGGCAGGCTGCACTTCCTGTACGGCGGGTGTTTGAATGGGCACTGTATCTGCGGTCTGTTCTGGCGTTGTATTGCTTGCACCGGGGATTAGTATAGTTTTTGCTGTCGTGATTTCAGCGGTAGGCTTGGGTTTGGCGTGAATGCGCGGTTTATGCGCAGTCTTTTTAACGGGTGTAGGTTTTGCTGCAGGCAAGGGTTCAAGTCTCGCGGTCAGCGGCGGCATCGCAACGGGTGGAGGCACCATCAACCTTGGGCCGAACAGCAGGACCGCATGCAAGAGCAGCGAAAGTACGATCGCCAGTGCGATACGTCCGGCTGGATGTCTCAGGTAATGAGGCACGGCCGTTTCACGGCGTGATGTGAAGACTGCTCAATAGCTGCGTGACCTGTTCACCGTGGGCATCGGTGATGACCATCTTGCAGGGCAGCCTGTTTTTGGTCGAAACCCATATCTCGGTGCGGCTCTCGCCTGTCTTGGCTTGGTTGTCCAGATACACGCTGTCACATGGTCCCGCGCCCGTATCCAGCTTCTGTCGCGAACCGACGGCATAGTGATAGCTGTCCAGTTTGTTGCCATCGGTCATCGCGAAGTCGAGCGAGGAGAGCTTGTCGACATTCAGAAACATGAACTGGTACATTGCGCTCAAGCGGTCCTGCGTGCCCTCGGGTAATGGAAGCTGCGTCTTTTGATCCTGGTGCGTCAGAGTGATTTTTTTTGCATTCCAGTCGAATTGCGCATGGCTGTTTCTGTTCACATCGTTCTCGCGGACCTGATCGAACGCCTCCGGGCGTAGACCATTGCTGTCGATCAATCCCTCGCTGGTGCTCATTATCCTGCCAGGTTTCAATACAGCCAAGATGCCTTGGGGGGTGGTAATGCTGGAAAGTACATAATGGTCACCCTTGCGAGTATAGCTTTCATTCATCTGGCCGACCTTCATGCCGGCTATCATGACATCGTAGCTGGCCTGCACACTGTCTGGGGCGGCATAGGCTGTACCTGCAAGAAAGGTGAACAATAGCGCGAACAATTTCATGTGACCTCCAGTGAAGGTGAAATCAGACTCGAACCTTGCGGGTTGCTGCTGCTGCCGCTGATGACCTTCCCATCCATACCGAGTCTGACCTTGCCAGAACAGAGCCAGCGCACCGCCTGTGGATAGATGCGGTGTTCCTCATGCAGTACGCGGGAAGATAGACTCTGTTCGGTGTCATTATCCAGCACCGGCACGGCGGCCTGTATGATGATGGGGCCATGGTCGAGATTCGGGGTGACGAAATGCACGGTGCAGCCATGAATCTTGACGCCATCGGCAAGCGCCCGCGCATGCGTATGTATTCCGGGATAGGCGGGCAGCAGAGAGGGATGGATGTTGATGAGCCGGCCTTTGTAGTGCATCACGAATTTCTCGGTGAGTATGCGCATGAAGCCAGCGAGTATCACGAAGTCGGGATCGAAACGGTCTATCTCGCGCAACAGCGCGGCATCGAAATGCTCGCGATCCGGATGATCCCTGTTGGCGACGACCGCAACGGGTATGCCCTTTCCCTTCGCAAAATCGAGGCCGGCCGCATCCGTCCGGCTGCTGATCACCGCCTTGATGTTGCAATTTAGTTGGTCATTAAGCAACGCCTGCATGTTGCTGCCGCGTCCCGAGATGAGTATGACGATGTTCTTCATGTGATAGATATGGAAATATAGTGAGCGGTAAGTGGTGAGTGGAGGAAGGTCTTTTGCATTTTCAACTCACTGCTGACGACGTACCGTTTTTATTTCACCTGCGTCTGATGCTCTGTGCCGGATCTTGCACGTATTGCGCCGATGCGCATGACGGATTCTCCTGCAGCCTCAAGCTGGCGGATTGCCAGGTCTGCATCTTTGCTGTCTACGATCAATACCATGCCGATGCCGCAGTTGAACGTGCGGTACATTTCTTGCATGGCCACATTGCCTTGTTCCTGAAGCCAGCGGAAGAGCCTCGGCATCTCCCAGAAGGCGCTTTCGATGTCTGCCACCACGTTGTCGGGCAAAACGCGCGGCACGTTTTCGGTGATGCCGCCGCCCGTGATATGCGCCATGCCCTTGATGGTGAGATCCTGCATTAGCGCTAACAGCGGCTTCACATAGATGCGGGTGGGGGCCATGATCGCTTCTGCCAGTGTGCGCGAACCGTCGAAAGGGGCTGAAAGATCGGGTTTGCTGCGCTCTATGATCCTGCGCACCAGGGAATAGCCGTTGGAATGCGCGCCATTGGACGCCATGCCCAGCACCACGTCGCCCGGCACAATGCTGCTTCCCGTGATGATGCTGGCCTTTTCCACTACACCCACCGCGAAGCCTGCCAGGTCGTATTCGCCGACAGGATACATGCCTGGCATCTCGGCAGTTTCGCCGCCGATCAGCGCGCAACCTGCCTGTTCGCAACCCGCTGCAATGCCCTTGATGACTTCAGTCGCATTGGGCACGTCGAGCTTGCCGCAGGCAAAATAATCCAGAAAGAACAGTGGCTCTGCGCCCTGCACAAGGATGTCGTTCACGCTCATGCCGACCAGATCGATGCCGACCGTGTCGTGGATGTTAAGCTCGAAGGCAAGCTTCAATTTGGTGCCTACGCCGTCCGTGCCGGACACCAGCACCGGCTCCTTGTACTTCTTGCTGATTTCCACAAGCCCACCGAAACCGCCGATGCCGGATAGCACTTCGGGACGCATGGTACGTTTCGCATAGGGCTTTATGTTTTCGACCAGCTGGTCGCCGGCATCGATGTCTACACCGGCATCGCGGTAGGAAAGGGATGGGCTGTCTGGGTTCAAGTTAGGTTCTCGCTTTCTTCAGGATGCAAGGTTTAACCTTGCTTCAGGTATTTGATGGATACAGCTGCCAAATTATACCTAAATGGGGCGGGCATTTCAGCGGCTTTCGCCGCAAAGCAGTGTGCGATTGCCTGGCGGAATGTCTTGAAGGCGAGAATCAGGCGTTGAAAGCGTCTGATGGCCTGATCGAAATCGATGAAAACTGCTTGTGATGCATGAATTCACGCAGAATCAAAACAGTCGATAAAAAGGCGGGGCTTTCGCTGGCCATTTGTCTGCCAAGTGTTGCTGCAAACAGATGTTCAAAGATTTTCTCTACCACATCGCGGCTCAGGATCAATTCCGGTTGATCCGGCAGTCCTGCAATCCGCGCGATCCTGCGTATGGCTTCATCCTGGGTGAGAAGCGCGGCTGGGGTTGCCGATCTCACACGCGCTATTTCATCTTCGACGGCTGCGATGGCATTTTCAATCTCTGCGGGTGTTGGCGGATGATGCCTGAAATGCTCGGCAGCTGTTTTTTGCGATCCGATGGTGAGTTTAAAAACCGCACTGGGTTCTGCGCCCGTACCTGTGGCAACAACGGTTTGTTGTTCGCCGATGTGAAGCACTGTGACAGGCATGCCGTCTGGAATGCCTGGTCTGATTGCTTCATATTGCTCAAGGATTTTTGTCTCCATATCAATGTTCAGGTAAAAAACCATGGAGCCACTCCAGAAAGTCCGATTGCATGGCCGCACTGATTCCATGAGCTGCCGGGTATAGGCGGGTCAGGTGAGACACTCCCAGTTCGCCAAGCAATTGATCGGAACGATGAGCCCACATCACCGGCAACGTTGTGTCGTACTCGCCATGGCCGATAAAACTGCGAAGGCTTGCCAGCAGGGATTTGTCTGCAAGATGAGGCCCGAGTTCGGGCAATATGCGTCCTGACAGGATGGCAAAGGCAGCCACATGCTCTGGGGCGCTCAATGCTACGCTGGCGCTGAGGATGCCGCCTTGGCTGAAACCGGCAATCACCGTGTTCTGAGGTGAAATGCCGTAAGCCAACTGCAACTGTTCTAAGAATCGGATCAATGTCTGGCGACTTTGTTCGGCTTCGTTTTCCTCGATGCTGGGCCCGTTGGCAGTGAAGGCAACCCGAAACCAGCCAAACTGTCCCAGTGCAAATTGTAGCGGCGCACGTGGCAGCACGACCAGAATATCAGGGTCGATCCCCAGCGCGAGATCGGCAAGATTCATCTCGGAGCCGCCGACTCCATGCAGCAACACCACGCAGGCTTTCGGATGGACAGGCTGTGGTAGTCGCTGGCGAAAAGATAATTCAAAGGACTCGTTTTGCTGCAGTGGACCGATATGGTTTTGCAAATTGTTCATGATGCCTTGGCCTCTAGATGTTTTGCTGACTAAGGTGGTTATTCGAACTTGTTTCGCATCGCATCTATGCTGTAGGCGCCGGCCCCGGCAAACGAAAAATAGAGGAATACGAAGCAGTACAAGACTGCCAGTTCGCCCTGGTTCAGGATGGGCAAGAAGCCATTTGGCGCGTGTGCCATAA
>JAJYLY010000011.1 GCA_021787435.1 Pseudomonadota bacterium | reverse complement strand
CTGCAACTAATTTCAGGGGGGATTACCGCTACGCTTACCCTGATGAAATACAACCATCATCAGGTTTCGGGGGCTTGAGATTCCCAAGACGCTCCCCTACCAACAACAAAAAAAATAGCTACTGATACACTGCGGCATCACAAATTCCACCATGCACCCACAGAGGGTGCAATTACACGCTTAAGCTGTACATAGACCCATGCTTTCGCATGGTGCCGGGCTGTCAAAATTTCTCCTTCAGCCCCCGTCTCATTTCTTCAACAATAAGCCCACGCGGGTGGCAGACGTCTCGAACTTATCCCTTGCGGGCTTCGCACCGAGCCGTTGACCGGACTTCATACCGATTTTCAGAGTGATCAGGTAAACACCTGTTGCCAGGGTTCCCGTTTCCTTGTCGCCCAATCTCACGATTTATCATCGTGCGGATTAGGTCGAAGAGAGGTTGTAAACCTCCAGCGCCTGTTGCAACCGGACGAGCACCATTACGTGCATCCGGCTACGTCATGAGTACCTACGACTTGGCAATCGTAGGGTGTTGGGGCGTCCGCCCCGGCGTGTGTCGAGTTGATTGGCTTGGCGGCCATTTGTGCAACGCCATGATCTTAGCTGTATTTTTGTTAATTGCAAGCAATTAACTGGAATCTCTATATGTTAAGTTTCGCTTTGCTCAACTTCCTTTTTATTTGGTTTCAAACCCGAATTTCGCGCTCAATTTGATCTGCAAATTTCTCCGTTTTTTCCGCGCACATCATTATTTTGCGCGCGCATGCGCGCATCAATTCTTCTTATTCTTTGCAGCACATCACTCAACGTGGCCGGCATTTCTGCGCAAGCACCCCGATGCGGCTGGACGGATTCGCATCCCGTCCCCTTCCCCCAAGTGCCAGGGGATTGGTGGGTGGGGGATGATTTTGGTATAACTATATTTTTGCGTTAATAAACAGATATATATGATTGACCAATGTGATTTTTTTCAATTTAATCCGGCAAACACCACCGGAGATTTTGGATGGAAAAATCAAGCGCAATCAATTACAGCAACCCATTTGTGTTTACTTACAAAACGCCCTTCATGCAGCGCATCGCAGACATAGTGCGCGCAGGGCATACGCAGTACATTATGGGCACGATCCCTTTGAGCAAGGCTGGGTTCCTTGCGCATAAGTTTGAAAATCAGTTTCATACTTGGCGAAGCAAGCTGCAAGCTTGTCGAGCCAAAAAAGACGGTGAGGCAAACGCAAGGCTGTTGTTCCTTCACCAAGCTGGCGATGACCACCTGACCTGGGTGTTGCTCTTTCAGCTCGGCACCAAGCCTGATCAGTCCGGCCAGAAATGGCGCAATGCGTTCACCGACAAGATAGTCATCACCGGATACGAACTGGTTCGCCACACCCGAAAAGGCTCAAAGAAACCCGCATGGACATGGCGCTATACCCAAAAACAGTATGACCTTATCCGCGAATCAATTGTGCAGGCCATCAGGAACAAGCAAGACATGGACTTGCGGCAACTCATCCAGTCCATCAGCCGCTCACCGGGATTTGCGCTGGTGCGTCAGCAAGTAAAAAAACTGAACGACCTCATTCAGTCTGAATGGAAACGTCGGCGCGCAAAAAATGATCCCATGCCTGAACTTCCGCATCATGGTTATACGCGCCGTCTTGAAAATCGCGGATGCCGGCTGTCAGAACTCATCTCATCGCTCTCTGAGAAATCAGCGCGACCTCCGGTAAAGGCGAATCGGGCAACGCCGGTATTGCGTGAGCGCACGCCGGATACTGGCAACCACACGGCTGCTGATTAAACATTCAGACAGCCTCGCTCATGGATACCCCAAACACGCTCAACCTTGCGCAAGCCGCTGCATTCCTGCACGTGCATGAGCAGACGCTGCTCAAGCTTGCACGTGCCGGGAAAGTGCCTGCCGCCAAGGTCGGCAGGGCGTGGGTGTTTATCGACGTTGACCTGCTTGCACACATAAGAGCAAAATATCGTCCGCAGGTAGTGCAGGGCGATTCGATAGGAGATTTATCATGTCGCTCTACAAACGAAAAGACTCACAAGTCTACTGGGTCAAAATATCGATCGGTGGACAGGTTGTACAAAGAAGCACTGGGACTACCGTAAAGCAGCAGGCACAGGAGTTTCACGACAAGCTGAAAGCCGAGCTTTGGCAGCAAAAAAAGCTGGGGGCGAAGCCCGTTCGATCCTGGAAGGAAACAGTAGTCCGCTTTTTGCAGGAAACCAGTGATAAGCGTACTCACGAGCATGACAAGATGAAGCTTGTCTGGTTGGATCCTTACCTGGGTCATTTGTCGTTAAATGAGATTACTGTTTCTGTGATTGATGAAATCAGGCAGGCGAAGCTGAAGGGTAATTCAAAAAGCACTGCCAACCGTTATCTGTCTTTTGTTCGATCTGTACTAAATCGGGCAGTGAGCTGGGAGTGGCTGGACAAGGCCCCAAGAATTACCATGTTCAAGGAGCCTCAAGGTCGCACACGCTTTTTAACGATTGCAGAGGTTCAGCGCTTGCTGAAAGAGTTGCCTGAACACTTGCAAGACATGGTTGTTTTTACCCTGTCCTGTGGACTTCGTTACAGCAATGTACTCAAGCTGGAATGGTCTCAGGTGGATTTAAAGGCGGCGCATGTCTGGGTTTCTGCAAGTGACAGCAAGAACGGTAAAGCCCTGTCCATTCCGCTGAATGCGCAAGCTTTGGCCGTATTGACCAAACAGATCGGCAAGCATCCGACACTGGTTTTTACCAAAAATGGCAAACGTATTGCCAGGGCAAACGGGCGGGTCTGGCGTAATGCGTTAATGAGGGCTGGCATCAAGGATTTCCGCTGGCACGATTTACGGCACACCTGGGCAAGTTGGGCGATACAAAACGGTGTGACTGTTTTTGAAGTGCAGCATCTGGGTGGCTGGTCCAGCAGTCGGATGGTTGAACGGTATGCACATTTATCGTCTGCTCATTTGGCTGCAGCGGCCAGGAAACTGGATGCAATTGGCTACGTTTCAGCTACGGTGGATGTTGTTGAAGAGGGTGCTGTTTCGCTTTAACCCTTGTCCATACTGGCTAACAGATCTTCAAGCGCCTCGATGGGTACAGGCTCGCTGAACAGATATCCCTGAAACGCGTTGCAGCCACGCAAGTCGAGAAACTCGAACTGCGCCAAAGTTTCCACGCCTTCGGCAATCACCGTCAGCCCCATCGCCTCAGTCATCGCAATCACAGTCTGCACGATGGCCGCATCGTTGGGGTCAGTCGCAATGTCGCGCACAAATGACTGATCGATCTTGATTTGATCCAGCGGCAGGCGTTTCAGATACTGCAACGAAGAATAACCCGTACCGAAGTCATCCATCGAAAAACCCACACCCAACCTGTTGATCTCGCGCATCTTCAGTATCGTTTCTTCGACCTGCTCCAGCACGATGCTTTCGGTCAGTTCGAGCTTCAACCGTGATGGGTCAGCGCCAGATTCATTAAGCACTCGCGCTACTTCTGCCACAAAATCAGCCTGGCGGAACTGCGTTGCGCTGACATTCACCGCCAGTACCAGATCGCGGGTCAACGCATCGTCTTGCCAGATTCTGAGCTGCTCACAGGCGCGCTCAAGCACCCACAATCCCAGCGGTAATATCAAGTTAGTCTGTTCGCACAAGGGAATGAAATGCAAAGGCGAGATCAGACCGCGTTCAGGATGAACCCAGCGCAAAAGCACTTCCGCACCTATAGGTCTGCGTTTGTTGTCGACCTGCATCTGATAATAGAGACGGAATTGAGACTCTCTTAACGCACTGCGCAATTCCGTCTCCATCACTACACGCGCCTCCAGGGTTGCCTGCATGTCCGGGTCGTAAAAGCGTATCGCATTGCGCCCCGCCGCCTTGGCCTGATACATCGCCATGTCGGCAAATTTGAGCAGGTCGTCGATATTCTCCTCACGGCCGCGAAACAGCACGATGCCGATGCTAGGGGTCGTATGATACGCATATTGATTGAGCTCGTAGGGCACATTCAACGCGGCGCGTATCTTTTCTCCCACGAGCTCGGCCTGCAACACCGCCACGTTCACATGTGTGCTCAACATCTCAAGCACCACCACGAACTCGTCACCGCCTATGCGCGCAACGCTGTCGCCCTCTCTCACGCAAGCCTGCAGCCGGCGGGCCACCTCGACCAGCAGCATATCCCCCATGTCATGGCCACGGCTGTCGTTAAGCTTCTTGAAGTCATCCAGATCAAGAAACATCAGCGCGGCATAACAGTTATTCCTATCGCTGGAGGCAACTGCCTGATTCAACCTGTCCAGCAACAGGCGCCGGTTGGGCAGGCCCGTCAATGCATCGAAGAAAGCCAACTGATGTATCTTCTGCTCAGCGGATTTTCGCTCTGTGATATCCAGAAAGGTGGCCACCGCACCCAGAACCTGGCCGTTTTTTATGATAGGGTGAGACCAGTATTCGACACAAACCGCAGTGCCATCGCGGCGCCAAAACACTTCGTCGTCAACATGATTGTCTTGCCGCTTTATGAACGCCTGATACACCTTGCATGTCTCGACAGGATAAGGACTGCCATCGGCATGAGAGTGATGGATCAGATCATGCGTAATTTTGCCAACAATCTCGCTTGCATCGGTATAGCCCAGTATGCGCAGAAAGGCTGCATTCACGAAGGTACAAACGCCATCGTTGTCCACGCCATAAATGCCCTCTGCGACAGAATCGAGCAGGCGCTGCATATTTCCCTGCGTATCCTGCAGTGCGCGCTGGGCGAGCTTGCGCTCAGTGATGTCCCGGCACGAGCCATAAATTCTGCCGTCTGGCAACATCACCGCATTCAATTCCATCGGTATCTTCGCGCCGTCCTTCCTGACCAGACGTATCTCCTTCACATGGCGATCATGGTCGGCAAGTATTTCCTTAGCTGCCTGCCGATAACGATCCTGCCAGTCAGCCGGCACCAGATCAAACACGGTCATGCCATACAGGTTTTTTCGGCTATAGCCTAGGAGCTTGATCACGGTGTCATTGACATAGACGATGGAGCCGTCCCGTTTGCAGATGAATACTGCATCGGGCGAATATCTCAGCGTCATGCGCATGCGCATCTCACTCTCGCGCAGGTAGTCGGTCATCTGGCGCGCCTGCTGTTCAGCATGTGACATCCTGTGCAAATATTCCTGTTCCACCGCCTCCAGCTTGCCTGCATTTTGCACTGCGATGCGCCTGTCGTAGAAGCTGACCAGAATAGCGCACGCAAACCAGCAAAACGCCCCTGCTGAAACAAGCAGGGACAAGGTGCGCGATTCGATCTCAGACATCCCGCTACCTGACCCTGCCGAAGAGAGGTAATGCATCAAACTGATGCCGGCGAGCATCAACAATGCTGCTAAAACGATGCGCAGCGCGCTGATTGCCCTCATCAGTAAAAAGCCAGACAGGGAAGCCAGCATCACAGGTAAGGCGGAGAGCATCGTGCTGTCAAAGGAGACAGATGAGCTCATGCCAGTCACATGCAATGACCAGACTGACAAGCCCAGCGAAAAACTGCCGGTCAGCATCCAAAGCACAGCCACATGGCCGGAATGCTTGCGCATGCGCAGCGCATGGGTCCAAGCCGCATAAAAACCCATCATTGCGATCAGAAGCGACAAGCCTGCCATCGAGAAATTCCAGTATATCTGCACAGCTTTCATCCTGTCATACCACGGCAGATCACAGTCATTTTTCCTTAGGTTCAAACATCATGATGTGCTGATAAAAACAGATCCGGTTGCGGCCTTCCTTTTTGGCCTGATACATCGCCGCATCGGCGCAATGCAGAAGCTCATCCTGGTTACCGCAATGATCAATGAACAGCATGACGCCGATGCTTGATGTGCAACGGTGTTCAATCAATGTTCCCTCCTGCCCCTGCAACTGACTGCTCAGGAAATAACTTTCCGCCAATACCGTGCGGATTTTTTCTGCAACCCCGCGCGCAAGACTAAGTGAATGTGCATAATCGGCATCGAGGCGTCCCAGCATCACGACGAATTCATCGCCGCCGAATCTTGCGACCGTATCCTCCTCGCGCAGACAGCTGCTGATTCTGCGCGCTGCCTCGATCAGCAGCAGATCGCCGACTGCATGGCCGAACTGGTCATTGAGCGGCTTAAAATTATCAAGGTCGATGAACAGCAAAGCGCCGTGGTAGCCGCCTCGCGCACAGGCTGACAGGGCCTGCGCCAGCCTGTCGATCAGCAATCGCCGGTTGGGCAGGCGCGTCAGCGTGTCGTAAAAAGCCAGCTCATGCAACTGATTGGTTGCCTCCTTGATGCGACTTTGCAGGATAGTCCTCTCGTGCTGCAAATCAGCTGTCATCTGGTTGATGCCGCGCGACAGGACACAGAATTCGCGTATGTCGGTTTCCTCTATCACGCGCGTGTCGAGATGTCCTTCGCCTATTGAATGTATTGCCTGGCTCAGGTTGGTGATCGGCAAAATAATGCGGCGCGTAGCAATCTGCACCAGATACAGTGTCAACAGCAAGAAGAATACCGTCATCAGCAACGTAAACTGCAACAGGTGCTGCTTCTGCTTGCGCGTTGTATCCCGGCTCATTTCCAGCACCACCGCCCCTTCCTGCTCAATTACAGGCCTGGCATCCGGCTCGTTCAGATCGATCCGGCTGGCAAGGATAGGGCGATACAGCAGCAGCAAATTTCCGTTATCGTATATCGGGGTCTGTGCGTTCACTAGGCTCAACTCGTTGCCGACATTCGATATCTCGCCAGCCTTGACGATCGCCTGCTGATCCGTGTTAATCAGCGCGATCCCCCTGACATCCGGTTCCTGCATCGCACTCTTAGCCACCCCGTCCAGAAACATGCGGTTTCCGGAAAATACCCCGTATTCGCTGCTGACAGTCAATTGACGGGCAAGCTGTTGCCCCCTAGTGATCAGGTTGCTATCCAGATCAGCGTATCGGTCATGGAGCAGGAAGGCTTCAAGCAGGATCACCATGACCATCAACGGCATCAGCGTAAACCAGATGACATGCGTGCGTATGCTGAATTTTTTTCTCATCATCGCAAACTCCCTGATAATTTTCTGATCTGAAGAAGGATGGCATCGTCCGGCTCGATGACCAGCCCGAAAGCCCTGGCCACCGTACGGTTGACGGCGATGCTGTACTGGACAGGAAACTGTACCTCTGGCAATTTTCCCGTTCTGGCGTATGTAATAGTTGCGCTGACTGCCTGTACTGCCAGTTGTTCAGGTGTGGAAAAAATCGCGCACAATGCGCCCGCCCTGACATAGGCCTCTGAAACCCCGACTAACGGAATGCCGCGCCGGTAACTGGACAGGAGGATATTGCGTATGCTGTTGGCATTGTAAATTTCGTTATCCGGCACCGCGAGTAGCACATCGCTCTCAACCAGCACATCATCCAGATCAGCAGACAGCGTATCCCCGCCGCTTAGATGCCTTGCGATCAAGGTATCATGGTAAAGGGCAAGCTCTCTGCGCATCGCGGGAATATCAAGGCTTGCCGAATACAGCACCCCTATCCTTTTTCGCTCAGGCAATACAACGTGCAGTAAATTAGCCTGCCTGCGCCATGGCTGATCAAGATAGATCGCGGAAATCGCACCTTGCTTCAATGTGCGCAAATCCGCATAGGTCTTGCTCGGTATCATCGCAGCAAGCAAGGGTTGCGAGGTTTTTTCAGCCACCCGGTATGCTGCCCTGACGCCGACGCTCACGATCAAGTCGGTTTTTTGCGCATTGAAATCCTCAGCGTGCTGAATCAGATCAAAACGAATATCCGTGGACAGATTCTGACTGAAGCTCTTGGCAAAATTTAGATAAAGCGGTGTGCTGTCGCTCAACACCATCAGCACGCGCAACTCTTTAGCATGTGCAATTCCGCACAGCAGAAGGAAAACAAAGGCCAGTATTTTTTTGGCCTGCGCCATATCACCAGTTTACCGTCAGCATGACATAGCCGCGCCGGTTGAAGAGGTTGCTGGCGATGTATTCGGTATATGCCTGATTGAGCAGGTTCTGCAGCACCAGCGCCACGTCCCCCTTCACACCTGCAGTTACGTTGAAGGTTCTAGCAATGCGCACATCCACGCGGCGCTGTATCGGCTGATAATCGATGGCGCCACGGTCGAAGGGTTGCATCGCACTCTGATAATACGCGGCCGTGCTGAACGAATAATCAAGCGGCAGGCGCAGCATGTATAGCAGGCTGGCGCTGTTTTGCGGGATGCTCGCACCGAGAATATCGCTGTTTAAAGGATCCGAAGATGCCATGACTTTCTGCCCTCCAGCTGCCAGAAGCACGCCGTTGCTGGCCGCCCACGCGTGCGCAAAGTTCACCGTCACGCTGTTGTCTGGATCGAATTCATGTTTTACCGCTGCCTCTAATCCATGGTATTCGCCGGACATCCCGTTCACGAAACTTTTTGCCGTGGAGGAAGGATAGATCCCGTTGCTCAACTGATCTCTATACAGCCTGAGATCGACTGTGCTTGCCCAGTCTGGAAATTCGCCCAGATAGCCGATTTCGTGGGAGACCAGTTTTTCAGGCTGCAAACCGGGAGAATTCACCGTCTGGGCTGGAATGATCAAGGCACCCGGCTGTATCATGGGATAACTGGTCTCGGCCATTGAAGGTGTCCGGTAAGCGACCGATACGCCCATGCGCAGGGTCTGTTTTGGCGTGACATGGTAATTCAATGCAATGCGCGGGGAAGAGTTGAACTGCCCCAGGTCATTCTTCTCGAACATGCTGCCGAGATTGAGCAGCCACTTTGGCGCAATGCGCCACTCGTCGTGCGCGAACAGCCTATACTCGTTGTAGACATAAGAGGACGAGTAATACAGCGAAATCGGCGGCATCGCACTCTGGCCGCCCGCTCTGTCTATCTGATAAGCTGCCCCGTACACCAGGCGGTTGGTGTCTGTAAGCGGCAATATGTGCTGCACTTCGATTTCATCGCGGCTGGTCTGCAAGGACTGGACGACAGGGCCGGGGTAATACACGCCGACCAGGTAAACGGGCAAGGCCTCGGACTGGTCCTGCCTTGTATGGGAATAGCGCAGCGACAATTCAGCACCTTGTTCCAACTGACGCACCCATCCCAGCTGCACGAAATCCGAATTGCTAATCAGGTTATGGAAAGGATCCCCATTCGTGCCTAGGTAGCTGTTGCTAGGTCCAGGATTCTTGTCACTGAACCCGACTCCCTGCACATCATGATTGAAGCCAAACTGTATGTCATAGCGATCGATGCCATTGGGATGATAATCCCCGCGATAATTGAAGAGGCGCGCCTGATTGCTGTCATTGCTGTTGTTTAAGAGCCCGGGCGCCTTGAACGTTGCGAGCGTATAGCCATTGGGCGGCGTGGTGAGATTGTCATAACCATTGTCCGCAGTATAGGCCAATGTCATTCGGTAGTCATAGGCATCGCCACGTTTGCCAAAACGCGCCTCCACGTCGTTGATGCCCTTGTCACCGCGCGTATACGAAACGCTTTTCCCATCCATCGCACCCGCATCCCGGGTGATGATGCTGATTACCCCCTGGGTCGAATTCGCACCATACGATGCCGCGGCAGGCCCCCGTATCACTTCGATGCGCTCAATGTCATCGACCGTGATCGGCAGGTCCGCCCAGTTCACTGAACCCGTCGGTGGCATGTACACGCTACGGCCATCGATCAATACCTGCATGCGCCTTGAAAACTCATCGGTCGTGCCATGATAGGCGACGATAGGCTGGCTGCCCTTGTAATAGCTCACATACATGCCTGGCACAAGCTTCATCAGGTCGGCAATCGTCCTGAAGCCTGAGGCAACGATCATCTTTCTGTCTATCACCGTCATCGCATTCGGCGCATCGGAAAGCGGCTGGGAAAGCCTTGATGAACTCAACACCACGGGAAAGTCCTGAAAGTAGTCGGACTCGTTCACATCATCCGCCGCATGGCCCGCCTTGCAGGCCAGACACAGTATCGCAAGATATTTGCTTTTCATCGTTTTCAAATGATCAACTGTCAATTCAGTTATTTACTTCCAGCGTCATCTGGCTCAGAGACGGAAGCTCCTGTAACGTGCGCAGGTTCAGATCGTCCAAGAGTTGCATGGTGGTTGCAAACAGTTCGGGCCTTCCCGGTGTATCTCTCGTGCCTATCACTTCTATCCAGCCTCGCGCCTCCAACGTCTTGAGTATCTGAGATGCAACAGCCACGCCGCGTATCTCCTCGATATCGCCGCGCGTCACAGGCTGATGATAGGCGATGATCGCAAGCGTCTCGAGCACCGCGCGCGAATAGCGCGGCGGCTTTTGCGGACTTAGCCTGTCCAGATATATCTGCATGTGCGGCCTTGTCCTGAAACGCCAGCCGCTGGCCAGTTCGACGAGTTCTATACCGCGATTCTGCCAGTCACGCTGTATGTCCGCCAGCAGCGATTCCAGCTCGCGGCTGCTCAACGGCTCATCGCAAAGCAGCTTCAACTGGCTTAAAGGAAGCGCTTCGGCGCTTGTCAGCAGCGCAGTTTCAAGGATAATCTTGAGCCGAGTCCTATTCTGCAATTCACTCGGCAGCTCTGCTGAGTCTGACATAAATGCTCCCGAATGTTTCGCTTTGCTGAATTTCCAGCAGGTATTCCTTGGCCAGCTCAAGCATCGCGACAAAGGTGACGATAAGTTTTTGCACGCCGTTTTCCGGGTCGAACAGCGTGTCGAATGCGACAAACTCCCCTCCGCGCAGGCAACGCAGTATATGCGACATCTGTTCGCGAACAGAAAGCGCTTCGCGGCGCACGGTGTGGTGGGTGTGGATCTTGGCCTTTTCGAGAAGATTCATCAAGGCCAGCTTCAAGTCTTCCAGCGTAATTTCTGGCAGCTTCGCCGCCTTTTGCTCTATCATCACCTGAATGAACTCGAATTCACGCCCCGCCTGCGGCAGCTGATCGAGCTTCTGCGCTGCAAGTTTCATCTGCTCATATTCCTGCAGGCGACGCATCAGTTCTGCGCGCGGATCTTCCACTTCCTCATCTGATACCTTGGCAGGCTTAGGCAGCAACAGACGCGACTTGATTTCGATCAGCACCGCCGCCATCAAAAGGTATTCCGCCGCAAGTTCCAGCCTGTGCTGCTGCAACAGTTCGATATAGTGGAGATATTGCCTTGTCAGTTCCGCCATCGGAATATCCAGCACATCCAGATTGTGGCGGCGTATCAGATAAAGCAGCAAGTCCAGCGGCCCCTGGAAGGTATCCAGCACCAGTTCCAGTGCATCGGGCGGGATATACAAGTCCTGCGGCAGACTCTTCAGAGGCTCACCGTGTATGCTTGCAATGACTGGATGCTCTGTCATGGATCAGGCGTAACTCAAACCCATTGCCTCGCGCACATCCCGCATGGTTTCTCCTGCCAGCTTGCGGGCCTTTTCATTACCATCCGCGATGATATTGCGCACAAGAGCTGGATCATCCAGATACAACTGCGCGCGCTCGCGCATCGGGCGTTGCTCTGATAGCACCGCATCGATCACCGGCTGCTTGCATTCGATGCAGCCTATTCCCGCAGAGGTGCAGCCCTGCACCACGCTCTGTTTTGTCTGATCGTTCGAATACACTTGGTGCAACGCCCACACCGGGCACTTTGCAGGATCGCCCGGATCGGTGCGGCGTATTCGCGCAGGATCGGTCGGCATGGTGCGGATCTTCTTGGCGACACTGGCCTCGTCTTCGCGCAACGCAATCGTGTTGTTGTAGGACTTCGACATCTTCTGTCCGTCAAGGCCCGGCATCTTAGATGCGACGGTCAGCATCGCCTGTGGCTCGGACAGGATCATTTTGCCGCCGCCTTCCAAGTAGCCGAACAAGCGCTCCCGATCTCCCAGATTCAGGCTCTGCTGCTCGTCGAGCAGCGCCTTGGCTGATTCCAGCGCTTCGTCGTCGCCCTGTTCCTGAAAGCGGTTGCGCAACTCCTTGTAGAGCCTGGCCTTCTTGCTGCCCAGTTTTTTCACGGCCAACTCGGCCTTCTCTGCAAAACCTGGTTCGCGCCCGTACATGTGGTTGAAGCGGCGCGCAATCTCCCGAGTGAATTCCAGATGCGGGATCTGATCCTCGCCGACCGGCACCAGAGTTGAGCGGTAAGCTAGTATATCCGCGCTCATCAAGAGCGGATAGCCGAGGAAACCATAGGTTGTGAGGTCCTTGGAGGTCAACTTTTCCTGCTGATCTTTGTAGGTCGGCACACGCTCAAGCCAACCCAGCGGAGTGATCATCGAGAGCAGCAAGTGCAACTCCGCGTGTTCCGGCACCTTGGACTGGATGAACAGCGTCGCGCGGGCAGGATCTACGCCTGAAGCCAGCCAGTCTATCACCATGTCCCAGACGCTTTGTTCGATGATTTCTGGCGCATCGTAATGCGTGGTCAGTGCATGCCAGTCGGCTACGAAGAACAGGCACTCGTATTCGTGCTGCATCGTTATCCAGTTTTTCAACACGCCGTGGTAATGGCCCAAGTGCAAACTTCCGGTCGGGCGCATGCCCGATAAAATGCGATCAGCAAACATTTATAGTCCAACCATCAAAAAAAGGATTTGCTGCAACAGCTTGACCATGGGATAGAGTATCCAGCCAAGCAACGGCGTTATCGCCAGGATGATCAGGATGAACATGCCATAGGGCTCTACACGGCTCAGCTGATAGGCCTGGCGGTTGGGCAGCATGCTCACTGCGATCCTTCCGCCATCCAGCGGCGGCAGTGGAATCAGGTTCAGCGCCATCAGCACGGTATTAATCTGTATCCCGACTTTTGCCATGTCCATCATCGGCACCGCAAAATAGTTTTCAGGGTAGGCATAAGCCACCTTGAAAAGCAGCGCCCAAACCAGAGCCATCAGAAAATTCGATGCGGGTCCGGCAAGTGCTACCCACAGCATGTCCTTTTTCGGATTTCTAAGCGCGCCAAAATTGACCGGTACCGGCTTTGCCCAGCCGAACAGAACGCCGCCCAGCGTCAATGTGAGCAGCGGCAACAGCACGGTGCCGACGGGATCGATGTGGCGTAGGGGATTCAAGCTGATGCGCCCCATCTGGTAGGCGGTCATGTCGCCGAAATGTTTCGCCACATAACCGTGCGCGGCTTCATGCAGGGTGATCGCAAACAGAATAGGGATGGCTGCGATGCTGATGGTCTGTATCAATTGATCTATTTGCATTATGTGGTCAAAAATTTAATCATGAAACTCAAGTTTTTTCTATTCCAAAAGGTGCGACATCTCCCTTGCCCTGCCTCAGCAGCACCGGAACTTCGCCTGTCAGGTCGATCACCGTGGTGAAGTCTTGTCCCGCCCCACCGCCATCGATCACCGCATCAACTTTCTTTTCCAGAAGCTCGCGTATCAGCTCAGCATCGTTCAAAGGCCCGGGATCGTCGGGCAAGATCAACGTGGAGCTGCACATCGGTTCGCCCAGCTCTTCAAGTAATGCCAGCGCCACCGGATGATCCGGCACGCGTATGCCTATCGTGCTGCGCTTTGGGTGCTGCAAACGTTTGGGCACTTCCCGAGTTGCCTCCAATATGAAGGTGTAGCTTCCCGGCGTATTCGCCTTCAGCAGACGGAACTGCACGTTATCCACCCGCGCATAGCTTGCAATCTCAGAAAGATCGCGGCACATCAGCGTCATCTGATGCTGATCATCCAGCCCCCGTATCTGGCGGATGCGGGTCAGCGCAGCCTTATCGTCCAGATGGCAACCCAGAGCGTAACAGGAATCGGTCGGATACACCACGATGCCGCCTTCTTTGATGATCGCCACCGCCTGATGTATCAGGCGCATATTAATGTTTTTGGGATAAATGGTAAAAAACTGCGACATTATTGCAACCTCTCCCAGACGGGGCGACAGATCAACGGCAGATCGGGCAGCCTCCCCATGTCCCGATGGCTCTCGCCAGGCCCGTGGAAATCCGAACCGCAGGAAGCAAGCAAGCCAAACTCGTCCGCATAGCGCGCAAATTCGGCATATTGTTCCGGGGTATGGCTGCCCGTCACCACCTCCAGCGCGCACCCGCCTAGTGCTGAAAATTCGGCAAGCAGCTCATGCATGGTCTTCTTTCCCATGCTGTGCTTGCCAACCATGTACCGGCCGGGATGCGCAAGCACCGCGATTCCGCCACTGCCATTGATCCAGCTGATCGCGTCTTCAAGTGCAGCCCACTGGTGAGGCACGTAACCTGGTTTGCCGTTCACGAGATAGCGGTTGAATACGCTTTTCACATCCTTGCAATGGCCGGATTCAACTAGATAGCGCGCGAAATGTGTGCGACCTATCATGTTGGGGTTGTGCGCATATTTGACCGCCCCCTGATAGACGCCGCTGATACCTGCGCGTGCCAAGTCATCGGACATTCTCATCGCGCGTTCGGTTCGCCCGCTGCGCACTGCAAGCAACCCTTGCTGCAGCGGAACATAGGAAGGATCGATGTTGAGACCCACAATGTGCAGCGTGTGTTTGCGCCAAGTCACCGAAATTTCCACCCCGTTGATAAACTTCATGTCGTGTTGCAACGCCCGACTCCTCGCCTCATCAAGGCCATCCATGTCATCGTGATCAGTCAGCGCCAGCACCTTCACACCGCGCGAAAAAGCGCGATCAACCACTTCGGCAGGCGTCAAGGTGCCGTCGGATATATTGGAGTGGCAGTGTAAATCATAATCAAGCACACAAATCTCGCACGATATTGTTACAAGTCTGCAAAGTCGTTCTGAAGCTCATGCGTCTCCTCCACCCTTCTTCATCACCTTGCCCTCTTCAGCGCGACGGCGTCGCACTTCCTTGGGGTCGGCGATCAGCGGCCGATAAATCTCGATGCGATCTTTATCGCGCAGCACGGCATCTGGCTTTGCAAGTTTTCCGAAGATCCCCAGTTTATGTTGAGACAGTTCAAGATCGGGAAACTTCTCGAGCAGACCGCTGGCTGTTATCCCGTCCATCAGAGTCGTGCCGGCAGGCAGCGTTTTTTTCAGTAGCGTCTGCTCATCGGGCAAGGCATAGACCACTTCTATGTTGATTTTGTCGGTCATGTGTTTGAATAAACCTTCTCAGCGCGTTGTATGAAGGCATCCACGAAACTGTTGGCGATCATGTGGAACACAGGGCCCACCAGCTTTTCCAGTATCTTGCTGGAAAATTCGTAGTGCAAGTGAAACTCTATTTTACAGGCTGATTCGCTCAACGGGATGAATCGCCAGCTTCCATCCAGATGGCGAAACGGCCCATCCTGCAGGCTCATGTCGATCCGATGCGGCGGAATGCGCATGTTCCTGGTCGTGAAACTCTGCCTGATGTGATGGTAATTGATATGAACCGTCGCACTCACGTAATTTTCAAACGAATCCGACACGCTTGCACCACCGCACCAAGGCAAAAAAGCCGGATAATCCTCTACGCGATCCACCAAATCGAACATCTGTGCTGCGCTGTGTGCAACCAGCACGGTTTTTTCAACTGTCGCCATTCGCCATCCGTCATTCCAAAGGCTGGTAGAATAGCCGAACATACAGCAAAATTCATCTCTCATGAGCATTATCCAGAATAAAAAGGCGTTTCACGAATACTTCATTGAGGACAAATATGAGGCAGGCATAATGCTGGAAGGCTGGGAAGTCAAAGCCATACGCGCAGGCCGCGCACAGCTCAAGGAAGCCTATATCACCTCAAAGGAAGGCGCATTGTTTCTGTTTGGTGCGCACATTAGCCCCCTGATCTCCGCCTCCACGCACATACACCCGGATCCGGTACGCACGCGCAAGCTTCTACTGCACAAGGCAGAGATAGAGAAAATCATCCTGAAGGTGCAGCGCGCAGGCTATACCGTGATGCCGCTGGACATGCATTACAAAGCTGGCCGCGTCAAACTGACCATAGGCCTTGCCAAGGGCAAGAAGCTCCATGACAAGAGAGTTACGGAAAAAGAGAAGGATGCCAGGCGAGAGGTAGCCCAGGCCATGAAAAAGCAACGGCGCTAAACGTGCCAGACAGGACCAAGATGAACGATCAGACCACAGCCTATCTTGCAGGCGGATGCTTCTGGGGAATGGAAGAACTGGTGCAACAAATCCCGGGCGTGCTGGCAACCGAAGCGGGATATACTGGCGGCGACACACCCGACGCTACCTACGAATCAGTCAAGACAGGGCACACGGGTCACGCCGAATCGATCAAGGTTGTCTTCGACCCCGAAAAACTGAGCTACCGCCATTTACTGTTTGAATTCTTCCGCATGCACAACCCCACCACGTCGAATCGACAGGGCAACGACATCGGCACGCAATACCGCTCAGCAATTTTCTATCTCGACGAGAATCAGCGCAACATCGCAAAGCAGGTCATCCAGACCGTCGAGGCATCAGGCGAGTGGCAGGCGAGCATCGTCACTGAGCTCGCCCCCTTCAGGGTTTTTTACCGCGCCGAGGAATATCATCAGAAATACCTGGTGAAGCATCCAGGCGGCTATACCTGCCATTACATTCGGCATCTCGAATTGGGCGAATCCAGCAGTCCATCATGAAAAAATACCATATCATCGTGCTTTTGCTGTTAAGCGCATGTTCAAGCGTGCGCCACGACGCGCAAGTCGCTACGCCTTCAGGCACCGATGAACAGATGAGCAACCTGGCGATCTACGCGATGAGCCTCTACGATACGCCCTATCGTTCAGGAGGCACTACGCGCGCCAGCGGTTTTGATTGCAGCGGCTTCGTGCAGTATGTATTCAGGAACTCGGCAGGACTTGCACTACCGCGCACCAGTGCAGAGATGAGCCGCGTTGGTTCTGCAGTCAAAGCAGACAGCCTGAAGCCGGGCGATCTGGTTTTCTTCAACACGCAGCACAGCCCATACTCGCATGTGGGCATCTATGTCGGCGAATACCAATTTTTGCATGCACCTAGCGCCGGCCGGGCGATCATGCTGAGCAATCTACATGAAAAATACTGGCAATCGCATTACGAAGGTGCGAGGCGCATCGACCTGGAACAGCTCACCAACAATCAGCGATAACGCGCAGCCTTTAACGCTTCCGCCAGCTGAAATACCGACATTGCATAAAAATCGCTGTTGTTGTAGCGCGTGATCACATCGAAGTTGTTGAACCCAAACCAGAATTCCTTGCCGTCTGCTACCGTATAGTCCAGCAGACGGGCCTGCTCATCTTCATTCATTCTGACAGCGGGAGTAACACCCACCGCATTCCATTCTGCCAAACTGCGCGGTGTATCGATTTCACCCAGGCAGTTTTTCTCGCCTACGCTTGCGCGCACAGCGATCGATCCGCCCTTGATCCAGCCATAATGCTTTAGATAATTCCCTACGCTGCCTATCGCGTCGGCAGCTTCTCCTGTCAAATCCTTCCTACGGTTGCCGTTGAAATCGACTGCATATTTTCTGTAGCTGCTCGGCATAAATTGCGGCATGCCCATCGCGCCTGCGTAGGAACCTCTCACATCGAGCAGGTCTAACTGCTGCTCGCGGGCCAGCAACAGATAATTTTCCAGTTCATCGCGAAAGAAATCCGCGCGGCGCGGGTAATAAAAGGCCAGCGTAGTCAAGGCGTCTATCGTGCGATAATTGCCCATCTGCTGGCCGTAGAGCGTCTCCACACCGATAAGTGCAACGATGATTTCTTGCGGAACACCATATATTCTCTCGGCGCGCGCCAAGGTCCTTCGGTATTTTTTCCAGAACATCAATCCATGTTCGATGCGATAGTCATTGACGAAAGCCGCACGATATTCCTGCCAGGGCTTGATCGTGGAAGGGCGCGAGATCGCCTCTATGATCTGCGGCTTGAAATTCGCCCTATCAAACAAACGTTCCAATTCGTCGCGCCTGAAATGATGCTTGTCCACCATCTCGTCGATGAACTCGGGTATGCCTGGCGCCGCAAAAACCGGCATCGCAAAGACAAGAGACAAAAAAAGGCAGCACAATCGTTTCATGGCGAGAATTCTAACCCATGCTCGACAACTTGCCGTCATTGCTGTTAAATTTCATGTCTTGCAAAACAGCCAACCTACCGAGAACAATCTTATGACCACTCAACACCATCGCCTCATTATTCTGGGTTCTGGGCCCGCCGGATACACCGCCGCGGTCTATGCAGCCCGCGCCAACCTAAATCCTGTGCTGATCACGGGGCTTGCTCAGGGTGGCCAACTGATGACCACCACCGAGGTGGACAACTGGCCTGCAGATGCCATGGGCGTACAGGGACCGGAATTGATGACGCGATTCCAGCAGCATGCGGAGCGCTTCAACACTCAGATCGTTTCCGATCACATACACACCGTGAAACTGCAGCAGAAACCCTTCCAGCTGATCGGTGATGCGGGCAGCTATTCCTGCGATGCGCTAATCATCTGCACCGGTGCTTCCGCCCAGTACCTAGGCTTGCCAAGCGAGCAAGAATTCATGGGACGCGGCGTCTCAGGCTGCGCTACCTGCGATGGTTTTTTCTATCGGGGCCAGGATGTGGCCGTAGTGGGTGGCGGCAATACTGCCGTAGAAGAGGCACTATATCTGTCGAACATCGCAAAACACGTCACGCTTGTACACCGGCGCGACACATTCCGGGCCGAACGCATCATGGTTGACCATCTGATGGGAAAAGTGCAAGAGGGAAAAATCAGCCTGCAACTCAACAGCACGCTCGACGAAGTGCTGGGCGATGACAGCGGCGTGACCGGTATGCGCGTGAAAGACGTGCAAAACAGCGACAAGAAGGACATCGCGCTATCCGGCGTGTTCATCGCGATCGGCCACAAGCCCAATACCGACATCTTCCAAGGACAGCTGGAAATGGATAACGGCTATATCAAGACGCGCGGCGGTGCAGCAGGCAATGCCACGGCGACCAGCATTTCAGGCGTTTTTGCCGCAGGCGATGTGCAGGACCAGATCTACCGCCAGGCGGTTACCAGCGCTGCGACCGGGTGCATGGCGGCACTCGATGCGGATAAGTATCTGGCCTCGCTCGGAAAGCAATAAGCCTCGGACAACATGGGTGATAGCGATGAGGATGCAGCACTGTTCAGAGCGGTTGTCGGCAACATCACGCCGCTGGCAGACCAGAACCGCATCATCCCAAAGCAACCCGCCATTCATGCCAGAGCAAGGCACAATATCGCAACAAGCCCAGTTGCAGACACACTATCCGACAATCAACACAGCGATGCGCCGGAGGAATATCGGCGCAATGGCCTCTCTCGCCTTGCGTTGCGCAGCCTGCGTCGCTGCCAGATTCAAGATAACCTTGACCTGCACGGCAACACGGTGGAGGCAGCGCGCATGCTGTTGCAGCAGTTTCTGTCTGAAGCCGGACAGCGCGGTTCGCGCTACGTGCGCGTGATACACGGCAAGGGAATCAACAGCAGGGGAAATGAAGCCGTGCTGCGCACACATACGCGGCACTGGCTGACTCAACATCCAGAGGTGTTGGCTTTTTGCCCGGCACCTGCGTCAGCAGGCGGCAGTGGCGCAGTGTTGATCCTGCTCAAAGCTAGGACTTAGACTTGTTGCCCATCACATAAATCAGGTATTCGAAAAACAGATCACACCATTCCAGATCGTTTTCCTTGAGCGAATGCATCATTCTTTCAACCTGCGTGATCGGCCATTTAGGATTGTATGCGGCCAGCATTTTTTCCGGGTATATTTTGAGCGCATTCTGCAGACAGCCTGACGCCTCCTTGATGCCGTTGAACATCATCGCAAGATCCTTGTCCGTCTCGGCCTCAGCAGTCAGATTTCCGTAAGTTTTCGGGTATTGCCTAGTGAATTCGATGAATTTGGTGACAAGAAAAAAGAACTCGCCCTTGTTGTCTGCCGTGACCTTGTCACCCAGCATGAAGGGCCCTGCAGCAAGCTCCAGCCAGAAATAGCCAAGCTTGGGATTTCTGTGCTTGTACACGGCGACATGGCCATTGCGCTCGCAAGCAAGTTTTACCGCATCGTCGATCAAGAGCTTGTCCGACAGTCTGGTCGCAATGTCGCGTCCATCCAGCACCTCGGGCTTGACCAGAAAAAAATCCGGCATCTCCTCAAAACATTTTCCGGAGTGTATGTGTCTACGGTAATAGGTATTGAAAACTTCCAGCGCCAATTCGGCATTCTTATTGACATCGAAGTAATTAGGCTGCATTTTGACTTCCCGAAATGCTTTGCTGCATGATTTATCCCCCCGGGTTTCAAACCGGTTTAATTTCCTGAGATGATAACCTCAAACGAAAAAAAATGCGTCAACTCAAACCAAATTTTCCTGCCTGTCTGGTAAAACGGCCCCGTCCCTCATTCTTATCGCCGCCTCGATATCCACCGACACCACCTTGGAGACACCCTTCTCCTGCATCGTCACGCCGATTAGTTGATGCGCCATTTCCATCGCAATCTTGTTGTGGCTGATAAACACAAACTGGGTCTGCTGCGCCATCTTGGCAACCAACGCACAAAGCCTTTCGGTATTAGCATCGTCCAACGGCGCATCCACCTCATCCAGCAGACAAAAAGGCGCGGGGTTCAGCCTGAACATCGAGAAGATCAAGGCGATCGCGGTCAACGCCTTCTCGCCGCCTGAGAGCAGGTGTATCGAGCTGTTCTTTTTGCCGGGCGGCTGCGCCATCACCTGCACTCCGCCGTCGAGTATCTCCTCTCCAGTCAATACCAGCTTAGCCTCGCCCCCGGCAAAAAGGATCGGGAAAATCTCCGCTAGCTGCAAATTGACCTGATTGAAGGTCTCCATCAATAGCTCTCGAGATTCCCGATCGATATGGCGTATCGCTTCTTCCAGCGTAGCCATCGCCTCCTGCAGATCATGGCTTTGCGCATCCAGATAGAGCTTGCGTTCGGATGCTGTTTGCAGTTCTTCCAGCGCTGCAAGATTCACCGCGCCCAACGCATCGATTTCGCTGCTCAACCTGTTGAGCTCGTTCTGCAATTGATTGGGCTTAACATCTTCCAGTAACGGCATCAGCCGCGATTCATCTACCCCCTGCAATTGCGCATCCCATTGTTCAAAATACAACCGCGCCTCCTGCTCCTTCAATGCCTGGTCTCCGAGGCGCTCGCGCAGCTCTGCCAGCCTGTGCTCGGATGACAGGCGTTCCTGCTCAAGCTTCTGCAGATCATTGGTCGCAGCATCAAACTTGTTGCGCGCATCCTTCAGCGCCTCTTCTGCAACATGACGCACATGCAAGGCGTCCTGCAGTGACTGCATGGCTGTATCGTCCTGGGTCTCTGACAACTCGACCCGTAGCGTTTCTACGCTTTGTTCAGCGTTCGTCAGCGCATCTGCAATGCGCCGTATCGTCTCATTCAGGTCGACAATCTTGTCCTTACAAGTCCGGGAAAAGAAACGCGCCTCGTGCAATGCGTGTTGCGCCTGCTCTGCGTGCGCCCGCAATGCGTGCAGTGTCGCTTCGTCTGCATGGGCTAGCCGCTCTGCCTCCTCCAGTTGCAACAGGCAGGCCGCCATCTCCTCGCGCAGGGCCGCCATCTGCAAAACCAACTCCTGCTGATGCGCCCGTTCATCGCCCGATTGTGCTAGAACCTCACCAAACTCCGCCTCGATCTGCAAGGATCGCGCAAGGCTGTGCTCATGCACCTGATTGAGCTTTAGCAGCTGCAATTGCAACGCATGCTGCCTTTGCCTGCCATCATTCACTTCGCGCTGCAAAGGCGGAATCTTCTCCTCGACAGACCGGTAGCGCTGCTCCGCCTCCTGAAGCTGTTGCCGCACATCCATCACACGCGATTTGTGATCGTCCAACTCGATGTTAAGCTGCTCGATTTCCTTTTGCCTAACCAGCACACCATGCAGCTGGCTGTCCGGCGCGTGATACAGCACGCCATACCTGCCGACCAGATGGCCTTCTGGGGTCGCAAGGCTCGCACCTTCCGGCAACTGCTGCCGCAACGCCATGGCCTGCTCAATGTCAGTCGCGACATAGGTAGATGAAAGCCATTCGCGCATCGCCGCGCAAACCCTGTCATCCAGACATTGCACGAAATCTAGCAACGGGGTCAGCTGCGTTTCAGCATTGACCGGATCGCATGTTGCACCAGCCGGCTCATACAGCGCGAGTCTGGCAGGCGGCGCCTCCAGCCAAGCATCGGCCGCGCGCGGCAAAGCATGCAGACGCTCGCGCAACGCCGCTTCCAGCGCCCCTTCCCATCCATCCTTGATGCTTATGGATTGCCAAAGACGCGGTAGATCGTCCAGTTGATGGATTTCCAGCCAGCCTTGCAATTCATTGTCCTGCTGCAACTGCTGCAGCGCATGCAGACGCGCCTCGATCATTGCTCCCTGCCGCTCTTCCACTTGCAACGCCGTTCGCAACCCTTCCAGAGGCGCTGCAATTTTGGGCAGCTGTTCCTGCAATTCTGAAAGAAGCATTTCGCGTGCGGCAAGCTCCATTTCAGCCTGAACAAGCTCTTCTTGGATCTGCTGCAACAGCGCATCATCTGTCTGCTGCAGGGCATCCCGCTCCTGCGACAGACGGTTGCTGCGCGCTTCAAACTGCAGGATGTTGCGCTGTGCATTGTCATGCTGCGTTTGAGCCAACTGCAACTGCTGCTGTAATTTCAACTTTTCCTGCTGCTGGCTGTTGTATTGCGCCTGAGCAGCGCGGGAATCCTGTTCTGCCTGTTGCAGATCCACACCTTGCGCATTCTGTTCAGCTTTAACGAGCTTGAGCTCGGCTTCATCCCGCTGCTCCCGCCAGTGCTCCAGCATGCTTTCTGCCTGGCTTTTCTGGTGCTTGTGCTGTTCAATCTGCCGCGCGGTGGATTCCATTTGCAGCATCAGGCGCTGCTGCTGCTGCTCAGCATGCTTGATTTGCTGCTCCAGCCCTGCGATTTTTGCATTCACGCTATATAACTCGCCCTGTCTTGCATGCAGCGCATCGGACAGCAGAAAGTGACTGCTGCGTAAACTCTCAAGGCGGCTTTCGGTCCCGCGCAATACCGCGGTCATGGCTTCCTGATCAATGCGCATCTGCGCGATGCTCTCTGCATGCTTGTTCTTCAGCGCATGAGCTTGCTGTTTCTTGAAAAGCCAGAGCAACTGCTGCGCAGTATCCCGCTCGGCCTGCAATCTGCGATATTGCTGCGCCACCTCGGCCTGCCTGCCAAGACGCTCCAGTTGCTTGTCCAACTCCTGAAGAATATCGGCAACCCGCTGCAAGTTTTCACGAGTATCGGACAGTCGCTGCGCCGTGTCTTTGCGGCGGTCACGATATTTCGAAACACCTGCGGCCTCTTCCAGAAACACGCGCAACTCTTCGGGCTTGGCCTCGATGATGCGAGAGATCATCCCCTGTTCGACGATCGCATAAGCGCGCGCACCCAAGCCCGTGCCTAGGAAGATATCCGTGACATCCCGGCGTCTGACCTTCTGGTTGTTGATGAAATAGCTAGACTCGCCATTGCGTTGCAGCACACGCCCTATGGAGATTTCGGCATAGCTTGCCCACTGTCCTGCGGCTTTTCCCAGCGAATTGTCGAACACCAACTCTACGCTTGCGCGCGCAACAGGCTTGCGCTTGTCGGAACCGTTGAAAATCACGTCCTGCATGCTCTCGCCGCGCAATGCATGGGCTCGCGACTCACCCAGCACCCAACGCAGCGCATCTATAACATTTGATTTTCCACACCCGTTCGGCCCCACCACACCGACGATCTGACCCGGCAGATGCATATGGGTAGGATCGACGAAAGACTTGAATCCGGCTAGCTTGATTTGTGAAAGGCGCAATTTGGCAGTCGCAGCGATATAATGTGCATCATTTTAACCCAAACCATCCGTAAAATGACTAGCCAAGCCAGCAAAACCCTGGAAACATTTCCCAATCCCAATGCACTGCGCGATTATCACATACACATGGAAATCCCGGAGTTTACCTGTCTGTGCCCTAAGACCGGGCAGCCGGATTTTGCAACGCTGATACTCGACTACATCCCTGATCAGCAATGCGTTGAATTAAAAAGCCTGAAGCTTTACATGTGGTCATTCCGTGATGAAGGGCATTTCCACGAAGCTGTCACCAACCGCATACTGAACGACCTGGCCGCGGCGCTCAAGCCTCGCTTCATGCGCCTTACTGCTAAATTTTACGTGCGCGGCGGCATCTTTACCAACGTGGTTGCAGAACATCGGCAAGAGGGCTGGCAACCCGCACCATTCGTCGAACTTTCCCGATTTGAAAGCCAGTCAAATACAAGGGGTTGACGCTAAAGCTTTGGAAGTTAAAGCCGATATAATGTCATACGGCAGTTTAAATCGAGGTGAAAAATGACGATGCTGACCATGGATATAAACAGTTACGAAACCAAATGCAGAGATCAGCCAAGCTGCCATGAGGTTGCGGGCTGGAATCCAGCTTTGCAAGCCTGTCAGAAAGAAAACAGCAAGATTATGCCTGCTAACCTGTTCGTCACCGATGCCGAAGCATTCCTGGACATCATGTACGCCTATCAAAGCTGACATGCAGCACGCCGATACTGAGACTGACCTGCAAGCCTCATCGGAACTATTGATGTTGCGCGACAAGCTGCGCGCATTCGCCGACGAGCGAGACTGGAATCAGTTTCATACCCCCAAAAATCTGGCGATGGCCTTAATGGTCGAAACCGCTGAACTCTTGGAACATTTTCAATGGCTTACCCCGGACCAGTCCTCTGACCTAACAGAAAAAAGCAAGGCCGCTGTTAAGGAGGAGCTGGCCGATGTTTTGCTGTATCTAGTGCGTATTGCCGACAAGCTCGGGGTCGATTTGCTTGACGCGGCCCTGCTCAAGATAGAAAAAAACGCGCTGAAATATCCGGCGGACATCGTTCGTGGCAGCGCGAAAAAATACAACGAGTATTGAATGCTCCGACGGACAACGACATGAACGATATCCCAAGCAAGAAACGCACTGACTTGACAGATGCCAGGGTTAAAAAAATAGGGGTCGCTACTGCAAGGCTGCATCGCATTCTGAAGGAGCTCGGCCACACCCGCCGTCTGGAAAAAACCGCATCCACTATGCCGGATGCGCGAGAGCGGCTTTATTTCATAGACATGTCCATGCACGATGCATCCGAGAAAACCATCAGTGCAGTCGAATCATCGCTGCCACTGGTGGCTCAAAACAGGACAACTTGCAGCGAATTGTCCATGCGCCTTGCAGACGCCCAATTTGTAGAGCATCAGCCTCTCATCATGGAAACCATTTCCAGACTCGGGGAGATTGCAATGGGGGAAGAGACCGTACGCCACAACCTGATGCAAATCATGGAGGCCCAGGAGTTTCGTGACGTGGCAGGACAAATGGTCAACAAGATCGTAGGAGCAGCCGTCGAGATTGAGAACATACTGCTCGACATCCTCATGGAATATGCGCCGAATGTAGAGGACTCACTGATCAGTACCATAGGACAGACTGCAGGGCCAGGACATCAGTCCAGCTTCAATGGACAAGACGAAGTGGATGACCTGCTGGCTTCACTTGGCCTTTGATAAAATTTCAGCAGCCTTCAAACTGAAAATGCCATGAAACGCAATCCGGGCTCTAAAATAGGAAAATCGGAAGGATGGCTGGCTACTCGCATTCAGCTTCTGATCAAGCACCGTGTGCAGGTATTCCAGATCATACTGGCGATGATCTTTTTTCTGCTCGCAATAGGCAGTCTCCAGTACCTGCCGATGCTGGCCGTCTGGTTCCATATCAGCGACATGGTGTTAGGCAAAGTGATGGTGTACAGCCTGCCTGTATGGATTGTACTGGCCTTCTTTTTGATCTGGCGCTCCTGACGCTAAGGGTTTGTCTGCCCTCCGGCATCCTTCATCAACTGCGTCACCCCGGTTGGCGTGACGACTTTTGCATCCGCTGTTTTTTCCTCCGTCATGTCCACGAAATAGCCTGCCCCCCATGACAGCAAGGAGGCAATGACAAGCACGAGTATGCCACGCACCGGACCTTTGGGTATGCCTTGCTCATCCAGATAGCGATGGATATACCATGCAGCGACAAAAAACACGATCGTTGAAATGACCAGATTCGACATGAAAGGCATCGTGAACATGTTTGCTTACTCTTGAGTTGATCAATTTATCTGCGCCTGCATCACGTCCGCCCCATCGTGCCGACGGGCGCGGCACGCAGATATTGCGATGGCCAGCTGATTGCCTGCCCTAGCGCCTGAGCAGCAGCAAGCGGCCAGCAGGGGTTGCGCAATATTTCCCGGCCTATGAGCACCATGTCAGCCTGATTGGTGCGGATGATGTGATCGGCCTGGGCAGGCGAGGTGATCAGGCCGACCGCGGCCGTAGGAATGCCGGCCTCCTTGCGCACCCTCGCTGCGAATTCGGTCTGAAAACCGGGACCAGCGGGAATCTTTGCGGTCGGCAGCAAACCTGCTGAAGACACATCCACCAGATCCACGCCGGATGCCTTCAGCATCCTCGAGAGTTCAACCGTCTCATCGATATCCCACCCTCCCGCAGCCCAGTCAGTTGCCGACAGGCGGACCAGCAGCGGAAGTCTTTCAGGCCATACCATTCTCACTGCATCGACGACCTCGCGCACCAGTCGGATACGCCCCTCGAAGCTGCCGCCATAGACATCGGTACGCCGGTTGGAAAGCGGCGACAAGAACTGGTGTAGCAAATAGCCATGCGCCGCATGTATCTCTAAAGCCTCGAAGCCTGCCCCATGCGCGCGATGCGCGGCAGACACGAATTGTGCAATCACCTGCTTGATGCCCTCCAGGTCGAGCTCATCGGGCGGCGCATAGTTATCACCAAAGGCAACCGGAGACGGTGCGACAGTGCGCCAGCCGCCATCCGCTGCCGCCAGCGTGCACTGCGCCTGCCAGCCAAGACCCACGCTGGCCTTGCGCCCGGCATGCGCAAGCTGGATGGCCGTCACACAACCCTGGTCTTTGGCAAAACGGGCGATGCGCGAGAGCGGTTCGACATGCTTGTCGCCCCAGATGCCCAGATCACCAGGACTGATTCTGCCCTCGGGCGCGATGGCTGTCGCCTCGATGATCATCAACGCAGCCCCACCGGCTGCGCGGCTACCATAATGCACGAAATGCCAGTCGGAGGCCATGCCATCGCACGCGGAATATTGGCACATGGGCGGAATGCCGATGCGGTTGGAAAATGAAACATCGCGCAACTTGAATGCCTCGAACAGATGTGTCATGACTTGATACTCTTAATGGACAGTGCATAGACTCTAACATACGGTAGTGGTTCCGCAAATCGACCGATGCAAACCATCAGACAACAACGTCACGTCGTCTGGTGTAAAATGTCAAACTTACAGGAGGCATGCAGTGGAAAACCCCTATCATATCCTTGGCGTATCTCCGAATGCGACAGCAGAAGAGATCAAGAAGGCTTACCGCTCTCTGGCCATGCGGCATCACCCGGACAGGAGCGGACATTCGAGCGCCGAAAGCAGGTTCAATGCCATCCAGAAGGCATATGAACTGCTTTCCGACCCAAAAAAAAGAGCCGAATACAACCAGAGCATCAGCAACCGCATCATCATCGATCCGGCTGAAGAGGCCAACTCTCTCTGGCGTTCACTATTCAACCGATGCGAAATTGCATTCACCGACACACCATGAAAAAAATACATCCTGAATTTGCATATCAGTCCCGCGAGCTTGGCGTCCAGATCGAGGACACGTTAGGCGATCCGCCTGACAGGAAATATCACGCAAAAGTCGTTCGATCACTTATCGACGAGTTCGCCAATGGTTCGGAAATAGACGACGTCAACCTGTTGAGCTTCGCGATCGCCGATCATTTGAAATACAACGATGTGGCTGGATTGCTAGCACGGAGCGAAGACTACAATCAGGCTGACATTGCCGCAGTGATGGGCATGGTCTCATGCAGCAGCAATACCGCCGAAAAAGCTTTGACTGTGGTTGGCCAGAAAAACCCGACCTTGGCTTGCCGCGCTATCATCACGGCATTTTTGTACAAGAATCCCAAACAATGGACTGATGAGGACCACTCGCTCGAATCATTGCAAAAGAGCGAAGAAGGTGAAGACGAGGAAGAGGATCATCTCACGGCAGGCCACGACATCGAGCACCTGTTTGACTCAAGCGGAGATGAAAATGTCTGATCAGAAAACCAATCTGCCTGCAATCAGCCGCCAGATAACCGAACTGGTACTGGCAGGTTCACCGAATCACGCCGAAGAAACGCTTAGTGATGCGGCTGAGCAGCTGGGTGATCTGGCCGTCGTTGAGGTGCTCGATGCGCTGGAGCCTCAGGTCGCCTCGATGCATCTGTCGGCCTTCGATGGTGGCAAGCTGTCGCTTGCCACGCTTCTGATCTCACCCACGGCCTGGGCCCAGAGCTTAGCGTTCTTTGCCGCCCCCTGGAGCGAGGATATGATAGAAGATGAGCCCGAACTGTTGGCAGAATCGCTGTTCGCACATATACACGGCGTCTTGTTCGCCAGCGATGATCAGGACAGGTGCACCGCACTCATACATGAAGCGCTGGCAACCGACTGGGGGACAACTGCTTTTGCCGCGCTATTCTCAACCGCAGCGGAGGAAATCGCCGAAATCGCCTGCGAGATCCACGACCGCGGTCCATACAGCAGCGGACAGACCTCCTCCGATCACGACATTGTGCCGCTGGCCCTGGCCGTTGCCAGAAGCGATGCCGAAGGATGGGACCGCGTGCTGTTCGAGCTGTTCCCAAACTGGCAACCAGGTGAAAATCCGTTCAGTGCCAGCGAAGACTACGAGGAAGACGAGGAAAGCGGCGAAGCTGCCGAGTATGAGCATGCCGGCAGCCGATCCACCCAGGAGATGCTGCTGCGCCTGCGCAAACAGGTGCCGAGCAGGCAGATAGATACCCGCAGCAACCGCCCCAGCCTGGGCGAGGATATTTTTGCGTGACGCGTTCAGGCTGAATGAAACTCGCAAGCCATACCCCGCGGACTCCCCATGTGGTGCAAGCGCTCGAAGCGCTTGCGCTGCAATCCGGCCACGCAGAGGCTGCAAGCCTGCTGCTGCACGAACTCTCAGGCATCACAGTGCTTGTCGCGCGCAGATACACCAACGACAGAACCGCAGATGGCATTCTCGAGGCGTATTACCTGACCATCGGCTGTATCTCGCTGGGAATCAGCCTGAACAGCAATGAGCCTGCGCTGTCCTTTTTGATGAAACACGGCGCAGAACTTGTATTCCAGATGGGATTCCGGAGCATCAAGGAATTGTCAGGACTGCCGGCACAGACGCTGATTGCGGATTTCGACAACGATCCATACATACAGCAGCGCAACATCAAGTCGCTCTTCCTTGAAATTTGCCGCGCCGATCCAAATGCTTCATGGACGGGCGACGAGACATACAAAAAGGAATTGCTGGTTCGGCGCGAAAATCAGAATATCGTCGAATGCGCCAAATGGCTGCGCAGGAATCACTACGCCGGCGCAATCAAGGATGCCGATCTGGATGCCAGTGCAGTGATCGCGGTCGCAGTCATTTTCGCGATCCTTGACGACGGGCGCATTGTCGCGCGCGCCGGACAGAAGGACGTCGAGGAACTGATCCGGCGTGCCCGGGAAATCAAACCCGATGCCGAAACTGGCTGGCAGGCGCTACTTAAGAAATCGCCGCCCGAATTTCAGAACTTGTTGCGCGCGCGCATGGATGAATTCAAAAATACCATCGTCAAGAAAATCCTGTCAAAAACGAAATATGAAAAAGTCATCACGGAGATCCAGAACTGTTACGCAGGCTTAGAACAGGATGTCGACTACGACTGATGCGATCAAAGGCAGTGAACGGGACTCAATCAACTGCTGCCTGCAATTGCGCCACCCCTGCCACCTCGGCCGCTTCACTCATAACGAACTGTGCGAATGCCTGCGCAGCCGGACCGAGACGCTTTCCCTGACGCTGCACCAGATACCATTTCCGAAGCAATGGAAATCCCTGTACATCCAGCATGCAAAGACGGCGCCCGGCCAGCTCGCCATGCAACGACACCACGCCCACGCCAAGCCCCGCTTCCACCGCCTGCTTGATCGCTTCGTTCTTGTTCATTTCCATCGCGACCTTGAGGGTCAGGCCATTCGACTCGAAGAATTTTTCCACGGCGCTGCGCGTACCCGAACCCTGTTCGCGGCCGACGAAAATTTCTTCTGCCAGACATTGCAGGGAAATATCCCGCATCCCTGACAACGGATGTGTCGGCGCGGCAATCACTACCAGCGGATTGTCCATGAAGGGCTGTGCCTCCAGGTCATGACCTTCCGGTGGCCGCCCCATCAAGGCCAGATCGACGCTGTTGCTGGCCAGATGCTGCAACAGTGTCTCGCGGTTGACCGCATTGAGGCTGACTCGCACATCCGGATGCTCCTGACGGAATGTCGCGATCAGACGCGCAGCCAGATAGCTGGCCGAGCTTGCCACAGATACGGTGATCGTACCGCCCTTCAAGTCCTGCAAATCGGAAATGGCATGCTCCAGGTTGACCAGTTCCCGTCTGACAGCGCGGCTCGTCCCCAAGGTTTCGCGTCCAGCCTCGGTAAGGTGAATGCGCTTTCCAATCTGCTCGAACAGCGGCAGACCCAAGGACGCTTCCAGTTGCTTGATTTGCATTGAAACAGCCGGCTGCGTGAGATAAAGCTCCTCGCTTGCGCGGGAAAAACTCCCGCAACGGGCGACGGCTTCGAGAATATCCAGCTGGCGTAATGTTAGTCTTAACATAAGTAATTGTTTGTCATCTTATCAGAAATTCTGAATATTACTTATGATTTTTGCAGTCTATAATCATTCCAGCTATAGGGCTATTTATCCGCAATTTAATCATGGAGAAGTAATATGGACCAGTCCAATCGTTACGCAAATCTGGATCTGAAAGAAGAAGAACTCATCAAGGGCGGCAATCACATTCTGGTTGCATACAAGATGAAACCCAAAGCGGGATACGGTTATCTCGAGGCTGCCGCACACTTTGCAGCGGAGTCATCAACCGGCACCAATGTTGAAGTCTCAACCACCGATGATTTCACCAAGGGCGTCGATGCTCTGGTGTACCACATTGACGAAGCCACCGAAGACATGCGTATCGCCTACCCGATCGATCTGTTCGACCGCAATGTCACCGACGGCCGCTTCATGCTGGTTTCCTTCCTGACACTTGCAATCGGCAACAACCAGGGCATGGGCGACATCGAGCATGCCAAGATGATCGACTTCCACATGCCCGAGCGTTGCATCCAGATGTTCGACGGCCCCGCCACCGACATATCCAACCTGTGGCGCATACTCGGCCGCCCAGTCAAGGATGGCGGCTATATCGCCGGCACAATCATCAAGCCGAAGCTGGGACTCCGCCCCGAGCCTTTCGCTCATGCGGCTTACCAGTTCTGGCTGGGTGGCGACTTCATCAAGAACGACGAGCCCCAGGGCAACCAGGTATTCTGCCCGCTGAAAAAAGTGCTGCCGCTGGTCTATGATTCCTTGAAGCGTGCCCAGGATGAAACAGGGCAAGCCAAGCTCTTCTCCATGAACATCACCGCAGACGACCACTATGAAATGCTGGCCCGCGCGGACTATGCGCTGGAAGTGTTCGGTCCCGATGCCGACAAACTGGCCTTCCTGGTCGACGGATTCGTGGGCGGCCCGGGCATGGTCACCACTGCCCGCCGCCAGTATCCCAGCCAGTACCTGCACTATCATCGCGCAGGCCATGGCATGATCACTTCCCCTTCAGCAAAGCGCGGCTATAGCGCTTTCGTGCTGGCCAAGATGTCCCGCCTTCAGGGTGCTTCCGGCATCCACGTGGGAACCATGGGCTATGGCAAGATGGAAGGCGAAGGCGACGACCGCAACATCGCTTATATGATAGAGCGCGACGAATGCCAAGGCCCCGTCTACTTCCAGAAGTGGTACGGTATGAAGCCCACCACCCCGATCATTTCGGGCGGCATGAATGCATTGCGTCTCCCTGGCTTCTTTGAGAATCTGGGGCACGGCAACGTGATCAACACCGCAGGTGGCGGCTCCTACGGCCACATCGACTCTCCTGCGGCCGGCGCAATCTCCCTCAGACAATCCTATGAGTGCTGGAAAGCCGGAGCGGATCCGATCGAATGGGCCAAGGAGCACAAGGAATTCGCCCGTGCGTTCGAATCCTTCCCTAAGGATGCCGACAAGCTGTTCCCGGGCTGGCGCGAGAAACTGGGCGTGCACAAGTAAGCAACTCGCTGTAGACAGGAGGCTGGGTTGCGCGACCTTGTCGCTAACCCAGCCTACAACAGCCCCCGCTGGGGGCATTTTTCTTTTCGGCCTGGAGAAGCAGATGACGAACAAGGGACAATACAAGGTTCAAAAGGAACCCTACTACCAGGCACAGGGCAAGGAGGTTGCGCTGTACGAGGCAGCCTACCGCAACCGCCTGCCTGTGATGGTGAAAGGCCCTACAGGCTGCGGCAAGTCGCGCTTTGTCGAATACATGGCGTGGAAGCTCGGCAAGCCGCTCATCACCGTGGCCTGCAACGAAGACATGACTGCATCCGACTTGGTCGGCCGCTATCTGCTCGAAACAAACGGCACGCGCTGGCTGGACGGCCCGCTCACCACCGCCGCGCGCATGGGCGCGATCTGCTATCTGGACGAGATCGTCGAAGCGCGCCAAGATACCACCGTGGTGATCCACCCGCTCACAGACCATCGTCGCACGCTACCGCTCGACAAAAAGGGCGAATTGATTGAGGCGCATCCCGACTTCCAGTTGGTGATTTCGTACAACCCCGGCTACCAATCCCTGATGAAAGATCTTAAGCAATCGACAAAGCAGCGCTTCACCGCTTTCGATTTCGATTACCCTAACGCCGATCTGGAGACCGTCATTCTCGCCAGAGAAACCGGCCTTGACGAAGCCACTGCTGGGAAACTGGTGAAGATAGGCCAGAGCGCGCGTAATCTCAAGAGCCACGGTCTCGATGAAGGCATTTCAACACGCCTTCTGGTGTATGCGGCAACGCTGATCAAGGATGGCGTGGAACCTAGGGACGCCTGCCGCATGGCGCTGGTGCGGCCAATCACTGACGACGCGGATATCCGCGAGACTCTGGATCATGCGATAGATGCAACCTTCATCTGATTTTCTAACGTGAGCACCGAAACCGAATACCCCCCGATGCAAACCTACTGGACCCAGCTAGACACCCGTTTTCCACAGGTCGCAGAAGTGTTCGAGGACTGCATGACCGAAGCCCTGACGGCGCTCACGCCGGGGGGCCTCAATGCCTATCTCGAAGCTGCGCGCACACTGGGAAAACTGGGTCGAGGCGTGGAGCCTATGCTGGCTTTCATGGAGGCATGGCCCTCTGTCGCGAACGTTCTCGGTGAAGATGCACTGCCTTCAGTGATGACGAGTATCCGTGCGATGCAGAAGTCGCCCAATGGCAATGCGATCGCACCTTTCCTGCAAACTCTGGCGCCTGTGACAAAACGACTGCAATCGCAGGAACAGCTGCAGCATTACCTCGATATCACCCTAGATTTCATGTCGCGCACCACAGGTTCCATACATGGTCATCATGCGACCCATCCGAGCCCAGGCCTACCCGATTTTTTGCAGCAGGCCCCGTTTCTGCTCAGGCAACTTGCCGTTGCCGGCTTGCGCAACTGGGTGGAATACGGCATCCGCAACTACGGCAAGCATCCGGAACGTCAGCGCGACTACTTCAGCCTGCAATCGGCAGACAGCCGTGCGGTGCTGCAGCGCGAACGCCACGGCACCCTGTTTGCCGACGTCGAGCGGAAGCTGGACCTCTACCTGCGCGCCCTGTGGCAGGACAGCGATCATCTGGTGCCCTATTCCACCGCTTTCGACGAAGTCCGCAAGCCCGTTCCCTATTACGACAAACTGGGAATTCGCGTGCCGGATGTGTTCGACGACTTCATTTCCACCGAAGGCGTTCACATATCTGGCCTCGACCGATACCGCGCCGTGCTCGCCCATATCGTAGGCCACCGCCGCTGGACTTGCGCGCAAATCGCCGACAACTGGAGCCCGTTCCAGCGCATGGCAGTGGAGCTCTTCGAAGACGCTCGCATCGAGACGCTTTTGATGCGCGAATACCCAGGACTTCGCAACACTTTCCTATCCCTGCATCCTTCGCCTCGCGAAGACGCGTGCGACGCTGAGACCACTTCCTGCCTGCGCCATCGCTTAGCCATGCTGTCGCGCGCCTTTCTCGACCCGGTTCATGACTACAAGGACCCGGCATTGAACGAATTCGTTGCGCGCTTCCATGAGACTCTGGGCAAGGGCCTGTCATCCACCGCCGAAATCGCTGCGCTGGCGCTCGCCTATGTTGCAAAAACCCGACGTCCAAGCGATCAGTTTGCCAAAATTTATTTCAAAGACACCGTGGTGGATTACCGCGACGACAATCGCCAGATGTGGAAATTCATAGAACAGAGCGACGAGGAAGAAGCCTTCGAAGACAAGCGCAAGATTGAACATGAAGAAGAAATAAAGGGACTTCCGCCGCGGCATTACCCGGAGTGGGACTACCGCAGCCAGACCTATCGGCCGGACTGGGTCAGCCTCTACGAAGCCCTGCACCCGAGTGGCAACGCAGCAGACATCGACAGATTGCTCGCCAAACACGATGCGCTTGCGAAACAGCTTAAGCGCATGCTCGACCAGCTAAAGCCGCAGGACAAGGTGCGCATCCGCTATCAGGAAGAAGGCAGCGAGCTGGACCTGGATGTCGCCATCCGTTCTTTGATCGATTTCAAGGGTGGCGCCCTCCCCGATCCGCGCATCAACATGAGCCACAGGACAAGCGGCCGCAACATCGCCGTGATGCTGCTTCTGGACTTATCCCAGTCGCTCAATGAAAAAGCCGCCGGCTGCAATCAGAGCGTCCTCGAACTCAGTCAGGAGGCCGTCTCGCTGCTGGCTTGGGCAATCGAAAAGCTGGGCGACCCTTTCGCCATCGCCGGTTTTCATTCCAACACGCGGCACGACGTGCGCTACCTGCACATCAAGGGCTACCGGGAACACTGGGGCGATGAAGTTAAGGCAAGACTTGCCGCAATGGAAGCAGCCTATTCCACGCGCATGGGCACCGCCCTGCGCCATGCCGCGCATTATCTGGAAGCACAGCAGGCCGACAAAAAGTTGATGCTCATTTTGACAGACGGCGAGCCTTCCGACGTGGACGCACAGGATGAACGCCTATTGATCGAAGATGCGCACCGGGCGGTGAAGGAGCTGGACCATAAAGGTATATACACTTACTGCATCAGTCTCGATCCAAAAGCCGATGGCTATGTCTCAGATATTTTCGGGAAACAGTATGTCGTGATAGACAATATCTCCCGCCTGCCCGAGCGCCTGCCCCGACTTTTCATGGAATTGACCAAATAGATGTGGTTGCGCGGCGATCGCTGCGCACGATCAACGCCTGCAAGATCGCTGACAAAATCCAGACGGGTTGACTTTCTCCCCGTCCTCAGCTTAAAGCTGCCGCAGGGGCAGCCCCTCGAAACATGTCGCCTGACGGCTCATGCTTCCGAATGAAAGAACGTGGATTCCTTCTTCCAGCGATTGATGTCCAAACCGGAGGAACCTCAAAAACTGGAGACATGGTTTGTGGATGCACTTCAACGCCATGGCGGATCCATTCAAGCAATTGTTCCCGCATTGCAGGAGTGGTTCGTCGATGGGTATTTTCGCGGATGTGCTTTCATAAACAGTGTTAGCGAACTCGGCAGTACCCTGCCTGAAGTTGTCAAAATCACTCAGCGCCATAAGGAGGAGATGACCTTTGCCATTGAAAACTTGTTGCCTGCCTCCAAGCATAGACAGAGAAATGCGCAGCCAATCGCTCTGGCCATTGATGGGGCAATCATCCGCGCACAGATTGATCAAAGTCCTGTTGTTGCGCTATCTGCTCTGGAGAGACTCTTGATGCCTTTCCTGCCGGAGTAATTTTCACCACCCTCCTTAAAAACCGATTCTTCGCTATTTAAGAGACAGCTCCACATACAACTCAAGTCGCAGTCGGCAGTTCATTCCAGTCAGTGGTGTAATTCGGTGATTTCGAGTCACGCCGCATTGCCCAGCGTTGTTTCGTACCTGATGCGGCGATGGTCATGCTGCCTTTCCCCATACGCCGGTTGATTGAGTCCATGACACTCATCAACTTGTTAGACTTGTCCTGCTTTGCGAAATCATCAAACAGCGAAGTCTGAATAGCTTCCTTGGGTTGCAGCCCCATGAGCAAGACTCCGCTCTTCTTGTAACTGAAGCCACCACGATAGATAGCCGTCAGGCCGTGTATGGCCACGTTTACCAGCTTTACGGTATCGCCGGTAGGCTCACCCATGGGTATAACAACAGAGCGGTGATATTGAGGTGACTTTCCCTTGAACGGGTTGGTCTGTATGAACACACAGACACCGGATGCGACAGATTCATCTTTGCGCAGCTTTTCAGCAGCGCTGTTAGCAAAGTACGCAATCGATTCTGACAGGTCATCAAAGTTGGATACCTCCTGGCCGAAGGATCGCGACACCATGATTTGTTGCCGTGGTGTATCGGCCTCGTCTAGCTCGATGCAGGATATGCCATTGAGCTCTTTAATGGTGCGTTCCAGCACAATCGAAAACTGCTGCCTCATCCTGGATGAGTTTGCAGTTCGCAAATCCTCAACAGTCTCAATGTTCATGCCGATCAGCTTCTCGGAAATCTTGCGCCCGACACCCCATATATCGCCAACCGGAATCGTTGCGAACAGCTTGCTGATCTGTGTTGCGCTGTACCGTCCAAAATCACATACGCCATCCTTGCCTGCGTAGCGCTTTTTGGCACAATGGTTTGCCAGCTTTGCCAGCGTTTTGGTGCCGGCAATGCCAACACAGACCGGGATACCGACATGTTGCTTGATGGTTTTTCGGATGGTTTGGCCGTATGCCACCAACGACTGCGGATCAAATCCACTTAAGTCCAGAAAACATTCATCTATCGAGTAGACTTCCTGTTTTGGTGAAAACGTGGACAGAATAGACATAACCCGAGCCGACATATCACCGTATAGCGTGTAGTTGCTGGACAACGCAATAATACCGTGTTGCTTTGCCAGCTTCTCCATCTTAAACCACGGTTCTGCCATTTTGACACCCAGTGCTTTCACCTCACCGGAACGAGCCACCGCACAACCATCGTTGTTGGACAGCACGACGACAGGCCGGCCTTCCAGTTTTGGATCGAACACACGTTCGCAAGAAACGTAGAAATTATTGCAATCAACCAAGGCGATAGGCATGGCATGGCCTATATGAACTTCTTGGTAGTCGATGTCACGACGCCCCACACCTGCAGCTCCTGGCCATCTTTAAGCACAATCTCCTTGAAGTCCGGGTTCTCGGGTTTGAGGATCACCATCCCATCGCGCTTGATGAGACGCTTTACCGTCAACTCTGCATCCAGCACAGCAATCACTATGTCTCCAGATGAAGGTGTTAAAGATCGGTCCACCACCAGCAAATCACCATCGTAAATGCCGGCACCGACCATGCTGTTGCCTTTAGCCCGGACAAAGAATGTGGCGTCCCTGTGCTGGATCAGGTGCTCGTCCAGGCTGAGTCGTCCCTCAATGTAGTCGTCAGCGGGCGATGGAAACCCTGCTTCGATTTTGTGAGCAAATAGCGGGGTAAGGACAAGTGTTTTGCCTATCGCTGGTGCAATGATTTTTTTGTACAGGGAATAAGGCATGGCAATCAATTAACATAATCTTGCCATATCGTAGAGAACGAACGTTCTGTTGTCAATCAGTTCTGTTCCAATCAATTTTTAATATGCTAAGGCACTCTTGTCCAAAATAGATTCTGACGTTGTGCCTCCTCCGGTCTGGGTATGGCGGGTTGACGCTTCACCTATACCATCATCCAATTTAATGGTCTATTGAAGCATTTGTCGCACAGTGTGATATCGAGTTGCATTCACTCTGCCAATGTCGGATACAACCTCACAGCGATGAATAACATGACGGCGAAGACTGCAATCATGACCGAAAAATCAACGGCGTACCCGTGTATGCTTGCTCCGCCAGTAACCATCAGTCCGCGTAGCGCGTCGATCAGATAGGTAAGAGGATTGAGCAGTGCGATTATACGCAACCAATCTGGCATGAGATCCAGGGGGTAGATCGCGTTGCTTGCAAAAAACAATGGCATGGTCAGGAGTTGCCCGATGCCCATGAAACGTTCTCGTGTTTTTACGATACAGGCAATGATAAGCGAAAAAGTAGCAAAAATTCCGGATCCCAGCATCACGCTAACCAACACTGCACCGATTGCAATCGGCTCCAGCTTCAGCGAAACATGCATCAAGAAGGCGATAAGGTAAATAACAGTGGCCTGTAAAATTCCACGGAATCCGGCTGCAACCGCCTTGCCAAAAACCAGTGAACTGCGCTTGGCTGGACTCACTAGAAGTTTATGTACCACGCCTAGGTCGCGCTCCCATATAATTGCGATACCATAAAAAATCGCGCTGAACAGGATGCTCTGCGCAAGAATGCCAGGTGTAATGAAAGCAAGATAGCTCAACTGCCCAGTTTGAATGCCGCGGGCCTGTGCGAGGACTTGGCCGAACACTACCAGCCACAGAACCGGTTGAATTGCGCGCGAGATAATCTCGGTCGGATCGCGAACCAGCTTGATAAGCTCCACCTCGACAATCGCTGCACTTTCCCTGGCAAATCGTTTCATATTGCTTAGCCCAGACGTTGAGCAGTCCGGCGCGCCTGTGAGACCTCGCCGAAAGTGCCCCCTTCGTGTATCGAACCGCCCGCGTAATGTATGAACACATCGTCCATGGTAGCACTCGCCCCCAGCTCTGCGCATAATTCGGCCGGGGCACCAACTACGCTTATTCGTCCATTATGCAAAATCGCTAATCTGTCGCAAAGCGCCTCGGCCTCTTCCATGTCGTGCGTAGTGATAAGCACCGTCATACCATAGTCACGTTTTAGATTCAGCAGGCGATCCCACACCATATGACGCGCGACAGGATCAAGTCCAATTGTTGGCTCGTCCAAAAAGAGAATTGCTGGACGATGCAACATGGCTTGAGCTAACTCAAGTCTGCGAATCATGCCACCTGAATAGGTTTTTACCAGTTTGTGCGCTGAATCGATCAGACCCATAAAGTTCAGCGCATCATTGATGCGTTCAGCTCGTTCGGTGCTGGTAAGGCCATATAATTTGGCCGATAGACGAAGATTTTCAAAACCTGTCAGGGTGCCATCTGCGGACACAAGTTGTGACACATAGCCGATACTCCGTCGGACATCTCCCGGGGATTTGATGATATCGAACCCTCCCACTTCTGCAAATCCAATGGTTGGTGGCAGCAGGGTTGTAAGCATCTTGATCACGGTGCTTTTCCCTGCACCATTTGCGCCGAGCAATCCAAAAATCTCCCCATAGGAAACACGCAATTCGATGTGATCCACAGCAATCAAATTCCCGAACTGTCGCGTCAGTTCAGACGTTTTGATTGCAAGCTTGTCGGATATGTCATTGTTCATATCGGAAGGTGGTCTGCAATTCATAGAGCAGCAACATATAAAATGATTCTATTATGACTTGGAGAGTAGCGGGCGATCCTTATTCATAGCTCTTCATTTCAGCATTCCGACCTATCATTTCATCCATGCATCCTCTGCCCGAGAAATGACAAATTACCCAACTGTTCCCGCCTACTCAGTGACATAAAAAGCAAACTGGTCGTAGTTGGACCTGAAGCGTCAAGATGTGAATAAAGCAAGCATATCTGTAAACTGTCTCACAAGCCGAATTTACCACACATGAGGGAGAGTGAGGTGGTCGTCAATAAGGGACACCAGCGGGTTCATGCTGCTTTTTTTCAGTTTACCTCGGGAACACCGCCTCATTGTGTTACAAGAGCTGGGAGGCTGGAAATCTGCGGAGATGGTGAAGCGATATGCGCACCTATCCAGTGAACACCTTTCCGGATACGTTGAAAAATTTTCTGGAATGCATCTTGTAAGTGGCTATGATTTGGCTACAGCAGACAATAAAAAAGCACCCAGTTTTATCTAAGTGCTTGTTTATTTGGGGTGGCTGATGGGGCTCGAACCCACGACAACAGGAATCACAATCCTGGACTCTACCAACTGAGCTACAGCCACCGTTGACCTGACAATTCCATAAGACACTGGCGTGCCCGACAGGAATCGAACCTGTAACCCCCAGCTTAGAAGGCTGGTGCTCTATCCGGTTGAGCTACGGGCACAATTCATCGGCAAGCAACGAGTTACTACCTGAACCTGGTCGGGGTGGAGAGATTCGAACTCCCGACATCCTGCTCCCAAAGCAGGCGCGCTACCAGGCTACGCTACACCCCGAAGGCTGCGCATTATACAGACACAAACGACGAAAGCAACGCCGATTTCATATTTCTTTCAGTCTCTGCATCGCCACCATCAGATAGTAACCCATGGACCACAAAGTGAGCAGTGCGGCCATGTAAAGCAAGAGCGAACCAACAGCCTGGCAATCCACATTCAGGACACGCTCGTGGTATAGCAGCATCGCAATGGCAATCATCTGAAAACTGGTCTTGATCTTGCCCAACATGGAGACGGCCGTACTCTTGCTCTCCCCCACTTTGGCCATCCATTCGCGCAGCGCAGAGATGGTGATCTCACGGCCGATGATGATGAAAGCGATGATCGCATCGGCGCGCTCCAGCTTGACCAACAGTATCAGCGCCGCGGCCACCATCAGTTTATCAGCGACAGGATCAAGGAAGGCGCCAAATGCGGAAGACTGGTTCAGCTTCCGCGCAAGATAGCCATCCAGCCAATCCGTCATCGATGCCAGCACAAACACGCCGGTCGCAATCAGATTTTTCGAATGCGGGGATAGCGTGCTGTCGGACAGGTAAAACGCTGCAACAAACACTGGGATGAGCAGGATTCTAAACCAGGTGAGCAGATTTGGAATGTTGATCTTCATGACCGTCAGTGTAGCTGCTGATAAATCCTTGTAGCAAGCGATTTGCTGATTCCTTCCACCTGGCAGAGCTGCTCCACGCTCGCTTGGGCGATTTCGCGCAAGCTGCCGAAGTGGGTAAGCAGGCTGCGGCGGCGCTTGTCCCCTATTCCACTTATCTCTTCGAGACTGGATGCGACACGCGCCTTGCCGCGGCGCGCCCTGTGCCCGGTGATGGCAAAGCGGTGTGCCTCGTCCCTTATCGTCTGGATCAGATGCAACGCAGGCTCGTCTTCCGGCATGCGGCGCGAAGTTCCATCGGGGAAAATCAGCTGCTCCATGCCTGCCTTACGCAAGGCACCCTTGGCAACGCCAACCAGAGGCAAATCCAGATGCAATTCCTGCATCACCTGCATCGCGCTATGCAGTTGCCCGAGTCCCCCGTCTATCAGCACCAGATCAGGCCGCACTGCCTTGCCTTCCGCAAGTTTCTGATAGCGGCGCATCAATGCCTGTTTCATTGCCGCGTAGTCGTCTCCTGCTGTAATGCCCCCCCCTTCGACTGAGCTCAGGGCAGTCCCTTCGGTTTTGCTCAGAACGGGAATGTTGTATCGCCGGTATTGTGCAGCACGCATTTCCATATTGTCGTAAACCACGCAGGATGCGACCGTCGCCTCGCCCATGGTATGGCTGATGTCGAAACATTCGATGCGCTGCAGATGCGGCATATCCAGGAAGGTTCTCAGCCGATCAAGGCGCAGCGACTCCCCTCCCTGCTGCATGATGCGCTGTCCCAATGCCAGTTCCGCATTGCGCGTTGCCATTTCCAGCCATTGACGGCGCGCCCCGCTTGCCGCCGTGATGATTCTGACTTGATGTCCTGCCTGCTCGGATAACAGTTGCGCCAACGCATCGTCCGCCTGCCCGGACCTGCACTCTGCCGCCAGTATCAGTAAAGGCGGCACAGCGCGATTCAGATAATGCTGCGCGAGGAATGCCTCCACGATCTCATCTGCCGGGAGGTCTTCCGCATGTTCCGGGAAAAAACTCTTGTCGCCCAGATGGCGTCCGCCGCGCACCACCGCCAGGTTCACGCAGGCCAGTCCGTTTGACATCGCAAGCGCAATGATGTCGGCATCGACGGTTCCACCTGTGGATTCGACGAACTGTTTCTGCTGCACGGTATGCAGCGCACGCAACTGGTCGCGCAGCACGGCTGCCTGCTCATAGCGCTGCTCATCTGCCGCCTTTTCCATCGCGCCTTGTAAATTACGCTCAACTTCCTGATGTTTTCCCTGCAAAAGCAGCAAAGCGCAGTGGGCATCGGTACGATAGTCTTGCTCAGAAATCAGGTTGACACAGGGTGCGGTGCAACGGTCGATCTGATGCAGCAGGCAGGGGCGCATGCGATTTTTGAACACACTTTCCTCGCAGGTGCGCAAGCGGAAAATCTTCTGCAGCAGCGCGATCGACTCCTTAGCCGCATACGCATTCGGATAAGGGCCGAAATACTGGTGCTGCTTGTTAGGCGTGCCGCGAAAATAGGTCAGGCGCGGAAACTCTTCTGCGGTCAACACGATATAGGGATAGGACTTGTCATCCCTGAACAATATGTTGTAGCGCGGCTTCAACGACTTGATCAGGTTGTTCTCGAGCAGCAGCGCCTCTGCCTCGGAACGCGTCACGGTGGTTTCTATCCTTGCAATGTGCGACACCATCATGCGGATGCGCGGCGACACATGGCTTTTCTGAAAATAGGAGGAAACTCGTTTTTTAAGCTGGTTGGCTTTGCCGACGTACAGCACCGCACCCTGCGCGTCATAGTAACGGTACACGCCGGGCAGCAATGGCAAGCTGTCCAGCACAGGTTTTGGATCAAATCTTTCCAAGGTGCACTGCAATGGAAGCGATCACGGACTCGAACATCTCGCCAGTCAGGCGTTTCGTTTGCGTGTTGTAACGGCTACAATGGTAGCTGTCGAACAGCGCAACATTTCCTGGCAAGAGGTGTTTTGCGCCGTGCGAGAATGGGTAACTGCTTTTTTTAAGCTTGGACGCCATCAACACCGCCTGATGGGCTATCGTGCCCAGCGCAAGCACCGCAGCACTGTGTGGCAACATTGCAAGCTCCCCGGCAAGATAATCATTGCAGGTATTAATCTCGAAAGGCTTTGGTTTGTTCTGCGGCGGCAGGCAACGCACTGCATTGGTGATGCGGCACCCGACAAGGGCCAAATCGGCATTGGCGCATCCGGCAGCATCCAATGGCTCAGGTCGCGTTGCGAAACCATACTGATGCAAAGTGCCGTAAAGGAGGTTTCCTGCATAGTCACCGGTGAAAGGGCGGCCCGTGCGGTTTGCCCCGTGCATGCCGGGTGCCAACCCCACGATCAACATGCTGCTTCCCTCATCGCCGAAAGAGGCGACAGGGTGCGCATAATAATCCGGGTGCGCAACGCGCACCTGGTCGAGAAATTCAGCCAGGCGGGCGCAACGGCGACAATCCGCTGCAAAAACCATGCTAACGATGTCCCCCGAAAATTCCGGCATACCAAAGGCCGAACAAAGCGATCAGCGCGGCCATTACCAGGACGTAATAGGGCCATACCGGTCTTTTTTCCGCATAAGGGTCCGTCAGTGCGCGGTGCGCGCCTTCCGGCAGGATTGCGATGCCGGTCAGCGCGGTGCCGAACGGAATGTTGATGCGCGCGCGTGCGTTCACCGCCCAGCCGTTCGCATCCAGTATCGGGGCCAGGTTGCGGCGTTTCAGCTTGAACCAGGCCAGCACCATCGCAGGCCCCGAAATCAAGAGCAAGAGCCCTGCGAGTGCCAGCGGAATCTGCCAGAACTTGAGACTCAGCACGCCGCCGATGACAGAGGCGAGTATGCCGCCTATCGCGCCTATCGCAAGCCCGATGGCCGCAAAGATGCCGGCGAATTTACCCACGTCGAAAGGTGGCTTGGGCGGTGCAGCATTGACGACTTCCTTGCCGTTTTCCACCACCGTCTTGATCATCCGGCCTTCTGCTGAGCTTGACCGCGACGCGGCAAGTTTCTGCAGCCCTTCGCTGATTGCCTTGGAGAGTTTCTTGTAGGGAGACCAGAATGCTTGGCGTATGCTGATCGGATTGTCGATAATGCGAACGACCACGGCATCCCAGTCGCGGCCCTGCCTGTCATAGAACACGCCATTGCGCCCGGCCATCAGATAATCCGAATCGCCTGCGGTGAAGGCTGTCGCGATGTTCATTTTCTCTGCACCGCGCACGCACTCGCAATACACTAGACAGATGCCGCTCATCACCGAGAACGCCGCATGCTTGGCCACATCTTCCACCCTGACTGTGAGATCGCAACTGCGTCCATCAAGATAAAGCGTACCGACCTGAAATATGCCCTTGGCGCGGCCGGTATAGAAATTGCGGAAGGAAACAAAGTTATTGACCAGCAAGAACAGATCGCGCTTGTAGCGCAATAGGCGTTCAACAGAATGGATTGCATTGACTTCAGCTTCGACCGCCTTGTCCTCATCGATCAGCGCATCGATATGCGCCTTGTGGCCCGCGCTCAGAATTTCGCGTATGCGCGCAATGCCCAAGCCCTCGACATTGCCCTGCGGCTTGTCCTTCTGCCAGACTTCGTACGCAGCAAATTTTTCGCACAGCTCGTTCCACTCCGCTGCTGAGAGGCAATCTTTACTGCCAAGGATGGGTTCGATGACCCTAGAACTCAGCGCATCAAGTCTTTGCTGCCAAGCGGGGTTGACGCCCTTCGTCAATGGCAAAGGCTGGTCTGCAATGATAAAGGCCAGCGGAAGACTCGCCACCTCCTCGCTTTGCGCGGAAAGGTTTTGTGTTGCCAGATGCTGATAATCCTCCACGGAACGGCTGAGCGGCAAAGCGGCGCGCGCATCAAAAGCTGCAAGCTTGCAACGGGTGAAATAATCGCCGACCTTGTCCTTGATCGCGATGAATGCATCGGCGGCATCCTGGGTCTTTTCCCCGAGCAGCAGTATCACGGTATCCGACTCGCCTTTTGCATACCAGTCGGAATAGGCAACGGCTTGTGAAAAAAAATTGTCAGAAATTTCCTGATTGACCCCTTGCTCGCCGCTCAAATCCGCCACAGAACCTGTGCACTTCATGATGTCTTCGACCGCACTGCGCAAATCTGCATCGCCAACCTGCTTAGATGCGACGACACCATCCCCGTTAAATTGCCATCCGGCAACAATTTTCTCGATGTCATCCATGTCGGACATGGATATCCTGAGTTCATCTGGCTTGCCCAGGCTTTTCAGGATATGGCCTGCGGACGACAGCAGCGCCCTGCCCTCATCCGTGCTTTCATCGATATCGGACAGCGACAGCCAGTCTTCCCCCTTGACCATGAGGTCTGCATCCTTGAGCCGCGCGCCCACCCAGGCGATGGCCGCAAGAACCTCGTTTGCGCGCACGCGCCCGTCCCCATCGGTATCTATCATGTCCAGTGTTTTTGGATCGAACTCGATGCCGCGCGTGGGGCAACTCAACGCCACCCACAGCTTCTGGTTCAGGTCCTTGAGACATAGCAGATCTTCGCCAGTATCCAGCTGCACCTGGTCAAAGCCCCCTGCGCGAAAAAAATTCCATGTGTGCTCAGTCATGTTCCCCCCCCGTTAAAAAATCATGCGTCAAGCGGACTGCTGCTCAAGAATATATGAAGCGCCTGCATCCTGCCCCAGAATTTTCACCAGACAGGGCATCACCTGTTGCAAAACGGCGTGCAGATTCCAAGGCGGATTGAGCACGAACATGCCGCTGCCATGCATGCCAAAACCCTCCTCGCTGATGCTCTGCACGTCAAGCGACACATTAATCCAGGATTTCACCGGCAGCAACTTCAACTGTTCCGGCAACTGCCTTGCGTCATTGCGCTGCAAACGCGGATACCACACGGCATAGACGCCACTGGAAAAGCGTTTTATACCCTCCTTTAACGCAGACACGACGCGCTGATAATCCCGTTTGTCCTCATAGGGCGGATCGATCAGCACCAGCGCGCGGCGCGGCGGTGGCGGCAGCAGCGCCTTTAGCGCGGCAAATCCATCACTGTGCTGAATCAGGACTCCCGATCCATGGAAATTTTCCGCCAGCAGTTCGCTGTCGCTTGGGTGCAATTCGAACAGGCGCATCCTGTCCTGTTCTCGAAGCAACTGCTGCGCGATCAACGGCGAGCCCGGATACAGCTTCATCTGCCCGTCCTGATTGATCGCCTTGACGAGCTCCACATAATCGGCAAGCGGCTTCGGCAAATCATCGCGGTTCCACAGGCGAAGGATGCCGCTTTCATATTCGGCATTCTGCACGGCATAGCCTCGATCCAGCTCGTAACACCCCGCACCGGCATGGGTGTCGATATACCAGTATGCCTTTTCTTTCTGCGCCAGATAGCGAAGCAGCTGCACCTCGACGAAATGCTTGAGCACATCGGCGTGGTTACCTGCATGAAACGCGTGACGATAGCTCAGCATGGGAATAGGTTGTTACTGACAATGCGCAATTGTGCCATGCTCACCGGGGATACACCAGACAAGCATAAACGATATATACCGATTACGAAGACCGCAGTCTATTCAGTTTCTCCACCCCCCAGCGCCGCCAGTTCCAGCTCGCTGAATCCCGCTGCGCGGCGGGCGGTAAAATTGAAAGGACCGCGCAGCGCTGGCGCCCCATATTCGCTTGCTAGCAATGCATAGGTCTTTACCGGTTCCAGGCCGCGCTCACCGCAAAGATGTGCATACCAGCGGTTGCCGATCGCGACATGGCCAATCTCGTCTCTCAAGATAATGTCCAGAATTTCCGCGGCCTTCGCCTCCCCCGCCTGCATAAACCTAGCTCGCATCGCAGGCACTGCGTCCAGTCCCCGCGCTTCCATCGTGCGCGGCACCAGAGCCATGCGCGCCAGAACATCATTGCTCGTCTTGTCGACCATCTCCCACAGGCTGTCGTGTCCGACAAAGTCGCCATAGCCGTACCCCATGCCATGCAGATGTGCGGCAAGCAGCGAAAAATGCAGCGCTTCCTCATCGGCCACTTGCAACCAGTCTGTATAATATTCGCGCGGCATGTCCGCAAACCGCCAGATCGCATCCAGCGCAAGATTGATCGCGTTGAATTCGATGTGCACCAGCGCGTGGATCAACGCGGCACGCCCCTCTACCGTGTTCATCGACCGGCGTTTCACCTCGCGGGGTGAAACCAACCCAGGCCTTGCAGGGCGGCCCGGGATAAGCTGCGATGGGGCAAGCTTTGCATGGACATCCAGCACCGACATCCAGGTCTGCTTCAGGCTGCGCACCCCTGCGGCCTTGCGCGCAGCATCCGTCTCGGCAAGCCAGAACAGCGCTGCCTGCCTCAATTCATCAGGCTGATCGTTCAACATGCCCGCTTATCCAAAAAAACTCCGTTCTTCCCCATGATCGTGAATATCCCCATCCGGCAGCTCTGTGGCATAAATGTACGGCATGAAGCAGTCGATCAGCAACAGCCCATGAACCTGTCCCGCATATTTTCCTGGAATTCCAATAAATATCATACCGTTATAAAATTTCTCCGGCTCGCCATGCAGATGGCTGGCCTGTCAAAATATTTTCATGCCTTATCTTGGACGGTGACGGTTTTCAGTATAAACTCAACGCCAAGCAGAAAAAATTCAAGATATTATCGCTTGGGCTATTCAGTTTGTTGCAGTTGAGTGTTAGACTTTGTTCGCTGTAACGCGCAGCCATTTATTTCACGATGCTAATCACGGAGAGAGACACATGAACAGAAAAGAACTGATTGATGCTTTGGCCACTAAAACCGGTAGCACAAAAGTCGCCGCAGAAAACAATATTGCTGCGCTGATTGAAGTCATCGGCGCAACGCTGGCTAAAGGGGAGAGCATCGCTCTCGTGGGTTTCGGTACCTTTGAAGTGCGCAAACGCGCAGCCCGAGTCGGCCGCAACCCAAAAACAGGTGCCGAGCTGAAAATCAAGGCTTCCAAGACGCCCGCATTCAAGCCAGGCGCAACACTGAAAGCTGCCGTCAACGGCGCAAAGAAGAAGTAAATTTCAACGCGCCAGCTGCAAAGCTGGCGCATCCAAGATTAGCGCAGGTTATCCGCAGTGATCTTCGCAAGTCTTATCGTATGCCACGGCTGCACCTGCTCCCAGACAAAGCGCCACTCCCAGTTGTGGTCAGTGCTGCCCGGATAATTCATCCGATATTCATTTCCCAGACAAAGTATGTCCTGCATCGGGAAGATCACCGTATTGGCAATGGAAGCCGAAAGCGCCCCGATCATATCCCATGGCACGTCGACATCCTCGTGCCCCATGTATTGCCGGACAAAATGTTTCACATGTTCGGAAGCTGAGTTCCACCAACCCACCATCGTGTCGTTGTCGTGCGTGCCGGTATAGGCTATCGTGTTGACGACGTAATTGTGCGGCAGGAAATAATTCGACTCGTCTTCTGCAAAAGCAAATTGCAGTATGCGCATGCCGGGTAGTGAAAACCGGTCGCGAAGCTCGATCACGTCAGGCGTGATCACGCCCAAGTCTTCGGCGATGATGGGCAATTCCGGAAAAGCCCTTTCGAATGCCTCAAAAAGTCTGGCGCCCGGCCCCGGCACCCACCTGCCATTAATGGCGGTCGTCTCATTTGCAGGAACCTCCCAATATCCCGAAAATCCCCGGAAGTGATCAATGCGCACCTGATCAAAATCTTCCAGCGCATGCTCCATACGTTTTATCCACCAGGCATATCCCGTTTTTTCATGCACATCCCAGCGATACAGCGGATTGCCCCACAATTGCCCCGTCTCGCTGAAATAATCCGGCGGGACACCTGCGACAACGGAAGGAGAGCCCGAATCGTCCAGCTCGAAGAGCTCGCGGTGCGCCCATACATCGGCGCTCTGGTAAGCCACGAAGATGGGCACATCCCCGATCAGTTTGATACCGCGTTCATTGGCATATTTTTTTAACTGCAACCACTGTCTGGCAAAACACCACTGGCAGAATTTCCAGAAATTGACTTTCTCGCTGTTGATCTCCTCGAAGAACAGCAAGGCTTGCATCTCCCTGTTCGCAAGCGCTGCCGGCCACAGATTCCAGTTGCGCCAATCCTGCTGCTCGCCGATCGTCATGAAGCGTGCATAGTCATCCAGCCAATCACGCTCAGTCAGACAGAATTCTGTATACGCATTTTGCATGTCATCATCGGCAGACGCAAAAAAACATTTTGCAGCACGACGCAATCGCTCCAGCCTGAACGGGCCCTGCAGTGAAAAATCCACCCTGTCCTGACGGAACGCGGGATGCGGTTGCAGATCATCCGGCTCAAGCCAGCCCAGATGGGAAAGTTCGCAAAGATCAATCAGCAACACGTTGCCGGCAAAGGCTGAGCTGCTCATGTAGGGCGAATTCCCCGGGCCAATCTCGCCTAATGGCAGAACCTGCCAGTAGGTCTGCCCTGCACCCAGCAGCCAGTCTATGAAAAGATAGGCATTCGCCCCCATGTCCCCGGCACCGAAAAGACCAGGCAAAGAAGTCGGATGCAACAGGATGCCGCTGGCACGATTTTTTATCATCGCAACTACTCTGTGGCGCGACGCATCGCGCCATCCGTTTCCGTCTCGCCAAGGCTGCCGAGACTGACAGGTTCAGACAGGCTAACGGGCGGAGCAAGCTTAAGCAGCCGATAAAGCTCGGTCAGGTTATGCCGATACAAGCGATCGAAACTAGCCACAGAATTTGCGGGATTGTAATCGCCAAACCACCAGAACCAGTCCGAACTCTCGCAGGAGCAGAGCTGCGTGTCCGCGTCTTTCTGTTCTGCAGCACTTAACCGCTTGCTGGACATCACCATGTCAAAACTATGTTTGGCCGCACACAGTAAATCCCAAGCGCGATTCTTGTCTTCGCTACCTATCCAGGTCGAAAAATTGCCATAAACCCAGCTGCCCGCCGCAATCGTAGGCAGGCTGCCCGTGGCTGCGCGGTCAGGACGATGCGGATCAGGCTCTATAAAGTCGGCGTATGTGCCGGTATGGATATCAGGGTGCACCTCCAGCCTGCCATACAATTCATCGAGGAAATAAAATCCATTATAAGGATAATATTCCCAGGCATTTTCGCCATCCAGAATCACGCTGACCACAGGCGTCTCTGCCTCCTCTGCGTGCAGCATGATGGTTTCCAGCTGATCGATGAAATGGATGGCGGCATCCTTGCCATGCCAGCGCGAATATTCAAAACCGATCAAGTCTGACAAATGGTCATCGCGAAAAAAACACATCAAGCCATCTGCCCCCTGCTCCAGCAGGTACGGGCGATACAGATACTTGCCGCGCTCGGGAACGGGCAAATTGGAACGGCGCAAGCTGTTGACCAAAACCCCTTCGCCGCTGGCCGCCCAACCGCAACCTTCCTCGGCCAGCACTTGAAGCGTTTCAACCGAAATCGAACCCTCGGCAGGCCACATGCCACGGGGCTCCGCACCGAAGCGCGCTTTGTGGCTCTCTTTTGCCAGCCGTATATGCTTGGAAACGCGCAACCTGCCCTTGGGATAATGCGGCGCCTTGGGCAAAGGCGCATCAGGCATTGCATCCTTTGCGCTGTCAAAATCGATCAACAGCGGTGCTAGGGGATGATAGTGCGGGGTTGCGGAAATTTCGATCTGGCCCGCATCCGACAACTTGCGGTAGCGCGGGATGATATCGCGGATCAATTCGCCGATCAGGTCAAACAGCGCCTTGCGATCTGCATAGCTGAAATTCATGGCTTTGGTCATCAGGGTCGCAACCAGCTCGTACTCGCGCCGCACACTCTCCCCGCACCAGGCCAGATGGTACCAGGTCAGAAGATCACTCATGTATTGTCCGGACAGATAGGACAATCCAACTTCCCCGTCCGCTTCCAGCTGCTGGAACAGATCCCACAGGCGCTTGTATGCCGGATAGGGCGCGATCATTTTCGTGTGACTGCTGCGGAAACAGGAATCCAGCGTCAGGCGCCGCTGGGCAAGGGTAAACGCGTCGGCATTTTCGTGCATCAAGAGGCGTAACAACGGATCGCGCAAAACGCCGCTGGCAAACTGATCCGCATAATCCTCGATCTGGTCAAGCAGTATGGGAACGAAGTTTATCACCGCACTCACCTTGGGGTGCCGCTCCAAATGATAAGCCATGTCGGTGTAATCCTTGATGGCGTGCAGATAAACCCACGGCAGCACAAAATCGCCGCTGGAATAATCGCGATAATCCGGCTGATGCATGTGCCAGAGAAAAACCAGATCGAGAGACTTTTTCATAATGAGCCCGCCTGCTTAGCGGATGCGGTGCCCTGTCTGTCCCAGCATCTCTGAGGTGATAAGCGTAATGCCGTTTGGGCTGACATGAAAATGCTTGCGATCCTTCTCCGCATCGAGACCGACCTCCAGACCGTCAGGAATCCTGCAATCCTTGTCCACGATCACCCGCCTCAAGGTGACATGGCGTCCGATATCCACTTTGGGCAGCAACACAGAATCCTCTATATAGGAGTAACTGTTGACGCGCACATCGGAAAAGAGCAGCGAGCGTTTCACCGTCGAGCCGCTGACAATGCAGCCACCAGATACCAGAGAGTCTATCGCCACACCGCGGCGCTCAGGTTCATCGAACACGAACTTGGCTGGCGGCAACTGCTCCTGATAGGTCCAGATCGGCCACTCCTGGTCATACATATTCAGATCGGGAATCACCTTGGTCATTTCCATACTCGCCTCCCAGTACGAGTCGATGGTACCCACATCGCGCCAGTAAGGCTTCTTGTCGGCACCCATGCCCACGCAGCTCTCATCGAAGCTTTGCGCAAATACACGATAATTGGCCACCATGTGCGGGATCAGGTCCTTGCCAAAATCATGGCTGGACTTGGGGCTGTCCGCATCACGGATCAGTTGCTCGATCAAAAACCTCGTATTGAACACATAAATGCCCATGCTGGCCAATGACAAGTCCGGATGACCGGGGATAGAAGGAGGATGCTCAGGCTTCTCGACAAATTCGAGCACACGTCCGTCATCGCCGACTCCCATCACGCCGAAGGCGCGGGCATCAGAAACCGGCACTTCAAGACAGGCCACCGTCATGTCGGCCTTTTTTTCCACATGGCATGCCAGCAGTTTGCCATAGTCCATCTTGTAGATATGATCCCCTGCCAGAATCACGACAAAGTCGCACTTGGATGCGCGTATGATGTCCAGGTTCTGAAAAACTGCATCCGCAGTGCCCCGGTACCATTGGTCTTCGCTGACGCGCTGCTGCGCCGGCAGGATGTCCAGGTACTCGTTGAACTGCCCGTTCAGGAATGACCATCCGCGCTGGATGTGCTGGATCAGGCTGTGCGATTTATACTGGGTCGCCACGCCGATGCGGCGGATGCCGGAGTTCACGCAGTTTGAAAGAACGAAATCGATGATGCGGAACTTGCCTCCGAATGGAACGGCGGGTTTCGCACGCCAGTCGGTCAACTCATGCAGTCGACTGCCGCGACCGCCTGCCAGCACCATCGCGTAAGTGTTCTTGGTCAGGCGACTGACAAAACGCGGTTCTGGATCACCTGTTGCCACATGGTATTTTCTTCGCAGATATCCCAGCTCGACACTCATCTCAGCCTCCATATCGGTCACATTTTTTCTTGGCGCACCCATTATCGTTTACAATCGTCGCACGACACAAGAACTAACGGGAATTAAAGTGACTATACAGATTAAATCTTTGTTACAGGCACGCCTCCATGACCCCTTTGCTCTGCTCGGCTTACATCATGAAGGTGAGAATGCGGTGATACGCTTTTACGATCCTCATGCGACTGTAGTCTTATTGCATGGCGAACCCTTCATCAAAACGCACCCTGAAGGACTGTTCGAATGGCGCGGGGAAAGTGCCCCTGCCCTGCCCTACCGTCTGCGCGTCGAAACAGGCAGCTCATCGCGCGAGGTACTCGACCCTTATCAGTTTCCCGCGCATATTTCACAGCAGGATCTGTTCCTTTTCAGCGAAGGCATGCTCCAGCAGGCCTATCGCATGCTGGGCTCACATGCCATTGAAATAAACGGCGTATCCGGCGTGCGTTTTGCCGTCTGGGCACCCAATGCAGAGCGCGTCAGCGTAATCGGCGAATTCAACAGCTGGGACGGTAGGATCAATCCCATGCGGCTGCATGGCTCTAGCGGCGTTTGGGAAATCTTCATCCCGGAAATCGCACGGCATGCGCTGTACCGCTATGAGATCCGCAACCGTGACACCGGTCACATACTGACTAAGACCGACCCCTATTCGCAAGGCTACGAATTGCGTCCAGGCACCGCATCGCTTGCAGCAACCGATCAACGGCACAGCTGGCAGGATGAGGCATGGATGCAGAAACGGGCCGGGTGGGACTGGCTGCATGCCGCAGTGAATATCTATGAAGTGCATGCAGGTTCATGGAGACGCCATCCGGATGGCAGATTCTACACCTACCGCGAATTGGCCCATGATCTCGTGCCCTATGTCAAATCCATGGGCTATACACACATTGAATTCATGCCGGTGACTGAGCATCCGCTGGATGAGTCCTGGGGTTACCAGTGCAGCGGCTATTTTGCACCAACCAGCCGCTTTGGCTCACCAGACGAATTGCGCCATCTGATCGACGCCTGCCATCAGGCCGACATCGGCGTGATTCTCGACTGGGTGCCAGCGCATTTTCCCCAAGACGACTGGGCGCTCGCACGCTTCGACGGCACCGCGCTTTATGAACATGAAGATCCGCGTAAGGGTTTTCATCAGGACTGGGGTACCCATATCTTCAATTTCGGCCGCAACGAAGTGAAGTCTTTCCTGGTGTCCAGCGCGCATTTCTGGCTGTCCGAATTCCATTTTGACGGACTGCGCGTGGATGCAGTCGCCTCGATGCTGTATCTCGATTATTCGCGGAATGCCGGCGAATGGATACCCAATAAATATGGTGGCCGAGAAAATCTCGAAGCGGTCGAATTCCTTCGCGAACTGAACGTGATGGTGCACGACAGATTCCCTGGCGCACTGACCATGGCCGAAGAATCCACCGCATGGCCGGCTGTCTCCCGGCCTGTCTATCTCGGCGGACTCGGTTTTTCAATGAAGTGGAACATGGGCTGGATGAATGACACCCTGAGCTACTTCAGCCACGACCCCGTGCATAGACGCTATCATCACAACGAACTGACCTTTGGACAGATCTATGCCTACACCGAAAACTTCATCCTGCCCTTCTCGCACGATGAAGTTGTGCACGGCAAAGGCTCACTGCTCTCAAAGATGCCGGGTGATGCCTGGCAGAAATTTGCCAATCTGCGCCTATTACTGACCTACCAGATGACCTGCCCGGGCAAAAAGCTCAACTTTATGGGCAACGAAATCGCGCAGGGACGCGAATGGCAGTCTAGGTGGGAGCTAGAATGGTGGCAGCTTAGCGAAGAGTACCACCGCAGCATGCAGAATTTGACGCGTGACCTCAACGAACTTTATCGCACGCTGCCTGCGCTGCACGACCAGGACTTTCAATCCGAAGGGTTTTCCTGGATAGATTGCAATGATGCCGAAAAATCGGTGCTTTCCTACCAGCGCCTTGCGCGCGACGGATCGACCGCTGTCATCATCCTGAACCTGACACCCTTGCCGCGCATAAAATACCGGGTCGGCCTGCCCGCCCTTGTTTCCTATCGAGAAGTACTGAACAGCGATTCGGCCTATTACGCGGGAAGCAATCTCGGCAATGCGGGATCCCTGTTTGCGGAGACGATACCCTGGATGAATCAACCCTGCTCGGCCGAGATCACCTTACCCCCCCTTGCCGGCATCATACTGCTGCCGCAGACATCAAACACACCCTGAAATGCATTCATAGAGCCATCATGTCCAAACTTACCTCGTCCGCCGCTTGGCAAGCCCTCATTGCACACCACGGGATCATGGAATCGCGCCACATGCGCCAGATGTTCCAGGAAGATGCTTCGCGCTTCAAGACATTCTCGATCAGGACAGGCAGCCTGCTGCTCGATTATTCAAAAAATCGCATCAACCTCGAAACTCGGAACCTGCTCATCGATCTGGCCCGCCAGTGCGGACTGCCGGATGCCATCGAGCACATGTTTTCAGGCGACAAGATCAACATCACCGAACAGCGCGCGGTGCTGCACACGGCGCTGCGTAACCGTTCGGACAACACCATACTTGTCGATGGCAGGGACGTGATGCACGATGTCAGGCGCGTGCTGGGAACGATGCGCGAATTTGCGGATAATGTGCGCAGTGGTCGCCACACAGGACAAACTGGCCACGCGATCACCGATATCGTCAACATAGGCATAGGCGGTTCAGACCTCGGCCCGCTGATGGCTTGCGAGGCGTTGAAGCCCTATGGCTCAGAAAACCTACGCGCCCACTTCGTATCCAACGTGGATGCCACGCATCTTGTCGAGACGCTGAAAAAACTGGATGCAGCAACCACGCTGTTCATCGTCAGCTCAAAGACCTTCACCACCCAGGAAACGCTGACCAATGCGCGCACCGCCCGTTCCTGGCTGGTCGAGCAATTGAGCGATGAAGCTGCGGTTGCCAGACACTTTGTCGCCGTGTCGACCAATCTCAAAGCGACTGCCGCCTTTGGCATCGAACATGTATTCGAATTCTGGGACTGGGTGGGAGGGCGCTATTCGCTGTGGTCGGCCATAGGTCTGCCCATTGCGCTGTTTGTCGGCATGGACAGATTCGAGGAACTGCTCTCAGGCGCGCATGAGATGGATATGCATTTTCGCACAGCGCCACTGGAACAGAACATGCCGGTGATCATGGGCATGCTGGGCATCTGGTATGGGAACTTCTTTGGCACCGCATCTAATGCGGTGCTGCCCTATGACCAGTATCTTCATCGTTTCCCTGCCTATCTGCAGCAGCTGGAAATGGAGAGCAACGGCAAATCCGTGGACCGTAACGGCATGTCAGTCGACTACGACACCGGCATGGTGGTATGGGGTGAACCAGGCACCAATGGTCAGCACGCCTTCTACCAGCTTATACACCAGGGCACCCGCATGATACCGGCCGATTTTCTGGCACCGCTCGAGAGTAAGAATCCTGTCGGCGATCACCACGCAATATTGCTAGCCAACTGCTTCGCTCAGACCGAAGCTCTGATGATAGGCAAGACAAGAGATGAAGCCCGCGCGGAGCTGGCGGCTCAGGGCATGCAGGAAGAGGCGCTGGAGGCACTGCTGCCGCACAAGATGTTTGCTGGCAACAGGCCCACCAATACCCTGCTGTTTGACAGGCTGGATCCTCGCACACTGGGCATGCTGATCGCGCTTTACGAACACAAGGTATTCGTGCAGGGCACCGTGTGGAACATCAACTCTTTCGACCAGTGGGGGGTTGAGCTTGGCAAGCAGCTGGCCGGAAAAATCCTGCCCGAACTGCTTGATTCCTCGAAAGACTCGCATCATGACAGCTCGACTGCAAACCTGATTGCGTATTATCGACGCAGCTAATAATCATTCGCGCAAGTTGAGTTTCGCCTTGGGCAGCCAGAATTTTTCATTGTGGTTGCTTTCCGAGCGCACGTAGATGCTGTTGCTGTCTTTAGGATTGTCGAGCACGGTGACTCTCATGTTGCCTATCCCTCTGTAGCATTTTGATAAAGCACCCTCGAATGTGGAGACACCTGCCTTCGACCGGTAGTCGTCAAGAATGGCCTGCTGACTCTTCGTCACATCGGGCTCCCCCGTCTTGCTGGTGATCTTGGGCGAAGACCCTGCAAAGTTGACTTGGGCCAGCATCAGATCCATCACATAGTTTGCATAGTCCGACAGTTCACGGCTCTTGCATGTGTAATAGGGTTCCTGCTGCGAGGGAGAGGTCATCGCTCTGGTCCCCGTTGGACAATTCAATGCAGTACAGCTTTGCAGCAGAACGGCATCAGACTGAAGGTCAACTTTTCTCGTCGTGTTGAGTATCAGGAGAAACATCAGGCATACCAGCATGATGAGGCCGACCAGCACATTCGTGATATCTTTTTTTTCAACCGGCGCCGCCTCCTTTTGAACTGGCGCGCCGCAATACGGGCAATTTGAACTCCCCGATGGGAAAATCTTTTCGCATTTCCTGCAGACCGTCAAAGGCATCAGTTTTTTCCCATACGGCTAAATATCCTCTGCATAGGGCCGGCTTGGATACTGGAAGGCGACCGGCCCATCGGATTCGGCATGTATGAACTGATGCACAAACGGATCTTTGGATTCATACATTTCCGACGCTTCCCCCTGAGCCACCACCTTCCCGTCATGAATGAAATACACATAATCAGCGATCTTGAGTGATTCGGACATGTCATACGTGACCACTACGGAGGTCACGCCCAGTGCATCGTTCAGCTTACGGATCAGGTTGGCGATGATGTTGAGCGAGATCGGATCGAGCCCGGCGAAAGGCTCATCATAGATGATAAGCTGAGGATCGAGCGCGATCGCTCTAGCCAGCGCCACACGGCGCTCCATGCCGCCCGACAGATCCTTCGGCATCAGTCCATGCGCACCGCGCAAACCGACGGCCTGAAGCTTCATCAATACCAGATCGCGTATCATTTCCTCGGACAGATCGGTATGCTCGCGCATCGGGAAGGCCAGATTGTCATACACGCTAAGATCGCTGAACAGACCGCTCACCTGAAACATCATACCCATCTGCCGGCGCATCGCATAGAGCTCATCGTTGTTGAGCTCATGTATCACTTTCCCCAGTACCTTAACGCTGCCGCTGGCGGGTTTTAGCTGTCCGCCGAAATGATGCAACAAGGTGCTCTTTCCGCATCCGCTCACGCCCAGTATCGCCACGATCTTGCCGTGCGGTATCGCGAGATCGATTCCTTTCAGCACCTCGCGCTTGCCATAGGCAAAACGCAGGTTGCTGACCTCGACCAGATTGTCCGATAATTGCTTCAATTCTTTCTCCAAAATGACAGGCCGATGTTATCATTTTTGCGCCGCCTGGCCACAACTTCGCCCGCGAAAAATTCAACGATGTTCGCACCTTGCCTGAAGCAAGAAGCGATCGTTACATGCATGAAAAAGGGAATGGCTGTTACGCGGATGATGCCATGTCGACAGGCATTTCTGACAGCTCTGCCGACAATATGCGCCTGTCGCAATTTCTTAACCGCTGTGCCATCACGCGCATCACATCGATCGCAAAGCGGGGCGCCTCATCCACCAGGAAATGGAAACGTTCGCGATCGATCACGACGAATCTGCAATCCGTCAACGCAGTAACGGTCGCAAAGCGCGGCGAACCATCGATCACGGCCAGCTCACCCACAAAGCTGCCGGGCGTACACTTCTCGAAAAACATTCCGGCAATAGTCACTGCAGCTTCTCCCTCTATCAGCACATACATCGCTTCGCCGGCATCACCCTCGCGGAACAATACTTCCCCGCCCTTGATTGCAATGAACTTCGGGTCATGTCGGAACATGTCGAAAAAAAGCATGGCGGCCTCAGATATAGGGGAACGCGGCGATTATGAGCGTTTGCCGGAAAATTTACAATTGCGACTCTCAACTCGATCAAACTTGCGCCTGCCAGGACGGAAATAGGCGGCGTTGTCATAGTAACTGGAACACTCGTTGTCCTTAGTCCATCCGGGTACGCCCAGCAGCGGCACAGGAGATAACTCGTGTGTATTGCGGCAGTGTTGAGAGTCGGCAAGATACTCCGCTATCCTGTCATCCAGATGCGCCAACTGCTGTCCGATGAGCAAGCCGAAGAATGCCCGCTCGACCCTGATCAGCAACCCATGCCCTGTCATGCCTACATAGGGTTGCATGGCTTTTTCATACAAACCGTGACCGAAAACATAAAATCCCATGCTGCTTTTGACCTCATCGCGTCTTTGCCAGAACAATTCCCGCCACTGGAAATTTCTCAGCAGATCGGCCAGCTCTTCGTCGGCATAAGCCACGATGACGCCTGACTCGTCGAGCAGCGTGTTCGTGTCGCGCACAGCGCCCCGTTGGCTATTCACTTCTGCATCAATCTCTGTCAATGCGCGATAATGCCGCGCATTGATGGCAGCCTTGGCATTCGGGAAGGTCAGCCACACCAGCGCATTATAAAGGTCGTGCCAGTTATCTCTACGCGTTTGCACCTCGCCCGTGAGGTAGCAGCGCGGCTCGTATTGTTCCTCGAACGCGAGCCTGCCTGCTTGCGGCGCGACAAAGCGCAGTTCACGTCCACCCTGCACTGCGATTCCGCGATTGAGCAGCAGTGCGTTCAATTCATCCAGCGTCGGAAATTGGCCAGTCTTGAGATTCGCAATCGCCGCGTGCAGCGGCGAGAACAGCATTGATTGCAGCAAGCTGCCACGGTCAAATTCCATATCTATTGCTAAACGCTGACCTTGACCGGCAATCCCAAAGCCGCGATCCGGTCGGCAAAGCCTTGCAAGCTGGCCTCGGGCAAGGCCGATAAACGCGGCGCTTCAACCTGCTGCGAGGGACGCGCAAGTCCATACAGCAATACGCCCTGGAGTTGATGGCCTTCGCCAAGCAGCGAGCCGATCAGGGCCAGATAATCGTCCTCATCCTGCTTCGAAGGTGCCTTGCCATCCAGCGCGAACCAGCAGGTTTGCAGCCAGGTAGGACAATTGGTGATTGTAGCGATGAGGTTAGCCCGCACCTTGTCCATGCGCACCTGGGTGTCGTTGATTTGCTTCATGCCGGCCTCGCTTGCGCGATCGAGTTTGAACCACACTTCGCCGCTGATTTTTGCCAACTCGATCAGCCCCCTTTGCACCTTTTCCCTGTACAACAGACTGCCATTGGTGATCAGCACGGTCTTGACCGATGCGGGTATCGCAAGTTCGGAACGAATTTGTGCGATGAGCTCGACGACTTCAGGAAACTCCGCAGCACTGGTCGGCTCACCGTTGCCGGACAATGCGATATCGTTGATGCGCCTAGCACCTTCAGGCACGCGTTCCTGCATGAACTTGCCATGCATCAGCTCATTCAAAAAATCACGCAGCTCGGTTTTGAGCAACGCCATATCCACAGGCGGCGCTGTGCCCATCGTCAAGTCGGGCACTTGGCAATAGATGCAGCGCCAGTTGCAGGCATTGTTAGTGTTTAGGTTGATGCCGACTGACACCCCGCCTGCGCGGCGCGACACCACAGGATACACATAGCGCAGTTCAGCGCTGTTCCTGTCGTGGTCGATCACATTGAGCATCTTGTCACTCATTTTTCAGGTTCTATTCGTGAAAAGTTAACACTTATGTAATTTCCGGGAAGACTAATAGCGAGGCAAACCAGTGATAGCTAAAGTGGCTTGTGACGGTCAACAATAGATCAGGAAGCCGTTCAATCAGACAAAATTCATGAGATTGTAACGCCAAGTCCGGCGACCTACTATTGCATGCCCACCCATGGCTTAACACCATTTCCCAACAGTGCTCCCAATAACTTTAGGTTCACTGACGGAAAGTTGCATGACACTCGACACAATACTGCATCGTGTTGTGCAGTGCAGACAGTGAACGGCCCACATCGCCTGACACTAGTGCATCGCCCAGTTCGTCGCCGCTCCTATGAAATGCAAGTCCCATTGCGGTGGCCTTTTCGTTGCCCAGCATGTTGCACATCCTCTGCATCTCAGGGGTCAGGCCGAGCTTTTCATGGGCCAGTTTCGACGCCTCTGCAAACTTGTTTTCAGTCATCAGGCCGACTATATCGTTTATGGCTGCAAGGTGCGCCCGCATGTCAGCCATCTGGTGCTGCTTCATTCTTTCCGACAAGTGAAGCGAGATTCTCGCATCCGTCACATTCATGTCGTGACGTTTCATGGGCATGATTTCGTCCACTGCAAAAGCCGCATTCAAACTCATCATTATAATGAATGCACCCATCATGGTTTTGATCATTTCGACCTCCCAGTCATCAAGCGTTGGCGTACAGCTTCAAACAGGCAAATTGCAGCGGCAGCGGCGGCATTCAGCGATTCAACGCCGCCCGGCATCGGAATCCTTACAGCATGCGTGGACAACGCCAGAAGCTGATCAGACAATCCAGCCCCCTCGTTGCCTATCATGAATGCGACATCGGCAGACAGGTCGCACTCATACAGATTGTGCGCCGCCTGCAAGCTGGTTGCAACGCGCATTCCCCGGAACGCCGCGGCCGCACGAGCCAAATCCTGCCCTTCGTGTATCCTGATGCAGAAATGCCCTCCCATCGCTGCGCGCAGCACCTTTGGCGACCAAGCATCGGCGCATCCGGGTGACAGAAAAACCGCATCGCAACCCGCCGCGCCTGCTGATCGCAACATCGAACCCAAGTTGCCCGGGTCCTGTATGTCTTCGAGCAACAGCACAAAATTTCCCGCGGCGCATTCGGCAACAGGCACCTCGATCAGCGCGAGCACCCCTGTTGCCGTTTTCAATTCCGAAAGCTCCGCAAAAAGCCTGTCGTCAAGCTGCGTGACGTGCACGCCTTCAAGGCGTGCACGCAATGCGGTGATTTCATCGTCCTGCAAAGCATGGGCATTCAGCAGCACATGCAGCGGCTTGCAACCCGCATCCAGATAGGAGGCAATCAGATGCGCACCATCCAGAAGAGTCTTTCCGGATTTTTTCCGGCTGCGCGCTGAAGCTGCAAGCTTCACAAGTTCCTTGAAAAAGGGATTGTCGCTGGACTGGATCAGCTTCATCCGGCCTCAGCTATCCTCTTTGCGATATGCGCCAGCGCTTCATCAACCTGGTCGATCAGGATCAGGCACAAGTCTCCCGGCTCAAGGCGTTCCAGCGCCTTGTCTATCGCCAGAAACTCGCCGTTGATCTCGTCCACTTTTTTTGCACGTCGGGCATGCACAAGCCCCTGCCTCAAGAGCCCCAGCACCTCTCCGTCTGGCCGACCACGCTGGCACTGGTCTTGATACAGGATCAACTCGTCAAACACATCGCCCAGCAACTCGGTCTGCATGCGGATGTCCTCATCCCTTCTATCCCCCGCGCCGCTGATCACGACGAGGCGCTTTTTCGCAGGCATGCTTTCTATCGCGGGAATCAGCGCCTGTATCGCATCGGGGTTGTGGCCATAGTCCGCGATCACCGCAGCCCCGCGGTAATCGAAGCAGTTGAAACGACCCGGCGCCGTCGCCGCATTATTCACAAAACTGGAAAGCCCCCGGCAGATCGTCTCCCAGTCCACCTTGAGCGCCCATACTGCCGCAACTACAGCCATCGCATTCTCGATCTGAAAACCTATCGTGCCGCTTCGGGTGATCGGGATTTGATCAAGCGGGATGCGCAGCTCGCGGTTTTTCTCACATGCCACAATCTGGCCGTCCTCCACATATACGACGCGTTTTCCCTGCGCACGGTGCGCGGCCATAAGGGGATGATGGCGGTCACGCGCAAAAAATGTGACCGAGCCGGGACACATGTCCGCCATCGCAGCTACCATGTCATCCGCGGCATTCAGTACCGCCACGCCATCCTGGGCGACATTCTGAACCACAACCCTCTTGACCACGGCCAGGTCTTCAACTGTGCTGATGTAATTGAGCCCCAGATGATCGCCCATGCCGATATTTGTCACGACAGCCACATTGCAGCGGTCGAATGCCAGCCCTTCCCGCAAAATACCGCCGCGCGCGGTCTCGAAAACGGCTGCATCCACATCGGGGTGCAGCAGCACGTTACGCGCGCTCTTCGGACCGCTGCAATCCCCGGTATCTATGCGTCTACCCTGTATGTAAACGCCGTCCGAATTGGTCATGCCCACGCGCAGGCCCTGACAGGAAAGAATATGCGCGATCAATCGCACCGTGGTGGTCTTGCCATTGGTGCCGGCCACAGCGACCAACGGTATGCGCCCGTCTTCGCCGCTGTCGAACATCGACGACACGATGAACCTGCCCACCATGCGCCCCTTGCCGAACGAAGGCTGCAGATGCATACGCAAGCCCGGGGCCGCATTGACTTCGACGATGCCGCCGCCCTGCTCTTCCAATGGCCTCAGCACGGAGTCGCACACCACATCCACGCCGCAGACATCAAGGCCCACCATTTGCGCTGCCGCGACTGCGCTTGCGGCAAGATCCGGATGAACATCCTCGGTGACATCGGTTGCCGTGCCGCCCGTGCTGAGATTGGCATTGTTGCGCAGCACCACGCAAACGCCCTTCTTCGGCACGGAATCGACCGTATATCCCTGTGCTTCCAGACGCGCGATGGCGATGCTGTCAATGTGCATCTTGGTAAGAGAAGTCGCATGCCCCTCGCCACGCCGAGGATCCTTGTTCACCTGATCGACCAGCTCTGCCACGGTATGCACGCCGTCACCGATCACCATGGGCGGTTCGCGGCGGGCTGCGGCCACCAGCTGATTGGCCACCACCAGCATGCGGAAATCGCTGCCGGGTATGAAGCGCTCCACCAGCACCTCGGTGCTGATCCCGCTTGCCGCAGCATAGGCAACCTCGAGATGTTCACGCGTAAGGATGTTGACCGTCACGCCCTTTCCCTGATTGCCGTCCACAGGCTTCACCACCACCGGCCCCGCGATCTCGCACATCGCGCGCCACGCATCCTCCGCATCGGCTACCGGCCTGCCCTGGGGCACAGGCACGCCCGCCGCCTCGAGCAGTTTCTTGGTCAACTCCTTGTCCTGCGCAATCGACTCGCCGATAGCACCGCTGCGATCCGTTTCTGCCGCCTGGATGCGCCGCTGCTTACTGCCCCAGCCAAACTGCACCAGGCTGCCTTCGGTCAGGCGGCGATAGGGGATCCCGCGCCGCACAGCCGCCTCGACAATGGCCGCGGTGCTTGGCCCCAGGCGCACGTCTTCATCATGTTCGCGCAGTTGGTGCAGCGCTTCAGTCAGATCAAAGGAAATATCCTCTATCGCCGCAGCACAAAGCTTCTGCGCCAGTTCAAACGCAAGCCTTCCCACCACCTCTTCGCTGTACTCGAACACCACCTGATACACGCCGCGTTCCATCGTGGCCGCCGTGCGGCTGAAGCTGACAGGGCAGCCTGCCTGGCACTGCAACCCCAGAGCGGCCATTTCCAAAATATGCGCCATCGTGATCGCCTCGGTATGACCCGGTAACTGCAGCAAGCCGATTTCCGGAAAACGCGCCCGCAGCCGCGCCTCAAAACCGATCAATCCAGCAATGTCGCATTCCCCCTCCGAACAAGACACGATAGCTTCGATGGCTGTATGCCGACTCCACAGATTGGGGCCGCGCAGCGCGCGTATGCGTGACACTTCCATTAAAAAGCTTCCCTGTAATTATTTGACCAGAACATCGGCCGCTTCAAACGTGGCGATTCCGGCTCGCACGAGATCGAGCGGAATGTCCATCGCCCAAACTGCGCCAACCGCAGCCAGCATATATTCAAGTTGAGACTGTCTGGCTGCCTCGATCAACATCGCGGACAGCTTGAGCAACACGGTCTCTTTCGCCCCCTGACTAAGCACGATATGCCCGTTGCGAACCAGCACTGCACGCCCGCCTTGTTCCAGATGCAGGGCTATGGCTGGCAATTCATTCTGGGCTGCAAAGAAGATGACTTCTCCATCGCAATACCTTGCCATGTCTGAGACCAGAGGGTCGGAACCGTTGAGCACAGCCACCCCATCGGAAAGCACCACGTCAATCTGGGTGCGCAGCACATTGCATACCTGCTCATCGGTCTCTATGTAATACTCGCCGAAATGACGGGCTGGCTCCAGATTAGTGATAATGCCTATCTGACATCGGTCATAGCCTAGGCCCTCGGACAGTATCGTCTCTATGCTGTTCTCGATGACCGCAGCATTCACCGAACGGTTCAGCAGCACTTTCTGCGCGGATGCCCAGTTCGCGCAGTCTTTCCTGTCCACCACGCGCTTGTCAAAACAAAGGCCTTCGCCGCTGGCGCGTCCCACATAAAAACCCGCCAGCTTCAGCAGGCGGGCGACAACACGGGCAACGCGGGCCATGCCGTGCGTGCCGCAAATTCCGATGACGGGAATGCGACCGCTCTCATTCTGCGAAAAAAGACTGTCGACGATGGCGCGCCCCACCGGACGGGGTTTGCCCGATGCGGGTTTAAGATGCATCAAGAGGCCGGGACCCGCGTTGATTTCAACGATGGCACCACCCTGCTCTGCAAGCGGGCGGGAAATATCGACGGCCACCAGATCGATGCCGGCGACATCCAGCCCAACGATGCGCGCTGCAAGTTCTGCCGTTGCAGCCACATCGGGATGCACCATATCGGTGACATCAAAGGCAACATTACCGTTGCGCTGTATCAACACTTTCGTGCCGGAAGGGGGAGTCGACTCGGCAGTATAGCCCTGGCGTTCAAGCTCGAAACGGGCCGCTGGATTGCCATCGATATCGATCACATCCAGCGGAAACTCTTCGGCTTCCCCGCGGCGCGGATCGCTGTTGATCTGCTCGTCGATCAATTTTCTGATAGAAGAACATCCGTCCGCCACCAGAAAGACCGATTCGCCCCGGACCGCGGCAGCAAGGCGGCCGCCGACCACAAGCAGCCTGTGCTCGTTGCCGCGCACGAACCGCTCGACGATGACCTCGCTGCCCTCCACATCCGCAAGACTGAATGCAGCTTCGACTTCGTCGCGCGTCATGAGCTCGGTTGAAACGCCGCGTCCGTGGTTGCCGTCAGAGGGCTTGACCACCACGGGAAGGCCGATATCTTCGGCCGCCTCCCAGGCGTCAACCGGACTTTCAACGATGCGGCCTTCAGGCACCGGGACCCCGCAAGCATGAAGCAGGGATTTGGTGAGGTCCTTGTCCTTGGATATGCTCTCGCCGATCGCGCTGGTCTGGTCTGTCTCTGCTGTCCAGATTCGGTGCTGGCTTGCGCCATAGCCCAATTGCACCAGGTTGCCTTCGGTCAGGCGTATGAATGGAATGCCCCTGTCGGTTGCAGCCTCCACAATGCACGCCGTGCTGGGACCAAGACAGAGCGCATCGACCATCTCATGCAATTCCGCGACAACGGATGCGACGTCATAGGGCTTGTCCTGCATCGCGCAGAGGACCAAATCGCGCGCCGCATACAGCGCGGCACGGCTCACCGCTTCGTTGCGCGAACGCACCACAACCTTGTATACCCCGCGCCTTGACGTTTCGCGCGCCTTCCCAAAGCCGCTCTGCATGCCGGCGAGATTCTGCAACTCTATCGCAACATGTTCGAGTATGTGGCCAGGCCAAGTGCCCTCGCGCAAACGCTGCAGGAATCCACCCCGCTCGCCAACACTGCAGCGGTGTTCGATCAGCGTGGGCAACATTCCTGTGAGTCGTTCGTAAAAACCCGGTATAGTATTAGAAGGTGAGTCTTCCAGCACACCGATGTCCAGCCACACCTCAAGTACCGGACGATAGGTCCAGATATTCGGGCCGCGCAGCGGCAAAATTTTTAGAAACTCCATCAAACCTTCCTAGTGAATTGTGCGGCTTCAAGCGTTTAACGCAGCGCATGGGATTTTGGTTTACGCGCATTTTTTTTCTAAGTTTACCAGAGCGAGCGGCAAAACTGTTTGTCGGCGCGTTTTATTGTAGTAATATCGCCGCCAGTGAACACCTCTTCCCCTTTGCCGCCCTCTGCCCAGGACGCGCTGCGCGCCGTTGCACAGTCACGGCTGCGCGATGGCGAAAAAATCCAGACTCAGCTTGTCATCAATCTCGATCAACACCTGAATTTTTCACAAAGCCTGCTCATCGTGACCAGTCAGCGCCTGCTCCATCTCGATGGACAGGAAATACACGAATATCCTTATCGGCCTGGCATGACTGTTCAGCGCCACGACCATGGCGGCGTAGGAAGAATCGAGCTGTTCGACGAAAATCAGCGCATAGCCTGCTGGTTTTATACGTTGGCTCACAATGTTCAGGCGGCGAGCCTGGTCAAGCAGTTCGAGCAGCAATGCAGCCATTTCCTCACGGGCATTGCCATCCCCGAAGAAGAACCTGAACTCTGCCCGGACTGTTCCACACCCATGGTGCAGGGCGAATGCCCCTCTTGCAGCGTGACAATCAACGCGCCGCCTTCGACTTGGACGCTGTTGCGGCTCTGGCGTTTTGCAAAGCCCTATCAGTGGCAACTGCTTTCAGGGTTTCTGCTGATGCTGGCCTCCACCGCTGCGACCCTAGTGCCACCCTATCTCACGATGCCGCTGATGGACAAGGTGCTGATCCCCTACCAGAATGGAAAGCCGATCGACTTCGTCACGGTGGCCTGGCTGCTTTCCGGACTGCTGGGTTCTGCGCTGCTGGCATGGAGCCTTGGCTGGGCCAAGACCTATATCCTGGCGCTGGTCAGCGAAAGAATAGGCGCTGACCTGCGCACCGTGACCTATGAACATCTGCTGCGCCTTTCACTTGAATACTTCGGCGGGAAACGCACCGGTGATCTGATGTCCAGAATCGGTTCCGAGTCTGACAGGATCTGCGTCTTCCTGTCGTTGCACCTACTCGATTTCGCAACCGACGTGCTGATGATCGCGATGACATCCGTCATCCTTTTCTCTATCAACCCCTGGCTTGCGCTGGTTACCCTGCTGCCTTTGCCCTTCATCGGATGGATGATCCACTTTGTTCGCGACAGGCTGCGCACCGGTTTCGAAAAAATTGACCGCGTCTGGTCTGAAGTGAGCAATGTGCTGGCCGACACCATCCCGGGCATCCGCGTTGTCAAGGCCTTCGCCCAGGAGAAGCGGGAAGCGGAACGCTTCCGCATCGCCAACCAGCATAACTTGCAGGTGAACGACCGCATCAATAAAATCTGGTCGTTGTTTACGCCCAGCGTATCGCTCCTTACCGAGATCGGCCTGCTCGTAGTATGGGCTTTCGGCATCTGGCAGGTTTCAAGAAATCAGATCACCGTGGGCGTGCTGACCGCATTTCTGGCATACATCAGCCGTTTTTATTCGCGCCTTGATTCAATGAGCCGCATCGTGTCGGTCACGCAGAAGGCCGCCGCTGGCGCCAAACGCATTTTCGACATACTCGATCACGTCTCCAGTGTGCCAGAACCCGCCCACCCGGTTCATCTGGAAAAAATCGAGGGCCGAGTCCAGTTCCTCGATGCCGGATTTCGCTATGGCAATCGCACGGTGATCAGGAATCTGAACTTGGTGATAGAGCCAGGGGAGATGATAGGGCTGGTCGGCCACAGTGGTTCGGGGAAAAGCACCCTGGTCAATCTGATGTGCCGGTTCTACGATGTCACCGAAGGTGCCATCAGCGTGGACAATGTCAACATCCGTTCCCTGCCCATCCCGGAATACCGTCGCCATATCGGCCTGGTTCTGCAGGAGCCCTTCCTGTTCTTCGGCAGCATCGCCGAAAACATCGCATATGGGAAGCCCGATGCCACGCGTGCCGAAATTGTAGCTGCCGCGCGCGCCGCGCATGCCCATGAGTTCATCCTTCGCCTGCCGCATGGCTATGACTCGTTAGTGGGTGAAAGGGGCCACGGGCTGTCCGGCGGCGAGCGCCAGCGCATATCGATTGCGCGTGCACTCTTGATCGACCCGCGCATACTAATACTCGACGAAGCGACCGCATCGGTCGATACCGAAACCGAAAAGGAAATCCAAAAGGCGCTGGATAATCTCGTGCAGGGCCGAACGACCATCGCGATCGCCCATCGACTTTCCACGCTGCACAAAGCGAACCGACTGGTGGTGCTGGACAGAGGCGAAATCGTCGAGATAGGCAACCACCAGGAACTCATGGAAAAGGGCGGCGCCTACTACCGCCTGTATCAGGCACAGGCTCGTAACGTGGACACGGAAATGGACCTGAGACGCATACCGATGGAAGGCAAGGTGAGCGCATGAGCTTCCCTCAAGCAGATAGAAGACAATCGGATCGCTCGGCAAATTTCACCTTAACACGCAATGCCGCCGGGCGCTTGGTATGCAGCTTAAACGGCCAGACATACGAGGGTGTGGTTCCGGTGCGCGCCTTCCCATTTGCCGCACCCGATGCTTGCATCTCGCTGATGGCTCAGGACGGACATGAACTTGTCTGGATAGAAACGCTAAACAACCTGCCAGAAGACACCCGCGCGTTGATTATGAATGATCTTTCCTATCGCGAGTTCACCCCCGAAATACACCGCATCGTTAAGGTGTCGAGTTTTGCAACGCCCAGCACCTGGCAGGTCGAAACAGACAGGGGAAATGCCGAGTTGCTGCTCAAGGCCGAAGACCACATCCGCCGTCTGTCGCATACCGCATTGCTCATTACCGACGGTTACGGCATTTCTTTCCTGCTGCGCAACATCGAAAAGCTCGACGGCCACAGCCGCAAGCTGCTGGACAGATTCCTGTAGCGACAGCTTGTCGACAAACGACTGTTTTTCCTTCATCATAGTTAGTATGCTAATCATTAGCAGGAAAACAAAAAATGAAGTCATTGAACGAACAGTTCGCTGAATCGATGTTCCTAACCACACATGCTTGGCGCATCGCATTGGATCGACAGCTGAGGCCTCAGGGATTCACCCTTTCCCGCTGGACTTTGCTGCTACACCTGTCGCGTAACGACGGATGCACGCACAAGGAGCTAGCCCAAAGCATGGGTATAGAACCTGCCACACTGGTCAGGCTGGTCGATCACATGGAAAATGAAGGTTTGCTCAAGCGTTGCAGCAGCAAGACAGATCGCCGCGTCAAACATTTACACCTGTCTGAAAACGGTATGAACAGTGTTGAAAACATACGCGCATGCGCCTCCGATCTTCGCAACAAACTGCTTTCCGGCCTGAGTCAGGACGAGATTCAAAATGCACTCCGCGTGATGAACAATATCCGCGGCAAACTGGGGTTGCTCACATGAAATTTATCAATGTGAAGACTTTGACTGCGATGGCGGCGCTCGCACTCCTGCTGGGGTGGTTTGCTTATCAGCGCTATTACGACGCCTCTCGCAGCACGGAGAACGCATATATCGAAGCGGATGTGGTGAACGTCGCATCCCAAGTCGCAGGCCGTGTGATCAGGGTCTATGTGCAGGAGAATCAGTTCGTAAAGAAAGGCGATGCGCTGTTTGACGTTGACCCTGAACCATACAAAATCGCGCTCTCGCATGCACAGGCGGATCTTGCGCAAGCCTTGCAGAACGCGCGCCGGGATCGCTCAGAAATCGAGCTCGCCAGGGCACAGATAGAACAGAGTGAAAGCGACCTTGCGAATGCCAAGAGCATCGCTGCCCGGGACAGGAGGCTCGTGGCCAGGCATTTTCTCTCCCAGCAGGCCCTGGACGATGCGGATACCCGCGTGAAAAGCCTGCAGGCTGCAGTTGACGAAGCGCATGCGAGACTGAAGAGCGCGCACTCCGCCCCTGAAAAAATCACAGAGCGCGGCGACGTGATGAAGGCAGAAGCGGCAATCAGCCAAGCGAATCTCGACATCGAACACACACATGTTCTGGCCGCTCAAGACGGACAGATCAGCAATCTCACGCTCGTCGCAGGCTCCATGGTGGACATAGGTGCGCCGCTTTTTGCGCTGATCGAGAAAAACAGTTTTCATGTCGATGCCAATTTCAAGGAGACCGAGTTGCCAGGCATACGCCCGAGCCAGCAGGTGGACATCGAATTCGACATGTATCCAGGCCAGCATTTCAAGGGAACCGTGGAGAGTCTTGGCGGCAGCACAGGCACCGCATTCTCATTGCTGCCACCGCAGAATGCAACCGGCAACTGGGTCAAGATCACGCAGCGTGTGCCGGTGCGCATCAGGCTATCACCTACGGACCGCGCTCTGCGCATCGGGGCGACGGCGACTGTCACAGTGCACCTTAAGTGATGGATGGCAGGCGCATACTGATCAGCATCGCGGTGATGGCTGCCACCATCATGCAGGTGCTCGACACCACCATCGTTAATGTCGCCTTGCCCGACATGGCTGGGCAGCTCGATGCCACCCCGGACAACATCAGCTGGGTGCTGACCTCATACCTGATCGCCTCCGCGATCTTCATGCCTTTGACAGGCTATCTGACAGACCGCATGGGGCAGCACCGCTATCTGCTGATCAGCATCGCGGGATTCGTCATCACATCCGCGCTGTGCGGCATGGCCGGCTCGCTCTTTCAGATGGTGCTGTTCCGCTTCCTGCAGGGGATATTTGGCGCATCCCTCGTGCCCTTGTCGCAATCCATCATGCTGCAAGTATTTCCCGGCGAGCAGCGCGGCAAGGCGATGGCGGTCTGGAGCATGGGCGTGATGGTCGCTCCGATACTGGGGCCTACGCTGGGCGGTTGGCTCACCGAAGTCGTCAGTTGGCGCTGGACTTTTTACATCAATCTTCCGGTCGGCATCCTGTCCTTCCTGTTTTCCATGCGTTACGTTCCCAACACCGCGGTGCGCGAACGGCGCATGGACTGGCTGGGTTTTTCTTCGCTGGCATTGGCAATCGGCGCGCTGCAACTGGTTCTCGATCGCGGTAATCAGGACGACTGGTTCAGTTCAAAAATGCTGACCATCGCAGCGCTCTTGGGCGCGCTAGCGCTGATCTTTTTCTTCGTCCACAACCTGACAGGGAAACACCACCCGCTGTTCGATCTTCGCATCTTCAAAGACCGGAATTTTTTGTTCGCAAGCCTCATCATGACCACGATAGGCATCGGCTTTTTCGGCGGCATGCTGTTAAATTCGATTTTTCTGCAGGACTTTCTGGGCTACCCGACCTTCGAGGCAGGGCTTTACATGGCACCACGCGGTTTGGCCTCCTTTCTGGTGATGATCATCGTGGGCAAATTTTCCGGAAGGATAAAGCCGCGCATCTTCATCTTTGCCGGCATCATTTCGAGCATCGCGGGAAACTATCTGATGACGCTCTTCACGAGTGAGATTACAGCGCACGATCTGATCCTTCCGATGATGCTGCAAGGCTTGGGCATGGGGCTGATCTTCGTGCCGATTTCAACGCTTGCCTTCACGACGCTGCCCAAGGCCATTGCGGCCGAAGCTGCCGGCATTTACAGCCTGATTCGCGCATTAGGCTCTGCGCTGGGCATTTCCATACTCACAACTTATTTTTCGCGCCACACCGAAGAAGCTTGGAGCCTGTTGCGTGGCGATGTGAATATCTACAGCAGCGCATTGCACGCCTATCTTTCCCCGCTGCATTTCGGCACGCAAACCCATCAGGGCGTTGCCATTGCTGCAGGCGCTCTGCTTCACGAGGCGCAGAATATCGGTTTCATCGCGAGCTTCTGGTTTGCCACGCTCAACTTCATCCTCATGCTACCCCTGCTGTTGCTGGTGAGAACACCTGCCAACACGGCACCTCCCCCGCAGGTCAGCATGGAATAGTCGCCAACACGGCACTTCCAGAACCCGACCGCCTTGGACGCCTTGGGGCACTTCGCAAACACTGCGCGGGCCCAATGCGGCTACAACGTATCATTGTCAATGATGCGCTTCCCTTAATCCTTATGCTCAATTTTTTGAATATGCTTCCTGCCGTGCACAAACACCATGCTTATTCCCAATGCCGTTTCCAAACGAATCACGCGCTCTATCAAATCTTCAATCTTTTGTTGCTATGCAACAATTACTGATGCCATCCGTTCAACCTTGTGATTCATCTTGATTACTTTGGCTAGTAGAGTATCCCACATTTTCTCTGCACCCCCCCATTAGTCCGCTTTCCGCTCCATCTTGGCAATTCGCTTATTAGATTCTTCAACATACGCCAAGGCATCATCAATTGCAGCACTTGCATGAGCGATAGCTTTGTTTATTTGATCTATCATTCCATCAAGAATTTTATCGTCATCGGTATCGCGATATGACGATGCTGCTCGGCGTATAGGTTCACACAGTAGTACGCTTACCCTTACATTAGATGATCACGGCGTTCTGAAAGATTACACGCAAAGTAACTCTGACATTGGATCTGGAAACGGGATCGCTTCCGGCGAACCTTCCAAAAATACAAAGTAAATTCAACATGTCAGATTCGAGAAAAGTTTGCCTATAACTCCCAACCTGGCATTTATAATTTTCCCGTTCCACGTCCATACAACGGGTCTCTTTATTTCAATCTGGCAGCATAATTCCATAGTCGTGAATCACGAACACCGCGTCTATTGGCTTACAAGCCTAAGACAGTAAGGCGGTTTTTATGCCTGTTTCACTCCTACTGCTTACTTTTTACTTATTTTCACCTACCAATAAAAAAGGCCTGCACCTCTGCAAGCCTTATTCTATATGGTGGGTCGTGCGGGGATCGAACCTGCGACAAACGGATTAAGAGTTATTTAACCACCCTATTTATCTAGTTTTATCACTCACGAATAAGCAGGACAATCCTTTACTTTATAAGGCATTGGAGTATCATTAAATCCGCTTGTCCTGTATCTAGTTTTATATGAGATGCTTATTTGGTGCTTATTCGGCATCCAGTCGGCGCTTAGTCTGTGCTTATTTTGTGCTTATTCGGGAGTGTATCGCCATGAGTAAAAAATTCATCATTTCCAAAACAACGGTTGAAGCCTTGCCTGTTCCGGCAAAAGGAGAGATTCTGCATTGGGATAGTGAGCTTGCTGGCTTTGGTGTAAGAGTCACGGCAAACGGCATACGCAGCTATGTTGCTCAAGGACGACCGAAAGGCAAAATTCGGCGAGTTACCATCGGGCAGCACGGAGACCCAATAGGCAACAACAAAAGGAAGCACGAAACACTGACCGCAGACAAGGCTAGAAAGAAGGCTATGGGGCTAATAGCAGGTTTCAGCAAGGACATTGATCCTGTCATTGAGAACCAGCGCAAGGACATGCTGGCTGTGACCTTGCAGGACGTATGCGACATATATCTCAAAGAGCGCAGAACCAAAAAAGGCGGAGAACTGACACCACGAACCAAAAAGGATATTGCGCGACACCTCAAAGCATCGTTTGCAGACTGGGCCGATAAGCCACTCGTCAGCATAACCCGCGACATGTGTTCAGCCAGATTTAGCGCAATGACCGCCATAGGCCCTACACAGGCGAATCAAGCCTTTCGTATTCTTCGTTCATTGCTCAACTATGCGCGTGAAGCATACCGCCCTGATGACAAACCCATCCTGCTGGAAAACCCTGTTGCCGTGCTGTCTGGTAAGAAGATGTGGAACCCGAACAACGAAAGGAACGGGCGCATACCACTGGAAAAGATCGGCGCTGTCTGGAATCTGCTGCAACACAAGCGCCGCGATGATGCGGTTCTGCCAAGCGGCAAGACGGGAGCGGATATTGTGCTGTTCCTGATGCTGACGGGTTGCCGATGGAGTGAAGCTGCACAGTTGACATGGGATCGCGTCAACCTTGATGCTGGTACATGGCATATCCCTGACCCAAAGAATCACAACCCAGTCACCCTGCCAATATCCACCCCCCTGCGCGCCATGCTGACGGACAGGCCGCGCACCGAAGGTAATCCCTATGTGTTCCCCTCTCGCCTCGCTGGATCGAACGGCTTTCTGAATAACGCCCATCCGACCATGAAGCAAGTATCGGAGATCGCCGGTCTGCACCTGACACCCCATGACCTGCGAAGAACCTTTATTGCAATCGGCATCAAGAACAATCTGGAGATGTGGAAATTGAAGCTACTGACAAACCACGTCATTCAGGATGTGACCATCAACAATTACACGGAGACCAGCGATTTGCGTTATCTGTCCGGCGAAGCTGAAACCATAGCGGCATGGATCGCAGAACAGGGGAAAATCGCAGAAGGTGCGAATGTGATCCAGCTTAGCAGGGGCTTGGCAAAATGAGCGTTGAAGAGTTTTTAAAGACATCCCGCGAGGTCGCGGCTAAAGAAGAGCCGCATGTTTACTTGCATGATTTTCTGGCATGGGCGCGACTACGCAGACAGCTTAATCCGAAAGATCAACTAAGCGACGAGACCGTGGAATTTGTGGCTGCTGGCATTGATAGGTTTTTGCAAGGGGATAACCCGTGGCCTCAAGCCAGAGGCAACAAACCCAAGCCGGATATTGTTTGGCTCGCGTTCCATCTTGCCTTTAATGATCCGTCATTCAAAGACCTGCGAAACAAAAGGCATACGGAGATCGGCGGCTTGTATGCGGCTATCGGGGAGAAATTGAATTTGTCCGCGAAAACCGTAGAGGCCCACGAAAGAAAAGGCAAGCAGCTTTGCAAAACCATTGCAGGGCGATTGGAGTACGCGCACTGGCTGGCGCACTACAAACCAGACGGCAGCAACTAAGCGTATCTTATCAAAACCACCCAATTAATCAGATACAAGCACGGCATCCAAACCCATAAAGTTCAGCCATGCAGCAGCGTCAACCGGCGTTGTTGGCAAACTTCAAAGGGGATTAAAAATGGATGCACCGATGATAGACACCCGCGAACTGGCGGCAAAAATTCGCACGCAACCAAATACGATTGAGGGCTGGCGGCTTCAAGGCGTTGGGCCGCGATTCATCAAATGTGGACGGCTGGTTAGATACCGCATCGAGGACGTGGAAGCGTGGCTTGAAGAGCAGACCCGCACCTCAACCAGCGAGGTGTGACATGTTAGACACCACAAACAACAAGGCCGCACCCTCGCACGGCACGGCCTCAACACCACAAAATGATTATAGCGGCTTGTTGAGCGACGATCAAATCCTTGACCTAGGCCGCTTGAAGCTTGGCCTCTCCCGTATCGAAGAAATGATCGAAGTGATAAACGGTCTTGCGGCTGATTCAGGCTTTGAACTACGCGAAATTCCCGCCTACTTTCCAAAACTGATGTTGAATGACATTTCACGCTTAATAACCCGTCACTTATTGGCTGAACATAGCATTAAGACCGGAGTTTCATCATGAGCGCCGATGACTTCAGGGCCATGCTGGACAGGGAAGCTGTAGAACTCGATTCTAGGCGTTCAACTGCTGGCGGCAAGGATAACTATGCTCCACTCGAGCCGGAGCCGCTGCGAGCCGTTTTGAGACCAGCCGAACCTTACCCTGTGGACGCTCTCGGTGACATTCTTGGAGACGCTGCCAGAGCTATCAACGAATCAGTCAAAGCGCCTCTAGCACTGTGCTGTCAGAGCGTTCTGGCGGCGGCATCGCTGGCTGCTCAAGCGCACTTCGATGTTAAGTTGCCGTGGGGAGAACGTAAGCCGTTGTCGCTTTTCCTGCTGACCGTTGGTGAGTCAGGGGAGAGGAAGTCAGGCGTTGATGACCTTGTACTCGGTGCTGCAAGAGCTCAGGAACGCGCAGATATGGAAGTTTACGCGGAGGACTTGAAGCAATACCAAGCTGAGCTTGCATCGTGGAGTCAGGCAACCGATGCAGCGCGTAAAGCCGTCACTAGTGGCAAAAAGGGATCGGCAACCACCCGCGAAGTTCAGGCGGCTGTCGATCGCTGCGGTGAAAGACCAGAGCCACCCGTAACACCATTGCGATTCATGTCTGACCCGACTGTTGAGGGCATGCACAAGCAACTGGCTGTCGGACAGCCTTCAGTAGCCTTGTTTTCTGATGAAGGCGCGTTGCTCATCGGAGGCCACGCTCTGAGTCCTGACAATGCCTTAAAGACAATGGCGCGGTGGTGTAAATTTTGGGACGGTTCGCCATTTGATCGAGTCAGGGCTGGCGATGGTGCGAGCGTTCTGTATGGTCGAAGGATGGCCTTACATCTACTGGCACAGCCGGATGTGATGACTAAGTTGTTGTCGGACAGGATGGCGAACGGACAAGGGATGCTCGCTCGCTGTCTGGTCGCATGGCCCGAGACAGCCATAGGAACCCGCCATATTAAATGCTACGAGTGGGCTGGTGATCGGCGCGAACTTAAAAGGCTGTTTGCAGTATTCAAGCGGCTGATGGAGGCGCAACCCAGAACCGGAAAATCTCCTCAGGAGCTAGACCCCATAGAACTGCCTTTGTCGGAAGATGCTAAAACGCTTGCAATCGCAGCCAGCAATCAATTTGAAACCTTGATGAAACACGGCGGCGACCTTGCCGAACTCAGGGATCGAACCAGCAAGGCGGTAGAGAACGCATGCCGAATGGCTGGAGTATTTGCGGTGATCGAAGGCGGCTTATCTGTTCTGGAAATTAACAAGAGCCACCTGGAGCGCGGCCTTGAGCTGATTCAGTGGTATCTGGCGGAAACCTTGCGAATACGTGGACACGCTGCAATCCCTCAGGCGGTGCTTGATGCTGAGGCTTTATCAGGATGGCTGCATTCCAGAGACCTGAGGCAATTCAGATCAAAGCATGTATTGCAATCAGGGCCGAACCAGTTACGGAACAAAACCCGAATGATGGCTGCTATCCGCGAGCTGGTGGAAAACGGCTATCTGTCCGAAAATCCAAAGGGAACTTTGATTGACGGTGTGTCGGCTACAAAGTCATGGAGCGTTCATCATGTGGTTTAACCCTGCCGAAATTACGAAAGCAGAAATCCCACAGGCTGCTAATCCTGCTAATTCTGCTAATCGCAAGACCCTGCAACCAGAAAAACAGGAGAAATTAGCGGAATTAGCGAAATTAGCAACGGGTGACAATCTAAAAAGCCAAGATTCAGGGAATCAATCCGAACCGGCAAAAGTCGCAGAAGTCGCAAGAGTCGCAACACCCCCAAGAATTGAAACCCTCAAAGATCGGCAGCGAGAAGAAAGCAGGCAGAAGGCAATCAGCTTGATGAACGCATCGCCGGACACCCCGAGAGGCATCTACGTTGATGACCAGATCGACCCCGAGAACATCGTCCTCTTCGTGGCAGTCAGGTCGTGTATGCAGACATGCGAACTGCTGATACCCAGAGCAAAATATGATCCATTCAAGCTGCTGGAGTTGGTCGAGCGATTGGCGGTGAAACATGGCTAACATGGCGCAAAACAACGATCCTGCGACCTTTGATGAACAAGGCAATCAGCTATCGACCCGCCCCCCTAAAATCAACCTGCGCGATGCAGACGCTATCCGGCGGGAATTATCATCCGTCTATCGTGACATGAGAGCAGGCAGGATTGATTCATCGGACGGGACGAAACTGGCCTATGTGCTGGACATGATTCGCAAGGCATACGAAACCGGAATGCTTGAAGAACGGATTATTCAACTGGAAAGGCTAGATCATGGGAACACTTGAACAACGCATTGCAGCACTGGAACAGCGCATCGTCGTCAACAACAATGAATGGCGACCCCTTCCGTTCTCATTTTTCTATGGTGAGCCATTGCCCGATGACTTCTACACATACATGGACGCCCACTTTTGCCAAGCTTTCAATCGGCAATTTTGAGAAGGTAAAGATTGCAGCCATACATTCGGACTTTGTGTGAAGCGCAATGCTTCTGTCCCTGATGGAATACGCTGAT
>JAJYLY010000010.1 GCA_021787435.1 Pseudomonadota bacterium | reverse complement strand
GCCTGGCTGAAAGATACGCTGGAAAAACTTCCCGTCTGGACCATGCGTCGCATCGACGAGCTGTTGCCGATCAAACCGTCAGCACAAATCACGCCGACTTAACAGGTGGTGCGGCTGCACGCTTACGAAAACCTGCTACTTTTGATGCATGTATAGGGCGAAAAAATGTAAGCGCTCAATGAATCTCGGGGTTGTTACCTGTTTTGGAGTTCAATAGTTGTATCTGCTTCTTTTTTCATGTGCGGAGGTTTAAAGCAAGGATCGTTTTCGGCTAAGCAAAGATACATGATTTCGGCTTTGCCGCACCCACCATGTAATGCACACTCACTGCTTGTTATGTGATCTAGCAATAGCTTTTTACCCTGTTGTGCACAGTGTTTATTTGCTGTGGCCAATGCTTCTGCTTTTGCACCACAGCGGCATTGGCTTGAATGTCCTAAGATGCGAGTGTTGATTCCCTTATCTTTTAGGGAGGCAGGTGCCATTGCAGCAAAACGTGCAATTTCACTTTTTACTTTGGGGAAGGCTGCCATTCACCTCTCTCAAAGGAAGCCAAAATTTCTTCCTCTAGTTTTCTTTCTTTGTTTGGATGGTCCAGCACCTCATGTACTCATGCTGCGGGACAATCAAGCATACATGGGCCTGATTAAACGCTTTATTTTTGTCCGCAACATGCGGCATGCGAAAAAGACGGGCGTGGAGGAATGATGGGCAGTCCCATCATTTTTAAATTACATCAGAATCACGTCGTACTGTTCCTGGTTGTACTGGGTTTCGACCTGCATCGAGATGGGCTTGCCGATGAAGTCGGAGAGTCCCGCCAGCGTCTGGGATTCCTCTTCCAGAAAAAGGTCGATCACCTGTTGCGATGCCAAGATGCGGTATTCGCTGGCATCGAACTGGCGCGCTTCGCGCACGATTTCGCGCAGTATTTCGTAGCACACTGTCTGCGCGGTTTTGATCTCGCCCCTGCCGCCGCAGGTGGGGCAGGGCTCGCAAAGGAGGTGTGCCAAGCTCTCGCGGGTTCGTTTCCTGGTCATCTCGACCAAGCCCAGCGGCGAAAAGTTGTTGACGCTGATGCGCGTGTGGTCTCTTGCCAGCGCCTTCCTGAGTTCGTCGAGCACTGCATCGCGATGCTGCTGATTGTCCATGTCGATGAAGTCGCAGATGATGATGCCGCCCAGGTTGCGCAGGCGCAACTGTCGTGCGATGACTTGGGTCGCTTCCAGATTGGTTTTGAAGATGGTGTCGTCAAAATTGCGCACGCCGACAAAGCCTCCGGTGTTCACATCTACCGTGGTCATAGCTTCTGTCTGGTCAATGATGAGGTATCCGCCGGATTTCAGATCCACGCGCTTGGACAGCGCACGTTCGATTTCCTCCTCGATATTGTAGAGGTCGAAAAGCGGCCGAACTCCCTGATAGTGTTCGAGCAGTTCTGCCGCCTCGGCATTGTAATTCTCTGCAAATTCCAGCATCTTCCTGTGGGTGCTACGCGAGTCGATGAGGATGCGTGCGGTGTCCGGACAGACAAAGTCGCGCAGCACGCGAAGAGAGATGTCGAGTTCCTGATACAGCAGCTGCGGCGCACTGGCAGTCTGCGCGGTAAGCTGCATGTTGTTCCAGAGCTTGTTGAGATAGAAGATGTCCGCGGCGAAATGCGCCTCGTCCTTGGCCTCTGCAACGGTGCGTATGATGTAGCCGCCCTGATGATCCGGAGGCAGGATGGCATGCAGTTTGGCGCGCAGCGCATCGCGTAGTTCCACGCCTTCGATGCGCTGGGATACGCCTATGCGAGTCTCCTGCGGCAGGAATACCAGAAGGCGTCCGGCGAAACTCAGTTGCGTGGTGAGCCTCGCTCCTTTGCTGCCTATTGGTTCCTTGATGACCTGGACGAGCAGGGTCTGGCCTTCAAACAATATTTTTTCGATCGGCTTCGCATTCTCGTTGCTGTTTTCCCAGATGTCCGCCACATGCAAAAAGGCGGAGCGCTCAAGGCCGATGTCGATGAACGCCGACTGCATACCGGGCAGCACGCGCTTGATGCGGCCCAGATACACATTGCCTGCAATGCCGCGATTGCTGCCGCGCTCGATGTGCAACTCCTGCACCACCCCCAGCTGCATCACTGCGACGCGCGTCTCCTGCGGGGTGACGTTAATCAGAATTTCTTCGCTCATACTGTTAAGTTTAACAGACTTACGGTGCTGGATAGGCGAAGCGTTGCAAAAGCGCTGCGGTTTCGAAAAGTGGGAGTCCCATCACGCCCGAATAGCTGCCTTCTATGTGTTCGATGAACGCGCCGGCTTGGCCCTGTATCGCATAGCCTCCTGCCTTATCGGCGTATTCGCGAGTCAGTACATAGCGGCGTATGCGATCCTCGCTGAGCTTCGTGAAGCGCACAGTGGATTTCGAGAGCAGCACCTCGATACGCCGCTCCAATGCGACCGCCACTGCGGTCAGCACCTGGTGCTCGCGTCCGGACAATTCCCGCAGCATGTCGGTTGCCTGTTTGCGGTCCTCCGGTTTGCCGAATATCCGACCATCCAGCGTGACCGTGGTGTCGGCGGCCAACACGGGATGTAGCGGCAGATGGCGGGCATGCAGAATTTCGGCGCCGAAGCGCGCTTTTTCCTGGCTCACGCGCAGCACATAGTCTTCGGGCGATTCTCCTGCATGCGGCGTTTCATCCACGTCGGCAGGGCGTGAAGGGGATGAGCGCATCAGCAAGAGCTCGAAATGGATACCGATCTGTTTCAACAGTTCGCGACGCCTAGGGCTTTGCGAAGCAAGGTAGATGCGTGGCTTCATGATGCTCATGTTGTAGGCTCTATTCCCTATGGTAGGGGTGATTGTGCATCAGGCTGTACGCTCGATACAACTGTTCTGCGAGTAACACGCGCACAAAGGCATGCGGAAGGGTGCATGCGGACAGGGATACCAGTTGGTGCGCGCCTTGTTTGACTGACTCGTGCAAGCCGTCAGCACCCCCGATGATGAAAGAGACATCGCGTCCCTCGCTCATCCATTGCCCCATTTGCGTCGAGAGCTGTCTGGTGGACAACATCTCGCCGTGTTCGTCGAGCGCGATGCGACGGCAATCCGGCGGCAGCGAGTTGGTGATGCGCTGGGCCTCGGCCTCCATGATCTGCGCGGTATTCTTTCCTGTGGTGCGCGGCTCCGGCCTGATTTCCAGAAGCTCAATTCTGGCTTCCCTAGGCATGCGCTTGGCGTATTCGCTGTAGCCTTCCGTGATCCAGCCGGGCATCTTGTGTCCGACGGAAACGATCAGCAGTTTCACTTTTGTTCGGGTGCGAGTTTGGGGCGTGCAGCCTGGGCCTTACTCCAAAGCTCTTCGAGATTGTAATGGGCGCGGACGGCAGGCTGCATGATATGCACCAGCACTTCATTTAGGTCCACCAGTATCCATTCTCCGCTTTCCTCGCCTTCGCGGCCGTAGATTTCCTCGCCCAGCGCCTTAAGCTTAACGGCCACATTGTCGGCCAGCGCCTTGGTCTGCCGGGTGGAGTTGGCGGAGGCAATGACCATGCGGTCGAACAGCGAGCTCAGTTTGCTGGTGTCGATCACGGTGATGTCGGTGGCCTTGATGTCTTCGAGCGCTGCGACCACAGCTTTGATTTTTTCTTCAGTAGTTAGCATGATGTGTATAGATGGTGTTTATAGATGTAATTAGCCACGGTGTCAGGCAAAAGGTAACGTATGGTGCGGTTCTCGGCGACCCGCAAACGGATCAGCGTGGCGGATATTTCGAGTTTGGGTATCGCAAGCTCGGCTATGCCGCCTGACGGTTGCTGTGCAAGATGTTCGACGTTGCACAGGCGCTTTTTGTAATGTGCATACAGTTTTGGCGCTACTCCCGGTTCTTCAACGGGAAATCCGGGGCGGTAGCCTACCACGATGTGAGCAAGATCCAGTATGCTTTCCCATTCATGCCATGTGTAGAGCTGTAAGAATGCGTCGCCGCCCATCAAAAGGCATAGCGGCTGCGCATCCCCAAGCTCGCTGCGCAATTCCTTGAGCGTGTCCACGGTATAGCACTTGCCCTGTTTTGCAACCTCGCGCTCGTCAAGCACAAAGGCGGGCTGGCCTGCGATGGCGAGCTTCACCATCGCACTTCTGTGCAGTGCAGAAACACCCGGCGCATCCCGGTGCGGCGGGTTTCCAGTCGGGATGAAGCGAATCTGTTCCAGTTTCGCAAGCTCCAGCATTTCCTCGGCCAAGCGCAGATGGCCGTAGTGTATTGGGTCGAAGGTGCCGCCCAGGATGCCGATCGGCTTCACAGCGCCAAGCGACGGATATCGGATAGCACCTGAGCAAGATAGGTCGAAAAGCGTGCGGCCAGCGCACCGTCGATCACCCTGTGGTCGTAGGATACGGATAAAGGCAGCATCAGACGCGGCACGAATTCGCCTTCCTGGTACACTGGCTTCATCACGGCGCGCGACACGCCCAGAATCGCCACCTCGGGCGCATTGATGATGGGTGTGAAGGCTGTGCCGCCGATACCGCCCAAACTGGAGATGGTGAAGCAGCCGCCCTGCATGTCCGCTGCGGTGATCTTCTTCTCGCGCGCCTTTGCCGAAATCTCGGCAAGCTCTTTTGCGAGCTGCACGATACCCTTCTTGTTCACATCGCGCAGCACGGGAACCACAAGTCCGTCAGGTGTGTCGACCGCCACGCCGATATGGAAATACTGCTTCAACACCAGATTCTCGCCGTCAAGCGAAGCGTTGAACTTGGGGAACTGCTGCAATGCGGTGACTGCAGCCTTCAGCATGAAGGCGAGTGGGGTGATCTTGATGTTTTGGGCGGCGTATTCCGCTGAGAGCTGCTTGCGGAATTCGTCCATGTCTGTGATGTCAGCCTCGTCGAATTGCGTGACATGCGGAATGTTGACCCAGTTGCGGTGCAGGTTCGCGCCGGAGATCTTCTGTATTCTGGAAAGGGGCACGGTTTCGATCGTGCCGTATTTGGCGAAATCGAAAGCCGGCATGTCCGCTACCTGTAGACCTCCGCCCGTTCCGCCAGCTAGCGCGGACTTGACAAAAATTTGCACATCTTCTTTCGTCACGCGTCCCTTGGTTCCGCTGCCGGAAACTCTTGCGATGTCCACGCCCAATTCGCGCGCGAAACGCCTGATCGCAGGGCTTGCGTGCCCGCCTACTGATGCGGCAGTTTCTGCAGTTGAAAGGGGTGAGGCTGGTGCAGGTGAAGCTGCAGGTGAAGCTGCTGGCGCCGTCTTGGCAGGTTCGGCAGCTGGCTCGGAAGCCGTATCGCTGGCCGTTTCCAGCACCAGGATGAGCGTATCCTTGGATACCTTGTCGCCGATCTCGACGTGCAGCTCCTTGACGATGCCGGCATAGGGGGAAGGCACGTCCATCGCGGCCTTGTCGGTTTCCAGCGTCAGTAGTGTGTCATCGACGTTGATCGCATCGCCTGGCTTGACCATCACCTCGATGACATTCACGCCCTTGTAATCGCCGATATCCGGCACCAGTACCTGTTTAATGCCCGCACCGGGCTTGCTTGTTGTATCTGCCACTTGTTTCTCCTAATCCTAAACCGTCACTGGATTGGGTTTGTCCGGATCGATGTTGTAAAGCGCGATTGCGCGGCTCACTTCGGATGCCTTGATGGTTCCTTCGTCTGCCAGCGCCTTAAGCGCGGCCAAAGCGACATAGAAACGGTTCACCTCGAAGAATTCTCGCAGGTGCTTTCTTGTGTCCGACCTGCCGAAACCATCCGTGCCCAGTACCTTGTAGCCCTTGGGCAGAAAACCGCGTATCTGGTCGGCGAAAGAGCGCATATAGTCGGTTGCGGCGATCACCGGTCCTTGCTGTTTTTCCATGCATTGCTCGACATAGCTCTTGCGGGGTTTTGCCTCGGGGTGCAGCATGTTCCAGCGCTCGCAGTCCAGCCCGTCGCGGCGCAGCTCGGTGAAGCTGGTCACGCTCCAGATATTCGAATTCACGCCGAAATCCTTTTCCAGCAGATCTGCCGCTTCTATCACTTCGCGCAGTATCGTGCCGCTGCCCATTAGTTGTACGACGGGTTTCTTCTGTTTGCTAATTCCTGACTCCTGACCTCTGAGTAGATACATGCCCCTGATGATGCCATCCTCCACGCCTTCGGGCATCGAAGGATGCGCGTAGTTTTCGTTCATCAGCGTGAGGTAATAGAACACATCTTCCTGTTCGACATACATGCGGCGCATGCCGTCCTGGATAATCACGGCCAGTTCATAGGCGAAGGTCGGGTCGTAGGAGACGCAGTTCGGTATCATCGCGGACATCAGGTGGCTGTGGCCGTCCTCGTGCTGCAGGCCTTCGCCATTCAAGGTCGTCCTGCCTGCAGTGCCGCCCAGCAGAAAGCCGCGGGCGCGCATGTCGCCTGCCGCCCAGGCCAGATCGCCTATGCGCTGGAAGCCGAACATCGAATAGTAGATGTAGAAGGGCAGCATGGCCTTGCCGTGGTTGGCATAGGCAGTCGCTGCCGCGATCCACGACGACATCGCGCCCGCCTCGTTGATGCCTTCCTGAAGTATCTGGCCTGTTTTGTCTTCCTTGTAGAACATCAGCTGGTCCGCATCCTGTGGCGTGTAAAGCTGCCCGACCTGCGAAAAGATGCCCAGCTGTCTGAACATGCCTTCCATGCCGAAGGTACGCGACTCGTCCGGCACGATGGGCACCACCTGGCGACCGATGTTCTTGTCCTTAACCAGGATGCCCAGAAGCCGCACGAAGGCCATGGTGGTGGATATCTCGCGCCCTTCCGTGCTTTTGAGCAGCGAATCGAACGCGGAAAGCGCGGGAATTTTCAGCGCTTCAGTGGCGGGGTTGCGCGCTGGCACAGCGCCCATCTGTGCTGTGCGCTCTTTCAGGTATTTCATCTCCAGGCTGTCCTCGGGCGGACGGTAGAACTTAAGGCTGGCGACTTCCGCATCGTTCAGAGGCAGGTTGAAGCGGTCGCGGAACGCGAGCAACACCTGGCCTGCCATTTTCTTCTGCTGGTGGGTGATGTTCTGCGCCTCGCCCGCTTCGCCCATGCCGTAACCCTTGACGGTCTTGGCCAGTATCACCGTGGGCTGGCCGGTGTGCCTGGTGGCTGCCGCATAAGCCGCATACACCTTGTCAGAATCATGGCCGCCGCGGTTCAATCGCCATATCTCGTCGTCGGACATGTCGGCCACCATCTCCAGGAGCTCGGGATACTTGCCGAAGAAGTGTTCGCGCACATAAGCGCCGTTCTTGGACTTGTAGGTCTGGTATTCGCCGTCGACCACTTCCTGCATGCGTTTTTGCAACAGGCCCTTCTTGTCCTTGGCGAAAAGGCGGTCCCACTGGCTGCCCCAGACGACTTTGATCACGTTCCAGCCGGCACCCCTGAACACGCCTTCAAGCTCCTGCAGGATCTTGCCGTTGCCGCGAACCGGGCCGTCCAGGCGTTGCAGGTTACAGTTCACCACGAAGATCAGGTTGTCGAGCTTCTCGCGTCCGGCCATCGAGACCGCACCCAGAGATTCCGGTTCGTCCGTCTCGCCGTCACCGAGATAGGCCCACACTTTGCGCCCATTGGTTTCCACCAGGCCGCGATGCTGCAGGTAGCGCATGAAGCGCGCCTGATAGATCGCCATCAAGGGACCCAGGCCCATGGACACGGTGGGGAACTGCCAGAAGCTCGGCATCAGCCAGGGATGGGGATAGGAGGAAAGCCCGTCGCCTTTTGCTTCCTGGCGGAACTTGTACATCTGCGCCTCGGTGATGCGCCCTTCCAGGAAGGCGCGCGCATATATGCCGGGGGAAGAATGGCCCTGGAAATATACCAGGTCACCGCCGTGTTTGTCGGTTTTGCCGTGGAAGAAATGGTTGAACGCCACATCGTACAGCGTGGCGGCCGAAGCAAAGCTTGCGATATGACCGCCCAGCTCCGAAGAATCGCGGTTGGCATTCAATACCAGCGCCATCGCATTCCAGCGCGTCAACGCGCGTATGCGATGCTCGAGTTCCCTGTTGCCGCTTGACCTCTCCTCGTCGCCTAGCGCGATGGTGTTGCAATAAGGAGTGGTCGCGCTGAATGGCACACCAGCGCCTGAACTTCTCGCCTTGTCTATCAATTGACCCAGCAGAAAATGAACGCGATCCGCGCCCTCGTATTTCAGCACCGATTCCAGGGCTTCAAGCCATTCCTGGGTTTCTTGCGGATCGTTGTCAGCTGTATTTGCCATCTTGCATACTCTCACTAAAATTTATCTTTTGCCGGCAGTGGATGATTTCGCTTTCGGTGACTATCCACTCCACCCCGATATCGGTTTCTTCCTGCGGTAGAGCTTCCACGACTTGTATGCCGTATGCGGCAACAGCCAGCACAGGACGAGACTGGCCGGCCGGAGCCAGCAGCTTGTCGTAGAATCCGCCTCCATAACCCAGCCGCGCGCCATTTTTGCTGAACGCGATTCCGGGCAACAGGGCGAATTCTACCTCATTTATTGCATTTAGCCGTTTGGCGCGTTCGACGACGGGTTCGCGTATGCCCCACAAGCCCGACCCCAGCTGGCTTTCCAGATCATCCAGGTAATACAGGTCGAGCATGTTGGTATGGCGGTTGACGCGGGGCAGAACGAGGCGCTTGCCATCCTTTAGAGCCTGGGCTACCCAATGCTCGCTGGCAAACTCGCTGCCGAAATTCATGTAGCCCAGCACCGTTTCGGCCTGGATGTATTCGGGCATCTGCAACAGCCGCGCGAGAATTGCTGAGTCATGGGCGTCCTTGATGCCGCCAGGCAATTGATCGCGCAGCGACAGGATGATTTTTCTGATTTGCTGCTTATCATTTGATTGGTTCATTGAAATACGGTTAGAGTTTTCACAAATACCGCTGCATGATGGCATGCTTCCCGGCGGGTGCGGACATGATTACGGCCTTTAAGATGCCGGAGCCGATCGTTTCTCAGCATATCGCGCCCTGTTTCTTGAAGCAAAGTTTTGTAAGTAGCTGCGAAAGCGTGTCTTTGGAAATCATCAGTTAATCAGTTTTACGATGTCCCAGACAATATCGTTATTGATGCCTACCTAGCCATGTATTAGACGATTGCGTGTGCGACGATCTGCCTCCAGTTGATTGCGCTGGCAAAAGTTCGCACATGCTCTGGAATGTGAGTTGCTGCTTCACCCGGCAGGATAAGGTTGTGCACGGGGGCTTCATAAATTGAGGCCGCTTGCTACAAACCGTTCCTGATCATGGCCTTCGGTGTAGGCCGTGACCTTTTCTGCAAAGCCGATCATATCGGAAACATAAAAACGCCATTCCCTCTGTAATGGCTCAGACATGAATCCGATCCTTTTCTATATATGGCTTCAACTCGGCACGTATGACGCTCTTCTGTACTAAATCAATGGGGCATTCTAGCAAATCCTCCAGGTAGAACTGCACCCCGAAATAACGTTTCGCTGTAGAGCGTTCATCGAACTCCACCACCAAGTCAATATCGCTGCCCTCACTTGATTCATCTCGTGCAGTCGAGCCGAACACGGCTAAATCGGTAATACCGAAGCACCGCACTAGTTCGGGTTTGTGTTGGGCCAGCAATTTTAATACTTCGTCCTTGCGCATTGTTCCTTCCTGCACTATGCCGCAATTTTACCCAAGAAACAGCTTGTATGCGGGGTTGCCGGTCTCATCCCAGTAACGGTAACCCAGCGTCTTGAGAAATCCGGTGAATGCCTTCTTGTCGTGCCTTGGAACCTGCATGCCAACCAGCACGCGGCCGTAATCCGCGCCGTGGTTGCGGTAGTGGAACAGGCTGATGTTCCAGCTGTGGTTCATGCTGTTTAGGAAATTCATCAGCGCGCCCGGACGTTCAGGGAACTCGAAGCGGTAAAGAATCTCGTTGTCTACCTCGGGAGCTCTGCCGCCCACCAGGTGGCGCAGGTGCAGCTTGGCCATTTCGTTGTCTGACAAATCGAGCGTGGGCAGCTCATGGCTCTGCAATTTCCCCACCAGTTCGCTTGATTCCGTTTCATTTTTCACCTGTATGCCGACAAACACCTGAGCGGATTTCGGGTCGGCAAAGCGGTAGTTGAATTCTGTGATGTTGCGGCGGCCAAGCAGCGAGCAGAATTTGCGGAAGCTGCCCGGGGTCTCTGGTATTGTCACGGCTAGGAGCGATTCGCGTTTTTCGCCGATGTCTGCGCGCTCGGCGACAAAGCGCAGTCTGTCGAAATTCATGTTCGCGCCGCTGCATACGGTGACCAGCGTTTTATCCTTCAACCCTTCGCGTTTTGCATAGAGCTTCGCGCCCGCGACAGACAACGCGCCGGAAGGTTCTAGGATGGAACGTGTGTCTTGGAATACGTCCCTGATCGCTGCGCATACCGCATCGGTATCCACGAGCAGGATTTCGTCCACATGCTTTCTGCAGATGCGCAGCGTCTCTATGCCCGCCAGTTTGACTGCGGTGCCGTCCGCAAACAGGCCGACATCGGCAAGCTGAATCCGCCTTTTCGCCTTGATCGAGCGGTACATCGCATCCGAGTCGCAGGTTTGCACGCCGATTACTTTGATGTCGGGACGCAGCGACTTGACATATGCGGCAACACCCGAGATCAGGCCTCCGCCGCCGATCGCGCAGAAGATCGCGTGTATCGGCTGGCTGTGCTGGCGCAATATTTCCATGCCTATTGTGCCTTGGCCTGCGATGACGTCCGGGTCGTCGAACGGATGCACGAAGGTGAGTTTGTTCTTCTTCTCAAGACTTAGCGCATGGTCGAAGGCATCGTTATAGCTGTCGCCGTGCAGCACGATTTCAACGGAACGCTGGCCGAAATGCTTCACTGCATCTATCTTGACCTGGGGCGTGGTGGTGGGCATCACTATGATGGCGCGGCAATTAAGCTTGTGGGCTGAAAGCGCAACGCCTTGGGCATGGTTGCCAGCGGAAGCGGTGATCACGCCCCGTGCAAGCTCGGCAGCGTCAAGCTGCGCCATCTTGTTGTAGGCGCCGCGCAGCTTGAATGAAAACACCGGTTGCATGTCTTCGCGCTTCAGCAGAATGTTATTTCCGGTACGTGCCGACAAGCTGGATGCCGCTTCCAGAGGGGATACTATGGCCACGTCGTAGACGCGGGCATTAAGGATGCGTTTCAGATAATCATTCATGTTTGCTTGATGTTTTTTGCCTTGCCGGATATCAAGATTAGCATAAACTCAGTTTTAACTCTTGCGATGCCGGATAAAATCGGTTCAAATGATGTGCATGGAAAAATATAAACCACATGGCATCGTCATAGAAACTCAGGTGAAATATCTGCCCGAACAGTCGGATGAAACGGCTGATCGTTTTGTGTTCTCGTACACGATCAGCATCACCAATCTGGGTACTGTCGCAGCCAGACTCATCAGCCGCCATTGGGTGATCACCGATGCGTACAACCACGTGCAGGAAGTGCGCGGTCAGGGCGTGGTCGGCGAGCAGCCCGTGCTGCAGCCAAGCCAGAGTTTTGAATACAGCAGCGGCACAGTGCTGGCAACCCAGGTCGGCACGATGCGCGGCAGCTACCAGATGCGCGGCGAGGACGGTTCGGAGTTTGATGTCGAGATTCCGGAATTTGTTTTAAGTGTACCGCGCGTACTGCATTAGGGCAAGGTTGCTGCCGCTGCTTTTTCTGGCGGCCTGTGCGCCGGTTGCCGTCAAGCCGCCTGTGCAGCCTTTTGTCGCAAGCAGCTGGGAGATGCTGCCGGACTGGCAGAGCACTGATCTCGTGCCGAGTTGGCCTGCCTTCCTGCAAAGCTGCCATGTCCTGAAAAGCAAGCCCGGCTGGCAGGATGTATGCATACAGGCGGAAGGCATGATGCAACCCGACAATCAAGCCTTGCATGTATTCTTTGAATCGGTATTCACGCCTTACCATGTGTTCAATCCGGACGGCACGTCACTTGGGCTGATCACGGGCTACTACGAACCCAAGCTGTCAGGAAGCCGCGTCAAAACGGCTCGTTTCAGGTATCCGCTATATGCAGAACCTGATGACCTGCTGGACATAGAGCTGACCGATGTTTATCCAGAGCTCAAGGGTCTGCGTCTGCGCGGAAGACTCGATGGCCACCGTGTCGTTCCCTATTACAGCCGTGCGGAAATTGACGGGGGGAGGGGTGAACAGCATGCGCTTTTCTGGGTGGACAATGAGGTCGATCTGTTCTTCCTGCAGATACAGGGCTCGGGCCGCATCGAACTTCCGGACGGACAGATGGTCAAGGTGGGCTATGCAGACCAGAACGGCAGGCCCTATGTTTCCATCGGCAAGAAACTGGTGGAAATGGGCGAACTCACGCTGGATCAGGCGTCGATGCAGGGGATCAAGCAATGGGGCGAAAAGAATCGCGGCAAGCTGCAGGCGCTTTTGGAGCAGAACCCGAGCTATGTTTTCTTTCGAATATTGCCAGGGGGCTTGTCTGCACCGTTGGGCGCGCTCGGCGTGCCGCTAACCGATGCGTACAGCCTTGCGATAGACCCGCACACCATCCCGCTGGGTTTTCCGGTATTTCTGTCTACCACGTATCCGAATCGGGCTGAGCCGCTCAACCGTCTGATGCTCGCACAGGATACGGGCGGAGCGATCAGGGGGGCGGTGCGCGCAGATTTCTTCTGGGGCTTCGGGGAAGAGGCTGCGGCAGAGGCTGGCCGCATGAAGCAGAAAGGGCAGATGTGGGTGCTCTTTCCCAAGGGAATGCAAACAGCACCGAACTGATTTTTCAGCTGGCGATGTCCTTGTGGTTGAGCGCCTCGTTGACCAGCGCTTTTGCCTTGATCACGGCCGATTCGTAAGTGTCGAACTTTTCCGCAGGACGTTCTCCTATCCTGCATATCCAGTGCTCATCGTACGGCCAGATGAAACCGTAAGTCTTTCCTGTCTGGTCTATCACTTCGTAATCGTTGCGAAGTTGATCTTTTTTTAACACGATCATTGTCTGCCTCCTGTGCGAATAAAACCGTATGATTTGTTTCGGAATGATTGAATCGGCAGTGATTATGGCGGTACGAAAAACAAGCAGGCGCCGCAAACAGAAACATATGCAATGGCAATATGCGAAATATAGGCAATTTTCCATAAGGATAGTTCCCATACTGGCGGACATTGGATAGGCTGTCGGCACCACACCCATTTGCATCGCCTCCATCGATGATCTGATTGCGCTAAAACAAGCCGCCGGCAGACCGATAGACTTATTCAATATCGAACATTTGAAACGCGTCAGGCCATGATGAACAGCCTCTTCCCGCCAGGTGGCAGAACCTGCTATGTCAGCGCAGAGCGCTTAAAAGCTTTGGGCAGCTCACGCCCGGGCGGCGTTTAAAATGGGTGGAAGAGGAGGCAAATTTTCTGCGATTGACGAAGCTATCCGCGCCAGTTGCGCTCGCTGAGCGCGACAAGATTAAAAAGGACGGATGATCCGATGCGCCCTCATTGTTTTTTGGCTGCCGCATCCAGCGCCTTTTCGAGATCCTCGGCCGGCATGTAGCCTGGGTATTGCGCGCCGTCGGCGAATATCAGGTTGGGCGTACCGTTGACGCGCAGTTGCTGAGCAAGGGCTATGATCTTGTCACTCGAGTAATTGCAGGTCACGCTGGCAGGTTCGATGCCTTTAAGCATCTTGTCTTCCCAGACTTTGAGCGGATTCTTGGCGCAGGCGATGTTGCGCACGATCTCAGGCGAACCCGGAAAAATCGGATACATGAACAGGTAAAGTGTGACATTGTTGACCTTAGTCATCTCCTTCTCCAGCTTCTTGCAGAAGCTGCAATTGGGATCTGCAAAATAGGCCAGTTTGCGCTGTCCGTTGCCTTTGACCTTCTTGATGGCAAGGTCCAGAGGCAGCTTGCTGAAGTCGATCGCAAATAGCTGCTGACGGCGTTTTTCCGTGAGATCTGTGTGGCTCTTCGCATCGATGACATTGCCGTCAAAAAGATAGATGCCGTGCTCGTCGGTATACAGGAGATGGTCGCCCACCACGATCTCATAAAGGCCAGCGTAAGGAGTCTTGACGACATGCTCGAGCTTGCCGATGTTGGGGAATTTGCTTTGCAACGACTGGCGGATCTCGTTTTCGTCTGCATGGGCCGTCAGGACAAAGGTGAGTAACAGGAATGCGAGTATTTTTTGCATGATCAATTTCTTGGGTTAGTCGAGCGCGTGCTGCATCAGCAGCTTCTTCAGTGGCGCGATCCGGTTGGTTGCATTAAGGCCAGCATTGCGAAGTGTGCGTAAGAGCGGGTCGTCGTTGCAGAACAGATGTTTGAGGCCATAGGTGGTGGCCTGCATGGTGTAGATGTCCTCTTTGCGTTTTCGTTCATAGCGGCGCAATAATTGAATATCGCCGGGGTCGGTGCAGGCGCCGCGCGAATTGAGCAGCCGGGATAGTTCTCGCGCATCGCGAAATCCGGTGTTCACGCCCTGCCCTGCCAGAGGATGCATGTTGTGCGCCGCATCCCCGATCAGAGCCACCCTTGGCGCGATGATTTTCGGCAGCGTCATCATTCGCAGCGGAAAGGCGGCAGGTCGCGTGATGAGCCGCAGTTTGCCTAAAGTGTGATGGGCTGCGATGCCCACTTCCTCTGAGAGCTGTTCATCCTGCATTGCCAACAAGATGTCCGATTTTTCCGGGCTTGCCGACCAGACCATGGAGACCCTGTTTCCCGGCAACGGCAACAGCGCCAGGATGCCGTCCTTCTGAAACCACTGGTGCGCGATGCCGCGATGAGGAAGCTCGCAGGAAAAATTGGCCACCACGCCCATTTGCCGGTAGTCCAGCGGCGATGCGGCAAGCCCTGCCTGATTACGCACCCAAGAATTGCGCCCGTCTGCGCCCACGACAAGTTTCGCGCTCAAGATCCTGCCGTCTTCAAGCGTGAGCTCAGCAGCATCTTCAGCCACGGTGAGCGTCTTGCAGCGCGCGGGATATAAAAGTTCAAGATTGTCCTGATCTTGCAGCACATCCCAGAGCGCATGTTGCAACGCGCGGCTTTCCAGCGTGCAGGCAAGTTCAGCAACCCCCATTTGGTAGGCGGTGAATTCCAGCTTGGCTTCTTTTGCGGAATCAATTGAAGAATTCTCGCCAAACACGCGCATTTCTTCTATCGCGGCGATGCGCCTCTGGTCGAGGCGTTGCCATGCGCCCACCTCGCTTAAAAGCTGGCGGCTGCCAGGGCTGATCGCATAAATGCGCCTGTCCCAGCCATCGTCAGGGGCGGGAGGCGCGCCCGCTTCGACGATGGCCAGAGACAGGCCGCTGTGTTTCAGTGCTGCGGCAAGGCTCGCGCCAACCAGCCCTGCGCCAACGATCGCTACATCGCATTGCGTAGGAATTTTCATGGCTCAATCATAACGGTATTTTCCATGACTGTCCTCATGCTTTATAATCACCAGCCCAACTGTCGAATATTGCCCATGCGCATCGGTCCTTACGAACTCAAGAACAACCTCATCGTCGCCCCCATGGCAGGCGTGACGGACAGGCCTTTTCGCATGTTGTGCAAACGCATGGGTGCGGGCATGGCGGTGAGCGAGATGGTGGCATCCAATTCGTTGCTTTACGGATCTGAGAAGACTCGCCGTCGCGCGGATCATGAAGGCGAAGTTGACCCGATTTCGGTGCAGATCGTGGGCGCGGACCCCGGGATGCTTGCTGAGGCTGCGAAATACAACGTGGATCACGGTGCACAGATCATTGACATCAACATGGGATGCCCCGCAAAGAAGATATGCAACGTGATGGCGGGCTCAGCGCTGTTGCAGAATGAACCGCTGGTGGCGACCCTGCTGGAAGCGGTAGTGAATGCGGTGAATGCGCCGGTCACTTTGAAGATACGCACTGGCTGGGACAAGAACAACCGCAACGCAGTGCGCATCGCGAAGATCGCGGAGGACGCGGGAATACAGGCGCTGGCGATACACGGCAGGACACGCGCATGCGCCTATACCGGGGATGCCGAATACGACACTATTGCTGCTGTGAAGGCGAGCGTGAACATTCCAGTCATCGCCAACGGGGATATCACCACCCCAGAGAAGGCGCGCCACGTGCTCGAATATTCAGGTGCGGATGCGGTAATGATAGGGCGCGCGGCCCAGGGCCGCCCCTGGTTGTTCCGCGAAATTGAATTTTTCTTGAAGACAGGAAACCACCTGCCCACCCCCGAGGTATCCGAAATCCATCGCGTGCTGCTCGCACATGTGATGGAGCTCTATGAGTTTTACGGGGAGCATACCGGCCTGCGCATCGCGCGCAAGCATATCTCCTGGTACACGAAGGGGCTGGTTGGCTCGGCCAATTTCAGGCACCAGATGAACAGGCTTGAAAGCATACAGGAACAGCTGGCGGCGGTGGATGAATTTTTTGTGGAGCAGGCGCAGCGCGGATTGCAACTGCATTATCTTGACGAGTTGGCGGCATGAGGGTGAAGTGATGAGCAACTGTATGGTAAGTGAAAACGAGATGGCGCTTTATGTGCGCCGCGCGCTGGGCGAGTATTTCAACGACCTGGACGGTGAGGCACCCTGTTGCAACCTTTACGACATGGTGATGAACTGCGTCGAGAAGCCGCTGGTCGAGATGGTTCTGGGGCAGGTGGGCGGCAACCAGTCGCGCGCCGCGGAGATGCTGGGTATCAACCGCAACACCCTGCGCAAGAAGATGCAGCTGCACGGCATCGAATAGGATTCATGCCGCAAGACTTCAAGGGTCTTCCCTCGGAATATAAGGCGGTAAACCGCTTATTCCTGAATGAAGGGCATTCCCGCGAAACAACGGAGCTGAAGCTCCTGTTATTGAGTGAAAAATTGTGGCTTACCACTTACGATTAACTACTTACGACTAAAATATCATGGCTACCATCAAACAGGCACTCATCAGCGTATCGGACAAGTCTGGCGTGCTCGAATTCGCAAGGGGATTGAATGAGCTTAACGTCAAAATTCTTTCCACCGGCGGGACAGCTAAGCTGCTTGCCGACAACGGCATTCCCGTCACCGAGGTGGCGGACTATACTGGCTTCCCGGAAATGCTGGACGGACGCGTGAAGACGCTACAGCCCAAGGTGCATGCAGGCATACTTGCCCGCCGCGATCTGCCCGAACATGTCGCGACTTTGGAAAAACACAGCATACCTACCATCGACCTGGTGGTGGTGAACCTCTATCCTTTTGCATCGACGATCGCAAAACCTGACTGCTCTTTGGAAGATGCGATCGAGAATATCGACATCGGGGGGCCGACCATGGTCCGCGCAGCGGCCAAGAACCATCTGCATGTGGCGATCGTCACCGATCCTGAGGATTACAACTCGCTGCTGGCCGAAATGCAGACTAATGGCGGTGCGGTGTCGGATGCGACGCGTTTTGATCTGGCAAAAAAAGCTTTTTCGCACACCGCGGCTTATGATTCTGCGATCAGCAATTACCTGACTGCGGTGAACAGCGACGGCACGAAAGATGCGTTTCCGGCGCAGATCAATTTCAACTTCGCCAAGGTGCAGGACATGCGCTACGGCGAAAACCCTCACCAGAATGCGGCGTTCTACCGCGAGCTTGCAACCGTTCCCGGCAGCATCGCGAATTACACGCAAGTGCAGGGCAAAGAGCTTTCCTACAACAACATCGGCGATGCGGATGCGACATGGGAACTGGTGAAGACCTTCGGTCAATGCGCCTGCGTGATCGTCAAGCACGCCAACCCCTGCGGCGTGGCGATTGCAGATACGCCCTTGTCCGCTTACAGGCTTGCGTTTGCCACTGATCCCACTTCCGCCTTCGGCGGCATCATCGCGTTCAACCATCCTGTCGATGCGGCAGCAGCAGAAGCGGTCGCGCAGCAGTTCGTCGAAGTGGTGATCGCACCGGAATACAGTGAGGCGGCGCTCAAGGTGTTCGCCGCAAAACCCAACGTGCGCGTGCTGACCGTGCCGTTGTCCAATGCGCATAACCAGTATGACTTCAAGCGCGTGGGCGGCGGGCTTCTTGTGCAAACCCCGGATATTTTGAATGTGCAGCCTGAACAATTGCACGTGGTGACGAAGGTTCAGCCGGATGCGGCACAGCTTCAGGACCTGTTGTTTGCCTGGCGAGTTGCAAAATATGTCAAATCCAACGCGATCGTGTTCTGCAAGAACGGACAGACCTTGGGTGTTGGCGCAGGGCAGATGAGCCGCGTGGATTCCACGCGCATTGCGGCGATCAAGGCGAAGAATGCGGGCCTTGATCTTGCAGGCTCCGTTGTTGCATCCGATGCGTTTTTCCCGTTCAGGGATGGCGTCGACGTGCTGGCCGAGGCTGGTGCGAAGGCTGTGATCCAGCCGGGAGGGTCGATGCGCGACGCGGAAGTGATCGCGGCGGCAGATGAGCACGGCATCGCGATGGTATACACCGGCTTCAGGCATTTCAGACATTGAAATAGCGGTTAGCAAGTAGCCTGTGGCAAATATGAAGTAGATGCTTTTGCAACGAGCTATCAGCCAGGAGCTGCTTGTTAAAGGAAAACAGTATGAAAATTTTAGTGATCGGTGGCGGCGGCCGTGAGCACGCGCTGGCGTGGCGTCTGGTGCAATCGTCCAGGGTACAGAAGGTGTATGTCGCGCCAGGCAATGCAGGCACTGAGCTTGAAAACGGCGTGGAGAATGTCGCAATCGGCTCGGTTGATGAGCTGCTCGCATTCGCACAAAAGGAAAATATTTATTTGACTGTGGTAGGTCCAGAGGCACCTTTGGCCAATGGCGTGGTGGATGCATTCCGCCGTGCAGGGCTTAAAATTTTCGGACCGACCAAGGCCGCTGCGCAGCTCGAATCCTCCAAGGATTTTGCCAAGGCATTCATGGTGCGCCACAATATTCCCACTGCGTTTTACCAGACCTTCAGCGATGTTGCTGCAGCGCACGCATACGTGGACGAGAAAGGCGCGCCTATTGTGATCAAGGCTGACGGTCTTGCAGCAGGCAAAGGCGTGGTGGTCGCGATGACGCTTGCCGAGGCACATGAGGCGATCGACATGATGCTGTCCGATAATAAGTTTGTCGATGCCAGTCCTGAGCTAGGTCGAAGGACCGGTGCGCGCGTAGTGATCGAGGAGTTTTTGACCGGCGAGGAGGCTAGCTTCATTGTGATGGTGGATGGCAATAACGTGCTGCCGCTAGCGACCAGCCAAGATCACAAGCGCCTCCTGGATGAAGACCGGGGTCCCAATACCGGCGGCATGGGCGCATATTCGCCCGCGCCTGTCGTCACACCCGAGGTGTATGCGCGCGCGCTACGCGAAGTCATCATGCCCACTGTGCATGGTATGGAAAAGGAAGGGCACACCTATACTGGATTCCTTTATGCAGGTCTGATGATTTCGCCTGACGGGACCCTTAAGGTTCTGGAATTCAATTGCCGCATGGGAGATCCTGAAACCCAGCCTATTATGCTGCGGTTGAAAACCGATCTTCTGACGCTGGTCGAACATGCGGTGGATGGTACGCTAAAAAGCGTTGAGGTCGAATGGGACAGGAGATGCGCGCTGGGCGTGGTGATGGCGGCTTACAATTATCCGGATGCGCCAAGAAGCGGCGATGTGATCACAGGATTGCCAATCAGGACGGAAGAGGATGTGCACGTGTTTCACGCAGGCACAGCATTGAAAGATGGCAAGGTTGTGACCAGCGGCGGGCGGGTGCTTTGCGTCACGGCGCTGGGCGACAGCGTGCGCATGGCGCAACGGCGCGCCTACCAGATCGCCGATGAAATTCATTTTGACGGTTGCCAGATGCGCCGAGACATCGGTTTTCGCGCAATCAAAACGTCCAGATGATGCAGTACCGCTGCATTGCCGCATATCTTGCGCATGGCGGGCTGATCGCTTATCCCACCGAATCCTGCTATGGTCTGGGTTGCGATCCGGCCAATCGAGTCGCGGTCAAACGCTTGCTGAAATTGAAGCAGCGCCCGCAGAAAAAGGGGCTGATCCTGATCGCATCCAGTTATGCTCAGGTCGCGCGTTATCTCGCGCCGCTTTCGGCAGAACAGCAGAGCAGGTTGTGCGAAGCAGGAAGTCAGGTGATCACCTATCTGATGCCTGTAAAGAAAAATGCGCCCAGATGGCTAAGGGGTGAACACGATACGCTCGCGGTGCGCCTGACGGCACATGATTATGCAAGACGACTTTGCAAAGGCGTTGGAAGCGCGCTGGTTTCAACCAGCGCCAATAAAAGCGGGATGCGCCCTGCAAAGACCTATGCGGAATGTCAGCGCATGTTCGGGAAGCATGTCTGGGTGCTGCCGGGGCGGGTGGGGAAACGCCGTCAGCCTTCGAAGATCATGGGCTGGACGGATGGTAGAATACTGCGCGGCTGATCAATTGGCTGGATTCCTGCCTATGCAGGAATGACAGTGGGGAAACAGGAGAGAACATGAGTGTAAACAGCGCATCCGTCAAGGAATATCTGCTCGAACTGCAGGAGCTGATCGTCGAACGCTTGGAGCAGGTGGACGGCAAGGCCTTCATACGCGACAAATGGCAGCGTGCCACGGGTTCGGGTGGTATTGGCAAGGGGGAAGGGATCAGCTGCATTCTCGAGGAAGGCAATGTACTCGAACGCGGCGGCGTGGCATTTTCGCATGTAGAGGGCGACAGGATGCCGGCTTCAGCCACCGCGCATCGGCCTGAGCTTGCTGGATGCAGCTGGGAGGCGATGGGGGTGTCTCTGGTGATGCACCCGAGAAATCCTTACGCGCCGACCACGCATGCCAATGTGCGCATGTTCATGGCGCACAAACCGGATGGTGAGAAGGTTTTCTGGTTCGGTGGCGGGATGGATCTCACGCCCTATTACGGCTTTCATGAAGACGCGGTGCACTTTCACCAGATTTGCAAGAATTCGCTCTCGCCTTTCGGGGATGATCTTTATCCCAGATACAAGAAATGGTGCGACGAGTATTTTTTCCTGAAGCATAGAAACGAGCCGCGCGGCATAGGCGGTATCTTTTTCGATGACATGAGTTCGCCAGACTTCGACACCGCATTCGCGATACAGCAAAGTGTGGGAGATCATTTTCTGTCGGCCTACATACCGCTTCTGGAAAAGCGCATGAACACGCCTTATGGTGAACGCGAGCGCGACTTCCAGCTCTACCGGCGCGGCCGCTACGTGGAATTCAACCTGGTGATAGACCGGGGAACCATTTTCGGCTTGCAGTCCAACGGCAGAACCGAGTCCATTCTGCTGTCCATGCCGCCGCTGGTCAAATGGCGTTACGACTGGCATCCGGAGCCTGGCACGCCGGAGGCCGACCTTTACGATACTTACCTGCAACCCAAAGACTGGGTGTAGCAACGCTTAAAAAATTGGAGGCGGCATGCATTCCAAAGAACATTGGGAAACGGTATACAAAAACAAGAAGACCGATGCGGTGAGCTGGTTTCAGCCGCATGCGGATCTTTCTTTCGGTCTCATCAGGGAGGTGGGACTAGGGCTTGATGCGGCCATCATCGATGTGGGCGGGGGCGCATCAATGCTGGTGGATGACCTGTTAAAAGCGGGCTACAGCGACCTGACCGTTCTGGATCTTTCAGGGGCGGCAATGGGCGAGGTAAAAAAACGTCTGGATGAGGAGGCGGGTAGAGTGAGCTGGATCGAAGCCGATATCACCAAGGCAGAGCTTGCCGGGAATCGTTACGATATCTGGCACGACCGCGCGGTGTTTCATTTCCTGACTGACCCCCTGGATCGCGATGCCTATGTGCAGAAGGTTTTGCATGCTGTCAAACCTGGAGGTCATGTGATCGTAGCGACCTTTGCCGAGGATGGCCCGCTGCAGTGCAGCGGTCTGCCGGTTGTGCGCTATCGCCCGGATGAGTTGCACGACCAGTTTGGCATTTCGTTTACTCTGTTGAAACATCAGAGTGAGGCGCACCAGACACCGGCAGGCGCAACGCAGCAGTTCGTGTATTGCTATTGTCGGCGATCCTGATTTCCTGAACCCTATGCAGTTAGTTGACCGGTCAGGCGAATCAATTCTTGTATCTTGCGGTTTGCGCCCTGCAGCTTCTTGAATAACGCGAGCAGGAGCGCCTTGTCGAGATAGGCCTGAGTCGTCGCGTCGCGCTGCAACCGGCTGATGCCGACCCGGTTGAACTCGGCGACGACCACATATTCATCGGTTGTCACGGTTGCAGAGCGGGAGACATTGCCGACTGAAAAAAATGTGCCTTCGCCTATGCATTCCCCGCTGACTATGGTTCCGACAACTTCGTTGTCGCAGGAGACGGTGGTTGAGCCGAACAGCACGACGTAGAAGTTGTTCGACGCATCACCTTCCGTGATGAGTTTGTTTCCAGCATAAAACTTCCTGATCACGCATTCTTCCGATATGTGTTTCAACCATTCGCTGGGAACAGGATCAAAGAAGGAGCATTTGCGCAGCTCATTAAAACGTTCCGAGATGTCATTGTCGAGGTGCTTGGTGAAGCTGGCAATGCTTTCATCTATGGATGGTATGGGCAGGATTTCGTCGAACTTGTTCATTTTCACCTTCCAAGCGGGTTAATCATGTTTCATATGCGCTGCGCATTGTAACCCGCGGTCAGGCTTGCGTCAGCTTGCGCAATACGATGCCGCGGAACCAGCCGCCCAGAAGCATGGGCGAATTGCTCACGATTTCGAGTCCCGGCTGCAATATGTCTTCGAACACCACGTCCATGCGGGTTGCGATGCGGGAGGACAAAGGGGTGAGCAGGCGGCGCAGCGGCGCTGCTTGCCCTTGGCGCAGAAACTTGTCGAACAGCACGATGCTGCCGCCGGGCTTCAACACACGGGCCGCTTCACTCAGGCATAGTTGGGGATGAGGCACTACGGCTGTGATCAGGTGCAGCACGATGTGATCGAATCTTTCGTTCGCAAAAGGCAGAGCCATGCTGTCGCCAAGCACCCAGTCTATTCTGAGATCCGTGTTGCGCGCTCTTGCACGGGAGAGCATCGCCGCGTTGAAATCGAGGGCGGTATAGCGGTGCAGTTCTGGCAGAAAAGGCAGGTCCAGCCCTGTTCCTGCGCCGCTTATCAGAACATTTCCTGGCTCGCTTCTCGGCAATGCAAGCAGCGATTGTTCTCGCGCTTTGCGCATCGCCTTCTCGATCACGACGTCGTATATTGGCGCAATCAGGCTGTAGCTCGATCTCAGCATGCTGATCATTTCAGATAATCCAGAAAAATGCCGGCGAATACCGCGGCACCGAACCAGTTGTTGTGAAGGAAAGCCTTGAAGCATGCCTCGGGCTTTCTTTCCCTGATGAGGCTAAGATGATACAGCGCAATCAAGGCAGAAACGGCAAGGCCTGAATAATACAGATAGCCCAGCTTTGCCATCTGCCCAGCCACTATCAGCAAGATGAGCGTGGCGGCATAACAGAGCATCACCGCAGCGACGTCGTACCTGCCGAAGAACAGCGCGGAGGAGTGGATGTTGAGGTGTATGTCGTCCTCCCTGTCCACCATCGCGTATTCCGTATCGTAGGCGACAGACCAGAAGATGTTTGCGCTCAAAAGCAGCCATGCCACTACCGGCACGCTGCCAAGCTCTGCGGCAAATGTCATTGGGATTCCGAAGCCGAACGCGATGCCGAGATAGGCCTGCGGGATTGCGAAGAAGCGCTTGGTGAACGGATAGCTGGCTGCCAGGAAAAGCGCCGGCACCGACAGCAGCAGGGTCAGCCTGTTGAGCGGCAGAATCAGCAGGAAGGAGATGAGCGCCAACGCTGCGGCAAGCCACAGCGCTTCCTTGGGTCTGATTTTTCCGCTGGTGATAGGGCGCTCGGAAGTGCGTTTGACATGTCGGTCTATGTTGCGATCGGCATAGTCGTTGATCGCGCAGCCTGCAGAGCGCATCAGTATCGTGCCAAGCGTGAAGATCGTCAGGATGAGGAAATCAGGATGACCCTTGCCTGCGATCCACAAGCCCCAAAGTGTGGGCCACAGCAGCAACAGGATGCCGATGGGCTTGTTCATCCGGGTGAGTTGCATGTAAAGCGATAAGCGTTCAACAAAAGTCATTTGATCAGGATCGAGGATTGAGGCTTTAGCAGGTATGGAGAGTTTAACAGAAACCGTGTTTTACCCGGCCCTGACTCCTCAATCCTCCATCATGAGTTTAAGTATTCCAGGTAAAAAAACTTCTGTGACCAGCAGCGGTTCGTTATGCAGATAAAACAGCGATCTGCGCGCCCAGAGTCGGTTCGGCGGGTCGCTAAGCGCGCATGCTGCGTGGTGGTACAGCGGATGCCGGACACTCAGCGTATTGTAATATAAGGGCATGCGTATGACCTCGGGATGAGAGAAAAGCACCGCGCCCAGCGGCCTGTTGCCGAGTTTGCGCAGGGAATGCCACGCGCTGCCAAGAGAGCGGATGTTACAAGCGCTATGGGCGAACACCACGGGTTGATCGTCGGCATACAGAAAGACTTCGCGCGACCAGGCGAGCTGCTTCGGCGCGATATGCAACAGGGCGGATTCATCGGGTGCGATGTTCGTCTTTCCGTCCTTCACGTTGTGCACGGCAAAGCGATCGCAGTGCTGCATGATGCGCTGAGTGAGCGAGCCACGGTTGCGCAGCCATGGCAGCAATCTTTCATCAGCCCCCAGCGTCGAGCGCTTCCAGTCATGCATGGAGAAAGTCATGCCTGTTCGCCATCCAGCGGTGTAGGTAGCCGCGCGCGGCTTCCGGGTACTCGCGTAGCAACTCATCTGCCACTGTCCTTGCCTGTTCCAGCAGATCTTCGTCCGCATCGATGTCAGCAAATCGCAGCATCGCCATCCCGCTCTGTCTTGCACCCAGCAATTCTCCTGGGCCGCGCAGCTGCAGGTCCTGTTGTGCGATGGCGAAGCCGTCGTTGTTCTCGAAGATCACCTTGAGCCTGGTCCTGGCCAGTTCGGAAAGAGGCTTCTGGTACAGCAGGATGCACAGGCTTTGCTGAGCGCCGCGTCCCACCCTGCCTCGCAACTGGTGCAGCTGGGCAAGACCCATGCGCTCGGCGTGATCGATCACCATCAGGCTAGCGTTGGGCACGTCCACGCCGACCTCGATCACAGTGGTTGCAACCAACAGCTGAAGCTCTCCTGTCTTAAACGCATTCATCACGCGAACTTTCTCTGTGCTGTCCATCTTGCCGTGAACCAGACCCACGCGCAATTCCGGGAAAGTCGTACAAAGCTGCTGATGGGTTTCCAGCGCATTCTGCAGCTGCAGCGCTTCTGATTCGTCTATCAGCGGACACACCCAGTAGGCTTGCTGCCCTGACATGCAGGCGCTTCTCACCCGCTCGAACACCTCACAGCGGCGCTCATCGCTGACAAGCTTGGTAATCACCGGCGTGCGCCCGGGCGGCAATTCGTCTATCACCGACACGTCGAGGTCTGCGTAATAGCTCATCGCAAGAGTCCTCGGTATCGGGGTTGCGCTCATCATCAGCTGGTGAGGCTCCTGGAAACCCGGTTTTGCCTGTGCGGCCTTGCCCTTTGCATGAAGCGCAAGACGCTGCTCGACGCCGAATTTGTGCTGCTCGTCCACGATCGCAAGCCCCAGCTTCTGGAAGCTTATCTGTTGCTGGAACAGCGCATGCGTGCCGATGGCAAGCAGCGTTTCGCCCGATGCTATTTTTTCTGCCGCGAGTTGCTTTTCCTTCTTCTTCTGGCTGCCTGAAAGCCAGACGGGAATGAGGCCAAGTGGGGCAAGCCAGCCTGTGAGTTTCAGGTAATGCTGCTCGGCAAGGATCTCGGTGGGCGCCATGAAGGCGACCTGATAGCCGTTTTCAATCGCCTGCAATGCGGCCAGCGCTGCGACGATGGTCTTGCCGCTGCCCACATCGCCCAGCAAGAGCCGCTGCATCGGATGGGGCCTTGCAAGATCGCCGCCGATCTCCTTCGATACCTTCTGCTGCGAGCGGGTCAGCCTGAACGGCAGGTTCTTCAGAAGCACATCGCAGTAATGTCCTTTTATTTTTAGCGCGGGAGCCTTGCGTGCGCTGCGCTCCTTGTGATGCACGCGCATCGATATCTGTTGCGCGAGCAACTCGTCGAACTTCACGCGTTGCCACGCGGGATGAGAGCGTTCTTCCAGTGTGCTCGGGACAATGTCAGGCGCCGGGTTGTGCAGCAGTCTGATGCTTTCTGAAAAACCATCAAGTTTCAAACGACGGCGTATTTCCTCTGGCAGATGATCGGGTGTTGGCAGAACTTCCAGCGCATTGGCGATCAGCTTGCGCAACGCGGTCTGCGACAATCCGGCTGTGCTGGGATAAACCGGCGTGAGGCTGGTTTTCAGCGGGGTGTCGTCGGTAACCATGCTGCATTTCGGATGTACCATTTCCAGTCCGTAATAACCCATGCGCACTTCGCCAGCCGCGCGGATTTTTCTGTCCACGGCAAGCAGCTTGGTCTGGCTGGGATAGAAATTCAAAAAGCGCAGGTAAAGCTCTCCGCTTTCGTCCCGCAAACGGCAGAGTAGCGTGCGGCGCGGGCGGAATACGATTTCGCTGTGGGTGATCACGCCCTGCACCTGCATCGTATTACCGGGCTCTGCGGTTTCGATCGGCGCCAGATGCGTTTCGTCCTCGTAGCGCAGCGGCAGGTGCAGCAAGAGATCGGCGCGATGGTGGATGCCAAGTTTCGCGAGATTGGCAAGTGTTGCGGGAGAGATTTTTACAGGGGTGATCAACAGTTTCTCATGTGCGCTGCTTTTATTCCTGTATGACCAGCACACCGTCCATTTCTACCAGTGCGCCGCGCGGCAGGGCCAAAACACCCACGGCAGCCCGTGCAGGGTAGGGCTGTTCGAAATAGCCCGCCATGATCTCGTTCACTTTGGCGAAGTTCTTGAGATCGGTGAGATAGACGTTGAGTTTCACAAGGTCGTTGAGGCTGCTGCCGGCTGCATTCGCAACGGCTTGCAGGTTCTGGAACACGCGGTGTATCTGCCCGTCTATGCCTTCGACCATCTGCATGGTGGCAGGGTCAAGTCCGATCTGTCCGGAAAGATACACGGTGTCCTTAACTTTTATCGCCTGCGAATAGGTGCCGATCGCGGCCGGCGCATCCGGCGTCTGTATGAACTGTTTGTTTGCCATGTCTTGCATCCTGTGGGTATGAATTCAACGGCGGATTATAACCGAGGCAGAAAAGTCAAACGGCAATCTTGAAGATCACTTTGCGGATTGCGCCTTCTCCCACCAGAGGCGCATGGGCGTCTTCCGGAAAGAAGATGCAGAAGCAGCCGGGCGGCACCTGCACCCAAGATGCCGGCGCATCGTTGAAAAAACGTATGTCGCGCACCTCGCTGTATTCGTCCACAGGATCGTGGCACTCGGAAAGCGTCTTCCAGCCCATCGTCTCGTCGCCCGACAAAACCATCTGGATGTCGATGTGCTTACGGTGCACTTCGAGCTTTGCAGACTCCCTTGTGCGCCCTTGGAGATGCTCAACGATCGCGAACAGTTTGCCCTCGACGATCTGGTATACGCCCGGCGTCAATGCGTTCAGATCGGTGTTGCGGATGTGGTCGAACGCCTGCTGGAACAGCGGGTGCAGTTCGGCATACCGGGCGGATTGGGAGAGTGTGGAAAAGATCATCTATTTTTAATGACGCGATGAGTCATACAAAAAATTTATAATACGCCAAGTTTTTTGAGGCGATATTCCATTGCTGGATTGGATACATTGAATTTTCTCGCCATGGAGTCCGCAAAAATAGTGCGAGGCATACCTCCAGCAAATCCAACAACTAGAACAGCTAGTAGTTTGAAGAAATATGTCATTTTAATTTTCTGATAAACAACGTTTATTGGAGGATAAAGTACATTGAATGTATTTGGTTTGTAGTTACAATGCAAGCGTTGGATGGCGAAATTTCTTGAAATATCAAAGAAACCTTGCAATCATGCCCTTCGTTAGATCGCCTTGCAGCGGTATCTGCACGTGGTGGCCGCTGCCGGGTGCAACAGTCAGCACCTCGCCCTTGGTATTTTTCATCTCGGCAAGCACAACGATCTGGTTGCCATTGGGGTGGATGATCTCCAACCTGTCGCCGACCTGGAATCTGTTTTTCACGTCTATCTCCGCATAGCCGCCTTCGCAGCTTATGATGTCTCCGACATACTGCTGGCGCGTGCTTTCGGAATGACCCCGCAGGTAGTTCTGTTGCTCGTGCGTGTGATGGCGCTCGTAGAATCCGTCCGTATAGCCGCGATTGGCCAGCGCATCGAGCGCCCCCAAAAGACCAAGATTGAACGGACGGTTTGCAACCGCATCGTCTATCGCCTGGCGATAGACCTGAGCGGTGCGCGCGACGTAATAGATGGACTTGGTGCGGCCTTCGACTTTCAGCGAGTCTATGCCTATCTTTGCAAGCCGCTCGACATGCTCGACAGCTCTCAAGTCTTTGGAGTTCATGATGTAGGTGCCGTGCTCATCCTCCATCACTGGCATCAGTTCATTCGGGTGATCCTGGCGCGATATCACATACACGCGGTCAGCCATCGGGTGGCGGGGCTGGCCGCCGCAGTCGGAGAGCGCGCTCTGGCTCAACGCCTTGTCAAAATCGAAATCGATCTTTTCAACGTCGCCGGTGCCGTTCTCTTCTGCATTGTCCATCTTGTAATCCCAGCGGCACGAGTTGGTGCAGGTACCCTGGTTCGCATCTCGGTGGTTGAAGTAGCCCGAGAGCAGACAGCGGCCGGAGTAGGCGATGCAAAGCGCGCCGTGCACGAAGACTTCGAGTTCCATGTCCGGGCACTGCTGTCGGATTTCCTCTATCTCGTCCAAAGACAGTTCGCGGGATAGAATCACGCGCGAAAGGCCCAGCGACTTCCAGAATTTCACAGCCGCGTAGTTCACCGTGTTGGCCTGCACGGAAAGGTGCACAGGCACCTCGGGCCAGCGCTCGCGTACCATTGCGATCAGCCCCGGGTCGGCCATTATCAGCGCATCCGGTTTCATGTCGACCACGGGTTCCATGTCGGCCATGTAGGTCTTGACCTTGGCGTTGTGCGGCATCAGGTTGCTTGCGACGAACAGCTTCTTGCCGAGCTGATGGGCTTCATGTATTCCCGTCCGCAACTCCTCGAGCTTGAATTCGTTGTTGCGCGCGCGCAACGAATAGCGCGGCTGTCCGGCATATACCGCATCGGCGCCGAACGCGTAGGCTGTTCGCATCTTTTCCAGCGTGCCTGCGGGCAGCAGCAATTCGGGTGCGCGCATCACTTTAGCCTCTCGAGTATCGCGATGGAAGGTTTGGCCTGGTTGAGCGTGTAAAAATGCAGGCCGGGCGCGCCGCCGGCGAGCAGTTTCTCGCAAAGGCTGGCGACTGCATCCAGCCCGAAGGCCTGCACCGATTCGCTGTCATCGCCGAATCCTTCCAGCGTCTTCCTCATCCAGCGCGGGATCTCGGCGCCGCAGGCATCCGAGAAGCGCGCGAGCTGCGAATAGCGCACGATGGGCATGATGCCGGGCACTATGGGTGCGGTGACCCCGAGTTTCTCGCACTCGTCTACGAAATGAAAATAGCTGTCTGCGTTGTAGAAGTATTGCGTGATTGCGGAGTTCGCACCCGCGTCAATTTTCTTTTTGAAGTTATGCAGGTCGTCCTTTGCGGATCTCGCCTGCGGATGCACCTCGGGGTAGGCTGCGACTTCCAGATGGAAATGATCCCCGGTCTCCTTGCGGATGAATTCAACCAGCTCGTTTGCGTACTGGAATTCGCCTGCGGTGGCCATGCCCGAGGGCAGGTCGCCGCGCAGTGCGACGATGCGGCGAATTCCTGCGTCTCTGTAGGTCCTGAGTATCGCGCTGATATTTTCGCGGGTGGAACCGACGCAGGACAAGTGCGGTGCCGCGTCAAATCCCTCCGCCTTGATCGCCTTGACCGTCTCCAGCGTGCGGTCGCGAGTGGAGCCGCCGGCACCGAAGGTCACCGAGAAGAATTCGGGATTGAGCGTTGCGAGCTGCTTGCGCGCAAGGCCGAGTTTTTCCATGCCCTCGCTGGTCTGGGGCGGGAAGAATTCAAAACTGATATGCGACTGATTCATTATTTTCTCATCAATTGTGCGGCGGCGGCAGACAGCGCCCATGAAAATATGCTGTAGAGCAGCGCGCCCATCACGCCATGCCAGAAACTGTCGACGATGAAGCCGCGCAGCACTGAGCCCACGAACCAGAACAGCAGCCCGTTGATCACGAAGATGAAAAGGCCCAGTGTTACCATCGTCACGGGCAGCGTGAGCAAAAGCAGCAACGGCCGTATCATGGTGTTGACCAGGCCCAGCACGAGCGCTGCGACAAGCGCTGCGGCAAAACCATCGACATGGATGCCGGGCACGTAATTGGCCACGGCGATCAGTGCCAGCGCGTTCAGTATCCAGATCAGAATGAGTTTCATAATATTAGGATTGGGGTTCGAGGATTGAGGGCCGAGAAAAACTGTTGTTTATAACTCAGTCTTCAATCCTCAATCCCAGTCCACAATCCTGTTTTTAGTACCGGTAATGATCGGCCTTGTAAGGGCCGTTTTTGGGCACGCCGATGTAAGCCGCCTGCTGGTCGGTCAGTTCGCTTAAATTGGCATTGAGCGTGGTCAGTTGCAATCGCGCAACCTTCTCGTCCAGATGCTTGGGTAGGGTATAAACGCCGACAGGGTATTCGCTGGTGCGCGTGAAAAGTTCGATCTGCGCGATTGTCTGGTTTGCAAACGAGGAAGACATCACATAGGAAGGATGGCCCGTGCCGCAACCCAGGTTCACCAGGCGACCTTCCGCGAGCAGCAGGATGCGCTTTCCATCCGGAAAGATCACGTGATCGACCTGGGGCTTGATGTTTTCCCACTTGTACTGCTTGAGCGATGCAACATCAATCTCGTTGTCGAAGTGGCCGATGTTGCAGACGATCGCCTGGTTTTTCATCTTTCTCATGTGATCGTGCGTGATCACATGATAGTTGCCGGTGCAGGTCACAAAAATGTCGCCGTGCTCGCATGCGTAATCCATGGTGACCACGCGGTAGCCTTCCATCGCGGCCTGCAACGCGCAGATGGGATCGATCTCGGTGACCCAGACCTGGGCGGAAAGCGCGCGCATTGCCTGCGCGGAGCCCTTGCCAACATCGCCATAGCCTGCAATTACCGCGATTTTGCCGGCGACCATCACGTCGGTCGCGCGCTTGATGCCGTCGACCAGTGATTCGCGGCAGCCGTACAGGTTGTCGAACTTGGACTTGGTGACAGAATCGTTCACGTTTATGGCAGGGAATTTCAGCTCGCCGCGCTCATGCATCTGGTAGAGGCGGTGCACGCCAGTGGTGGTTTCCTCTGTCACGCCCTTGATCGCGGCAAGACGCGTGGAATACCAGGTCTTGTCGACCGCAAGCTTCGCCTTGATCGAGTTGTACAGGTAGATTTCTTCTTCAGATTCAGGGTTGTTCAAGATGCCCGCATCCTTTTCTGCGCGAGCGCCAAGATGCAGAAGCAGGGTGGCATCCCCGCCGTCGTCCAGTATCATGTTCGACAGGCTGCCGTCTTTCCATTCGAAGATGCGGTGCGTGTAGTCCCAGTATTCGGCGAGCGTCTCGCCTTTCACAGCAAACACAGGCGTGCCGGTTGCGGCGATTGCGGCAGCTGCATGGTCCTGTGTGGAGTATATGTTGCAGGAGGCCCAGCGCACTTCGGCGCCCAGCGCCTTCAAAGTCTCGATTAGCACGCCAGTCTGTATGGTCATGTGCAGCGAGCCCGTGATGCGCGCGCCCTTGAGCGGTTTGCTCGCCGAGTACTCCTTGCGTATGGCCATCAGGCCGGGCATTTCAATTTCGGCGATGGCCAGTTCCTTGCGTCCCCAGTCAGCCAGAGACATGTCGGCGACGATGTAATCTGCAAGCTTGTTGTCAACAGCGTTCATAATAAACTCCATTCATTGTGATGGTTAATGAATAGGTGCCGTTGAAACAATCGAGCCTGACGGACATTTAGCCGTTGCAGCACCTCTCGAAGGATGCGGATTATAGCGCAAAACAGCCAAGGGTTGCGTCCTTGGCCGGACTCTTACAGGTCTGCGTCTGAGCGCAGCACTGCGGCCTTGTCTATGCTTTCCCAGGTGAATTCCGGCTCCTCGCGGCCGAAATGGCCGTAAGCCGCAGTCTTCTCGTAGATTGGGCGCAAGAGGTCGAGCATGTTCACGATGCCCTTGGGACGCAAATCAAAATGGCGCAGCACGAGTTCGGTCAGCTTCTCGTTGGAAATCTTGCCTGTGCCATAGGTGTCTACCATCACGCTGGTCGGCTTGGCAACGCCGATCGCGTAGGAAACCTGAACCAGGCACTTGCTTGCCAGGCCCGCTGCGACGATGTTCTTTGCGACATAGCGCCCGGCGTAGGCTGCGGAGCGGTCTACCTTGGAGGGATCTTTGCCGGAGAATGCGCCGCCGCCGTGGGGGGCTGCGCCGCCATAGGTGTCCACGATGATCTTGCGGCCGGTCAATCCGCAGTCGCCTTGCGGCCCTCCGATCACGAAACGCCCGGTAGGATTGACCAGATAGTTGATGTTGCCCTTGACAAGCTCCTTGGGCAGCATGGGCTTGATGATCTCCTCGATTGCGGCTTCGCGGATGTCTTCCAGTTTCATTTCAGGTGCATGCTGCGTGGAAAGCACGACGGTGTCTATGCTATGCGGTTTTCCGTCGACATAGCGTATCGTCACCTGTGACTTGGCATCCGGTCGCAGCCAGGGCAGCCTGCCGTCGTGGCGCAATTGCGCCTGGCGCTGCACCACGAGGTGCGAGAGGTAGATGGCCAGCGGCATCAGGGTCGGCGTTTCATTGCAGGCATAGCCGAACATCAGCCCCTGGTCGCCTGCGCCCTGGTTCAGGTAATCGTCGGATGCGCGGTCCACGCCCTGGGCGATGTCCGGGCTTTGCTTGTCGTAGGCGACCAGTACTGCGCAGCCCTTGTAGTCTATGCCGTATTCGGTGTTGTCATAGCCTATGCGTTTGATGGTGTTGCGCGCGACCTGTATGTAGTCGACATTTGCGGTGGTGGTGATCTCGCCTGCCAAAACCACTAGTCCTGTGTTGGTGAGCGTCTCGGCGGCTACCCTGGCATAGGGGTCTTGCGCTAGAATGGCGTCAAGTATTGCATCGGAAATCTGGTCTGAAACCTTGTCGGGATGGCCTTCGGAGACAGACTCGGATGTAAACAGAAATTCACTCATGGTTTCCCGCTTGATAAATTATAAAGAAAGAGCATTCTACCAAAGTCTCTGAAACTTGGTAGCATTGCCCCATATGGCCGATTTCATTTTCAGATTCTTCTTTCGCATGCTCTCCCTGTTGCCGCTGCGCGTTCTGCATGGGCTGGGTGCGCTGTTGGGCCGCATGACCTACGCATTGTCTCCTGGATACGCGGCGCGGATGCGAGAAAATTTGCGGCAGGCGGGTTATTCGCCTGACGATGAAGAGGGAAAAGCACTATTGTCGGCAAGCATTACCGAAGCAGGCAAGAGCATCATGGAGCTTCCCTGGATATGGGGCAGGCCCTATGAGAAGGTGCTGGGCAAGGTGCTTGAATGCCGCGGAAAAGAATATTTCGATGCGGCGCAAGAGGGCGGCAGCGTGATTTACCTAACACCTCATCTTGGTTGCTTCGAGCTGGCTGGGCTATATTGCGCGCAGCATCGCCCCATCGTGATCCTGTATCGACAGCCCAGGCTCGCGTGGCTGGAAGAGGTGATGTGCAATGGGCGCGGACGCGGCCAGGCAAAACTGGCCAAGGCGGACTTAAGCGGGGTGCGACTGCTGTACAAGGCGTTAAAGCGCGATGAAGCCATAGGGCTTTTGCCTGATCAGGTGCCAAGCGGTGGAGAGGGGGTGTGGGCGGACTTTTTCGGCCGTCCCGCCTATACCATGACGCTGGTGGGACGCCTTGCGGAAGCCAGCGACGCGATGGTGTTTCTGGTTGCTGCTGAGCGCAAGGCAAAAGGAGCGGGTTACGTGATGCATTTCGAGCCCTTGCAACTCGATTACTCGCAACCCGTTGCGCAGCAGATCAACAAGGCCCTTGAGAAGATCATCAGGGCCTGCCCGGCTCAGTATCTTTGGAGTTACAACCGCTACAAGGTGCCAGGCGGCGTAGAGCCGCCGGCCAAGGATGCATGATGCTGGCCCGTTTTGGCGTATTCATTTTCTGGATGATCCACTTTCTGCCTTTCCCGGTCATCGTTTTCATAGGTAATGCGCTGGGCAGTGCGCTCTACTATATCGCGTCAGACCGCCGCCGCATCGGGACGATCAACCTGAAGCTGTGTTTTCCTGATCTTGGCGATAAGGCGCGCGAGCGGCTTTTGAAGCGGCATTTCAGGATGTTTGCGCGCAGCCTGATGGAGCGCAGTATCCTGTGGTGGTCAAGCAGGGATCGCATCAACAGCCTGATAAATGTCGAGGGCGTGGAACATTTCGAGGCCATCAGGGGCAAGCCTGCGATATTACTCACGCCCCATTTCGTGGGTCTCGATGTGGGAGGGCAGTGGATCGCGCAGCGGGTGGATTCGATGAGCATGTATTCCAACCAGAAGAATCCCTACATGACAAGGCTGCTCCTGGAAAAGCGCCAGCGCTTTGGCAAGCAGCTCCTCTATTCGAGGCAGCAGGGGTTGAGGCCTGTCATCAGGCACATGCGCCAAGGCATCTCCTTTTTTTATCTGCCCGACCAGGATCAGGGCATCAAGGACGGTGTGTTTGTGCCTTTCTTCGGCGTGCCGGCGGCGACCATGACTTCCGTGTCGCGCATCGCTAAGATGACTGGTGCGATAGTGGTGCCCACGGTCACGCGCGTGTTGCCGGGAAGCGCGGGATATGTGCTGCGCTTTTATCAACCTTGGGAGAATTTCCCGAGCGGCGATGAAGTCCAGGATGCGCGGCGCATGAACGAGTTCATTGAGGAGCGCGTGAGGGAAATACCCGAGCAGTATTTCTGGTTGCACAAGCGCTTCAAGACAAGGCCGGAAGGTGAAAAGAAAATTTATTAGCTTGTAGCTAAACCTGGTTTTGCTACCTACCACGAGCTACCATCTGCCAGCTAAAGGAGTTGTGATGAAATATAAAGACCTTCGCGATTTTATTGTGCAGCTTGAAAAAATTGGCGAACTCAAGCGCGTCGGTTTGCCTGTGTCTACGCATCTTGAAATGACGGAAATCTGTGACCGCGTATTGCGTTTACAGGGCCCTGCGATCCTGTTCGAAAATCCTGTCGGCCACACCATGCCTGTGCTTGCGAATCTTTTCGGCACGCCGCGCCGCGTCGCAATGGGCATGGGTGAGGAATCGATTGCAGCGCTGCGCGAGGTGGGAAAGTTGCTTGCCTATCTCAAAGAGCCCGAGCCGCCCAAGGGTTTAAAGGATGCATGGGAAAAATGGCCGGTGTTGAAGCAGGTCTTGAACATGTCGCCCAAGGTGCTGTCTTCCGCTCCCTGCCAGGAAGTGGTGTGGGAAGGTTCGGATGTTGATCTTTCCCGTTTGCCGATACAGCACTGCTGGCCAGGCGATATCGCCCCCCTGATCACTTGGGGGCTGGTGGTGACCCGTGGGCCTGGCAAGACCCGCCAGAACCTGGGCGTTTATCGCCAGCAGGTGGTAGCAAACAACAAGGTGATCATGCGCTGGCTTGCGCATCGCGGCGGCGCGCTGGACTTCAGGGACCACTGCCTGAAATTTCCTGATGAGCCTTTCCCGGTTGCGGTGGTGATAGGCGCTGATCCTGCGACGATACTGGGTGCGGTAACCCCCGTGCCGGACTCGCTGTCTGAATACCAGTTCGCCGGTCTTTTGCGTGGCTCCAAGACAGAGCTCGTGAAGTGTTTGAGCGGCGACCTTGAAGTGCCTGCAAGCAGCGAGATCGTGCTGGAAGGCGTGATACATCCGGGTGAATTGGCCCTCGAAGGTCCCTATGGAGACCATACCGGCTATTACAATGAGCAGGACAAATTTCCGGTGCTGACCATAGAGCGCATCACCATGAAGCGCGACCCCATTTATCATTCTACCTATACCGGCAAGCCGCCGGATGAGCCGGCGATGCTGGGCGTTGCTCTGAACGAGGTGTTCGTGCCGCTACTGCAAAAGCAGTTTCCCGAGATCGTGGATTTCTACCTGCCGCCTGAAGGATGCAGCTACCGCATGGCGACTGTGAGCATCAAAAAGCAGTATGCGGGTCATGCCAAGCGCATCATGTTCGGCATCTGGTCTTTTTTACGCCAGTTCATGTACACGAAATTCATCATCGTGGTGGATGAAGATATCGACATACGCAACTGGCAGGAAGTCATCTGGGCGATTACCACGCGCGTCGATCCGGTTAGGGATACCTTGCTTGTGGAAAACACACCGATAGACTACCTAGATTTCGCAAGCCCTGTGTCAGGTCTGGGCGGGAAGATGGGGTTGGATGCGACCAACAAGTGGATTGGTGAGACGCAGCGCGAGTGGGGTACGCCGATCGTGATGAGCGATGCCGTCAGGCGTCGTGTGGACGAGATGTGGAGCAGACTTGGGCTGTGAGGCGGGCAAGACTGAACTTTTTGCGGGAACAGACTTCAAACACCACTCCATCTGGAAGATATACCTGACTGCGCCAAAAATGATTAGGGATATAATGCCAGCCGACTTAGAGGAAATCATAGATGAAAAATAAATTTCTGTGGGCATTGCTTGCGTTCACCCTGGTTGCTTTCAACAGTGCTCAGGCCGACAGGGAGCTTGCGCCGCTTCAGCAGCAGACGCAGGCTGCCTTGCTCTCCGCCGAAGTGCTGACCCGTTACCATTACAAGCGCATACCGCTTGACGAGGCGCTGTCCAGGAAAATCTTCGATCAATATCTGAAGGAGCTTGATGGCGAGAAGATGTTCTTTCTTCAGTCCGATATCGACAGTTTCAAAGATGACCAGACGAAGCTTGGCGATGCGATCCTGAAGCAGGACTTGAGCATACCTTTTGCGATATTCAACCTTTATCAGCAGCGGATAGCGCAGCGCTATGCCTATGCTAAGAGCCTGCTTAACAGGAAGTTTGATTTCAGCAAGCAGGAAAGCTATCAGTACACCAGGAAGGATGCGCCATGGGCGCAGTCGCAGGCAGATATGGATGATCTGTGGCGCAAGCGCGTGAAAAACGACTGGCTGCGTCTTAAGCTTGCCGGCAAGGACGACAAGAGCATACGCGAGACGCTGGACAAACGGTATGAAAACTCCCTGAAAAACCTTACGCGCGTCAAGAGCGACGATGTGTTCCAAGACTTTATGAACGCCTATGCGATGGCGATAGATCCGCATACCAATTACCTCGGGGTGCGCGCCTCTGAGGATTTCAACATCTCAATGAGGCTGTCGCTGATCGGCATTGGCGCCGTACTTCAGGAGAAGGATGAATACACGGCCATTAGGGAATTGATGGCCGGAGGGCCTGCCGCATTGTCTGGCCAGCTGAATCCGGGTGATCGCATCGTGGGCGTGGGTCAGGGCAAGGATGGGCCCATCGTCGACGTGATGGGCTGGCGCATAGACGATACGGTCGCGCTGATCAGGGGGAAGGAGGGCAGCGTTGTGCGTTTAGACGTGCTGCCTGCGCAAGCTGGGCTGGACGGCAAGCACAAGATGGTCACGCTGATACGCAAAAAAATCACGCTGGACAAACAAGCTGCCAAGAAGTCGATCATCGAGGTGAAGGACGGGAATGTAACGCATCGCATCGGCGTGATTTCGCTGCCGGGCTTTTATCAGGATTTTGCAGCGCGCATGAAGGGGGATGTGAATTACAAGAGCGCTACCCGCGATGTTGCGCGCATTCTGAAAGAATTCAAGAAAGACAAGGTGGACAGCGTGCTGATGGATCTGCGCAACAATGGCGGCGGGTCGCTTGATGAAGCGATCGAGCTTACCGGCCTTTTTGTAGGCAAGGGTCCTGTCGTGCAGCAGCGCGACTCCAAAGGGGATATCACGGTCGAGAGCGATACGGACGAGGATGCAGTCTGGAGCGGTCCGATGGGCGTGCTGATCAACCACGGCTCAGCTTCGGCCTCCGAAATCTTTGCGGCGGCGATACAGGACTACGGCAGGGGTGTCGTGATGGGCACGACCAGTTTTGGCAAGGGTACCGTACAGTCCGTGATCAATCTGGACAGGCTGGTGAAAAATCCTCAGCCCGAATATGGCGAGCTCAAGATGACCACTGCGCAGTTTTTTCGCATCAACGGGGGTACCACGCAGCTGCGCGGCGTGGTTCCGGACATCAGTCTGCCGATGATCATGGACTCGGAGGATTTCGGCGAATCGAGCTATGACAACGCGCTGCCCTGGATGCAGATCAAGTCGGCCAACTATCATCCGGACGGGGATCTCGCGCCCATTTTGCCTATGCTGATCGTGGACCACGACATGCGCGTGACGCATGACAGGGATTTCAAATCCTTGCGCGAGGATATCGCCGAGTTCGATGCGCAGCGCAAGAAGAACCAGATATCGCTTAACGAGGCCGAGCGCAAGAAGGAGCGCGAGGCGCAGGAAGCCAGATTGAAGCTGCGCGAAACTGACAGCTCGTCCCAGGAAGCGTTAAAGCTTGCTGATGACGGCTTGCAGTCAAGCGAACGCAATATCAGCGCTGACCTTGCGATCGAGAAAGCGAGGAAAGACGTCAAGGATGTGCTGCTTAACGAGGCAGCGCACATACTCGGCGACGAAGTCGGATTGCTGAAAGCCAATTCCAGCCTCGCGGCCAGCGTGCTGCTGAAGCCGGACACGCACTAGCGCGGCGCAGGTTAACCATTCCAGATAGGTTTCACGTGGAGGTATGAGTGGGTTCAACGTATGACGAATCGTCATTCAAGGTTTTGCGCGGCCTTGAGCCCGTGCGGCAGCGTCCGGGGATGTATACGACGCTGGATAATCCGAATCACATCATCACAGAGGTGGTGGACAATGCCTGCGATGAAGCGCTGGCAGGTTTTTCAAACAACATCACCGTCACAGCGCATGCGGACGGTTCTGTCTCCGTAGAGGACGAGGGGCGCGGCATCCCTGTTGGCATCCACCCGGAAGAAGGCATATCGGTAGTCGAGGTTGCCTTTACCGTATTGCATTCCGGCGGCAAGTTCGACAAAGAAAAAGGCGGCGCATACCGGTTTGCCGGCGGGTTGCATGGTGTCGGCGTGGCTGTGACCAATGCGCTGTCAAAGGCGGTGGAGATTACAGTATACCGGGACGGCGGCGAGCATCGTTTGCGTTTCGAATACGGCGTTGCAAAAAGCCCGCTGACCCGTGTTGCAAGCTGCCCCAAGCGCAAGACGGGCACCATCGTGCGCGCATGGCCAGACCCCGGATATTTCGACAGCCCGCAGGTTAACATCGCACAGATGGAACGCGCGCTGCGCGCTAAAGCAGTGCTGCTGCCCGGCGTGACGATCACGCTTAACATCGAGAAAACCAATGAATCTAAATCCTGGGTTTATCCGGACGGGTTGCGCGGCTATCTTGCCGAAGCACTCTCGAATGAGGAGTTGGCTGCACCGATTTTCACAGGTGAGCGCTATATCGCCAAGGGTGGTGACGAGAGCTTCGTCGAGGGCGAGGGCGCAGCCTGGGCGTTTGCCTGGGCAGAAGAGGGCGCGGTTGTGCGCGAGTCCTATGTCAATTTGATTCCGACCTGGTCTGGCGGCACACACGACTCCGGCCTGCGCGAGGGCATCTATAATGCGGTGAAGAGCTTCATTGATCTGCACAACATGCTGCCCAAGGGAGTGAAGCTTGCATCCGACGATGTGTTTGGACGCGTGAGTTTCGTGCTTTCAGCCAAACTGCTTGACCCTTCTTTCCAGGGGCAGACCAAGGAGAAGCTGGTGTCGAGGAATGCGCTTAAGCTGGTTTCCGGTATGGTCAGCGATCCGCTTTTGCTGTGGCTCAACGAGCATATCGAATACGGAAAGAAGATCGCAGAGATTTCGATCAAGCAGGCGCAGAGCCGGATGAAGTCGAACCAGAAGATAGAAAAGAAGAAGGGTTCCTCTGTTGCAGTGCTGCCCGGCAAGCTGACCGATGCCGCTGAATACAATCCTGCAAGGAACGAACTCTTCCTGGTCGAGGGGGATTCCGCGGGCGGCTCGGCCAAGCAGGGGCGCAACAAGGAATTTCAAGCGGTCCTGCCGCTCAGAGGCAAGGTGTTAAACACCTATGAGGTGGAACGGGACCGTCTGTTCTCCAACGCCGAGGTGCACGACATCGCGGTGGCGATCGGTGTCGATCCGCACGGCATGAACGATGATGTCGATCTTTCCGGGCTGCGCTATCACGGCATCTACATCATGGCCGATGCGGACGTGGACGGCTCGCACATCGCCACGCTGCTCCTGACACTTTTCTTCCGACATTTTCCGAGGCTAATCGAAAACGGTAATATCTTTCTGGCGCAGCCGCCGCTGTTCCGCATCGACGTGGCGGCTCAGGGCAAGAAGCCGTTGCGCAAGTTTTATGCGTTGAACGAGGATGAGCTCGCGTCGATCGAAGACAGGATGCGCAAGGAGAAGGTGCGAGAAGGCTCCTGGAACATCTCACGCTTCAAGGGGCTGGGAGAGATGAATCCGCTTCAGCTCTGGGAGACCACGATGTGCCCGGACACGCGCCGTGCATTGTGCGTTGAGCTCGATGCTGCATCTTTTTTTTCAGCCGAGCAGACCATGAACATGCTGATGGCAAAGAAGGAATCTGGTTTGCGGCGTGAGTGGCTTGAATTCCACGGTAACGAGGTGACAGCCGATGTCTGAGATGCAGGATGAGTTGTTTGAGGAGTCTCATGAACCGGGCAAAAAGCAGGATGAAACAGGGCAAGCTGTGACGAGGCAGTTTTCTCCCTTGCCTGCTCTGCCCGAAGGCGACAAGGTGCCGCTTGCCCAGTATGCAGAGCGCGCCTATCTGGAGTATGCGGTCTCTGTCGTGAAGGGGCGTGCGCTGCCGGATGTGTGCGACGGGCAGAAACCAGTACAGCGCCGCATCCTGTATGCGATGCGCGAGATGGGTTTGACGCACAACAGCACCTTCGTGAAATCGGCGCGTGTGGTGGGCGAGGTGCTGGGTAAATTCCATCCCCACGGCGATGCTTCAGCCTATGACGCGATGGTGAGACTCGCACAAAATTTTTCGCTGCGCTATCCGCTGATCGATGGGCAGGGGAATTTTGGCTCCCGGGATGGCGACAATTCGGCCGCAATGCGTTATACGGAAGCGCGCCTTACGCCGATATCGGCGGTGCTGCTGTCCGAGCTCGACATGGGCACGGTGGACATGATCCCGAACTACGACGGGCATTTCCAGGAGCCCTCGATGCTGCCGGCGCGCCTGCCCATGGTGCTGCTCAACGGCGCATCCGGCATCGCGGTCGGTATGGCTACCGAGATACCCTCGCACAATCTACGCGAAGTGGGCAGTGCGGCAGTGCTTTGCGTCAAGAATCCGGATTGTCAGGATGACGAGATATTAAACCAGATCACGGGACCAGATCTGCCGAGCGGCGCGCAGATCATCTCCTCGCCCTCGGAGATACGCGAATGCTATCGGACAGGGCGGGGCTCATTGAAGATGCGCGCGCGCTGGCATGTCGAGGAGCTTGCCAGAGGCCAGTGGCGCGTGGTGGTGTATGAACTTCCGCACGGCACCTCTTCCAAGAAGATCATGGAAGAGCTCGAGGAGCTGACCAATCCCAAGGTCAGGGTCAACAAGAAGGCGTTAACGCCGGATCAGGCGCAGAACAAGCAATTGATATTGTCCGTGCTCGACAAGGTGACTGACGAGTCTGACAAGGATCAGGCGGTGCGCCTGGTGTTCGAGCCCAAATCGGGGCGCCAGCCGGTCGACGAGTTCATGGCCATCCTGCTTGCGCATACCAGCCTGGAAGGTTCTCTTGCCGTTAACATGGTGATGATAGGCATAGACGGCAGGCCGAAACAGAAACCGATTGCCGGGATATTGCGCGAATGGAGCGAGTTCCGTCTTGCAACGGTGCGCAGACGCTTTGCACATCGCCTGGATCAGATCAACGACCGCATCCATATCCTGCAGGGACGCATGACGGTGTTCCTCAATCTTGACGAGGTGATTGCGTTGATACGCGAATCAGATGAACCCAAAGTGGCCTTGATTGCGCGCTTTGAATTGTCCGACCGCCAAGCCGAGGACATCCTGGAAATCCGCCTGCGCCAGCTCGCAAAAATGGAAGGCATCAGGATAGAGCGCGAATTGAAAGCCTTGCAGGAAGAGGGCGACGATCTCAAAAAGCTTTTGGGTTCGGATCCCATGCTGCGCCGTCGGGTGGCCAAGGAGATCGAAGAGGATATCAAGGCGTATGGCGACGACAGGCGCACGCTGATCGAGCAGGCTGAGCGTGCCGTTTTGAGCTTGCAGGTGGTGGACGAGCCTGTGACCGTGATCATCTCCAGGAAATACTGGGGACGCGCGCGACAGGGGCATAAGCTCGATCTGTCGGGCGTGGGCTTCAAGGACGGGGACGGGATGCTGTCTGCATTCGAGTGCCGCACCACCGATCATTGCATCGTGATCTGCAGTAACGGCCGGGTGTGCAGCATACCCGTGAGCCAGCTTCCCGGCGGGCGTGGCGATGGCGTACCGCTCACTACGCTGGTCGAATTGGCGCCTGGTGCGAGGATAGCCCATGTGATTTGCGCTGCTGCCGACCAGAACGTGTTGCTTGCAACATCAAGCAGTTACGGGTTCATCTGTACGATAGGGAACATGATGGCGCGCAACAAGGCGGGCAAGCAGTTCATCGCGCTGGAAGGCGACGAAGAGATGCTGCCGCCATTCTTGTTTGCGCCAACCGAACAATCGCTGGTGGTGTCAGCCAGCCGGTCCGGCAGATTGCTCGCCTTCTCGCTTGCTGAGATGAAGCAACTCTCGGCAGGCGGGCGCGGCGTGATTGTGATGGGACTGGAGGAACGCGATGCACTGGCATCAGTGATGGTGGTAAGCCAGCCCAAAGTCGTTGTCGGCATTCAGTCTGCGGCGGGCAAGGAGCAACTCATGCGCATCTCTGACACGGAATTGCAGGCGCACTTCGGCAAACGCGCCAGAATGGGCAGGATGCTGCCTATGAAAACAAAGTTCATCGTGATGCGGCTGACAGGCGAGTGACTCATGCCAGGCAACGTTCTATGGCCTTGAGGAAAGTGGCAATATCGAGCGGTTTGGTGAGGTAATCTGCAAAACCTTCGGCCTTGTGCCGCGCTGGAAGTCGCGATCCATCGCGTGTGCTGTGAACGCGATCACAGGAATGCTGATCAGGCCTTGATTGGACCTGAAATCTCCATGACCTTATAGCCGATTCAAAAGGTAGAGCGGATCTGCGAATACGCCCGCAAGGGGCGTTTCAAGGAACCGAAGCAGCGGGGTTCCGGCATGAAGAAAATGGACTTGCGGGTTGTGTGGTGCTACGCATCACCGCAATATGAATGCGTAAAGAACATTCTCCGATTGGGACATCAATCGCTAACAGTAGGAATCCCCGTTCTTTTATTCAGAAGCACGAGCCGTCAGACGACATGTTTCGAGGGGCTGTCCCTGCGACAGTCCGCGCAAGCGGTAACTTTAAGCTGTGGGCAGGGAGATGTCAGCGGTGAAATGATGTTTAAGACTTCCTGGGTGTGCTGCAGGCGGCGAGCCTGATTGCGCTCGTTTTTTACCACGAGCCCTGTTGTTTGAATGGTCGTTGTAACTAGGCTGTTGACTTCGTCAAGCGTAAACTGCAGGATGAAACACTTCATTGTTTATTTCATACAACATGTTCGAATACATCTTTTTTGATGAAAAGCTGCGCGACAGATTTGTCTCACGCGCCAGAGAGCAAGGCGTGGACTGCATCATTTCGGATGATCCGATGGGCCACGCGGTTTGCATCCCTGAGGATTTTTCCGAAGAAGTATTGGACGATCTGGAGCAATACTACGAACTGCTCGAAAAAGAGCAGATTGATCTAAGCCGGAAGCAGGGCGATCTGAAGGGCCTAGCCGCGTTCAGTTTCAAACTTCCTGACGGGCAGTCGCGCATGTTGCCACTGCAGACAGAATTGGCCAACCGCTTGCTGGCAAGTTTCAGTCTGGATGAGATACAGCGCCTTTTTGAAGACGTTGCGCGCTGCACTTTGAATCCGTCGGATGAGCATCTTTGCAGGATACTCAGAGGAGAGAGTCGGGAGGACTGATCCGGTTACATGCGCGCTGTAAGCTTATTTTTTCTTGGTCTGCTCGTCCTGCATGCCGTGAAGTTCACGCAAGTCAGACTCGATGATGGAGAGCTGGTAAAAGCTTCCGCCTTCTCGCTTTGCGATTTCAAGTTGCATGATTGCGTCGGGGAGATTTCCCTGCCAGGCCAGGCTATAGGCTTGCGCGCGATGTTGTTCCAGCGGGTTGTGCATCTGGTGGTAGGCGCGCGCCTCAAGATCGTACAGCGTGGTGTCCATGGGGTGTAGTGTTACCTGATCGGTCAAAAGCTTGATGGCGGCATCTGCCTGATTGTTGTTTAGCAGCAGATCGACGTATTCATAAATCAGCGCGCGATACTGAGGGAAGTTCTGCACCGCAGTGCGGTAGAAGTCGAGCGTATCAGGATCTTTTGCGGCGCGTTTCACGCGCGCTTGCAGCGTGGTCAACATCGCGTTGTTCTGCGCTGCCGGTATGCTTTTTGCCTGCTTGAGCAGGACAGCAAGCTCAGCCTTTGCGCGATCGACCTGGTTGTCGCGCAAGAGCGAAGAGACCAGGCCGTATCGCTGGGCAAGCTGGTTGCCGAACCTGTGCGTGGTTAGCGCATCGGTGAAGTATCTGATGGCATTGCGAGGAGTTTTCTGTAAGCCTATGAGCTTGGTGCGCACCAGGTCGAAGTCTATGCTGTCAGGCAGCAGATGGTAGGGTTGATTGCTTACGCGATTTTCGATGTCCGCAATACGGTCGCTGGTGATCGGGTGGGTGCGCATGTAGTTGGGTGCATTACCATCGCTAAGCCTTGTCGATTTCTGCAGAAGCTGCAGGAATTCGGGCATCGCGTGCGGATCGAAACCGGCCTTTTCCATCAGATCCAGGCCTAGGCGGTCGGCTTCCTGTTCGTGTTCGCGCGTGAAATTGAGCTGCTTTTGCATGAGATGCGCCCCAGTTCCGGCTACTGCGGCCTGCGCAATATCGGGGTTGCTGCGCGCGGCAAGTATCGCCAGCGCGATCGCAGCCATGGAAGCCATCGTGTCGCCTTTGGTTGCAGACACCATGCGCGCCATGTGGTGCTGGGTGACGTGGGAGATTTCATGACCCAGCACTGAGGCCAGTTCAGATTCGTTCTCAGTGACGAGCAAAAGCCCCGCATTGACGCCGACAAATCCGCCAGGCAGCGCAAAAGCGTTGACACTGTAGTCATTCACCGCGAAGAACTCGAAATCGAGCGAGGGCTCGTTTGAATACTGGACCAACTTGTCGCCTATCTCGTTGAGATAATCGTTGACTTCCGGGTCGTTGAGGAACTGCTTGCTGGCCTTGATCTGCATCATGCTCTGCTGGCCCACCTGGCGCTCCTGCAGTGGGCTTAGCGATGCCTGGGATACATCGCCAAGGTCGGGCAATTCACCGCCGAACGTTGTTGGTGCAAGGAACAGCAGTATAATGAACGGCAATATTTTCATGGCCGATATGATAAACGGTTATGGGTGGGTGGATTAAAGATGGCGGGAAAAGTTCAAAAGCGGCCAGGACGTGCGGAATCTGCCCCAAATATGCAGAATTTACCATCAAAACACAGGAAAACGAAGTGGGCAATTACAAGAATATCACCGTTGCTGAGCTGATGAAACTGTTGCAACAGGAAAATATAAAGCTGATCGATGTGCGCACCGATGCGGAAATCGCACGGGGAAAGATACCGCAGGGCGAACCTTTGCCGCTACATCTTCTGCCCTTGAGGATGCATGAGCTAGACAAGTCCGCGAAGACGGTTTTTTACTGCCAGATGGGCGGGCGCTCTGCACAGGCTGCCGCGTTTGCCGCAGCCAATGAATTTTCAGATGTGTACAATCTGCAGGGCGGTATCACTGCATGGGCGCATGCGGACCTACCGATTGCTTGACGGTTTTAGATGAGTGAACGACATGCATCCTAACATTCAGGAAAAAGCCTCAGCACTCGAGCTCATCGACTTCATCGATGCCAGCCCCAGTCCATGGCACGCCGTGGCGAGCGCAGAAGTGCGCCTCTTGGCGCAGGGTTACACCCGGCTTGAAGAGGGGGGGCGGTGGAAGCTTTCGGCGGGAGGGCGTTACTATGTAGTGCGCGGGGGTGCATCTATGATTGCATTCGTGCTAGGCAGTCAGCCGTTGGCAGAAGCAGGTTTTCGCATCGTCGGTGCGCATACCGATTCCCCAGGACTGAGGCTGAAGCCTAAAGCGGCCATGGCAGGCGATGGTCTCACGCGCCTTGGCGTTGACGTTTATGGCGGGCCGATACTGGCCACGTTCACAGACCGGGATTTGAGTCTGGCAGGCCGCGTCGTGCTGCGTTCGGGTAAAAGCCAGGAGACGCAGCTTTTGCGTTTTGAGCGACCACTGCTCAGACTTCCCAACCTCGCGATACACATGAACCGGGATGTGAATGAACAGGGGCTGAAATTCAACAAGCAGACAGAACTTCCACTCACCCTGGGGATTCTGGGCGAAAAAGACGATGCAGAAGCTTGCTTGCGCAAGCTGCTAACCGACGCAGCCCATGTGGAAGTCGCCGACCTCTTAAGTTTCGAGCTTGCTGTCTATGACGTGCAGAAAGGCTGCCTGTGGGGAGTTGGCGAAGAATTCATCGCGGACAGTCAGTTGGACAATCTTGCCTCCATGCATGCTGCACTCACGGCGTTGATCGCGGTAAAGCAGCCTGCTGCCACGTGTGTTGCTGCCTTCTTCGATCACGAGGAGGTTGGCAGTCAGAGCGCCATTGGCGCAGGCGGCAGCTTCATCTCCGACATGCTGTCGCGCATTGGCTTTCATGCCGAGCTCGATGAAGAGGACAGGAGGCGAGCGATGACGCAGAGTTTTTTCATTAGCGCAGACATGGCGCATGCCTATAACCCGAATTTTCCGGCTGCCTATGAACCCAGTCACAAGGTGGTGGTGAACGGCGGGCCGGTTATCAAGACCAATGTAAACCAGCGTTACACTACTAATGCCGAGACCGCGGCGCGCTTCATGGAGTTCTGCAGGATCGCAGGTGTGCCGTGCCAGCAGTACGCGCATCGAGGCGACTTGAGTTGCGGCAGCACGATAGGCCCAATGGTGGCCGCACAGCTTGGCATCTCAAGCGTGGATGTCGGCTCTCCCATGTGGGCGATGCATAGCGCGCGCGAAAGCGCAGGCGTACAAGATCATGCAAGTATGATTTCGGCCCTGACTGCGGCTTTCGGCAGTTGAAGCCCGAGGCGCGTCATGATTGAAGAACGCTTGGTAAACATCGAGACAAAAATCGCCTTTCAGGAAGATCTGATAGAGGAGCTGAACAAGGTTGTCTATCAGCAGCAACAGAAGCTCGACCAGCTAGAGGCGACCTGCGCATCGCTTGCAAGACACATGCAGTCTCTGGCTGATTCTCTGCATGAAAACAAGCCCGCGAGCGAGAGGCCGCCCCATTATTAGCATGCGCTCCTGCGATTTATCCCGCCTTTGAGGACAGTTTCAATTCAATCTGGCGCGCTGCGACTGCAACTGACCGAGAGTTGCAGAAAAATCGCTCATGCGTTTCTTCTCCTGCTCGACCACCGCGGCAGGCGCTCTTGAAACAAAGCTTTCATTGCCAAGCTTGGCTTCCGTTTTTGCAATTTCGTTTGCCAGTCGCACGATTTCCTTGTCTAGTCTCTCGCGCTCGGCAGCGACATCGATCTCCACTTTCAGCATCAGTCTGTAATTACCTACGATTGCAATTGCCGCCTCGTCGGAAGGCAGATCATCCACGATCTTTACTTCGGAAAGTTTTGCTAGGGCGCTAATGTAGGGGGAGAGGACTTTGAGCATTGCTGCGTCCCCTGTTGCAACGAGCGGCACGCGCGCGGCGGGCGAAAGATTCATCTCGCTGCGCAGCCTGCGGCAGGCGTTGATCATTTCCTGCAACAGTGAAATTTGTTCGATGGCTTCTTTGTCTATTTTCGATGCATCAACTTGAGGGTAGGCCTCAAGCATGATGCTTTCGCCTTTTTTGCCTGCGAGTGGTGCTACCGACTGCCAGAGCTCCTCGGTGATGAAAGGGATGATTGGGTGTGCCAGGCGCAGCATGGTTTCCAACACGCGCACCAGCGTTCTGCGCGTTGCACGCTGTTCAGCTTCGGTTCCCTGGAGCTGCACTTTCGCCAGCTCCACATACCAGTCGCAATAGCTGTTCCACACAAGCTCGTACACGGCGCGCGCGGCCATATCGAAACGGTAATCGGCAAAGTGTGTTGCCATCTCGGCTTCCGCATTTTGCAGTTCGCTGATCATCCACTTGTCGGCAGTGGAATATTCCAGCGGCAAGCTTTCATCGAGACCGACATCCTTGCCTTCGCAGTTCATCAGCACGAAGCGCGTGGCGTTCCACAGCTTGTTGCAGAAGTTTCGATATCCTTCGCAGCGCTGCATGTCGAATTTTATGTCGCGGCCGGGGGAGGCAAGAGACGCGAAGGTGAAGCGCAGCGCATCAGTGCCGAAGGCGGGGATACCAGATGGGAATTCCTTGCGCGTTTCCTTTGTGATGCTTTCCGCCTGCTTGGGATTCATCAAACCGGTGGTACGCTTTTTGACCAGATCATCGAGCGCGATGCCGTCGATCAGGTCAATTGGGTCGAGCACGTTGCCTTTGGATTTCGACATCTTCTGGCCTTTCGCATCGCGGATCAACCCATGCACATACACGTCCCTGAACGGAATCTTTCCTGTGATGTGGCGGGTCATCATCACCATCCGCGCGACCCAGAAGAAGATGATGTCGAATCCCGTGACCAGCACAGTTGAAGGCAGGTATTGCTTCACGAATTCGTTCTGCTCATCGAACGGTTTGCCCATCTCCCAGTCGAGGGTCGAGAAAGGCCACAGCGCGGAGGAGAACCAAGTGTCGAGCACGTCGTTGTCGCGTTTGAGAATACCAGTGTACCCTGCCTGTGCTGCGAGTTGTTTAGCTTCAGTTTCATCGCGGGCGACATACACTTTGCCATCTTCCCCGTACCAAGCCGGTATCTGATGCCCCCACCAGAGCTGGCGCGAGATGCACCAGTCCTGGATGTTGTTGAGCCACTGGTTGTAGGTGTTGACCCAGTTTTCCGGATGAAACCTGATTTCGCCGGAAGAGACGCACGCCAAAGCCTGTTCGGTGATGCTTTTTCCTGCGTCACCCTTCTTGCTCATCGCGACGAACCATTGGTCGGTGAGCATGGGCTCAATGACGACGCCGGTACGGTCTCCCCTGGGCACTTTCAGTTTGTGCTTCTCGGCCTTCTCGAACAGGCCATATTTTTTCAGATCCTCCACGATTTGTTTCCGCGCCTCGAAGCGATCCAAACCGCGATATTTTTCAGGCGTCTGATCGTTGATCTTTCCATCCAGCGTGAGGACGGAGATCATCTCAAGTGCATGCCTTTGGCCCACAGCATAATCGTTGAAGTCGTGCGCAGGGGTGACCTTGACCACGCCTGTGCCGAATTCGCGATCCACATATTCGTCACCGATGATAGGGATGGTGCGCGCGCAAAGCGGCAGCGCGACTTCCAAGCCGATCAGGTGTTTGTAGCGCTCATCTTCAGGATGCACCATTACCGCGACGTCGCCCAGCAGGGTCTCTGGACGCGTGGTGGCAACCGTGAGATGCGTCAGGCCATGCATAGCATCAGGTTTGCTCAGCGGATAATGGATGTGATACATGAAGCCGTCTTCTTCTTCCTGCACAACTTCAAGGTCGGATACCGCGGTATGCAGCTTCGGATCCCAGTTTACAAGACGCTTGCCGCGATAGATCAGGCCTTCGTTATAGAGCCGCACGAAGGTTTCAGTGACGGCACGGGACAACCCTTCATCCATCGTGAAGCGTTCGCGCGACCAGTCGGGAGAGGTGCCCAAGCGGCGCATCTGGCGGGTTATCGTATTGCCGGAATATTCCTTCCATTCCCAGACTTTTTCAATGAATTTATCGCGGCCCAGGTCGTGACGGCTGACTCCCTGCGCATCAAGCTGGCGCTCGACGACGATCTGTGTGGCGATTCCGGCGTGATCTGTGCCGGGTTGCCACAGCGTGTTGTCGCCCTTCATTCTATGGTAGCGGGTCAGCGCATCCATCAGCGTTTGGTTGAAGCCGTGGCCCATGTGCAGCGTACCGGTGACGTTGGGCGGCGGCAGCTGTATGCAGAATGATGCGGATTTTGTCGGATCCATGCCTGCCTTGAAATAGCCGGATGCCTCCCATTTTGGATACCAGCGGGCTTCGATGTCTTTTGGGTCAAAACTTTTGTTCAGTTCCATTGCAATTTTGGCGGCAAATTTTCAAAATTGTGATTATACAGGGCAGTTGCCCATTGCAAGATGCAAGTTTTGATTAGCCTTGCACCGGTCTGGCGGGATAGGCAATGCTCACGATCGCGAATGCGAGGGGCCAGTGATATTGATTTAATAAATACCGGTCTATATGCTGGTCTTAAATGGAATTGCAGGAGCGAGTCATGAAAACTGAAATCGGTTCGTATGAGGCGAAAAAGTGAAAGATAGGACTGCCGCAGCAGAAATGCTAAAGGCATTCATGCTGGCAGATCCTGTGCGCGGCGCAAATATCCAGGAACTCATCGAAGAGGGGCGCGCGTGAGTTTCGTACTGGATAATTCGGTGACCATGTGCTGGTTTTTTTGGGATGGTAAACCTCATGACCTTGTTTATGCCGAAAAAATTCTCGATGCGATGAAAATGGATAGCGCCCATGTACCTGCAACCTGGGGACGGGAAGTGTCAAATATGATCGCCAGGGCTGAGGCAAAAGGATTGGTGACGGAGGCGCGCAGCAATGCGTTTTTTGAGATTCTGGGAGGTGTGGATGCCGAAGTGGATACAGCTATTTTCGCGCACGCATTATCGTATACACTGCAACTTGCTCGGCGCTGCTGCAAGCTGTCTTCTTATGATGCCTCATATCTTGAGCTGGCTTTAAGGCTGGGCATGCCGCTGGTCGCTTTGCATGAGGGTTTGCAGAAAACCGCGAAGAAGGCTGACGTAAAAAAATGGGCATAGCCATGACAAACTGGCATAGAAAAATTGCAGACAGTCATTTCCGAAATCCAAACTGATTTTCAAAGGAGCATCATGTTTATCGCAATGAACCGTTTCAGGATCGCACCCGGCATGGAGAACGAATTCATCGGTATCTGGAAAAAACGCGAGAGCCATCTCGAAGGCGTGCCCGGGTTCAGGAGTTTCAACCTGCTGCAGGGTGACGCAAATGATGAGCACACGCTGTTTGCTTCGCATTCCGTGTGGGATTCAAGACAGGCATTCGAAAACTGGACCCGTTCAGAGGCGTTCAGGCTGGCACATGCACAGGCCGGCCAGACAAAAAATGTATATCTGGGCCCGCCTAACCTCGAGCTTTTCGAGGCTGTTATTTAGGCGAGCTTTGGATCTGAGTCTTTCAGCGCATCGATGATCAGCTTCGGAAGCTCGGCCTTGAATTCGCTGATCGCAAGCTCGACTGCGAGCTTCTGTAGTTGTGCGAGCTGGTTGTTGAGTTTTTCGGCAAAGACGGTCTCGAGGTGCGATTCCAGTTGGTGCAGAAGCTGATCCACCTCGGCAGGACTGAGCGGGCGCATGTACGCGCCGGTGGCGGATAGGTCGACAGGCGGTAAGGCTGGGGCTGCGACGACCGAGGTGAGCACAGGCAGTTCGGTCGGATCATTGGAGACTTCTGTCAGCAGCGGCAGTTCGTCATCGGTCATGGCAGATTCGTCCGGTTGAGGTCGAAATGGCGCAACTCGTAGCCGCGATCCCGATAGAACTTGAAACGTTCACGACCAAGCATGCTGTCTTTTTCATCTGTGCCCACGATTTCGGCGACGCGCTCGAAGCGGCTGAAAAACGGCATGCATTCGTCGCGCAGGCTGATCAGCATGTCGTAATGCGGGAAGGCCTCATCATTGCAGTTCAGAACTACGGGCACCTGATCTGCCTGTGCATCATTGCAACGGGCATGCGGAATGAAAGCCGTGTCAGGATATTGCCAGAGCAGCTTGTCCAGCGCGTCGCAACTTGCCTGATCGGGCAGGCTGATGACTGTATGCAGGCCGTGCTGCATCGCCTTGAGGCAAAGCTGGCAGGCGGTGCGCAGCTTGTCGGCGGAACCTGTATAAAAATCGACCTTGGTCATTTTGCGTTGGCGCGCCAAATCAGATACTGGGTGAGCAGAGGTACGGGTCGGCCGGTGGCCCCCTTTTCCTTGCCAGACTTCCATGCGGTGCCTGCAATGTCCAGGTGCGCCCAGCGGTAATCCTTGGTGAAGCGCGACAGGAAGCAGGCCGCGGTTACACTGCCTGCAGCGCGTCCGCCGATGTTCTGCATGTCGGCAAAATTGCTGTCCAACTGCTGCTGGTATTCATCCCACAGCGGCAGCTGCCATGCCTTGTCGTTCGAGTACTGGCCCGCATCGAGCAGTTCGCGTGCAAGTTCGTCCTGGTTGCTGAAAAGGCCGCTTGCAACGCCGCCCAGCGCGATCACGCAGGCGCCGGTGAGCGTCGCAATGTCGATCACGGTGTCGGGCTCGAAGCGCGCTGCATAAGTCAGCGCATCGCACAGGATCAGCCTGCCTTCGGCATCGGTGTTGAGTATCTCGATGGAAAGACCCTTCATGCTTTTCACGATGTCGCCCGGTTTGCTGGCAGCTCCATCAGGCATGTTCTCGCTGCTCGGGATTACGCCAACCACATTGAGTTTCAGGCCCATTTTGGCAACGGCGAGCATCGTTCCCAGCACGCTTGCCGCACCGCACATGTCATATTTCATTTCGTCCATCTCGGCGCCGGGTTTTAGCGAAATGCCGCCCGAATCAAAGGTCAATCCCTTGCCGACCAGCACCACGGGTTTCTGCTTCTTGTCGGCCCCGCGGTATTCCAGCGTGATCAGCTTTGCAGGCTGGCGGCTACCGCGGGTGACGGACAGAAGTGAAAACATGCCCAGCTTCTCCATGTCCTTTTCTTCGAGTATGGTGGCTTTCAGTTTGTGCGCGCTCGCGAGCTTTCTGGCTTGGTCGGCAAGATAGGTCGGGGTGCAGATGTTACCCGGCAGATTGCCCAGATCCTTGGCAAGGTTCATGCCGTGAGCGACTGAGCTTGCCTGATGCAGTGTATCCTGTGCCGTAGTGCCGGGTTTTTTTGAGCAGCCCAGGAGTATCTTGCGCAGGGTCGGTTTGTCGGCGGGCTTGCTCTTTAAGCTGTCGCTTCTATAGACGGATTCGAAGGCTGCCAGCACGATCTGGTTGATCTTCCAGGCTTCATCCTTATCCTTGACGGGTAGGTCGGTAAGATAAAGCGCGGCATCTTTGCAGATGGTCTTGTTGAGCACGGCAAAGGTTGACCGCAGCATGTCGATGAATTGCTTGGCGTTGAATTCGCTCTGCTTGCCAAGGCCCACCAGCAGAGCTCGCTCTGCTGCAACGCCTGAAAGGGCGTGTATCATCAGCGTGCTGCCGGATTTTCCTGTCATGTCGCCGCGCGCAATCAGGTCGCTCAACTGATGATTGGCAGCTTCGTCAAAACTGTGTGCGGAAGGTGCCAGCTGGCCGCCTTCAAAAACGCCGAGAACCACGCAGGCGCTGCGCTGATTTTCCGGACTGCTTTGTTTTATGCTAAATTCCATGCGTTGCTCCCATATACAGTTAGAGTTTCAATGACCGATTATCCGCAATCCGGCAGTATAAAGTCAAAGTGGTTCCGCCGAGGACATTTCCATCGTGCGCTGGTGAGCGAATTTGCCGGAAACGGTTTTTTGATATTTGCAACCCTGCTTGGCATCGTGGTGATCAGCCAGCTGATCCGCTTTCTTGGTGATGCGGTGAGCGGCAAGCTGGCGGTGGACGGCGTGCTGGCGCTGTTGGGCTTTAGCGCATTGAACTATCTTCCTGTGCTGCTCTCCTTGTCACTGTTCATCTCCATTCTGCTCACGCTTTCGCGCTGTTACCGAGATAGTGAGATGGTGGTTTGGTTCTCGGCAGGCATAGGGCTTACGCGCTGGATACGCCCTGTGTTGTGGTATGCGTTGCCAGTGGTGCTGGTGGTAGCACTCTTGAGCCTGGTGCTCTCGCCCTGGGCTTTGAGGAAATCCAACGAATACAGGAACAAGCTGAACAGCCGCGATGAAGTGAGCGCGGTTACGCCCGGCACGTTTCACGAGTCACCGCAGATGGATAGGGTCTATTTTGTCGAGAATGCGGACGTGAAATCTGGGCTCATCGGCCGCGTATTTGTACGTTCCATCCAGAACGGGGCGCTGGGCACCATGGTGGCAAGTCATGGCATGCAGCAAATCATGCCCAATGGCGACCGGTTTCTGGTATTGCTTAATGGCACGCGTTACGAGGGGACGCCGGGCCAGCGCGACTATCGCATCGTGGACTTCAAGCGCTATGCGTTACGCATCGACAGCGTGGCAGCCAAGCAGGAATTACCCGATGTGCGCGCGTTGCCTACGCCCATCCTGTGGCGCCATCCCACGACCTGGAATCTGTCGGAGCTTGAGTGGCGGCTGGGGCTGCCTATCAGTGCGGCAGTGCTCTCGCTGATGGCCATCACCCTGAGTTATGTCAATCCGCGCGCAGGCCGCTCCTTCAACCTGGTTCTGGCACTGGTGCTGTACATGATTTACAGCAATATGATCAGCGTCACCAATGCATGGGTGGGCCAGGGAAAGATGTCTCCGGGCGTAGGGCTCTGGGGCATACATGCGCTGATGCTCGTGGTAACAGCATTGCTGTTTTATAAACGTGTGACGCTGTTTTCTTGGCGCAAGGTGTTTGGCCGATGAACCTGCTTAACCGCTATCTTGCCCGCGAAATATACGCTAGTGTGTTGCTGGTGTTTGCATCCCTGCTGATGCTGTTCTCATTTCTCGATTTCATCCACGAGCTGAGTGTGATGGGCTATGGAAAGTACAGCTTGGGCTATGTGCTGGCTTTCGTGGCGTTGACGATACCCGGGCACATATACGAACTGTTCCCGGTCGCAGTCCTGGTCGGCACGATACTGGCGCTCGTGCAAATGGCCTCCCGCTCGGAGCTGACGATCTATCGTGCATCTGGTGCATCGACCATGCAGATGCTGGGCGCCTTGAGCAAAATTGCATTGCCGATGATCATCATCAGCTTTCTGTGCGGAGAGTTTCTCGCCCCCCCCTCAGAGCGCATGGCGCAGAAGCTGCGCCTGCAGGCAATGAACAGCAAGGTTTCCCTACAGGCGTTCCGTTCTGGGGTATGGGTCAAGGACGGGCACAGTTTCGTGAACGTCAAGAACGTGATGCCCGATACCAGCCTGTCTGATATCGTGATATACAATTTTGACGAAACCTTTCACCTTCAAACCATCGTAAGTGCGAAGGGGGCGGCCTATCTCGAACCTGGGCAATGGAAGCTTACGGATGTGCTGCAGACGAGCTTTGACAAGGCAGGCGTCACCACCGGGGCGATGAAAAACCAGAGCTGGCAGTCTGAGCTGACGCCGGGCATCATGAGCGTGATGCTGGTTGTGCCGGAACAGATGTCGGCCTACGACCTTTATCAATATGCCGAGCATCTGAAGGAGAACAAGCAGCAGAGCGCGCGCTATGAGATTGCGATGTGGAACAAGCTGGTATACCCGTTTGCGCTCTTGGTGATGATGGTCCTAGCACTGCCTTTTGCATCCTACCAAAGGCGTTCCGGCGGGGTCAGCGTGATGGTTTTCATGGGCATTGTGCTGGGACTGGTGTTCCACTTTACCGGGCGTCTAGTAGCAAGCCTGGGCGCTTTGAACAACTGGCAGCCGCTGCTCAGTGCAACCGCGATGACCATCGTTTTTCTGGTCATCGGTGTGGTCATGATCTGGTGGGTTGAAAGGCGCTAGCCGCTGTTACGTAATCCGGTTGCGATGCCGTTGATGGTCAGATGTATCGCGCGCTTGACTAGTTCATCATTGTTGCCGGCACGGTGGTGTTCCAGCAGAGCAACCTGCAAATGATTCAGCGGGTCGATGTAAGGCGTCCTAGTTTGCAGGCTGCGCGAGAAGGTCGGATTGTCCTCTAGCAGCGTGGTGTGTCCTGTAACCTTGAACAGCATTTCTATCGTGTCTTCCCATTCGCGTTCGATCGCGCCGAAAATCCGCTCGCGAAGTTCCACGTCTTCAACAAGCCCCGCATAGCGCGATGCGATGCCCATGTCGGTCTTGGAAAGCACCATGTCCATGTTCGATATGAGGCCGCGGAAAAAAGCCCAGTTCTTGTACATTGCCTGCAACTGCACAAGACCCACCTTGCCTTCTTTCGCGATGAACTGCTTTACCGCACTGCCGAACCCCAACCAGCCTGGCAGCAGCGTGCGGTTCATCCCCCAGCTGAATACCCAAGGGATCGCGCGCAGATCCTCGATACGGTTTGAGGCCTTGCGCGCGGAAGGGCGGCTGCCGATGTTGAGCTCGGCGATTTCGCGTATCGGTGTCGATGTGAAGAAGTATTCCGTGAAGCCTGGCGTCTCGTAAACCAGCTTTCGGTAAGCCGAAAACGCATCCAGGCTCAGGACTTCCATGATGCGATGGAATTCTGGCATCGTGCTGTCGTCGCCATGATGGTGCAGCAGTGTGGCTTCCATGGTCGCAGCGATCAATGTCTCCAGATTGCGCTGCCCGATCTCGGGATTGGAATATTTGCTGGAAATCACCTCGCCTTGTTCTGTGATGCGTATCTGCCCGTTTACGCTGCCCGGGGGTTGCGCCAGTATCGCCTCGTAGCTCGGCCCGCCGCCGCGTCCCACCGTGCCGCCGCGCCCGTGGAAAAGCCTGAGTTCTATGCCGTATTTGGCGAAAACCTTGACCAGTTCGAGTTCTGCCTTGTAAAGCTCCCAGTTGGCGGTGATATATCCGCCGTCCTTGTTGCTGTCCGAATAGCCCAGCATGACTTCCTGGGTGTTGCTGCGGCAGGACAGCAGTTTGCGGTAATAGGGAATCGCGAAGAGCTCGTCCATGATCACGCCGCAGCCGCGCAAATCCTCTATGGTTTCGAACAAGGGGATGATGTTGATGTGCAGCGCGTCGCCCTCCAGCAGGTTTACCTGTTGCAGCATCAACGCAAGTTCCAGCATGTCGCTCACTGCATCGGTCTTGGAGATGATGTGGTTGGGCAGCGCATTCCGCCCGAATCGTTCATGGATGTCGTTTGCCGCCTGCATGATGCGCAATTCGCTTTGCACGACGTCAGAATACAGGGTCAGTTCGCCCATCAACGGTTTGCCGGCCTCAAGGACGTCGAGCAAGACCTTGCGTTTTGCGGATTCATCGAGCCCGGCGTAGTCTTCCATCACGCCGGCATGCGCCAATAGCTCGCCTACGGTTTGTTCGTGTATTGCGCTGTGCTGGCGCATGTCCAGCGGGGCCAGATGGAAGCCGAAGATTTCCGCAGCGCGGCGCAGATTCGCAAGGCGCCCGCGCGCCAGATACACGGCGCCATGTTTTAGCAATGATTCGATCAGCACGTCCAGATCATGGATGAACTGTTCAGGGTTGGCATAGGGTTCGGCTTTTTTGTCTACGGGAGGCCGATGCGAGATTTCGTGGCCCAGCAGCTTTGCGGTCGCTGACAGGCGCGAATAGATGAGTATCAGCGCGCGGCGATAAGGCTCGTCGGTGCGGCTGATGGCCTTGTCAGGAGATGCATTGGACAGGGTGCGTAGTTCTTCGCTGACATCGACCAGCCTGTCCGTTAAAGAAAGCCGGGTGCCCAGAATATGCGTCTCGTTCAGGTAATGTTCGAACGCGAGTTCGGAGTGCTGTTGCACCGCATAGCGCATCATGTCGTGAGTAACATAAGGATTCCCGTCGCGGTCGCCACCTATCCAGCTTCCTACACGCAACAGCGGGGGAACTACCATCCCATTGCCGAATCTTTCCGCCAGTTGTTTTTCCAGATTCGCGTAAATCTTAGGGATCTCGTTCAAAAATGTATAGCGGTAAAACTCAAGGCCGTTCCTGATTTCGTCGCGCACGGTGAGCTTGGCCGTGCGCAGCATGCGCGTCTGCCAGAGGATCAGCACGAAACGGCGTAGGGCATTTTCGTTCTCTGCGAGTTCGTCCGGCGTCATGTCCAGGCGATCGCGGTTGGCAAGGAGGCTTGAGATAATCAGGTGGCAATCGAGTGTGCTTTTACGCTGCACCTCGGTGGGGTGTGCGGTCAGCACGGGTGAGATAAGAGCGCTGTCGAAAAAGGCTTGCAGCGTTTCGCGGCTGACGGGCTTTTCCTCGATGCGGTCCAGTGCACGTAGCAGGCTGCCGTCCTTGGGCGGGCTGCCGGCTTTTAGATGGGCGCGATGGCGGCGGTTGTGGTGCAAATCTTCGGCGATGTTGGACAATTGCGAGAAGTAGCTGAAGGCGCGCACCACGGCAAGCGTCTCGGCCGGCGTCAGCGCGTCCAGCATCTGCTCCAGTTTTTCGCCATCGCGTTCGTCCTGGGTCTTGCGGAAACGCACCGCCGAGCGGCGCACGGTCTCGACCAGTTGAAAGGTTTCTTCGCCTTCCTGTTCGCGCAGCGTGTCGCCGAGTATCCTGCCAAGCAGGCGCACGTCCTCGCGAAATGGCAAGTCTTTACTGGAAATGTCAGAAGGGGCAGAAAATAAGTTCATCGCAGTCTAGTACGCAAAAGCGCGGCAGCCTCCGTGATAGAATGCGCCGCGTAATTAATCACAAGGAAATTTCGATGAGTCCCTCAGTCTCACCCAACCCGTTGCCCCGTCTGGTTATCGCCTCGCGTGAAAGCGCGCTGGCCATGTGGCAGGCGGAGCATATCAGAGACAGGTTACGCGTATTATATCCGCAAACTCAAGTCAGCATCCTGGGAATGACGACACAAGGCGATCAGATACTGGACGTCAGCCTGTCGAAGATAGGCGGCAAGGGGCTGTTCGTCAAGGAGCTGGAGACGGCGCTGGAGGATGGGCGGGCCGATCTTGCGGTGCATTCGCTGAAGGATGTGCCCATGCTGCTGCCGCATGGTTTCACGCTGGCTGCAATCGGCGAGCGCGAAGATCCGCATGACGCTTTCGTTTCTAACAAGTATGAGAATCTGGCTGCTCTGCCCGCCGGCAGCGTGGTTGGAACCTCCAGTCTGCGCCGCGAAAGCCAGCTGCGCGCGCGCTTTCCGCATCTGCTGATCGAGCCGCTGCGGGGCAATGTGCAGACGCGTCTGCGCAAATTGGACGAGGGTCAGTATGCGGCCATCATACTGGCGGCCGCAGGGCTCAAGCGGCTGGGACTCTCAGCGCGCATACGCGCGATCATTTCCAGCCAGGATAGTCTGCCGGCGGTGGGTCAGGGCGCGCTGGGCATTGAATGCAGGGCAGACCGTACTGATGTGATCGCGATGCTCAAGCCTTTGCACCATGCCGAGACGGCTGCCTGCGTGTTGGCCGAACGCGCGATGAGCCGTGCGCTGAACGGCAGCTGCCAGGTGCCGTTGGGCGGATTTGCCGAAGTGAATGCGGGACAATTGCGCATGCGGGGCTTCGTCGCAAGCCCTGATGGCAGGCTCATGTTGCGCGCCGAATCTTTGGGCAGCATTGCAGATCCGGAAACGCTGGGCAAGCGTATCGCCAATGAATTGCTCGCGCAGGGGGCGGGCAGAATACTCGCCTCCTTAAATGGCTGAACTGCGGCTTTCAGGCCTGAAGATACTGGTCACACGGCCTGTCGACCAGGCGGCGCATCTGGCCCAGGCTATCGAACAAGCAGGCGGTGTGCCGCTGTTTTTGCCGCTCTTGCAGATTTTACCTTTAGAGGATGAAAGGGTGCTTCATGAGCAGGTTGCGTGCCTTGCAGATTTCGATCTTGCCATTTTCATCAGCCCGAACGCAGTGCAATATGGCATGGCGGCGATACGAGGGACATTGGGTTTCATGCCTGCAAAAACCCGGGTTGCGACGATAGGAATGAGCAGTGCAAAGGCCTTGCGGGAACAGGGTGTTGGGGATGTGCTGGTGCCATCCTTGCGATATGACAGCGAAGGCTTGCTCGATAAGTTGCAACTGGTTGAAGGATTGCGCGTGATGATCTTGCGCGGCGATGGCGGACGCGAGCTTTTGGGCGATACGCTGAAGGCGCGTGGTGCCCAAGTCGAATATGCGACCTGTTACCGGCGCAGCAAACCAGACCTTGATGCGGATGGATTGCATAACATTCATCCTGATGCGCTGACCGTGACCAGCAGCGAGGCGCTTTTGCACCTGTGGCAGATTGGTAAGATGCAGTTTAGCGATATACCGTTGTTCGTGCCGCATGTGCGCATCGAAGAGCTGGCACGCAAGCAGGGCTGGACCAGGGTCTATCTGACAGGTCCGGGCGATCAGGGGTTGCTGGCAGGCCTTTTGGAATGGGCGAATCAGGGAACAGATGACAGATGATTGTTTGCTGTCTTACGCCGTCTAGCGGGGTGCATTAATGAGCGATAAACCAAGCAACGAATCGAACGGACAGGCTCGTAAAAACTTAATAGCCGGTCTGTTTGCTCGTGCAAGCCTTACTCAGCTGACGCTGGTCGTGCTGGTAATCATTTTCCTGTGGCAGTGGTTTGATGCGCACAGGATGATTGTCGAGATGCGAGGGGAGCTGGCGAAAAAAATTGCCGAGATGGATGGCACGGCACGCGCCAATGCGTTGCTGATTGCGCAGAATCAGGACACGGTGCGCGCGATGTCGGTCAGGGTTGCAACCTTGGAAGCTTACTACGATCAAGCGCAGAATCAGCGCGCTGCGCTGGAGACTCTATACAATAACCTGTCGATCAGCCGCGACGAGACGGCGCTGGCGGATGTCGAGCAACTGCTATTGATTGCGGGTCAGCAACTGCAATTATCTGGCAATGTGAAAGCGGCGCTGATTGCGATGGAAGGCGCAGATGCCAGGTTGCAGCGCATGAACAGGCCCGCATTCAACATCCTGCGCAAGGCCATAGATATGGACATGGACAGGCTGCGCGCATTGCCTATCGTGGATGTGTCTGGGATCAACCTGAAAATCAATTCGATGCTGCTCTCCGTGGACGATCTGCCGCTGGTCGACAGACACCGCCCTTCTGAGAACGCAGTGGAGCAAAAAAGTACACCGACGGCCAACAAGACTGCATGGAAAAGCTGGATAGACGCCATCTGGCTCGAGGTCAAGCAACTGGTGCGCATCGAGAATACGGGCTTGAAGCAGATCGCGCTCCTGCCTCCCAGCCAGGAATTTTTTCTGCGCGAGAATTTGAAGATGCACCTGGTTTCTGCGCGCCTTGCGCTGCTGTCGCGCGATGAGGACAGTTTCAGGCAGGAACTGAAAACGGCGCAGGTTTGGATGTCGCGCTATTTCGACGTCAAGTCACCGGAAGGCGCGCATATGCTATCCGAACTCAAAAAGCTTTCCACCGCCAGCATCAATATAGAAATGCCGGATATCAGCGGCAGTCTGCAAGCGGTGCGCAGCTACCGGCTGAGTCACGATCAGACAGGCGCCACTCCCAAAAAGGCGGGGCAATGAAATACCTGATTTCCATATTGGTGATCTTTGCGGCGGCAGTCGCGCTCTCCACGCTGTTGCAGAACACGGCCTATGTGCTGCTGGTATATCCGCCATACCGCATCGAGATGTCGCTGAAGCTGTTCGCGGTTCTGTTCCTGATGATTCTGGTGCTGGGGCACTGGTTAATGCAACTGTTGACGGACACCACAAGGCTGCCAGCACTGGTGAAGAAGATGCGGCTCGAGCGCGCCCAGAACAATTCGCGCAAACTGCTGGACGTGACGCTGAGGGCATTCTTCGAGGGACGCTATCAGGATGCGGAGAAGGCTGCCGCTCGGGCGATCAAGCATGGCGAAACTTCTGTGATCTACCCTATCATCGCGGCGCGCGCAGCGCATGAGCAGGGCGCATTGGAAAGGCGGGATTCGTACATGACCAAAGCCGGAGATCGGTTTCAGGGGGATTCAACGATGCGTTTGCTGTCGGATGCCAGGGCAAGGTTCGGTCAGCCGCCCAACTGAGCAAGGCGTGCGGCGATCTTCTCCAGTGCATGGAAACAGTTCCTGTCAATGGCGATGTCTAGCTGTTCAGACATCATCTCAAGCGCCTTCTTTAGGGGAATCGCGCCGCGGTATGGGCGCTCTGCAGTGATTGCATCGAAGATATCGGCAACGGTGATGATGCGCGTCTCGATGACGATCTCGCAGCCCTTTAGCCCCAGTGGATAACCTCCGCCATCGAGCCGTTCGTGGTGCGCGCTGGCAACACTTGATAGCTCTTCGAATATGCTGATCCTGCCGAGTATCGAGCCCGTATAGGCGGCATGATTCTTGACTGCTTCCCACTCGATAACATCGAGCCTGCCGGGCTTGTCGAGTATTGCGTTGCTGACACCTAGCTTGCCCACGTCGTGGAGCAGTGCGCCGCGCCTTAACCAGCGCCGGCGCGGCTCGGCGATGCCGAGCTCCTCCGCGATCAGATCGGCATACAGCGCGACTCTCACGCTGTGGCCTTGTGTATAGGGGCTCTTTGCATCGACGATCTGTCCGAAGGCAGCAGCGATTTCATCGAGATAGTCTTCATCCAGTGGCACTGCGAAGCGTCCCGGCTCAAGACTCAACACCGCCTGATGCAGCTCATCCGATTTCAGCATGTGCCAGAATCCGTTGTCTTTTGAGATTTCCTCGAGTGCAGAGACGAGTTTCGGATCGAACCATGTGCCTGCGCGATTCCTTGCTTCCTGCAACGCTGCATCAAGGCCGCCCACGGTATGGAATACATCCACGACCTGTGAGATGAGCGCAATGCGCGAATATAGAGGAATGGACTCGCCTGCCATCCTGTCGGGTCGGCCACTGCCATCCCAGTGTTCATCGAGCCCGTGTATGCCCAAGGCTACCTGTTCGCCAAAGCGCAACTGTCTTGCGATGTCTGCGCCGCGCTGGCAGCGGGTCTGGATCAGTTCCTGTGCAATGTCGTCACTGTGGCTTACCACATCGAGCAGTTTTCTGAAGCGCTCGGCAAGACCCTTGCGCAGACCGGTATGGCCAACCACGAAACGGAGCGCCTGATTCAGGCTGCCGTCCACCCATTTGTAATCGCGTTTAAAGGAAAGGTCGTCCGTGAGATATAGCTCGCAGATGCGCGCGGCATTGCTGCTGCACCCCAGATCCTTCAGGAGCAGGGTGTAGTAGAGTTCCCAAAGCGACTGATCGGGAAGGCCGATGTTGCGGCCTAGATGCATGCCTATCCAGCAGCAGCGCACGCAGTGCCCTTCGGGCTGCCCTTCGGTGATGTCCAGCGCATGGCTCAAGGAGCCGATCAGCTCAGACAATTTCAGTTCGCTTGCGGGCATTGTGCGGTATTTAGGTGATGACCGTGGGTTTTGCACGCCCTGTGCGCTTTTCCAGTTCTGATAGCCGCCCTGCGATTGCTATCAGTTCAGATAGCGCTGTCTGCGCATCGAGATGGTGATTGGCAACGACTGGGTCATAGGCCTCAAGATAGATGCGCAGGGTGGCTCCTTCTGTTCCCGTGCCGGACAAACGGAACACGATGCGCGAGCCATCTGTGAAGATGATGCGCAGGCCCTGGCCTGCGCTTGTGCTGCCATCGACAGGGTCTGTGTAGCTGAAGTCGTCACAATGCTCTGCCTTGTAGCTGCCGAAAGTCTTTCCGGGCAAGTGCGCAAACTCTGCTTTCAGATGCGCCATCACGCCGTTTGCGGCGTCATTCGGGATGGCCTCATAGTCGTGACGGGAATAGACATTGCGGCCAAAGTGCGCCCAGTGTTCGCGGACGATGGCCTCGACCGACTGTTTCTTGATGGCGACGATGTTGAGCCAGAAAAGTACCGCCCAAAGGCCGTCCTTTTCTCGGATGTGGCTCGATCCCGTGCCGAAACTCTCCTCTCCGCACAGCGTAACCTTGCCGGCATCCATCAGATTGCCGAAAAATTTCCATCCTGTGGGCGTCTCGAAGCAGGGGATATCCAGTTCTTTTGCCACGAGATCCACCGCCGCGCTTGTCGGCATCGAGCGCGCAACCCCTGCAAGGCCTGCACGATAACCAGGAACAAGCTTTGCATTGGCGGTGAGTATCGCTAGGCTATCCGACGGGGTGACGAAAAAATTTCGGCCCAGTATCATGTTGCGGTCGCCGTCCCCGTCGGATGCTGCGCCGAAATCCGGCGTATTTTCGCCGTAGAGCATCTCGACCAGTTCATGCGCGTAGGTCAGGTTGGGATCGGGATGGCCTTTGCCGAAATCGGGCAGCGGTATGCAATTCATGAGGCTGCTCTCCGGGGCTTTTAACCGGTTGATGAAGATTTCACGCGCATAGGGGCCGGTGACAGCGTGCATCGCATCAAACCTGATGTTGAAGCCGCCAGCCAGCAAGTCGCGGATTGCGCCAAAATCGAACAGCGATTCCATCAGGTCAGCATAGTCGGAAACCGCATCTATCACCGATACGGTCATGTCGCAAAGTGTGTAGTCGCCAGTCTTGTCGAGTTGCACATCTGGCGCATCTGCGATGCGGTATTGAGTGAGTTTGAGGCTAGCCTCAAAGATGCTGTCGGTGATTTTCTCGGGTGCAGGCCCGCCGTTGGAGGTGTTGTATTTGATGCCGAAGTCGCCGTCAGGCCCGCCGGGGTTGTGGCTGGCGGACAGGATAATGCCGCCGAATGCCGCATGCTTGCGGATCACGCAGGAAGCGGCCGGCGTGGAAAGTATGCCGCCTTTTCCCACCAGAACGCGCCCGAAACCGTTGGCCGCGGCCATCTTCAGGATGATCTGTATCGCCTCGCGGTTGAAATAGCGTCCATCGCCTCCCAGCACCAAAAGCGCCTTTTGCGGCGGCTTGATGCTGTCGAAAATGGACTGGACGAAATTTTCCAGATAATGCGCCTGCTGGAAAACCTGCACGCGCTTTCTCAATCCAGATGTGCCGGGCCTCTGGTCTTTGTAGGGTGAACTAGCTATGGTCAGTATGGTATTCCCCGGCATTTTGGTATCCTTTCAGTCGATTCTGGTTTGATGATCATCTTACACCACGCAAATTGAAAAGGCGTGCCGCGATGCTTGCGTTGACAGATGACTTTCCCTAAAGTTGCCATTTCCTGCAATAATTATACAAATGCCAATCAAGTTGAGAGTGAACAATATGAATCAGGATGATTTGAAACGGGCTGTGGCGGTCGCTGCAATCGAATATGTGCCAGCGGATTGCATAGTCGGGGTCGGAACGGGTTCGACCGCCAATTTCTTTATCGACGAACTGGCAAAGATCAGGCACAAGATACGCGGGGCCGTAGCAAGCTCGGAAGCATCTGCAAAGCGACTGAAAGGACACGGCATCGAGGTGTTTGCGCTTAACGATGCAGGAGATCTTCCTGTGTATGTGGACGGCGCAGACGAGATCACGCGTCACATGCACATGGTCAAGGGCGGCGGAGGCGCTTTGACGCGCGAAAAAATTGTCGCCGCTGCAAGCCGAAAATTTATTTGTGTTTGCGACGAGAGCAAGCTCGTGGATGTGCTGGGCAGGTTTCCTCTGCCCGTCGAGGTCATTCCGATGGCGAGGAGTTCGGTTGCGAGGCAGCTCGTGGCCTTGGGCGGCCAGCCCGCGCTGCGCGAGGGCTTTACCACGGACAACGGCAATTTGATCCTCGATGTGCGCGGCTTGCAGATCATGAATCCCGTCGAGCTTGAATCGACGCTGGACCACATCGCCGGGGTCGTGACTAACGGACTTTTTGCCAGGCGCCCTGCGGATGTGCTGCTGCTCGGGACGGTCTCCGGAGTGAAGACGATGACGGCCCAGTGACGTCGTCATATTTAGTTCACATTCTTTTAATAGGATATACTGTTTTGGATCGGAGAGTGCCATGATCAGTAGCGAACATACCTCCAAACAGTTCGATGTCGAGCTTGAGGCGATACGCGCCTATGTGTTGCAGATGGGCGGCCTGGTGGAAAGCCAGATACGCAGCGCAATCAATTCCTTGGTGGAGGGTGACATCGCGCTGATGAACCGCGTGATCGAGGATGATCACCGCGTCAATGCGATGGAAGTCAAGATAGACGAGGCATGCCACCAGGTGATCGCGCGACGCCAGCCGACCGCGAGCGATCTGCGACTGGTGATGATGGTCGTAAAGACCATCACCGATCTCGAGCGCATCGGCGACGAAGCGGAGAAGATTGCACGCATGGCGAAGATGCTTTCCGAGAAGCACGGCCTTGCCATTCCCCGTTACAACGAGATCAAGCATGCGTCTGAACTTGCGGTAGACATGCTTAGGAAGTCCCTGGATGCCTTTGCTCGCCTGGATGTTATGATGGCCGCCGAAGTGGTGCGCCAAGACGATCAGGTGGATGTCGAATTCCGAGCCATCATGCGTTATCTCATCACCTTCATGATGGAAGATCCGCGCACGATCACGACCGCATTGGAGATACTGTTCGTGGCGAAGGCGATAGAGCGCATCGGCGACCATGCAAAAAACATCTCTGAATATGTCATCTATATGGTCAAGGGCCGTGATGTGCGCCATGTCTCTCTCGATGAGATCGAGCGGGAAATTCAGCAGTAATGGAGCAGCAGCCTTTTTTGGCCGCCGTCGATCTGGGATCCAACAGTTTCAGGCTGCAGGTGGCGAAGGTGGAAGGCGAGCAACTATACATGCTGGACGGACTGCGCGAGCCGGTGCGTCTGGCGGCCGGACTCACCGATGACAACTATCTTGACGAGGCCGCCCAACAGCGCGCGCTAGCAGCGCTTTCCCGCTTTGCAGAGCGCCTGCGTGATCTGCCGCCCGAGGCGGTGCGTGCGGTCGGCACCAATTCGTTGCGCGTGGCAAAGAATTCGGCCAGATTCATCGCTGACGCTGAAAAAGTGCTGGGTTTTCCGATCGAGGTGATCGCAGGCCGCGAAGAAGCGCGCCTAATCTATCTCGGGGTTGCGCATGGCATGCCGCGATCGAACGAGCAGGTGCTGGTGATGGACATAGGCGGGGGCTCGACCGAATTTATCATCGGCCGTGGATATCAACCCATCAAGCTGGAAAGCCTGTACATGGGCTGCGTCAGCTTCAGCAAGCGTTTTTTCCCCGAGGGCAGGATCACCAAGCAGAACATGCAGCGCGCAGAACTTGCAGCGCGTAGTGAATTGCAAAGCATAGTCGCCGACTACAAGGGGCAGTGGCAGAAGGCGATAGGCTCGTCGGGGACCGCCAAGGCGATATGCGAGGTCCTCGAACTGAACGGCTTCAGCAACAGCGGTATAACGCGCGAGGGGCTTGATCTGCTGCGTGCGAATCTGATCAGGACAGGCGATGTGCAGAAGCTGTCATTGTTGGGCTTGAGACCGGATCGTATGTCCACCCTGGCTGGCGGCTTTGTGATCATGTATGCGGCTTTCGATGAATTGGAGATCGCGCAGATGCAGCCTGGGTTGACTGCTCTGCGCGAAGGCGTGCTGTATGACCTTTGGGGGCGTTTTCACAACAACGATATGCGCGATGTGACGGTGCAGCATTTCATGCGCCGCTATCACGTCGATGTGAAACAGGCGGAGAGAATCGTGAAGCTCTCGAATGTTCTGGCAAAACAATTTTTTGGTACGGGCAATCACGAGTCTGCGTTACAGACTTTGGGTTGGGTTGCCAGTCTACACGGCATCGGCATCCGGGTTGCGCACAGCGGCTACCACAAGCATACGGCTTACATCCTTGCCAATGCCGACATGCCGGGTTTTTCGAAGAAGGAGCAGGCTCGCTTGAGCCTGCTCGCACTGGCGCACCGTGGCAATCTGAAAAAACTGCAGGGCTTGTTGGTCAGCAGTGAAGACTGCCTTCTGGCGATGAGTCTGCGCCTGGCTGTGCTGTTCTATCGAAACCGTAGCGATGTCGTATTGCCTGAGATGACGGCGAGTTTTACCGGGACAAAATATTATCTTGCAATGGAATCGGACTGGCTGAATCAGAATCCGCTGACTGAGACTGCCTTGCTGGAAGAAATGAAACAGTGGAAGGTGTTGGGAGTGACGATACAGATCATCAGAAAATAGCGACACTTGGGCGGCGAACGGTCGCGGACGGGTTCATAATGCAATGATGCTTTCAGCAAAAAATTGGCTGGGTAGAATGGTCAGGGCTGGTCTGCTTCCAACGGACAAGGCGGAACTGCGCCACGAAAAAACCGTGATGACTCTGGTTCAGTTGATGATTGCACCGCTCGCGTTGATCTGGGGGACGGCCTATTTTCTGCTGGGGCACTGGCTATCCGGCGCGATCCCGATGTCCTATGCGCTTATTTCGGCAGCCAGCCTGTTGAACTTCTTCAGGACAAAAGACATTCATTTCATCCGCCGCAGTCAGCTGATTCTTGTGCTCTTGCTGCCTTTTTTCCTGATGTGGTCGCTGGGCGGGTTTGCCGCTGGCAGTATGGTGATGATCTGGGCGATTTTCTCGCCCATTGCCGCGCTGATGTTTTTAGAGAAGCGCGAAGCGTTCAAGTGGTTTCTGATGTATTCCATGCTGATCCTGATCTCTGCGCTGATAAATGATTATGTCGCGGCAATGGTGGTTCCGCTGCCTGATCTCGCCAGAAAAATATTCTACCTGTTGAATATGGGATGCGGATCGGCGGGACTGTATCTCTTGGTGTCTTATTCCATGGGGGAGGAGAGGCGGGCCAAAGAGGCAGACCTGCGCATGTCTGCCGTATCCTTCGAATCGCAGCAGAGCCTGATGATCATGGATCCTGACGGTGTGATTCTGAGGGTCAACAAGGCATTCACGGAAGACACAGGATATGGCTACGATGATGTAATAGGCAAGACGCCTAGGCTCTTCCAGTGCGGGAGGCACGATGCGGATTTCTATCGCGACATACTGGCAGACATAACGCGCACCGGAGCCTGGCAGGGAGAGATATGGATCACGCACAAGGGGGGCGAGAACCGGGAAAAATGGCTCAGCGTTTCGGCAATCAGGGGTGATGATGGCCGTGTCAGTCATTATGCATGCGCACATACCGATATCACCGAGCGCAAGGACACCGAGCGCAGAAATGAAGTACTGCTGCTGCGCCAGAAAGTGCTGATGAGTTCGTCGCTCGAGGGTGTCCACATCATGGACATTCAAGGCAACATCATTGAGGTTAATGACACCTTCTGCAGGATGTTAGGTTACACCCACGAGGAGGTCGGAAAATTGAACGTGGCTGACTGGGAAACACAATGGTCGAAGGAAGAGTTGATGGTTCGTTTCCAGAAACTGGTGCATGTCAATGCAGCCAGATTCGAATCGCGGCATCGCCGTAAGGATGGAACGCTGATCGACGTTGAAATCAGTACGACGGGGGCAGAGATAGACGGAAGGCGATATCTGTTTGCCACGAGCCACGATATCACCCAGCGCAAGGAGTCAGAAGAAACGATCAGGCAACTTGCTTTCCACGACCCGCTAACCCATCTTCCCAATCGCCAGTTGCTCTTGGACAGGCTCGCGCATGCGCTGACTTCATGCGAGAGGGGTATGAACAGGGGGGCGATTCTTTACATCGATCTCGATAATTTCAAGATGCTCAATGACACACTGGGCCATATGATGGGAGATTTGCTTTTGCAGCAGGTTGCAGAGCGCTTGGTTTCCTGTGTGCGAGAGGGAGATACGGTCGCGCGCCTAGGCGGGGACGAGTTCGTGGTAATGCTGGAAAACCTGAACGAACAGATGATAGTGGCCGCAGAGCAGGTGGAGTACATTGGCGAAAAGATACTGGCCGCGTTAAGCAAGCCGTACCAGTTGAAGGCTCAGGTGTTCCGCAGTTCGGGCAGTCTTGGCGCAACCTTGTTCTGCAAGAAAGCGGAAGATGTGGATGAACTGCTGAAACAGGCTGACATCGCGATGTATCAGGCAAAGAAGGCCGGGCGCAATACCTTGTGCTTTTTCGACCAACAGATGCAGCAGACGATCAACGCACGCGTTGCGATAGAGGGCGAACTGCGGCTGGCGCTGGAGAGGGGGCAATTCGAGCTGTATTACCAGGTGCAGGTGGATCGAGAAGGTCAGCCTGTTGGCGCTGAGGCATTGATACGCTGGAATCATCCTGAGCGCGGCATGATCATTCCCGACGAGTTCATATCACTGGCGGAGGAGACCGGGCTGATACTGCCGATCGGACGCTGGGTGCTCAATGAGGCTTCCGCAAAACTTGCTGATTGGTCTGCTGACGAGAAGATGCGTAAACTGGTGCTGGCCGTGAACATCAGCGCACGTCAATTCCGTCAGGCGGATTTTGTCGAAGGGATCAAGGAGATCATCGCGAAGAATGCGTTTGATCCTGCGTTGCTCAAGCTCGAACTGACAGAGAGCATGTTGCTGGAAAACTCGACCGAGGCGGTCGCCACGATGAATGCTTTGAAGCATATTGGTGTGCAATTGTCGCTCGACGATTTCGGCACAGGATACTCTTCGCTGCAATACTTGAAGCGGCTGCCGCTGAACCAGATCAAGATAGACCAGTCCTTCATACGCGATATCGCAACTGCACCTAACGATGCTGCGATCGTGCAGACCATCATCGCGATGACCCAAGCCCTGAAGCTCAACGTGATCGCGGAAGGAGTGGAGACCGAAGCGCAGCGCGAGGTACTCGATTTGCGCAGTTGCCAAGCTTATCAGGGATACCTTTTTGGCGAACCCCTGCCGATCGAACGGTTCGAGGCTTTGTTCAAGAAGTTGTGAATGATTTGCAATGAGGCGGGAAATTCTGCGGTTCGGTGTTAAACTGGTTGCCGAAGCTGGCCAGACAGTCGCCGCGCACTTTAAGTGCGGGGAGGAAAGTCCGGGCTCCGCAGAGCAGAATGCCGGTTAATGGCCGGACACCGCGAGGTGATGAACAGTGCCACAGAAAACATACCGCCGATGGCTGTGCAAACAGATCAGGTAAGGGCGAACCGGTGCGGTAAGAGCGCACCGCGCGCCCGGCAACGGGCGTGGCAGGGTAAACTCCATTCGGAGCAAGATCAAATAGGCTGACCATGACGTGGCTCGCGTCGTCAGCGGGTAGATCGCTTGAGCGTCAGGTAACGAAACGCCTAGAGGAATGACTGTCCACGACAGAACCCGGCTTATCGGCCAGCTTCACTTTCATTGGCGTCTTTGAGCAGGCGCTCGAACTCTTTCTTCGGGACGGGTCTGGAAAATAGGTACCCTTGCGCATAATCGCAGCCTGCAGCAAGCAGGCTGTCTTTCTGCGCGTAAGTTTCCGCGCCTTCGGCGATCACATTGAGCCCGAGCTTGCGCACCATCATCACGATTGCTTTCGAAAGCGCCATGTCGCTTGCGATATCATGTACGAAGGACTTGTCGATTTTGAGGTAGTCGATATCGAACCGCTTGAGGTAGGAGAGCGAAGAATAACCTGTACTGAAATCGTCGATGGAGCCCTCGATTTCCGCATCGCGGAATTTGAGGAGTTTGTTTGTGATGCTGGGATCGGCATTCAGCAACATACCTACTGAGATCTCGATGACAATGTGTTTTCCGGAAAGGCCGAGCTCGCGCAGATGGGTCAGCCATTTGCCTGTGCTGCTGTCATCGTTCTGGAATTGCACGGAAGACTCGTTCGCGCTGATTTGGAAGTCGTCCGGAACATGCGCTATCCGGCGGGTGGTCCAGCGCGCAGCCTTCCTGAACACACCCTCACCGATCTCGATAATCAAGCCGCTTTCTTAGGCCAGCGGAATGAAACCCATCGGACTTATCTTGCCGTGGACCGGATGTGCCCAACGCAACAGCGCCTCGGCCTTGGTGATTTTTCCTGCGAAAAGATCGATGACAGGATGGGCGAACTCAACTCTGAGGTGCAACTTTTGTAAGTACGTTGAGGTGTTGAGTTGTGTTATTTTTCGGGTTTAAAACTTTGATGGTGCATAGCATCCGTTATGACATTTCTGGTCAAGTGCGGGGCAAACAGTTCGATAAAATCGTAAGTGTATGCGCGCAAATATTCGTTCTTGTGTATCGCAATCCGCGTGGTGCTGGGTTTGAACAGATGCTCAGCTTCTATCATGCGCAGATATTTGTCGCGCTCAGGAACAAATGACATCTGCGCCAGAATACCGACCCCCATTCCCAGTTCCACATAAGTCTTAATCACATCGGCATCGATTGCGGTAAGCGCGATTTTCGGTGTTATACCAGCCTGCTGAAACGCCTCGTTAATCTTGCCACGTCCGGTGAAAGCAAAATCATAGGTAATAATTGGGTATTGAGCGAGCATTTCCAGCGTGAGCTGTTTCTCCTTGAGCAAAGGATGACGTAAAGGGGTGATCACGCAGTGATTCCATTCATAGCAAGGCAGCGTGACCAAGTCATCGTAAAGAGACAAACTTTCAGTGGCAATGCAAAGATCGGCTTCTCCGCTCAATACTTGTTCGGCAATTTGTGTTGGGCTGCCCTGATGCAAACTGAGCTGAACCTTGGGATGCCGTTCCATGAACTGCTTTATTATTGGAGGTAAGGCATAGCGTGCCTGAGTATGCGTGGTTGCGATGGTCAACAGTCCGGTGTCCTGAGCACTGAATTCCTGCCCGACATGCTTGAGATTTTTCGCATCATGCAGCATACGTTGTGCGATGGATAAAACAACCTTTCCAGGTTCGGTTATAGCAATGATGCGCTTGCCATTTCGCACGAATATCTCCACACCCAGCTCTTCCTCGAGTTGTTTTATCTGCTTGCTGATGCCTGGTTGAGAGGTAAACAATGCCTCTGCCGCCCCTGAAATATTCAATCCCTGGCGAACAATTTCATTGAGGTAACGCAATTGGTGCAGGTTCATATCAAATCCTTAATTGCTAATAATTATATTATCGTAACATTAAAGTATTTAATTGCATAAAGAGTACCAACTAGAATCCATTCCATGAGTTTTCGGAAAGGGCATCATGGACTGGGTTTATACGTTATCTGGATTCTTGGTCGGGCTGACCATCGGCTTTACCGGTGTGGGTGGTGGGTCACTGATGACGCCGTTACTGGTGCTGGTTTTTGGTGTTTCGCCTGTAGTTGCCGTGGGTACTGATTTATTGTATGCCTCGTTGACCAAGACGGTTGGTGTATGGGTGCATGGCAGACGCGGCACAGTGGATTGGAGAGTGGTTGGGCTGTTATCCCTGGGTAGTTTGCCGGCCACACTGGTCACTATTCTGTTGATGAAATACTTGGCGCTGGATGAAAAGGCAATGCGCGGCCTTGTGAGCAGTGTGCTGAGCGTTGCGCTGCTGCTGACGGCTGTCACTTTGTTGTTCAAGGAACAGATCAAGAAAATCGCTAAGCGCCGTGATGGTGCTGTGTATGAATTGCATCATCGCTATTTGCCTGCCGCGACCATCGTTACAGGCGTGATCGCGGGTACCTTGGTGACGGTTTCTTCAATCGGTGCTGGCGCGTTGGGTACGGTAGCCTTGCTGTTTTTGTATCCGCGCATGCCATCCGTAAAAGTGGTCGGCACTGATATCGTTCATGCGGTTCCACTTACCGCTTTTGCAGGCATGGGACATCTGGCGCTGGGCACAGTGGATCTGACGCTGCTGGGTTATCTGTTGTTGGGTTCATTGCCGGGCATTTATATCGGCAGTCATTTGAGCACAAAAATCCCTGAAAAAGTACTACGACCTCTGCTTGCGACCATGCTGATGCTGATTGGCACAAAAATGATTTTATCTTAGGAGCAATGAAATTGAATACGAAAAATTTATCAGATATGGATGAAATCAAACGCTTTGAACAGGCGATCGCGACTTTTAATGCAGGTGATGTCGATGCGGATCGTTTTACCTCGGTGCGCCTGCAGCAGGGTGTGTATGGCCAGCGCCAACAAGGGGTGAACATGCTGCGTATCAAGATACCCGGCGGCCGGTTGAAAGCAGAACAGCTGGATGCGGTCGCGGATGTGGTCGAAAGTTATGCACAACGCGATATTGCGCATGTGACAACACGCCAGGCGATACAGGTGCATTTTATCCCTTTGGCAGAAATGCCATCTGCAATGCGCCGTCTTGCCGAGGTTGGCATGACCACGCGCGAAGCTTGCGGCAACACAATACGCAACATGACCGCATGCCCGTTGTCGGGTGTCTGCCCGAGAGAACATGTAAATGTGGCAACTCATGTAGATGGTGCAACCGCACATTTTTTACGCAACCCGCTCAATCAGCAGTTGCCGCGCAAATTTAAGATCAGTTTCTCTGGTTGCGAGGCAGATTGCGCGCAAGCAATGCTGCATGACTGCGGTCTGGTTGCGGTTAAAAGGGATGGGCAACACGGATTTCGTGTGCGTGCCGGTGGCGGTCTGGGACACAAACCGCGCGAATCCATCGTAGTGGAAGAATTTATTGCGGAGAGCGAATTGTTGTTCGCGCTGGAAGCTCTGGTGTCCTTGCACAACAGGTACTCGGATAGAACCAAGCGTGCCAAATCGCGTATCAAATATCTGGTGGAGAGGTTTGGAAGGCAGGTCTTTTTGGACAAGTATCGAGAAGAATTCGAACGAACAAAACAGGCGCTGGCCGATCAGCCCTATCCGAAAGGCGAGTGGAGGCAACCGACTGGTCATGAAATTCCAGGACAAGGCGCACCGAGAAAATTATTTGCGCAGCATCAGGCAGGCTTGTTCGTATTGCCGGTTGCACTGCCGGTCGGAGAAATTTCGTCAGCGCAATTACGCGGATTGTCACGGTTGATGAACTTGCATGGCTTAAATGAGGTGCATACAACACAAGACCAGAATTTTGCAATTCTTGATGTTCCACAGGATAAGTTGCAGGCACTTCGTGGCGGGCTGGCGTCCCTTGGACTGAATGAGCCAGGCGTGGGAGATAACGTGGTGACATGCCCCGGAACATCAACGTGCCGCCTGGGCATTACCGCCAGCACGCTGGCTGCAGGCAAACTTTCGGGAGGCAGTGCCGACCTGCGCATTCGCGTGTCCGGTTGCCATAACGGGTGCGCACAACCCGAAACTGGCGACATTGGTATTTACGGCGAAGGCAAACGGATGCACGGCAAATTGGTGCCGCATTACCAGATGTATTTCGCAGGTAACGGCATGGGCGGCGGAAAGCTGGGACTCAAAGGCCCGACATTGCCCGTTGCCCGTATCGAAAAAGCCATTGCACGGGTACAGCTGGCGCACGTTGCCAGTGGTTATGCAAGTTTCTTTACCTGGGCGCGAGCGCAACAGCCGGAATATTTCATCAATTTGCTGGCTGATTTGACTGAAGTAAAAGTGGAAGAGTTGCAGTCCGTGATGCAGGACTATGGCGATGAAAACGATTTTCGTGTGTTGCAGTTGGGTGGTGGTGAATGTGCAGGGGCTACGCAAGTGCTGATCGGCGCAAACTTCTTTGAGGCTGCGCACGAGCGTGAATATCGCAATGCGCTGGTGTTTCAGCGCAAGTATTCCGAGGCGGTGCAGTGCAACGAGGCAATCTTGCGTTTGCTGGGATCAGGTCTGGCGCAACTGTTGGGCGGCAAGCGCCAGGATGATCTGCAACAGTTGGCGGTTCAGTTATGCCAATTGGTTTACGGCCCGATTGCTGATGAATTCGTCAGTTTGGTTGCTCAGCTGACCAATTCAGATGAAATCACTGTCGAGGAGCTTGCATCCGTCAATGCGGCAGTGGACAGCTGGACAGTGAAGGTGGCGACATATGCGACGGAAGTAGATGCGCAACTAGATTTGACTGAAAGCAGTTTACTGATTTAGGAGAAGAACATGCAGCAAAAAATTGATCAAGTTGTAGATGTGTTGCAGAAGGCGCGGCGCGATTTTCCGCAGGCTTGCTTCGCTTCCAGTCTGGGTGCGGAAGACATGGTGCTGACCGATCTGATTGACAAACACGGGCTGGATATAGAGATATTCAGCCTGGATACCGGGCGCCTGCCCGAGGAAACCTACAATCTTATGCAGGCGGTATCTGAGCGCTATAGTACTCCGATGAAAGTCTATTTTCCGGATAGTGCTGCAGTTGAGAACTACGTTGCGCAAAACGGCGTGAACGGATTTTACGGCGGCATAGCGTCGCGCAAGGCGTGCTGCTTTGTGCGAAAGGTTGAACCCTTGCGCCGCGCTTTGAGCGGTAAAGGGTCATGGGTGACCGGCTTGCGGCGCGCTCAGGCCGTCACGCGTGTCAATCTGGAAGTGTCATCATTTGATGCCGATTTTGGCCTGCAGAAATTCAACCCGTTGCTGGACTGGTCACATAAGGATGTGTGGGCTTACATCAGAAATAATGATGTTCCCTATAACAAACTGCATGACGAGTTTTATCCCAGCCTTGGCTGCGCGCCTTGCACGCGTTCTGTGACACCGGGTGAGGACATACGCGCTGGGCGTTGGTGGTGGGAGGATCCGGAAAACAAGGAGTGTGGTCTGCACGCAAGTAAATCTTCGCAAGTGGCGCACGGCTTTGGTGTTTCAGCATCAAGTGACGCGTTGAAGCGGCGCGTACAAACTTTTCTGGAAAAATCATGAATAGTCATATTTTTACCCATCTGGATACGCTGGAATCAGAATCTATTCATATCATGCGCGAGGTTGCGTCAGAGTGCAAAAATCCCGCGCTGCTGTTTTCGGGCGGCAAGGATTCCATTGTGATGTTGCGCTTGGCGGAGAAGGCGTTCCGTCCTTGCAAGTTCCCGTTTCCGTTGGTACACATTGACACTGAGCATAACTTCCCGGAAGTCATTGCTACACGAAACAAGCTGGCGGCCGATCTGGGAGAGCGGCTGATTGTGCGTTCGCTGGAAGACTCCATCAAGCGTGGCACCATCGTGATTGCGAATCCGAATTTGCCGCGTAATCCATATCAATCGGTCACACTGCTGGAGACCATTGCGGAATTTGGCTTTGATGCATGTATGGGGGGCGCACGGCGAGATGAGGAGAAGGCGCGTGCCAAAGAGCGCATCTTCTCGTTTCGCGATGAATTCGGCCAGTGGGATCCGAAAAATCAGCGTCCCGAACTGTGGGACATTTACAACACCCGCGTGCATCAGGGCGAAAACATTCGTGTGTTCCCGATTTCCAACTGGACAGAACTGGATATATGGCAATACATCGGACGCGAAAATCTGCACATTCCAAGTATCTATTTCGCGCATGAGCGGGAAGTCATCCGCCGCGGTGCTTCGGTGATTCCCGTGTCCGATCTGGTGCAGCCAAATTCCGGTGAAAAAGTGGAGGTGCTCTCGGTGCGTTTTCGCACGGTGGGAGACGTGACCTGTACCGCACCGGTGGAGTCCACCGCAAGCAATGTTGAGCAGATCATCGAAGAGACAGCGACCACGCGCATTACTGAACGGGGTGCGACACGCATGGACGATCAAACATCCGACGCCTCTATGGAGTTGCGCAAAAAAGAAGGATATTTCTAATCATGAAAAATACGTCACAGCTACTTCGTTTCATAACGGCTGGCAGTGTGGATGATGGCAAAAGCACGTTAATCGGACGCCTGTTGCATGACTCAAAATCAATTTATGAGGATCAGTTTCTGGCGATTTCAAAAACCAGTGAAAAGCGGGGTATGGCATCGGTAGACCTGTCGTTATTGACTGATGGCTTGCAGGCCGAACGCGAGCAGGGCATCACTATCGATGTTGCTTACCGCTATTTCGCAACGCCAAAACGCAAATTTATCATCGGCGACACACCAGGGCACGAGCAATACACGCGCAACATGGTGACAGCGGCATCTACCGCCAACCTTGTGATTGTACTTGTCGACGCGCGCAGGGGTGTGATGGTGCAGACTCGGCGCCACACCTATCTTGCAAGTCTGGTCGGCATTCCGCACATCGTGCTGGCGGTCAATAAAATGGATATGGTGGATTATTCAGAAGCGCGTTATGACGAAATATGTGCTGAGTATCTTGCATTCGCCGAACAGCTCGGTTTGCACAACATTACCTGCGTACCCCTGTCCGCGCTGGCAGGTGACATGCTGGTGGATCGCGGTGAGAATCTGAACTGGTATCAGGGGGCAACCTTGATGGAGCTGCTGGAAAATGTCGAAATCGATCATGATGTAAACACCACGGATTTTAGATATCCCGTGCAATGGGTATGCCGTCCGCAAACCGAGGATCATCATGATTTTCGCGGTTTTATGGGGCGCATCGAAGCAGGAGAAGTGTCAGTGGGTGACGAGATCACCGTATTGCCATCGGGTCGAACCAGCCGGGTGCGTGAAATTGTCACCTACGACGGCAATTTACAAACGGCCTATGCGCCGCAATCCATTACGATCAGGCTGACAGAAGAAATTGATATTTCGCGTGGTGACATGTTTGTTAAGGCTGATTATCTACCGAAAGTTGCCAAGGAGTTTAACGCGATGCTGTGCTGGCTATCTGAAATGCCACTGGACAAAAATCGCAAATATCTTGTTAAGCACACCACGAGAACAGTGAAATGTCTGTTTGCAAGCATTGACTATCGCGTGAATGTCAATACATTGGATCAACATCCCAATTCTGCTGTAAACATGAATGACATTGTGCATGTGACAATAAAAGTGCAACAGCCGCTGGTGGTAGACAACTATGATCGCAACCGTGCTAGTGGAAGCTTTATTGTGATCGACGAGGCGACGAACAACACTGTTGCCGCCGGTATGATTGCATGATTGTTGCCTTGCCATAGAGATATCCTGATGTGGGCAAGTTAATATCCCCCGTGGTCGCGACCCGCGGCCAGCCTGCAACAGAAGAGTAAGGATTTGCAATAATTTTAACTGGAGTGGAAACATGGCACTGCTGATTACCGATGAATGCATTAACTGCGACGTGTGCGAGCCGGAATGCCCGAACGATGCAATTTCACAGGGCGATACCGTCTATGTGATAGACCCGAACAAATGCACCGAATGCGTGGGGCACTACGATACACCGCAATGCGTGGAAGTGTGCCCGGTGGATTGCATACCCAAAGATTCCGCACATGTAGAAAGCCGTGCGGAGTTACAGGTAAAATATGAACAGTTGATGGCAGCGTAAGCATAGCGCCTGCCTGCAAGAAAAGGCGCAGTTGTTTGTTGGCGTCTCGCGCTGATATCGCCATTGAAGGTGCATATCGGTGTGGGCAGCCGGAGCGGCCTCGCTCCATCGTCTGGCAATGGGTATGACAGCAGGGGGGCGGGCGTCGAACCAGCTGTATGGCAAGGCGAGACGGCTCTATGGTGGTGCGCCAATATCAGCCAAAAGGACGTTCGTGGACATTGCTCCGAATGCGGGATGCTTTACACTAACAAGCGGCTCAAGCAGAACCGTCCGTTGACCGATACTGGCAAGGAAACCAACAAGAGAAAATTGCAGGTGTGTTATTCGCGTTTCCTTAGGTTAAGGCTAGAAGAGGACTTAACAAATCAGAAGGGATAGTGGTGCCGATATTGGTTTTGCTGTAATCGATTGCAATATTGGCATTGAGTCCTGGTTTTTGCCATTGATTGAACTCGTCTTCTTGCACGATGGCACGTAACTCACCGGAATAACCGTAATTGTCACGCAACTGGCTGGCTGTATCGTACCAGTGGTTCTCGGCGTACTGGTTAAGTTCAATGGCTATTACAGTGAAGTCATCAATGTCAGCGGCTATAGACGCTGCCTTTTCTCCTGCAGCTAGCCAGATACCAAGTGGCCAGCCGTGTTCATATTCGCGATGTATTAGTTCTGCGCGGCGTGCTTGCCAAACTGAAAGTGGAACCAGCAATGGGCCCACAGGTAATCTTACGTTGTGCGGTGTATCGCCTCTGGCGAGTTTCAGGGTTTTCCATTCATCAGTTACGATGTGACTTTTCTTGATCAGATTAAACATTTTTCTCTCCTGTTTGAGTTAAACGCAACTTGCAGGGAAGCAGTCTAGCGAGATTTCTTATTCCTACTAAATACTTATTTGTTTATTCTAAATACCTGTTATTTATATAGAGTGATTCAATATTTTTCACGCTCATCAACCTTAAAGGTACCCATCGCATGCCCGTGCGTCGAAAGCTAAAATAACGACCTCAAGATCTCAAGGGCCGCAATGGTCGATTATGTGGACTATCGGAGGTGGCATGTTTCGAACGCCATGTGGAGCATGGCTCTACGACGATTGATGTAACGGCAAGCTCGACATAATTTCAATGATCGTCTGAAGTGGTGATCCCACTTCAGGAGGTCATTATGAAACCCATCTCATCGCACCGGGCTACGCCGAAGGCTCGGTCCCCCGGTGTCAGGCTTCATAAGCCAGACATCAAGACTCAACGCTACCGTGCACCTGACTCGCTGATCGACTTACTGAAGACGTTGTGATTATGTGAAGAACAAAATACACATCGGCCTCTGCACATCAGCGGTTGGCGCGTATCCACAGGATCAAATCCACATCATCGAGCGGTCTACAGGTAATCCCCCCTGAAATTAGTTGCAGTTAGAAGTAGAATTTTCTCACTTTGAAATAGAGGAAGTTTTACATGAAGCAATCACGTTTTACAGATAGCCAGATTATCGCCATTCTCAAACAGGCTGAG
>JAJYLY010000028.1:13403-19284 GCA_021787435.1 Pseudomonadota bacterium | reverse complement strand
AGTGAACATATACTGACTTGTGGAGCCATTAACCTCGACGATGGTCTGATGGATTGTTCCATTGCCGATATTCGCGCCGGCAAGCTGGGCTGCTTCTTGCGCAGCGAAGAAGTCGTCAAGCGTTGAATCGGCGCGCGCCACCTGAAATGTTCCCTCCCACCCGTCCGGGAACTGCAGGTTTATAGGCACCCCGTGCAATGGACGTACCTTTGTTTTTTTGGTGATTTTCTTTGCGTCGAAAGTCTCCAGCGTGGGCAGCGTCAGTAGCCCTGCCGGAGTGATAATGTCGAAGCGGGCGTCTGACCCAACTGAAAGTCCGTTTTGTGGCATATTGTTTCTCCTGAAATGGGAAAAGCCGCACTAAGGCGGCTTTGATTGCTGGGGCTACTGGCTTTTTATTGGGCTGGTGTAATCTTGACGGACTGGCCGCCCATGTAATTCACAATGAAGCGCTTGACGATGGATAGATAGGTCACGCTTATCGCCGCAATTTCGTTGCCCAGCGCGACCGATGCATCGGTGTTATTGGTCTTATCCAAAATCACCTGCCATGGCTGAGAGGTGGGGTTGTTCACATCGCCAATCATCTGAGGAGTGGATTTCCACATGTTGTTGAAAAACGCATTCAGCGTGTTGCGTACATTCCTGCGTTGCGCATCTGTCTGCGTCTGTCCGATCACATAGCCCATCGCGGAATTGATGGTGAACGCGATGTAGTTTGTCATCCTGGTGAAATTGTCGCCGTTTTCACTGGACAGGCTTGCAGAGTTGCTTGCGGTTTGCACAGCGAAGAAGTTGCCGCCCGGAGAGGGGTTGGCAATGTAGTCCACGCGATTGATGACGGCCTGCTCCTTTTCAGCCTGCGAGTAACGGTTGTTCGCGTTGCTGCGATCCGTGCCGATCAAGCCATAGATAGGCTTGTTCAGGCTGGACTGCTCGGGACTGGTAGCAGCCATCACGGCAGCGGCATAGGTTGCGGGAGACAGCGAGCGATTGACGCCGTTGACCACATCCTGATACCAGCAGAAATCACCCGCTTTCGGGAAGAATGAATAAGCATCCACGCCAGCCGCGGAGAGCGCAGTCCCTGTGGTGGCGATGCTTGACCCTTGCGGTGCTGCGCCGTGGAAGGCAATGCCCTCCGCCAGACCGAACTGCGCCTGAGCCAGCCAGGTCGATGAGGTCGTGCAGTCGATCAGATTGCCGACCATTACGCCGGTTGCGCGCAAAGCATACATGCCGGTGCGAACCAGTCCGTCCGTACCCAGCAGCATGGTATCCGTCACAGCGGTCGTGCCATCCGTACCGCCAGCGGCGGTGTAGGCAGTCGTGATGTTTGGTGCTGCAGTGCTGACGCCGACGGTCGCCACGAAGTTTTGCGACGGGCCTGACGAGCCGGGGATGCCGTTATTTACCGCATTGACCAGATTTGTCCAGAAAGCCGCTCCGGTCCCGGGGATGTTATCCCATGTCTCAGGCACGAACCCTGCGCGCGTGAGCGTCAGCTTAAAGGTTCCCACGGCTCGGCCAGTCGTGATCGCTGCCGAGAACGTATTGCCGACGATGCCGGTATATTTCGCGGTCAGATGCGCTCCGACAGCGGGCGTCGCCGCAGTATCCATCAGCGTCAGCGAGGCTGCAACGTCAGTACCGTCCGTCACGCGCACGAAGGTCATGGACTGCACGAAATTCTGATCATAAACATCAGCCGCGGTGGCTATATCATGCAAACGGTTGGTGATTGGTCCGTACATCGCTTGCACTTGAGCGCTGTTCCCCATTCCTATTACGGGAACATTTACCGGACCCCATGATCCGACGCCAACAGACCCAAGTCCGTCAGTTGGTAGGCCGTTGATATAGGTGCTGGAGGGCGGAAAAATAACAACATCCAGCCCAGGGGCGATTGATAAGGTTTGACCGGATTGAATGACTGTCATATTTTGCTCCTAGAAATAAAAAAACCCGCCGAAGCGGATACAGAACAGCGGGAATAAAGGATTACAAAGGCACTTTGTTGCAGTGGTTTTTCATTTCGCTTGCCATGATTGCGGCGATTTTATCTGCGTCTGTTACACGCAGCCCGATTTCGTACTGAGCGCCACCAAGCGCGAATGGACTGACCACCACCAGAAAAAAGACTGGAGTTTTATCATTTTTTGCCATGTTGATTCCTTACGGTTGGTTTAGTTGAACGGTGAGGCCGGAAACAGGCGTCAGCGCGGTCTGCGTGTTCGTAATGGTGTTGCTGGTGGATTGCTGCGTGGTTCCATATTCAACTTCAAAACGAAGATCACGCCTGAATAATTGCTGCTGGCTCTGGGTGTCGGTTTCCAGTGTTCCGCGATAGATCAGCAGGCCATAACTGTTGTCTGGAAACAATATCCTGCGTCCCGGTATTGCTTTCAAAGCAACATCGACCGCCTTGCATATCGTGTCGCGCGCAGCGGGTGATGGACACCATGCCGTTAGCATGAAAACACGCTTTTGACGTGCAATTTCGGCCTGCAGGCCCACCACAGCCGACACACTGGCCGCCAGATCAAAGACTGTTCCGCCGATTGTCACTACGCTGCCGACTACAGATGCATTCGGGATCATCGCGGCCAGGGCTGCGGCGATGGTTACGGTTGTGTCAGTCGCCAGCACAGCATGCGAAAAAGGCGTTCTGTTCACCCCGATGAATGCCGCCTCGCCTGCATTGATCGATCCGCCGACGGTCACTGTATTATTCAGCACGGTCATGGTCAGACTCGGCGCGGGTGCCACAAGAGCCACTGGATCGCTATCCAAAAATCTCGTTGTGTTCGCGTCCATCCCAGGCATGGGATAAACGGTAAACATCGCATTGCCGGCGGCGAGGATGGATTCCAGCTGCTTCGGGTTCGGCCAGCCAGGGGCGACCGTTACGGTTATTCCGGCCACACTGGGCTGCAATGTCCCGTTCGGGTAAAGCGCCGCCGCTGCCAACTGTGCAAGCGTCAGAGTTACATCAGAAAGGTCGGCCATTTTTTATGTCTGGGCCTGTATTGCAGTTAAGCGCCAGCCCAGATCAGTCAATTCAGCATTGGAAATAATGAAGCGACGGGATAGATCGTCCGTGATTATATCCGAAGTTCTCAGCGTCACTCCTGGATATGCCGGTAGCAATATAATCATCCACGGCGTGCGCACATCTCCCGGCAAGTCGGTTGTATTGTGCTCGCCTTTGGACCCTTGCAAAATAGAGCACGGCCACGCGGTCATCAGCGCGACTTCAGTTGCTATTGTGTCTGCATTGTATGAAACCAGGCCTGCGGATGCGGACAATTCAGCCCTGCTGACGGTTGCCACGCGGTTGCAGTCCACCATGAAGATCGGCAACAGCTGCTGCATGGATGCTACGAATAGCGTCCCTTCGATTCCTACGATGTAATCGCCAACCTGCATCTGGCTGCCGTCCATGATGGCGTACCAGGTTGCCTTCCCGTAGACATTCGGCCTGGCATAAGTCGGATCATCCGCGTTCAGGCTGACCTGTATGTCGGCCAGCTGCGTCGCTATACCAACCGGATTGCTCGCGCTGGTTGGCCGGTAATGGTGATATGCCGTCCCGATCTTCAGCGCAGCAATGGCAAGTCCTTTATAGAATCTGGCCTGGAGTGTTGCGCCGTCCATTAAACCACCAGCTCGATACCGTTACCTTGCGCCATCTGCGGCCCAACCGGAACGCCGAGGAACTGACACAACCTGCGTCTCCATCCATCGAACAGAGCCATGCGGTCGCGCACTTCGTTCTTGTTGTGCTTCCACACTGCTGCCGCATCCGTATCCAGGTTGGTGCCAGCGCCAGGCACAGCGCTTTCCAGCGTGTATAAATTGGTCAGGTAGGTGGTCACGACCACATTGCCTTCATCCGTGCTCATGTGCTGCAGGCGATATTCCAGCGCGAGATACTGCTTCATGATCCACGGATATGGGAACACGACAGCGCCGTCTCCGTAGGCCGGATATCCGCAAAACCGGCGTATATCGACCAGTTGCGCGCTGGTGAATGTGTACGGCGTGAAAGCCACTTTATGCCTTCAGCTCGATGGATGCGCCGGATTTGAAGAATATAGCGATCAGCTCGGCATCCTTTTCTGAATCGAACTCAGACCCTTTCGCATAATGCTTATGCGTATGCCCATCGATCGTGCCGTGACTCTTTGTCAGCACATAGACAGGCTTCGCTTTGATTTCTGCCTTGTCCTGCTTCGCTTTGATTTCTGCCATGTCAGTCTCCTGGTTGCTTTTCAAAGCCGCCCAATCTGAGCAGCTTGGAAAAACAAGCGAGGGCCGAAGCCCCCGCGTGTTGAGAGGATTATAAACTCTCTAATATGATTCCACGCTTGAAAGCGCTGTTGTTGGCAGTCGGGATCGTATTGGGGTTTGCGGTCGTGTCAGAAGGCACTGCAAAGCCGCCGATATAAGCCCATGACTGGGTGACAACCTGCTTCAGTGCATCCAACGGCTCACGGGTAACGTGTGCAACGCCATCCGCCACGGTGATCATGCCTTCCGAATCATCCACGGCCTCAGCAGCCGCATACGCGTCGTTTGTGAACACGCCTTCGACCAGCGCACCTTGGCCCACCAGTGCGCCACGGCGGACCGTTCCCACGCCTGCCAGTGATTGCACTGGGTTCAAGTTGGTTTCGATCAGCTGCACGCCCAGCAACTCGGCCACAATGCCCTGACGGTATTCGGAGGTGTTGTTGCCGCCACGGAACAGCAGTTGGAATGCGCCATCGGAGAACAGGCCAGCCGCTTGCAGTGGGTCGAGGTACATGTGATACATACCCGTGGCCGCGACTGGCTGCACGCCGTTGGCCGACATTGTGGCCTTGGCGTTCAGAATCATCTGCATAGTCAACTTGCCTGAATTCAGGTCGTTCGTGGCACTAATCGCAGCGGAAGTTGCCGCCATGGTGTTGCCGGTGGTGGTGGATGGGCGATACACGACCGGAGCGACAGCGGATACCACGGCATTGTCTGCGGTACCATCAGCAATCGAAACAGCCGCCGAGAAGGTCAGAACACCAGAAACGCCGCCAGGGGTTGTCGAGACGCTTGAGCCATCAGCTGTCACGCCAGTCAGGCTGTAAACGTCAGCGCCCACGGTCACATTGACCGGATTGGAAACAGACACAGCAACGACCTGACCTGCACTGTTTAGCGTGTTCTGGAAGCCGCGAATATCATCGACAGTGACAGCAACTCCAGCGGCACCAAGCGTCACGCGGACGCGAGTATTGCCGCCCATGTAAGTGTTGAACAGGGATTGTTGCGCGAGAGTGTCGATAGAGCGAGAGGCTTGCTCGGCGAGGGATACAGCATTGCGCAGGAACAGCGACGCGATAGCCACGCGAGCGGTTGCGACGTTCAACTGCATGTTGGCCGCGTATTGCGAGATCGCCAGGGAATACTGCTCGACAGCGAAGTTTTGGGCGGTCAGTCCGCTGGTAAAGTCACTGTTTGCAGCGGGAGACATCGCAGTGGTGATTGCGGGAAGCAAGCCAGTGCGCGTTTTGGTGATGGTTTCACCGATGCCAGCCATAAAAGGCTCACGATCAGCGATTGCTCGGAAGCCCAGCTTGGCGCGCAAAGATTCTTCAAACGCACGTTCCAGGAAGTTTTGTTGAATTACAGACTGCAACGAGGCAGGTAAATTTTGAATTCCCATGATGGGTTCCTTTCGTCAGTAGAGAAAATGTGCTTTCCCCTGCTGGACGCCCGGCCCCGGTCAGGTGTTGCGGTGTTACGGTATTGCGATTTGTTACAGACTGAATTTCTTCTTTGCTTCTTTCCATTCAGCATCAGTCATTTCCTTCGCCGTCTTGACTTTATCGTCTTTCGGGTC
>JAJYLY010000028.1:0-13303 GCA_021787435.1 Pseudomonadota bacterium | reverse complement strand
GCGGTTTCGCGGCTGATGATGCCCTTGTCTACCAGCAGGCCCAGCGTGGTTGCTGTGCCTTGCAGATCGGATGCCGTAGCCGGGAACCATGCAGGCCAGCGCAGTGCAAGCGGCGATGACAGCTTGATCTTGCCGACCTTGCTGCCGTCCTTGAATATCAAATTCAGCTTTTCGGATGCCTTGATCACCATGTTAAGCAGCTCAAGCAGTGCGCCTTCGCCGTAGCTGATGCGGAGCTGGTCTGCCAGCCGGATCAGCGGTGCATGCATCAATTCCATCGCGCGACCGGACTGCGCAGCGCTCACCTTGTCAGCATTACTCCGGTTGCCTCTGGCCGTTTCCAGCGCCATTTCGCGCAGAACCCGGACATATTCGATAACTGCCGCAGACGCGGTGCCATTGATCTCCAACATCTTCGCGTCACCGTCTTTGTCCACGGTTATCGCGTTCGATGCACTTCTAACCATCGTCCCATCACTGAACGCTGGCTCTTTGATGAGTAAAGTCGGGTCTTGGCTGTATTTCAGCCCTCGCCCAACCTGCGAAAGCTGGTAATCAATCTCGATGGACGTGTCGATCACTTCGTCTGGGAATGTGCAAGCGCCGTCAACATCATCGCCACCCGGGAGATTCTTGACCCAGACCATCGGAACGAAGCCGAGTTGATGCTGGACGGTTTTCTGTGTGTCCAGCTTTGGCTCGTCCTGGCTATCCACTTTGACCGGTAGAAACCAGTTCTCTGCGTTCTCATCCCATGTTCTCTGAAACCAGAAATCCGCGCCCGTATCGTCCGGCTTGATGGTATAACCAGCCGCGATCAGGTCTTTTCCTTTGACCTTGTAGCGCTCGGTCACGCTTTCCAGCGTATCTGGTGCATCAGCCTTGTATGTCGGGGTAAGGAATGGCGTATCCAGTACCGAGAAGAAGACTCGATTACCCAGAACACGAAAATGAATAGCGACACTTCCCACACTTCCGCGCGTGGCCGAATCGATCATCACTTCATTGAGCGATGTTTCTTTAATGATTCTTGCCAGCGCTGTGCACGCGTCCTCACCATCCTTGCCGGTCACGATGCCGGGAAAGTGACCCTCGCTGAACAGCAGTCCAACTGAATCATCCACGACAATCCTGCACAACCCATAACGCACTGACGGTCTGCGATCACGCAGCGGGATGTATTCGTTCGCGCCGTTCTTCTCTTCGTTGAATGCGTGTTTCAGCCCTTCGTAAAGCGTGCCGCGCAGGACTTTCGACAAAACGGAAAGACGGTATTGGCGCGCCGGATAGTCCTTGTCTTGCGGTATTGTTTTTTGGATGGTTTTAAACATAGCGCCCTATCTGTTCATATGAGGTATCTGAACCGATCTCGCCGCCTGTGGAGGCGCAATCAATTCCGCGAATGCCCGGCTTAATGCGTCCACCTGATCATCAAATGCGCCGTTTGGAAACATGCGCAATTCATCTATGGCAGCATCGTTCCATGACCCACGCAGCATCATCACGTTACCCACGTTGATCTGTGCCGCAAAAGGTTCAGCGCGCGTTACCTTGTCGCCTGATTCCGGCGAAGAGTGGACGTTGTAACCTGCCAGTCCTCGGGTCAAATACAGCACCTGCGTTTTACCGGCTTGCCCAGGGTCTTGCGGAAGGCTTATGCGTGTTTCCCTGCCGTCTCTTGACGCTGTGTTGTTGATCGCCGCATCTCGCTCATCCGGACCTGTCCTGATACGCACCATATCGGCAATGACGAATTTACCGTCAGACGTTTTGCCGATCTTCGCGCCAGCTGTCCAGTCGCCGTTTGTCGTTGATGCCAAGTCCCATCCACGAATCCACTTGATCGACCCGGATGGGATCGCATCAATGATCTGGATATTGTCCGGCTTGAACAATCCGCCTTCTGCCGGAGCTGGACGCTGCTGGTACTGCCCGGCAAACGTGTAGGGTGATGCCGCCTGCATCCTGTGCAGATCCTCCAGGCTGTGCTTTTCGGGCCACAGTGCCGTGCCATCCTCTTGCAGCGCAGGAAGGCAGACATGCTCCCATTCCTCGCCGTTGCCGCCATCCAGCAGCCATCCGGCCAGATCTGATTCATGCAGTCGTTGCATGATCAGGATGATGGGTGTTTCCGGGCTATTCTTACGACTTTCCAGCGTGTTCTGAAACCAGTCGATCACGTTGCCGCGCATCACATCGCTGCGTGCTTCGTCGGCCTTGTGCACGTCATCAATAAAAAGCGCTCCGGAAAAACCGTCTCGGTGTTTTCCGGCGCCATAGCCTGTGATCGTGCCACCTGCACCCACGGCATACATGATGCCGCCCTGCTCGGTTCGCCATTCATCCTTTGCCTGGCTATCGTCGCGCAGCTTGAATGCAGGGAATATCGCCTTGTACTCAGATTCCTGCACCATCCCGCGAACATCCCACGAGCTTGATGATGCGAGCCTGCTTGAATACGAGGTATAGATAAACTCGGAATCAGGGTAATGCCCCATGCTCCATGCGATGAAGCACTTTGCCAGCTCGGTCTTGCTATACCTCGGCGGGATGTTAATGATCAGCCGCTTGCATTCCCCCCGAAATACCCGTTCCAGCGCATTGCAGATCACCTGGTGATGCTTTGCCTGCTGCCATGTGTATCCGCGCCGATTAACGAACATCCACCGACTGAACCAGTACAGATCAGCATAAGCCAATGAGCGGAATGCGCGTCTTTCAGCATCCGTGAACTCCATCGGCTACACCTTTGCGTTGTTTGCCAGCACCTCTTTGATCTCTTCAAGTGTTGCAGTCGGTCCCGATTGAACGGGCATGCTGTTGTTGATCTGGATGGCGGTATCTGGAGATTTCCCTAGTCGCGCTTCCCGATGCTTTACCGTCGCCGTCATCAGCGCCAGTGCATGTGATGGATTGTCGATTTGCTTCGCCAGCACATTTATTTTATCTTGAATGAATTGCAAATCTTTATCGTTTTGAAGTCGGAACAGCACCTCTTCATCAATCGCCGCGATATGCTGCGAACTCAGCCGCGAACTTTGCGAACTTATTTCATAAACTTCATTGATTACATTAATCTTCTTTTCAATTAAACGCGAACTTCCACCCCTAATCCATCCATCCCTTGAAGCCCTCTTCCTGATAGCCGTCTCGGTAATTCCGTATTGCTCAGCCAGTGCGCGGTTAGATATGCTCTTAACCTCAAAGTCAGCTTTGATTACACCCCATGTATATTCTGAAAGTCTTGCCATTTTTATTTAGGCGATGTATTGAAGGTTTGCGCCCATCCGGCTACGCTTTGGGAGCGCTGGACGCAGCGGTCGAGGAGTTTGCTATGAAACGAGGTTAGCAAAAAGCCCGTCTCTTTCGAAAACGGGCCTGCAAATTTTAGGGCGAGTCTGTCTATCGCCAGTCGCGGAGTCTCATACTCCGGTGCTCAAAGCTGGTCATGCCAGCCGCCATAATCTTAAAATAACGCAGTTAATGTAAATTGTCAACTATTTTGTTTAATCGCCTAATTTGTATCGGAAATTACTTGCCGCCTCTGCCGTTAATCTGTCCAGCCATGCCACTACATCCATGACGTGATCATATATCTCGGCATGGCATTTCAGCTTCTTTTTGCCTGTTCCATTACATGCCGGACAGGTCATTGCTTCCAGCGTGGGGGCTTTAGGCATCTTGGGGTGTCCGAGTCCATTGCATTCAGGGCAGAAGTCCTCCATCCAATGCCATAGACTGATATCCGCCACTTCTTCAGAGATTCCAGACCATCCCCTGTGCTTGGCTCGATCTGCTATTTTGATACGCCATATTATCAGAAGCGGTTTTAAGCTCATCTGATCACCAGCATATTTGATTCGGAATAGCAATGAGCCGATATTCGATGCTAGGGCCATTGCTGCGAGTGCTTCAGTATCGTGATGCAATTCATCATCAGCAAGACTGCTGGAATTTGTGGCTTTAACGTAACGCTGGACTATGCTCATTTAATTCCTCCGTTTTTTATTGCCTGCTCAGTTAGCTTTCTAATCCGCCGACGCTTCTTCTTCTTCCGTCTGGCTTCCCGTTTTTTATCCATCGCTTCTTGGCGACGGTTCTCGTCTACATTGTTGGACGGGTCGCCGTAGAATCTCGCGGGGAATACCGTCATTTTTTCAATATCTCCAAAATCCCCTCCCTCGCCGTGCCGTGCTTTGCGTAAATGCTCAAAATCTGTTCCTGATGGCCTTTGCCGATAGCCCTAGCCATCTTCACCTCTCGCGCTCCACAAGCTGCACAGAGACGGTTGTAGACTCCGCTATGTGGGTTCATGGCGTGGGCTATGCATTCAGGGCAGTTCAATATTCAAATCCTTCAGCTTTTGCTTGTACTCAGCCCTGACCGCCTTCAAATCCTCGATGCTGTATTTCTTTGGCTCGTGCTTGCCTTCCAGCCATTCGACCTCCTCGACCCCGATGCGCTTTATCAGTTCGATCCGGTAATTGATCAGATTGCCGTGCAAATGATCGTTGCAGGGTGCGCACTGGCGCCATACGTTAAGCTCATTGAATCTCAGCTCAGGATTAGCTCCGACTGTCCGGTAATGCCCTGCATGCCATTGGCCTTGATGATGCCGTCCACAAGACACACATGGCAGATGAGCATCACGGGCGCGGATATATGCATTGAATGCGGTCTGCGCTTCCTTCATGTGCTCTGATCGAGTCTTTGCCTTCTCCCTTGCCTGCCGAACCGCCCAGCGCACTTCTCTGGCCTCCTTTGCGGCTTTCTTAGCCTTCATCTCATCGGCTATGTGAACACCACATTGCGGAGAGCACCATCTCACGAATGGGCGGTCAGGAATGAATCGGTTATTGCACCGAAGGCCGTTTTCAGGGTCGCGGGCTTTGCAGGTTCTCATTCACGCCCCGCCGAAAATCTCACGCCCAGCTCTGTCGCGGCGTAGGCTTCGCACATCTCCATGTACCTAGTCATGCCCAACGTTGTCAGCTTCGTGGTTGAGCCGATGCAATCACGCTCTCCATTCGGCAGCCAAGCCCATTTCTGATAGCCCTTCGTCACCAGACGGTCAATGTCGGGCTCAGTGCCTTCCGGCAAAAATTCACGCTTCATGTGCTCATGCCAAACGTCTGCGCTAAACTGCTTTCCGCAAATCCATGCCTGCTCGCTGATCTCTTTCAGCCTCGCGCCCCAGAGAAGAGCATTCTGCTGGCCTGATCGCAGCTTCTTAACCTTGCGTATGGCAATCTCCATCGAACCATCTACGGGTAGATTGCGGGCCATGACCATGCATTTCATGCGCACGGACTCATTCACGAGTTTGAATACTTGCTCAGTCATTCGCATAATCCATAAATTGATGAACACATCGGTGCGTCAGCCTCATCACCGATGCGGATAAAATCGTATTGTTTTCCGCCCCTGCTGGTTTTGGCCCACTCAACAATGACTCTGATCGTCTGTTTTGCCGACCACTTGTTGTCATTTGAAGGCGCTGCGAAGAATGTTGACATACCGCGTTTGCTCGCCGCCTTAACCGCATGCTCCCAATCAGCAATACGGTCAATTGCTTCAGGGAAGCGCTTGCTGATCTCAAGTAACTCATCCTTGCGACAATTGATACACGGCATACAGCCAACCCGCCCCATGCCTTGCTCATACAGCGGATTGTGTTTGATGCCATGCTTTCTGTGCATGGCGAACGCATCTTCTGCCGTCCATTTCAGGATGGGCCGGTAGTTCCAAAGCTCCGCACCATTCTTTTCAACAGACTTAATTTCACTCTCAACAAGAAATGATCTCCGCAAACTTTCATCTGCACGGATTCCCTGCCAGCTAATCACATCATCACCGGCCTCTAGCAATGGCTTTTGCACCTGGTTAATGATTGGGTTGCGCTTCAACTCTTCGGAGCAAAATGCGGCTTTAGTTGAAGGGAACCGACCTTTCCAGATGCACAAGTCAAGAAATGGATTTCCGGTTGGAATCAGTGCAGCGGCGGCACGGTCTATATCCTTTTGTGCAACGCCCTTTTCAGCCCATTTTGTAAGGACATATTCACGCTTATGCGCAATCCGAGCAGCAAAGTCGGCCCTCACCCATCGAATCGGAATCCCGGTTTCTTGCTCAAGGTAAAAAACATAATCGTATGTCTGCTGATGCTCATTTCCTGTGTCAGCAAATACGGCCTGCAGGTTGTCCGGCTGGCGCTCGATTGCCAATAACAGCAATGCCGTGCTGTCTTTTCCGCCGCTAACGCTGATTACGTTGTGCTCACTCGACATCGTGCTTTTCCTCTTCACAAATCCGCTTTGCTTCCCTCATGCCATGCGCTTTCAATTCAGCCCTAATCAGTGCGGCATACAGCAGCTTGATGCGCAGCTCCAGTTCTTCGATGGTCTCGGTGTCGGTCATGCATGCCCCCTTGCTCTTTGCGCTGGCTTCTCATCCCAATTCGGCGGCGTACCATCGAAGTTCTCAAAGCGCACCTGATGCCCGATGTAGGTCACTCCTACCCTGCCGAGCGCGCCCTGACGGTTCTTGGCGACATGAATATCCGCGTAGTTCTTCCACGGCGTTTCGGGGTTGTCCACCTCTTCACGATGGATGAAAATCACAATGTCCGCGTCCTGCTCGATTGATCCAGAGTCGCGCAAATGCGATAACTTTGGCCGTCTGGACTCTTCGGTTTTCCGTGAAAGCTGCGACAGCAAGACGATTGCAATATCCAACTCCTTCGCCAGAGTCTTGAGGTTTCGGGTGATTTCCTCGATCTGCGCATGCCTTTTTTCATCTTCCGCGCCGGACATGAGCTGCAAGTAATCAATCACCAGCAGATCCAGCCCGTGCTTGCGTTTGTGCCTGCGCGCAAAGGTTGCAACCTGGTAGAAGTTAAGCCCTGACCGATCCAGGATATGCAACGGAAGTTTTTGCGACGATCCGATTGCAGCGGTAACGCCGTTCCAGCCTTCCTCGTTCATTTTCCCCGTCAGTATTCCGCCGAGATTGACGCGCCCGAGAGAAGCGACGGCACGATCCGCCAATTCACTGGCCACCATTTCCATGCTGAGATACAGCACGCCGTAATCGCACTTCGCAGCATGAATTGCGTGGTGCAGGGAAAGAGCCGTCTTACCCATGCTCGGACGAGCCGCCAGCACGATCACCTGGCCGCGATGCCAACCACCGTTGAGCATGGTGTCAAGGTCATCAATTCCTGTCGGGATGCCCTTGGTTCTGCCGCCTTCCAAGCGTTGCTCGATGGTGTTGATGTGCTCAGCCATGATGTCCGCTAAAGCGCGCGGCTCGTCTGTTTTTGCCCCGTCAGTGATTGCGATCAAGCGCGACTGGGCTTGATTCATCGCCTCTTCCACGGATGAGCTTTTGCACGCAGCCAGCTCGGTCAGCTCGGCAGCAGCCGCCATAATCTCCCTGCGCATCGCATGTTCCCGCACGATGTCGGCATACCTGCCGATGTTTGCAGAGCTTGGCACGTTCTGCGCCAGCGATCCGATGTACGCCAGTCCGCCCACGGCGTTCAGCTTGCCGTTAGCCTCCAGCATTTCCGCAATCGTGATCACGTCCCACGACTTGCTGGATTGCTTGCGAATGGCTCGGTAGATTAGCCGATGGGCTTCAGAGTAAAACGCTGATTCTTCCATTGCGCCCAGCCGATCCAGAGCGTTGTTGTCGATCAGCAAGCCGCCCAGGATGGATTGCTCGGCTTCCAGACTGTGCGGCACGTAGAATTGTTCGGGAGCGTTCATGCTTGGTTATCCTCGTATCTCCCCTCGCGGACTTTTGCGAAGTTCTCTGGTTTCAGCAGCCAATCAAGCGAAACAATGAACGGGCGACGGCCATTCGTTGCAACCTTGCCAGTCAAAAACGGTATTCCAGAAACGTATTCAAAAAACGATTTCCAGTAATCCAGCGTTTGCCTATCTGTCCCTTCGTTCCATCGTGCTCGTAGGGAGGTGGCTCTGGCTGTTGTCCAATCTTTGATTCTTGGGCTTGCAGGTAAAATCTCGTGGTAGAGGTTTATGATTTCCTGATGCGGGCAATTCGGCTTGCCGATTGCTAAAGGTTTTTCTTCTGTTACTGCTTCTGTTACTGCTTCTGGTTTCGGAACGGTTGCCGAAGGGTTGATTAAGGCTTTTTGTTCAATGCAAACCAACCCCCAGCACTCCCGCATAAAATCTGCCTTCCATGCACATGGATCAGGAATGGAAGAGGCAACTTTCTCCACACTTTTGCGTTGGTTCGGGTTTTCCGGTGGGTTCCATTCAAGATGCTTGTTTACCCACACCCATTTTGTTGTTTCGCAACGGCTGGCAAAACCCTTCTCGAACAGTTCTGCGAACCCTTTAGAAACCCTTTCGGATTCCCATTGAAGGTCGTCGCAGACATATCCATCAGGCAGACGAAACACTCCGGCTATTGTGTTGTGCGGACAAGTCAACAGATACATAGCTAAGTTGCGCGAATCCTCTGACATTGAACGTATTGTTTGGCTAGTCCAGAACGTCGAATAGACTTTCCCGTAATCACGCATGGTTTGAGCCTATCGCATTCTTGATCTTGGACAGCAGAATTAAAACGCCAGTGCGCTTGTTCTTTGGCTTCATCTTGGGGATGAGCTTGGCGTATCGGTGTGCGGCTTTGATTTGATCGTTCATTGCTACCTCTTCTAATTTCCCATTTGGTAGAGTTTCGCTGGGCTGGCAGGGAAGAGGATGCCAGCCCGTCATCAGGTGATCAAGCCCGATGACTGCAAAACAGGAATCTTGCGATACCTTGCAAAAATATTACGCTTATTCTGGAAAAATGCAACTCATTTAACATTAATTCTCGTGCGATAGGTAACAATATCCCGCGCAGTTGAAATGCCACAATTAAACTGCTTGGCCATGAACTCTATCCCCGTGACATAAGGTTTATACATGCTGCGCATCTTCCGCACCTCATCATCGGATAGCTTGGCTCGGTGATGGCTTTCGCCGCACCGATGACCAGAAGGACATCTCATTATTTTATCCATTCGCGCATCCTCTTGTGCAGAAACATCGAAGAAGTGACCCCAGCAGCACCACCTACCCCCATCAATAGCCATGATCCGCCATGCTGAATGCTGACGATCATGGAATATTGCGCCGCAGCAATGCAGAAGCTCGTAACGGCTGCCAGCTTGTATTTATGATGGGTTACGTTAAGCTGCTGAAATCCCAATAGGCCAACGGTTGCAAATGTATAGAGCAGGATGTCCATTACATTTCCATATCCGCAGTTTCTTGGAATAACATTTCTTGGACATTTTTTTGTTCATTTATAAATCTTTCCCCGACTAATGCAAGATTAATCTTGGCTTGCTTAAAATAGCTATCCTTTAGCTCAATACCGATTCCTTTTCTACCTAGCGATACTGGGCTATATATTTCCGATCCAACACCCATAAATGGCGTTAAAACGATTTCTCCCGGATTGCTGTATAACTCCACAATTCGATCAATCACATCAAGCTGTAATGGGTGTACGTGCTTCTCATCATCCTCTTCCCGGCTATCTCGAAACGGAAGCACATTGTCGATCCTGATATCATCCCAAACACTTGAAGCGTATCTCTGCCATATGTAATGAGACAACTTGTTAGTCTTGGGGTCTTGATGATCGTGGAAATTGTTTTTTAGATACTCCCATAATTCTTCTGAACTAAATCTGCATTCATTGGCGTTATTGAATGCTTGTAAAATATTCGGCAAAATTGGCGTGGCCCCAGCGTATCTTTTAAGGCCATGAGGATGCACTACCGGCACCGCATTCTCGCCATTTTTAGTTAAAATCAAAACGTAATCAGGCATTGCAGTAAAGCATTGAGTCGAATCTTCAACGATCAATTTGTGCATCAAGCTTTTCACCATTGTGCGCATACGAACTTTTAAAGGCTCTTTCCAAATGGTGATCCTGTTACGATATTTAAACCCATACTTCTCATGAATACGGATTATCTCGTGAGGAAAATCCCATAACCTGCAGGAGTTATCAAACACGTCGGTGCAATGGACTGCCGTTATTCTTCCGGGCTTTGTAACTCTGGCTATCTGTTGAACAAGAAATTCATACTGCTCAAGGAATTGTTCTTTGCTTTCGCAGTTGGAAAAATCTCTCTCGCTGCTGGAATAATTGAACAATCCAGCAAACGGAGGAGAATACACGGATAAATCTATTGATTCTGATGGAATCCCTGGAAGTATTTCCATGCAATCAGAATTGAAGATCGAATAATTTTGCTCATGGATTTCTTGTTTTGTTAACATCAGACCTATCCTTTATGAATTGTTTATCAATATTTTCTTTACTGTGAACGAATTTGTGGCATTTTTTGCAAAGTAAGACGAGGTTGCCAGGATCCGTTCTCAATTCTCTCACTTGAAACGACACAATGTGATGGATATGAAATTTCCCGCGATTACTCTCTTCATTGTGATGTTTGCCGCATCTCTGACATATCGCGTTATCTCTAGCCCAGACCAGTTTTACCGCTTCGATCCATTCACGAGAAGAATAAACCGCCTGTCTTTCTGGGGTCAGGCCGCCCTTAAAACAAGGATGATTTTCTGGATTTCCTCCTTTCAGTGGGTGAGGATTATTTTTACCCCATGGGACTCTTCCATCAATTTTTGCCTGTTCGCTTAATTTCTTTCGCGTTTCATCAGAATGATTTTTCCCTCTGAATGTACGCCCATCTTTAGGCAAGTGGCTTGTATCATGCCCTCTTGCCCTGCGTGGGATTTCATACATTGCCAACCAATTCCATACACTTTTTCCATCCCTTCCAATTTCACGACCTATCTGATTCGCATCCTTGCCATGAGTGATGTACTGGTCAATCAACCATTCTTTAGTGAAACCAAGCGCTTCACGCTGAGCAATCTGCCATTTCCCCTTGCATGACGTATCGCAGAAAAAATGTTTAATTGGTTTTTTAGTAACCGAATTTGTCGGCCATCGCATAACCTCTTTTCCGCACCACGAACAATCGAATTTTTGCTTCGGCATATATAACCCCCTTTTGAGGGTTTTATTATACGCCACCTTTTTGCAAAAAGGCAGGTAATTTCGCGGTGTTTTGGAACTCACGCACGGAATGGCTGAAATCTTGATTGGCATGTTTTACGAGACTTTCATATAAAGCAATCGCCTTATCTGTCTTTTGCCTCAATGCCTCTAAAACGCGCTCCTGACCTTCGCTAATCACCATATCGCATGTGACTGGCTTGCTCTGTCCGAACCGCCAAAAACGCCTTATAGCCTGATAATATTGTTCATAGCTCCACGTTGGGAAAAATACGGTATGATTGCAATGCTGCCAATTTAATCCCATGCTGCTCATTTTGGCTTTAGTGATAATTCGCTTTATTTCTCCCCTGGCAAATGCAATCAGTATTTCTTCTTTTCTTTCGAGAGTCATACCTCCAATGATCTCGACGGCCTCATTATCAATTTCTGAAAGCAAACTGCTTTCCTCGTTAAGGTTGCACCAATAAACAGAGGTTTTTCCGGATGCTTTCTCATGTGCCAGTTCGCATCTTTCAGTGATGGTATTTTTTTGTTCTTCCCGAACTTCTGTCATTGTTTTTGCTGGCATGACAAATAATGATTGCTGTCCGTTGATACAAAATGAACTTTCATTTTTAACCACATTGTTGTTAATGTGCAGTTCAGGTAAATTGTATCTATCGTTGCTAAAGCCTATATCAGATGGCATTTTAATCATGATAGACCACTGGTTCACCCAGGCGAAAAAGTCTCGTTCAGCGTGAGGTTTCAAATAGAATTTTTCCCCGATGTTGCGATTGTTTGAATCGGATGTATTCTGATTTGATCGGAAAAATTTCGTGAGCATGTCCATGTATCCCATATACCCAAGAGCTTCCGAACTATTCCCAAGCTCAATAAAATCATTAGGGGATGGCGTTGCCGTGGATAAAAATCTGTACTCCGATTTTTTCATAAAGGCTATAATTTGATCGCGTATTTTCCCGTTAAAGTTTTTCAGAATACTGGACTCATCGAGCATGACACAAATAAAATCAGATGCGTTTAATAAATGCAGTCGCTCATAATTGCAAACGACGATTTTTTTGGAAAACTTACCGTCCTTACAATGCTCGATATCATCAATGCCTAGATTTTTCGCCTCTTCCAGAAATTGAAAAGCAACCGCCAACGGAGTCAATATTAAAACGTACTTATTGGTTTTCAGCACAATATTGAATGCAATCGCCAACTGCATTAATGTTTTCCCGAGTCCTGTATCTGCAAATATTGCTCCCCGACCCTTCCTGACTGATTTATCTATGATGAAATTTTGAAAATCAAAAGACTTATCAGGAAAGAAAGTTGGCTCAAATCCATATTCAGATCCGGCATGCTTCTTTCGTAATATGAAATCCTCATATTTCATCACGTTCACCCCTCGCCTTATTCAAAATCTGCCCCATCCTCTCAGGTGTCATGCCATGTTGCTTGGCAAATTTAGTCACCGTTAGGACGGGAATCTTTGCTTTGGTTTCCTCAAATTCCGAGAGGATCGCCTGCCTGCGCAGCCTGGCAACTTCGATTATTTCGTGCATTTCCATTTTCATCTCCTTTGTTGTAACGGCCTCATTAAACCATAACGATAATGATTTAGCAAATAAATTATAAAATAGGGTTGACAAGGGAGGTTAGAAGGATTAAAGTTCCCCCAATGCAGCAGAACACGCTGCCAGCAACAAGAGGCCGAGACTCGAAAAGGCGCAGGGAATCGGATTAAACGGACTAGGCCAGTCCGGTCTTGGCAGAAAACCTAATTGTGGTGGGGTGAGTAGGCAGGCTGATGAAGGTTTACAAACAAAGGAGCGAGGAATGGAAAAGCTAATCATTGAAACGCAAGACCAAGCAGAAGCACTTGTTATTGGCGGCCTATTGAAATTTGACGGCCATATTATTTTCAGGTGCAACATCAAGGCTGGCTGGTCCATCGAGGCTGGCGGGTACATCAAGGCTGTGGGGTCCATCGAGGCTGTGGGGTCCATCGAGGCTGGCGGGTCCATCGAGGCTGTGGGGTACATCGAGGCAGGCGGGTCCATCGAGGCTGTGGGGTACATCGAGGCAGGCGGGTCCATCGAGGCTGGCGGGTCCATCGAGGCTGGCGAGCACATCGAGGCTGGCTGGTCCATCGAGGCTGGCGAGCACATCGAGGCTGGCGGGTACATCAAGGCTGTGGGGTCCATCGAGGCTGTGGGGTCCATCGAGGCTGGCG
>JAJYLY010000027.1 GCA_021787435.1 Pseudomonadota bacterium | reverse complement strand
GGTCGCCAATTGCTGCGCGAATTCGTTGGTGAGGTAACGACGATCCAGTATAGCGCCGGTTGAGCAGGTTGCGACCGTCTTCAAGCCCAGATCAATCCCTATGGAGGATTGGCCCTGTGAGCGTTCATTTTCCACTTCAACCATTGTATTGAAATACCAGCGTCCGCGCGCGTCCTCGGAGAACGATCCCGTACCGAGGTTGTGTTTCGCCAGGCCATAGCTATCCCATATCCCGAACAATTGACCGCAAAAGCGGATCCGTCCATTCACAAGCTTGATGCCGGCCTTTTTGAACGGTATCCATCCAAGCGCACGTTTAGCGCCACCAGAGCAGCGCCAATGCAATTTTGACTTTTTGAATTGCTTGCGGGATTTGGCATGTTGGCCGATGACGCTCTGTACCGTCGCAGCGCCAATCGAAAGTCCGCGCTCGATCCTAAGAGTCTTGAGTTCGGTGTTCAGATCAAACTCGGAAGTTCCGCAGTTCATATAGCCGAAACCGGGAATGGGCACTCTGGAAAATTCAGCGCTTTGCTCATTCGCTGCATTCCACACCTGATTGACTTCGAACGCCCATTGGGACAGCACTTTTGCATGCTTATCCTTAACTCTGACTTTGAGCGTCTTTACGGTAGTTGCCATAGTTACATCAACGAATGACAGACAGTTTTGGTTGACTTCAAAAGCATGGATTCTCTCACAATCAGAGCCTTATATCACCGGGCTTAACCCCGATGTTTTACGGCTTTGATGGATAAATGGGCAAAGCACAATCCGGGTACGGGGATTTCTGCAGAAAACCTGTGATCCCATGTCACATGACAGCAAATCAGAATTTGGCGCACTCGGAGGCATGTGCCATGGGTTTCGTGGCTAGCCCGCTGGTCAGCTGCCTACTAGGCTTGCCGCGATATTGATGGAAAGGCCAATGATGGCGACATTGAACAGAAAGCTCAGGATGGACTGGGCAAGCACAGTCTTGCGCAACGAGCGTGACATGACAGAGATGTCCGAGGTCTGGGCTGCTACCGCAATGGTGAAAGAAAAATAAAGGAAATCCCAATAATTCAGACTCTCCTGACTGTCGGGGAATTTAAGCGCCCGGTTATCGGCGGGCGACCTGTAGAAAATTCTCGCATAATGGAAGGTGAACAGGGTTCCCAGCAGGAACCATGAGCCCAGAACGGTGGAGATGGTGAAGGCATAATGGGTCATCCTTGCGCCCAGCGGCAGGCTGCGGACAGTGGAGAGCTCGAGAATGATCGCAGCCAGGCTTGCCAATGCGCCAAGCGACATGATTACAAGAATTGCGATCGCGCCCTTGTCTTCCTGCTCCGCGATCAGGCGCACCCTGGCGTGACTTGCACGCGCCATCAGCCAGCCCATGAGAAGCAGGTAGGACCATGCAATGACATTCCAGCCGATGAGGGCCTGAGTAATGATGCTGTCCGACAGCGGATAGGCGGTGCCCGCTACCAGACCCGCGGCGAGCGCGAAGCTTAGACGGGGGTGGGAACGCACGGTCTGGTGGACGATATTCATTGATCAGCGGATGTGTGGATCTCGCGGGCTATCTGAACCTCGGGCTTTCATTATAGCGCAGGTAATCAGATCCTCAGGCCAGCGCATCCGGCAAGCCGCGAACCCCTGTTCCTTGAGATACCTTCCGAAGATGTTGGATAGCCCTTATCTGGCGCGCCTCTGAAAATCTTCCGGTTTTCTGCAAGGGAATTCCTGTGACTATAGGGTGCGTCCTAAATAAAAATCAGGATTGCCTGATGTTTACTTGATGTTTCATTAAATAAAATTAATCTAGTTCGTTTTTCTGACCTGTCAGTAAGGTTAGTTTTAGCAGTGAAACACTAATCAGAAGGAGTCTACGGTGAAAAAATCATACTTGTCATTCGCATTGCTTGCATTGTGTTTAGGATTTGCGCCTGTTTCCTTTGCTAGGGGAGGTGGCGGTGGCGGCGGTGGGGGTGGTGGGTTTGGCGGCGGGATGGGGCCATCTGACATGGGGCAGGGACGGATGATGGATGATCAGCAGAAAGTCCATAAGAAAATTCGCGCAAAAAAACAGGAGAAGACTCAGGATCGCTCGCAGATCAGGGATCAGAATCAGACCCAGGATCGCTCGCAGACCAGGGATCAGAACCAAATCCAGGATCGCTCCCAGACCAGGGATCAGAACCAGATCCAGGATCGCTCCCAGACCAGGGATCAGAACCAAATCCAGGATCGCTCGCAGACTAGGGATCAGAACCAAATCCAGGATCGCTCCCAGACCAGGGATCAGAACCAAATCCAGGATCGCTCCCAGACCAGGGATTGAATCGGGGATATGAATAGAAATTGAACTTGGATTCGGATTCGGGATTGTTGATGGCTTGAAGGCAATCCGTGAGATCTGCGGCTATTGAAGATACCAAGGAAAATATGAAATATTCTTCGGTTGCAGTCAGCGTAGCGCTTGCCTGTATGGCAGTTTGTGATGCCTATGCGCAGGATGTGCCCGACACACTTGTGACCCAGCCTTCGGGAACAGCCGCCGGGGAACCCGGGCCTCCCCCAGGGAGGAAGATCGTTCCACTGAAGGAGCCTCAGTCGGCAGCGCAATCATATACGCTCGACTCTTTTACCGTTTCTCCGGAAATCGTTGTATCGGAAATGTACGATGACAACGTCTATGCAACCCAGACAAACAAGATTGCAGACTTTGCTACGATTTTTTCGCCCACAGTCTGGGTGCAGTCGAACTGGTCGGAACATGTCCTGAAATTCGAAGCGGGCGGCGACCTTGCCAGATACCAGTCCCAGACTTCTCAGAATTCCAATGATTACCATTACGGCGCGGAAGGGCGCTATGACATTAGCGCTGATACGAATGTGTATGGTGGATTGCGCAAGGCGCAGGAACATGAAGATAGGGAGTCTCCGGATTTTCGCAACGGATATTTTCCGACGGAGTATCAGGCTCTGAAAGGATATGCAGGTTGGTTCAGGCAGTTTGACAGGCTTTCCGTGCGCGTAGGAGGAACCGCGCAGAAGCTGGATTTTTCGAATGTTCCGTTTACTTATGGGGTCATCAACAATCAGGACAGAAATCGGACAATTTATACGGGTGGCGCGCGCTTTGCCTATGAACTCTCGCCATATTCAGAGGTGTATCTGCAAAGCGCAGTGGACGACAGGCGTTACCAGAATGTGCCTGACGATGCGGGTTATTACAGAGATTCGAACGGCGAGCGATTCCTTGTCGGCAGCCGCATCAATATTCCGCATCAGCTGAGGCTCGATGCCTTTGTCGGGCATATGACTCAGCGTTACCAAGATGCACGGCTGGGCAATGTCAGCACGCCCATGATCGGTGCAAATGCGGACTGGTATGAGTCCCCTGTGACCACGCTGAACGCCTATCTGGACAGAACCATAGAAGAGACGACGGTCTTCCAGACTGTTCCAGTCGTACTGCCTGCATCAAGCTATGTGAACACCTATACCGGATTGACGGTAAACCACAAATACACCGAACGGCTGTCTGCAAGTGCGAATCTTTCCTACTCAAGAAACGAATTTATGGGTTTTTCGCGTACTGACAATTATACGGGGATAGGGTTTGGCACTGTTTACAAGTTGAGTCGCGGCATCTTTCTGGATACGAGTTACCAGCATCGATTCATGAAGTCCGATTACTCGTTGGAAGACTTCAGCCGCAATATCCTTTTTTTCCGGCTTGCCTTCGCCTTGTCCCCAGGGTGACGACGGTGGGGAGTGACATCCATTTAATGCGCCAACTTATACAGGAGATAGCATCATGAGACATACCATTCAATTCAAGAATTCGTTCATATCCGGTTTTGCATTGGCAGCGTTGGTCACGGTTTCTGCCCACATTATCCCGGCAGCTTATGCCGGTGACGGTAGTGGCCCTAAAGGCCAGGCGGGGCAATCGGATCAGGGTCAAATGGGCTCCAGTGGACAAAAAGGGGCAATAGGCGGAAAGGGTTCCGGTCAGGGCGGACCTTCCAGCGACAGCGATGCTCAGGGCCCGCGTTATGGCGGCGGCGCCAATTCAAACAGGCCGGAAGGAAGCCGCGGCAAACCTTCTTGGTCACAGGATGCGCTGCCCGCAGACGTTGAACTTGGACGGTTGAGTGTTGCACGTGCACCTGCACATGTTCTGGACAAATCCCTCGCGGAAGCATTGTCCACCATGGATTACTCACTGTACCAACTGACCAGCCTGACAGATATTTTGAATGCAATCAAAACGGGAACCTTGCCGAGCGGTGCTTCCTTCGTGCGCGTCGATTCTCCATTGGAAAATCTCGCGCTTTACAAGGATATCCTGGTGGATGGGAAAATCGGCGATGGCAGCAAGATCACGGTCACCCAAAGCAATACGGAGCTGCTGCTGGCCGTTTTCTTGGGCAGCGCATCGGATAAGGAGATTCCGATCACCGCTGACACAGTCACTGCCGTCAATACGATATTGAAGCTTACGCTTCCCTCCTATATCAGCGCGGCAGATCTGGCGGCTGAAGCCGATCAGGTCAGACAGGACATACTCGCTGTGCACAGCGGTGAATAAAGATAAGAAGCGGAAAATGCAAGACGGGTTAACGCGAGTGTACATGGCTTGCGTTAACCCATGAATCAGGAAATCATCATGAAAAATTCAATGATCAAGCCGTGGAAATGTGCACTGCTGGCAGTGGCCGCAGCCTGTTTTCTGAATATTGGGTTTCCAGGTTATGCCCTGGCGGCGGATGAAGGAGGCGGAGGGCATGACAGCGGCGCTGGTGGTAAGGGAGGAGAAGGTGGTAAGGGAGGAGAGGGCGGAGGGCACAGCGGCGGCAAGGGAGGCGAAGGCGGAGGGCACAGCGGTGGCAAGGGAGGCGAAGAAGGCAGCGGACAAAGCGGCGGCAAGGGAGGTGAAGGCGGCGGAGGACATGGCAGCGGTGGGCTAAAGTTGAGGCACGGGCTCAGTGCGGATCATCAGGGCCATGCATCAGGCGTGCATGGCAACAGCAAGGAAAACATGAATAACCCGGGACCCAGCCAGCGATTCGGCGGCGGTTCAGGTATCGTCGGATCAGACCAGATTCTGGAAGGGCCTGGAGAAAATGCGCTGGGCGGAAATGGCGAGGTTTCAAGGCATCGCAATCAGTTCCGCAACCAGTTTCGCTATTGGGGCGGGTGGACTCTCCCAGGCGAGGGGGATAGCGGAGGCACTGAGGGGACGGACGGAATTGCTTCTACTGATCCCGGGTTCAATACAGGAGGGGGTGGGGGAGCAGGCACCGCTTTCCACCTTGTCGGCGAGGCGCGCTGCGGTGATATGGGGAAACTCAATGCAGGCAATCGTCTGAGCGGAAAAAACCTTGTACGTTTCAGGGAAGCGAGAAGCCTGCTTGCGCCGGGCGCAAAGCTGCCCGCATCGGCAATTCTGCTCCTTGCCAATTATCAGGTTGAACTTGAAAAGCGCAATCCCGATCTAGTGCTGGCTGGCACCTATATCGGCAACGTTGCAAGGCTGCCTGTTACACCGCAATTGATATCGCAGGTAAGCGATGGCCTATGCGTGATTCCTCCCGAAGACAAACAGAATGAGATTGCGAGTGTGGCGGAGGAACAGCGCTTGTCGATACTGGAGAAACCGCAGAAAAATGCAGCGCATTGAAAACCAGAAATGCGAATACCACCAATTTTTAGGCACTTGATGCTTGCAAATGAGAAGTATTCTTCTCTTTTTAAGCCTTGTGCAGATCTTCAAGCCTGAAGCTGCCGAGTTCAAGTGCAGGCATAGGGTGTGCAATGCCGCAACCTTGTCCGATCTCGCAACCCATGCCCAGCAGTTTCTGGTAAATATTTGTAGTCTCTATGCCCTCGGCCACCGCTTCAAGTCCGAATGTTTTGGCAAGTGCAATGATGCCGGGCACCCTTGACAGGTTGCTTGCATTGTTCAGCATGTTGCACACATAAGTCTAGAACAGTTCATGGTTCTGGATTTCTGCGCTCAAAGGCGTTAGACAGATCGGACGCAATTTTCCTGATGGCCTCGTCAGTCGCCTGGTTCAATTGTCTGTCGCGCTCGTCCGCCCCGACCTTCCTGACAAGCCTGGATAAGCTTGTGTCGGAGAACCCCGTATCGCTGGTTTTCCATAGTGTAGTGACCGGGTGCAGGCGGATTAACTCAGCTTCGATTCTGACGGGGCGGGATACTTCATCTAGTGCCCAGAAACCGGCATACGCCTCTGCCGCTTCTTCAACCGTCTCCTGCGTCAGATAAATTCCCGCCGCGGCTTTTGCAGCAGCATGTCCGGAATAGGCAATCACCGCTGTAACTGCTAGCGTCGACGCGACCTCAAAGACAATGTAGCCATTTCGCCAGGAACGCGGTGTCAGACCGTAATCCGTTATGGCGAATCGTAGTAATGCGTCCGCCCCCGTGGCCTCTTGGAGACGATCTGCTTCCTCCTGTGTCATGGCGCTTCCTATGCCCTGGTCCCGGATCTGATCGATAAGCTGCTTTTGTTCTGCCTGTGGTCCCATGATGATGAGTCTAGGCTCCCCGGCCATAATCGCCTCCATTGCAGTCGAAGCATGCTCTTGCGCATGTTTTATGGCCTGCTGGAGGCGCTCGTCTGAAATGGGTAACGCCGGTTTAATGTCCGGGATAAATACAGCTTGAAGTCGGGCTGCATCTACCGCCATCGGTTCCTGCACCACCAATACCTTGATGGGCGTCTTCATCTGTGCTCGGCTGAGTGGTAGATTGGCAGTGGTAACGCATCCACTCAGCTCTAGTGCCATAAGGGCAAAAAATACATTCACCCAGCGGCCATGGAAGTTCAACATACTGGAAAGTTCCCACATTTAAAGGGCTTGGTAGAGGATTTGTTCGCTTATTGTTGCCTATTGATCAGGCCAGATCCATTCGAGAATGATGAGGCATATTTTGTTCATTTTAAACCACTTTTGTCCTAAGCAAGTCATGACGATGGATCATTAGAAGGCGGAATGTTTGTTTGACAGGAAGTCATGCAACATAAAAAAATGTAGAATAATCTACTATTATGTAGTAAATTCTACTCATGAAGCTGCTTGCCCTTATCCTTTCTATGCCGACCGAGACCGCCACCGCACGTCAACGCGCTTGGCGTGGACTCAAGTCGTCGGGTGCCGCCGTGCTACGAGATGGGGTGTATCTCATGCCAGAGCGTGAAGACTGCCGCACAACTCTGAACAACTTGGCGGGTGATGTGCGCGAGGCCGGCGGTGTTGCCCATGTGTTGCGGGTGGCGGAACCTTATGGCGCAGACTTCGCGGCCTTGTTTGACCGAAGCGATGACTTCGCCTCTCTACTTGCCGATGTTGACCGCGCCCGGCAAGAACTTGCCAGCGAGACTGTGCAGGATGTTTTACGACAAGCACGAAAGTTGCGCAAATCGTTTGGCACCCTAGCAGCAATCGACTTCTTCCCTGGCGACCCGCAGCATCAAGCCGAGAGCGCCCTACGCGATCTGGAACTGGCCTGCGCTCGGGCGCTGTCGCCGGATGAACCACAGGAAACGACAGCATTGATTCCCTGTTTGCGAAAGGAAGACTATTTGGGACGCACTTGGGCTACCCGTGCGCGTCCGTGGGTGGACCGCCTGGCCAGCGCTTGGCTGATCCGACGCTTCATTGATCCGCATGCTAGCCTGATTTGGTTGGCATCTCCGGGGGATTGCCCTGCTGATGCGCTGAGCTTCGATTTCGACGGAGCGGCATTTAGCCACGTGGATGGCCGAGTGACCTTCGAGGTGCTAGCGGCCTGTTTCTCTTTAAGTGAACCTTCCATTGTTCGTTTTGGACAGTTGGTACACTTCCTCGACGTTGGAGGACCGCAACCGCCCGAAGCTGCCGGGGTTGAAGCTGTGCTGGCAGGATTGCGTAACCTTCTTAGTGACGACGATCAATTGCTCGCTGCCGCCAGCACCGTATTCGATGGTCTGTGGGCCATGTTTGAACGCGACCCACAGTCGAAACCAACAGGTGTGACATGAGTACACCTTCAACAGCGCGTTATTCCCTATGGCAAATGGCACCTAATTTCCTGCATCTGGGAACGTTGAGGGCCTTGGCGGGGGGGGCTTTTCACAATTCTTTGCTGCCTTGGTGCGACGTTTCGATGTGAGCGTAAAAATTTAGTCCATAAAAGAATCAATCATTGATCAAATCCTTCTGAAAGAAAAATATGGAATACAAGAAATATATTCAAGGCATACTGCTTTTTGTGGCCACTTCCTGCTCATCTGCCGCATTTGCCGGGTCATGGCTTCTTGGATTTTCTCCAGCCGAGACTGTTGCACCCGGATTGTACTCGGCAATTGCTGGGACTGGCGGTCAATGGTCATCTGTTGGTGAACCTCGCCATGATAGCTTCACGCCTTTCTTGGCGCACGCAGGAGTCCGCACAGGACTGACGGACAGTTGGGATGTTGGTTATCGGCTTGCAACGGTGGCGCTGCCTTATTCCAGTGTTGGGCCCTCGCTTGGTGCGGAGATCGACGTAAAACATCGATTGACAGATAAGGGAAATCCTTGGCAGGTCGCAGTTTTGGCAGGTGTGGGTTATGCCTATCTGGATATCCAGGGGCAATCAAAGAATGCTTGGAGCCCTGGTGTCGATATGATTGTCAGTCATCAAGTGACACCGGGTTATACCGCATTTGCGGATCTTCGGTATGTTTATACCGAGATTCCTTCCGCCAATGGAGGCGCGAGCGCCAATCATTTCCAAGCATATGGGCCCGGAGCAGGGGTAAAAATCAAGCTCAAGGAGAATATCTCTATAACTCCGGAAATTGGAGTCTTCAATTTTAACGGAAGCATCGCAAGTCAAAAGACCAATGGCATTGGCATCCAGTATGGGGTGGTTCTCGGATTTGTATTCTAATCAATTAAAGATCAATCAGCACCAAATCAAGGAACAGAAGGCGTATACCCAACGTATACGTCAACGTGCTTCTGCACCATATTCAACTCGACACGCTTTACCGTCCATGGCTCCGTCAATCCAAGCAGATGCCGATGTAGTTCTTCGCTTTCCATTAAGCCTCTCCCATGCAAGACATGAGCGATAGCGTACCCTTAACCCATGCAAAAGTCAGATGAACAAGATATATATAGCCAGTTTAGGCAGTGCAGTTAAAAGCTACGCAAACCAATAGTCCTTTATTATTATTGCCTACGGTTAATGTGACTTTCGCGTTATGAATACGCGCTATATCATTGACAATCGCGAGGCCCAGACCGCTACCAAAGCCCTTTGCATGTCCACCACGAAAAAAACGTTGCAGCACTTTTTGACGATCTCCTTCTTCAATTCCTGGTCCATCATCCTCTACTGAAAGTATGGCCTCATGCTCTAAAATATGAGTCCTTACTGTGACTTGAGTGCCATTACCTGCATGTTCAATCGAGTTGTGTATCAGATTTGAAAGCAACTCCTGGAGCAAGATAGGTTGCCCCTTAACGACTGCGCTTTCCAATTGAAATCCGAGATCGATGCCTGATGAGAATGCCCTTCTGGACCATTCATTTGCAGCCCTCGCGCCAATCTCTTTAAGGTCGATGCAGGAATATTCCACTGAATTCTGGTCGTTGTCTGCTCTGGCTATCATTAAAAATTGGTTTGCTAATTTACCGGCACGGCATGCGGAATGATGCAGGCGTTCGAGAGTAGGATGCAAAGATGCCGGATGGGGTTCCAGTAAAGCCAATTCAGACTCAGTTTGAAGCGCAGTCAAAGGAGTACGCAACTGGTGAGCAGCATCTGCTAGAAAAGCCTTTTGAACCGTGTTTGCATCAGCAAGTCGTTTAAACAGTTGATTAAGTGTACTGATGAGCGGTTTTAATTCACTTGGCGCATGGGGCAGGTCCAAAGCGCGCATATCATCAAAAGTGCGCTGTGCAAGTTGATTGCGAATATCTTGAAGAGGCTTCAGTCCATGCTGTACAGCCACAAGCATCACACCCATGGTGGTTAGGCTCAGTATAAATATGGATATGAGCGTAGTAATTAACGCCTGTGCCTGCACTTTATTTCGTTTGACGAGTGTTTCGGCAATACGTATCTGACAGACATATTTTCCACAAGGTACGCCATATACCACCATGCGTAATACGCGTTTGTTTATTTTTCTGTCGACATAGCGAAATTCGCCTGCCTGGATTCCCATTTCCGGCGTATCCAGTAGTGCATCACCCGCAATGAGCTCTCCACTCGGACCTAAAACGAGGAAGAATTCCTTGTCAAGTTGATCTGTGCGGAGCAGATGTTCGGTTTCTGCATTCATCTCAAATCGTAACCTGTTGTCTTTTACTTTCAAAAAACTTGCAATGGCGATGGCAAAGTCACCGAGTTGGTGATCAAATTCCAGCTTTGCCGGAGAGAGTACGAGCCAATATTGGAGTGATGCTGCCACAGGCGTTATGATCAGCATGGGTAACAGCAGCCAGAGTAGTAGTTGCCGTTTAAGACTGGAGGTCATCTGCGGATTCTTCCATGAGATAGCCAAAACCACGAATTGTCCGGATGGCAACGCCAGCCGGTGCAATTTTAGTGCGCAGGCGGGAAATATAAACCTCGATAGCATTACTAGATAATGTTTCGTTCCATCCGGAAATTGCGCCCAGAATTTGTTCTTTACTAACGACCTTACCTGCATGATTCAATAGATGAACGAGCACGGCCCATTCGCGAGGCAAAAGTTCAAAAGGACTGTCTGCAAGAAAAGCACGTTTAGCTGTCAGATCCACGCGTAACGTGCCGAGAAGTATCTCGTTATGCTGGCGTGCGTGAAGACGCCGAGTGAGTGCTTGAATGCGAGCCACTAGTTCAGTCAATGCAAAGGGTTTGACCAGATAATCGTCAGCGCCGAGTTCCAAGCCATATACGCGATCTTCTACTGCGTCCCGTGCTGTCAGCATCAAAACGGGTTGTGTGTTGCCACAGGCGCGCAAGCCTTGCAGTGTTCTAAAGCCATCCATCCCGGGCAACCCTACATCCAGAACGATGACATCGTAAACGGCCAGTCTTACCGCATTCAAAACGGACTCGCCCTCACGTGTCCAATCAACAGCCCATTGCTGGGACTGCATAGCTCTGACGGTGGTTTTTCCCAAGAGAGGATCGTCTTCAACCAATAATATACGCATGAGCAGAGAGTATTTAAATTTTCGATTGAGTTTACCCCAGCAATAACGAGTTGTCTGTTGAACAGGGCCCGCTATTGCAATGTTTAGGGCAAATTTATTGGTATGCAAGCTTTATGAAAGGTTCCGCACATATTGCTGCAAGGTTGTTTCTGTAAAGTGTGCTGGTTTTTACCGGATGCTCACCTTGACTCTCCTTAAAGCGACAATATGACTAAGCCTACTGATACTCATGCAGAAAAAACTATTCGCGAACCTGTTACCTTGCCGCTCAGGGTTCAAGTGTTTGCAATTATAGGCATTGTTGCGCTGCTGGCAGGCGGGTTTTGGGTAACCCATTTCACGTCTGGCACGACTACTGTGCAGCCAGTTAAAGCAGAGCCAACCGGCACTTTTCGGCCAAGCAAGGCGCAACTGGATACGCTGGCTATTTCACAAGTACAACTGATGAATTTTCGTAGCGAGCAGCTGACCGATGGTGCCATTGCCTATAACGATGATACGACGACGCCGGTTTTTTCACCTTATTCCGGCCAAGTGATGCGAGTGATCGCACAACTTGGAGATATCGTTAAGAAAGGCGATCCGTTAATGACGGTGGCGGCAACTGAATTCGTTCAGGCGAAGAGTGCACTGGTCGCAGCGCATGCACAGGTTTCGCTCGCAACTGCCGCTGAGGCGCGTCAACGCGAACTATATCTCGCAAAGGCCGGCGCAATGAAAGACTGGTTGCAAAGTCAATCCGATCTAGTCACGGCGCAAGGTAATCTGCAGGCGGCGCGTAATCAATTGAGCATTCTGGGTAAATCCGAACATGAGATCACCGCACTCGAAAATGGAACAAATACATCTGAGATTAACCCGGAAGCCTTGGTGAAAGCGCCCGTCTCCGGCACCGTGACGCAGCGTCAGGTGGGTGTCGGTCAGTACATCCAAAGCGCATCGGGCGGGGCCACCGTTCCTGTATATACGATAGGGAATTTATCTACGGTATACATGATTGCCAATGTACGTGAGGAAGACGCGCCTCTCATGCATGTCGGATTGCCAGTAGAAGTGCATGTGCTGGCCTTCCCGGGCCGAATCTTCAAAGCGAAATTATCCTGGGTTGCCCCGGCGATGGATGCAAATACTCACCGTTTGCTGGTACGTGCAGAAATCAACAATAACGATGGCGCCTTAAAGCCGATGATGTTTGCAAATTTCAGCATCGTAACCAGTGGTGAGATAAAAGCTATCGGCGTGCCACAAAGTGCTGTTGTGTATGAGGGAAGCGAGGCGCATGTTTTTGTTGCAAATAGTGATGGCACACTGGCGATACGCCCTGTCCGCATAGGACGAATAAGTGGCAATTTTATTGAAATAGCTTCTGGTCTTTCCGCGGCAGAGAAAATTGTCACTCGAGGCACTTTGTTCATTGATCGTGCTGCCGGAGGGAGCAATCAATGAATCGTGTTGTAATATTCGCACTCAAACAAAGAACCGCCATCATGCTGATGATGGCAACGCTATTTGCCGCAGGTATTTTCAGCTTTGCTAAACTTAACATCGAAGCCTATCCTGACCCGGTTCCGCCGCTGGTCGATATTGTCACCCAAAGCACAGGTCAGTCGGCTGAAGAAATCGAGCGCTACATCACTATCCCACTCGAAATCCAACTGGCTGGCATTCCACATGTAACAACAGTACGCACCATCTCATTGTTCGGCCTGTCTGACGTCAAGGTGCAGTTCACCTATGACATTAGCTACAAGGATGCCGAACAACAGGTCATCAACCGTTTATCCCAATTGGCGCCTTTGCCCAATGGGGCTATACCCGGGATTTCACCGGAAAGCCCGATAGGCGAAATATTGCGCTACCGTGTGTATGGTCCACCTGGATATTCGGTGCAGGACTTGAAGACTATTGAGGACTGGATGCTTGAAAGGCGCTTTAAGGCGGTGCCCGGAGTGATCGATGTCAATGGCTGGGGTGGCAAAACCAAAGACTATGAGATCAGCATTGACCAGTCAAAACTGATCCATTACGGTCTAACTGTCCCGCAGGTGTTGCAAATATTGAATAACAGCAACCTTAATGTGGGTGGTCAAACGGTCAATTTTGGGCCGCAGGCGGCGGTCGTACGAGGTATTGGTCTCATTCATTCCATGGATGATATCCGCAACACAATGATCACCGTGAGCAATAGCACGCCTGTTTTTGTCCGCGACATCGCCACGGTCAGCGTCGGCAATCTGCCACGTTTGGGTGTTGCAGGTAACGATCAGGACGACGACATTGTGCAAGGTATCGTTCTGATGCGGAGGGGTGAACAAAGCACTCCGACTATCAAGCGTGTAGAGGCCGAGCTTGCCAAAATCAATCAATCCGGGATATTGCCGCCGGGCGTACACATCGAGCGCATCTATGACCGTAGTGAGTTGATCAGCATTACCACACATACCGTTATCGAGAATCTCTTGTTTGGCATTGTGCTGATTTTCTTTGTGCAGTGGGTTTTTCTTGGCAATCTACGCAGTGCAATCATTGTCAGTGCAACGATTCCGTTTGCCATGTTTTTTGCCATCATCATCATGACCCTGCGTGGCGAGTCTGCAAATTTGTTGTCTGTTGGCGCCATTGATTTTGGTCTGATTGTCGATGCGACAGTGATCATGGTGGAAAATATTTTCAGGCACCTCGCGGAAAGCAAGGAAAAAACACATGCAGAAGCGCCGCTCTTCATGTTGCATATTCGTCCTGACAATTCGCTGCATGGAAAATTGGCTCACATTGCCTTTGCTGCGACCGAAGTTAATCGATCAATTTTCTTCTCCGCTACCATCATCATTGCAGGATTCATTCCGTTGTTTACCCTGAGCGGCGTCGAAGGCCATATTTTTGGCCCCATGGCATCGACTTATGCGTACGCTATCGTAGGTGGCCTGATTGCGACGTTTACTATTGCACCGGCTTTGAGTTCCCTGCTGTTGCCAGCGCATGTCACAGAGAGAGAAACAGTCGCGGTGGAATGGATGCGTCGCATCTATACCCCGGTGATTGGATTCGCCCTTGCAAATAGATTGTTGATGCTTTCAGGGGCGGCAGTTTTAGTCTTGCTCGCAGGGTTCGCTGTTCATTCTTTAGGGCTTGAATTTATGCCGAAACTCGAAGAAGGCAACTTGTGGATACGCGCGTCAATGCCGGCCTCAATTTCGCTGGAAGAAAGCAATGCATATGCCAACCGGATGCGCACGCTGATCAAAAGTTATCCTGAAGTGCAAACCGTCATTTCGCAGGATGGACGACCGGATGACGGAACGGATGCGACCGGATTTTTCAATGCTGAATTTTTTGTCCCCTTGCTTCCTTTTGACAAATGGCCCAAAGGAGTTAACAAGGAGAAACTGACTGAAGACCTAAGCAACAAGATGCAGGCAGCGTTTCCGGGGGTTGAGTTCAACTTTTCGCAATACATCGAAGACAATGTGGAAGAAGCATCATCTGGTGTGAAGGGTCAAAACTCAGTCAAGCTTTATGGAAACGATCTGGCCACGCTGGAAAAAACGGCCAAACAGATACAGGATGTGATGGCGACCGTGCCTGGCATTGCCGACTTGTCGATTTTTAGGGCGCTTGGGCAACCGACAGTCAAGATAGACATCGATCGTGTTCGGGCTGCACGTTATGGTCTCGCGCCAGGCGATATTAATTCAACGGTACAGGCGGCCATTGGCGGTCAGGCAGCAGGCAATTTGTATGAAGATGGCAGTGACCGCAATTTCCCAATGGTTGTACGTCTGGCTCCTAATTATCGTCAGAGTCTGGATTCGATCAAACGCATTACCATAGGCGCGCCAAACCCGAATGGCAACGGCGTGATCCCGGTGCCATTGACTGAGGTGACGAATGTCAATCTGGTTTCAGGTGCATCCTTCATCTATCGAGAAAATCAGGAACGCTACATACCGATCAAATTCAGCGTGCGCGGCCGTGATTTGGGCGGGGCAGTCATGGAAGCCCAACGTAAGGTAGCCGAACAGGTGAAAATACCCGGCGGTTACCGGATGGAATGGGTAGGTGAATTCGGACAAATGAATGATGCGATGGACCGCCTAAAAATCGTCGTTCCGTTGAGCATTGGACTCATCCTGTTGTTGCTGTTTTTTAATTTCAGTTCAGTTACCGATACTTTGCTGGCGGCAAGCGTGATGCCGATGGCTCTGATAGGCGGAATTTTCGCACTTTATCTGACTGGCACCCCTTTCAGTGTGTCTGCAGCCATCGGATTTATTGGGCTGTTCGGTATTTCTGTCATGGAAGGTATTATCGTGTTGACCTATTTTAACCAGATCATTGAAACGGGTGTGGAGCGTTCACAAGCCATCAGAAGTTCATGTCAAACCAGACTGAGACCCGTCATGATGACCTGTTGTGCGGCGTGTGTCGGCCTCTTGCCAGCGGCCTTTGCGAATGGCATCGGATCGCAGGTGCAAAAGCCGTTGGCGCTTGTGGTGGTTGGTGGAATTTTGCTGGCACCCGTGTTGGTATTGATCATCTTGCCACTGTTGATTGATCTTTTTTCCAGACGTGAATCACCCCTGAAGGAGGCCGTTACAAAGGCATGATTATGATGAAACCATTTTCGAAATTGCGCCGTGCTGTAAGTATTAGCTGCCGATATCTGATCGTGGCCCCTCTTGTTACGGGTTGTGTAGTGGGACCCGATTTCAAGAAACCTGATGCCCCCAAAGCAACAGATTACTCGCCGACCAAAGCTATATCCGAAACAACTGCTTCCGCGCCGGTTCTGGCCGGAGTTTCGCAGCGATTCAATCCGAAATCTGACGTTCCTTTTGACTGGTGGAGGATATTTGGATCATCCAAACTTAATTCGTTAATTGAGCGAGCATTCAAGACAAATCCTAATATTACATCCGCCCAAGCAGCTTTGCGCGAGGCGCAGGAAAACGTAGTTGCTCAGCAGGGATTTTTTTATCCAACGGTTGGTGTGAGTTATTCGCCGTCACGCAACAAATTAGCCGGTAACTATGGTGGTAATTCACCTGGGGTACAAGCCAATGGTGATGTAATTCAGACGACTACAAATCCTGTGGGACCGGCGTATTACAATTTTCATGTTGCGCAGTTAACAGTGGGTTACGTGCCTGATGTGTTCGGTCTCAACCGCAGAATGGTCGAATCGGCTCAGACACAGGTGGCTGTCCAGAAGCTGCAACTTGAAGCTACTTATATCACGTTGGCCTCGAACGTTGTTGCCGCAGCAATACAGGAAGCATCACTCCGTTCACAGATTATGGCGATGAATAAAATGATCAGCATCAACAAGGACATGCTAGGGCTTTTACAGACTCAGTACAAGCTGGGTGATGTGTCAAATGCGGATGTTGCAGCACAGGAATCAACGCTTGCATCCGTGGAGCAGGCGTTGGCACCACTTCAGGCTCAGTTTGAACAGACGCGTGATTTATTACGCGCTCTGGTGGGCAATACGCCTGATAAAGATATTGATGAAAAATTTGAACTTGCAGACCTTCATCTTCCTGAGGAATTGCCGCTCAGTCTGCCGTCGAAAATTGTCGAGCAACGGCCCGACGTACGTGCTGCTGAAGAACAACTTCATTATGCCAGCGCAGAGGCAGGTGTTGCCATCGCCAACAGATTGCCGCAATTTGCGTTGACTGCTGCTATCGGCGGTATGGCAGACAGTCCATCGTGGATGTTCCGTTCTGGGGGCGGTTTTTTTAATCTGGCGGCCAGTGTCAGTCAGACCATTTTTGACGGAGGTACCTTGCATGCCAGATCACGTGCTGCTGAGCAGGCGCTGATCGGTGCAGGTGCACAATATCGGAGCACTGTCATTGCCGCGTTGCAGAATGTTGCTGATACACTATATACAATCCAGTCAGATGCTAACGTGCTCAAAGCGGCAGCATCCGGTGAGCAGGCTGCACGAACTACAGTTGAGCTTGCACGTAAACAATACCAGTTGGGTGCGGTAAATTATCAGACACAGTTAGTTGCTGAGCAAAATTATCAATTAGCAGAAATCAACCTGACACAGGCACAAGCCAGCCGTCTGGGCGTAACGGTAGCACTTTATCAGGCGCTAGGAGGCGGGTGGTGGAACCGCCCCGATATGCCGTCTTTTCACTGAGGTGTTTTGTACGCCCAGCGGCACCTTGCTGTTTTATCTAATCAGCTAGTTCTATGAATAAACTTCGCTGATTGTCACGACCAATCTCTCCTTCGGCGAGTGGGGGTTGGTGTTCGGCGATACGAAAATGACGACAGTGCTGCTGGGTCGCATCATTCATTACTGCGACATCATTGAAACAGGCAATGATTCCTTATGATTTGTTCGGTGAATCGCAAGGGAAATGGCTGTCAATGCACCCAATGAAAACTGGTTTAACAGTTTCAAGAACGAGCGGGCACATGGACTGTGCTTTGAGACACGTGCTGAAATGACGGCGATAAGTTTTGGGTATATTGAGGTGCTATATAACCTGAAACGGTAATACTTAACGCTGGGCTACAAGTCACCAGTTCAGTTTCTGGATGATTGCTTCATTGCTCAACAAAATGAGAAACTGGTTGTATGAATACCGCCCCTTGGAAGGCTAAAAACCGGGGGAACTTCATCTTGTCGTTTATTCGATTTGAGAGGTGCCAAGCTCATGAAGAACGTTTTTTTACAACAGGCTTCACGTTTCCCTGGCGTGTGATCATGTTCTTTCAACTAGCCGCAGAAGTTGTTTTGCTGTTCCATCTGGCGTTCATTGCGTTCGCCCTCTTCGGCGCAGCAATCGCGTCGCGGTGGCGCTGGATTATCATTTTTCACCTTCCTGCAGCCACATGGGGATTTTTCGTTGAACTCACAGGCCGTATTTGTCCACTTACCTATTTGGAGAACTATCTTCGTGTAAAGGCAGGCCTGTCTGGCTACACAGAAAGCTTCGTCGAACACTATCTACTAGTAGTCATTTATCCTGCTGGTCTAACCAGAGAAGTTCAGTTCATACTCGCGGGCGGGGTGGTTGCCGTCAATATCGCAATCTATGGTTGGTTATACTGGCGTGGCTCGCACGAAAAGATTGATATGATCTGACCAGTTAAACCATTGAGCTTGGAGGCGTGCCATGAAAATCGATTCAACCGAATTCGGCAGCATCACCATCAACGGCACAACGTATTCCCACGATATTCTCATTAGCATGTCCGGCGAAGTATCCAAGCGCAAGAAGAAACTTTCCAAGAAATATTACGGCACGTCCCACATCATTTCGCGCGAGGAGGCAGAGTTTGTGTATGAAAAAAACTGCAAAACTTTGATCGTGGGTGCAGGTCAGTATGGCAACGTGACACTGTCGCCAGAGGCTGCCGAATTTTTCGAGCATCATGGTTGCCGGGTGATTTTGCAGCCTACTCCGGAGGCCATCGAGAGCTACAACAAAGCGAGTGACAAGACCATTGGCCTGTTTCACGTCACCTGTTAGGTCGTTGCCGATTGGAACCAACAATGCCTTCATCCCCGCGTCTGCTGTTTTTCATCCTGGCCTTGATTTTTTTGGTCAGCTTCGTCCAAGTCGGGCTGATCAGTATCGCTTTCGACAAGCTGGGGCTTTCACCGGAATCAGCTTACCTGCTCTTACTTTGCACGCTGATAGGCAGCATGATCAACCTTCCGCTGTTCAGCCTTAAGGCTGATAGTGCGGCGCAACCAATAATACCGCCGGAACTGGCAGGATTGCCGTTTTTCAAGTGGCTATCCCGTACTGGCAGAATTATGGTTGCCGTCAATGTCGGCGGTGCAGTAGTGCCAGTCGGTTTCTCGCTTTATCTGATTTTCCACAACCCGCTGAACCCGTGGCAGATCGCTGCTGCGGTAGCAGTCGTTGCTATCATTGCCCGTACGGCCAGTTTGCCTATTCCTGGTGTCGGAATTGGTTTGCCGATGCTGATCGCACCAATTGCCGCCGCACTGATCGCAACGGCCATCGATCCGCAATATCGCGCTCCGCTGGCCTATATCAGCGGTACCCTGGGTGTGCTGATCGGCGCCGATCTGTTACGCCTCAAGGACATCCGCAAGATGGGCGCACCCATCGCTTCCATTGGCGGCGCTGGAACTTTCGATGGTGTGTTTCTTAGTGGCCTCATTGCAGTATTGCTGGCGTAAAGATTTTTATCAGATTTGCGCGAAAAGCCCCGGCGTTCAGTCCGGGGATGAATAGCGCGAATTCCGGAGGAATTCATGCTTTTGAAGTCAACTAAAACTGTCTGTCATTCGTTGATTAAACTATGGCAACTATCGTAAAAACGCTCAAAGTCAGAGTTAAGGATAAGCATGCAAAAGTGCTGTCCCAGTGGGCGTTCGAGGTCAATCAGGTGTGGAATGCAGCGAATGAACAAAGCGCTGAATTTTCCAGAGTGCCCATTCCCGGTTTCGGCTATATGAACTGCGGAACTTCCGAGTTTGATCTGAACACCGAACTCAAGACCCTTAGGAAAGAGCGCGGACTTTCGATAGGCGCTGCAACGGTGCAATCCGTGGTTGGTCAACATGCCAAATCCCGCAAGCAATTCAAAAAGTCAAAATTGAATTGGCGCTGCTCTGGTGGAGCTAAACGTGCGCTTGGATGGGTGCCGTTCAAGAAAGCCGGCATCAAGCTCGTGAATGGACAAA
>JAJYLY010000026.1 GCA_021787435.1 Pseudomonadota bacterium | reverse complement strand
TGGCAGGAGCAAGCAGCGCGTGGCTGACCTGTTCTGCGTTGGGGACTTCTGGGGTGCGGAAATATACCCACCAGATCGCAAAGATCAGAACGACCTTCAGCAACAGTATCAGCACAATTTCGCGACCCCATGGTGCATTCAACATTTGAGGCATTTTCTGTTTCCCTTCATATGATGCCTTGCGGCCATGCATGAAACACAGCACAAACTGTGCCAGACTTTCATTTTTTCGCAGGAAGTATTTCATGCTAATGTTTTATATCAATAAATTTTCTCTCTAACCCCATCCACATCCTGCACAGGAATACGGCACAACGGCGTCATGTCAAAAATGACAGTTACGTTTCGCTGGATATACAGGTAAACTGCCAATATTGACATGAAAACAGGCGACAAAATGCCGACCAGCCAACTCCCCGAACTGCTGTCCTATCTGAACAACAAGCCCGAGCCGCACATCGTGATGGACAGGGATTACACTATCATTGCGGCTAACATGGCTTACCGCGCGCAGCACGGGGACGACACCCCACTAGTAGGGCGGCACTGTTACGAGGTATCTCACCACTTTACCCGTCCATGCGATGAAGTAGGAGAGTCCTGTCCGCTGAAACTCAGCGCCGCAACAGGGCTCCCTCAGCGCGTGCTGCATTTGCATCAGACCCCGCGCGGGGAAGAACATGTCGATGTGGAACTTACGCCGATACAAAATGCCAATGGTGAAATCATCTATTTTGTAGAGATGATGCACACCATACGCGGCGCCAGCGCGAACCCTTCCGCACAGGGCCTGGTGGGAAGATCGAGCGCATTCAACGCAATGCTGGGTCTGGTCAGACGAGTCGCGCCGTCGGAAGCAACAGTCATGCTGCTCGGAGAATCCGGCACCGGCAAGGAACTCGTGGCACAAGCCGTGCACAATGCCAGCGCGAGAGCGAGCAACCCCTACGTGGTTGTTGACTGTTCAGGCGTGACAGAGACACTGTTCGAGAGCGAATTGTTTGGCTACGAAAAAGGCGCTTTTACCGGCGCTGTGCAGCGCAAACTTGGATTGGTCGAAAGCGCCAGCGGCGGCACCTTATTCCTCGACGAGGTGGGCGACATCCCCTTGCCCTTGCAGGTCAAGCTGCTGCGTCTGCTCGAAACCGGCACCTACCGGCGTGTGGGCGGCGTTGAACCGCTGCGCGCAGATTTCCGACTCGTGTCGGCAACCCACAGGGACCTTAAGGCCATGGTCGAACAGGGGAGTTTCCGCAAGGACCTGTACTATCGCATCAGCACATTTCCTATCCACCTGCCAGCGCTGTCGGAACGGCGCGAGGACATCCCGCTGCTTTCCGCTGCCCTGCTCTCCCGCATCAGTCCGGGACGCAAGCTTAGTTTACATCCGGATACACTCGCTCAGCTTTCGGCTTACAGCTTTCCGGGCAACATTCGGGAATTGCGCAACATCCTCGAACGCGCAAGTCTGATGGTCGATACCGACACCATCATGCCTGAGCATCTGGACCCTGAGTTCACGGGTTTTCAAATGCGCGAAAGACCCAAGCATATCGTACCGCTGGAACAGGCAGAACAGCATTATTTACAATGGGCATTGTCGCAGCACGAAGGCGATCGGATAACGCTTGCAGAAAAACTGGGGATCAGCGAACGCACTTTATACAGAAAGCTTAATCCACCGCCCGAGAAAAACCCAGCTGACCTGATCTGACTCGATCTGCGGCGAATCAACCCTCATACTGTTTCGGGGGAGATTCACACCTCATCATCGACGGGCAAAGGTGCGAGCAAAGCGGCAATGTCGGCCTCACCGAATTTGGTAAGCCCCACACTGTCTTCGGAGAGAATTCCAGCAGCAAGCTCCGCCTTCTTTTCCTGAAGCGCCAGGATTTTTTCCTCTATGCTTCCCGCAACGACCAACTTGTACACAAACACATTCTTGGTCTGACCAAGCCTGTGGGCCCTGTCCGTCGCCTGATTCTCGACTGCAGGATTCCACCACGGATCATAATGTATCACCGTGTCTGCCGCGGTCAGATTAAGCCCCACGCCGCCGGCTTTCAGGCTGATGAGAAAGATCGGCACCTCTCCGTCCTGGAACCTGCGCACCACTTCCTCGCGGTTTTGCGTGTCTCCGGTAAGCTTCACATACGCCAGCCCCGCCTTCAACAGCTCAATCTCGATCAGCTCCAGCATCGAGGTGAATTGAGAGAAGACCAGTATGCGCCGTCCTTCGCCCACCAGTTCAGGCAACATTTCCATCAACAGGTCGAGCTTTGCGCGCTCCTTAACCTTTCTGGCGCTGGAAAGTTTCAGAAGGCGCGGATCGCAACACACCTGACGCAGCTTGAGCAGCGCATCCAGGATAATGATGTGGCTGCGCGCAAAACCCTTCTCGGCAATCTCCTCGCGCACACGCTGATCCATCGCGATGCGCACCGTCTCGTACAGATCCCGCTGCATGCCTTCGAGCTCGACGGTGCGCACGATCAGCGTCTTCTCTGGCAACTCTTTGGCCACGTCTTCCTTACGGCGGCGCATGATGAAGGGACGCACGCGCTTAGCCAGAAGATCGCGCCTCGCTCTGTTACCATGTTTTTCTATCGGCGTGCGCCAGGTTTTGGTAAACGATTTGGCATCCCCCAGAAAACCCGGCAGCAAGAAATCGAACTGCGCCCACAGCTCGCCCAGGTGATTTTCAAGCGGCGTGCCGGTGAGACACAATCTGTGACGCGCATTAAGGCGGCGCACCACTTGCGCAGCCTGACTTGCGACGTTCTTCACGGTCTGCGCCTCATCCAATATCAGCAGATGATAGTCATGTGCAAGCAACGCATCTTCATCACGCCACAGCAGAGGGTAGGTGGTGAGTATCACATCATAGTTTGCGATCAGCGCAAAACGATCCGCTCTTTCCTTGCCGTGCAGGGACAATAATTTGAGCTCTGGCGCGAACCGCTCCGCCTCTTTCTTCCAATTGAAGATCAGCGAGGTCGGCAGCACCACCAGCGAAGGCCTGTCCATGCGGCCCGACTGCTTTTCAAGCAGCAAATGCGCCAGCGTCTGTGCAGTTTTTCCCAGCCCCATGTCGTCTGCCAGTATGCCCGCCAGACCCTGTTCACGCAGAAACTGCAGCCAGGCCAGTCCTTCAAGCTGATAATGACGCAGCTGCAACGCGAAGCCTTCCGGCGCGTCAACCACCTTAATCCCTTCGGCGTCCTTAAGCTTGTCGGCCAGACTCGCCACCGCATCCATGCCCTTGAACTGCCAGCGCTCCATTCCTGCCAGCGCATCAATGCGCGCCACGTCAAAGCGCGAAAGGCGGACTTCTTCAACCCCCGCGCGCGTATCAAACAGTTCGATCAGCGTCCGCGCCAGCGGCTTTAATCGTTGTGCCGGCACGCGCACCGTGCCCCCTTCCGGCAATTCCAGTGCAATCGCTTCATCATCCTTCATCTGCTCGAGCAGGATGGTATCCAGCCAGCGGGCATCCGTCTTGAACAGTTCGCGCAGCATCGGCGCCAAAGGAACACGCTGGCCGTTGACCACGATGCCCATGTTCAGGCTGAACCAACCATCTTCCTGCTCGTCGAAATCACCGACCCAGGCATCTACTTCCAGCGTGAGATGGCGAAAGTCCTGCGGAATGAGCACTTCCCAGCCCACAGCCTTCATTCGAGGCACTGCTTGCTGCATGAACCCGCTCCAGGATTTCTCGTTCTCCAGCACATAAACCGGATGATCGAGCGTAACACCGGACAGGCCAAAACGCGGCATCTCCTCCAGACCGTAATCCTCAAGCGACTTGAGATACCGCTCTTCCTGCTTCAAATCGCGTTTCACGCGCACGGTCTCGCCGCTTTTCAACGTGACGAATTCTCCCGGATGATCCGGCCGCACCGAAGCTTCACCGTAACGGAAATGCACATAAGCCCAATCCCGCACCTGCGTGCCGAAACCATAGCCGCGAAAACGCCCCATATAGGCAGGCGCCGACGTTTCCAATACCAACATCGGAGACAACTGCGCCTCGAGCTTACGCAACCTCAACGTTGTAGGCGGCGGCAAATCGGGCACCATTTCACGCAACACTTCCGACACCACGGGAACATCGATTTCCCTGAGCGGCGGCATATTCAACAGCTGTGCAATCTGCATGGGAGACTGCGCCAGTTTCAATATTCCGATTTCACCGGCTTTTGCATCCAGATACCAGGTAGCATCCGGCATCGCCAACACCTCCACTGCAACACCGCTGCGTATGATCCTGGGCACCATGCTTCCGGATTCATCAGCTCCCCAGTCAAGGCGTGCCTCACGCACCGCGCCCTGCTTTACGCGCATGGGTGCCGACAGAAGGTAACGATTCCCGGCAGCTCTCTCCATGCAGAAAAACCGCTTGCTCGCCAGCACGCTCTCCAGAATCTCTTTGCCATGAGGCCCCATGAGAATATTGCCGTCATATTTATCTTTCTGCCTCAAAAGCAGACGCAGTATGGGCAAATCCTCCTCGACGACAAACAACGGCGGCTTAATCAGTGCGCGTTCCACGTTGTTCCATTCTTCCATTGCCCCGAGCAACTGCCCGTCAGCGGACATCCTGGCCTTGTAAGTAGCAATCAAATACCCGTTCACATTGAGCGATTTCATCAGCACGTAACACAGTCGCTCGGGGCGTGGCGCAGGTTTGACTTTCTTCTTCGCCGCAACGCCTTGTGCTTTCTTGAATGCCTCGACCCAGGCCAACAGTGCAGGATTCACGACGGGCGTGCGCGGCAGCGCCAAGGCCGAGAGCAGAACGGCAGCGGTATGCTTGCATTTGTATCCGACAGGACAGCTGCACATCGGCCTGATGCCCGGCATGTCGGCCATATCGTTTTCGAACAAAATTTCCACCGCATAAGGCTGCCTGGCCGTGCCTTTAACCTGCGCCGTGATTTTGTTCGGCTGGACGACCAGTTGAGAAATCGAATTCAGGTATGCTTTGGCCTTGTTCAACTCATGCATACTGTACCAGCGGACGACATCGGCTAAGGTATAGGTCTTGGCAAGTGACATGGGTTACGCGTGCGGGAACAATAAAGATGGATTATAACGTGTCGAATGGAACGCGTGGCCAACTGAAAGAACGATGACAGGCCTTCGCGACATCAGGAATCGCTACTGGCCAAATTCGAGGCTGGTGGTGCGATTGAGCAGATAATCGACCATCTCATGTGCCGGAACATGCTCATAGAGCACGCGATAGACTGCCTCACAGATGGGCATATCCACGCCCAGTCGCTCAGCAAGCCCATGCACCTCGCGCACTGCGTACACGCCTTCGGCAACATGGCCGATTTCATCCAATATCTCGTCAAGCTTCCTGCCCTCTGCGAGCATGAGCCCTACGCGCCGGTTTCGCGACAGGTTTCCGGTACAGGTCAGAATCAGATCCCCAGCGCCAGACAAGCCACCCAGCGTCTCAGCGCGGCCGCCGAGCTTCATGCCCAACCTTGAGATTTCGGCCAACCCGCGAGTAATAAGCGCAGCACGCGCATTGTTGCCAAGATTCATTCCATCGGAAACACCGGCAGCAATCGCCATTACGTTCTTCACAGCACCGCCGACTTCCACGCCGACCACGTCATTACTGGCGTATATTCTCAGGCGGGAATGGTGCAGCATTTGTGCAGCACGCTGCGCAAATGCCTCGTCTTCAGATGCCAGCACCAACGCGGTAGGCAGGCCTTGTGCCACTTCAAGCGCAAAACTCGGGCCAGACAAAACGCCGCGATGAAAATCGGACGGCAGGACCTGCTCTGCCACCTGGTGAGGAAGCAATGAGGTCTGCATCTCAAGGCCCTTGCAAAGCCATATCACATCACATGCAGGATACCCGGATATCCTTTGCAGCATCATGCGTAATGCGGCGGTTGGCACTGCGAGTATCAAAAGCTCTGCGCCTGACAATGCAGCAGAAAAATCCGAGCTCAAGGACAGATTTTCGGGAAGCGGGACATCGGGGAGGTAGCGTTGATTGCAGCGCGCGGCGCGCATCCTGGCCATCTGCCCTTCATCCCTCCCCCAAAGGGTGGTGCGATGCCGCGCTGCAAGGCTGATAGCCAGCGATGTTCCCCATGCTCCGGCGCCGATAACGGTAATATTCATTATGAATTTAGTCGTAACTAGTGTGTTGTAAACGGGCAACCACTGGACTGCCTGAATCCTCAATCCTGACGTTACTGTCCCCACACATCGGCGTTGCGCACATAGCCAACATCGCCGTCCCTGTGGCGTACCTTCACCCAGCCAGTTCCTGTGGACTCCAGCACTTCCAGCGCGACTTGCTGTTTCACCTGAAACACAGGCGGCGCGGATGCATCTGGGTTAGCGTATGCATCGACCAGGGGATTTAGGGCAAACACGTATTTCTTGTTCGACAACGCGTGCTTTTCGACCCAGTACAGACCGCCAGAATGATCGCGCACCTTAGTCCAGTTTTCCAAGGTCACGACCTGCTCGAACGGCATGTAACGATTCACGACAAACAATTTTTTCGCCTTGAGCGAAGGCGCATCGTAAAGAATCGCGACAGGCTCGGCGACAGAAACGAAGTCCACTGCCTGTGCTGCTGTCGCAACACACATGAAAAACAGAGCCGCGAACTGTTTCATTTGTTATTGTATCGTCGCACCGGCAGCTTGAGACTGAGCTTGTTGCTGCTGGTACAGCACATCGAAATTGATCGGGCTTAACAAGACCGGCGCAAAACCAGCGCGCACAGACACATCGGAGACCGCCTCGCGCAAATATGGGAACAGGATATTAGGACACACCACAGCGAGTACTGGCGTTTTTTCCGCCTCCGGCACATTCCGCACTGTGAATATGCCCGCCTGTTTTACCTCGATCAGGAACATAACCTTGTCGCCTATCTTGGCGGTCACCGTAGCGGTCACAGTCACCTCATAAACGCCTTCGTCGATTGCGCTTGCCGCGGTATGCAATTGCACCTCTATTTGCGGGGCCTCGCGCTCCAGAAAGATCTGGGGCGCATTCGGGATCTCCAACGAGAGATCCTTGACGTAAATTTTGTCCATATTGAACACGGGTGTCTCAGTCATGCTTTTTCCTTGAATTAAGAGGCCAACAAAGGCTCAAGGCCACCGGCTTGATCCAGTTCCGCCAGATCATCATAGCCGCCGACATGTTGCTCATTGATAAAAATTTGCGGCACCGTACGCCGCCCCGTCTTCTCCACCATTGCGATGCGCAACTCGGGCTCAAGATCGATCCTGATTTTTTCGATTTCGGTCACACCCTTGCGTTTCAGCAATTGCTCAGCGCGCACGCAATATGGACATATTTCTGTACAATACATCACGATCTTAGCCATTATTTTTGCACCGGCAGATTCATTTTTTGCCATGCCATCATACCCCCCATCAGATTATAAGCCTGTGTAAAGCCAAGTTTGGATAGAATCGCACAAGCCGTGCCGGACCGGTTGCCGCTTCGGCAAACCACTACCATTGGCTTGTCCTTGTGTTTTTCCAGCTCTTTGACACGTTCCTTCAACTTGCCCAATGGCACCAGCTTGGCGTTCAGAAGATGCCCGCCCTCATACTCCGATGGCTCGCGCACATCCAGCACAAAAGCGTTCTTGTGATTGATGAGCTGCAACGCACCATTGACATCCACTTCCTTGACGCCGCGAAAACGGTTGCCAAAAAAGGACCACAAGATCATTGTGCCGCTAAGCAGGGCCATCAGAATCGGGAAAAAATTACTTGTTATGAATTGCACTTGCGTACTCCTGTTCAGTCTGATTAGCGAATTCTAACAGAGAGGCAAAATGCGCGGGGTCTTTATCGGCCAATTTGACCAATTGTTTCTGTTCTTCGCTATTATCAGGATATGACCAGAGCGCCTGTTCATACCTGCGTTTAGCCTCCGTTATCCTGCCATCCTGCGCCAGCAGATATGCCTGCAGATACGTCACTTCCGCAACCGGCATGAATCTTATCACCTTGTCATTAAACACAATCTTTTCATCCAGATGATCTGCATTCACCTGAATATAGGAGCTCGTAAAAAAATCAGCCCAAGGCGACAAGATAGACTTGTCGTGCATTGAGATCAGGTCATAGCGGGATCGTTCAGCGCCTGAAGCTTGCGGCTGTGCCAATGCACCCTTGATTTCCTGGTAGCCGATGCGAAGTTGATAAAGCGCAAACATGCCCGCAAGCAATATCGCGACCATGAGCACAGGCCCGACACCACGCAAACGGTAGCGTGTTTCATCCAGAGCACCCAACAGTATCGCTGCTATGGCCAGGAAATAGCTATACCAGAGTGGATATTCAAGCAGACTGTGCACGCAAAGCACGGCCAGGATCGCATAAGCCCACCAGTGCGTGGCGCTCATCGCAACCCGCCTTAAACAAGTGAGCCACGCAAACAGTGCGGCAAGCAATATCGTCAAACCTGCAATCCCGGTCTCTGCGGCCAGCTGAAAGATCAAATTATGGGCATTGTTATAAAGGCCTGTGATGTTCGTGCGGTGCAACACAGGCCCCAGCAGAAAATGCTGCCATGCAAACTGGCCAAAACCCGCCCCAAACCAGGGCGATTGCTTGAAGACCAGCCAGGCCTCACTCCACAGATACAGGCGTATCCCGCCGCTCGCATCCTCGCCTGCAAACCTTTGCCAAGTGGTAAGACTGCCCGTCAGAAGCTCTACGAGGCCATGCATCAAAGCAAAACCCGCCAACAGTGAAAGGCAATAGCGTAACAGCATGCCCGCCCCGCTGCGCCAAGCCAAGAGCCCCATCACGGCAAGATACAGCCAACTGCTGCGCGATGCGCTCAGCGTCATCACAAAAAGCAATGGTAAGACCAGCAACAAGAGAACAGCCAAGTGAACCCTGCGCAACTCAAAAAGCAGACCCAGTGAGATCAGGCCCAGCGCGATATAGTCGGCAAAGTGATTTGCCTGCGCCAGATTGCCATAGACGGTGGCATAGGCCCTGACGATCACCGCATCCAAAGGCGTGCGCCAATGAAAATGCTGCAGCACCCCGATCGCCGCATTCAGTTCTGCCCCTGCCAGCAAAAAGGCAGACAGAATCACGGCAAATCTTTCAAGCCCAAGACTATCTTTCAGATGCGCCCCCAGCATCATCAGGAGCAGCGCGAACAACAGATAAAGAATATAAAGCAGGGCCTGATCGAAGTATACGATCAGCCCCATGCCGCTCTGTAGCAGTACCAGAACGATGAGTGCGGCAGGCAGCTGGACGATGCGCGGAATTTGCAGCTGCCGCCAATATCCCGCGTCTGGCAGCAGGGTGAAGGCAACCGCCAGCAGGCCCAAGAGCGCGCCCCACCACTCCTGATCAAATGTGGTCAGCGGATATTGGTGGCGGTAATACAAGAACGGGAACACCCACATCAGCCCGACCAAGGCCAGACCGAGGTGAGCCCGTGCTAACCTTGCTAGCAAGAACCGCCTTTAACGCCCAGCTTCGCGAGTATGTTGTTCAGCGGACAGATTTTGGTGAAACCGCTCTGAAAAAGATTAAAGCCGACAAAGGCGGTGAAAAACAGGAAATACTTGCTCACGAATATCGGACTGCCTTCCACGCCCAGCGACAAGGAAAGCATGATAAAAGTGCCTGCAACGATTCTGACAATGCGTTCTGCATTCATGTTTTAAAACTCCTGAAATTAAACTGATCGATTCTACCGGATTTTTTTGTACAGCGTGGCGTAATAAAGCACGGGGATCACCACCAGCGTTAACAATGTGGAGACCAGTATGCCGAAAATCAAGGAGATCGCCAGACCATTGAAGATCGGGTCATCCAGAATGAAAAACGCACCCAGCATCGCCGCTAGTCCCGTCAGAACGATAGGTTTGGCGCGCGCACCCGCCGCGGCGATCACCGCCCGATCCAAGGCCACCCCTTCACGTATTTGCTGATTGACAAAATCCACCAGAAGGATGGAGTTGCGCACGATGATGCCTGCCAGGGCGATCATGCCTATCATGGACGTGGCAGTGTACTGCGCACCCAGCAACGCATGCCCAGGCATCACGCCTATGATGGTCAAAGGGATCGGCGCCATGATGATGAGCGGCACGAGATACGACTTGAATTGGGCAACCACCAGCAGATAGATCAGAATTAGACCGACGCCGTAGGCAATGCCCATATCCCTGAATGTCTCGAAAGTCACCTGCCATTCCCCATCCCATTTCAGCGCATAACCCGCATAAGGATTGCCTGGCTGACTGAAGAAATAACTCTTCAGCCTACCGCCTTCGGCAAGGGCCTCTCCGCTTGTCTTACTGTTGATGTCGAACATGCCATAAAGCGGGCTGTCGAGTTTCCCTGCCATGTCGCCGAACACATAAACCACGGGCAGCAGATCCTTGTGGTAGATAGGATAATCGCGCTCTGCCCGGATCACCTGCACCAAGTCGGAAATCGGCACGAGCACGCCATCTCTTGCGCGCACCTTGAGTTTCAAGACTTCGTCTATATCGCTGCGCCGGTCGGCAGGTAATACGATGCGCAGCGGCGGCGCATATTTTTCGTTGGTGTCGTGCATCGAGGCGACATTCTGACCTGACAATGCGACACCGATTACATCTACGATGTCAGCAGGCGCCACCTCAAGCAGTGCCGCCTTGCTCTGCAGTACTCGCAATTGCAGCTTGGGCGCCACCTCAGTCACCGTATCGTCTATCCCGACTATATCTGCCGTCTTGGCGAACTGCTCGCGCACACGCGTTGCCACCTTGCGTGCACCAGCATAATCCGGTCCGTAAATTTCCGCGACGATGGGCGACATAACCGGCGGACCGGGTGGCACTTCCACAATCTTTGCCTTCGCACCCCAGCGTTTGGCAATTGCCTGTATCGGTTCAAGCAATGCCGTGGCAATTTCATGGCTGCTGCGGCTACGCTTGTGCTTGTCTTGCAAATTGACCTGGAGATCGCCCTGATCGGGAGCACTGCGCAGATAGTATTGCCGGACTAGGCCGTTGAAATTGATCGGCGAAGAGGCGCCTGCATAAGCCTCGTAATCCGTCACTTCCGGCACTGTCGCAAGATAGGCGCCTATGTCATGAAGTACCCCGTTCGTCTCTTCCAGCGTGGTTCCTGTCGGCATGTCCACCACCACCTGGAACTCGGACTTGTTGTCGAATGGCAGCATCTTCAATATCACGAGCTTCACCACGCCCAGAGACACGGCCAGCAGCAATCCCGCCAAGATGGACAGCCACAATTTTCGTCTGGCGGGCTTGCCCCGCTCGCCATTTAGAAATGGCCCGAGCACTCGAGCAAAAAAAACATGTGTCGCCGAATCTTGTTCGTGTTTCGCTGCCTCAGAGTGCTTTCCTGCGAATCTCAGCACTAGCCATGGCGTAATAACAAAAGCCACAGCAAGAGAAATCAGCATCCCCATACTGGCATTGATCGGGATCGGGCTCATGTATGGCCCCATCAAACCGCTGACAAACGCCATAGGCAAGAGCGCTGCAATCACAGTGAGTGTTGCCAGTATCGTAGGACTTCCCACTTCATCCACCGCCTTGGGAATGATCTCCGACAGAGACTGTTGCGGGGCCAGCATACGATGACGATGTATGTTTTCCACCACGACGATCGCATCGTCGACCAAGATGCCTATGGAAAAAATTAGCGCAAACAGCGAAACGCGATTGAGCGTGAAGCCCCATGCCCAAGAAGCAAACAGGGTGGCCGCCAGGGTCAGCAACACTGCGACGCCCACAACCACAGCCTCACGCCTGCCCATCGCAAGCCAGACCAGCGCCACCACTGCCGTTGTTGCAAACAGCAGCTTGTGGATCAGCTTCATCGCCTTGTCGTTGGCGGTCTCTCCATAGTTACGCGTGACAGTGACCCTGACATCGGCAGGAATCACCGAATTTTTCAATTCAGCAACGCGGGTGAGCAAATTATTCGCAACGTCCACCGCATTCGCACCCGGCTTTTTCGAAATTGCCATGGTCACTGCGGTAAACTCACCCTTGTCCTTGATCTGCTTGTCGGATGCTGCCGGACCTGTACCCAGCCACACATAGCTTGACGGCTGATCCGCACCATCTTCCACCTTGGCGACATCGCCCAAGAACACGGGCTTGTGGTTCGACACCCCGATCACCAATCGCCTGACCTCTGCCGCGCTGCTCAAAAAGCTTCCAGTCTGCACCAGCACTTCGCGATTCCCCTGCACCAGATCACCTGAATTCTGCGAGACATTGGCGGATTGCAATGCAGAGCGCACATCTTGCAGGGACAGCCCATAGCCATTGAGACTTTCAGGGCTCAGCAGCACGCGCACCATACGCTGAGTCCCGCCCAGCGTGGAAACCTCCCTGGTGCCCGGCACGCGCTTCAGCTCCGACTCGATTGCATGCGCCACTTCGGTAAGTGCAAGTCCGCCGCCCAGCTGCTGATCGCGCCACAAGGTCAGCGCAACGACAGGCACATCGTCTATCCCCTTGGCCTTAATAATGGGCTTGGCAACCCCCAGCGTGGGAGGCAACCAGTCGGAATGGGAATTGACCACATCGTACAGCTTGACCAGCGATGGGATATGCTGCTCTCCCACCTTGAACTGCACGGTGATGACCGCCATGCCGGGCTGCGATACCGAATACACATGATCGATGCCGGCTATCTGCGACAACACTTGTTCGGCAGGTCCTGCAACAGTCTGCGCAACATCCTTGGCCGATGCGCCCGGATAGGCGATCAACACATTGGCCATGGTAACGTTGATCTGCGGCTCTTCCTCGCGTGGCGTCACCGCGATAGCAAATAGACCTAACAGCACGGCAACCAGCGCCAATAACGGCGTCATCTGCGAATGAAGAAAAAGTTTAGCGATCCGTCCTGAAATTCCCATCATCAAAATACCCTAATCCCAACTGCAAGCCTGTCTGATATGCGTGCCTTATTGGCTCTGCATCATGCCGGCTTTTATCGGATCGCTTGCCACTTTTTCGCCCGCTTTCAAACCGGACAAAACCTCGACGAGACCATTTTCATTCGTATTCCCTATGCGGATCTGGCGCAACCTTATCGCCCCCTGATCGCTCACCACATACACGGCGACCACTTCGCTGCGATGCAGAATAGCGCTTGCGGGTATCACCAGCCTCATGTCTTTGCCAACCACGAAATGAACCCGCACATACATGCCGGGGTAGAGTCCTTTTTCATTCGCGGGCAGATACACGCGCACCTGCGTGCTATGCGTGCGCGCATCGGCAACAGGCTGCACCTGCACCGAAGACCCCTTAATCCATTGACTCGACTGGGTTGTACCATCAGGCGCCATGGTGCCTTGCTGCGCGACTTCCACCATCGCATTTGCGCCGATTTCGCCGACCTTGTCCTGAGGCACGCTGACCACCACACGCAGGGCTGAAGGATCAAAACCAGTCATCAAAGGTTTGCCAGGCATGACCATCTCGCCCACCTCGACCAGGCGCGCCGATACCACACCGCTGAACGGCGCGATGACCGCCGTATAGCCGCGCGCAATGCTTGCCTGACCCGCGCCCGCCTCGCTCGCCGCGGCCTGCGCCAGCGCCACCTTGTAATCCACCTGCGCCTTGTCCAATGCAGCCTGGCTGATAAATTTTTGATCGAACAGCCGCCTGGAACGTTCGTAAGTTGCTCTGGCATTCTGCACGTTGGCCTGAGCCTGCATGACTTGCGCGCTGCTGGCCGCCTGGGCCTGAGCAGCCTCCCTCTCATCGATGCGCAAGATCACCTGACCTTTATTCACCTTGTCTCCCACATCGAAATTGACTTCTTTCACACGTCCACCGATTTGCGCCGACACAGTGGATTGACGCGTTGCTTCGACCAGGCCTTCGGCAGTATAGGTGTGAGCAATTTCGCGATATTCCACCGGAACCACCGGCAGCTCGACTGCCTGGGCGCTTGCAGACATCACTAGCCATGCAAACAAACTCAGTTCTTTCACAACGACTACCCTCTTGGAATGATTGCGAGAGAATATATTAGACAATTCCAATATTAACAGGCGCTATGCGCTACAGAACACTTCACGCATCATGCTCACAAGCTTGAGCGTGCGCAAATCGCCTATCCGGTAATAGACCTTGTTCGCATCCTTGCGCGTGGCTAGGACACCCTTGTCCCTCAGGATTGCCAGATGCTGGGAAATGTTGCTCTGTGACGTGCCGACATGGTCTACGATGTCCTGCACGTTGATTTCCTGGTCACCCAGCACGCACAATATCTTCAGGCGCAATGGATGAGCAATTGCCTTGATCGCCTGCGATGCCTGCTGAATGTCTTCATCTCTATCTATTATTTTGTTGACCATGCTTTTTCCTTATAACTCAAATCCAATTCGGTTAAAATACGGCATTCTGAAATTGCCAACCCATTGTATATTATATTACCCTAATGAATGCTATTCCTGTCTTATTGCTTATTCTGGATGGCTTCGGCTATCGCGAGGAAACCGAATCAAACGCCATCATCGCAGCGCATAAACCCAATTGGGACGCGTTATGGCGCGAATATCCCCACACGCTGATCAACGCTTCAGAGAAATTCGTGGGCCTGCCGTCAAATCAGATGGGAAATTCCGAAGTAGGGCACCTCAACATCGGCGCAGGACGCGTGGTCTACCAAGATTTAAGCCGGGTCGATGTCGCAATCGAAGACGGCAGTTTCTTCTCCAATCAGGCATTGCTCGGCGCAATCGACATCGCCAAGAAGAACAACAGCGTTTTGCATATCATGGGATTGCTGTCAGCAGGCGGTGTGCACAGCCACGAAAACCATATCTTTGCGATGCTGGAAATGGCGGCAAAAAACGGCCTTTCGAATGTGTATCTGCACGCCTTTCTGGATGGCCGCGACACGCCGCCCAGGAGCGCAGAACAATCGCTGATCGCATTGCAAAACAGATGCAATTCGCTGGGCGTCGGAAAAATCGCCAGCATCGTCGGCCGTTTTTATGCCATGGACCGCGACAATCGCTGGGAACGAGTACAGCCCGCCTATGAACTGCTGACACAGGGCAAGGCAGAATACGCCGCAGCCGATGCGCCAGCCGCGCTGGAAGCCGCTTATGCGCGCGGCGAATCGGATGAATTCGTCAAGCCCACACGCATAGGCGATGCATCGCCCATGCAGGACAATGATGCTGTCGTGTTCATGAATTTCCGCGCCGACCGCGCCCGCGAAATCACACGCGCCCTTACAGACAAGACATTCAACGGATTTTCGCGCACCCATGTACCCAAGCTTGCCAGCTTCGTCACGCTCAGCAATTACGGCTCTGAATTCACCACGCCCTGCGCCTTTTCTTCAGAGGCCATACACAATGATATAGGCGAGTATGTGTCCGGCTTGGGACTGAAGCAGTTGCGCATTGCAGAGACGGAAAAATATGCCCATGTGACTTATTTTTTCAGCGGCGGCAAAGAGCAACCCTATCCCGGCGAAGACCGTATTCTGGTACCCTCCCCAAAGGTTGCAACCTATGACCTTCAGCCCGAAATGAGCGCATACATTGTGACTGACAAACTTGAAGAGGCCATCCTGAGCCGCCAGTACTCGCTCATCGTCTGCAACTATGCCAACGGCGACATGGTCGGTCATAGCGGCAACATGGACGCTGCAACCAAAGCCATAGAAGCACTTGATATATGCATAGGCCGCGCTGTCAGGGCAATGCTATCCATCGGCGGCGAAGTCCTCATAACCGCAGACCACGGCAATGCAGAACAGATGATGGACAACTCAACGCATCAGGCGCATACCGCACACACGTTGAATCCCGTGCCCTTCCTGTATATAGGACGACCTGCAAAATTGCAGGAACAAGGATCATTGCAGGATATCGCACCCAGTCTGTTATTCATGATGGGCCTGTCAAAACCTGTGGAAATGACAGGACATAGTCTCATCCGGATCACAGATGACAGATGACACGCCTGCCTGCGCCATGACCATGAGACAGGTCTGGCAACGCCCCAGATATTATCGTTACTTTCTTTTTTCTGTCTTCTGCCTTCTGTCTTCTGTCTGTGTTGCATCTGCCAGCCAGCAGGAGGACCTTGAGAATCTGCGCCAGCGCATCAGCAAGATGCAAAGCGAAATCGCCAAAACCAGCGAGTCCAAATCCGAGGCTACTGACGCCTTGCGCACCTCGGAAAAAGCAATAAGCGACAGCAACCGGAAAATTGCCGAGCTGGCAGCCAGGCAGCATGATGCAGATGCAAGGCTTAACGAGCTTCAGGCGCAGCAACAGCAATTGAAAGAACGCCTCTCCCGCCAGCAGACATTGCTGTCCGAGCTGTTATACCAGCAGTACCTAGGTGGCAAGCATGAATATCTCAAACTCCTGCTGGACAACCAGGATCCGAACAAAGTCGCGCGCGACCTGCAATACTTTGCATACATCGCCCGCAACCGCGCAACCTGGCTGGAAAACATGCGCAGCAGTCTCGATCAGCTGAACGTGGTCAGCGAGAACCTAAAAACACAGAGAGAAACCCTCTCGGCGCTACGCGCTGAACAAGCCGCACAGAAATCCAAACTTGAACAGGATCAGCGCGACAGACAGCAAGTTCTTGGCAAGATTTCCATGCAGCTAAGCCAGCAACGCCACGAGATCACGCGGTTGCAACACGACGAAAACAGGCTTGCAAAAATCGTCAGCAGAATTACCGAAATACTTGCAAAACCCAGGAATAGGTACGTGTTGCGCAACGACAACCTTCCTGATAACCGCTTCGACGGCAAACCATTTGAACAGCTCATGGGCAAACTGGCATTACCAGTCAAAGGCGTTGTCAGCAACAGATTCGGCACGGCGCGCCCGGACAGCACTGTGCTATGGAAGGGGCTATTTATCAAGGCGCCAACTGGCCAGCCCGTCAGAGCAATTGCAGCAGGACAGGTCGTTTTTGCAGACTGGCTGCGAGGGTTTGGCAATATCATCATCGTGGATCACGGCGATGCCTATATGAGCTTGTATGGTAACAACGAAACTTTGTACAAACAGGTCGGAGACCGTATTCAAGGAGGCGAGACCATCGCCACCGTGGGCAACAGCGGCGGAAATTCCGATTCCGGTTTATACTTTGAACTGCGCCACGAAAGCCATCCGCTCGACCCGATGAAATGGCTGGCAAAAAAATGATTAGAGGTGTTTATGCGCGTTCTTGAAAAAACAGGTCTGATTGGCCTAGGATTGGTTGCCGGCGTCTCGCTGAGTCTGCATTTTGCTGCGATGGCAGATAAGGGAACGATGGCGACTCCATTGCCTATTGAAGAACTGCGCGCCTTCTCCGAAGTGTTCGGCCAGATCAAGAGCAGCTACGTTGAACCCGTGTCTGACAAGCAGTTGTTCACCGATGCGATCAAGGGTATGGTTGGTGGCCTTGATCCGCACTCCGCCTATCTCGATGCAGATGACTACAAGGAGCTGCAAGCCGGCACACAAGGCGAATTTGGCGGCCTGGGCATCGAGGTCGGCATGGAAGATGGCCTGATCAAGGTCATCTCGCCGATTGAAGATACACCGGCCTATGTTGCCGGCGTCAAGGCAGGCGACCTGATCCTCAAGCTCGACGACACGCTGGTGAAGGGCATGTCGCTCAACGATGCGGTCAAACGCATGCGAGGTAAACCCGGCAGCAAAATCGTCCTCACCATCCTACGCAAAAACGAGCACAAGCCCCTTGTCATCACCGTAGTGCGCGCCGTGATCAAGGTTCAAAGCGTAAAGGCCAAGTTGATGGAGCCTGGCTACGCCTTTGTGCGCATTACGCAGTTTCAGGAACATACCGGCGAAAATCTGGCTACCGCACTCGACAAACTGGTCAAGGAAAACAAAGGACCGCTCAAAGGACTGGTTCTTGATTTGCGCAATGACCCCGGCGGCCTGCTCGACGGCGCAGTTGCGGTATCGGCCGCCTTTTTAGCGCCAGATTCGCTGGTTGTTTACACGGATGGCCGCACTCAAGAAGCGAAGATGCGTCTTACTGCGTCTCCGGAATATTATCTGCGTAATGGCTCTAAAAAGGATTATGAAAAAATCATCCCCGCTTCCATCAAGAGCGTTCCGCTCGTCGTGCTTGTCAACGGCGGTTCCGCCTCGGCATCTGAAATTGTCGCCGGTGCGCTGCAAGATCACAAGCGCGCGGTGATCATGGGTACCCAGACGTTTGGCAAGGGGTCGGTGCAAACCGTTCTGCCGCTGGGCAACAACACTGCGCTCAAGCTGACTACGGCCCGCTATTACACACCTAACGGCCGTTCCATCCAGGCCAAGGGAATCGTGCCGGATATCATCGTCGAAGATCCAACCTCCACAGGCTCTGACAGCGTATTGAATCTGCGCGAGTCTGATCTTGGCAAACATTTGATCAATGACAAGCAGTCAGATGACAAGGCTGACTTCTCACACAAACCCAAAGTCGAGCCGCAAGCCAACCCGGAAACATCAGCGCCCGCAGAGTTTGGCGCCAAGGATGATTACCAGCTCAATCAGGCGCTGAATCTGCTTAAAGGCATCAGCATACTTCAAGGCAAATAGGCTAACAGGAGCAACGCATGGACAACGATCTGGAGAAGCGACGTGAACTTCTGTTCACAGCAGAACCCGCCAGTCAGGTCGATCGCGCGTTGGCTATCCTGAGCGGCCTGCCCAAGCTGAAGACCTTACGATCCGACAAACCCTATGCGCTGGAAGTTAGCTACAATTTGAAAGACTACACGCTAGCCGGACTGGAGCATGCACTGGAGCAGGAAGGTTTTGTTTTCGACCGCAGCTTTTTACATCAAATGGCCCGCAACATCATCTACTACTGTGAGGACACCGGCCGCCACAACATGGAAATCAAAAGCCATGTCACCAAGAAGAATGAAAAGGAAGTGTTTGTCGAAGTAAGCGGACAGCATATGCATCATGAGCATGCTGGGATTCCGCCTGAGTTGCGCGAATACGAATAGCGCATGGACGATACTCAGCTCTCTCGCTATGCCCGCCACATACTGCTCAACGAAGTCGGCATTGAAGGACAGCAGCGCATACTGGATGGGAGTGTTCTGATTATAGGTCTGGGTGGACTGGGCTCACCTGCTTCGCTCTACCTTGCAGCTAGCGGCGTGGGTCACCTGACCCTCTGTGACCACGACCACGTCGACCTTGGCAATCTCCAGCGCCAGATTGCACATCGGACATCGACGATCGGATTATCCAAGGTCGCCTCCGCAGTTCTTGCCATATCCGAGATCAATCCCGAAACCACCTGCGTGGAAGTTCCGCTGCGCGCCGATGCTTTGCAGCTCGACAGCCTAGTTTCTACGGCAGATGTAGTTCTCGATTGCAGCGACAACTTTGCCACGCGCTACGCAATCAATCTTGCGTGTCTTACGCACCATAAACCCTTGGTATCCGGTGCTGCCATCCAGTTCTCTGGCTTGGCTTCAGTATTCGATTTCAGGCACCCCGATTCCGCATGCTACAACTGTCTTTTCCCTGAAGACAGCGAAGCAGCTGAAGTGCGCTGCGCTACCAGCGGGGTTTTTTCACCGTTGACTGGCATAATAGGTTCAATACAGGCCGCAGAAGCCTTGAAGCTGCTCGCCGGCATCGGCAGAGGGTTGACTGGAAAATTGTTGACTGTCGATGCGCTCGACATGATCATCAGGCAAAGCAAATTCCACAAAGACACGGATTGCAAGGTCTGCGGACGCTAATCACGGTGATAAGGTCAGGACCACTGTGAGCATAAAAGCAAAAAGCCCAACACTAGGTTGGGCTTTTTGATTGTAAGGAGTCTGACGATGACCTACTTTCGCATGGGTAATCCACACTATCATTGGCGCGGAGCCGTTTCACTGTCCTGTTCGGGATGGGAAGGAGTGGGACCAGCTCGCTATGGTCGTCAGACAAA
>JAJYLY010000003.1 GCA_021787435.1 Pseudomonadota bacterium | reverse complement strand
CCAGCGCATGTCGGCGACGCCGGTGAATTGCAGGAGAAATGTTCATGGTAGCGTCCACTAAAATTAGGTGGACACCATGCTCCTAGCTTTCGCTTACGTAATCAATGTGAGTCGGCTGGACGCTTACAGTATTGCAGAGTCGTTACGCGACGTTCTTGAGTGCGACCAAGAACTCAGTTAGTTCGGCATAGTTGTCGACTTTACTAACGGGAATCAGTTGGATATTGAAATCTTTAAACCAGCGATCCTTTTCCACATCCGTTATGTCTTCTTGCGCCATAGCAGCAAAGTGGCTCGGACCTGCGCTTGGCGTGAATGCATCAGCGATGTAATTAAGCAGCAGAAGAACTTCTGGGTCCGTCATCGATGCGCCAACAAAAACGATAGTGAACATCGTAAACATCGCAGATAAAAGACTCTGATAGCCTCGCTGACGAAACAGCAGATCCCGATAGTCTGCGTCCGTCAGAATGATTCCGTTCGTGATCTTCGTTGCATCACCATGAGCTTTCAATATAAAAAACTCGCGCTTCGACAACCGCCGTTGGATCTCGCCAGTATCCCTAAATGTACATACTGAAACGTCCGGATCCTTTATGCGACAAGCTCGCTCGATAAGCGTGTCATAGTTTGTTGTTAGGACAAATTGAAGCTTATCCAGCGCGACGATCGCCTCGTGCAGCCCTGTTGGTGCTGGCTTCGGTGCTATAAAGGTGGCCTCGATGAACTCGTCGAAATAGACTCGAAGATCATCCTTTAGCCCTGATGCGATCATCAGATACTTATCAGGTTTAGTGGCAAGCTGTCTATATTGGGCCGCCTTGGCGGGCGAAATAACCGCATGTGCTAGAGCAGCGTTCACCATATCATCCAGGAGCCTTCCCCACAACGGAAGCCCTGCACCTGCCGACGCACCAGCGCCAACGAGAATCGCACACCGATTTGCCAGATACGCTTCTTTCAGCTTACTCGGAATTCTAGTTGAATCGAAAGCCATGACTTATCCTTCCTACAGGCAGAATGCACGTAACGCGACATTGCGCGTCTTGAGGTTGCCGTGGATTGCACCTTGGGCTCTGAACGCGACGATATAATTATACAGCTGGCGATTGAGCCGATCTGTTTTCGGATGCTCTGCCTCGCTCTGAATTAGATCTTCTGGATGGCTATTGTATTCACATCTCAACTTCTCGAAAGCAGCAAAATTATCCGCTAGTTCTGCCGGTTCAACGATTTTGCCAGCTGCCTGCTGCTGCATGATTAGCCAGCACAAATCAACAAAAATCCATTTTTGCGTGATTCGATGGTTTAGCTTACGATTTACAAGCGCGAGAACATTCAAAGCGTCCCCAACAGCTGCTCCGATTTCAAGGACTATATCTGCCTTCTCGGCACCGAACTCTCCAATCATGCGTTTCAAATCCGGTGCCTTGATGTCTCTCCCTCCGCCATATGCTGCCATGGCGAAGACGTGAGCGAGATAGTCTTGACGTTTATACCGCGCATCGGGAATCCGGCTATCCAAAAAAAACTCATGAGTTGTCGAGATTGAGTCTATCAAGTGCCTCATCGGGCCAAGCATCGCGTTTCTAAGCTCGGCAGGATTCAAGGCAACCCCCATTTGAAGCCGCGCGAACAAATTCGTAATTTCGTCATTAGTCGCATTTGTGATTTCGGCGACGCTAACCTCAAATGACTCGAACCGATCTCGCAGCGATTTGTGAAGCTCAGAAAACTTTTTTCCCGCAACAGGATGAGTATCGATTGGAACAAGCTCTTCTGGATAGTCGAGGGCAAACTCACCGATGCGGAATTCCCATATAGCTCTCAGACGTTGCTGCCCATCAACCGCATCATGTGCATGCGCATTGCCTGGAGCCAAGCAGCGCAAATAAATTTTCGGGATGTCCATTCCCCTGAGAATGGAGTCAATCAAAAGAACCTGTCTGGGAAGTTTCCACGCAGCCCCTCGTTGCCACGTTGGGTTAAGGTTAATCTTGGACTTCTTCTTCACGAGGTCCTTTATTGCCCATGTAGTTTGATGGATTTTCATGTACTTTCCCTTTTCATCAATTCGCTAAGCAACTGTTTCTCGATAATCACGCGTGACTATCAAAATTGGCATTATCAGCACGGATTGCCGCGACCGCTTGGGCAATTTCATCGTCTAACAAGAACGGAGCTTGGGCAAAGACCAAGCCCTGTTCTCCGTTGAGCTTAGCCGCCATGTGCCCCCTGCCAAGTAGCAGCTCAGCACCTGGACGATCCAACGCGATCTTTGAGGTTGCTTCGCTAGCCACTTTCAGGATCAGGCGATTGCCCAAGTTCTCCCGCAGCTGCATAGGCATCACATCCTTGTCGGGGCGCTGAGCTGCGAAGATCAGGTGAATGCCAGCGGCGCGAGCTTTGACGCCTAGGCGCTGAACCGCTGCACTCACCGCCCCCTTATAGCCGTCGTCGAGCATCCAGTCGGCGAACTCATCGTGAACCAGGAAGATCATGGGGAGTCGTTCTTCTGGCGTCGATTTGGCGTTATAGGTCGAGAGGTCTTTGGCTCTTGCCATGGCGAAAAGCCGGTAACGATTTTCCATTTCATCGACCAAGCCGGAGAGAACCTCTGTCGCCCTTTCACGAGTCGTCACAATCTTCTCACGCATGTGCGGCAGGTCTTCCAATGCAGAGTAATCGACACCCATCTTCGGATCGATCAACACGATCTGAGCCAAGTCTTTCGGGTTGGTCGCCGCGATGTCGAGCAAGATTGCCTGAATCAAAACCGACTTTCCGCTACCGGTTGCACCTGCCACCAGCGAATGCGGCTCGTGAGAAGCAAGTCCACCAAATTCCCCACCCAGATTGAGATATAGCAGCGCACCGTTGATTTCTTGCAGACCCAGCACAAAGGATGTGTTGATACCGGCTGCATTCCGGTTCAAGCTGCGACGTGCCCACAAATCCCAAAGTGAAACCGGCTGACGCTTGGAACCTGCGATTGTCACCACAATTTCACCAGGCTTGGGCTGAACTGTCACTAAGTTAATCGCATGGGTAGTCAAGAGCTGCATGCGCTTGGCCTCGACATCCTCGACGCGCAGACGGTCAGACCCTGCAAGCCTCACCAGGCATCCATTTGGCGTTAAACGGGTGCCCAAAACATTGGCTTGAAGCCCATATCCATTGAGTGCGGATTTGAGCTTCTTGGTCGTCTCCTCGGCCCAAGCATCGCGCTCGTCATGTGCACTTGATTGGCCCGCAGCCTTCATCGCGATTAACTGAGCAAGCTTGCCGTCTGACTGGGCTGAAGGCTGAGTCACAGGGCTTGTGGTTTGTGACACGCCTCCCGTTCCCTCTGCCGTTGAATATGTCGGAACCTTCAATTTTGACTCCTCGACTTCATCAGACTTTGGAGACGTGGGTTTTTCACCTAACGTCTTAGCTTCTACAGCGTAGGGAGGTTCCCCGCCACTAGAGAGCAACTCCATCATCGCAGTCCATGTAACTCTGGCCGCAGGAGGACGCAGAGTAGCCGAAAGCCAGGGCTCTTCCGTGCCAAGCGTGGAGCGGATTACTGACGGATCGTCCTTGCGTGCGTAGACCTCCACTAGGCTTCGCAACTCAGGACGATCGAACACCTCCTGCCAAGCCTGCGTACCATCGGAGTCGTCGAGCAAGATTTGCTCGGAGGCGGATGATCCCGCATTCGGATCGGTCGAATGAATGAAGACGTGCGAGTAGCCTCTCAGCGAAATACCAGCATCTCCTTCACGCAGCTTGGCTCGCGCACGTTCCAACAACCCGGAACATCCAGGCGGGATATCCGCATCGATGAGCAAATCAGCAAGCCGTGAAAGCCAAACATCGCGATCAAGACGTCCCGGGTCGCCAAATAGCGCGGCCCGGAAAGTCGAAAGGGTCGCCATGAGCTGCGCCTTTGATGAGCGTTTTGCATCTGCCGCACCTGCCGCCGCCACATACTTGGATTCGACTACCACCACATGCAACTGCGGGCCGTCCTCGTGCTCCTCGACGCAGAGGCCCAGGATGTCGGCGATGCGATTTTCCTTCTGGGCAAGCCAGTCTGCGTAGTCGTCGAGCAGAAAAAAGACGCTGAACGATTGGCGCGCGCCAGAGCCGGTGATTTTCTTGAACTCATCTTCTAGCACATAGCGACTCATCACCAAGCCCAACATTTCGCCAGCGGATACGCCTCGCTTAGCCGCGCGCAACACAATGTCACCCGAGATGGACAAGGCATCCTTCTTGACACGCGCAGCAACATCCTCGAACTCATCAGGTGTAAAGGGCAAGCCAAGCTCGCCTAGGCGCCGCCGTGCCAAAACGCCCAGAAGCCTCAACTCCGAGGTAGAACTGACTATCATGTTACGACCGTTGGTCGAGGCGCGCCGATAACGCACTACAGTTACGCCGTTGGCTTGAAGCTGTCGCTTGTCGAACAGCTCGTCGTATGTCGCAACCCACTCGGCTAACGCATGCGCATCTTCCATCGTGGCCTTGAGTGCCTCGCTTTGCAGGGAAATGCGACGCGCTGGCAAGAAATAGGAGCCAGATGGCGCATCAGTCTGACGAACCACCGAAGCCACGGCCCCCACATAGGCCCATCCCGAAGCGGTTTGCCGAGGACAGGTCAGGAAGGTCGTTGATTTAAGCTCATTTTCGCCGGAGACACTGCGATAGGACCATCGAGATGGTGCATGCTCCAAGGTTGGCCGATCATTAGTCCAGTCCACCGGAATCCACTCCACTCCCGCCGTTCTGGACACGACATCGTGAAGGAAGGCTACGTCAAAAGCCCGAAAACCATCGTTAGCCCGAGGAAGCGTAGCCGAGGCCGGCGTCACTGCAATGCGCAGTTTCGAAATGAAGTTCTCTGAGGTCTCGCTCACTACCGGTAGGTCGGGGTCGTCGCCAGACTTAGTGACCAGCTCTGCATACACACGGCGCAATTTTCCTGGATCGCGATGTCGGACAGACACGTTGCATTGGAAATCAGTCTCGGTCTGCAAGCCGGAGAGCTCTCGCACAACCGACAACGGTAACTCGGCCGCGTCGGCGTTGTAGAGCAACACGCTCAGATTGCTCGCCTCATGGGGCTGCAACGCCACGAAGCGCTCCAACAGCTCGCGTACTTGCTTGGCTGCCGCAGTGGGATCTACATCGGTTAACACATCTTCATCGCCTCGGACCGGCCTTTCAAGCAGGCTATAGCCGTTGACGGTGCTACCCTCTGAGACCAACACAGGCGCCCCCGCCCGCTGGGCCACCCCGATCTCTGGATAAAACGGATGCGCAAGCTCCTCTGAGAACTCGCGGAAGAAGATACCTCGGTCGCCAAAGAGAATGTTGTCGTTACTCAAGATATGAGTCACAAGACCAGCGACGCGACGCGTCTTCACGGCCAGCGCCTTCATCCGCTCTGGATGCCATGGAGGAATGATCAAAGAGGGTTGGTCTCCTGATACACGGACCGTGCCGATGGAGAGCACCTCAGACAGCAGCCTTGAACGACACACGTCTCCTCTGGCGTGGATAGCCATGGCCCGGAGGAGCGCTCCGAACGACTCGGCCTGGCGGAGAACCGCCTCTCCATGAAGACCAGAATTGATAAAGTCGTCGATCGCCTGGTTGTAATCCGCCTCGAAAGCATCCCACGCTGCCCTCAGCTCATCGCGCTGTTCCTTTGACAAACGCCCTTCGGTTGCCAGATCATTTATACGCTTCTTGATGTCAGCCCGCATGCTTGGCAGGCGGTTCGCGGGAGGAACCAGCGATCCTGCATCGCGCGAATAGGTCGCCTCAAGTGTGCCCGTATCGAGCAAAGACACACTTTGCACCCCCCCCTTCTTGCTCACAAGGCGACGCGGGACATCAGTGCAGCCCACTGCCCCTTTCTCTTTGAGCCTAAGCATGTCTTCAACAAGGGACAGTCCAATCGACTCTGGACGGTAGGTCCAGACCAACTGGGTCTTGTCCAAAACCGTTTCCTTCTCCCCCTCGCGCTGGATCAACGAGACCTCAAACTTGATCTGAACCGACGCCTTGGCAAGCGATGCGTTCGGCTTGATCTTGCTCTTGCCTTCGCGAATTTCCCGTTCGCGAGCAAAGAACTCTGGATATTTGAAGAGAGGGTCTGGCAGATTGGCCGGGCCCATCTTTTCCACGCGCCAATCGACCTTGGAGCCCATCAGCTCCTTGAGCCCACGATACATCACCGAAAAGTAAGAGCCGACATCGTAGTTGAAGCGCTCGCGCCACTCCTTGCGCCCCTTGTTGACCGTCAGCCGGAGGAATCGCTCCCCCTTGCCTTCACCTGCCCTGACCACTAGGCTATGTGTCACGCTGATGAAACCATCCAAAAAGTCGTGGCACTCGATGGGCTTGCCAAAGATGGCCTTCTCCCACCTTGAATGCAGCTTGGGGTCCTCTTCAATATAACGACGATGCAGAGAGAAGAAGGTCTCGTCATCCTCCTCGGGGAAGTCCGAACGGCGCTCGCGTGCCTTCAAGTCCTCCAAATGTTTGCGCCACTGCTCTAGCAGGACATCGGGGTCTTTGCAGTCGTGGTCAAAGAAGTGGATGGTCGACTCCGCAAGGCCTTGCTGTTTCTCGCGAGGCTTGTCGAAGATGTAGTGGACACCGTCCATCTCCCATTCGAGCAAGGCTATTTCAGTCGCCGTGGCATCATCCCCCATGGGCGCGTTGATGAACGCTTCGAGCGTAGTCCTGACGTTGTCCTTGATGTCCTCGCTGTGCTCCTCCAAGCGAGTCTTCATCTCCTCTACATCCAGCGGTTGGCCATTGGCTCTGAGCCTCGACAGGAACGGAGCACGGTTGTAGATGAGCTTTTCAAAAGCTTTGCGCCAAGGCACATAAGCCGCCCCGTAAGTCTTGGCATTGGCGAAAAAGGACGTGTCGCGCGGTAGTCCAACGAACGGGAGCGCCCAGCCAATGGCATCCCGGATGGGATGCCCCCGAACGGAGATCGCCTCGCTGACTTTCCAACAAAACTCTCCAAGCTGAATTAGCGACAGATCGGATGTCGCGAGTAGGCCCTTGAGGGCCGATTTAAAAACAATGCGATCGTCTAGTGTGGGCGCGATGCCAGAGACATGGCAAGTGGCCTCGACCCACGCGTCCTCGTTGGAACGAAGCTCCTTGGCCCCCATGGGAGTCACGTGCCCAAGCGTGTCCGCTAGGTTGTGCTCATTGCCATTGGCGGTGAGCAAAGCTTCCTTGTCGGTGCCTGCATTTCGCACAGCTCCCGCGTTGAGTCCTGTCAGTGCAGATTCGGGAAGTCCAAGGCCGTCGACCAGAGCCGAGGGGATGCGCAAGTCCACCTTGGCAGACAAATCGGGGTTGGCAAGAATCTCACGCACGATCGAGACGATCTGAGCAGATGAGAGCTTGTCCAAGCGAAACAGCGCCGGGGTATCAGGCAGCTTTCCGTCGCCTTGGCGAGAATCAGCAAGCCTGCGAGAAAGGATGTCGGCGCCAACGCGACCAATGATTCGATCCGTCAGCATTATTCTTCTCCCTCGGAACCAAATGGATTCTCCACAAAGGAGCATGAATCGGAGAGGCGCCGGACTAGGCCTAGCCCCACAAGACGGGTCTCAAGATTCCCACGGTTTTCGCTCAACGCCTCCTGATCGACCTGCTTGCCTCTGATCAAGTGCCCCCCTTCGACGTCACCGATCACAAGGCCATAGCGGCGCCGGGCTTCGTGCAGAAACTCGTCGAACTGCATGCGGTCGTCAACAATGGTCACGACCAGCGTCTTCAATAGCCGGTCATTGGGCGCGTAGCGCGTCCGTCGCGCGAGCCTGCGCGAACTCAGGCCAATAGCTCTGGACCAAGCTGAGTGAATTTTACCCACGTGCTGCTCATGCCTCGACTCCGCCTTCTCGACAAGTTGACGCACGAGTTCGTCACCCGACTGGGAACCAACGTCACCATCGTCCCCTCCATCGGCTGTGGACCACTGGAATGCCGCGTGCATAAGCTTGGCACACTCGGCGTCTGGATACTCCGACTTAATGGCTGCGGCCCACTCGTCCGTGAGCCGAACACCTTCGACAGCAGCCCTCACCGCGCGCATCGAAACAGCCTGGTTGGCCTGATACGAGTCACCCGAGAGCGCGCGCACCTTGGTGCGCTCCTTGGATACGATCTCGCAGACAAACTCCACCGGATCAACATCACCCGCTTGTGCCATACCGCACTCGAGAAAATACAAAATCAGGTTAAGGCCAGCGCTTGCAATCAAGTGCTCCAAGGCATCGTATATTGGCATGTCTCGCGACAGGATGGCCAACCAATCGTCACATAGTTGATCAAAGCGCGGATGCTTCGCATGCGGGAGATATCCCACATCGCGCGCATCCTGGGCAAGCTGTGGTTCGCCTTGCATGGCCTTGACCAATCTGTTCATAGGGACGGTCTTGTCAAACAGGCGCTCGACCAGTTTTTGTCCAAGCTCGGGGCCGCGAGCGGCACGGCAAAGCATCAAGTAAAGCAGTTCGCCTGTGCGAGCAAAGAAGCGCCGATCGTTGGAGGCTCCACCCGCATCCACGCGCAAGTCCTCATAGAGGGCGTCGGGGCCGAAGGGGAAAACGAACTTGGAACTCCAACGCTTGTTGCTTCGGGCCTCGAATGACGACGAGCGCAGCAGCTCGATGGCTTTTGCAAAATCGTCGAAGCTCGTGAAGACCTGGCGCAAGTAGTCCACGTCCTCGTCGCCAAGTTTGGTCGCGTCTTGCGCGAAGTGCTCCATCCAGATTCGCCATTTCTCCTGGTCAGGGATGGCCTTTTCTCGCACAGACTCGACGTAAGGGTTGTTAAAAAGTAGACCTCTGAGCCTGATTTGGCGCTGTGGGCGATACCTCACCTTATCAGTTGGCGCGGCAACTAAGGGGTTGTCCACGTTGGATCCAAGCACCCCCAGAAACTCCAATATCGCCAAATGAGGTAACTGCTCGTCATAGAGGCGATGCCCCCAAATGTGCTCATCGACGGCGAAATCGACATTGTCAATCTTGGGTCTCATGAGCTGATCCTCACCGTCACAGGCCGGGTGAATCCATGCCCACTCTGTTCGATTTCAATAAAGTTGAGCGTAAGCGCTCCGTCTCCTGAGCCCGGCTCGTCATCGTCGCTGCTATTTCGTTGTTCTCGGATCAGCTCGCCCTTTCTCAGAAGCTTGGCTTTGAAAGCCAGCATATCCTCTAGACACTCGTTGGAGAAACTGCCAGGCAAAGCGCCTTCGGCCACGCGACAAAGGAACTCAAAGCGAACTGGCGTAAGGTTAAATGTCACCGAATTCTCGGCCCCTTTGTCCAAGGCGACATCAAGCATGGGGCGCTCGGAATACGGATCGATCTTGACCGCCATGCCAATTCCGCCAACGCGCCGAGCAGGAGCTTGGGTGTCACACAGGACGCTTACCTTGGATTGGGTGAATCCACCGGAGCTGGCCACAAAGATTAGATCGTTGTTCTCAAGCAAGAGCCCTGTCATCACACGGTTGAGACCACGAACCACGCGCGATCGGATCATCTCGTTGACCGGCTTTTTGTCGAGGAGCGCCGAAGTCATCTCTAAGTAGTCGCCCGCAAAGCGAAAGGCCGTCATATCCCAGAAGTCATAATCGTCCTCATCGTCTGGCAACGTGAAGAAAAGCCTTCGGCGCTGTGCCTCCAGCCGCTCCAAGAATTCCGAAGCTCCCTCTAATCGAGCAGTCTCATCGCCTTCGAGGTATCTCTGTTGAGCTGCCATGAAGGCGGGAGTGGCACCATAGACTAGATCGTTGCCAACGAATCTGGCAAAAGCTACTGTGAGCTTGGCATCGTCATTGCCATAGACGAGCAAGCCATCGGAACTATTGGTGGTTTCGTCGCCAATACCAAACGATGCCAGAGCTTTGAATACCGGCCGGTCCATCGCCCTGCGGCGAGGGAGGTTGAAGCCAAACACATTGCTATAGAGGCTTCCACGCTCTATTGTCTGGCCGTCTTGAATGCGCGCCACATCCACGCAGGCCATGAGGCCCTCCTTGGCCTCTCTGTGGCCCAAGATCATGTTAGATACCAGGGCCAGCATGTCCCGTACGGGCAAGTGCCAACCATTGAGGCGAGCTACTTCCACTAAATCCCCCAGACGCCGGGCAAAACGACCGCCGTCGGACGCACCCAATAAGCGAGTTCGATTCTCAAGAATGGGGCACACTCGTCCCTCAGCTTGAAGCGGACACCTTTCGCAGTTCGTCCACTCAGGATGTCCTGCCACAGCACTCAGAACCTCTTCAAGCGAATTGCGATGGGTTGTCCGGCTCAAATCAAAGATGGCGAGGCGCTCGGGAAGATGGCCGGAGAGCAGGAATGCATCTTGGATAGGTTTTCTCAGCGGATGAATTCGGCGTTGCCGGATGCCCAGATCGCGCAACCGCTCAAGAATCTGACCATGGTTAGCAGCAACCACGACAAACGCAGAGTCTTCCCCCCCTAGCACTGACATCTCGAGAAGCCCCAACGCGGCATCACTTTGTTCGTCATCGAGCTCACTAAGATCCTTGATAAAGACCGCCCGGCGTCCATCTGCAAGCTTCAACTCTTTGACCGTCGAGTGATCCGACCATTCGCGAGAATCTCCTCCCAAAAAGGTCCAGAGGCTGCGGCAGTGGTAAGTCTTTCCATCCCCAGCAGTCCCCGCAATCAAAATGGAGCCAGGCACGCCAGAAGTTACCCACGCCTTAATCGCCTCCAGCAACGGACTCGACAAAGTGATTGGCCTGACCTTTGCCCGACCGAGCGCGCCAGTGACGTACTCATCAAAGAGGTTCGTATTGTTTGGAGTTGGCCCATAGGATCTTAAAAAACGCACCCACGAACTGGATGGCAGCGAGACAGATTCGGCTGCATTCTTGAACGATTCAGTCAATTCGGTATGCTCTCCCAAAAAACGCAAGCGCCCCTATCTTCTTAGGACATTAAAATTATTAATCATGGTATTAAACCATATCCTCGACCTCTTCATAAGAAGTTTTCCTTTTTGTGCATAACAATCGAGTGACTAATATATTGCTAAACTCATTTGACAACTGAGCTAAGCGGCGCATGGACATGCACCCATTCTTACCCTCAACCAAGGTATTGTCTACTGCCGCCAGTCCGAACACTTTTCTACAATATCCCGATACCACCTCGGTCTTGGCTTAAAATCCTTCTTCAATACGTTGTAGCGCACTGCCTTGTTTTTCCACGCATCAATAATCCGCGTTTCCGGATCCGCCAGCAGCCACATCGCAAGCTGAATCACTACATGCCGCTCCTCTAGCGAATAATGCTCGTACGACTCATGCTTAGGCCGCAATAAAACTACCGGCGCACCAATCTTCCCAACAACATATTGTTGCAGATGGACATGCGAATAATGAGTCAGCATGATCTTGCATAATTGGTGCAGCACCGCAAAAAATCCAACGTTATATCGCGCATCAACACCATTGCCCTCAAGCATGCGTAGCGTAGGCAGCCATGTCTGAGTTGCCGATTCGTCATAAATTTTTGGCGCTACGACTTTCGATTCTCGCAGATCGAAATCACACGCATGGCACTGTGTAATCAACCCCGCATCAACCTGGCTGAACTTTCCCATCTCGCGCCGATGAAATGCAACTGGCGCCCCGCACGCCGGACACCTGTCATGAACCATGCACTGATGCATTGTGCACATCGTATAAAACGCCACCCGCCAGCGCTTCCTGAAATACGGTTCCTTGTCTTCTGCCAGACACAGTGGGCAATATTGCATCCCGGCATGGTGATAGCTAGTGTCCACCATATTCAATGGCAGCAACCAGTACTGGTGCCCGCTCCAGTGGTAACGGCGATACAGCACCCCCCTATAGTCAAGCAGGCTAGCGCGCCTTATCTGGCGCACGCCTGCACCGGTGTGTTCAGACAATGCGCGCACAAGCCAGTCCGGAGCCTGACGGTCAATATCCCTGAACCAAATTTCCTGCCCTTTGCCCAATGCAATCCTGCAAAAAGTTTGCAGTTTTGTTCCATGTCCATGGGCAATTCGTACCAACCAACTGGAAAGCAGCTCATCTGGCAACAACTTTGGGTGATACAACCAAAGTTGCGAAGCGTCGGCCGAGTCAGGTTGATGATGCATCTGGCAATTCGTTGAAAGGAACTGGAGCGATATTTTCCATTAATCTCATAACATTCACAATTTGCGTGCAACTTCCTTTCGTTGCGATGGTGGGATATAGCCGCAAAATGTGATCGCGTTTTCATCAATCCGTTCTGGTTCACCCGCCTTGCTGTTACGGATTACCCAAATGGCGGCTGTATTGAGTAGGTCAGCAAGCTCTCCGATTGTTCCCTCGCTCATGGCATGCAATTTCATAGCCAAGAATTTTTCGATGAGATTGGACGGATCGCGCAGCGGGAGAGTTCTTTCGAAGCTGGCGAGCAACCTCAAAAAATCTTTATCCAATTTCCAATTTGGCAAAATTTCCGGCTTGAATCTATTCGACAACTGATCATCAATTTGTATTGCTCGCAACGCTTCGATGGTACCCGCGCCTATGATTGGGCGTTTAATCTTATTTCCAAGATATCTGATTGAATTCAGGTATGCCCGCTGTTTCATTGCCGTACCTGCAATAAGATTGTGTATTTCGTCGATTATGATGATGCCAAGATCAATTGACGATAACACCTTGACGACTTGATCACGTTTACCTCTTTCCGTCTCTGATCTTTTATGAGGAACAAATAGCTTATCCAGAATACTGTCATATAGGCTGGAGATATCGGGTTTATCTGGCGCCTCGATAAGCAGCACCGGAACGATTATATATTCTCCATCAGGATTGGCATTCGCCGGATGAAGCGAACGAAAATGCTCAATAAGATGACTTTTCCCATTATTCGAATTGCCGACAATAAGCATGTTGGGTACGCGCACAACCTTCGGATAAACCAATAAATCTTCAAGCTTGGCGATAATTTCGCTTGCTCTGGTATATCCAACCCATTTGTCTTCACGAATGTGCTGAATGCGCTCTTCATTTGAAAGCGACAGCACCTCACGTGCCTTGGGAGACAAATGATCTTTATCAGTCATCATGCATCCTGAATGTCATCGAATGGCGTTATCGGTTGAGAAAAAATATCATCCAGTGCTTTTTCCGTTGGTTGCGATGGCTTTGTATTTGGTATGTGCTCTTTCGACTTAGCCCAGCCTTTCATGCGCGCGGCCTGCGTCCTTGCCTTCCGAGTTTTTTGTGACTCTGATGCAACAATAGCCCGCATCTTTTTCACAGCACCAAATATCAATTCTTCGTTTACCTGCACATGATCTACATCCTTGATATGTTTCTGGGCCGCGCGCAGTTCCCAAATGCTAATTGGCGGTTTTGATATATCCTTGTACGGTACAGAAATGTATTTTTTGATATCAGGTTCAAAGAAATACAACGTGCTGATATCGCGTGGATCATAGTGGCAAATGAAATGCTGTTTTTTCTTAGGGTTCTTGGGATCGACAGCATGCATCCAACGTCGTAATGCATCGTGAAAGTAATGAATGGTTTCATTCACGATACCGTATTCCTGAACTGTACGCATCACATACGGAAGAAAATCAATTTTTAATTGTGTCTCATCTGAAATTGGCAATGGTAGCCCCACGCCAGGCGTATCAGGAGTGCCCAAGATACCTCGTTCATATTTGACTATCGGAGGCACGCCATTATTTCCAGCATGCTCTTTCTGGTGGTAGTACTCCACTATAAAAATAGCGAACCATTTTTCCAGCGCAGTGAATGTCATGCACGCCTGCGCATCTGAATCATAATCTCCCTTATCCTCAACGCTGGAACGCGTGGTACCCTGAATAGTATGGGTCTTTGCCATGAATGTTCGGAATGCCCGTTCAATATGACCACCATACTGTGGCGCTCCTCTTGGGCGTTGTTCAAGCTGGATGCCATGCTCGGCACATGCCTTCCCCATCATCGTCCCGCGAAATTCCTTTGCATTGTCTGTGTGAACAACCCGCATCTTTCCCCAAATGGGCCAGGGCGTAGTGATCCCCATTTTATCGAGCCATTTGTTCTTAGGCAGAATGGCATGGGAAAGGCAGATTCCAGTAGACAATGCACCAACCGGATCAAGACTAATGTAATAGCCGCAGACCATCTTGCTATACACATCAATGGCAAGAGTAAGATTTGGACGTTGAGTAGTTTCTCTGTTTTCATCATCGACCAGCATCACATCCATAGGGGTGTGGTCGATTTGAACTACAGCCAGTGGGTAATCAGCACCTGGGAAACCGCCTTTATGTGGCGTGAACTTTTCCTTCGCCGCTTTTTTACCCATGCGGCTTTCCATCTTCAACTGTTCTGAAAGTGCAGAGATTCGATTTCGAATAGTATTCTTGTGTGGAACTGGCAGCTTCTGTTCAAGACAGGCTGCTTTAATATCTTCCCAAACATCTACAGGCGTATCTCGCTCCAGCGACAAAAAATATTGCTTTATGCAATCCGAGAGAATTTTCTCGACTTCAGGTGCCAGTCTTGAATTGCCTACATCACTGCGTGATGAGCGTAGCAGTGAGGAAAGCAATCCTGTTTCTCGATATGCTTTTATCCACCGATACAAGGTCGCGATATTTAAATTGTTATCTTGTGAAATGATTCGTATTTTCTTGGTTGACCGTGCACCACCATCCGTTTCAAGTAGTGGCCGAATAATTTCCATCCGGTGCAAGGCTTCATTCCAGTCTTTATCCTTGATATTCAATAAATCCTGTCGTGCTGGTTTGCTACTCAGCGAAAGGTCGGGCATAAGCTGAATGACAGGAATACGTTCCGTCTTTCCGGAATTCAAATCTTTAGCAATTACGGCATCCAGATCAGCAATGTCGAGGATAACATATTGTTTTTCGTTGAATCTCACCGTGCTGCCGGGAAGCAAGCTCACTTGTCCTTTACTCATTTCTTACACCTATCATCCAGATGCGAGTACTCATCGTGACTGGAATATTCAAATTGCATCCAATCCGTTGGTTAGCAATCAAATGCCACACTATTGGTAATAGTTGAGCCTGATTTATCTTGTCTTGATAAATTTCGGCAAGCAACGAATCAACATTCGTATCCTGAAGCTCTTGAATTTTTTCAAGCACAAGCGTGATTTGATCGGATATTGAGTTGGAATCAATTTTCTTGTACCGGGAAAGAAATTTTGCATTTTTCAGGTAGGGCGTGCGAATCTCGCGTTCGGTTAAAAGACGGAACGACCAGCCTCGCTCTTTAGCAAAGCGGATCGCTGCTTTAAACTTTGGTCTATATTCTTTGAAATTTTGACGTAGGTCCTCGCGATATTTCACTTCACCAAGAATATTGCGCAGGTTTCTTTCTACGGATATATCATTGCGATAATAAATTAGGATATCCGGAGTATATGTATGAGGCTTCCCATCGCCATCCATATATTCAATTGTTACTGGTTGCGGCACAAACTTATCGACGTTACTGTCGAAGTCAAGGAGATACATTAGATCGCGTTCAAGAGAAGACTCGAATCGATCTCCGCTAGGCATCGTGCCGGTGACGCTACGCGTACCGATTGGGATTTTTCTTACAGGTGTTTGTGCCCGACCGCTCATTTGCAGATAATTCTGTACCTGTTTACAGAAATTCGCAAATAATTTTAGAGTTTACAGTTGCCCTTTAAAGATTGCAGTCTGGGTTGACTTGATCAGGAAATGTCCTGCTTCATTTTCTCGAACTCATCCCTAGTTATCTCGCCCTTCGCGTAACGCTTCTTCAATATCTCCAGTGCAGTCCCGGGTTCATCCTGGGAAGAACCGGAGGAGCTTCTGCTTTTCCACAAAAAGGCGAGAACGAACAGGGTCAGAAAGAAGAGCCAAGGAAACATCATCCATCCGCCGCCGAGCCACATGTGATCTGAATACATATCGTCCTCCTTTATCAAGACGAAACCGCAGGCACTTCAGATTATGCCTGACTTGACTCACCAAAACATGGGCAGCAATCCAAGTGCAGCCAGGCCCAGCAACAGCAAGAGGCTCTGCATTCCCACCTGACGCGAGGACAGCGCATAGGCGTAGATTCCCTTGATCACGTTGTTGCTGGCTGCAGCAATCAAAATGCTGGATGACGCCACATGCAACGGCGTCAACATGGGTGCGGACTGCGTGAGTCCCATGATGAAGGGATCCACATCGGTCACACCCATGATGGCTGCCAGCGTGTAGACCCCGTTTTCTCCAAGGTAAGTCACGGCCAGGTGCGTTGCGACCAGCATGCCGACAAACAGCAATGCGAAGAGCAACGCTGCGCTGATTTCAAGCGGGTTCTTGGGCTCCGCCACACGGCTTCCCTTCATGGCGACAGCATCCGACTGCCTGGACCAGAGCCAGCCTGCGATCATCGCGATGCATGCCAGAACGACAAACGGGATTGCCAGCCGCTTCATCAGTTCCTGATTGAACAGCGCCAGCAAAACCGCAAGCCGCAGATACATCACCCCCGATGCGATCAGTATTCCGCCGGCAAAGAGATGTGGCTGCTCCTCGCCCTTTGCGCGCCTGGCAAGCGCGACAGTTGCCACCGTAGATGAATATGCGCCACCCAAGAGTGCAGCCAGAATCACGCCGCCCTTCTCCCTGGTCAGGCGCTGCAGCACATAGCTGCCATACGAAACCGTGCTGACTGCCACCACGACCAGCCAAGTCTTGAAAGGATTGATCTGGAACTGGCCGTAAGGCATGTCGGGCAGCAGGGGCAGTATTACCGCAGACAGGAACAGGAATTTGGCAAAGGTCAGGATGTCCGTGCTTTCGATTCGCCTGGCCAGACTTTCCAGCCCCTCCTTGAGCTCGAGCAACAGGAGACTTGAGACCGTCAGCGCGGTGGCGATCCAAAACATCTCGTGATAGACAAATGCGCCCACAAGATAGGTGGCAAGTCCCGACATCTCCGAGGTGACGCCGGAACTAGCGGAAGTGGTGAGCTTGTGCCAGTAGGAAATCATCAGAAATCCACCCACCACGGCAAAACCGATCGCTTGTGGCAGAAGTTCTCCGCCGGACAACTGGCTCATCGAATAGCCGATCAGCCCGATCAGCGGGAAAGTGCGCACGCCACCGAATGAATAGTGTCCATCCTTGTCCTTGCGTTCTTCGCGTTCCAGTCCGATCAGGAAGGAAAGGAAAAGCACGAACAGCACATGCGCCCACTCAGGCGGCATCCATTCAAAAAAATTCATGGCGCCTCTCAAAACCAGTCAGATGCCGTATTGTATTCCCATGTGCAACTCATCGCACGGCTTACGGTCTGTTTCTGTTCAGGCTGATGATGAGCACCCCGCTCATCACCAGCATGGCTCCTGCGATCTGCAACAGCGTAACCTGCTCGTTCAAGAACAGATACGCCAGATAAATCGTGCTGACCGGGCCTATCGAACCAATCAGCGATGCATGGGCCGAGCCGATGTGCCTTATCGCATATGACAGCAGGAACACCGGCAGCACCGTAGAAAAAACCGCCATCGCGATCGCATATTCGTAAACGCGCACCGGCAGTTCAAGCGCACTCAGGGGATGCGTTGCTCCAAACTGCAACAGGCAGGCCGCACTTGCGACGATCATCGCATAGGAGGTAAATCGCTCAGCCCCGATGCGCGCAATCGCATGCCCTGCCCCCACCAGATAGATCGAATACGACAGCGTGCTCGCAAACACCAGCATGGCACCCAGCAGGACTGACTCCCCCTGCCTGCTGCCTGCATCGTGCAGGAACACCAGCGCGATTCCGGCGTAGCTCAGCGCCATCGCGACGAGCACTCTTTTTCCTATCGCGCGCCTGTATATCAGCGCCGATAAAATCACCGTGATGGTCGGATAAAGAAACAGGATCAGGCGCTCAAGGCCCGCGGTGATGTATTGCAGGCCAAGAAAATCAAAGAGGCTGGAAAGATAGTAGCCAACCAGGCCCAGTCCAAAAATCATAAGCCAGTCGCTTGGCATAAGCGCACATAGCTGCCTTCGGCGCACCCACAGCAGGACGGCGATGAAAAACGGCATGGCGAAGGCCATGCGCAACGCGAGCAGCGTGACGGTGTCGACGCGATACTGATAAGCCAGCTTGACCAGGATCGCCTTGGCCGAAAAACCCACCGCAGCAAGCAATGCAAACATCACACCTGCATAAGCGCCTTCACGCATACCGACTTCCCTGCGATGCCTTGATCCGGTTCACACCGCTGAATAACGCCTTAACCGCAGCGGTCACGATATTCTCGTCCATCCCCACCCCATAGTTGCTGCCGAGTTCATGCGCAATCTCGATGAATGCACAGGCTCTGGCATTGCCTCCATCGGCACTGATACCCATCGCGGATTCATCGTAACCCGTCACCTGAACATTCACTCCGGCATGCCTTAACGCATGAACTGCGGCATCGACAGGGCCGTTTCCTTCACCCTTGATGGTCCGATTCGCGCCATCCATCTCTATTTCAAGACTGATGCCCTGCCATTCTCCCGCCTCGAAAAGATGATGCGCAAGATAACCCACGGGTGATGATGCATCAAGATAAGCTGCGGAAAAAATCCGCCATATGTCTGCAGCGCTCAATTCGCCGCCATTCCGGTCGGCGTGTTTTTGCACCACCGCAGAAAATTCGACCTGCAGGCGGCGCGGCATGACCACACCGTACTCCGTTTCCATCAGGTAGGCGATGCCTCCCTTGCCGGACTGGCTGTTGACCCGGATCACCGAATCATAGTTGCGACCAACATCCTTGGGGTCAAGCGGCAGATAGGGCACATTCCACGGTTCATCCGGCTTCTGTCTGGCAAAACCCTTTTTGATCGCATCCTGATGAGAGCCGGAGAAGGCCGTGAACACCAGATCGCCTGCATATGGATGGCGCGGATGTATCGTTATCTGGTTGCAATGCTCAACGGTGCGCGCAACCTTGTTGATGTCCGAAAGATCGAGCCCAGATTCCACTCCTTGCGTATGCAGATTCAGTGCAAGCGTCACGATATCGACATTTCCGGTGCGCTCCCCGTTGCCGAACAGACAGCCTTCGACGCGCTCCGCCCCCGCCATCAGCCCCAGTTCTGTTGCGGCAACTGCAGTGCCTCTGTCGTTGTGTGCATGCAGGCTCAGTATCACGCTGTCCCGCCTTGCAAGATGCCGGTGCATCCACTCGATCTGGTCGGCATACACATTGGGAGTTGCGACCTCGACCGTCGCAGGAAGGTTGATGATCACCCTGTTTTCCGGCGTCGCTCCCCAGGCTTGAGTCACCGCATTGCATATCTCAAGTGAGAATTCGAGCTCGGTCGAGGAAAACGTCTCCGGGCTGTATTCAAGCGCCCATTCGGTCATTGGTTGCTTGGCTGCCAGCTCCTTGATCAGCAGCACCGCATTGACCGCCATCTCGACGACTTCCCTGCGGCTCATGCCGAACACCATCTCACGAAACGGCTTTGAAGTCGCGTTGTACACATGCACGATTGCGCGCCGCGCCCCCTTGAGCGACTCCATCGTGCGGCGGATAAGAGGCTCGCGCGCCGCAGTCAGCACCTCTATCGTGACGTCTGAAGGAATGCGATTCTCCTCAATCAGGTGGCGCACGAAGGCGAACTCAATCTCAGAGGCAGAAGGGAATGCAATTTCGATTTCCTTGAAACCGATTTCGCAGAGCATGTTGAACATGCGCAGTTTCCGATCAAGATTCATCGGCTCGAAAAGCGACTGATTGCCGTCCCGCAAATCAGAACTCATCCAGACGGGATGTTGCGCAATCGTGCGGCTCGGCCATTGCCGGTCGGCAAGATTGACAGGGGTGTATGGATTATATTTCTGCATCATGGCGCACCTCGATATAAACTTTATGAGCGCCATCATACCCAGACAAGGGCGGCATGTGCTTGCGTTTTACGGCACATATACGACATAATTTGCAATTATATTGCCGTATATATCAAATATTTGAAATTTATATTTTATGGAGTGATTTCATGAAGCTGGACAATTATGATAGACAAATTCTGCGCATATTGCAGCAGGAGGGACGCATCAGTAACCAGGAGCTTGCCGAGCGGATAGGGTTGTCCGCCTCGCCCTGCCTGCGGCGCCTGCACACCCTCGAAGAATCCGGACTTGTCACCGGGTATCGGGCGATAGTAGATGCCAGAAAGCTGGGGCTGTCCCTGATGGCGCTGATCCATATTTCGATGGACAAGCACACGCCCGAACGCTTCGACAACTTCGAGGCGAAGATCGCAGCGATTCCCGAAATCCTGGAATGCCTGCTGATCACCGGACAGGATGCAGACTACCAGATCAAGGTGGTCGTCGCAGACATGGACAGCTATCAGGAACTGCTGTTGAACCACATCACGAGGATCACCGGGGTGACGGGTGTGCACTCCAGTTTTGTGCTGCGCCGCGTAGTGGACAACACAGCGCTACCCATCTGAATCAGTACTCAGAACGGGTCGGCAAAGATGTCGCGCATCGAAGCGCCGGCAAAAAACGTCTGTTTTTTTGCCGCATTGACCATGTTCGGGTTGCCGCATAAAAACACACGCCAGCCGGACAAGTCAGGATGGTCGTTTAACGCTGCGTCCAGCACCATCCCCCGCACATAGCCTTTCGGCGCAGCGCCTTCAGATACACAGGGAACATAGCTAAAGTTATCATGCAGTCTTTCAAGTTCTTTCAATTCATCGACCAGATAAAACCCGGAGGTATCGTAGCTGCCGTGATACAGGCTGAGTTTGCCTTTATGGCCGTTCATCAGCGCATCGCGAACGATCCCATACAAAGGTGCCAGGCCCGTTCCCGTGGCGATCAGCAGTATGTTCTGATCGGCATTGCCTGGCACATAAAAGCAATCTCCAGTTGCTTCCGAAATTTCAACCTCGTCGCCCGCCTTCAGGTTTTCAAACAACCAGTTGCTCACCAAGCCGCCAGGCACCTTCCTCACATTGAGAAAGAGCGGTTCATCAAGCGCCGGCAAACTGGCCAGCGAATAGCAGCGCGCTGTGGCTTTGTCCTTGAACAGGTTAATGAACTGGCCCGCCTTGTATTCGAGCGGTTTGGAAGGATCGAGCCTGATACCGAGTATATCAACATTGAGGTATTCGACACTGGCAACGCGGGCTGCAAGCCTGTTGAGGCCCGCTTCGGGCAGCACCACTTCAATGTCGCTTTGGGGAAAGCAGGAGCAGGCCATGAAATAATTCTGCGCAGCAAGCGTGGGCTTTAGTCCTTCCTGCGCACGCTTGGGAATCTCTCCTGTGACCGCACGCATCAGACAAGTCTGACAGATGCCTGAACGGCAGGAAGAAGGAACAGCAACACCCTGGGCAGTCAGACAATCGAGAACCGAATGTTCTCCGCATTCATATGACTGCCCGCCATAAATTACTTTGGCCATGGGCGAATTAACCTTACTTACCCAGCACGTCTTTGCGGGTGCTCTCGGCTATTGCAGCTGCCTGTGCGATAAGATTCGCAGGCACTTTGAGCTCGGTGAGTGTTGCACCGATATGCTCCATCACCGCGTCAAAATGCGTATCGTTTAACCCCTGTGCAACCAGATGCGCGTGACCTCTTCTCATGTCTTCGCCGGTATAGTTGTGCGGACCGCCAAAAGCCATCGTCAGAAAAGCCTTTTGCTTGGCTGCCTGCTTCTCCATATCCACATTGGAGAAGAAGCGATTGATGCGATCGTCCTTCAGCACCTTGCGATAGAAAATATCCACTGCAGCATTCACTGCGGGTTCACCGCCTATATCCGTATACAAACTCACATTTCTCTCCTTTAACAATTACTGCCTTGCGGGCAGACGAATAAGAATACAACCCCGACTTGCCAAGTCGGATTAAAGATGTATTCTTTTTATATGTTATTATCTGCAATCAAGGCTGTCAAGCAAAAATTTACATATAGTTTAAAATCTAAGTTGCGGGAACATTCCGCAGGCGATTGGAAGAAGAAAATGCGTTTAACCTTGTATACAGACTATTCACTGCGCGTACTGCTTTATCTTGCCCACAAGGAAGATGGGACGGCGACCATCACCGAACTTGCCGAATTCTACAATATCTCGCGCAATCACCTGGTCAAGGTGGTGCACAGCCTGGGGCTGAAAGGCTATATCCTGACGAACCGGGGAAGGCATGGCGGCATCAAGCTCGCTCTCCCAGCAAAAGACATACTGATAGGCTCGGTGGTGCGGTCGACCGAACCCGATTTCGATTTGCTGGAATGCTTCAATCCCGAAACGGATAAATGCGTCGTCAGCGCTTCATGCAAGCTCAAAGGCGTCATCTTCAATGCGCAATCCAGTTTTCTTGGCGTGCTCGACCAGTATACCCTGGCAGACATGATGAGCTCCCCCAGAGCCTTCAAATCCATCCCGATCAAACACGGTACATGAGCTTATTTCCTGCCCGTGCGTCTTTGCACGACATCCCAGGCCATATAGGCGATGGCGCAGAAAACGATCGCACAGACAATGAAGATGATCTGCTTTTCCGATTCGGCGCTGACCTGGCCGCCGACAACCATATGCACAGAATAACCGGCGATGATCAGCGCGCCTATGCCTGCAACCAGAAATATTAGAATCTCGACCATCATGATCCCGGCTTTTGCGCGAGCGCCTGATGCTTGACCTGGACGATCACCCCGCCCTTTCTCAAATCCACCGTTTCAACCAGTCCTGCCTGCATCATCGCAAGATTGTGCGACAAAGAGCTGTTAGCAGGGTTGTGCGGATCGAAGATGAGGTAATCGACTCCTTTCAGCATAGCATAAAGGGCTGCACTGTCGCGGGCTTGTGGCGGCAAAGGTAATGCATCGCAACGACAAGCCAGCATGGTCAACCCTGGCCACTGGCTTGCAACGCGCAGTTGATGAACCTTTTGCGCATCTTTGCTCTCACCTTGACCATGCGCAGTTTCATCCTTCAAGTAGTCTCCCGCATTTTCTGCAAAAGCATGAATCAAAGTGTCGCGAGGAGCCAGCTCACCCAGCAGCATCGCCTGATAGCTCGCCTTGTCATCCAGCATGAAGACGGTTGAGACAACAAAGATCAGTATCAGTGCTATGCCGCGCTGACCCCAGAATCCGCCATGCGCATTGACGGGTATGTTCAACAACATAGGCAATCCCCAGTAAAGAACGATCACCAATGCGACCACACCAAAAATTTCGTCGCCGACGAAAAGGCCAATAACAAGCGCACCAAACAGAATGCGTCCCAACGGATCCGCCCACAATCTGGCAGCCTGGCTGATGACTATCCACAGCAGCATGCACAGCATGCCTACGCCAAAAATCCAGCCGTCTATTCCCAAATCACCGCCGTCAGAAGGACCGAGCAGCAGGCTCGAAGTCGCGCGCACAGGATTGGCGAACCACTCCACATGGCGCCATCCCATGGTCAATACCAGCGCGATAACCAGCGCGGATATGACCCCTGCAAAAAGATAGTTGCGGCGCTCCCTGTCCAATGGATTTTTGTACCATGTCCAGAGCAATGCCAGAGGATAGGCAAGCCCCATGGGATGAAGCGTGACCGAGACCAGGCACAGAAATATTTGCGCAAAATACATCCCGCCCAAAGCCTGTTTCGACTCCCGGTAAATCTTGTCTGTCCATGCGCCCATCGCAAAAGCAAAAAGTAAAAATGGCGCAACCGAAATCGCATCGATCTGATGGAGTACCAGCGGAGAGATCAACAACAGGCCAGTCGCCAGTAATGAAGACTCTTCCTGTGCTTTGCTCTGCCCGCGCCAGCTATGCAATGCCCACGCGACGATGCCCATCACCAGCAGCGTCGTCATTTTTGCAGCGAGTACGTTACCGGTCCACAACGCGCCAGCAGGAATAAAGAACAGCGTGCGAAAATCCGGCAGTCCCAGCGTCACAATCGAGCTGACCACCCCATCGGCCACCGACCAGACCAGCAGCAAAGCATGAGTCCCGCCCTCATCCAACCCGTAATTCGTTTTGTTCAGAAGCATGAACACTGCAGCGCCCCAGACCGCGAGTGTGAGGTAAGCCAGATATTCTTTAGGGATGCGTGATAACCAGTTATTCATTTTAGCGTCAGTCCATCATGGCAAGGAAATTCCGGAATTGTACAGCACTGTCATTGAACGCTGTCTGAAATCGGCACTATTGATTGATCGAGAGCAGCAATCTTATGTCCTGCGCCAATTGATCTGCGGGTTGCTCATAGCGGGCTAGCAGCAATGGCTTGCCTCTGGTGCCCAAGAGGTAGATGCCATCGCTGTGATCAAGCGTGTAACCGCCATGCTTGTCATACTGTTTTTGATAATTGACGCCGAAGGATTTTGCCGCTTTCTCCGTGGACTCTGCATTGCCATACAATCCCAGAAAGGAAGGGTTAAACGAAGTCACGAATTTTGCAAGCAACGCAGGCTTGTCCCGCTCAGGATCCAGCGTGATGAATACTACCTGCACCCTGTCCGCATCTTTGCCCAGGATCCGCATCACCTGCGCCAGGTCGGCCAGCGTGGTAGGACACACATCGGGGCAATGGGTATAGCCAAAGAACAGCACGACGACCTTGCCCCTGAAATCCAGCAGGCTGCGCGGCCTGCCATTGAAGTCATACAGCAAAAAATCCGCATGCGTGTGCTGCCAGGTCACGTCTATCGCATGGTACGGCGATGGCAACTCTTTTTCGCCGCAACCACCCAGCAGCAAAAAAAATACCATCAAAGCGGCGCATCTTGTTATCTTCATGTCCTCAAAAACGCACGTTCACTCATCCGACTGGCGGTCGGATTGCGTTTTTTTATCCTTGTCAGTCTCCTCCTTTATGGAGACCTCATTCCTGTGGACCATGTACCAGATGAATGCACCCGCCGCACTGATATACAACAGCGAGCCCAGAAATCCCGGATCTGTCACCCAGTCTGTCCACTTCACAACCACACCCGGGCGCAACCCCCAGAAGGGGAAACTGAGACCCACGCCGACCAAAAATACGCTCGCCACCACAGCCCAGAACCAGTAAGGCACCTTGAGCTGCGACTCCGGGATTTTTTCGACCAGCTCCCAATCCTCCATCCCGCGCTTGTCCAGGCGTTCCTCATTCGAGTCATACCCGAAGTGGTCTTTGCGCAGCCTGCCCCATTGCGATTTTTCTCTGGGCAGTTCCAGATTGTCTTGTTCCATCACAGTTCTCCTAATCGACAAAATGCTGAAGTTCGAAACGCCCCACCCACCCGTCTCGGGAATGAACAACCACCGAAAACGGATGCAGGCCATGCGCAAGCGTTGGCGACATCGTCAAAAATACCGATGCTCGTCCGACGGTTGGCAGATCCACTCTGCTGCGATCCAATGTATAACTGCCCTGGGGCAGGCCCTCGATCGCCACATCCAGTTCCGCCGGGCGGTATCGTTTGTTGGCAATCTCGATACGGTAATTGCGCGCCGACTGGTTATGTCCTGTTTGCAAATATCCTGCTGAGAGATGATAAGGCTGATATGACCACACACCCCATGCAAACAGCAAAATACCCAGCAATGCAAAGGGCGTGGTCCAGCGCATTCTAGACAGCAGTGCCATGGAATTATCGCGAAACTTGCGCACCTTGGCCAGCTTGCGCTGCCCGAACTCAAAACGCAACAAACCATTCTTCCCCTTTTTTGCCTGCAGGGTATTGCATGCATCGATGCAGTCACCGCAATTGATGCAACTGTCGTAAACGATTGTCTTGCGCGGATCGAGTTCTATGAAACAGGTAGTCACGCAATAATTGCATTTTTCGCATTCGCTCGCACGGCTTTCATCGTAGAGCACATGCAGGGTCTCCTTGGTTTTAAACGAATGCTGCCAGACCCTGTAAACACAGGCGAAACGACACCAAAAATGCCTCAACACCGAAATGTCCAGCAGAATGATCAAAACCCACACAAAATAAATCCAGTGCAAAGAACCTGCAAGTCTCGCATCATCCCTGAAAATGATGAAGGACAGCACCACATCAGGCGGATAAAAATATAGCAAGGGCAGTAATGCGAACAGCATCGAGGCTCCCAAAAGCGCCAGCCCCAACAAGGTCCAGTTCAATACGGTATTTTTGGCTGCGGCAACCTTGGGCGCATCCCCATTCATACTGACTTCGGCGCGCTTGCCAAGCAGCTTGCGGGTCATGTGGTTAGCCCATTCCGCCATTGAATTTTGCGGGCAGGCCCAACCGCAGAACACGGTGCCTGCAGTCGAATACAGCGCAACCAGCAGACTGGCCAGCGTGATCCACAAACCTGATATCAGAAAGAAATCGGCAAACCACACCTGCCAGCCCAACACCACCAGCGCGCCATTTTCAGGATCTATCCTGAACAGCCCCGATACAGGAATGAGCACCAGCAATATCAGCACAGCGATCTGAACGGTGCGCCGCTTCCAGCGGAAATTCCCGGAACTCCTTTTTGATCCGCCGTTGACGGCTTTGATCGGTATGCCCGAAAGCGTCTTGTTAATCGCTGATGACATGTTTACCTTTGTGTTTATCGCATTCATAAGGCGCTGTTCGCCTCGCTATCCAGCGGTGAAACCGCAAGCAGTTTCAGGCGATACCGCTCTGCTTCCTGCATGTTGCCCGCAGCCTTCTCCAGATGCCATAGTGCACGCAGAGCGTTCACATGGTCAGGAGAGACCTGCAGTATGCGCTGCAATGCCTCACGCGCGCTCAAACCATGCTCGCGCGCCTGTGTCAGCGACTGCATCATACTATCAGCTAGCGCATTCGCAATCCAGTGGTCATGCGGATTTGCCTGATAGGCCAGCCAGATCATCTTGACCGATTTGGCTTCATCTCCCTGGATGGCTGATATCCATGCCTCCACGGTCAGCGTGGTTGCCATATAGGCTCGGCCGAATGCTTCCCTGTCCTGCCCAGCAACACCAAGGATATTCGCGGCTGTATCAACGTCAGGATGTCGCCGCATCAACCAAGACATCAGGTTTGCCAAATTCACGCTTCCGTCGTAACGCGCACGTGGCAGGCTGTATTCGATATAAGGCACCCATTCATCCTGAACCCGCCCTTGGCTATCAGGAACCGGCCCCCAGTAGCGCCCAAGCCATGTCCACACCCCCTCCCCGCCAGTTGCCTGCTTCTGACTGCGGTCATCCAGCCTTTGCAAATTGCGCTGCATCGCACTGGCAATCAACAGCGGCTTCCTGGATCCGACCAGGGCCAGATGCATGCCGTCCATGAACATCTGCGCATCCGGGAATACCTGCCTGAAACTGTTGAACACTACGCCCAGCGAGCGGATATCAAACTGGTTGAGCGCAAGCCATTGCACAAATACACCGTCGTCATTCAGGTGATTTTTTGCGCGTTGAAATTGCTGCACCGACAACAACGAGCCCATGCCTGCCAGATCCGGATGAAACAGATCGCCTATGATCACATCGTAATGCTGGTCAGTGGCATTCAGATAATGTCTCGCATCATCGCGATACACTCTGGCCTTATCCACGATGCCGCCATTTACCCCAGAAAACCAGTGCCTGGCAGCGAAAATCGCCCCTTGGGACAATTCCACCGCGCTGCGATCAAGATCAGGAAAGGGGGCTGAACCCGCCATGGAAATCCCGGTCCCAAGACCCAAAAACAAAACGCTGCGAGGATCAGGATGCAGCAGCAAGGCAAGCCTCGCCTGATCCATCTGTATCTCGACCGCGCTGGGATCGCTAGATGCATCCATGCGCTGCAAATCGCTCAGCAGTATGCGCTGCCCGTCCTTGTGGCTAACCACATGCGTGAGCGAAACGGCATCTTCATACAGATATAAATCCCGGCTGTCAGCCTCGGCTATCGGCAGCAGATCATGCACAGGCGGCATGCTGCGCAGCGGCCATGCCAGCAACAACAGGCAGGCAAATCCAAGCCAGCCCCACCTCGACTTGATGCCTGCCAATCCGAAAGCCGAAATCGCAAGACCCGCGATGACAACCATTGCAACGCTGCCGAACAAAGGAATGATCACAAGACAGGCAAGCAGTGCGCCGAGTCCGCCACCCAGACAATTTGCGCCATACAACCATACGCCACTCGCATCGACATGTTCATAGCGCTGGGCAAGCAATGGAAGCCAAGCACCCAGCGCAAGCGTGACAGGCAAAGTAAACAGTGCTGCCACCATGGCTTCGGAGCTGACAGCGGCAAAGAAAGACTGGAACTGACTGGCCTCCACCCACGCAGAAACGGCAGGCAAAAACCGCAAACCCAGCAGCACGCCGATGCCCACGACCAAGGGCAACAGCACGGATATCCAGTGCCTGCGGGGCGCAAGCAGGCTGCCAAGCGCTATGCCCATAAGAAAAACCGCCAAAATGACGCCGAGCACATACTCCGTGCGCAGCATGATCATTCCATAAAGACGCACCCAGCCGACTTCAAGCATCAGACTGCCCGCGCCTATTCCGGCATAAAGCAACAATGCAGACAAGGGCGGGCGCGACATGCCTTGCTTTGCAGCATCGCTTGAAGTGACAAATCGGGAGAAAAATAGCGCAGCGCCGCCAGCCACAAACCCCAGCAGCGCAACCCATCTTACAGAATCGGTCCATCCCAATACCGGCAGGCCCCAGAGCGGGAACAGCGCCCCCAAAGCGCCGCCTAACGTATTGAACCCGTATAATTTTCCAAGCGACAGCGGCGTGCGGTCCACTGCCTTCAAGACCAGCGCGAATCCGACTCCCATCGCAAAGGCCGGGATCAACAGCAAGCTCAATGCTTCCAGCGCCTGCAGCAGATACCACTGTATCAATGTGAGCTGGCCCGCGGCCAGCCAGAGGCTCATCCAGCGCATCAGACCCGGCAGCATCAACGCATACAAAGCGATGGCCATTTCTATCACGGCAAATACAACGAGCGGCTTCCGGATTAGCCTTGCCCATTTCAAGCCGGCGAGACTCCCGCCACCCAGCCCTATCATAAACCCAGTGACTGTGAGCACGACACCAAAGATGCTGACGCCAAACTGCATGGACAGCATGCGCGACCACAGCACTTCATAGGCTAGGCTGGCAAATCCCGACAGGCCATAAAAAAACACCACGCCCCACCACCAGGGCTTGACTGGCGAGTTGTTGCCGGACGCAAAGCTCCTGTCTTTCAGATTCACCGGATGATCACTCATGTCAGCGCGGCCATGCATATTTCGCCCGATGCGGCAGTGCGGCACCGGTTGATGCTGCTGTGCACGGTTTCAGGCTAGAAAGGATAAAACCACACGAGGCCGACGATGGCATGTGCAATGGCCATCGACACGCTCAAGCCGGCAAAAAGCATATGCGGCACATATACCTGCTTGCCGTACAAACCCATCGCAAGTCCCAGTCCGCCGGTGATCAAAACCAGTATGAACAGCACAACCCCCATCAGGAACATGATCTGCTGCTTTTCCTTTTGCGGGATGGATTTATCACGCACTTCATCCCTGTGCTGCTTGTTGAATGCCTGCAATATGTGAGCACTGTCATCTCCATTAGAGATTTCTTCAGCATGAACGGCATTCATAACCGAAAACATTGCAACAAATAACATTCCGATGAAACGCAAGGAAAACCAACTGAACAATGTATTTAAAGTGCGGGACATATTTTTCATTCTGCTATGGGTTTATGAGCAACATCGGATGCCTGGCTGCTGGATTTTTTCATCGCGACACGCCAGGACAGCACAGCCATCAATACAAAAGGGACAAACACAGCCATCATTAGAAAGATGAAAATATACCAAGGCGTTGCGATGGTCACATGGGTAAAACGATAACTGTCGACAGCCGCATGCACTGAAGTGGAGACAAGCATGGCCATCAGCATCAGGCCGGATTTAATTGACAAGCTGTACATCATTTACCTCCGATCATCCGTTTGCATTTTGACATCTGATGCACAACGGAATCCGTAAAAATCCGAAGCCAGATTCGGCAATGCAAAATCCCTGTGGTAAGTCGCGGTTGAAAATGGATCACCCTTCCATGAGCCGCCGCGCAACACCTTGTACATCCGGTTGACATGCACTAGGTCGGCCACTTTCAATGCGCGATCTTCCGCACTCTCCACCTTAGCCACCTTGGCTCTGAATATCTCCGCATCAGCATCCGTTCCGCTGTATGGCACAAAGTCGCTTGCCGTCCACTCATCCACATTGCCTGCCATATCATAAACACCATAGGGACTCACACCCTTGTCATAGGTCGTGACGATGGTCGCAGATCCAACATTGTAATAGGTATTCAAGCGAGTTGGATCCATCTCATTCCCCCATGGCCAGCGCCTGCCATCAGTGCCTCTTGCCGCCTTTTCCCATTCAGCCTCAGTTGGCAGTCTCTTGCCAGCCCACTTTGCATATGCGGCCGCATCATACCAATTGACCAGCGTGACAGGCAGTAGCAGCGTGCCCTTCTGTGGCTTGCCATTTTTCCAGTCCGAAGGCGGGCGATGCCCTGTGGCCGCAATAAATCTCGCATACTGTGCGTTCGTCACAAGATACTTGTCTATGCGATAGGCTTTAAGATCGACGGTATGTTGAGGGCGCGACTGGGCATCTGCATTTTTCATGTCCGTGCCCATCGAGAATTTTCCTGCGGGAATGAGCACCGTGCTGTCGAGCTCACGCCACTGGTCCTTGGTCAACAACGCATCTGCCTGAGCAACCGTGTATCCTGGCGACTCATCTATTCTCTTTTCATTATCTTCATGCAAAGCGATGTCTTCGCCGGCTGCGCGTATATGAGCCGACTCTTCTTTGAGATTGTAAGTAGCCAGCCCGCGCATCTCGCTCATTCTTAATGAGCCCAGCTTGACCACATGCAGGCTTCCACCGATCATTCCCAACGCGATACAGGTGATCAGTGTCGCTGACAGATAGCGTTTTCTCTTCAGACGTTCGGCTTCAGTCAGAACCGGAATTTTTGTTTCCGACATCAGGATTCCTTTTTCACCAAAACTTCTTCACTCACGATCGCAGGATTCATGTTTGAGCGGCCATAAACATTCTTGATCATGACCTCACCCAAAATTCCGCCTATGCCTGCCGACTCCATGGCCAGAATGACATAGAGCCCCCACCATCCCATCGGATTCAAAATGCTTCCATGTGGAATTCCTGTGATATAGAGTATTTGGGCGTAACTGAAACAGCGCACGATCAGCGGAGGAAAATAACACAGCCATTTTGCGCCCAGACCGAAGATCCAGGCCATAAGCAAGCCAACCAGGAACGGGAGCGCAAACACATCCAGTATCCAGGAAAAACTGAATGTAGATAAACCTGAAAAAAGTTCCATTTTGACGCCCAGCAACTTATCGCCAAAATAGTTGACCAGCACCCCCGTCATCAATGCGAACAAACCTGTCAAAGTACGTTGATTCATTTTTTATACTCCTGACCTGTCAATTTTTCGTATTCAGCCTTCCTGGTTTGTTCCAGATACCAGTCCTTTACCTTAAGGCTGGCCAAATATTCTGACAAAACACGGCGATCGCTCTCGGGCAGACTCGCATAGGATGGCATTTTGTATTCCTTCTTAAGCCTGCTGGGCAGCATCGACTGCGGATTGCCGGATGAAAGGTAATCATATAGCCAAGTCTCAGTTCGTAATGAACCTATGCCATCAAGAATGGGCGCCGGTACAGTTTCCATCATATCCTTCATCGTCCACAGGGAATGACATTCCTTACAACCATTGACCCGATAAATTTCATTTGCCTTTTCAGCAACCTCGCGTGACGCGGTGCTGTAATAGGGAATGTCTCTCTCGTGTTCTTGTTTCACATGCAACTCAGAACGAACCACGCTGAACAGAAGAATCGCTCCTATCGAACCAAGTACGAACTTTTCTCCTGCTTTCATACCGTATTCTTATGCTTTGCATCTTCTTGTGCCAGATGTCTGTTCCGGCTTTCAATCTGCGCCTTGATGACTTCGCGGCTTTTGGCATACTCCGCTGGATCCATTTTGTCCTTGTCCTTCTCATCGAACATCACATATTTGATGTCTTCATCAAACTGCTCGTTCCGCATTCCCCAGCGTATCCAGTATATCACCGCAACGATAATCATCGCACCGATGATCAACCACAGATAGATGGTCCAGCCATCAGGTAGGTTTTCAATAAAATTAGCCATCATTATTTACCAGATAAATTTTCAGAAAAGGTAGCCCGCAAGCATCTGCATCGCACCAATGATCACAGCAGCTACTATACCAAGAATGATCGCGCCCAGCATCCATCGTTCACCAGTTTTCAGATTTTCTTTGCGGCTCAAATTGAACATCAGCGCAATGACAATTCCGGAAAAAACGATTATGCCTACCAGCAAAAAGACGAAAACCCACTCGCTGAATTGCTGGCTTCGCATTCCCTCTATGCTGAGATCAAGTTTGGGGGATATCTCCGAGCTTAATTGCGCAACCTGTGTGCTGCTAAAGCTAGAATCGAGTATTTGAATTGTGAACTCCTATTAATATAGGGATGAGCAGGGAAGCTCAATTTATGCATTCCTTCAAGTAAAAATCTTAAGTGCCTGAAAGAAGAAATGCGCCCATATCTGGCGGCGCATTTGCTTATCCAATTTGCCGGGGTGAACCCGGCAAACAAACATCAATCCTTCTTGTTGCGATCAATGAAAAAACTGTAAAAAAACGGGAATGACAAAGCTACCAAACACAAGCAACCCAGCACTAAAGGACCGTTATCAACTTCTATCATTTGATTCTCCAGATATGTTGGGCGGTTCCGATTATTACCGGAACCGCTCCGGGTTAATTAATGATTATTGTGTCTAGGCTGCCACGATGACGGGGGCAGACGCTTGATCAACAAAATCACCATAGTGAAGAAGTAGGTCAGATAGAAAATATCTATCGTATAACCTTTATCCCACCAAGGCTGCTTGCGCTCGATCGTACCGTCAGCTTTCAGGTTACCCTGAAAGTTTGCTAGAACGACCTGATTGCCAACAACCGTATACTCACCAAGATCCACACCGCTTGCCATCAAGGCTTCTATCTGGGGCTTGATGATGCGAAGGTCGTTCATGGACAAAGGGTGACGTTCAAGCATGTCTTCCATGGAACGACCGTCCATCGTACCGGTGCCTTTGTTCAGCTGAACTATCTTCTTCATTGCTTCGTCGTCGTCCTTGATCGCCATGACTTCAGGCAGATTCATTGACTTGACATAGCCAGCATAAAGCGCAGCAGTCGGACGCTGGCCCCACAACGGGAATGTCACCGCAAAAGCCGTCAGCACTGTCAGGATAACCAGCATCACAACCGGCATCGGCATACGATTGTTGTCTTCAGTAATCCCGCCCAGGTTTTCTTTCTCCCAAAGTGCTTTATCAGCCTCATTGGTTGCCGCGTCAACCATTGTGACCAGCGGTTTGTCAAAGTTCCAAGCCATATTTCCCCCTTACTTAAGACTCAACATGAAGTCGATCAGACTGCGGATTTCGGAGTTGCTAGCATAGCTAGGAACTTCGGGTGGCGTTACACGTTTACCCTCGCGGTAATCGGTGTATTCGGCTCTCCATTTCGCATAATCAATTTTGTTACCCGAAGCATCCTTCTCGCCCCAAAGGTAGTCAAAACGCGGCATGATGGAGTGCGGCTGAACCAGACGAGGATTGAAGAAGTGCATCATCATCCATTCCCTCGAAGAATTGCGCGAACCTACGTGCAGCAGGTCAGGCGCTTTTCTGTCAGAGCCGAAAGCAGTTGGAGATTCCCCGTTGAAGTCACCCTGCATCGGTGGCGCGCCGAAAACCTGCCAATCCTGCGTTTCTTCAGGCAGCAGAGTATGGCACCACCAGCAGCCTTCGCGAACGAACATCGTTTTGCCTGCACCCGCATGAGAAACGTCCTCATCCTTCGCAACACGCATGACATCTTCAGGTGTCCAGCCTTTGGTGGTTGTCAGGTCATCGATGTAGCTTACCTGCTTACCATTATATACGGCCTTGTTGATAGCAAAAACAGCACCTGCATCCTTACGCGCATCTTCGATATGACCCTGCTGAACGCTAAGCTCCTCAACACCCGTGCCGAGTATCCTGGGATGGATAATTCCGGCAGGAAATGGTGCGCCAACAGGATAGACAAACACTGTCTGCTCAGCAGGCAAAGCCTGTCCGCTCTTTGGATCCGTCTTCAGATTGACGACGATAGGTTTATTTTTACCCAACAAAAGCGGATCGTCCAGATTGAATCCTGTTTCATGTCCGACCGCCAACTGCTTTGCCAACGCCACATCGGTAGATGCAGTCGATGCAATGTTGATGCTTGGAAAGAACAACGTGATCGTCATCGAACCGCCCAGCGCGAGGCCGAATATCCTCGAACCGATCTTATACTCTCTAAATCCAGCCATGCTTGATCTCCCTTTATTATATTAACGCTCGTATTGCAGCTCATGAGGCATGCGGCCCTGTGGAATTACCGTGCCTTTTCTGGCAGTCATCCACATGTTGTAAAGCCACAACGTATTGCCGAAGAATACCAGCGTACCCCCGAGCCAACGCGCGATCATATAAGGATGTTCAGCAATGACCACATCGATATAAGGAACTTCGTAAATCTTACCCGCACCCTGTATCAACCCCGCGATCGTCATCGAGACCCAGTAGGTCGTAAAGCCGATCAGCAGCAACCAGAAATGCAAGTTTGCCAGCTTCAGAGAATAAAGCTTGCGGTTCATCAAGGTTTGCAGGCCCAGATAAACGGCTGCAGCCTCGAGGAATGTGGAGAAACCGAGCAACGCCAGATGCGCATGTGCCACGATCCAGCCGGTGCCATGAATATACCAATTGATCGCGCGAGTCTGCTGGAAGCCGCCCTGCATGTTCAGCGGAATCGCCATCAGACAGCCAGTGATCGTAAAGCGCACCTCGACGTTCTCGACGAACATGTGCCACTTGCCCTTCATCGTCAGCATGATGTTGGACACGAAAGCAATCGCAGGCACAAGAATCAGCACACCCTCAACAGAAGCAAAAGACTTCAGCCACTCAGGCAATGGTGCAGACATCAGATGGTGCGCTGCAGGTGTGGAATAGAACACGACCACAGACCAGAAGTGCAGGTGACCGATGCGGTGCGAATAAAGCGGATTGCCTGTGATTTTCGGTATCGTGTAATACGCAATTGCAGCAGCTACCGGCGTAATCCACAAGCCCAGCACGTTGTGCGCAAACCACCAAGTCAGATAAGCTTCAGTCAAACCTGTCAGATGAAAGAACTCAGGAGAGTTGCCCACCAGGAACACGATGATAACCATGAAAGTCGCTGCAGCAAAGAACCAGTTGGTAGTATAGATACCCTGAGTGCGGCGGTTAAGTATCGTCATCCATACGTTTACCCCCAGAGGTATGAATACGCAGGTTGCCAGATACAGGTCAACAGGCCACGGAAAATCAGAGTACTCACGACCGGACGTGATGCCCGCCCACAACGTCGTCAGCGCAACCAGCAGGCCGATGTTCCACAGCATGCAGTTCCAGATGCCCAGCTTTTCGGACCACAGCTTGTTGTTGCCAAGTGCCGGCGTGATGTACATCATGGCCATCGCAAAAGCCATCGATATCCACCCGAAAATAACCGCCATCACATGCACCTGACGCATATGGCCAAATGCGAAATACATGTCACCTGTCACAAAGTCAGGAAATGCGAGCTTGGCCGCATTGAAAGAACCCAAGCCAGTGCCGATGACAAACCAGATTATTGCTGAAAAACCAAAGAATACCGCCGATGCGCCCGGTGGAATATCCTCGTTCTTGGCCATTAAATATTTAAACATGCGCTACCCCCTTAATTCAAAAGAACACACAGCGTTAGTGTTGATTGGTACTGTTTTTATTTTCATGCGGTATAAGTATATACCACGATAGCAACATGCTAGAAAATGCCAATAGCACACCCAATGAACCAGCAATCAAAGCCATAGCCTATCCCCCTTAATAATTTAAAACTTAAATCGACTTAACAAACTCCAGCCAATTCCTATGCCGCAGCCTGTTCCAATTTTTCGTGACGACCCAACGCTACGATCATGATCAGACAGAACGCAATACCGAACACGATCATCGCCCAGTCGATAAAGCCAGTAAACGTATGGGGATCATAAGCTGTTGCATTGATGCCACCCCAGTTGTCAAAGTTTCCGCGTCCCATCAGACACATCAACGTTGCGCCAAACACACTGCCGTTCCCCATCCCCGTCAACATCCCGCCGATCAAGATCAACCAAAATGATCGAAGTTTTACAGGCTTTTTTGTACTCATGAACCCCCCCATGCTAGTAATTATAAAAACTAAAGGCAACACTCGGTCACGCCACAGAAACCACAAAACCCATCAAAATACTCGACAAACCAAAACACCCTGCTATATCTGCATCCAAGCCAGCCTCAGCTGCAAGCCAGTTTAAACCAATTCAAATGTTACTGATTACACTCATTGCCTGTCAAGGGAATTGTTTTCCGGAAAGTCATATTCTGCGCGATTTTAGCAACCAGAATTGATAGCTAAATTTATTAAAAGTAAACCTGTTCACAGTTTATCGCAACAATCTCACTCCGCTGCTTTTTCAAAATTAATTATATTTAATGTCTCAAAATTCATTTCATCGAGCTCACCGGACAAACAACCTCATTTCAAGGTATGCCAGTTCACGGTCGAAAATCATCCCGCAACCTCACTTGTCTTTCAATTTTAACGCTATTTGACATCTTCAAAACTTTACGCGTATTATCTAATGGTGGTTTTTTACAAGTGCCACTGACAGTTTACTTTTCATAACGCTTTTCACGAGGTAACTAAAAATGAATGACGTACACGCAGAAAAAGAAGCCAAGCTGAAAGAATTGCAAGCTCAGGAAGAAAAGCTTAAGGAATTACAGGCTGATTTAGCAAAGCTGAACGCCAAAGTTAAAAATCACGAGCAGCTATCAGCCGAAGACACCAAGTTTGTCAGTGAGCTTGGCTGGATCAGCGCGCTCTCTGTCACGATTGCTGCAATCGCTGCCAGCATGTAATTTAAAGCGCAATTCGCGCTAGTCAAGACACTTGAAGTTGGAATGCAATACAATCCAATTTTCTCGTGTCTTTTTTCTTGATTCAAGTGGCTGCCAGTGCAATGCTGATATAATTAATCTGTTTCATCCATATAGATATTGCACGCAAAAACTGAATCCGCTATACTGATTTTCAAAGGCTGGCGCATGTTGGCTGTCCTTGAAATTTTGTTCTGAATATATTGCAATAATTTAAGGGGGAATAGCATGCCTATAGAACTTCTGGTGCCAATTGGGGTTTTTCTGACAGGTATCATCATCGCCGTCAAGCTAGCCGGAACTGGTGTAGACCTTCTCGCTGAGAATAAAAAGAAGTAATACGCATTCAGGTTAAGATTGCGTAGTAAAGTGTCCGGCCAACGCCGGGCATTTTGTTTCTGCGCTGCAAATGTCAATTACACTGACTGATCAGCAAGTCTTCTTTAGCTCTTCATAATACTGTTTACACCTCCATGACTACAGCCACCACGCACCAGCCCCTCTTGAAATTTCTGCTGTTTTCCGCATTTTCATTTTTTGTTGGTACCGTGCACGGCATGCTGCAGGTAATGCCGCCGATACGCGCCTGGCTGGACTCAATAGGCAGTCCCTATGGCGGCCCGGGCCACATGATAGATCCCCTAGCTCATGCACACATGAATCTGGTTGGCGGCGTGGTGCTGCTCGCAATGGGCGTCACCTATTACCTTGTGCCCATTTTCACGGCAAAAAAACTTTATTCAATCAGGCTGGTCAACCATACTTTCTGGTGGGTAAGCATTGGTGTATACAGTTTTTATATCATACAGATGGTCTTTGGAATTTGGGAAGGAATGCTACTGCACTCCAACCCGATGGAGATCCCTTCGGTGCATCGTTTTTATGGTCCGCTGATCGCGATTTCAGGCACAGCCATGCTGATCGGCTTCACCACTTATCTCGCCAATCTGCTCCTGACGGTTTTCAAGAGTCAACCCTGACCTGCGGATAGCCTGATCGGAAATTTCAGCACGGTCTGAACATCACCTTGCTGAATTTTCACTCTCACCACCGCCTGATCATTATCACCAAGATCTATCGCGCGCCGGTATACGCCGATGAAGCCATCCTGAATCGCCTGCACCCACGGCGCGGAATCATCGCTACGCAAGGAAACGGTTAAATCGGAGATGGGTTTTCCGCGCAAACCCGTGACGATGACGACCATATCCGACATGCCAGCAAGAGGAGGGTTGGGATGTGTTTCTATCCTGACATCCATATCCTTCCAATGCTGTACGGGAATTGATATGCGCTGCGCATCCGAATGACATGCCGCAAGCAATCCGATCACACACAACAGTATTATTCTCTTCATTCCGGCCACCCATAGTTGCAGTTCAAGCCGCCAAAACACAACATGTCCCGTGAAATTTCAAAGTCACGCGCAAGCCTTGCTCACCGGCATCATTTTGATTGGCTTTGTCTTTTAAAAGCGTCCTGAGCTGCGGCAAATTTTTCTTCGCTCTCGAACTGACCCTTGTGAAAAACAAATTGCCATTGCTTGCCTGTCACGTCCTGGCCGGACATACCGAAAGACTTGTCCGCATAATCCGGAAAATATTTAAGATTTTTTACCAGGTCAAGCTGCGTGCCATTTTTTTGCACCAGACCCAAGCCCGTCTTCCCCACCGTCAACGCTACTGGCGACGTTGGCAGTAACATCAATCTTGTTTTGAAAACACGGTTGAAACCTGCAATAAAGAAAAAGCAGGTCAGAAAGAAAAACAGATAGCTCGCATTGTGCTCATTGTCATACCAGAGACTAGCAGAAATGGAGGCAAGCGCCACGACGGTCGGGACATAAAGCAATAAATCCCACAGCATCCCCTTGCGATCGGCCACCAGATCAAACTTCAAAGCTTCTTTCATAGAGGTTTTGTTATCCGCGCAACTACAGGATCACTTTGAGCGCGTCATCCATCTCGCCCGACAACATGCGGCCTGCCTGCTCAAAACGCACTATGCCGTGCTTGTCTATGATGAAAGTCCACGGATCGCCCATGACATTGTAAGCTTTATAGGCTTGGGGATTTTCATATTGGTCTATGTGTATGAATATGATCTGGTCCTGATACTTTTCCAAGAGGCCTTGTAGCATCTGAAGCTGCTGGTCGCAGTTCGTGCAATGCCCGGGGGTTGCAAATTCAAGAACAATCGGCTTGCCTGTCAACAGCGCCTTGTCGATCGAATACTGGTACATCCTGGCATCAGGCTGCCTGTAGGTTGTCACCTTGCTGAAGTTTCCTCCCACATCAGCCAACGTCTTGGTGGGTAGACTAGGCGCACGCGATCCGACATTGAAACCCGATGACAGGCGCTGTCCATCGCAGCCTGAAACCAGACCCAGCATCAACATCAGAATTCCGATAGCGCATACTTGTTTCATTTTGGCTTTTGCCATCCGCACTTGGTCGTCTTGTACAGGTTATAACCCCATATGATGTTCGCTGTCAGCACCAGTATGCCAAACATACCCACGAAAGCCATTAGATGATTGACGATCTTTTCTGCATCATCTCCATCCATCATACCGCCGAACAGTCCTGCCATCAGGAAAAAAACCACCATTCCGATCAAGCCGAAGTTGTGCATCCAGAAATGAACCTTGACCAGTTTCAGACTGTATATCTGCCTTTGGGCAACCGTCGGAACGACATGGTACAAGGAAGCAAATATCGCCATTTCAACCCAACCCAACAGATTGATATGTCCATGCGCCAGCGTGATCAGGCGACCGTGTGCGCTGAAATCAACAAAATGCCGGTAGGCTGGAATGCCGCCCATGATCGCACCCCATGAGAAGCCGATGATGCTGTATATGATACAAGCATATACAAACCACAATATGTATTTCTTATATTCAGCAGCCTGTACTGCCGTATGCTCAATGCTTTGCGTCATGCTGATCCTCTTTTGGATTGCTCTTCATCCAATCGCGTATATCGGTAAAACTTGTCTTCCAGCCTGCCGGCGTCCACATCTGAACCATCGCATCGACGAAACTCGATTGCTCTTCGGGAGGCTCGAACGAAGATGAAGACCCCTGATCCGCTTTCAATTCTGAGACAAAAACTGCCATCGAATGCAGCTCTTCATCGGGAAGTTCGGACACATATGCGGCATCTTTCGGAGGCATGCCATGATCTAGTGTCTTTGCACCATAGGTCTTTTCAGGGTTCTTCAGGAAATTGTAGAAGTACGTCACATCATGCTTGGAGCCCATTCCATCCAGACTCACGCCCATGCTGGTGCCGCTGCCCACCGCGTGATGGCATTCATAGCATCCCCTTTGCTGATAGATACCGTACCCCTTTTCGCCTTCTGCTGAAAACTCATAGTGGGTCAGAATGGGGAACAGAGGCTTATCTGAATGATGCCTGATGGACTCTAACGAAAAAAAACTGACTACCGTTATTACAACAAGCAGGCCTACTATGCCAAAAAGAATCTTCTCTCCAAGTTTCATTTATCACCAATCCTGCTCCGGTAGCTTCAGAGCATATCTGCTTACCGTACAACAACGCCATTACAAAATAAAATTCCAGCGCCCGCAACGGGCGCTGGAATTCAAAGATTATTACTTAGTGATCTTGACGTTTTTCATGACCATTTGATTGTCGATTTCCATTCCGTCGCCAGGGGTGCTGTCCTCTGCCTGTGAAAGATAGGTCGCCGCATTGTTGATATCGTCATCTGTCAGATTTTTTGCAATAGCGCGCATTTGTCCCAACGGATCATTGGCACGCGAACCGTCACGCCAGTTTCTCAACTGATTTGTCAGATAAACAAACTTCTGCTGGCCGATCTTGGGATAGACAGGATCAGCACCGCGTCCATCGAAGCCGTGGCATGTCTGGCATGCAGAAACCTTGCTTCCATAACGTACCAGTATCTTTCCCTTGTAGGCCTCTCCGACCGGCTGACCACCCGCCTTCAATGCCGCCAGATCGGATAGGTCTGACTTATTCGGTCTTGGCAACGAATTGACATAGGCCGATATGTCGCGCTTATCCTGTTCACTCAGGGATTTTGCGAAACCATTCATGACCGCACCCAATCCTTGTGGTGTGCGCTTGTCTTCGGCAAAGTTAGTCAATTGCTTGACCACATATACATACCCGATGTTAGCAAGGCGGGGAGTGCCCATATCATCATTCCCCATTGCTTTTTCGCCATGACATGAACTGCACGCAGGAACGCTGCCATCCGGCTTGCCATTTTGAAAAATATTTTTTCCATTTGTGATATTGGCCGTGACTGGCGCATCTCCTGCAAAACTTGCGCCTGAAAAAGCCAGCATGGCGGCAGTCCCCCAACACACCATTGCTAATTTAGATAATCTAAGCATGCACCCCTCCCCCACAAAAGTATTTAATAACCCGCAACGCGTGCAGATCAGAACTGTTCCATCTTCTAAATCCCTTGATATCGGCTATCAGGAACCTTTTTTCATCACAATGAAAACCATGCTTAATAAAAATGCAAAAATGCATGCATACATGATCAGTACTTGGCTGGTTGTTACATCTGGTTCAAGCATTTGGCATCTCCCTGGACACTCGTGATTATAAAATTTATTGACACACCCCACCCTCACTTCAGAGGACCTTAACACTTTATCATCAAGAAATTCATGAAGCAAGAAAGTTATCGATCAAACGGCCGGCATTAAATAATTTTAATATTCCATTTCAGACTTAAGCTTTGCCCGCATTGCGGGCCAGCCAATTTTTGTTTGTTATCTTCAACAGATTGAAAAATAAGTTTTTAGGTATTTTTTCGCAATGATTCCGTCAACTTCGTGCCAGATTCACCCCATCCTTCAGCGACAAAATAACAGCGCTGTTATAATCCCCCCCAATTTATTTTTCGCCTTTCCATGAATATCCTTTACGAAGAAGACGGTAGCTTCAAGGTCGGCAGCATCATGGCTGACAACACCAGTTCACTGCAAATCGAAAGCCTGTCCGGAAAACGCAGCAAGATCAAGGCTGCTAATGTGATGCTGCAATTTTCTCAGCCTGCCATGGCCGATTTCCTGCCCCAGGCTGAAATGCTCGCAGAGGACATCGAGGTTGAATTCCTGTGGGAATGCTGTCCGCCCGAAGAATTCAACTTCGAGGAGATTGCCAGCGAATACTTCGGACACAAGCCAAGCTCGCTGGAAGCTGCTGCCACACTGATACGCCTGCACAGCGCCCCCATCTATTTTCACAGAAAAGGCAAGGGTCGCTATCGCGCAGCGCCCGCCGACGTACTCAAGGCCGCACTGGCCGGCGCCGAAAAAAAGCGTCAGGCGCTAGCCTTACAATCGCGTTTTGCCGAACAGTTGATTCACTTTGAACTACCGCCCGGATTTGCGGATCATCTCACGCAGATACTCTATAAGCCTGACCGCAACATGTTGGAGGTCAAGGCGCTGGAAGCCGCCTGCGAAGCAACACATCTGTCTGCCGCGCATCTGCTTTATCGCTGTGGCGCAATTGCTTCCGAACACGACTATCATCTGCAGAAATTTCTATTCGAAAATTTCCCTAAGGGTACAGACTTTCCACCTGTCGAACTGTCCGCTTGGGATGATTTGCCCATGGGTGCCAAAGATGCGTTCAGCATAGACGATGCAAGCACCACGGAAATCGACGATGCTTTCTCTGTCGAGAAGCTCCCCGACAACAACTGGCGCATCGGCGTGCATATTGCAGCGCCAGCCCTTGGCATATTACGCGACTCGGATGCCGACAAAATAGCGTCTTCGCGCCTGTCCACCGTATACATGCCTGGCTCCAAGATCACCATGCTGCCCGACAGCGTGGTGCAGACATTCACACTGTCTGCGGATCGCATCACGCCTGCGCTGTCGATGTATATCGTGGTTGAACCTGAAACGCTTGCCATCATCCGTTATGAAAGCCGCATTGAGCGCGTGCATATCGCGGCCAATCTGCGCCACGACACGCTGGAGCCATTGTTCAATGAAGGAACGTTGGCAGCTGGAAAACTCGATTATCCGTATGCTGAACAACTGACACTTCTGTGGCATCTTGCACAGAAGATGGAAACCGCACGCGGCAAAAGCGATAACAATACGCAAGTCGACTATAACTTTCACATCGACAACGAGCGCGTCATCATCACCACGCGCCGCCGCGGCTCGCCGATAGACAAAGTGGTATCCGAACTGATGATACTGGTTAATTGCGAATGGGGCAGAAATCTCGCAGAGCACGGCTTCCCTGGCATCTATCGCACCCAGCAGGGCGGCAAGGTCAAGATGAGCACGATCGCAGCGCCCCACCAGGGTCTGGGGGTTGCGCAGTATATGTGGTCCAGTTCGCCGCTGCGCCGCTATGTGGACATGGTCAACCAGCGCCAGATCATCGCGATGCTGCGCAACGAACCGGCTACTTACCCGAAAAACGACACCGCGCTTTATGCCACGCTGCGCGACTTCGATACCATGTATACCATCTATAATGAATTCCAGCGCAATATGGAGCGCTACTGGTGCTTGCGCTGGCTCATGCAGGAACGCAAGGAGCAGGTCGAGGCCGTCGTGTTGCGCGAAAATCTGGTGAAAATGTCCGAAATACCGCTGGTGTTCCGCGCACCCTCCCTGCCGGAACAGCTGCCACAGGGCACCCGCGTCGAGCTTGCCGTCACGGCCATAGATCTGCTCGATCTTTCATTGCAATCGCGCTACATTGCGACACTGCCCGATGAAGCATCGGAAGCAGCCCTTGAAAATACCCCGAACGAGGAGCCCGCTTGCTAAACTCGGTGAAAAAGCGCGTTTCACTGGCGATGCTGTTTTCCATCGCACTGCACGCATTCGTCCTGCTGGGCATTGCGATCGTGCTGCCCAAGCCGAACGGCGCATCCAGTCTCATGCAACCCTTGCATGTGGTGCTGGTCAACAGCCGTTCAAAATCCAAACCCGTCAAAGCCGATGCGCTGGCACAGGCCAATCTGGACGGCGGAGGAAATACCGCAGAAAATCGGCAGGCCAAAAGCATGCTGCCCAATATCAGCGATGACAGTCAGATTTCTCCCGAACAGGCAGCACAGCAGGTAGCGCATCTGGAAGATGAAGCGCACCGCATGATGACCCGCCTTAAAAGCAACTACAAAATCGCCAACCCCGCACCCAGCCAACCGAAATCAGACCCTGCCGAAGACCTGGTACAGCACAGCTTGGAAATCGCGCGACTGGAAGCGCAGATCAGCAGAAACAACGACTATTATCAGCACATGCCACGCCGCAAATTCGTCGGCGCACGCACCCAGGAATACCGCTTTGCCCAATACATCGAAGATTGGCGCATCAAGGTGGAACGCATCGGCAACCTCAACTATCCGGAACAGGCCAAGCGTGAACAGCTTTACGGAAAGCTGCAACTTTCCGTGTCGATCAGGGCCGACGGCAGTGTGGAGAGCATAGAAGTCAGTCGCTCGTCCGGCCACCGACTGTTGGATGCCGCCGCGATGCGCATCGTCAAACTCGCCTCCCCTTTCGCGCCGCTACCGCCGGACATCACAAAGGATACCGACATCCTGACCATCACTCGCACTTGGTCTTTTTCGCCATCCGACAGACTGGAAAGCGAATAAGGTTCTTGTTCCATTATGGATTTATCGTTAAAGTGCATCCCATGAAGCCCACCGCCTTTGCCAGATTGCTGCTGATATTCACCCTGCTCTGCGTGCAGACAGGCGGATTGATGCATGAGATTTCGCATATCGTGGTGCATCCCTCGCATGATCATTCCCTGTCGCATGAAAAGCACTGCGACCTATGTGCAGCCTATGCGCAGATGGGCTCGGCGCTCGGCAGCCATGTCCCCGAATTCAAACCCGCCGCATCCACGATCGCATTAGCCGATACGTTCTTTGATGCCGTTTTGGCAACCCCTTTATTCACCGCTTTTGCCGCGCGCGCCCCACCTTCATCCTTTTAAGTCGATCACCATCTTCCTCCTGCATTGCTCGAGGAATTTTCATTGCTTACACGGATCAAGAAATGTCTTCGTTCAAAATTTTAACGGGCATGTTGTTCGGCATGTACGTCCAAGCTTCTATAGCCGATGAGATTTCAGGCATCGTTCAGGACAGCCTTGGACGCCCAATTGCCGGCGCAATACTCAACCTCAAAACGGTCACGGCAAAAGTGATCGGCAGCACGCAAAGCGATGCTGAAGGACGCTTTTTCTTTGCCAACATCGCAAGAGGCACCTATGCAGTTCAGGCTGACAAAGCCGAATTTCAGACGGGTATTTCCATCGTCACCCTGTCTGAAGGCAAGCCTGCTCAAGCCACGCTTACGCTTGCCGCAAACAAGGCGCAGGAAGTTCACATTGCAGCCAAACGCAAGGGCAGTTCCCGCAACATCGTCTCCGCAGACACAGGCGGCAGCGGCTATCGCTTCGATGAAAAAGACATACAGAAAATGCCGGAGGGAGAAGCCACTCCTCTGAACGAGGTGCTGCTCCAGGCGCCCGGCGTTGTGAATGATTCCAACGGCCAGCTGCATGTGCGCGGCGATCACGGCGACATGCAATACCGCATCAACGGCGTGATCCTGCCCGACGGCATCAGCGGTTTCGGCCAGGCGCTGGACACCCGATTTGCGCAGAGCATCAACTTGCTGACCGGCGCACTGCCCGCCCAGTACGGCTTTCGCACCGCGGGGGTGGTAGAGATCAATACCAAGAACACATTCGAGGCGGGGGGCAACATCGACCTTTATGGTGGCAGCTTCGGCACGTTCAATCCCAGCTTCGAATATGGCAATACGGTGGGCAATTTTTCTTATTTCGTCGACGGATCCTTCCTGCGCAACAATGTCGGCATCGCAAGCCCCACGCCGGGCAACCCGCTGCATGATCAGACCGAACAGCGCAAAGGATTTGCATACATGTCCTACCTGATCAACCCCACCACTAAGGTAAGCCTGATGTCAGGAATATATGACGGCACATTTCAGATTCCCAACAACCCCGGACAGCCTGCCGACCCTAATCATCTCGGCATAGGCAATTACATGAATCTCGCCGGCTTGAATTCCGCCAACCTGAACGACAACCAGACCGAAACAAACCGCTTCGTTGTCACTTCACTGCAAGGGTCGCTAAGCGATCGCAGCGATTATCAGGTATCGCTGTTCACCCGCTATTCGAGCTTTCATTACACGCCTGACATCGCCGGAAACCTAGCCTTCAACGGCGTCGCCTCCGACATCTTTCGCAGCAGCTCAAGCAGCGGCATACAGGCTGATGGCAACTACCGCCTAAGCAATACGCACACACTGCGCATGGGACTTTTCGGCAGCATCGAAAACATCGTGAGCAACAACAGTTCCACCGTATTTCCGGTCAACCCGGGAACAGGTCTTGTTTCAGGCAGCCCCTACACCATCGCCGACAACAATACCAGAAACGGCAATACGCTTTTCGGCGTTTATCTTCTGGACGAATGGAAAGCCACAGACAAACTGACCGTGAATTACGGCGGGCGCTTCGATGCCGTCAACGCCTATGTCAATGAGCAGCAGTTCAGTCCCAGGGTCGGCCTGACCTACAAGGCCAACGAACAGACCACTTGGCATGCAGGTTATTCGCGCTATTTCACCCCGCCTCCCACCGAACTCGTCTCATCAAGCGATCTGGCCTTGTTTGCCGGCACAACCAATGCCGCGCCGGGTCTAAATTCTCCTGTTAAATCGGAACGCGACGATTACCTGGATGCCGGTTTCACCCATCAGCTGACACAAGCCATCAACGTAGGAGTCGACACTTTCTACAAGCAAAGCCATAACACGCTGGATGAAGGACAGTTCGGGCCTGCGCTCCTGATGACCCCTTTCAACTATGCAGAAGGGGAAATCTACGGAATTGAGCTGACTAGCAGCTACACTTCGGAAAAAGTTTCTGCCTATGCCAACCTTGCCAGAACCGTAAGCATGGCTACAAACATCATCTCAAGCCAGTACCTGTTCGACCAGGCGACACTCAATTATGCTGCGAACAACTGGGTGAACGTCGACCACCAGCAGGCGCTGACCATTTCAACCGGCGGCTCCTATCTCCTAACCGGAGGAACGCGCCTAAATGGCGACCTTATATTTGAAAGCGGCCTGCGCAACGGCTTTGCGAATACCACGAGCCTTCCTTCCTATACCGTGCTGAATCTTGGTATGAGCCGCAAGTTCAACATGCAGGGGATCGGTCCGATTGATGCGCGGCTCGTCATGACCAACGTGCTGGACAAGGTTTACGAAATACGCGACGGCTCAGGCATTGGCGTGTTCGCCCCGCAATATGGCCTGCGACGCGGTCTGTTTGCCGGTCTGACCAGAAATTTCTAATCACACAAGAGGACAACCATGCAGGACATACAGGAAGCACTTCAGGCTTTAAAATTCGGCGGCGCGATGGTCTATCCGCTGCTCTTCTTGGCACTATTGGCGCTCGTGATCAGCATAGACAAGCTGTTCGTGTACTGGCGCTATGCGAGGCTGCCGCAGAAGCTGCTTGAGTTGGTCGAAACCTATGGCTTTGCTTGGACAGACCTTGAGCGCGACCTAGCTAAACTCCATCCCAACAATTACTTCGCGCGGTTTTTCGGCGTCATCATAATGAACAAAACCAAGCCTGCGTGGTGGGTGGAATCCCGCGCAGGGGACGAGGCCAAACTGATTGAAAATTCCTTGAGCCGCGGTCTTTGGGTGCTGGAAACCGTGGTCACTGCGGCGCCCCTGCTGGGGCTTCTGGGCACGATCACCGGCATGATGCACTCGTTTCAGCTGATTGGCGGTAGCGGCCTGGTCGATCCGACAGGCGTCACAGGCGGTGTGGCACAGGCGCTGATCGCAACCGCGCTGGGCCTGTTCATTGCGATCCTGGCTCTGTTCGCGTTCAACTTCTTCTCGAAGCGTCAGTCACAGGCACTGGACGAGATGGAACGCCTGGGGACAAGATTGCTGGACAACATCCGGCTGGGTGAACATGAAAAGGAAAAATCCCATGAAGCTGCGTAGATCGCGCAAGCCTGCAAAGGGCCGCATCGAAATCATCCCGATGATAGACGTGATGTTCTTTCTGCTGGCGACCTTCATGCTAGCCTCGCTGTCGATGCAGAACCTGCATTCGTTGACCGTCAACCTGCCCCAGGGGCAGGCAGCACCCATGCAGGCCAAGACACCGGTGACGCTAACCATCACGCCTGACAGCCGCATCTTTCTGGACAAGACACAGGTCACGCTGGATACGCTGGCAGCAACGCTGAAGCCCTTGCTGCATGGCCCCGAATCCAGCGTGATCGTGGCGGCAGACAGCGCGGCTCCCAACGGCATCACCGTGCAGGCCATGCTGCGCGCACGGTCCGCCGGCGCGCAGCATTTCCTGATCGCCGTCAAGCATGCCGACTGATACTTTGAGAAATGACAGCCCCTGGCACAGGCTGCCTTGGACTTTGCCAAGCGCACTCCTATTGTGTGCCGCAGCCCTCTGGGCGATTGCCTATTTCACCGGCAAACCCGTTGTACGACTGCCCGAACCGCCCGCGATCGAGGCGCAGATAGTCGAACTTCCACCACCCGCTGCAAGCAAACCTCCCCCCGAAAAAAGTACGCCACGTACAGCACCGCAGACGCCCGTGGTGCATGAAACTGTAGAGCATCCGGCAATTAAGCAACCTGCTGCAACACCTGTGCCGCCTGTAACTCCGGCCACCCCCGCACCACCCGCACCACCCGCACCACCCGCACCACCCGCACCACCCGCACCACCCATCCAGGATACATCCAAAAACAACCTGACCGGCAACAGCGGACCCCAGGCTATTGTCAAACCCATGCCGGAGATACCGGATGAGTTGCGTCAGGATGCCTTGAATGCAGTCGCCATCGTGCGCTTTCACGTGGCAACAGACGGCACCGCAACGGTCGAACTCGTTCAGCCCACGCCGCACCCGAGGCTCAACCGCCTGCTGCTCGATGCACTGAAAAATTGGCGCTTCTTCCCGGCCATCAAGGACGGTCAACCTGTCGAGTCGGTCTATCCGCTCACCTTCAGGTTCGAGGTGCAATAAACGCTTTATCATTCAAACTGTGCCAAAACGTCAGTTACAATACGCGCCATGTCCACTTACGACTTGCCACTTCCCTCTCGCCTTCAAAAATGACTGACCGTTACGCCGTCATCGGCAACCCGATCTCGCACAGCAAATCACCGCTGATCCACAAGCTGTTCGCAGAACAGACAGGACAGGACATCAGCTATATCGCGATCGAAGCGCCGCTCAACGCCTTTTCCGAAACAGTGGAACGCCTGATCCGCGAAGGCTACAAAGGCTGCAATATCACCGTGCCATTCAAGTTCGAGGCATTCAGAATTGCCAATCAGAAGAGCGATCGAGCGCAAACGGCACAGGCGGTGAACACGCTCAAATTCGAGGACGATATCCACGGCTACAACACAGACGGCGCAGGCCTTGTACGTGACATCGAGAAAAATATCGGCGTGAATTTGAAGGATAAGCGCATACTGCTAATGGGTGCAGGCGGCGCATCCTATGGTGTGACATTGCCCTTGCTGGAAACACATTGCACGCTGACCGTCGCAAACCGCACGGCAGAAAAAGCAAGGCAACTTGCCGCGGCGTTCAAAGGTGTGCGTGCGTCAGGTTATGAAAGCCTTGCCGGCGAACAATTCGACGTAATCATCAATGCCACTTCAAGCGGACTATCCAACGAGCTACCGCCGCTGCCTCATGGCATCTTTGCAAAAGGTTCACTGGCCTACGACATGATGTACGGACGCGAGACACCTTTCATGGCCTTTGCCCGCGCCAACGGAGCGGCCATCGTTGCGGACGGACTGGGGATGCTCATCGAACAGGCCGCCGAAGCATTTTACATCTGGCGCGGCGTGATGCCAGATACCCGCTCGGTCATCAAAGCCTTACGCTCATGAAGAAAATCTGGGGTTGGTTCTGGAAGATTGCCGCGATAGGCTTCGCGCTGCTCTTCATCTACCAGATATGGGTCTTTGCTCACCTTCTCTGGTGGATCAAGTTCAATCCATCCACCACAGCCTTCATGGAGAGCCGTCTTGCGATCATGCGCGAGGTCAATCCCGATGCGAGGCTGCAATACCAGTGGGTGCCCTATGCGAATATTTCCAACAACCTGAAGCGCGCGCTGGTCGCTGCGGAAGACGCGAATTTTGTCGACCATGAAGGGTTTGACTGGGACGGCATACAGAAGGCCTATGAGAAGGACCTAAAAAAGGGGAGAATCGTCGCGGGCGGCTCTACCATCAGCCAACAGCTTGCGAAAAATCTTTTCCTCTCCGGACGCCGCTCGCCCTTCCGCAAGATGGAGGAGGCCGCGATCACCGTGATGATGGAAGCAGTGATGGACAAAGAGCGCATCTTCGAGATTTATCTCAACGTGATCGAATGGGGCGACGGCGTATTCGGCGCAGAAGCCGCATCAAAACACTATTACCGCATCAGCGCATCGCAGCTATCCGCAGCCCAGGCCGCGAAGCTCGCTGCGATGGTGCCCAATCCGCGCTACTACGACAAGCACCAGAATGCGCGCGGGCTGATGAAGAAGACAGGCATCATTTTGAGCCGCATGAATGATGCGGACATCCCATAAGCATGACTCTCATGATATAACGCCACACAATCCGATGAGCTCAAACGTTCGGCCCCGTAAAACACGGCATGCATCTTGATTGAAAAGCGCCTTTATTGTAGCTACAGTAAAACATGAAAATAGAGTTCGACCAGCCAAGGACGCAGCAAACCGGACGAAACATGGCGTCTCTCTTGCATTGGCTAGTGAACTCTATTATGAAGCTGCGCTGGTTTGGGTCGATGACCAGTTCAAGTATGGCGAGTTGCGTATGATTGCGCTCGCACCAAAAGACCGACATCATCTATTATGTGGTATTTGTTGAACGAGGCAAGATGCGAAGGATTATCAGCCTGCGTCATGCCATTTGTCGCTAACAGCCGTCACTGTTTTTCCAGCATGTAGCCTAAGCCGCGCAGGGTGCGGATATTGATGCCGCTGGCTTTAAGATGTTTGCGCAAGCGGGACACATATACCTCGATGGCGTTGTCGCTCACCAGATCGTCCAAGCCTGAAAGCTGGTCGGACAATCTTTCCTTGCTGACTATCCTGCCGGCACTGAGCATCAAAAGCTCCAGCACATTCAACTCGCGCGACGACAATTCCAGAGTCTGGCCATTCAGCGTCGCAAGACGGCCTGCCGTGTCAAGTTTAAGCGAACCGACCTGCAATTGTGCGGCGCCGCCCGAATGCCCGCGCCGGATCAATGACCTGACCCGCGCTTCCAGTTCCTGTATATCAAAGGGTTTAGTCAGGTAATCGTCCGCACCCATATCCAACCCGCGCACCCTGTCTTCCACCTCATCGCGGGCAGTCAGGATCAGCACGGGCACATTGTTTTTGCGATGACGCAATCGGCGAAGAATTTCAGCTCCGTCCATGCCCGGAAGTCCCATATCCAGAATGACCACATCGAATTCATGCGTGATCAGCAAATGGTCGGCCCGTTTGCCATCCCTTTCATGCACGACGGTATATCCCGGCTTGTCAAACGCATGAAACAGGATGGCAACCTGAGAAGGATCATCTTCAACAACAAGAATGCGCATAGTCGTAACTTGTTCAGGTTGGTGTAAGGAAGCGGGTCTAATATTCATCCCATAGCAGTTTTGAAAAGTTCAACCCGACACCCCCTGAAGGCCAGAACTCACAACTGCGAAGCGATGATGAATCGCCATTTTGTTTGATTTTACACTAAGGAGATCACAATCATGCAAGCGAACCAGAAAGCAACTGCAACAGAGAGCACCAGGAAGGAAGTTCTGCAATCCAGCGGAGCAAACAACCAGGAAAGAAAAGGCATGTCAAAAGATGACGTCAAATTTGTCGGCGAGCTTGGCTGGCTCAGCGCGGCAGCAGTGTTGGTAGCCGGAGTGGCCGCAAGCATCTAGCAGTCACCCATACCCCCTGTGACTCAGGCCGCGAAACCCGCTGCGATCCCCCCCGCAACCGGGATGCGCGCGGCCTGACGAAGAGGGCCCCCTGAACTAGGCGACTATCTTCTCTCCGGCAAAAAGCTGCTGCACCGTTTCGCGTTCGCGCACCAGATGAACGCTATCGCCATCCACCATCACTTCGGCAGCGCGAGGGCGCGTGTTGTAATTGGAACTCATGCTCATCCCGTATGCTCCGGCAGACATGATCGCAAGCTTCGATTGCGACGCAATAGCAAGTTCTCTTTCGTGCCCGAGAAAGTCCCCCGTCTCGCATATCGGACCTACCACCTCATAGGTCTGCATCTCATGCTCTTCGCGCACCACGGGCAATATTTCATGGTAAGCATCGTAAAGCGCAGGGCGCATCAGATCGTTCATCGCGGCGTCCACGATCGCAAAATTCTTTTCCTCGCCGGGCTTGATGTATTCGACAGTCGTGAGCAAAAGGCCTGCATTGCCGACCAGCACCCGGCCGGGTTCGAGTATGAGTTTCTGCGCGCGGCCCTTTAACGCGGAAAGCAGCGCCGCGATGTAATCCGAAATCGCAGGCGGCGTCTCATCACCGTAGCAGATGCCAAGCCCACCGCCCAGATCGAGATGCTCAAGTTCGATGCCTTCCTTTGCAAGTTCATCCACCAGCAGCAACACCTTCTCGACCGCGGCGATGAAAGGGCTGGTCTCTGTGAGCTGGGAACCGATGTGACAGTCCATGCCAGTGATTTTTAGATTGGGCATCGCATTTGCGTTGCGATAAAGCGCTATCGCGTCCGTGTACGCGACGCCAAACTTGTTTTGCTTCAATCCGGTGGAAATATAAGGATGGGTCTTCGCATCCACGTCCGGGTTCACGCGCAGACTGATCGCAGCCTTCTTCCCCATGCTGCCCGCCACTTCGTTCAGGCGCGCAAGTTCGGCAGCCGACTCCACGTTGAAGCACAGTATGTCCGCCTCAAGCGCCATGCGCATCTCGTCTCTTGTCTTGCCAACGCCGGAAAAAACCACTTTTCCCGCATCCCCGCCCGCAGCCAGCACTCTTTGCAGCTCGCCGCCCGACACGATGTCGAAGCCCGCGCCAAGACGCGCGAACACATTGAGAACAGCGAGGTTGGCATTGGCCTTTACCGCGTAGCAGACCAGATGCTCGCGCCCCTTGAGCGCATCTGAGAATTGGCGGAAACTCTCGGTCAGCGCTGCGCGCGAATACACATAACAGGGAGTGCCATAAAGCGATGCGATTTTCCCAAGAGGCACACGCTCTGCATGCAGCTCTCCGTTCTGATATTGGAAGTGATTGCCCATCATGGTTTGTCCGTCGGCACAGGGGGAACAGAGGAAGCCGCCGGGGCAGATGGGACTGCGGAAGATGCAACAGGGGCTGCTTTATGCACGACAGGCGTTGGCATGGTCAGCGGACCTTTGCGTCCGCAGCCTTGCAGCAACAGTGCAAAAACCACGATAATGCCGACTGAAGTTTTAAGCCACATATTCATTCCCTGAAAATTGAAAGATGCGATTATAAAGGTTTCCCATGAACGAGCGTGAATTCAACCAGCTTGCCGATGCGGCTCTGGCAAAAATAGAAACCGCGGCAGACGAGTGCGGCGTCGATTGCAACCGCAGCGGCAACGTGCTGGAAATCGAGTTTGACAGCAGCGCAAAGATCATCGTCAACCGCCACGACATCAACCAGGAAATCTGGGTCGCCGCCAAATCCGGCGGATTCCATTTCACATACCGGGACGGCGCATGGATCAACCAGCGCGATCAAGGCGAGCTGTACGCCAGACTGCATGAGCTGTTCGCGGAGCAGAATGAGGAAATTTCCTTCTGACGAAGGCAACAAGAGTGCTGCCGAATCGCGTAAAATGCGCGCTTTATGATGCAAGGCACCACCATGAACACACTCACCGCACTCTCACCGCTGGACGGACGCTACCACAACAAGGTTGACGCATTGCGCTGCTATTTCAGCGAATTCGGCCTGATCCGGTTTCGCGTCCTGGTCGAAATAGAATGGTTGAAGGCGCTGGCAGCACAAGGCGATATCCCGGAAGTCGGCCCATTCACGGAAGCCACGATCGCGAAGCTCGATGCGCTGCAAGAAAATTTCAGCGAAGCGGATGCCGAGGCCATCAAACACATAGAGCGCACCACCAACCACGATGTCAAAGCCATCGAATACTGGTTGCGCGAAAAACTTTCCGGAGATCCGGAAACTGCCAAGGTGCTGGAATTCATCCACTTCGCCTGCACATCCGAAGACATCAATAATCTCTCTCACGCGCTGATGCTGAAAAACGGCCGCGACAAGGCGATGCTGCCAGCTCTGAATCAGCTCATTTCGCGCCTGACGGAACTTGCCCACCAGCTGGCTGACATCCCCATGCTGTGCCGCACGCACGGACAGACGGCAACACCCAGCACGATGGGCAAGGAAATGGCCAACGTGGTGCACCGCTTGAAGCGCGCAGAACAACGCATGGCATCGGTGGAAATTCTGGGCAAGATAAACGGCGCTGTCGGCAATTACAACGCACACCTCTCGGCCTATCCCTCAGTTGACTGGGAAGCCTTCGCGGAAAAATTTGTAACCGGGCTTGGAATCTCATTCAACCCCTACACCATCCAGATAGAACCCCATGACTACATGGCCGAGCTGTTCGATGCCTTCGTGCGCATCAACACCATCCTGATCGATCTGGACCGCGACATCTGGGGCTATATCTCGCTGGGCTATTTCAAACAGAAGATCATCAAGGGCGAAGTCGGCTCATCGACCATGCCGCATAAGGTCAACCCGATCGACTTCGAAAATTCGGAAGGCAATCTCGGCATGGCCAATGCGCTGTTGCGTCATCTTTCAGAAAAGCTTCCCATCTCGCGCTGGCAGCGGGATCTCACCGACTCGACCGTGCTGCGCAACATGGGCGTGGCGTTGGGCTACACTCTGCTCGCCTACGAATCCTGCCTGAAGGGGCTTAACAAGCTGGAAGTCAATGAAAAGCGCGTTGCCGATGACCTCAATGCAAGCTGGGAAGTCATGGCAGAACCGATCCAGACCGTGATGCGCCGCTACAACATCGAGAATGCCTACGACAAGCTGAAAGAACTCACGCGCGGCCAGAGCGGCATCAATAAGGAATCGCTGCGCGCTTTCATCGCAACGCTGCAAATACCCGAAGCAGAAAAGCAGCGTCTGCTCAGTCTCTCGCCAGATACATACATCGGCAAGGCGGCAGAGCTTGCCCGTCGCATCTAGCCACGCATCGCTGCATTTTCTTGTAAGATGCGCGGCATGAACACCTCACACATAGTGCTTGGCATCAGCGGCGGCATCGCGGCCTACAAGTCCGCCGAGCTGCTGCGGCGGCTGATGAAACAGAATATTTCGGTACAGGTGGTGATGACCGAGGCTGCCTGCCATTTCATCACGCCGACCACGCTGCAGGGCCTCTCCGGAAAGCCCGTTCACATAGACCAGTGGGATGCGCGCACACCGAACAACATGGCGCATATCAACCTTGGCCGCGAGGCGGATGCCATCGTGATTGCACCGGCGAGCGCCGACTTCATCGCCAAGTTAGCCCTTGGACTGGCCGACGACCTGCTTTCTGCGCTATGTCTGGCGCGCAACTGTCCGCTCTTGATAGCGCCTGCAATGAACCGCGAGATGTGGCAGAACAAGGCGGTACAGCGCAACATCGCGCAGCTTGCCTCAGACGGGGTCACCATACTTGGGCCTGATTCCGGCGTACAGGCCTGCGGCGAGACGGGCATGGGGCGCATGCTTGAGCCCTTGCAGCTTGCCGAACACATCGTGGCCTTCCTGCAGCCCAAGCTGTTTTCCGGAAAAAAATTCCTGATCACTGCAGGCCCGACTTACGAGGCGATCGACGCAGTGCGCGGCATCACCAATCGAAGTTCCGGAAAAATGGGTTATGCCATCGCAAAGGCCGCACAGGAATCAGGTGCCGAAGTGGTGCTGGTTTCAGGCCCCGTTTCCCTTGTAACGCCAGTCAATGTCAGAAGGATAGACGTGGAAAGCGCAGGAGAGATGCATGAGGCGGTGATGCGGGAAGTCGCGGCCTGCGACATCTTCATCGCCGTTGCAGCCGTAGCGGACTATCGCACCGCAAACAGAAGCGAGCAGAAGATCAAGAAAAGCAGCGCGCCACTCACGCTGGAGCTGGTTGCCAATCCGGACATACTGGCCGAGGTCGCGGCCCACGAACACCCGCCCTATTGCGTGGGGTTTGCAGCAGAAAGCGAGAATCTTTCCGAATATGCCGAACAGAAGAGACGCGCGAAGAAATTGCCGCTGCTGGTGGGGAACATCGCACAAAACGCCATCGGCCAGGATGAAAGCGAACTGGTTTTGTTCGATGATCAGGGAACGTATCCACTGCCGCGCGCGGACAAACTCACGCTGGCAAGACAGCTATTGCAACACATTGCACTTCGACACATAGGAGCTCGTAAATGAAACATCCCGTTGTGGATATCAAGATACTCGATCACCGCCTGCACGAAAATTTTCCGGTTTATGCGACGACAGGTTCCGCCGGCATAGACCTACGGGCCTGCATAGACCAGAACATGATCATCCAGCCCAAACAGTGCGAACTGATTCCCTCGGGCTTTGCGATCCATCTTGCCGATCCCGGCTATGCCGCGATGATCCTGCCCCGCTCCGGGCTCGGGCACAAGCACGGCATCGTGCTTGGCAACCTGGTCGGTCTGATCGACTCGGATTATCAGGGACAGATATTCGTGTCTCTTTGGAACCGCAGCCAGATCCCCTTCACATTGATGCCCATGGAGCGCATGGCGCAACTCGTGATCGTGCCCGTGGTGCAGGCAAAGTTCAACATCGTGCAGGATTTTCCGTTGAGCACGCGCGGCACCGGCGGATTTGGCAGCACTGGGAAACACTGAATGGAGGGTGTAGCACCTAGCTCTATCCAAAAACAAAAACCCGCTTGCGCGGGTTTTTTTACAACCTGAATCCTCGATCCCGATTTTATCTTTCCAGGTTCAGCTCGAGCTCGGTGTTGTCCCCGCGGCGGATCGATACCTTTTCGGTGATCATGTTGTAGCCTGCCAGCTTTACGCTGATCATATGGATGCCCGGTTCCATTTCCAGGCGCAAGGGCGTCATGCCGTAATACACGTCATCCAGATAGACTCTTGCGCGGGGGGGCGTGGTTGTCACCAGCAGCAATCCCGAGCTTTCGCTGGCATGCGGCTGATAAGTCGACGCGGGGATCTCGCTTTGCGCTGCCGGCATGCCGGGTGCAGGTTCTGCAGGTGCTGCAGATGCCGCCTTGGGTAGCTGGGGTGCCACAAATACCGTCACACCGGGTATCGGCTTGGTGCCGGGCGTCAGGTTGAACAACTCGGGGCGCGCGGCCATCAGCGATTCGCTGATCGCATCGACCGTCTTAGCGCTGACGACTTTCAGCTCCCTGTTGAGATAATTCATCACATCTTTTTTGTCGTCACCGGAAACCCCTGCAAACCGGTCGTTTTTCTCTGTCACGAGCCCCGACCAGACGACCTTGCCTGTGGACACTTCCTTCAACGTTGTTTCAATCGCAATGGATACGTTGTCGCGGTTCATCACATTGAGCGTCAGCTCCTTGATCACGCCCGACACTTCAAAAAGCGCATTATTTGCGCTGGTCCCTTCCAGCACCTGAAAACCTTCTGTAACAAATTGTCTTTTTATTGCATTGGTTGCAATGAGCGCAACATCCTGATCGGTTGTCACTGCATTGCCGCTAAGTCCGGCCACCTGTGCGGTGATTTTCCCCAGATAACGTGGGCTGCTCACATTGCGCTGATCCACGTAGTTAACGACCCGCACGGTTGCCGCATATTTGACCGCAGGGCCCGCATCACCTGATTTTTTAATGTTTCCGCTGTCCAGCGTATTGCTCTTCGACCCAACTCCCACCCAGCTACCGACCGTATCTGTTGCATCCTTAAGTGTGGAACATCCTGAAACCGCCACCAACAGAACCAGCGGCGCGATACGCTGCAATAATGAACTCATCAATCTACCTTTGTATTTTCTATATTAAGCGTGAGAAATGGCTTTTTCAATTTCATCGAAGGTGCGTGCCAGTTCAAAACTCTGCAACTGTGCACCCAGTTGACGCGCAATCTGCGTAATAGAGAACAGTCCGCTCACGACCTGCTGACCATCCGCATTTTCTGTCACCACCAGCGCGTGCTGTCTGTGAACTTTTTTCAGGCTGACCACGATATCGCCAACCCTGGCCTGCTGGACATCGGCCATTCTCATTGCATTGAGTTCGCGCAGAGTGCTCATGATGTCGCGCACCATGATGTCATCATGGGTCCCGCCCATGTTCTGCAGGAAACGCATCGGCTTTTCACCCAGCACATCCGTCGCAGTCAGAAGGCCAGCCAGTTGTTCGTTATCGTCCAGCACCAGCAGCATGCGCACGCCATAACGGATCATCTTGGCATTCGCCTTGTCCATCGACGTCTTCGCACGCGTGGTTACCAAAGACACCTTGGAAAGATCCGTCATCACGTTTAAGGCCGGATCGCTAAGCCTGACCCGCTCAGGAAAAACCTGCACAGGACGCACGAAGCTTGAACCGGCTTTCAATTGGATGGATTGAAGCTCGCTGTATTCTTTAACCATGTCTCACTCCATTAAACTTGAAACCATCACCGATGCGCCATTGGCGCATGGGGCAGACACTTAGATTCCGGAAGGTAGCGAACAAGTTCGTTCAGCGCTTTGGTATAAACCTCACGTTTAAATTCGATAACCGCATGAATATCCAGCCAGTAATCATTCCAGCGCCATGCGTCAAACTCGGGATGTTCGCACGCGCGCAGACAGACATCGCAATCACGACCTATCAAACGCAACAAAAACCAAATCTGCTTTTGCCCGCGATAACCGCCGCGCGATTCCCTCCTGTTCCAGCTTTGCGGCACTTCGTAACGCATCCATTCACGCGTACGTCCCAGTATCTGCACATGCTGAGGACTTAAACCGACCTCCTCATACAACTCACGATACATCGCCTGTTCAGGATTCTCGCCCTGCTGTATGCCGCCTTGCGGAAATTGCCAGGCATGTTGCCGTATTCGCTTTCCCCAGAATACTTGATTCTTGTCATTCGTGATAATGATGCCGACATTAGGACGATAGCCGTCTCTGTCTATCATTTTCAACTCTATCAGGTTAATTACAATGTGCGAATTCTTTCACATTTCACCTGTATTGAAAAGCGAATATACACCTTATCTCTCATCATTCATGCAATTATGCCAATAACTGCAAGCACAACGAATGCAGATGCGCTGCATTCCCTGTAAAATCGCAACCCCATTTGACAATTTTTGGATCATCATGCGCGTTTCACGATTTTTCATATCCACCCTCAAAGAAGCCCCCTCAGAAGCGGAGCTTCCCAGTCACCGACTCATGATGCGCGCTGGCTACATCAAGAAGCTCGCCAGCGGACTTTACACATGGATGCCGCTGGGGCTGCGCGCCCTGCGCAAAGTTGAAGCTATTGTGCGCGAAGAAATGAATGCCAGCGGCGCGATCGAATTGCTGATGCCTGCGGTACAGCCAGCCGAACTCTGGGAAGAAACTGGAAGATGGGATGTGTTCGGTCCGCAGATGCTGAAAATACGTGACAGGCATGACAACTCTTTCTGTTTCGGCCCCACCCACGAAGAGGTGATCACCGACATCGCTCGACGCGAAATTCAGAGCTATCGTCAGTTGCCAGTCAATTTTTACCAGATACAGACCAAGTTCAGGGACGAGGTACGTCCACGCTTTGGGGTGATGCGCGCGCGTGAATTTCTGATGAAAGATGCATATTCTTTCCACGCCGACTTTGCAAGCCTCGAGAAAACCTATGCGGTGATGCACGAAACCTACAGCCGCATCTTCACGCGCCTCGGCCTGAAATTCCGCGCAGTGGCAGCCGACACCGGCGCGATCGGCGGCAGTGGCTCGCATGAATTTCACGTGCTGGCCGATTCGGGAGAGGATGCGCTGGCCTATTGCCCAACGTCAAGTTATGCGGCTAACGTGGAACTGGCAGAAGCCGCCGCATCGGAAAAACAGCGCGCAGCACCCAATGAAACCCTGCGCAATGTGGACACGCCCAAACAGACCACCTGCGAACAGGTCGCAGAACTGTTAGGCATACCCTTGCAGCGCACCGTCAAACTGCTCGCGCTGATCGCAGAAGGCAGGCTGCATGTGCTGCTTTTGCGCGGCGACCATACCTTGAACGAAATCAAAGCGGCGAAACTGCCGGGGCTTAACGATTTCCGATTTGCAAGAGAGGACGAGATACGCAGCTTCTTCAATTGCCCGCCAGGTTTTCTGGGCCCTGTTGGATTGGACAGGACTCAGGTGCGCATCGTCGCAGACAAGGCCGTGGCTGTGATGAGCGATTTCATCGCCGGCGCGAACATCCCGAAATTTCACACCGCCGGCATCAACTGGGGACGCGATTTGCCAGAACCCGATCTTGTTGCAGACATACGCAATGTGGTTGCAGGCGATTTGTCCCCTGACGGAAAGGGCCTGCTTGAAATCTGCAGAGGCATCGAAGTAGGCCACATATTCCAGCTGCGCACCAAGTATGCTGAGAGCATGAAGGCGACCTATCTCGACGCGCATGGAAAATCGCAAATCCTGGAAATGGGCTGCTATGGCATAGGGGTGTCTCGCATCGTGGCCGCTGCGATCGAACAGAACCACGACGAACGCGGCATTGCGCTGCCCGCCGCAATGGCCCCGTTCGAACTTGCGCTGGTGCCAATCGGCATGCACAAGAGCGAAACGGTGCGCAATGCCACTGAACAGCTTTACGCGCAAATGCAGGCCGCCGGCATAGCCGTGCTGCTGGACGACCGTGACGAACGCCCAGGCGTGATGTTTGCCGACATGGAACTGGTCGGCATCCCTCACCGCATCGTCGTCGGCGACCGCGGATTGAAGGAAGGCTCAGTTGAATACCAAGGACGTCGCGATACCGCCGCACAGTCTGTCCCCTTGCAAAGTGCGCTGCAGTTCATCAAAATCAGGATTCAGGATTCGGTATTCAGGAGTCATGATGCAAAATAAAGGATTCAGGATTCAGGATTCGGGATTTAGCAACTTCCCTCTGCGTGTTGCTGACGACCTCATCCTGCATCCCGCATCCTGGCTCCTGATACCTGCTTTCTGCATCCTGGCAGTGTTTTTCACTGCCAACGCCTATGCCGGCGCGCAGGTTTACACTCCGTTGTCGGCCAGTGTGCGCGCAGGGTTGCAGCAAAACATATCGGATGAGGCAGCTCCCCGGGCGGGCTTTGCCACGCAGTATGAAAAAGACTCCTGGCTGAACGACATGTCGCGCCGCCTTGAAAAACGCCTGCCGGACAAAAAATACCGTCTGGATTTCTTGAGTACCGTGCATTACGAAGCCATCCGCGCCGGGCTTGATCCGCAACTGGTGCTGGGCCTGATCGAAGTCGAAAGCGGCTTCAAGAAGTATGCGGTCTCACAGGCAGGCGCACGAGGCTACATGCAGGTCATGCCTTTCTGGGTCAAGGAGATAGGCACAGACGGGCAGGATCTTTTCCATCTGCGCACCAATCTGCGCTACGGTTGCACGATATTGCGCTATTACATCGATATGGAAAATGGCAACCTTTATCGCGCGCTGGGGCGCTACAACGGCAGTCTGGGCCGTCCAGAGTATCCTAACATGGTAAGAAACGCCTGGCAGGGCCACTGGACACGGCAACATCGCCAAGCCAGCAACAATTTCCAGCCCGCAAGTTAACCGGATTTATTTTCTGGTGGTTTTGGAGCCCCTCTTCTTCTTGGCCCAAACGAAAAAATTTTCGCTGACCTTCATCAGATAGAGCGTTCCGAAAGCCGCGGCCACACCCAGCACGATGCCGCCGATATTCCACAAGAGAGTTTCAGTGTCCATGGTCTGCATGAATTCCTTCGTTCGTTGGTCGGTGAATGGGGCCTGCACAGCCCGATCCTGACAAGGCAGATCAGTGTCCCTGTTTGCTCTTGATGTAGTTCTCGATGCTCTCTTTCGTCAATGCGCCTTCCTGGTAAGCGACTTTTTCGCCCGTCGGGCTGTAAAGATAACTGGTAGGCAGCACCTCCATCTGGCCGATCTGAGCAAAGACCTTGTCATTGCCCAGAACGATCGGATAATTGATGCCTTCTTGCCTTACGAAGTCGGCAACCGCCTTGCTGGATTCATAATCCACCGCAATGCCGATCACTGTCAGATCCTTGTGCGTTTTTTGCAGTCCGATCAGATCAGGTATCTCTTTTTTACAAGGCGGACACCAAGTCGCCCAGAAATTCACCAGCACCCATTTGCCGCGGTAATCAGACAAGTGATGTGTCTTGCCCTGCATGTCCTGCAGCGTGAAATCCGCCGCCATAACATACAGCGGAAGACATAGCAGCACGCACAATAAACCCTTTTTTAACCCGCTCATCTTGCTCTCAATCCTCATGATTTTTCGGCTCTCTTGAAGCCTCTTCCTTTGCCGCACCGTAATCGGCCGCATGGCTAAAATAAAGCGCGAGCGCTACCAGCGCAATGCTGCCTCCCATGTAGATCAGATCGATTGGACTGTGTACCTTCATGTTCAGCGCCTCCTCAAACAGCGTGACGATCATGATCATCAATATCACCTTGGCCAAACGGCCTTTCAGGTCGTCCAGACTGCTGATCACCAGAATCTTGCTGGAAGCCCGGCTGCCTTGTGCCTGGTCAATATCGCTGATGAACAATTCATAAAGGCCGAGCGAAAAAATCAGCATCACCGTGGCTAGCAGATAGCCATCCACCACTTCCACGATGTGCGTGACTGTGCTGTCATGCAGCGCCTTACGCGCATCATCAGGAAGGTTTGCGTAATGCAGCGCATGCTGCAGCAGGAAATATACATCCACCGTCGCCATGTAAAAGATTACGAAGCCCGCCACCAGACTGCCGATCACGGCAGAAAATATGACGAAGCGGCTGTTCCACAGCGCGCCTTCGAAAATGGATTCAAGAAGTTTCATGGCGTCGACGACCAAGACAGGCGGAACATATTAAAACGCAAATAGCGTCGGCGGGCAAGCGACTATCAATGAACCTCGCCCGCATGTTAGGATTGCTCTTTTGACAGTTCAGGATACAGAGTGATTACCGTCTACGTTAACGGCACCGCGCGCCAACTGGCCGATGATTGCAACATAACCCGCCTTGTCGACGAGCTGGGCTATTCGGGCAAACGCATCGCAATCGAATGCAACGCAGACATCGTGCCTCGCAGCCTTTACGCACAACACATACTGCATGACAGCGACAGGCTGGAGATCGTCGGTGCCGTGGGCGGCGGATAATTCAGACTCAGGACTCAGAATTCAGAATAAAGTCCCACATTTCACGAAGCACCATAAGGATCGCAACATGAACGACCACTTGATCATCGCAGGGAAAAGCTATTCATCACGGCTTCTGGTCGGCACCGGAAAATACAAGGACTTTGCCGAGACACGCACAGCACTCGATGCAAGCGGCGCCGAGATCGTCACTGTGGCGATACGCCGCACCAACCTGGGACAGAACCCGAACGAGCCATCGCTGCTGGATGCGGTGCCGCCGTCGAAATTTACTTACCTGCCCAACACCGCAGGATGCTACACGGCTGACGATGCGGTGCGCACGCTGCGCCTGGCGCGCGAACTGTTGGACGGCCACAGCCTGGTCAAGCTGGAAGTGCTGGGAGACCCGCAATCGTTGTATCCCAACGTGATCGAAACGCTAAGTGCTGCAAAAACGCTGGTATCGGAAGGCTTTCAGGTGATGGTCTATACGTCTGATGACCCCATCATTGCAAAACAACTGGAAGACATCGGCTGCGTTGCGATCATGCCTCTGGCATCCCTGATAGGATCGGGCATGGGCATTCTCAACCCGTGGAATCTGCAGCTCATCATGGACCGCGTGAAGGTTCCTGTGATCGTGGACGCGGGCGTTGGCACCGCATCGGATGCTGCGATTGCGATGGAGCTGGGATGCGCCGGCGTGCTGATGAACACTGCGATTGCAGGCGCAAAGGATCCTGTGCTGATGGCGTCCGCGATGAAGATGGCGACAGCCGCCGGACGCGCCGCCTACCTTGCAGGACGCATGCCCAAAAAACTATACAGTGCAAGCCCAAGTTCGCCGACAGCCGGCATCATCGCCTCAGTGCGCAGCTGACTTAGCCTCTCGATCGATGACCGACATCACCAAACGCCACATCCGCAGTTTCGTATTAAGGCAGGGCCGGGTCACCGCCGCCCAGCAGCGCGCCGTCGATGAGCTACTGCCGGTTTACGGCATCCCTTATGCTGCAAAACCGCTGGATCTTGCGCAGGCCTTTGGCAGAAACGCGCCCAAAATATTGGAGATCGGTTTCGGCATGGGCGAGAGCACAGCGCAGATCGCACAAGCGCATCCGGAAAACGATTACCTGTGTCTTGAAGTGCATACGCCGGGCGTGGGCAATCTTCTGAAGATCATCGGCGAGCAGGGTTTGACCAACATCCGCATCATCCAGCACGATGCGGTGGAGGTACTGCGCGACATGATAGGGGGTGCCGTGCTTGACGGCGTGCACATCTTCTTTCCCGACCCATGGCACAAGGCACGCCACAACAAGCGCCGTCTGATCCAGCAGCATTTCATCTCAGGCCTGATGCGGAAGCTGAAACCCGGCGGATATATCCATGTCGCGACAGACTGGCAGGATTATGCGGAACAGGTTTTGTCGGTGTTGAGTGCAGAACCTTTGCTGCAAAACACCGCCAGCGATTATGCGCCGCGTCCTGACTACCGCCCGCTTACCAAGTTCGAAAAGCGCGGCATCAATCTCGGGCACAGCGTGTGGGATCTAGTGTTTGTCCGCAAGGAAAATTTCCAGCAGGTCATTTAAAAAACGCCGTCCAAGCAGCGTAGGCGCGATGCGGGCAATATCGCGCACAAGCAGTCCGCGACGTTCCGCCTCAAGAAGTTCGCGCTGAATTGAAAATAATGAAAGACTGGTGCGTTCGGAAAACAGCGCAGAATCGAAACCTTCATTCAAGCGCAACGCATTCATCATGAATTCAAACGGCAGCTCGGCCAAGCTCACTTCGTTTTCAAGCTGTACGGGCGTACCCTGCATCACCTGCTCCATGTATGCCTTGGGCTGCTTGTAACGCATCTGGCGGATAACTCTGTCCGGGAAACTCAGCTTGCTGTGGGCGCCGGCGCCCAGCCCCAAGTAATCGCCGAACTTCCAGTAATTGAGGTTGTGTCGCGAGCGCCGTTTGTCTTTCGCAAATGCGGAAGTTTCATAGTGCTGATAGCCATTTTCTGCCAGCAGCGCTTCGATTTTCTGCTGCATGTCTGCACTTGCATCGTCGTCAGGCAAAGCCGGCGGATTGCGATGGAACAAGGTGTTGGGCTCCAGCGTCAGGTGATAGCAGGACAGATGCTGAGGCGAAAAAGACAGCGCTGTTCTAACGTCATGCAGCGCCTCGTCAAGCGATTGACCAGGCAGCGCATACATCAGGTCGAGATTGATGTTGTCGAAATGACGCATCGCCACATCTATCGCATTGCGGGCATCATCACCCGAATGGATGCGCCCCAGCGCTTTCAGGTGTTCATCGTTAAAACTCTGTATGCCCATGGACAGACGATTCACGCCTGCATCCCCGAAAGCCGCAAATCTGGTTGCCTCCACCGTGCCCGGGTTCGCCTCCAACGTGATCTCTGCATCATTCGACAGCGGCAGCAGCATGCGCGTCTGGCGCATGATTTCAGCGACCGCATCGCCGGATAAAAGACTGGGCGTACCGCCGCCGAAGAACACCGTATATACCTTTCTTCCCCATATCTGCGGCAGCGCCATTTCCAGGTCGCGCATCAGGGCTGCCACATATTGCTCTTCAAGCGCATCCGGAATTCCACCCTCACCTTCCTTCGAAAAGCTCAGGACAGGCTTCACCTCATGCGAATTGAAGTCGCAATATGGACATTTTTTGACGCACCAGGGTATATGTATGTACAGCGACAGCGGCGGCAATGCCTTGAAGTTTACCGCATGAGAATTCAAGGAAATAGGGTGCATAACATTCATCAAAAAACCTTAGCTCGAGCCACAGAGAACACTGAGAGTGCGGTGATTTGTTTGTCTCTTACAACCACACCGAAAAGGTGAATAGGCATTAGAACGCAATCTCTTAATTTTTACTCTGTGAACTCTTTATGCTCTGTGGCTAAATACTTTTTTTTCATTCAGCGCGCAACCGTTGCAGCAGCACCCGCATAGCTTGGCCCCGATGGCTGATTTCATGCTTCTCATCGCGCGTGAGCTCTGCGCTCATCTTGCCAAGCTCAGGCAGCCAGAACAGCGGATCATAGCCGAATCCGCCGTTTCCCTGCTCGATATGCGCGATCTCGCCATGCCACTCTCCCTCTGCGATGATAGGCTGCGGGTCATCCGCAAAACGCACCAGCACCAGCACGCAGTAATAGTGCGCACGGCGATCTGCAACATCCTGCATGTCATGCAGCAATTTTTCATTGTTGCGCTGATCGGATTTCGGGTTGCCTCCCGCATAGCGCGCGGAAAACACGCCTGGCGCGCCACCCAGAGCCGCAACACAGATGCCTGAATCGTCCGCTAACGCGGGCAGGCCGCTAAGCTTGCTGACATGACGCGCCTTTGCCAGCGCATTTTCGATGAACGTGACATGGGGCTCCTCGGCCTCGGAAATGCCGAGCTCGGCCTGAGTCAGCACTTCGATGCCCAACGGTTCCAGCATATGCTGGAATTCGCGCAGCTTGCCAGGATTATTGGAAGCGAGAATCAGTTTCTTCATGGGTAAAATACCTTATACCGTCATTCCCGCGCAGGCGGAAATCTATTTAGTCTTTCAACGCTGTCTGTTGCATTCTGATCAAGTCTTCGATGCCAGATTTGGCAAGCTCTAGCAGCTCATCCATCTCGGCGCGCGAAAAGGCATGGCCTTCTGCTGTGCCCTGCACTTCGACAAAATGACCGCTGCCCAGCATCACCACGTTCATGTCGGTATCGCATTCCGAGTCTTCAAGGTAATCCAGATCCAGCACAGGCGTGCCCTGATAGATGCCAACAGAGATCGCTGCGACCGAATCCTTGAGCGGGCTTTCTGTCAGGAGTCCACCTTGTATCAGGTGGCTGATCGCATCCTGCAACGCTACAAAACTGCCGGTAATGCTCGCCGTGCGTGTGCCACCGTCCGCCTGGATCACATCACAATCGAGATGTATGGTGCGCTCGCCTAGTTTTTTCAAATCCACCACCGCGCGCAGACTGCGCCCGATCAACCGCTGTATTTCCTGAGTGCGACCGGACTGCTTGCCTTTGGCGGCCTCGCGCTGCATGCGGCTCCCGGTGGAGCGCGGCAGCATGCCGTATTCGGCCGTGACCCAGCCCTCTCCCGAACCTTTCTTGTGCGGAGGCACGCGCTCTTCGACGCTCGCTGTACAGATGACTCTGGTGTCACCACACTCAATCAGCACGGAGCCTTCAGCATGTTTGGTGTAATGGCGGGAGATGCGTATTTCACGCAACTGGCTGGGTAATCTTTGACTGGGACGCATGATGAATGTGAGTAGTTAGTTAAGTAAAAGTTAGTGGATGTCGAGAATATCGACCATTTCAGTTTCGTGCGGGATCTCGGCTGCTCCCCAACGCATCGCAATGCCTGTTATGTTGTCGGCATGCCCATGCGCAAGCGCCATGGCATGCTGGATCAAACCGTCCAGCGCAGTTTCAACAGGCGTATCGACAAAGGCTGCTGCCAGATCTTGGTCAAAAATCAGGCCGCACAAGCCATCGCTGCATAACAGCACCACATCACCGGACTCAAGCGCGACAGGTTTGCCGAGTTCGATTTCGAACATGTCTTCGACCCCGCCCAGACAATTGGTGATCTGGTTGCGCCTGGGATGCGTGCGCGCCGTGGCTTCGTCTATCATCCCTGCCTGCAGCCACAGCTGCACGATGGAATGGTCGACCGTCCTGGCAATCATGGCACCATTGCGAAACAGATAAAGGCGCGAATCGCCCGCATGCCCCCAGTATAGCTTGCCATCCTGCACCAGAGCAGCAACGCAGGTCGTGCCTGGGAAAGCATGGTCAGTATTTTGCGGTAAATCCATGATGCGCCTGTGTGCGACCTGCATGGTTTCGGTTAAAAAAACAGCCGGATTAATATCATGCTGACAAAATGACTCAATAAATGTATCTGTAGCCAGTCCTGCGGCCATCTCGCCGTGCAGATGTCCTCCCATGCCGTCCGCCAACACCAGTAACAAGGCATCGTTGCCATAGGCATAGGCCACGCGATCCTGGTTGTATTTCCGGTCGCCTATGTAGCTTGCCTGATGGATGGAGAAATTCATAGGCCGTAATCGTAATATAATGCGCGCCTGTCGCACAGCGATTTATTTCTCAACAGATTCCGGAGTTTTGCGATGATCTTAAGCATGACAGGTTATGCCAATACCAGCGCGGACTTTTCCGGCGGTTCGCTGACGCTGGAACTGCGTTCGGTCAACCACCGCTATCTGGACATACAGCTGCGCATGCCGGAAGAGCTGCGCAACCTTGAAAATGCGCTGCGTGAGATGATTGCCGCGCAATTACAACGCGGCAAGGTCGAATGCCGCATCAACTATTCGGCCCGCGAAACGCAGGGCAGCACGGTGCTCAACCAGGATCTCTTGCAGCAACTGGCCATCTGGAACCAACAGGTGCAAGCAGCGCTGCCTGATGCGCGCACCTTAAGTGTTGCCGATGTGCTGCGCTGGAACAGCATGCTAGAAACGCCCAGTACTGCTTCGGATGAATTGCGCACCTTACTGCTCGACATGATGCAGAAAACCTTGCAGGAATTCACCGCATTCCGTTCCCGCGAGGGAGAAAAACTGGCCGCCTTCCTGTCGGAACGTCAGGAAAAAATCGAAGCCTTGCGCTTAGAGGTGATGCCGCATGTACCCGCGGCGATCGCCGCTTACGAGGCGCGCCTCATCAAACGGCTGCAGGATGCATTGCAGAACGCCGATGATGAACGCATACGCCAGGAAATCACGCTGTTCGCCAGCAAGATCGATGTGGATGAAGAGCTCTCGCGCCTTGCCAGCCATCTCTCCGAGATGCGCCGGATTCTCAAGCAGGGCGGCGCAGTGGGAAAACGGCTGGACTTCCTGATGCAGGAACTCAATCGCGAAGCCAATACGTTGGGTTCAAAATCGGTCGATGCCGAAGTCTCGCGCAGCGCGATGGAAATGAAAATTCTGATCGAGCAGATGCGCGAACAGATACAGAACCTGGAATAACGAATCAAACCACTACCCGGAGCCCTTATGTCAGGAAGCCTATTCGTCGTCAGCGCACCGTCCGGTGCCGGAAAAACCAGTCTGGTGCATGCGCTGCTTGCCACCAACCCGCAGATTGCGTTGTCTGTTTCCTACACCACGCGCAAGCCGCGAGAAGGGGAAGTGAACGGGGTTGCTTACCATTTTGTCAGCTTGGAGACTTTCCTCGAGATGTCCGGGCGAGGTGAGTTTCTGGAAAGCGCAGAGGTGTATGGCAATTTCTACGGCACTTCGCAAAGCTGGATTGCCCGTGAAAACGCCAGGGACAAGGATATCCTGCTGGAAATCGACTGGCAGGGCGCAGCGCAGGTCAGGCGCCTGTTTCCGGAATGCATCAGCATTTTCATCCTGCCTCCCTCGATCGAAGCGCTTGAAAAACGTCTGAAGGGGCGTGGCACGGATGCAGCCGATGTGATCGCACGACGCATGGCGGCAGCACGCGAAGACGTGGCGCATGTTGCCGAATTCGATTATGTTATCATTAACGACGATTTGAACGAGGCGCTTCATGAATTCAACGCTGTCGTGCTGGCCGCCAGACTGCGCGGGGCAAGACAGCTGGCTCGCCATCAAACCTTAATCAACCAATTACAGTATCCGGAGTAAACCATGGCTCGCATCACCGTAGAAGAATGCTTGAACTACATACCCAACCGCTTTGACCTGACGCTGGCTGCGGCCTACCGCGCACGCCAGATCGCAAACGGCGCATCTTCGCTGATTTCAGACAGTCGCGACAAACCGACCGTGATTGCACTGCGCGAAATCAGTAAGGGCAAGGTCGGCATGGAAGTGCTCAACCGGGGTCAGGCTTAACCAGCTTTAGCGGCGCTGCGTCAGGAATCAGGTCATCGCCGGAAAGGGCCGAATGCACATGGCTGATGCAGAGCTGCTCATCGAGGAAGTATCAGACTATCTGAAGCCACAGGATGTGGAGCACATCCGTGCAGCCATCGAATTCAGCCGCGCCGCCCACCAGGGCCAGACACGCCATTCAGGCGACCCCTATGTCACGCATCCGATTGCCGTAGCGCGCATCCTCGCGCCCTTGCATCTGGATACACAATCCATCATCGCCGCCTTGCTGCACGATGTCATCGAAGACACCGCAATCACGTCCACACAGATCGCGGAAAAATTCGGCGAGCCTGTTGCCCAGCTCGTCAACGGATTGAGCAAGCTTGAGCGCATCCAGTTCGAAACGCGCGAGGATGCGCAAGCGGAAAATTTCCGCAAGATGCTGATGGCGATGGCGCGCGATGTGCGCGTTATCCTGATCAAGCTAGCAGACCGCCTGCACAACATGCGCACGCTGGACGCGATGAGCCCGGACAAATGCGAGCGCATCGCCCGTGAAACGATGGAAATCTATGCGCCCATCGCCAACCGGCTGGGCTTGAATGAAATCTATCTCGAACTGCAGGACCTGAGTTTCAAGTATCTGCATCCCAATCGTTACGCAGTGCTTGCCAAGGCGCTCAAGGTAGCGCGCGGCAACCGACGCGAGGTGGTAGGGAAAGTGCTCGAAGCCATCCGGTCACAGCTGGAAAAAAACCACATCGAAGCCGAAGTGACGGGCAGGGAAAAAAATATCTACAGCATCTACAAGAAGATGCAGTTAAAATCGCTGGCTTTCTCCGAAGTGCTGGACATCTACGGGTTCCGCGTGCTGGTGAAGGATACGCCCTCCTGCTATCTTGCGCTTGGCGTGCTACACGCGCTGTATAAACCTATCCCGGGAAAATTCAAGGACTACATCGCGATCCCCAAATCGAACGGCTACCAGTCGTTGCACAGCACGCTGTTCGGTCCTTTCGGTACACCTATCGAGATCCAAATACGTACGCCCGAAATGCACAAGATCGCCGAAGCGGGAGTCGCCTCTCACTGGCTTTACAAGAGCGGCCCTTCCACCATCAGCGAATTGCACAAGAAAACGCACCAGTGGCTGCAGGAGTTGCTCGAAAGCTTGAACGACAGCAGCAGCTCCGCTGAATTCATGGAACACTTGAAAGTAGATCTTTTCCCCGACGCGGTCTATGTCTTCACACCCAAGGGCCAGATACTTTCGCTGCCGCGGGGCGCGACCGCTGTGGATTTCGCCTACAGCGTGCACACCGACATCGGTGACCGTTGCATCGCCGTCAAGATCAACCATGAACTGGTGCCTCTGCGCAGCGAGCTCAGAAACGGCGACCGGGTGGAAATCATCACAGCCCCGCACGCGAAGCCCAATCCCGCATGGCTCTCCTATGTCACCACCAACAAGGCTAGAAGCCACATACGCCATTTTTTGAAGACCATGCAGTCTGGCGAGTCGGCACAGCTGGGAGAGCGCCTGCTAAACCAGGCTTTGCACGCACTGGGCATCAAATCTGCCGACATTCAGGATAGATGCTGGGACAAATTATTAAGAGACACAGGCATCAAATCGCGCCAGGAAATTTTGGCAGATATCGGCCTGGGTCGCCGCCTCAACATGGTCGTAGCCCGGCAGCTGGCCTGTTCGAGCGAGGCGCTGCCCAGCGAGCCCGTGGCGACACCCGTGATCACGATACAGGGCACCGAAGGCATGGCGGTGCAGTTTGCCAGCTGTTGCAGGCCGATTCCCGGCGACCCCATCATAGGTGTGATCAAAAGCGGCCAGGGACTCATCGTGCACACGCACGACTGCCCGGTCCTGCGCAAAAGCCACGGCGAACAGTGGCTGGATGTGCAATGGGACAAGAACATCACGCGCACTTTCGCGGTCAACCTGAAACTACTGGTTGCCAACCAACGCGGGGTGCTGGCCAAGATTGCCGCTGCGATCGCAGAGGCCGAATCGAATATCGAGAACGTCAGTTTTTCCAATGAAGGCGAATACACTGCGCTGCATTTCACGCTAGAAGTGAACAACCGCCAGCATCTGGCCAACATCATGCGCAGCCTGCGCATGATCCCCGAAGTAATCAGGATCTACCGCGTGCAAAGCAATAGCTAGGTTTTACGCCAAACATGCGGACGATGCCCACACCACTTTTGTCAAGAACCCGCTAGCAGCGGGTTTATTGACAACGATACTCAAAAATCAACTAAAACATATAGCCGATATTGACTGTCCAGACTGTAGTTCTGCTTGAATAATTTGAATTACCAATGTTATAGCTGTCAAAATCCAGCCTTCCAAAAATGGCGCTAGTGAAATCATATTGGGCGCCAATACCGTAGGTGAAGTCGGTTTTAGAACCGCTCGCAGATACAGAGCCGCCAGGGCCTGAAACAGAACCCGAGATATGAGCATCAGCAACACCCAGTTTGCCTAACAGGCTGAATTGATCGACCACAGGCCAGATACCAACGGCAGTCACATCCCAACCGTCAACTTTGGCAGTCGCATTAACTGGAGCAGCCAGACTTCCCCCTGCAGCAGTATAAGTCTCATTGGCTGAGCGAATATACCCTCCTTCAACAGCAAAATTTTTGTTGATCTTGTAACCGGCCATCAGGTTAGAAACAGTAGGCTGATTCATCGTGGATGTAAATCCGGTTCCACCCGCCGATGTTAAAGCATTATTCAAAAGAGTTTGATCCGAACTGTTACTACTTGTATCTTGCCCTGCACCACCCAGTATGTAAAAACCACTATCTGCCGCAAAAACAGCACTTGAAGCGCTTGTAAATGCTGCTGCCAGACACAGACCTGTTAATAACTTCTTCATTTTATTGCCCTCATTAGACTAGTGATTAATAACTTTGCAAGATTACGACATTCGTAATTTTGCCGGAAAATGATACTATTTATAAGATATATAATCCATAATAAATAACAGCGTTTATCCCCCCAAACTTATTTATTCCGCGATCTGTCGGCAGCGGATGAACGCCATGCGTTCCATGACGAAAAAAGATCAAGAGTTATTCATTGCGCTGGGCGAACGCATCGCTCACTACGGAAATTTAACCGCTCAAATATCCCCTGTGCATCGCCGAAGATAGCTTGTAAACAACGGCGGTGTTAGGCGAGCACTGTTTGTGAGTTCCGCAACGGGGCGCGACTTGTGCGCACCGCTAGGCGAGTTGCACAGCACCGCTTGTTTGCAAACTATCGAGGGTATACCAAAGGCGCGTCAAACCGGGGTCGCCTTCTTTTTGCTACGTTTTTTTGCGTCGCCAATAAAACGTAACCAACTGCCGGCCTGCCAACGGCAAATCACTCTCCAATTTCACCGCCGTACAGTCTTAACAACTCCAACATCAATGATGCCTTGTCCAGCGTCTCCTGATATTCTTCGCCGCATTGCGAGTCAGCGACCAGCCCGCCGCCCGCCCAGCAGGATATTTCACCATCCCCATAAACCAGCGTACGTATCGCGATATTGCTGTCCATGTTACCGTCGAAGCCGACATAGCCTATCGTCCCGCAATATATGCCGCGCGGATCGGGCTCAAGTTCCTTGATGATCTGCATAGCACGCAGCTTGGGCGCGCCGGTGATTGAGCCTCCCGGGAAGCAGCCCTGCAACATATCCAGCGCATCAACCCCGTAAGCCAGCTCCCCTTGCACGGTGCTCACCAGATGATGGACGTTGGAATAGCTTTCCACCTTGAACAGCTCAGGCACACGCACGGAACCCGGCTTGCAGTTTTTTCCCAGGTCGTTGCGCAGCAGATCCACGATCATCAGGTTCTCAGCCCTGTCCTTGGGATGACCGCGCAATTCTTCCGCCAGTTGCACATCGCGCAACGGATCGCCATGTCTGGCTCTGGTGCCCTTGATGGGTTTGGTCTCAACCCGCCTTCCGAATACACGGATGAAGCGCTCTGGAGAAGCACACAGCACCTGAATCTCGGGGAAATTGAGATATGCCGAATAAGGCGCGGGGCTCGATTGTCTCAACTTCAGGTAAGCTCCGAACGCATCGCCTTCGGCAGCCGCCGAGAAACGCTGCGCAAGATTGACCTGATAGCAATCGCCGGAATGTAGATAAGCCTGCACTCTTGCAAAGGCTGCGGCATAACTTTTCCTGGTGAAATTGCAGCGTATCGCGCCCTTTACCCTGAACGTGCATGCTTGCAGCATGGGTATTGTTTTGAAGCGCAGCAGGATCTGTTCGAGTAGCGCCGATGTTTCCGCATACCGCCGATGAGAAACCAGTCTTGCAGTTTTTTTCTCATGGTCCAGCACCAGCGCCCAGTCGTAAATTCCGACGTATATATCCGAGTCAATATCAGGAACAGCCTGTTCTATGATGCCGGCAAGCTCATAGCTGAAGCAGCCTAAAGCGCCGCCGGCGAATGGCACATCTGCAACAGGCAATACCGGCTCGCCCAGCTCACTGCGCAGCAATGTAAATATATCCCTGCCAGATTTTTCTATCGTGTGATGAGGTGCTGCTGTCAGGATATCGAAACGCCCCATCCCGCCACTATCCAGCCAAGCAGCCCAGGGAAGATCAGCGATCGCAGAGAAATAATGCGCTGCATCCGCTTCAAAAGGCAACTCCTTGCAATAGAAGGTCATGACAAGAACAATGAATGAGGGGCAAGGATTGAAGATGGCGGCATTTATTTCGCGTTATCCGCGCCTCAGCATTAGATTATTTTTTTCGAATATCATCGACATAACGGTAGGCAACACTTGTTCAATTGAGCCATCAGACTTTCTGCTTGATCGCAAGGACTGCCTGATTGCGCAGGGTGCGCAGCAGCGACAACTGCTGTTGCGACACGTTGAGGCTGTTGGATGTCTGCATATCTGCATAGAACATCCCGACCGCCTTGTCTTTCAGCATGATGGGCAGCAATATGAAACAGGGTGCATTGACATTGTCCCTGTACCAGCCGGGAATCTTGCCGGCGATATTAGGTGCATCGACATTCTCGATCGCGATGTCCAGGCCTTTTTCGAGCGAGAGATGAAATACGTCAGCCACAAAAGGCAATGAAAAACGGAAACGCGCCACCAGCGTTTCAACACCGCTGCCAAAACCGAACTTGGCAACCATCGCATTCTGTTTGTTGTCCCTTATCAAAAACAGGATGCGGTTGAAACCGATGCCGCGATACATCGTCTCCATCACTATCTGCAGCACATCATTGAGGTTGAAATCGCCCACCAGCGATGCTGTGACATCCTGTATGCCCGAGCTCAATATGGTTTCCGCATCGCGGGCCGTGTCGCCGGAGACCGCCCGATCAAGGGCAGTCTGGTCGAGCTGCGCGATGCTGCCGGGCGAATTTTCCTTGTCCAGCTGTTTGGCTGCCTGCTTCCCGCTCCATTCGCGCACCCGGGACAATAGCGGGCTGCTGGCTACATTAAGGCTCAGCAGCCCGGCACGGCGACGGATTTCAGCGACACCAACTTCGACCGCAGCTGACAACTCTCGCTCGGTAATGCGGGATGCGCGTTCATAGCGTTTGACCAGATCGCCAAGCATCTTTTGCTGCACATCGCCAGTTGAAGCGACCTCGCACAACTCGTGCGCCAGGTTGATCGTCACCGTTATATGATCCATCTCGCTCTGCGGGACTGCTACTTTCCCCGCATCCAGTCGGCGCATACCGGCAATAAGGCGTGGCGGAAAATTCCAGTTGCGCCCCACGGCCAGGCCGAGCTCGGAATAGGCGATGCCGAGAATCTTGGCGGAGGCCCTGTCTTCCTCCTCGCCCTGCTCGACCAGTTTCGCAATCTCCCTGCTCTCATCGAAGAAGTAATAGGTGGCCAGCATCTTTCCCAGATTATGGAACATCGAACAGACCATGACTTCTTCCGCATCACGGATACTCTTCCCTGACGACAGTTCCACGGCCATGATGCCCGTCATGATCGCCTGCGCCATCTCGTCCTTGAGCTGCACCGCCTGGGGTTTGTTCTGCAGGAATTCCATCAGAATCAGCGACACCGCGATATTTCTCACTGTATCGAAACCCAAGATCACGACTGCCTTGGAGACGGTGTTGATGGTGCCGCCAAACTGCCCGTAGGACGCGGTATTCACAAGTTTCAAGAGGTTGCTGGTGAGCGCGAAGTCCTGCAATATGGTTCTGGCCAGCTTGTTGCTTCCCTCTGAATCCGACGAGACGATCTTATTGATTTCGGAAATGATGTTGGATAGGGCCGGGAAATCACTTTTTTTCTGCATACGGTAAAGCAGGGATTCCAGCGTGTTGTCCGGCTCGCCTGCCCCTTTGAGATAATCTTGCAGGACTTTCTTCATTGCGCCGGCACTCGGATAGCGCTCATCCGGGTTGGCTGACAGTGACCTCAGGATAATCGCACCCAGCCTTTTGTCTATGTATTCGGAAGGGAAGACAATTTTTTCGCTCTCACTTTCTGTTGATTTTCCGGTCAGCATTTCATACAGCATGCAGCCTGCGGAATAAATATCCGCCGCCTGCCCTTTTGCATCCTGACTTTGCTGTCCGCTTTTGTTCACCTCCGAATCCATCAGCATCGGAACCCCACTCTGGGCTATGATCACGCTGGCTGGACTGACATTAAGATGCGCGATGTCTTTCGCATGCAAATAGGCCAGTCCGTCCAGCACGCCGCAGGTGATTTCCGCGGCGCGCTCAAAGGGTAATATTTTTTTATCGCGCAGCGACTGTTCGAGCGTTATTCCGTCGACATGCGCATAAACCCGGTAGGGAGACCCTTGGTGACTGCCCGAATCATAAAGCTCGATGAGGTTGGGATGATGCAGCCCCTGCGCTAAGGCTCCGTCAAGCATCCTGATGGCAACCTTGCGGTCAGATTCGGGATCATAAGCAAGCCAAGTCTCCTCTTGGCCTTGCCCGCTCAGGATTTCATAACGACCAATTTTCTGTCCGTGCATGATTGAATTAGATGTAAGAAACATTTGACTGAACGGAACGGAGCGTTTTATTTTACACCAGCCGCCTCTCTGAAAGCAGGCCATCTGCGCTCATATTATTTTTTTGCTGTCTTCTATAACTTGATATACTTGATGTCGATCATCGAAATGGGAAGAGTAACTTGAAAAAACTGGTCACTATCCTGTTATTTTCGATCGGCGCCTTCACCCCGCTTTATGCGTCAGAACCAGTCAAATCGCAGGGTACCTATACCTTTGCGATCGTGCCGCAACAGTCGGTCAGCGAACTTGCAAAACACTGGATTCCGATTCTGCAATATCTCAGCGAGAAAACCGGCTATTCCCTGCATTTCGTCACTGCCAAGGGCATACCCACTTTTCAGCGGAAAGTGATGGATGGCACCTTCGACTTCGCCTTCATCAATCCCTATGACTATCTGATCTTCCACGAAACGGCCGGCTACAAGGCATTTACCCAAGAAAAAGATGGCAATCTGACCGGGATCATCATGGTGCGCAAGGACAGCCCCATCCACAGTATGCATGATCTCAACAATCAGACCATCGCCTTTCCCATAACCACTGCCATTGCCACGACCATGCTGCCTCTGGCCTATTTCGATAAACAGAACATCCATGTGACGCCGAAATATTTCGTCTCGAAGGAGCTTGGTTGCAATGCAGCGCAAAGCTGCTACATAAGCCCGCCCTTGTCTGCGGAGAAATTCTCGGATTGGCTCACCCATTCTCCTTGGGCAGCCGCCATGCCCGAAGCAGTTCACGCAGGTTAGCCGTGCATCATGGCACAATCAAACCTCGAGAAGCCGGCACATCGTGCGAATGACAGGCTGTTGCTGAAAAACCGCAGCCTCAAAAGACTGCTGGCATTCCGCGTGCAGATCGTGCTGGCCTACCAGATCATCGCGGTCGTGGTGGGCTGGCATATCTACGAATTGACGCACAATGCGCTGGCGCTGGGGCTCATTGGGCTTGCCGAGGTGGTCCCCTATTTTTCCTGCGCATTGTTTGCAGGCTATGCAGTCGACCATCATTCGCGGCGCATGTTCGGTGTCGGCGCAGGATTTCTGACATGCATGAATGCGCTTTTGCTTTTCTCGACCACACTCGTCTCATACCGCAATCCGTCGCTGTGGATTTATGCTGCAATCGCCAGCGGCGGCGTAGCGCGCGCCTTCATTGGCCCAACCTACAATGCGCTTTTCGCGCTCTGCCTGCCGCGCGATCAGTATGCACGCGCTGCCGGCATGGGCAGCTCCGTGTTCCAGTCGGCACTGGTTGCAGGCCCCGCAATAGGCGGCTCACTGGTTGCCTGGACCAGCATGACTGTCGCCTATCTTGTCGCCACCTTGCTTGCAGCAAGCGCTGCACTGACCCTCTTGTCACTCACCGTCAATGAGCCGCCACTCGCACAACCCTCCCCTATCCTTGCAAGCATACGCGAAGGCGTGCGCTTCGTATTTGGCAACCATATCCTGCTGGGTGCACAGGCGCTGGACATGTTCGCGGTGCTGTTCGGCGGGGCAGTAGCGATGCTGCCTGCATTCATCCACGACATATTCCATGCCGGCCCCGAAGCGCTTGGCATTCTGCGCGCAGCCCCGGCGCTGGGCGCGATCGCGATCGGTCTGTTGCTTAGCAGATATCCGGTAAGCCGCCATGCGGGAAACTGGCTCATGGCGGCTGTTTCCAGCTTCGGAATCTGCATCATCCTGTTTGCATTGAGCCGCAACTTCTGGCTGGCAGTGCTTTTGCTGATGGCGTCCGGCTTGTTCGATGGGGTGTCGGTGGTGATGCGCTCCACCATCATGCAGCTTTCAACACCCGATGCAATGCGCGGGCGCGTGTCCTCGATCAGCGGCATCTTCATAGGCTCATCCAACGAGCTGGGCGCTTTCGAGTCAGGGGTAGCCGCTAGACTGATGGGCCTCGTGCCCTCGGTGATTTTCGGCGGCGCAATGACGCTGGTCGTGGTGGCATCCACCTCATACCTTTTCCCTGCCTTGCACAGACTGGACATTAAAAGGCTGCGCTAACCGCAAGCCGTTTGAGTGTCTGTGGCGACGCATAAAGCCTGACTGGAGGAGAGCCGCCATTTGAACATGTCGCTGCTTGCGAAAAAGTAAAAAGAAAAATCAAAACTGGCCGTCAGATGTGGCTATTGAATCAACTGTATCAACCGATTCCGGACCAGCCATATGCACGACTTGACGCACTCAACCTGCTCAAGTTCTTCCTATGCGCATGTTGATGGGCCAACAGATGCTGCGTCGCACATCAGAGCTTCCCCAGAGCTTCGCCATCTCCTCTCCAAAGCTTGAAAGGATTTCCTGCCTTCCCTCTTCTCTTGCCCTGCGCACTGCGGACCAAGTTGAGATGTAGCCCAGCAATTCGAAAAGATTCCATTTCAGCAGTATGCTCACCGGCGGCGCGGGAAACTCGGAAAATGGAAAACCGATCCTTGCATAACCTTCATCGACCAGCTTTCTTTCGGGTGGCCAGAAGGGGTTGATCTCTTCGCGGTAGAAATGATCGAAGCGCTCATTCAATTCCGACTCATCAAGGCAAGGCACTCCATAACTGATCAATGCCAGCACGCCACTCGGCACGCAAATCCTCCTGACCTCATCAAAGAAGGCCGGCAGGTCGAACCAGTGGGCAGCCTGCGCTGCCGCTACCAGGCTCGCACTTCTGTCCAGCATGGGCAGATATTCTGCAGGCGCACACCGGTATTCGACCCTTTCGTGATGAACGGCATGCGCTATCTGGTCAACGCTGGAATCGATTCCGATGACATGTTCGAAACGGTTTGCCAATTGAATCGCAAGCTGCCCGTTGCCGCAGCCGATGTCCAATGCAAGACGGTTATCGGGAGAGACTGAGGCAAGAAATTTGGCGAGCCTGTCCGGATAGACCGGCCTATAGCGCGCGTAAGCTTCGCCTCCCTCTTCAAACCAGTTCCTCGATGGATCAGCTTTCATCGCCCTGGCAGATCGCAGTCAGAAATCCGCATGAAGAATTTCCTTCATCAGATTTCCCATCGCAGCATCGACCTGATTGCCTGACCGTGCCAGATGCTCGATTACGCTGCGCTGGTCTTCCAGCGGGCGGTTCTGGCTGATCTTGAACTTAGCCTGTATGTCCGCAACCTCAATTTCGATGCCGACAATCGCATTCAACAATTTCGCCCGCATTCCGCCGGCAAGCTCCGGGACCCATGGATTCGGCATGTTCGATTCATAGACACTGGTCATCCGCTCGAGCAAAGACTCAAGCTCCGATTCGCTCTCGATGATCCCTGGTTTGCCTCGCAGGTGGGCCACTGCGTAATTCCATGTTGGCACGCCGGGCGACGAATACCAGGATGGGGAAACGTAAGCATGCGGCCCCTGAAATACCACAAGCGCCTCGCCCGCCGTTGAAAGATGCTGCCACTGCGGATTCGCACGCGCCATGTGGCAGAAGAGCCTGCCCTTTAGGCCTGCGAATTGGTCGAAGATGAACGGCAGGTGGCTCACAAAGGGCGCGCCTTCAAGAGTCGTGACCAGCATGCCGAAGGAATGGCTCTCGATAATCGCTGCGATGCGCTCAGGGCTTGTTTCCTTGAATTGCTCTGGTAAGTACATAAAGACTCCTAGGTTGCAAGATCGAAACCTGCCGCGCAAGACTTTCCCTCACGCGGAAAGACAACGGAAATCCAGATTCTATCTCAACCGTTGCCTAACCTTAGTTTCCATTGTGCCTGCGACAAAACTAAACATACAGTTTAGATCGCTTACACAAAAATTCTTACACCCTCTGATCGGGAGACTGCCTATCGTTCCCCATTCTCACTTACTCTGTATTCAAACGGATGTACTTGAGCAATGGTTAAGGATTGTCGGATGTCAGCCCCAAACAAAATAGGCTCACCGATTTTTCGGTGAGCCTATGAACTTATTACTTATTTCAAAAACCGCTTTTTGAGCGGACTGCGTTCCCCATGTAAACCGAGGAAGGATAAAGTGCCATAAAAGGAAGCGTTATCTGTCCAGAAGGAAGCGTCATGTGTCCGCCAACGGCCTCTTTCGTTTAATCCCAGCTCAGTGAGCCGCCGCTTTGATACTCGGTCACGCGCGTTTCGAAGAAATTCTTCTCCTTCTTGAGGTCGATCATTTCCGACATCCAGGGGAACGGATTGGTAGCACCCGGATAAAGGATGTCGATGCCGATCTGCTGGCAGCGGCGGTTCGCGATGAAGCGCAGGTATTCCTTGAACATGCTGGCATTGAGACCCAGTATGCCGCGCGGCATGGTGTCCTCGGCATAAGCGTATTCGAGCTCCACGCCCTTTTGCATCAGGCCGCGCACTTCCTCGCGGAACTCGGGCGTCCACAGATGCGGGTTCTCCAGCTTGATCTGGTTGATCACGTCCACGCCGAAATTCAAATGCATCGACTCATCGCGCAATATGTACTGGTACTGTTCTGCAGCGCCCGTCATCTTGTTCTGGCGGCCCAGAGCCAATATCTGCACGAAGCCCACATAGAAGAAAAGTCCTTCCATGATGCAGGCGAACACAATCAGGCTCCTCAACAGCGCCTGATCCGCCTCCACTGTACCCGTCTTGAATTCAGGATTGGTCAGCACGTCGATGAAAGGCAGAAGGAACTCGTCCTTGTTGCGGATGCTGGGCACCTCGTGGTACATGTTGAAAATCTCGCCCTCGTCCACACCCAGGCTTTCCACGATGTACTGGTATGCGTGCGTGTGGATCGCCTCCTCGAATGCCTGGCGCAGCAGGAACTGGCGGCACTCTGGATTGCTGATGTGCCGATAGGTGCCCAGCACGATGTTGTTTGCAGCCAGGCTGTCGGCCGTGGTGAAGAATCCCAGGTTGCGCTTGATCAGGCGGCGCTCATCATCAGACAGCTTGTCGCTCTTCCACAGTGCGATGTCAGCAGTCATGTTCACCTCCTGCGGCATCCAGTGGTTTGCGCAGGCGGCCAGGTATTTCTCCCAAGCCCACTTGTACTTGAAGGGTACGAGCTGGTTCACGTCCGCCTGGCAGTTGATGATGCGCTTGTCTTCCACACGGATGCGCCCGGCAGTGACTTCTGGTGCCGCAGGTTTACCTTCCTTGAAGGCGTCGAGAACTTCCGATGGTATTGCGTTCGTTGCTTCTGATGCGATTGTGTTTGTTGTTATTTCATCGTCAAATGTCAGCATATATTATTGCCCCCGCGATTTGTTAATTTATGTAAGCCTGTAGCTGGCAGCAAAAAGGCTACTCGCTACAAGCTACGGACTGTCTTACTGGCATGCTTCGCACTCAGGGTTATCAATCGAGCAGAACTGCGTGCCTTCCACCTTTGCGTCCGGCGAAACAGCAACGGCGTTCAGCGCGCCTGCGCGTCCGGTGGATTTCTCGGCCGAGGTCGCGGCCAGCGTGCGCAGGTAATAGGTGGTCTTCAACCCGCGCACCCAGGCAAGCTTGTAGGTATCGTCAAGCTTGCGGCCCGACACACCTGCCATGTAGATGTTCAGCGATTGCGCCTGGTCTATCCATTTCTGACGGCGCGATGCGGCCTCGATCAGCCAAGCGGGTTCGACCTCGAACGCGGTGGCATACAGACTGCGCAATTCAGGCGGCACGCGGTCTATCTTCGCCAGGCTGCCGTCGAAGTATTTGAGGTCGGAGATCATCACTTCATCCCACAAGCCCAGTTCTTTCAAGTCGGCAACCAGATGCTCGTTGATCACGGTGAATTCGCCCGACAAATTCGATTTCACGAAGATGTTCTGGTAGGTGGGCTCGATGCAGGCCGACACGCCGATGATGTTGGAGATGGTTGCGGTAGGCGCAATCGCGATGCAGTTGGAATTGCGCATGCCGCATTGCCTGATGCGTGCGCGCAGCGCATCCCAGTCCATGGCTTCCGACATGTTGACTTCAACATAGCCGCCGCGTTCCTCGCGCAAAAGTGCGAGCGTGTCCTGCGGCAGTATGCCCTTGTCCCACAGGCTGCCGCGGTAACTGGCATAGCGGCCGCGCTCCTCGGCAAGCTCGCTCGATGCCCAGTAGGCGTAATAGCAGACCGCTTCCATCGAGCGGTCAGCGAATTCCACGGCAGCCTCGGAAGAATAAGGCAGGCGCAACATGTGCAGGCAATCCTGGAAGCCCATGATGCCCAGACCCACGGGGCGATGCTTGAAATTGGAATTGCGCGCCTTGGCAACCGCGTAGTAATTGATGTCGATCACGTTGTCCAGCATGCGCATCGCGGTAGTGATGGTGCGGCGCAGTTTTTCATGGTCGATCTGCCCTGCCTTCTCGTGTCCTGCAGGATAAAGGTGGGCGGGCAGATTCACCGAACCCAGGTTGCAAACCGCAATCTCGTCCGCATTGGTGTTGAGCGTGATCTCGGTGCAGAGATTGGAGCTATGCACCACGCCCACATGCTGCTGAGGACTGCGAATGTTGCAGGGATCCTTGAAGGTGATCCAGGGATGTCCTGTTTCAAACAGCATGGTGAGCATCTTGCGCCACAGGCTTGCTGCCGGGATGGTCTTGAAAAGCTTGAGCTCGCCGCTCGCGGCTTTGGCCTCATAAGCGGTATAGGCGACCTCGAAATCGATGCCGAAAAGGTCGTGCAGGTCAGGAACGTCTGAAGGCGAGAACAGCGTCCAGTTGCCGCCTTCCATCACGCGCTTCATGAAAAGGTCGGGAATCCAGTTGGAAGTGTTCATGTCGTGCGTGCGGCGGCGGTCGTCCCCTGTGTTCTTGCGCAGGTCGAGGAACTCCTCGATGTCCAGATGCCAGGTTTCAAGATAGGCACACACCGCACCCTTGCGCTTACCGCCCTGATTCACCGCAACTGCGGTGTCGTTCACGACCTTGAGGAATGGCACGACACCCTGCGATTCGCCATTGGTGCCCTTGATGTGCGCGCCAAGGGCCCTCACAGGCGTCCAGTCATTGCCAAGACCGCCTGCAAATTTCGCCAGCAGCGCATTATCCTTGATCGCCTCGTAGATGCCGTCCAGATCGTCCTCGACAGTGGTGAGGTAGCAGGAAGAAAGCTGCGAACGGCGCGAACCGGAGTTGAAAAGCGTGGGCGTTGAGCACATGAAGTCGAATCCGGACAGCATGCGGTAAAACTCGATCGCGCGGGCTTCCCGGTCGATCTCTGTCAAGGCAAGGCCCATCGCCACGCGCATGAAAAATATCTGCGGTGTCTCGATGCGCACGCCCTTGATGTGCAGGAAATATCTGTCGTACAGGGTCTGCAGGCCGAGGTAGCCGAACTGCATGTCGCGCGATGCGTCGAGCTCTGCGGCAAGGCGCGACAGATCAAAGCTTGCCAGGCGTTCGTCCAAAAGTTCGGCCGCAATGCCGCGCTTGATGAATTTCGGGAAGTATTCCACATAGCGCGATGCCATGTCGGCCGGCGCCACATCCTCGCCCAGCACTTCGCTGCAGATGTTGTTGAGCAACAGCCTTGCAGTGACAAAATTGTAGGCGGGCTCCTTCTCGATCAGCGAGCGCGCGGACAGGATCAGGCACTTGTGCACTTCGTGCAGCGACACGCCGTCGTACATGTCCTTCAATGCGCCCTGGATCACCGTCTCCACGCTCACCACATCGCCCAGTCCCGCACAGGCGGACTGCACCAGGGACGTGATGCGGTCAAGATCCAGCGGGCGGGCGATGCCGTCCTTGCCCGTGACGTTGATCACGTGCACCGGCTGCTGCGCCATGGTCTGCGCGCGGGAACGGGAACGCTCCTCGCGGTACAACACATAGGCGCGTGCGACATCGTGTTCGCCGGAACGCATCAATCCGAGCTCGACCTGATCCTGGATGTCTTCGATGTGCAGCGTACCACCGTTGGGCTGGCGGCGCATCAGCGCATGAACCACGCCCAGCGTAAGATGTTCAACCAGTTCTCGCACGCGGGATGAAACCGCGCTCTGAGCACCGTTCACGGCGATGAACGCCTTGGTCAGTGCATTGGAGATTTTCACGGGTTCGAAAACAACCACCGAACCGTTGCGTCTTATCACCTTGTATTGATCGAATTGATCATCGGTGCGTACATCTGCGGGGGATATCAGGGAACCAGGAATAGCGGTATTGGGCATGAGCGTATCCTTTTTAAAAGCTTATCGGAAGAATTCTTGAAACCACTATATCTAGTATTTTTTTTAGTGGCAGGCGCTGATTGTAGTGTTCTCCAGGAATATTGCAAGCAAAAAAATATTACAAAAATTAAGCATTGATGAATCAACGCGCTGCAAGAATCCATAATGGCCCGAAGTCATCAGAACGGCATGACAAACTAACGCTTTTCCAGTCGCTCGTACTCGGAGATGATTTGCGCGCCGAGCAAAAACAGGGTTGCGGCAATCTCCATGCTGAAAAGTGCGACCACCGGGGTCGTGAGCGAGCCGTAGACGATGCTCGCCTTCGATAATGTCGAAAAATACCAGATCAGGATGTGGCGTATGATCTCCCAGAGCGACATCGCTACGAAGCCGCCTATCAGCGCATGACTTGTACGCGTTCTTCCGACAGGCAGGACAAGATACAGCATGGCCAGAATGAAGGTCTCCACAAGCAGACCCAATACATAGAGCAGCGCACCTGACAACCCCTTGAGAGGCCAGTAGTAGCCGAGAAAATGCATGCTCTCCTGAGCCACGCTTTGCAGCGCGACCGAAAGCACAGTCAAACCGAGCATGCAAAGCCCGAGCAGCAGCACGAAAAAGTAGGGAAGGATTGCGGACACCAGGAAATGACGCTTCTTGACGATTTTCCTGTGCGCGAAAATCACTGCCATCGCCCTTTCCAGCACCGAAAACGCAAGCGAGCTGAAGAAAACCAAGGTGATCGCAAGCACCACGCCTATCTCCGTGCGGTTGTCGAGAAACTCAGATATGTGCGACAGGACCGCCTTGGACTGGCTGGGCACGAGCCATGCCAGCGAGTGACCGAGTGACGCCAGCAATTCGGTGCGATCGACCCAGTGTGAAAGCACGATGGCGGAGAGGATAAGCAGCGGCACCATGGAAAGCAGCGCGTAATATGCAATCGCACCTGCCAGCAGCAACCCCTGATTGCTATTGAAGTCCTTGAGCGTTTTTCTGGCAAATCCCGCGGTGGATTTCAGCGCATGCAGCGTCGATTTTCGAAAGATCCGCATAGCGATCTCACGCAAAGCCGGATGTCTTGAAAGGGCTGCGCTCGTTCAGTGAGTCCACATATTCAGCAACTGCATCGGTCTCACGCACCAGATAATCTTCGACAGCCCGGGCAAACTGTGGATGTGCAAGCCAATGCGCTGAGCGTGTGGTCACCGGCAGAAATCCCCGCGCCAGTTTGTGTTCGCCCTGCGCGCCTCCTTCGAACGTCCTGATGCCTTGCGCGATGCAATACTCGATCGCCTGGTAGTAGCAGGTCTCAAAATGCAGCCCGGAATGAAATTCGAACGTCCCCCAGGAACGTCCATACATCGCATCATCGGTAATATAGTTTAGCGCGCTGGCGATGGGCCTACCTTCGCGTTTTGCGATCACCAGCAAAGTATGCTGAGGAATAGATGCGCCTATGCGCTGGAAAAAATCCTCGTTCAGCTGGTGCGGCGAACTGTGAAGTGCAAGGGTGTGCAAATAACATGAGGCAAAGAAGGACCAGTCTTCACGCGTCGCGCTTGTGCCCGGCACGCATTGCAATTCGATGCCCGTCTCCATCACGCGCCGCCTTTCCTGCCTGATACGCTTGCGCTTGTCGCGGCTCAGGGTGGACAGGAAATCGTCGAAGTCACGGTAACCTTCATTCTTCCAGTGGAACTGCACATCCTGGCGCAGCATCATGCCCAGCTCCTCTGCAATCGCCGCATCGGCCTCGTTCAGGAACAGCGCGTGCAACGAGGATACGCCGATTTCCTTTGCATAGTTCAACGCGGCAGTCAGCAAAAAACGCCTAGCTTTATCGGATTGTGCAAGCAACCGCCTTCCCGTCACTGGCGTGAACGGCACGGTGCACACGAGCTTGGGGTAATAATTCAGACCGTGGCGGCGATATGCGTCCGCCCAAGCAAAATCGAAGACATGCTCGCCAAAGGAATTCATCTTCAGATAAAGTGGCATTGCGCCCAAGAGCTTGCCCTCCTGCCACAGCGTGAGAAATTGTTGCTGCCAGCCAAATCCCGGCGCAGCGCAACCGCTTTGTTGCAGTGCGCTAAGGAACGCATGCGACAACAATGGGTCACCTTTAGCTATCGCATCCCAATCCGCAGCGGAAATATCCACAAGACTGTCGATGATCTTTAACTGATTCATGAGGCTATTGTAATGCGAGTTGATAAAGCATTGCTGTTTCAATCAAAATGAATCAGAATCAACTAATGCTTATTCTTACGGAACAACCATGAACACTCCATCCGACCCTAAATTGCTGATGCGTTCCATCATCCAGCGCATTGCCACCGGCCCCGACCTTTCCAAGGACATCAGCCGCGAAGAAGCACATCTTGGCACCAAAGCCATCATCGAAAACCAGATCGACCCGGTACAGGTCGCCATTTTCTTCATCGCACTGCGCATGAAGCGCGAAAGCATGGACGAGAACATCGGCGTGCTCGATGCGGTACTCGATACGACCCGGCGTATCACTGCGGAAGTCGACGAAGTGGTCGACATCGGAGACCCCTACGACGGATACAACCGCTGCCTGCCCACTGCTCCTTTTCTGGGTCCTTTGCTTGCCGAACTCGGCGTGCATGCAGTAAGTCACGGTCTGGACAGAGTGGGGCCAAAATATGGCGTGACCGCGCGCCATATCCTGCAGGCTGCTGGCGTGCCGGTCGATCTGTCGCCGCAGGAGGCCGCAGCCCGCCTGTCCGACCCAAGACTCGGCTGGACCTACATCGATCAGGCGCAATCCAATCCCGGCCTGCACGGCCTAGTCGGTCTACGCGCGCAAATGATCAAGCGCCAGGTGCTGACCACGGTAGAAGTGCTCTCCAAGCCCATTGCTGGTCGCAAAAAAACCCATTTCATCACCGGTTTCGTACACAAGCCCTATCCGCCCATCTATGCTGAACTCGCGCGCGTTGCAGGGTTCGACACCGCCTGCATCATACGCGGTGTGGAAGGCGGCGTAGTGCCTTCGCTGCGCCAGCCCGGCCGCTATTTCCACTACCACGACAAAGGGCCGGAAAGCGAAGTTGCCATCGACCCCGCAGAACTCGGCATACAGCAGGATGTGCGTTCAGTCCCGCTGCCGGGTGCCGTTGCCACGGCAGAAGGCGAAGATGAGATCGTTGCTGCAATCGACATCCCCGCAACCGCGCGCGCAGCCGCTGAAGCTGGCATGGCAGCCTTGAAAGGCAACAAAGGTTCATTCTACGACTCGTTGGTACTGAGCGGTGCTATCGTGCTCCATCACGTCGGAAAGGCAAAAAACCTGAAAGACGCAGCATCAATGATACGCGATGTTCTCGATTCGGGCCGTGCGGCAAGCCGGGTGAAATGATGGGCGACTATAACGCAGTAGCAACAGCGGGAGAACTCAAACCGCAGCAGATGAAACGCATCGTGGTGGATGGCAGGCGTCTGCTGCTTTGCAATTCCCAAGGCGAGCTTTACTGCGTGGACGAGATGTGCAGCCACGAGGACTATTCGCTTTATCTTGGCTGCATCAAAGACGGCAGGATCAAATGCTCGCTGCACGGCAGCTATTTCGATCTCGCCACAGGCAATCCCTCCTGCGAGCCTGCGGTTGAGCCAATACGTACCTATCCTGTGAAGATAGAAGCCGGCCGGGTGTGGGTCAAAACCTGATCCATCGAACTTGATCCGAAAAATTCTTGAGGACTCACACAGAACCTAAAGGATGTTTTACAATCGCGGTGCTACAGATTCTGGCACAATCCGACAGGATGCTTTTCAGGTGAAACTCATGGATTTTTCCAAGTTAGAAACCGATCAGGATACCATCGCATCCTTCTTCGACCAGATGTCGGCCGGACTGACTCCCATCAGCCTGAACATCCCAGAACAGGAAGGGACCAATGAATTTGCGCATGAAGACCAAGAATTCAGGATACGTCTGGCAAACACGGAAGAACGCCGCGATTCTGCCAACATCCTCATCAACAAGATGTACTCATGGCGCGGTTATGGCAGCGCCGGCATCAATGAGAACAATCCCAACCGCATCACCCTCATCGCATCCGGCGCCGACAGCGAAGTCATCGGCACGCTGACAGTCGGCCTCGATTCCACTATGGGTCTTTTCGCCGATGAGATGTACCACGAAGAGCTCGAAGCACTGCGCAGACAAGGCTGTAAAATCTGCGAATACAACAAGCTTGCTGTCGATCCGAAAATCAAATCCAAGCGCATACTCTCCAGCCTGTTCCATATCGCCTATCTCTACCCTTATGGCGTTTTCGGCCATACCGACGGCGTGCTCGAGGTCAACCCCAGGCATGTGAAATTCTACGAAAGGATGTTGGGCTTCACCCAGATCGGACCCGAACGCATCTGCCCACGCGTCCATGCACCTGGTGTGCTTCTGCGCACGAATTTCGCCTACATGGCCGAACAGGTTGAAAAATATGGCGGGCTCATGGACAAGGCAGATGGGGTTAAATCGATTTATCCCTACTTCTTCACAAAAACAGACGAGACGGGCATCCTCGGCCGCCTCAGAACCATGGCCTGAAAATGACATTCTCCTATGACAACGCCTTCTCAAGGAACATAGGCTGGTTAACCCGGCAGGAGCAGCATGTCTTGAGTGGAAAGCGGGTCGCCATTGCGGGCATGGGCGGAGTTGGCGGCATCCATCTACTGACATTGGCAAGGCTTGGCATAGGCAGTTTCCATATCGCAGACCTGGATGTCTTCGAGCTTGCCAATTTCAATCGCCAAGCCGGCGCCTCGATGTCCACGCTGAATCGCCCCAAAGCAGAGGTGATGTCCAAGATGGCCAAAGACATCAATCCCGATCTCGACATCAAGATATTTTCTTCCGGCGTCAGTCCGGATAACCTGCCGGAATTTCTTACAGGCGTGGATCTGTACGTCGACGGGCTAGATTTTTTCGTTTTTTCCATCAGGCAGGCCACCTTTGCCGCCTGCGCTGAACGGGCCATCCCCGCGATCACAGCCGCCCCTTTGGGCATGGGTGCGGCATTGCTCAATTTCCTGCCCGGCAAGATGACCTTCGAAGAATATTTCGGTTGGGGAAACCAGCCCGAAGAAGAAAAGGCTTTGCGCTTCCTGATCGGCCTTGCTCCCGCCGGTCTGCATTTCGGCTATCTGGTCGATCCCAGTGCCATCAATCTGGATGAGCACAGAGGCCCTTCCACGGTCATGGCCTGCCAGATATGCGCCGGCATGGCTGCAACTGAAGCGCTGAAGATTCTGCTCAAGCGCGGGCAGGTGCTTGCAGCGCCCTACAGCCTCCAGTTCGATGCATACAGAAACAAGCTGGCGCGCTCGTGGCGGCCGGGCGGCAATGACCATTTCATGCAGCGCATCGCGCTTAAGATTGCGAAACGCAGATTGTCCAATCTACGTGGCTGACCCGTAATGAAGACTATCGAGCAGATACTAGAACTGGCTAAATGGGCGCCTAGCGGGGATAACACCCAGCCTTGGCGATTCGAAATTGTCAATGAAAATCATGTTGTCGTGCATGGTTTTGACACACGCAAGGATTGCGTCTACGATTTTTTGGGACATCCAAGCCAGATTTCACTTGGCGCTCTGCTGGAAAACATCTGTATTGCAGCCAGCGGACATTCCCTGCGCACCGACATCACATATCGGGATGCCGACGATGAGCATCCCACATTCGATGTCAAATTCACCCGCGCCCAAGATACCAACCCTGACCCACTGATCGATTGCATTCCGAAACGCTGTGTACAGAGGCGGCCATACAGCACTAAGCTGCTTGCGGAGGCGGAAAAAATCGAACTGGTGGCATCCCTGGGACCAAGGCACCATGTGCTTTGGGTGGAAGGGCTGAAGGGGAAACTTTCCATGGCCGACATCCTGTCAAAAAGCGGCAGGCTTAGATTGACCATACCTGAAGCCTATCAAGTGCATCGCAGGATCATCCAGTGGCGGGCGCGTTTTAGCGAAGACAGGGTACCCGACAAGGCGCTGGGGCTGGATGGCGCGACCCTGCTTCTGATGCGCTGGGTGATGGGCAGTTGGGCTCGCGTCGAATTTTTCAACAGTTTCCTAGGCGGAACCCTTTTGCCCAGAATAGAGCTGGATATCCTGCCCGCGCTTGGTTGCGCTGCCCATTTTGCGATTGTTTACGATGTCAAACCGCAAACAATAGCGGATTATGTGCTGGCTGGCAGGGCATTGCAGCGCTTCTGGCTTACAGCAACCCGACTGGACCTGCAGTTGCAGCCCGAAATGAGCCCGCTCATCTTTCATGCCTATGCAACAAACAGCATTCCGGTCTCTGCCAGAAAAGGTGCGTCAGCTGAGGCGAGAAGAATTGCAGCCGCGCTCGATTCGATATTTTCAGGATCAGCCAGCAACACGGTGTTCATGGGACGCATCGGTTCCGGTGAAATGCCATCAGCGCGGTCGACACGCCTTCCACTCGACCGCCTTTACCAACATTCCTGAATATATAACCACATCGTGCAACACCTTAAAAAGCCCGGGATGCTAAGGCAACCCGGGCTTTCGATGATGCTTCAAGCATTTCCTAAATCACATTTTTCTGCGACGAGCAAAACCAAGGCCTAGCCCAAGCAATCCTATGCCTGTCAGAAAGATGGAAGCAGGCTCAGGAACACGCTGCAGATTCGCGCTTCCATCGCTATTCACTGTAAACTGCACATCAGCCCCACCGTTAATAATAGTTTCCGCTCCAGTCGGTACTGTATTCTGTGTATGCACGAAAAGCTGCAACTGAGAGCCACCAACTGCGTTCACAAGTGGATCCAGAGAGGTTCCGCTCGAATCATTCAGAAGATTGCTCTGATAACCAACAGGATCAAATGTCAGGAGCATATCGGTCGTTCCATTGGCAAGGCCGCCACCCAGATAGGGCTCGATGCCGCCACCGGAAGGCCAAGTTACATTTAAGTTGGCAACCGTATTCCATGTCGAGCCATTATTCGTTGACACTTGCATACTAACAGGGGTATTCGGCACATTATATGCGTAAGTCACAAACCCAGAAGGGTTGACGCTCGTGACAACACCAGTCAAAGTTGGAAACAAAAGCTGAACAGCGAGATTTCCCGTGTAATTTTGCGGCAAACCGAAGTCTGTCGGGCCAGGGCTATTTTCCACAGTATAAGAGGTCGAATAAATTGTACCCGACTCGCTAAACGTACTTCCTGCCACTACCTGACCACCGATTAATTGTTGGGTCACGGTAGCCATTCCCCCGCTCAAATTCAGGTGTCCGATGTTCGTGCTCAAATAGCCAGCGCCATCATTCAGCTGCCAACCGTCATAAACGATAGCTGCCGATGCAGGAAGTGCCACAGCTGCAACGGCAAAACCCGCAAGCGCTACGCAGATTGATTTCATTTTCATTTTTTTCTCCTTAAGATACTCACAAAGTTATTTAGGCAGCTTCTTTTCTTGTAGAAACCATATTCATTCTTTACGCCATGTATAAAGCACGATGCGTGCCAATATCAATAACTTACTGTATATAGATGTTTTTTTTACACTCACACACTCTCATACCCCCCTGTGTGTAAAGTATTCCGACAAACAATATCGTTACCTATTGCCAGAATCTTTGCGATGATCAACTTGGATTTCAGAACATGACTGTCATTCCCCCAACAAATGGGCGGGCGCCCAAGGGAAATCATCATTTATTTGATTTATATATTGTTTTTTCTTGAATCCAGAGGATAGGCCGAAGGCTTGTATTTTTCAGCAGACTATCCTCTGTAAAATAAACCGACAAACTTCAGAGCGTCTCGAGCAGCGCTTTCGCTTCCTGCAGTTGCGGAAAGTTTTTTCCCAACGAAATCAACTTGGTAAGCTCATCCTTGGCTTTCGCCTTGTCGCCAGACTTGGCAAGCGCTGCGGCATAATGGTAATTGATGTCCGGCACATTGGGCGCGGCTAATACCGCCTTCTGCAGTAAATCCAGCCCTTCTTTGACATCTCCCTTCCCTGCCAGTATCCAGCCCAGCGTATCCATGATCTCCGGGTTGTCAGGTACCAGCTTATAGGCGCGCCTAGCCATCTCTTCGGCCTTGGGATCGCTCGTCTTCTGATACATCACGGCCAGATTGTTGAGCGCAAGAAGATTGTCCGGCTGGACCTGGAGCACCGCCAGGTACTGATCTTCGGCTCCCTTGAAATTGCCAGCCCGAAGAAACACATCACCCATGTAGTTTCTGGCCATGACATCCCTAGGATGAAGATGCAGCCATTGCAGCAAACCCTCATCTGCCTGCTTCATTTTTCCCGACAGAGTCAACGCGCCATGCAGTTTGATTGCACCCACCGTCGTCTTGTCGACAGCCTGCGCCTTTCCGTATGCGTTTGACGCCTTTTCAAACTCTTTCTGCGCCATCGCGACATCGCCCTCGAGCAGCAACCCTTCAGATGCCTTGGGGAAGCGCTGCTGGAAGTCGCTGGCTACCTTCAGCGCAGCGGCGTATTTCCCGGCCCTGATATCCGTGCCGACCAGTGCATCGGCCGCTTCGACATAACCCGGCTTCAACTCCAGCGCGCGCGCAAAGGAATTCGCCGCCGCATCCGCATCCTTGCCCGCAGAAAGCGCCACACCCAGCCGATAATTTGCCAGAGGGGATCTGGGCACCAGTTCCAGAAGTTTCTTGTATGTGGTAACCGCATCATCCATCTTGCCGGTTGCAAGCTGGGTCGACCCCAGCAAGTCCAGCGCCTCTGGGTTCTTGGGGTTGGCATTCGCCGCAGCTTCAGCATGCGCAACAGCCTCCTTCTGGTTTTTCTGCTGCAAGTAATAACTCGTCAACATGTTCCATGGCTGCAACACGGCGGGATTTGTCTTGGTTGCTTTCTCGAGCCAGTTTACGAATTCATTGTCATCTCCTGCATTCTTCGCAATCGCCGAAAGATAAAGCATCGCTTGAACATTGTTCTTGTCAGTGCTCAAGACGCCTTCAAATCGTTTGCGCGCCGCTTCAGGATTGTCCTTCATGTCAAGCTGCCCCAGATTGATCGCTGCCGGAACATAGCCCGGGGATGCCGCAATCGCCGACTCGAAGCTCTTTCTGGCGTCCGGGATGTCGTTCTTCCCGACATAAGCCGCCCCCTGCAAGTTGAAATAGGCAGGATTTTGGGGGGCCTTCCTGATCATGGTCTGGATTGCCGAGAGCGCATGATCGTAATCCTTCTTGCCAAGATAGGTCAGCGCCAGCGCGTTTTCCGCCTCAAGCTTGGCTGGATCGAGCTTGGCAGCCGCCTCGAGATCCGCGATTGCCCGGTCTCCCTGTCCGCCTGCCAATCGAGCAAGGCCCAACTGCATGCGCAGATCCGCATTCTTGGGGTTGCCCGCAACCCCTTTCTCCAAATACTGCACTGCCTTATCAAATTGGCCCACCTGCATGTAAGCATCCGCTGCGATCGCATCGGTCTGCAAGTCGGCATGCGCATCGTTCAGCAAAGGCCCCAGCGCCTTCAAGGCCCCGTCCGGCTGCTTCATTTTCAACAGCGTCTGGGCGAGCAGCTTTCTAGCATAGGCGTTGTTCGGAAAAGTGTCGACGAAACGCCCCAGATCCTTTTGCGCCACTTCAAGAGAACCGAGTTCGAAGCTGACTGCCCCCATCAGCAGCAGGCTGGGCATGTGATCCGGCGCACCCTTCAGAACCTGTTCAAGATCATCCCTGGCAGCCGCAAATTTCTTCTGGCGGAAATGCAGCATTGCCTGCAGATATTTCCCCATCAGATTGTTGGGCTGTATCTTGGCAAGCTCACCGATTTCCTTCTGCGCCTCGTCCATCTTGCCCTCATCCAGCGCCATCGACGCCATGTTCACATGCGCGGCGATGTTGTTGCCATCGATCTTCAGCACCTGGCCATAGGCTTTTGCTGCGCCGTCCGGATCGGCTTTTGCGCGCAACATGTCGCCCTTCATCAGCCATGCCTTGACATTGTCGGGCTTGCCGGCAATCACCTGATCGATCAGCTTCATCGTCTCGTCAGGCTTGTTGCCTGCTGCAGCAAGCCTCGCCTGTCCCAACACAGCATCGGCAAAACCGGGCGCCGCCTTCAACGCCCCGGCATAGGAAGTTCCCGCATCATCCTGTTTGTTTAATCCGAGATACGCATCACCGCGCAGTACCAGCAGCGCTGCCAACTCCTCGCCCTTCATTGCAGGGTCAGGCTGCATTTCGTCTATGATCTTCTGGAATTCCCCGCGCTGAAGATATATCTGGCCGAGCGCATTCTGCACCTTGTCCTTTTCACGAGCGTTCGAGAGTGCCTTGTGCAACTCATCTTCGGCCGCCGCGAGGTTGCCGTTGTTGCTGTATATCGTGCCAAGCAGATAGCGCGCATCGCCGTTGTTCGCATCCTTCTGCAATGCGTTTTTGAGCTGGATCACGGCCGACTTGTCGTCGCCCTTGGCGTGATAGCCCTGTGCATCTGCAAGATAATCCTGACTCGTCTTGATTTTGCTGCAGCCTGTCGAGACCGCGCCTGAAAGCAGCGCCATCATCAACAAGGGAAGGAATCGGTAACTACTGCTTCGAATAGCCGGCATAGCGCACTCCTTGAGAAGTTTTCGTCGATATCGCAACCGAGTATAGCTTAAAAATTGCTGCAAGCGGACAGGTATGGGCCGAGATATACTTAAGCCGCGTGAAAAGCTAGAATGTCTCAATTCATCCTACAGAACCAAGCATGATCAAGGACGCCACGGGTTTCACCCTGAAAATACCCGGCACCCTGCTCTCACCGGCAGGCCCCAACGCCCGCCTGTCCATCCTGATCTACCACAGGGTGCTGCCAGTACCTGATCCGCTGTTTCCTTCCGAGGTGGACAGCGCAAGGTTCGATCTCCAGATGAAACAGGTATCAAGAATATTCACTGTGATACCACTGACAGAGGCGGTTGAACGATTGAAATCCGGCACGCTGCCCGCAAGGGCTGCCTCTATCACCTTCGACGACGGCTATGCGGACAACGCTGAGATCGCGCTCCCCATCCTGAAAAAACACCGCATTGCTGCGACATTTTTCATCGCGACGGGCTATCTAAACGGTGGCATCATGTTCAACGACAGCGTCATAGAGTCCATCAGAATGTCAAGCCGGGACAGCATAGATCTCGCCCCAATCGGGCTCGCAAAGTTTGCGATCGAAACGATCGAACAAAAGCGCTCTGCGATTGAAAATATCCTGTCCTGCCTGAAATACAAACCTCTAGAGGAAAGACAGACATTGGTCGATACGGTAAGCGGACTTGCCGGAGTTGAACCGCCACGCAATTTGATGATGATGGATGAGCAGGTGAGACTGCTCTCCGATTCCGGCATGGAGATAGGCGGCCATACCATCAACCATCCCATCCTTGCCAGTATCGATAACAAATCCGCGAAAGACGAAATCGAAAACGGTAAGCGCTACCTTGAAGAGCTGACTGGCAAACCGGTCCGGACTTTCGCCTATCCCAACGGAAAACCCGAAACTGACTATCGGGCTGCACATGTCGATATCGTAAAGCAACTGGGCTTTGATGCGGCAGTATCCACAGCGGTGGGCGTCGCGCACAAGAGCAGCGACCTTTTCCAGCTGCCCCGTTTCACACCTTGGGACAGATCGCCCCTCAACTTTTCTCTGCGACTGATCGGCAACCTGTCTAAAACCCGCCCCAGGACAGCCTTGCCTGATGTGACCCGTTAACATAGACTATCCGCTGAAACGATTGAAAACGACAAGATGACGACAACCAAACCTGTTCATTTTCCACTCAACGCTTTTCCAGTCGTGAACAACTGCCTGCAGGTCGGCGGACAGCCCTTGACGCGCCTGGCAGAGCGCGTGGGAAAGACCCCTTTTTTCGCTTACGACCGCGCGCTCCTGACATCAAGAGTCCAGCACCTGCGCGAAAATCTGCCTCCGGAAATCCATCTGCATTACGCGATGAAAGCCAACCCCATGCCGGCAATCGTGCAACACATGGCATCTCTGGTCGACGGGCTGGATGTCGCCTCCGCCGGAGAAATGCAGATCGCACTCGACACGCCGACTTCTCCAGCAAACATCAGCTTCGCAGGCCCCGGAAAGACAGAAAGCGAGCTTGCCTCTGCAATTGCCGCTGGCATCGTGATCAATCTCGAATCTGAACGTGAAATGGAAAGTGCAGCCCGCATCGGACTGTCTCTCGGCTATCAACCCAAGGTCGCGGTGCGCGTCAATCCTGATTTCGAACTCAAATCTTCCGGCATGAAGATGGGCGGCGGCCCCAAGCAGTTCGGTGTCGACGCAGAACTCGTACCCGGAATGCTTAAACGCATCGGCGAACTACCACTTGAATTCATCGGCTTTCACATTTTCGGCGGGTCGCAGAACCTGAAGGCCGAGTCCATCATGGAAGCCCAGGAAAAGACGCTGGCACTTGCAATCCGGCTTGCCCGTGAAGCACCCGGACCTGTCAGACTGCTCAACATCGGCGGGGGTTTCGGTATCCCCTACTTCCCAGGCGAGCAGCCTCTGGATATTGCAATGATCGGAGGGAATCTCACGCGTCAGTTGCCCGATGTGAAACGGACTTTACCCGATGCGCAGCTGGTCATCGAACTCGGCCGCTATCTGGTCGGCGAAGCAGGCATATATGTGTGCCGGATAATCGACAGAAAGATTTCCCGCGGACAGATTTTCCTCGTCACGGACGGAGGACTGCACCATCATCTGGCCGCATCCGGCAATTTCGGACAGGTGATACGAAAGAATTACCCTGTCGCGATAGGCAACAAGATGCATGCAGCAAAGCTTGAAACCGTGTCTGTCGTGGGGCCCCTGTGCACCCCTCTGGATGTGCTGGCCGACAGGATGGAAATGGCAGAAGCCGATGTTGGCGATCTGGTCGTGGTATTCCAATCTGGTGCCTATGGAAGAACCGCAAGCCCGTCTGCCTTTTTGAGCCATCCGAATGCTGCAGAGGTGCTGGCATGAGCGGCATCTGCGGATGGTACGGCATTCAAACTGACGCTGAAACTGTCATTGCAAAAATGGCATCCGCGCTGACCCGTACCGATAGCGCGCCATCAGGCACATTGAACGGGGTCCGCAGCGCGATCGCTGCCGGAAAATCCGGCTCGACTTCCTCAATCCAGCATGTGCTGGCTGCAATTTTTGGCAATCCGGAATTTCAGGATGCAAGGCTGCAAGCACTCGCGACAACCGAGGGGACTGCACATGCGCTGGCCCAGGGTTACATGGAGCATGGCGAGACCATCTTCGAGCGGATTTCGGGTGCATTTTCGGCAGCCATACTGGACGAAAACGACGACTCCGCATATCTGGCGATAGATCGCAGCGGCATCTGCCCGATGGTCTACAGCATCGCAGACGGCAGCCTGGTTTTCGGCTCGACGCTCGATGCAGTCAACCAGCATCCCCGCATCAAGCCGGAACTCAACAATCAGGCCATCTACGATTACATCTATTTCCACATGATCCCGGGGCCGGAATCGATCTATCTCGGACAATACCACCTGTTGCCAGGCGAATATCTTTCCTTCAAGAAGGGTAAGGTCCAGATCAAGGCCTACTGGAAGATGCATTTCATTGAGCATGAGAAAGCGCCCTTCGAGGTGCTTAAGGCCGAATTCCTGAGCAAGCTGTTGCAATCAGTCGAACTCAGTGCAAGGGGGGCCAAAACCGGCACATTCCTAAGCGGCGGCACAGACAGCTCCACACTGGCAGGCATGCTGGGAGAAGTGACAGGAAAAGCCGCACCCACCTATTCCATCGGCTTCGAGGCAGAAGGCTACGACGAAATGGAGTATGCGCGCATCGCATCCAAGCATTTCGGCACCCAGCATCACGAGTATTACGTCACCCCCAGTGATGTAGCAAAAGCCATACCCGAGATCGCATCGGTCTACGATCAACCGTTCGGCAACGCGTCCGCCATGCCGACATACTACTGCGCAAAGCTTGCAAAAGAAGACGGCATCGAGCGACTCCTAGGCGGCGATGGCGGAGACGAACTGTTCGGCGGCAATGCACGGTATGCCAAGCAGAGGATATTCTCTATCTATGACTCCATTCCTTCCAGTCTGCGCCATCGCGTTATCGAACCCTTGAGCGCGAGCCTCCCTGGCAACATGGCGATTTTGAGAAAGGCGAAGAGTTATGTCGACCAGGCCTCCGTACCGATGCCGGGGAGGCTTGAAACCTACAATCTGCTCGAACGCCTGGGACCTGCCAATGTCTTCATGCCGGAATTTCTGAATCAGGTCGACACCGGCAACCCACTCAAGCTTCTGGAACAGACTTACCACGGCGCGGAGGCGAAGACCCAGCTTAACCGCATGCTGGCGCTGGATCTCAAATTCACGCTGGCGGACAACGACCTGCCCAAGGTGGTCAAGACCTGCGATCTGGCGGGGATAGACGTCGCCTTTCCGATGCTTGCCGACAGTGTGGTCGCGTTTTCTGCGAGGCTGGAACCAAGCCTAAAGCTCAAGGGAACACGCTTGCGCTATTTCTTCAAGGAGGCGCTGCGCGGCTATCTGCCGGATGCAATCCTCACCAAGAGCAAGCACGGCTTCGGCCTGCCCTTCGGGGAATGGCTGAAGAACGACAAGACGCTGCAGGAGCTATCGAATGACAGCCTTGAGAGCCTCAAGAAGCGCGGCATTTTCCGCCCCGAATTCATCGACGAGATCACGCGGCTTCACGCCGAGAACCATTCGGGATATTACGGCACCTTGATCTGGGTGCTGGTGATGCTGGAACAGTGGTTCAGGGCGCACCACGGGCGTTGATCAGCCCATGCTGCGGATGTACCAGCTGGCCGCGATCTCGAGACCTGATCTTACCGAATACTGCGGGTCATAGCCCAGAAGCCTTTTCGCCTTGCCTATGTCGGCCAGCGAATAGCGCACATCCCCTTCCCTGAAATCGCGATACACAGGATCAGGCACTTTCAGCCCTTGCACTTTTTGCGCGAGCTGGTCGCGTATCAGGTTGAAAAGCTGGGTCAGGGTCGTGATTTCGCCAAACGCCACGTTGTAGACTTGGCCCAGCGCAGCTTCGTTATTGGTGCACGCAGCCAGCAGGTTGGCTTCTACCGCATTGTCCACATAGCAGAAATCCCGGCTCGTCTCCCCGTCGCCGTTGATGTAGACAGGCTCATTGTGCAGCATGCTGGAGAACCATTTGGGCATGACCGCGGCGTAGGCGCCGTTCGGGTTCTGGCGCGGCCCGAACACGTTGAAATAGCGCAAGCCCGTCGCCTTGAAGCCATAGGTCCTGGCAAACACATCCGCATACAATTCGTTCACGTATTTCGTGACCGCATAGGGTGAGAGCGGCTTGCCGATCACGTCTTCGACCTTGGGCAGGCCAGGATGATCGCCATAGGTCGAACTGGAGGCCGCATAAACAAAACGCGCAACACCCGCATCCTTTGCCGCAACCAGCATGTTAAGAAATCCCGTGATGTTGCTTGCGTTGGTCGTGACGGGATCCGCGATAGAACGCGGCACGCTGCCCAATGCCGCTTGGTGCAGCACGTGGTCGACTCCCTTGCAGGCGGTGCGGCAGGCGGCCAGATCGCAGATATCACCCTTGATGAAAGTGAAGTTCTGCCACTGTTTTGGCGTCACGAGCGACTCGACCTGAAGCAAGTTTTTACCATCCTCGGTGGACAGGTTATCCAGCCCGACCACGGTCTGATTCAGCTTCAACAGGGTTTCCAGCAGATTGGAGCCTATAAATCCCGCAACCCCTGTGATCAGCCATTTCTTGGGCGCAAGCAGCAGATCCGATTTAATCTTATCGTAAGCGCGCATGGGTTTCCCGACCGATCAGAGACGCCAGAGACGTATGCCGGCGGCACGGCAACGCGCCACATCGTAAATGCTCTTCACGTCTATCAGCACGGGATTTCCGGATGTCAATGCGATAAGCTGATCCGGGGTAAACGTGCAATATTCGGCGTGAGATACTGCAACCACGACAGCAGATGCCGGCTTCAACTGATCAAAGCGCGTGAGCTTCACACCGTATTCATGCATCGCCTCGTCGGAATCCGCAAGCGCATCGTGCACTTGTACTTCTATACCATAATCCTGCAATTCGCGGATGATGTCGATCACCTTCGAGTTGCGCAGATCAGGACAGTTTTCCTTGAAAGTCAGCCCCAGAACGGTCACCGTACTGTTCAGCACATTGTGGCCGGCACGTATCATTTCCTTCACAGCCCTCTGCGCGATGAACTTACCCATGCCATCGTTGATGCGGCGGCCAGACAGGATCACCTGAGGAATGTAGCCCAGCCTTTCCGCCTTGTGCGTCAGATAGTAGGGATCCACGCCTATGCAGTGTCCGCCCACCAACCCGGGCTTGAACTTCAGGAAGTTCCATTTCGTGCCCGCCGCTTCGAGCACATCGCTGGTGTCTATCCCCATTCTGTCGAAGATCAGCGAGAGCTCGTTCATCAGCGCGATATTGAGATCGCGCTGGGTGTTCTCGATCACCTTGGCCGCTTCGGCGACCTTGATCGAAGTCGCACGAAACACGCCCGCGGTCACGACAGAGCCGTAAACCTCGGCGACGATCTCGGAAGATTCCTCGTCCTGTCCGGACACCACTTTCTTGATTTTAGTGAAGGTGTGTTCCTTGTCGCCCGGATTGATGCGCTCCGGACTGTAGCCTACCTTGAAGTCCACGCCGCATTTGAGACCCGACTGCGCTTCCAGTATCGGCACGCACTCGTCTTCTGTGACGCCAGGATAGACGGTCGATTCATACACGACAATATCGCCTGCCTTCAGTGCGCGGCCCACCGTCTCGGACGCCCTGTGCACAGGGGTCAAATCCGGCTGATTGGCATCATCCACGGGGGTAGGCACGGCAACGATGTGGAAATTCGCAAGCCTTAATTCCTCGATCTTGTCGGTGAAAAGGATGTCCGCTGCAGCCAGATCGGCGCTCTCCACTTCGCATGTCCTGTCATGGCCCGCCTTCAACTCGGCTATCCGGGTCGAATTGATGTCGAAACCGACTGTTTTCCTGATCTTTCCAAAAGCAACCGCAACCGGCAGACCAACGTAACCCAAACCCACTACCGAAACCACTCTATCCGTGCCTTGAAACATTTCCGTACCCTTCAATATATAAATTAAACCGGTGGCGTTCCCATTGCTTGAGAGTATCGCCGATTCAAAGCCCTACTGCAACGATACATTTGAATTTATCCCAAGCGCCGAATCAGGGCGTCAGACCGGCTTCCCTGATGAGACTCACGATATATACACTTGGGATCGCATAGGCAATGCCGCTGGGTTCGGACAGAACATGTTCCTTGGTGTCCTTGACGAAGACCATGTTGACGATGCCAACAACCCTGCCCGTCTGCGGCTCATAAAGCGGGCTGCCGCTATTTCCCGGATAGGCCGTCGCATCGAGCTGGAATACCGAAAAAGGCGTCATCAGTTGTCTAATCACCTTCACGTTCAAATCGCTGGCATGAGCTGCCGGTATCACGATGGGCGTGATGGCTGACAGGGTCGCCCTATGCGTCACGGGATAAAGACCCAGAACCATGCCGATCGGAAAACCGGTAAAGGCTAGGGACTCGCCTTCCCTGACACTGCTGTCATTGGCGAAATGCAATGCGGGCAGCGACGGGCCGCTGATCTTGAGCAAGGCCAGGTCATGCTTGGGATCGATACTTACCGTTGTCGCGGTGCGCGCTTTTGCCTGTTCGCCTTCGCCGGAAAATATCACCAGCTCTTCATGGTTCTCGGTGTCCAGAGGCGGCGGAAGCACATGCGCGTTGGTGATCACATGATTTCCGTCGCCGACCACGAAACCGGTTCCGATGAACCTAGAAGGAGGCGCTCTGTCTTGCTGCAGCGTGCCTACTGCGACGATGGACGGCTTGATCATCGCAACCGTGTCAGCAAGGCTTGCAGCATGAGCGGAAATCGCGAGACCAAGCAGTGAAAAAAACGGGATGGCACGAAAACACCTCATTCGAATCAGCATTTCCGCAACCCTCCTAAATTCATGTTGGCTCAGGCGAAATTCTTGCCCTTTGTTTTGTGGCGGAACGCAAAGGCAAGCGCGCCGATTGCAAGCAATGCGAGGGAACCAGGCTCAGGTACAGGTTTCGTGCCAAAACCAATCTGCACGTTGGATATAGTCGAGGTCGGAAGCAGACCTGCATCTGCAATCCTGAATGTCGCCTGATTCTGGATGAAAGGATTGTGCGTGGCGCTATTCCCATTACCACCATAAATTGAGGATTTCACCATACCATAATTACCATTCGAATCAGGCGGCCCGATGATGGTCTGATCAGGCGCTCCTCCGCCGTTGAGATCGCTGAGGTAGAACTGTGTAGCTCCCTGTCCTGCGCTCCAATGTTTCTGGGAGGAAATTCCCTGCGGGCCGAGCTGATAGCCCATGAGCGCGCTCGTAGAAGTCACTACCCCACCCTGAGAGATGGTTATCAAATTTCCCGACCCGGGATTACCCGTACCTAAAATATCCGCGGTAGCACCGCTGAGATCCAGGATGGCCTGCCCGTTGTTCACGGTAAACCACAACCAGCTGATGTTCTGTCCTACGCTTGTGATATTGGACTGCAGATTGGTCAGCGTGATGACCATCGAATCGGCAGAGACTTGAAAATCTGCCGTGGCGTTAAGGGCATCGTTTGCCGGATCAGTCGCACCCGTCAGCGTCGAAAAGGAGTATGCGCTGAGCGCACTCGATGTACTCGACGAACTCAGCGTTGTGTTCTGCAAGGCAGATAGGGAATAGGCATGCGAAAAGGAAGGCGACGCAATCGCCGCCAGCAATGCCAAGGCCCGTATGCCATTTCGAAAAAGATTACCGTTCATTTCCACACCTTAACACTGACGCCAGCCCTGAATAAATCCCTAACAGAATATAAGCAAATTCTATACCATGAAAAATAATTAATTATTATTCATCAAGTTGCAGAACATAAAACATGAAGCATTCACTCCCAGAGTGGCAAAGTGTAAAATTTTCCGACAACAGCCACGAAGTGCGCCCGCATCCAAAACAGGCAAGCTATAATTCGCGCCAATTTATCATTTGGAGACGGCATGGCAAACTTTGACGAAGTCAGAACGATTCTAGGCAACTCTTTGCAGCTTGGCAACAGAATTCAGGCGATGACCCCGGAAACGCATCTGCTGGGCAGCCTGCCGGAATTGGACTCGATGGCCGTGGTCAACCTGATTACAGCGCTCGAGGATCATTTCGGGTTCGTCGTCGACGACGACGAAATCAGCGCCGAGGTTTTTGCGACCCTAGGCAGTCTGAACGATTTTGTGACACAGAAATTGTCTTCATGAGCGCATTCCGGCCTTTTTTCCTGCAAATCGGTTCGGGCCGGCGCTTACTCACCTATCATCCTTGTTCCGAAACCTGCAAAGGTATGGTGCTTTACGTCCCTCCCTTTGCAGAGGAAATGAACAAGAGTCGCCGCATGGCAGCCCTGCAGGCAAGAAACTTGGCAAAAATTGGCTACTCCGTACTTCAGGTCGACCTCTACGGTTGCGGCGACAGCAGCGGCGACTTCAAGGACGCCAGATGGGAAATATGGAAGGACGATCTGAGGCTCGCACTCGCTTGGCTGAAAACACAGCACGACCTGCCTGTTACGCTACTGGGATTGAGACTGGGCGCATTGCTGGCACTGGATTTTGCGGCCGATGCAGACTGCGCCATCGATCGCATCCTGCTCTGGCAACCGGTGCACAGCGGTGAAACTTATATTGCGCAATTTCTCCGCTTGCGCCTTGCGAACGCGATGATTGCAGGCAGAGAAAAAGTCAGCCTGCAGGATTTGAAGCGCGAACTTGCTTCAAACGGCACGCTTGAAATCGCAGGCTACGAATTGGCGCATGAACTTGCCGAATCGATAGGCCGCCTGAAGCTCGGCGAACTTGGCAAGACCGGCATCCCCCATCACTGGTTCGAGACCATGCCGGATGCAAGCCTTTCACTCTCACCCGCCTCTGCACGCATCCTCGATGCATGGATAAACCGCGGCATCACGGCCCATGTTCACAAGGTTCAGGGCGAACCCTTCTGGTCCACCCAGGAGATCACGGACTGCCCCGATCTCATAACCGGAACGGCGCAAATTTTTTCGGCATGAAGAATTTTACTGAAACTGCCTTTAGCTTCGAGTGTGAAAAAGACGGCCTCGCAGCGATCCTGGCCATGCCCGAAACCGCTCATGCGCAAGGCGTGCTCATCATCGTTGGCGGACCGCAATACCGCGCAGGCAGCCACAGGCAATTCACGCTGCTGTCAAGAAGCTTGGCAGAGGCAGGCATTCCCTGCATGCGCTTTGATTATCGCGGCATGGGAGACAGCGAAGGAAAATTGCACATTTTCGACGAGGTCGAAAAAGACATCAGGGCTGCAGTGGATGCCTTTTTTTCGCACTGCTCACAACTCGAAAAAGTCGTGCTATGGGGGCTCTGCGATGCAGCTTCCGCAGCGATCTTCTACGCACATCGCGATTTACGAGTGAGCGGCCTCGTGCTGGCGAACCCCTGGGTCAGAACGCCGCAGGGCGAAGCGAAAACGCAACTCAAGCACTATTATCTTTCCAAAGTTACCGATCCTCACCTGTGGCGCAAGCTGATTTCCGGAAAATTCGATTTTGCAAACTCAATCAAAGGATTCTTTGGCGCAGTCTCTAAAGCCAGGCAGGAAGCACCCAAAAATGATCAGCCGCTGCCCGAAAGAATGCGCACCGATCTGGAAGGCTTCCAGGGAAGCAGTCTGCTCATCCTGAGCGGAAACGACCTCGTCGCGCGCGAATTCGAAGATGCAGTCAAGGCATCCGACGCATGGCAGAACCTGCTTGATTCGCCCAAAGTGCTGCGCCAAATCTTGCCCGATGCTGACCATACCTTTTCATCCCGCCTCTGGCGGGATCAGGTTGCCGAATGGACTTGCGACTGGGTGAAAAAACTCTAATCCGCGTCAAAGCTCAGCTGCGCTTGTAATCGTCCTCGAAACGTACGATATCGTCCTCGCCTAGATAGCTTCCGGACTGCACTTCGATCATGAACAGCGGCAGCTTCCCGACATTCTCAAGGCGGTGTGTCTCGCCGATCGGAATATATGTCGACTGATTCTCATGCAGCAGCTCGACCTTGTCCCCGCAGGTGACTTTCGCGGTACCAGACACGACGATCCAGTGCTCTGCCCGGTGATAGTGCATCTGCAGGGACAGCTTGGCTCCCGGCTTCACCATGATGCGTTTGACCTGGAAGCGCTCGCCCATGTCTATGCCCTCGTAATACCCCCATGGCCGGTAAACGCGCCGGTGCACCAAGTGTTCTGTGCGCTCGGCCTGCTTTAAGAACTCCACCGCATGTTTCACATCCTGCGCCATGTCCTTGTGCATCACCAGCACCGCATCCGCCGTCTCCACGATCACCAGATCGCGCACGCCGATGGCAGCCACCATGCGGCTCTCAGCGCGCAGGTATGAGCCGCTAGCCTCGGCCATGTAGACATCGCCGCGCACTGTATTGCCCTTTGCATCCTTCGTGCTGACATCGGCCAGCGAGGACCATGAACCGATGTCGTTCCAGCCGATATCGACCGCGACCATGGCTGCAGATTGGGTGCGCTCCATCACCGCATAGTCGATCGACTCGGAGGGGCAGGATGCAAAATCGCTCTCATGCAGGCGGCAAAAATCCAGATCATGGGTGCTGTGCTGCCACGCAAGCTGTGCTGCCTGATAGATATCGGGGCGGTAAGTTTGCAGTTCGTTCAAGTAAACAGATGCCTTGAATACAAACATGCCGCTGTTCCAGAAAAAATTGCCCGAATCCAGGAATGCCTTCGCAGTCTCCATATCCGGCTTTTCCACGAAGCGCGCGACCGAAAAGGCGCCCCCTTCAGTATCGAGAGCACTACCGCCCTCGATGTAGCCGAACCCGGTAGCAGGCTCATCGGGTTTGATGCCGAAAGTCACCAGCCTGCCCTGTTGCGCAAGCGCCCTTGCCTGATGAATCGCCCAATGAAAGCCCGGAATATCGCGGATCAGATGATCGGCGGGCATCACCAGCAGGATCGCCCCCTCTTCCTTGTCCAGCGCGGCGAAGGCTGAGACTGCCACGGCCGGCGCCGTATTCCTGCCTACCGGTTCCAGTATCTGCAGCAAAGGCGGCGTGTCGATGGCGTGCAGCTGCTCGGCTGCCAGGAAGCGGTGATGACTGTTGCAGACCACCAGCGGCGCACTCATATTGGGAAAACCCTTAAGGCGCAACACCGTTTCCTGAAACAGGGTGTGTTCGGACAACAGCGGCAGGAACTGTTTGGGCATGGCTGTCCGCGACAATGGCCATAGTCGCGTGCCCGAACCGCCGGAGAGGATGACGGGGTAGATGTTGGATTGCATGTTTCCTTCTTTCATGGCGCCAATGAAATTATAAAGTAATTGAACATCAAGTTCTGATCTTAACCTTTGTTTGGCACCTTAGTGAATGGCTATGTGGATTAAAATGCAGTTTTAACAGATTGCGCGGAAATCCTCCCCGTTCATGCCGCAAGGGCATTCCCACGAAACATGTCGCCTAACGGCTCGTGTTTCTGAATGAAGGGGGAGGATGAATACCGCAGGTATCCATGTTGTTAGCTTACTCCGGCGTTTGCTGTTGCTCAATGTATTGGCGAATAATAGCAATCGGCGCTCCTCCGCAAGAGGCGGCAAAATAGGATGGCGACCACAGTGCGCCACCCCACAATTTTTTGCGAATACATGGATAGTGCTTTTTCCGAATCATCCGGCTGGATACCCCTTTCAGGCTATTCACCAACACGGACACGGATAGCTTAGGCGGATAGTTCACCAGGAGATGCACATGGTCATGCTCGCCATCGAATTCCATCAGTTCCGCCTCAAGATCGGTGCAGACGCCAGCGAAGATACCTCGCAGGTCATCAATTACTTCCTTGGTGAACACATCACGGCGGTATTTTGTCACAAAGACCAAGTGAACGTGCATTTTGAAAATGCAATGTCTACCATGTCTTATTTCCTTGTTTTTTTCCATAGACCAAATATAATCTGAAACATGATACGCTTGCAAGCCTACAAATTTCAGATCATGCCAAACGGCGAACAGCAACGCGCCATGCGTCGCATCGCCGGTTCATGCCGGTACGTCTGGAACAAGGCGCTGGCGTTGCAAACAGCCAATCACGAAGCGGGCGAGAAGTTCATCAATCATTTTGCAATGTGCAAGTGGCTTCCTGTTTGGAAAAAAGAACCAGAAACATTGTGGCTCAAGGAAACTCCATCGCAGCTATATCAACTCGTACTCAAAGACCTGGCGCGCGCTTACAAAAACTTTTTCGAGAAACGTGCAGACTTTCCGACTTTCAAAAAGAAAGGGGTCAATAGTCGCTTTTGCTTCCCTCAAGGTTGCGAATTAGATGCGGGAAATAGCCGCATCAGGCTTCCCAAGCTGGGCTGGATTCGCTATCGCAAAAGCCGTGCTGTCGAGGGTGTAATCAAAAATATCACCGTATCCTGTGTTGCTGGTAAGTGGTATGCCAGCATCCAGACCGAGCGCGAGATTGAACAGCCGGCGCATCCGTCCAGCAGCATGGTCGACATAGACGTGGGTATCACCCGTTTTGCAACTCTGTCCGATGGCACGATGTTTGAGCCGGTCAATGCTTTCCGAAAGAACGCGACGAAGCTGGAGAAGTATCAGCGTTGCCTAAGTCGCAAAACGAAGTTCAGCAGCAACTGGAAAAAGCAGAAGCAGAAAATATCACGATTGCATCAGCGGGTAGCTTATGCCCGGAACGACTTTCTCCACAAGACTTCTACCCTCATCAGCAAAAACCACGCGATGATTGTTATCGAAGATTTGAAAGTCACGAACATGAGCAAGTCGGCAGCAGGTATGGTTGAGACTCCAGGGCGAAGTGCAAAAGCCAAGTCCGGCCTCAACAAGTCGATTCTCGATCAGGGCTGGGGCGAGTTTCGCCGCCAGTTGGAATACAAGCAGGCATGGCGTGGTGGGGATGTACTTGCCATCAATCCGCGCAACACCAGCCGGACATGTCCGGCTTGCAGCCATGTATCCGCCGAGAATCGCAAGACACAATCCAAGTTTGAGTGCGTCGAATGTGGGTATGCGGAAAATGCAGACCTCAATGCGTCCATCAATATTCTAAGGGCAGGACATGCCCGGCTCGCCTGCCAAGTGAACGGTGCAGTAATGCCGTCAGCAACAGGAACTCACCGAAGCTATCTACCACATTCCGGGATAGAAGCAGTAGGAATCCCCTGCCTTTCATTCAGGAACTTGGCAGCTTGCTGCCTTAGTTCTGAGGGAAGCCCCTTGCGGGCTTAGGCAGGGGAGGATGTCAAGATTAAAACAGCATATAGTATCTATACGACTGCAGTTTGGCGTCGTCATGAAAAACTGATGCGCGTACCGCTACTGTACCGAAAAACTTGCGCTGCCACACATTGGGAAATTTCATTTCCGGTATACCTCTTTGCGATTCCCAATCCGCACGACGAGAATGCGCAAGATACCATCCTCGATGCTGCTGATAATCCGATAGTCACCAACCCGGTACTTCCAGGACTCTCCCAATCTGGAGCCTTTGAGCGCTTCACCAGTACTGCGCGGATCGACCAATACGGCCACACGTTCACGCAAAAAACTGTGAAACGTCAGGCAATCTGTTTGTCCAGCTTTACCAGACTTTTCTTGGAGGCATCATCAAATTTAATCCGCCAAACCAAGGCTGCGCTCCACTTCCTCTATACTGTGGGTCTTGCTGCGGCATGTCCGAATTTCAATCGAACGGTTTTCTGCAAGGTACAAATCTTCGAGGTCGTCCAAATACTGAAGGATAGCTTCGCGAGCGTAAAAGGTCTTGGTGCGTCCCGTGAATTGTGCCAGTGCTTCAAGACGTGTTTCAATTTCTACTGGCAGTCTAATTGCAAGCATGATTCATTACTTTTCTGCTTATGCTATACAGGTATAACGCATATTGCAGCTGACTTACCATCGACCAGCAAAAAGTTTCACATGCGAAAGAAACTGATACGCCCCGAGTTCTGTGGAGGCCATCGCCACTTGCAATACTCTCCCGCAATGACCCGCCGCTTTTCCCCATATCCACTGACTGCAAAGCCCGTCCATGGCATACCCTGTTGCGCGGATATCCCAGGTCGAAAAAACCCAGCGCGCTGTCAGGTCACTCGCGAATTTCGCAGTCGCATGCCATGCTGGCACAAACCCAGCGCTAAGTTGCTGCGTGAAATGCGCGACGAGAAGTTTTGATGCTCTACTTCGACACCAGTTTCCCTGCTCCCACCAGTGCTTCCTTAAGTAATTTCCGTTTTGGATTGGTTTGGGTAAAAACGCTACAAGCCGCATGGTTGCTGGTGTTTGGTGCCCGGAGCCGGGGTCGAACCGGCACGCTGGTTTTACCCAAGCGACGGATTTTAAGTCCGTTGTGTCTACCAATTTCACCACCCGGGCAGATGTCTGGAGGCGAGACCCAGAATCGAACTGGGATAGGCGGATTTGCAATCCGCTGCATAACCATTTTGCTATCTCGCCGCAATGTCACAAAAATTAAGGGAAAGCCTGATGCTTTCCCTGGAATGTGGAGCGGGAAAAGAGTCTCGAACTCTCGACCTCAACCTTGGCAAGGTTGCGCTCTACCAACTGAGCTACTCCCGCATTTGGAGCATCGCATCAAACGAGTGCCGGGAGGCACTACCCTTTAAACTGGAGCGGGAGAAGAGTCTCGAACTCTCGACCTCAACCTTGGCAAGGTTGCGCTCTACCAACTGAGCTACTCCCGCATTGCGAGGCGCGAATTATAGGTTGTTCAGGATTTCTGTCAAGATTTTTTCGCAGTTACAGCCTGAACAGCCGGGCAAAATTGGCGCTGGTCGCATTCCCCACTTCGTCGACGGGAATGCCCCTGAGCAGCGCGATTTCCTCGGCCACATGCCTGACAAACGCCGGCTGGTTGACTTTTCCACGGAATGGCACAGGCGCTAGATAAGGCGAGTCGGTCTCGATTAGCATGCGGTCCATCGGCACCAACTTTGCAACCTCCTTGAGCTCATGCGCGCTCTTGAATGTGACGATGCCGGAAAACGAGATGTAGAAACCCATGTCCAGCGCGCGTCTTGCCACTTCCCAGCTTTCGGTGAAACAGTGCATCACCCCACCTATGTCCTGCGCACCTTCCTCATCCATGATGCGCAGCGTGTCTTCACTGGCGCTGCGGGTATGTATGATCAGCGGCTTGCCACACTGTTTCGCGGCGCGAATATGATTGCGGAACCGCGCGCGCTGCCATTCCAGGTCGCCCGTCAACCGGTAATAGTCCAGCCCCGTCTCGCCGATCGCAATGATTCTGGGATGATCTGCCAGTTCGATGAGGCGTCCGACGGTGGGCTCCTCGACCAACTCGTGATCTGGATGTACGCCGACCGAGGCGTAGATGTTCGGATACCGGATGGCCAGGTCCAGCACCTCTGGAAAATCCGTCAGGTTGACCGACACGCAGAGCGCGCTTGTCACATCGTTGTGCTGCATCCTTTCCAGCACACCCGCGATGTCTGCCGAAAGTTCCTTGAAGTTGATGTGGCAGTGCGAATCTATGAATGACATGGTTTTGTAAGCTGGCAGTAGGTAAACAAAAGCGATTCGAGAAAGAGTTTTGGATTCAGCGTATGCTGCGCTTCCCTCTTTGCAGTCTTTAGCACGCCTTGCAGGCGCGCAAGATCGAGCGCATCGAGGGAGGCTGCCAGTTCGCTAATCGGCTTTTCGCTGCCCGGATGATAGCGCAGCCTGCCTGCGAGTTTCTGCGAGATCAGATCGTGGCACCATTGCTGCAGCCATTGCACCACCTGCACCTGCTCTGTCTTTTGCAACGCTTCTGCCAGCGCGAAAACATCCATCTGTCTCTGCTGCAATGCGCGCAGCAGCTTCTCTCTCGCTTCGCTGCCCTCGGAACTCTGCAATGCCATGAGCGGCGAGAAACCGGAAGATGCCAGCGCATCAAGAGGATTTTTTACACCCTGCTTTGCAAGAAAGCTCTCGGCAATTTTCACATCCGGCGTTGCAAGCACAAACGACAGGCAGCGGCTTACGATCGTCGGCAGCAACCCCTGAGGCTTGTGCGTCACCAGGATGAAAAGCAAGCCCGAAGGCGGCTCCTCCAGACTTTTCAGCAAGGCGTTCGCGGCGTTCGCATTCATCGCTTCAGCGGGATGGATGATCACCACGCGCCGCCCTCCCTGATGCGCGCTCATGCCCATGAAGTCGGAAAGAGCCCGGATCTGGCCCACGGAAATCTGGCGGCTTGCTTTCTTGCCGACCTCCGTCTCTTCGGTTTCCGACTCGGGCTGCAGCATGCGAAAGTCGGGGTGCGAGCCCTGCCCGAACCAGTGGCATGACGGACATTTTCCGCACGCATGTCCGCCTTCTGCAGGATGCTCGCACAGCAGGGCCTGCGCATAGCTGATCGCAAGCTCAAGCTTGCCTATGCCGCGCTGCCCCTGGAACAGCAGACCCTGCGTTGAGCGGGAGCGCAATGACTGCAGGCGCGCCCAGTCATCTTTCTGCCAGGGATAAAGTTCGTTCATCGCAATGTCCTGACGACATCTTCAAGCTGCCGCTTCACGGCATCGAGCGACCGTGCCGCATCGATCACTTTGAAGCGCTGGGGACTTTCTTTCACACGGCGATGATATCCGGCGCGCACACGCTCGAAGAATTCGCCCTGCTCCTGCTCGAAACGGTCGAGCGATGCGTTGTTCGACAGGCGCTGCCTTGCCACTTCGATCGGCACATCGAAAAACAGCGTCATGTCGGGCTGGAGATCGACCCACTCTTCGAGCTGCTTCAGCTTTTCCCAGTCCATGCCGCGACCTGAGCCCTGATAGGCGAAGCTAGCATCCGAAAAGCGGTCCGAGATCACCCATTGGCCTGAAAGCAAGGCAGGCCTGATGACCTTCTCGACATGCTCTATGCGCGCCGCAAACATCAGCATCGCCTCGGCGCCCATGCTCATCGGCTGGCTGAGCACCATCTCGCGAAGCTTCTCGCCCAGCGCCGTGCCACCCGGCTCGCGCGTGACGATCACATCCATGCCGCGAGAACGGAGTTCATCGGCAAACCACGCAAGGTGCGTGCTCTTGCCAGCCCCGTCCACGCCTTCAAAAGTGATAAATCTGGTCATAAAAGTTCAGTAGCTAGTCGTTAGTAGGTAGCTGGCAGCTTACTATAAATAACTATATATATAGTTAATAAAATCACCCACAATTTCCACCCGAATACCGGACGACTGATTGCAAGACATTATGGAACTTCGATTTGTATTAACACATCCACTCAAACCAAGCAGGCTAAGTCAGGGAAGATGGGAAATAGCCTATTTTATTTTCTTAATCATCTCATCCAAAACGGACTGCCGCTTCAATTCAAATGTAGTGCTGATCTTTGGCATTAGAACGGAGTAGTTCACAAACATTTCAAACTGCTGTGACTCGTCAAAATCTGACAAGCCAAAGCTGGTTGAGAAATTTTCTAAATGAGATTTAGCGATTCAATGCATATTCGATTTGATTTCCGATAAAAACAAACTGAGTTGAAAAGTCTCGATAGTCACCCTTAAATCTTACACAGACACGGCTTATACAACGCGGTCATTCAAACAGATCGGTATGTGTACCCGTTCTGGTGAAGATAATCTTGCCATCCGCTTTTAACTCATAAATCAGCAGAAAATCCCCGCCAATATGGCATTCCCTGAAACCAGTCCATACACCTGACAGCTCATGATCCAGATGCTCAGGGGGAAGCGGTTCGTCATTGCCAATCAGCAACATCATCGCCACTTTCAGGCGATTCATATCATAGCGCCCGGAGTGGCTCATGCGTTCCCAGTCCTTGACGAACTGGCGGGTTGTGTCGCTACTTCGCAGCGGTTTTGCGCACTATGATTTTGCTGTTTTTTCTAGGTCTTCAAACAACGCCTTCGCCGAATCATACCTCGCCGTTCTCATCAATCTTGCTTCCTGCATCGCAGCACGAGTTTTTTCATTCGGAACCTTGGGTTCGATCGGCAACGCCTGCTCTTTCAATTCATCATCAGCATCCACATGAACCTTCGTCGTGCTCATAGCCAACATCCCATAAAGATTGCTTATTGTACTCGTCTGAGTTTGTAAGCTGACTCAAAATTTGGTTCTAAATTCACACGACTAACCCACCCGCATTCATCAATCTTTCGGCAGGCTGCGGCGTGTATGAAAGACCCGCAAGACATGCAGCTCTTGACCTGCAACACGGTATGGAACAATGAACGGATAGACATCGATAACCAACTCGCGCGTACCCGGCACTCTGCCGGGTCGCCCAGCGGCAGGGAAATCACCTAACGCATCAACTCTGGTTTTGATGTACAAGTACTTCTCGGCTGCCGCTGCCGGGTTCTGCCTTGCTATGTACTCCGCTTCTGCATCCAGATTTCTGATTGCTTTTGTCAGCCACCTAACCCGCATTGCGCATCCATTTTGCGCTGATGCTGTTTACTTCATCGTCGCTGGCAAAATCACCGCTGTCCGCTTCACTGATAGCCTGCGTAATCTCTGTGATCTGCCAAGACTCACGCTCGATGTAGTCGCGGATGGCTTGTCCAGCCAGAAACGATTTTGTGCGGCCAGTGGCTGAAGCCAGCAGGTCCAGCTGATCTGTCAGTTCGTCCGGCAGGCGCATCGACATCATCCCCATGATTCACCTCTCATGTATTACAATGTTTTCATTGTAAGTCAAAAGCAAAAACAAGGGTAAATTTATCCGGCGCAGCAGCAATCCATCCTCGTAAAAAATAAGCCAGCTACTAACTTGCCGCTTGCTACTCGCCACTCGCTGTTTCATTTCTGGTATTGATTGACCGCGCGGTTATGCTCATCCAGGCTGCTGGAAAATTTCGAGCTACCATCGCCGCGCGCGACAAAATAAAGCGCATCCGTGTTCGCCGGATGCAGCGCGGCATAAAGCGCATCCCGGCCCGGCATCGCGATCGGCGTGGGCGGAAGCCCTGCGCGCGTATAGGTATTGTAGGGCGTGTCGCGGGTCATGTCCTCGTGATGCAGAACACCGCTGTACCTGTCACCCATGCCGTAGATCACTGTGGGATCGGTCTGCAGCAACATGTGTTTGCGCAGCCGGTTTGCAAATACGCCGGCAATCATCGTTCTGTCTGCCGCCGCACCGGTCTCCTTCTCCACGATGGAGGCGAGTGTCAAAGCCTGATAGGGCGAGTTCAGCGGGACATCCGGGTTTCTGGCAAGCCATGCCTGTTGCAGACGTTGTTGCATCGTCCTGTAGGCAAGCTTTAACAGATCGATATCGCTGCTGCCTGCGGCGACATAATAGGTATCGGGAAAAAACAGTCCTTCCGGATTCGCTTCTGTCGCGCCGATCTGCTGCATGATCTTTGCATCAGACAAGCCTTGGGTATCATGGCGGATGTTCTCGCTATCGTCGAGCGCCTCACGCAGTTGCCTGAAATTCCAGCCATCAATGATCGTGACCCGGTTCTTGCTGGCATTCCCCTGCGAGATCATCTGCAGGAGCTCCATCCTGGATACCGCATGATCGAGCTGGTAGATGCCGGCCTGGATTTTTCCGGCTTTGCCCAGCACCCGCGCGAAGAAGGAAAACAGTCTGGCATTACCGATCAGGCCCTCCTGCTCGAACTGCCGCGAAACCGCATTGAGGCTGCTGCCCTGGTTCAGCGAAAAATCAAAAGGCTGACTGGGCAGCGTCACAGGCGCAAAGCCATAGTAGACGCCACCGATCACCAGCAGCAGAACCGCCAGCAGCAATGTCTTAACCATGATCAGCCTCGTCGAGCCATGCGGCTATTTTCGCAACATGATTGAAATCCGTCCAGCATCGCTTATCAAAGCGCGCAACCGGCCACACTCCGAACACGCTGCCAGTCAGAAACAATTCATCCGCAAAGAGCAATTCTTCGTGCAGGACATCGCGCACCTCGACTGTCATTCCCATCGCTTTTGCATAGCTCATCACGCGGTCGCGCGTAACTCCCGCCACTCCGCAGCGCGACAGATCCGGCGTGACAAGCACCCCTTTCGAGACCAGGAACAGATTGCTGCGCGTGCCTTCGATCGCATGCCCCCCGACATCGAGCATCAGGCCTTCCGCTGCATCGCCTATCTCGGATGCGGCCAGCACATTCTCGAGCCGGTTGAGGTGCTTGATCCCGGCAAGTCTTGGCTGATGTCCCAGGCGCAATTTGCAAAGGGACAGTTTCACACCCAGTGTCTTCCCGTCGTCAGGATAAACAGGCAATGCAGAGGCATCCCAGACATGATTGGGCTGCGCATGCGGATCTGGCGCATAACCGCGCGCCGACAGTCCTCTTGTAACGATAATCTTGAAGACGGCATCGGGATGAACCGCCGCAAGTGATTCCAGCTCGAGAGTCAAAAGATTGAAATCCGGGCAGGAAATATTCAGCGCCGCACAGTCATGCCAGAGTTTCTGGAAATGCAAAGGCCAGTGTTGAGGCTTTCCCCGGCGAACCAGCAGCGTGCGGAACACCCCGTCGCCATATAGCAGGCCGCGATCGCGGACACTAATCAGGTTGCCCGATTTACCATTGATCAACATAAAAAATTCTCATCCACGAAAGTCACGAACAAAGTCATTTCCGTGTATTTCGTGGACAAAAGTATCTTTAAAGAATGGAAAATAACTGCATCAGACTTTGCTGAACACCAGTGTGCCGTTGGTTCCGCCGAAGCCAAAGTTATTATTCATCGCCACGTCGATTTTCATGTCGCGCGCCTCGTTGGCGCAGTAGTCCAGATCGCATTCTGGATCCTGCTCGAAGATATTGATGGTCGGCGGTGATATCTGGTGATGGATTGCCAGGATAGAAAAGATCGACTCGACGCCGCCCGCCCCCCCCAGCAGATGGCCGGTCATCGACTTGGTCGAATTCACCACCAGCTTATATGCGTGATCGCCAAATGCAAGCTTGATCGCATCGGTTTCGTTCTTGTCGCCAAGCGGGGTCGATGTGCCATGCGCGTTCACATACTGGACATCCCCTGGATTAAGGCCGGCATTGTTAAGCGCATTGATCATGCTGCGCTTGGGGCCGTCGCTGTTAGGCGAGGTGATATGGTAGGCATCCGCGCTCATGCCATAGCCCGTCAGCTCCGCATAAATCTTAGCACCCCGAGCCTTCGCATGCTCATATTCCTCGAGCACCACAACGCCTGCGCCCTCGCTGATCACGAAGCCGTCCCTGTCCTTGTCCCAAGGGCGCGAAGCCGTCGCGGGATCATCGTTGCGCGTGCTAAGGGCGCGCGCCGCGGCAAAACCGCCCACGGCCAGCGGGCTGATGGTTGCTTCTGAACCGCCCGCAATCATCACGTCCGCGTCGCCGTATTCGATCATGCGCGCAGATTCTCCTATGCAATGCGTGCCGGTGGTGCAGGCGGAAACCATGGACACATTGGGTCCCTTGAGTCCATACATCACGGACAGGTTGCCGGAAATCATGTTGATGATGGTGCCGGGAATGAAGAACGGCGATATCTTGCGCGGGCCTGCCGCCAGATAATCATTATGCGTCTCCTCGATGGCAGGCAGTCCGCCTATGCCGGAACCGATGTTCACGCCTATGCGCTCCGCATTCTGTTCGGTAACAGTAAGGCCGGAATCGGCAAAAGCCTCCATGCCGGCGACCAGACCAAAATGGATGAACCTGCTCATGCGCCTGGCATCCTTGGCAGGCAGGTATTGCGTGGCATCAAAATCAGTCACTTCGCCTGCAACCTGACTTGCGAACTGGCCCGCATCGAAATGCGATATCCTGACTATGCCCGACTTGCCGGCGACGATGTTTTGCCAGGCAGCAGGAATTCCAATACCGACCGGGGACACGATCCCCATTCCGGTTACTACAACTCTACGTTTAGACAAATGAACTCCGCCTGCGATGAAATATTACTTCTGATGTGCGATGACGTAGTCGATGGCTTGCTGCACGGTCGTGATCGTTTCTGCATCCTCATCGGGAATTTCGCATTCAAATTCTTCTTCCAGTGCCATCACCAGTTCCACGGTGTCAAGGGAATCGGCACCCAGATCATTTACGAATGAAGACTCGTTCTTCACCTCGGCCTCATTCACACCAAGCTGTTCAGATACGATCTTTTTTACGCGTTGTTCAATAGACATTCGAGACTCCACCCTGTTGTAAGTTAAAAAATCAAACCGGATTGTATCAAAGTTGCCGCAAATTCCCAAATCCATCGGCGAATTAAAAAACATTCAGTCCTGTCAATCGATTACTCGCCGCGCAGAATAAGCAACGGGGGTACCCTAACCAGCTTCTGCGTACTAAGCCAGCCTGCCAGCATCACCAGCGCCATGCCACCCAGCATGCCGGCCAGCCAGACCGCAATACCTGGCCGGTAGGGTATGTCCAGCACATAATGCGCCAGCACCCAGCCCAGCAGGACCGCACTGGCGGACGCAAAAAGGCCCGCCAGAAACCCCGTTGCTGCGAATTCGGCAAGATGCAGGCGACGAACATAGGTGCTGTCTGCCCCCAGTGTGCGCAGGATCGCGGCCTCCTGCAGGCGCTCATCCTGTGTTGCCAGCAATGCCGCATACAGAACCACGAGCCCTGAGAGCAAGGTAAACATGAACACCGCGCTGATCGCCTGAGAAACCCTGACGATGATCTCACGGATCTGCGCGATCACAGCATCCGTATCGATGACCAGAAGATTGGGGAAAGCTTGCGACAGTTCGTCGCCAAGACGCACCCTGTCCGGCGGCAGATAGAAGCTGGTCAAGTAACTTGCCGGGTAGTTCTTCAAAAGTTCGGGCGTGGCGATCACGAAAAAGTTTACCTTCATCGAATCCCACTGAACTTTTCTCAAATTCACAACCATCGCAGTAAACCGGCTTCCCGCGACATCATAGGTCAGTTTGTCACTAAGCTTGATGTTCAGAGTTTTGGCTATCCCTTCCTCAACGGATAGCTGAGCATCGCCGCCCCACCATTTCCCGCTAACCATGGTATTCCAGGCAGGCATTTTTTCAGCATAGGAGAGATTAAACTCGCGCTCGACCAGTCCCCGCGCTCTGGGTTCCGGATAGTCCGCACCGCTGACTGCATGTCCATTGATTGCAACCAGGCGGCCTTTTACCATGGGCAGAAGCTGCGGCTCAGGCAGCCGATGAGATGAAAAAAATTCAAGCACTTCCTGCCGCTGATCCGGCTGTATGCCGACCAGAAAGCGGTTGGGCGCATCAGGCGGCAGCTTGCCTTGCCAGCTCTGCAAGAGGTCGCCGCGCACCAGCATTAGCACCAGCAACGCCATTCCGCCCAGACTCAGCATGGCTACCTGAACCGCCACACCTCGCCCGTGGCGCACCAGGTTCCTGAATGCCTGCTGCATCACGCCGCCGGTATTCACGACAGAAGCCAGCCCGCGCAGAAGCAGCCATGCCAGGCTGCCCGCGACCGAAAGCCCGAAAAGCAATCCGGCCAGCACGGAAAACCCGAGCCTGATCGTTCCAGCCTGCCACAGGAAAAGCAGCGAGAGCACGAGCGCAGCCGCGCCGTAACTCAGCCAGCCACTCAATCGCGGCACGCCCATCTCGCGGCGCATGACTCTCAATGGCGAGGCGCGGCCAAGCTGCGACAGCGGAAGGTATGCAAAACCGAACAACAGTGCAAAGCCGCTGAGTGCCGCCTTGACTGCCGGCATCGCGCCAGGCTCCGGCAAATTCGCGTCCGGCATGAGGCGCGCAATCAGTACCGCTTGCGCGACATACGCCAAGAGCAGTCCCACCAGCACCGCGAGAAACCCCGCCAGCAGGAACTGATCAAGAAACAGCCTGAGCACCTGTCGCTGCTCAGCGCCCAGGCAGCGCATCACCGCGCAACCATCCAGATGGCGCGACAGATAGCGGCGCGATGCGAGCATGATCGCCACCCCTGCAAGCATCGCTGTCGTGAGCGCTGCCAGCCCCAGGAAATGTGCTGCGCGTTGAAGTGCTATGCGAATTTCCGGCCGCGCGTCCGTCACATCCTCCAGCCTTTCATTGCTGTCTGGCGCCAACACCTTGCGAAATGCGGCAAGCTTAGCGGCATCCCCTGCGAACATCATGCGATATGCAACGCGGCTGCCTTCCTGCACCAGACCGGTTGCCGCGACATCAGCCCCGTTCATCATCACGCGCGGCGCAAAGCTTGCAAAGCCCAGTGACTGACCGACATCCTTGACGATCCGGGCAACCACGATGAAATGCCGCTCACCTATGTCCACCTCGTCTCCGGTGTTCAGGCCAAGGCGCCGCATCAGCCTCCCGTCTGCCCACACCGTGCCGCGTTCGGGAATACGCCCTTTCCCTTCAAAAGAGGACTGGGGCGAGGGCGCACCCTGGCCGTCATCGACTTCTATCCTGCCGCGCAGCGGATAGCCAGCTTCCACCGCTTCGATCTCGGACAACAGCACCTTGCCCCGATGCGACACCATGCTTGGGAAAGTGCGGCTCTCCGTCACGCGCAGGCCGCGCAGCTCGGCCATCTTCTTATAGTTTTCCGGAATCGGGCGGGTCGAGGTGATGCGCAGATCAGCACCCAAAAGGCTTGCCGCCTGCTGATCCAATGCCTGCCTTATGCGATCGGCAAACATCCCGACCGAGGCGAGGCTACCCACCGCCAGCACCAGCGCCAGGAAAAGCACGCGCCACTCGCCCGCCCGCCAATCGCGGCGCAGAAACTTCATAGCCAGGCCAAACCGGTTTGTTTTCATGTCACGCCCATGGTTCCGAAAAACCCGGATGTCGCATCCATCAAGACACGACCAGCCCAGCGGCATCTGCCCGCATCCGCTTTTTGTCCAGCTTGCCTACACTGGTGCGCGGCAATGCGGCAACAAAACCGAACTGTATCAGGCGCGCATAACGCGACAGCCGCCCTTCATCCATGCGCCGATTGATGGGCAGGCGCAGCTCATCCATGTCGGCAGTCATGCCATCTTTCAGCACCACCAGCGCACAGGGGCGCTCACCCCACTTCACGTCCGGCACGCTGATCACGGCAACCTCGCTCACTGCGGGGTGCTCTAGGATCAGACTTTCCAGCTCCAGCGAAGAGAGCCATTCTCCGCTGCATTTGATCACATCCTTCAGGCGGTCTGTGATGTTGATCACTCCTTTGTCATCCTTCGTGCCGATGTCCCCGGTATGCAGATATCCTCCCCGCCACAGGACTTCAGAGGCTTCCTTGTCATGCAGGTAGCCCTGTGTCAGCCAGGGCGCCCTCACCACAACTTCTCCAGCGCTTTTCCCGTCATGAGGCAATTCCTTGCCCTCTTCATCCACGACGCGCATCTCCACCAGCGGGATCGCGCGGCCTGCCTTGACGCGCTGCAGGAGCGCTGCGTCAGCCGAGAGATCGTCGCCATATTCCAGTTGACCCAGGGAAAGAATGGGGCAGGTCTCGGACAAACCATACCCGGCATAGATGTCCACACCCCTGTCCAGCGCCGCCTGTGCCAGCGCCTTGGGCAACGCAGACCCTCCAATCACCACCTTCCATCCCGAAAGATCGGCCGCCTGGGGACTTGTCAACAGGAGATGCAGTATGGTCGGCACGCAATGCGAAAACGTCACCTTCTCCTGTCTGATCAGATTCAGCAGCACATCCGGCTGGTAGCGCCCGGGATAGACTTGCTTTACGCCCAACATCGTGGCGAGATAAGGAAGACCCCATGCATGCACATGGAACATCGGTGTCATCGGCATGTACACATCTCCCCTGCCGAACCCGCCCTGCACCGGCGCCGTCCCCAAGGCTGCCGCCGCAGCCAGCGTGTGCAGCACCAACTGGCGATGGCTGAAATACACGCCCTTGGGCGAACCTGTCGTGCCTGTGGTGTAAAAAACCGTCGCTCGCGCGTTCTCGTCGAAATCGGGGAAGGAATGATGCTCATCGCCCCCCGCCAGCCATGTTTCATAATCGGCAATGAAAGATGGCGGGCAATCGGGCATGACTTTATCCGACAACAGCACGAAGCGTTTCACCGTTTTCAGGCTATTTCCTATGCTCTGCAACAGCGGCAGAAAATCCTCGTGCACCAGCAGCACCTCCGCACGCGCGTGATTCAAGGTATAGGCGATCTGCTCGGACGGCAGGCGCACATTCACTGTCTGCAACACCGCCCCCAGCATCGGGATCGCAAAAAAACATTCCAGATAGCGGTGACTGTCCCAGTCCATCACCGCAACCGTCTGCCCCGGCAACACCGATAGCACGCTGCCAAGGCGACTGATGCGCGACGCCAGGGTGCGGTAGTCAAGGCGCACAAGATCGCGGTAGACAATTTCCTGATCCGGCGAATTGGCAAGAGGCGTGTGCAGCAACTGCTTGATCAACAATGGATAGGCGGTCATCTGGTATTTCCCGAGCATTTGACACTGTTTCTTAAACGCCATGATATAGCGCAAAGATCAAAACTCATAACAGCGTCTTGATCGCCGCCATGCACAGGAGCGCATAACCTGCCGCGAGAAGATCGTCGAACATCACACCAAGACCCCCGTGCCAGTTGCTGTCGAAATGGCGTATCGGCGGCGGCTTTACGATGTCGAAAAAACGGAACAATATAAAAGCAAGTAGCGACCAGTACCAGCCTTGCGGCGTGAAAAAAAGCACCAGCAGCATCGCAACGATCTCGTCCCAGACTATCCCGCCGTAATCCGCAACACCCAGTTTTCTGCCCGTCACGCCGCACGCCCAGATGCCGAGAAAAAAAGCGAATATCAGAAACAGTATAAACAGATTGTCCGACAAGCGCGGCGCAAGGTACCAGTATATCGGGTAGGCTGCGAGCGTGCCGAAAGTGCCGGGCGCACGGCGCGCAAGACCACTGCCGAAACCAAAAGACAAAAAATGCGCAGGGTGGCTGAACAGAAATTTCAAACCGGGCTTGATTTTCAGCTCGTGGCCCGATTCATCCGAAGTGATCATAGCCTGCGCTCTCTAGAACGATATTGTTACCTGCTTCATCGCGAACGATGCAACCCTGCCCCGCAACAATTCTGCCTATGCATGTCAGCTTCATGCCGATGGTAAGCACCTCCGTATGACGTGAAACAGGCGCCGTAAAACACAATTCATAATCATCACCGCCTGCCAGCAGGCACTGCCTTGCTATCATCCCATCAAAATGGTTTTGCATAACAACCGACACGGGTAACGACCCGAAGTCGAGTTCAGCTCCCACATTCGATGCTGCCAGTATATGTCCAAGGTCTGCAAGCAGGCCGTCGGATATGTCTATCGCGCTCGTGGCGATGCCGAGCAAGGCCCTGCCCAACGCCACGCGCGGCACAGGTCGATGCAGCGCAGACGCGCAGGCGGAAAATTCATCCCCCGCCAGAACGATGAGCCCCTTAAGATGCGCCAGCGCCAATGCCGCATCACCCAGTCTTCCGGACACCCATATCTCGTCGCCCACCTTCGCGCCGTTGCGCCGCAACGCTAGCGATGCTTCCACCTCGCCCATGATCGTCACAGAAAGATTGAGCGGCCCGCGCGTGGTATCTCCGCCGACAAGCTCCACGCCATGCATATCCGCCATCGCAAAAAAACCGGCGCTGAACTTTTCCAGCCAGGCTTCATCGGCATCGGGCAGGGAAAGCGCAAGCGTTGCCCAGCGCGGCACTGCCCCCATCGCCGCCATATCCGATAGATTGACAGCCAGCGTCTTGTGTCCTAATAAAAAAGGGTCGGCATCGGCAAAAAAATGCGTGTCACACACCAGCATGTCTGTGGACACCGCCAGCACTTTGCCATCGCTCACTTGCAAAAGCGCCGCATCGTCTCCTACGCCCAGCATTGCGGAAGGCGCGGGCCTTGTGAAATAGCGTTTGATCAGATCGAATTCGGACATAAAGGCAGCTGTTAGTTGGCGGTCGTTAGCTATTAGTTGGCTTTGTCGCTATGCGGTTTTTAACTAACATCCAGCAACTGACGTCTAACGACTGTTATTGGCAAATTCGACCGCACGTACCTTGGGTGCGAGCTTGTCCAGCACACCGTTGACATACTTGTGGCCGTCTGTCCCACCAAATGTCTTGGCAAGTTCGACCGCTTCGTTGATGACGACCTTGTAGGGCACGTCCGGCTGATGAGCAAACTCGAATGCTGCGAGCAAAAGCACCGAATACTCGACCGTGCTGAGCTCTGCAAGCGTCCGGTCCAGATGCGGCGTAATCATGGCCTCCAGCGCCTCGTGATTCGACAGTACGCCGCGCAGAAGCTTCGCATACATGGCCTTGTCGTATCGACCCAGATTCTTTTCACCCTGCATGTGCTTCTCGATGTCGGTAACCTGGGATCCCGACACGCGCCACTGGTAGATGCCCTGCATGGCCAGTTCGCGTGCGCGGTGGCGCGGGCTCCTGTGCTGATCGTTCACGCCTGTCATGCCAGATCACGCAACAGATTGGCCATTTCAATCGCCGCCTCTGCCGCTTCTGCGCCCTTTGCGCTGATGCGCGCCAAAGCCTGATCGTCATTTTCCGTCGTCAGGATCGCATTGGCGATAGGCACGCCGCAAGACAGCTGCACATCGCCGACCCCGCGCGCAGACTCGTTGGATACCACCTCGAAGTGATAGGTATCACCGCGTATCACCGCACCCAGCGCAATCAATGCATCGTATTTTTCGCTTTCCGCCATATGCAGCAGTACCAAAGGAATCTCAAGCGCACCGGGCACGGTTGCAAGCGTGATGTCATCCTCACCAACGCCCAGCTGCGAGAGGCGCGAACGGCAGGATGCCAGCAGCCCCTCGCACACATCAAGGTTGAAGCGGCTCTGCACGATGCCGATGCGAAGATTCTTGCCGCCCAGATTCTTTTCAATTTCTTTCATAGCCCTGCTCCCTGTTCGTAATTCGCATAGCCTACCACTTCCAGTCCAAAACCTGCCATGCTGGGCATCTTGTGCGGAGTGGAGAGCAGTCTCATCTTACCGACGTTGAGGTCGCGCAGTATCTGCGCGCCTATGCCATAGCTGCGCGGGTCCCAATGCTGCTGCACGCCCGTATCCAGGGTTGCGCGTGAGAGCAGGTCCTCCGGCTTTTCGCCGCTGTGCAGCAGCACCAGCACGCCCGCCTTAGCCTCACTCATTTTTTTCATAGCTTCATGCACGCTGGTCGAATGCCCGGGCGAACTCTGCTCCAGGAAGTCCATCACCGAAAGCGGTTCATGCACGCGCACCAGCGTCTCCTGATCGGCGGAAATTTCGCCCTTCGCGAGCGCAAGATGCGTGCGCTGCGTGGTCTTGTCCACATAGACCATCATGTCGAATTCCCCGTGCACGGTTTGCACGCGACGCATTGCCACCCGCTCGATTAGTTTCTCATGGCGACTGCGGTATTCGATCAGGTCGGCGATCGTTCCTATCTTCAATCCGTGCAGTTTCGCATATTCGATCAGATCGGGCAGGCGCGCCATCTCGCCGTCGTCCTTCAATATTTCGCAGATCACAGAAGCGGGCGTCAGCCCTGCCATCTTCGCAAGATCGCAACCTGCCTCGGTGTGCCCTGCGCGCACCAGCACGCCGCCGTCTTTCGCGCGCAGCGGGAAGATATGGCCGGGCTGCACGATATCGGAAGGCTTCGCGTTTTTGTCCGCCGCAACCAGCACAGTGCGTGCGCGGTCTGCCGCCGAGATACCTGTCGTCACCCCTGTTGCAGCCTCGATGGACATCGTGAAATTGGTCGCAAGCGAAAGGCCGTTTTCCTGCACCATCAGCGGCAGGTTGATCTGTCTGCAATGCGCTTCAGTGAGCGTAAGACAAATCAGGCCGCGGCCATGACGCGCCATGAAATTGATCTTTTCGGACGTTGCGAATTCCGCGGCGAATACCAGATCGCCCTCGTTCTCGCGGTCTTCCTCGTCCACCAGGATGACCATGTTGCCTTTACGTATCTCCTCGACGATTTCTTGTATCGGTGCAATCTCTGTCATCATGCATAACCTTGAATATGGCCGGGCAATACAGCCCATGAATTTGTTATTCTATCATTTCCATTGTCCGTCCAAACCGCGACAAATGACAAAAACAGACAACTGGTCCGTCAGGGTAACCCGCGAAAGTTCTGCGCTCGATCTGGAAGAGGGCGTCTTCACTTGGGGTGACCCGGTGCGCATCGCACAGTCGCTGAAGCGCTCGGCAGATAAAAGCGCGCGCAGAAAAGCGCCGCCGTTCCGTTCCGCGATGTCCATGCTTGTGTTCTATATCAACCGCGCAGGCAGGAATCTGGATGAAAACCAGAAACGCATCCTGGAGCATGCCAAGGATGAATTGCGCAAACTGTACGGCCGCGACTGATCAGAGCGCTTCGGACTATCCACAGTCAATATGGCCTCACACTGCTCGTTTTTTTAACACGGCACCGGCAAACTCGGGCACTTGCGCCACTCGTCAGAGAAATGGCGAACCATGTTCCCACCCCGCTCCTCATCCGCAACCGGGCAGCAGCTTATCCTCTGTCCGCCGTCATCATGCGCTCAACATAGCGCGCGATCAGGTCGATCTCGAGGTTCACCCTTGAGCCCGTCTTCAGTTCGTTCAGCGTCGTTGCATTCAACGTATGCGGAATCAGGTTCATCTCGAACTCGTCTCCTGCGACGCGGTTCACCGTGAGGCTCACACCGTTGATCGCGACCGAGCCTTTCGCCGCGATGTATCTGGAAAGTTGATGAGGCGCGCGCACGACCAGCCGCCAGCTCTCGCCGATGTCGTTGAACGCGGCAACCTCGCCCACGCCGTCCACATGACCGCTGACCAGATGCCCGCCCAGCCTGTCTGAAAGCCGCAGCGCCTTTTCAAGATTGACGTGATTGCCTTGCTTTTCAAGTCCTGCCGTGCAATTCAATGTCTCTTTCGAGACATCGGCCACAAAGTTGTGCCCATCGATTTCTATTGCGGTCAGGCACACACCATTCACCGCAATGCTGTCTCCAATCTGCACGTCATTCATGTCCAGCACTTCCGTCGCCACCGTCAAGCGCAATCCCCCTTCGCGATCTTCGGCCTTCTTGATCATTCCGACATCCGCAATGATTCCACTAAACATGTTTTATCTCCGCCTTAATACGCAAATCATTGCCCACCTGGCGCACATCCCGCCATGTTAAATTGACGCGCTGATCAAGGCCTGTGAGTTCGCCAAGATCCGCGATGCCGCGCGCCATGTCGCCAAGCAGGCAAGGTGCGACATAAAGCAATAGCTCATCGATCAATCTTTCACTGAGCAACGCACCGTTAAGCGCAGCGCCAGCTTCCACCATCACCTCGTTGCACCCGCGTCTGGCCATGTCGCGCAGCACGGCTTGCAAATCCACCCGCCCGTTTCCATCGGGCAAGACCACCACGGTCGCACCCTTTTCTTCAAGACGCGCCATCCTCTGCTCGTCACGGATGGCGCTGTAGATCAGCACGTTGCCTTTCAGGATGCGCGCGGATAGCGGCATGCGTAAATTGCTGTCCACCACCACGCGCAAAGGCTGGCGCTCGCATTCGATGTCGCGCACATTGAGCTGAGCATCATCCAGAATGATGGTGCCTATGCCGGTCATCACGGCGCATGAACGCGCCCGGATTCGCTGCACGTCCAGCCTCGCATCAGCTCCGGTGATCCACTGGCTCATGCCGTTAGAGAGCGCCGTTTTCCCGTCCAGGCTCATGCCTATCTTGCTTGAAACCCTGGGCAATCCGCGCGTCATGCGGGAAACGAATCCCGCGTTGAGCTCCTTGGCCGCAGCCTCCAATAATCCGCAATCGACTTTTATTCCAGCCTCGCGCAACCGCGCTGTCCCGGCGCCCGCCACTTCAGGGTTCGGGTCCTGCATGGCCACCACCACCCTTGCCACCCCTGCCTTTATCAGCGCATCCGCACAGGGAGGCGTTCTGCCAAAATGACTGCAAGGCTCGAGTGTGACATAGGCTGTCGCACCTTGCGCAGCGCTTCCGGCTTCCCGCAGCGCAAACACCTCAGCATGCGGCTCCCCCGCCTTTTTGTGCCAGCCATGGCCCACCAACTTTCCATCCTTGACCAGTACGCAGCCCACACGCGGATTGGGCGTGGTGGTACAGAGCCCTTTTTCTGCAAGCCTGAGCGCTTCGCCCATCCAACGATATTCTTCCGCGCTGTACATCAGCCTGCATCCGGCGTCTTGCGCACCGCCTTGATGGCCTCGGTGAAGTCGCCCACATCCTGGAAACTCTTGTAAACGGACGCAAAGCGGATATAGGCGATCTTGTCCAGTTTCAGGAGTTCGTGCATCACCATCTCGCCCACCTGCCTCGAGTCCACCTCGCGCTCGCCAAGCTGGTAGAGCTGCTGGGTGACACGGTCTATCGCGGCTTCAACCGCTTCGGTCGAGACAGGCCGCTTGTGCAAGGCGCGCTTGAAACTGGTGCGCAGCTTCCCGGCATCGAATTCGCTTCGGGTTCCGTTCTGCTTCACCACCTGCGGCATCTTAAGCTCCACTGTCTCGTAAGTAGTGAAGCGTTTGTCGCAGGACATGCAGCGGCGGCGACGGCGTATGCTGTCGCCCTCCTCGCTTTCGCGGGTATCCACCACTTGGGTATCAGGGCCTTTACAGAAAGGACATTTCATAGAATTAAGGATAGAGGATTGAGGATTGAAATGCCAAGATTTTCCCCATATCCTCGATCCTCACTCCTCATTCCCGCTTTATCCATATACTGGAAATTTTTCAGTCAGCTTCTTCACTTCAGCCACCACGCGTTTGATCACCGCGTCGTCGTTCGGCGCATCCAGCACGTCCGCAATCAGGTTCGCAAGCACCTCCGCTTCCAACTCCTGGAAACCGCGCGTGGTCATCGCGGGGCTGCCGATGCGGATTCCGCTGGTAACGAAGGGTTTCTGAGGATCATTCGGGATTGCATTCTTGTTGACCGTGATATGCGCGCGGCCCAGCGCTGCTTCCGCATCCTTGCCCGTCAGGTTCTTGGCCTGTAGGTCGACCAGGAACACATGGCTGTCGGTGCGGCCGGACACGATGCGCAATCCACGCTCCTGCAATACGCGTGTCATCACGCGCGCATTCTCGACGACCTGGCGCTGGTATATTTTGAATTCGTGGCTGGCCGCTTCCTTGAACGCGACCGCCTTGGCCGCGATCACATGCATCAGCGGGCCGCCCTGAAGCGCCGGGAAGATCGCCGAATTGAGTGCTTTCTCATGTTCTGCCTTCGCAAGTATCAGCCCGCCGCGCGGGCCGCGCAGCGTTTTGTGGGTCGTGGTGGTCACGAAGTCGGCGATGCCGACTGGACTGGGGTACACACCCGCCGCGATCAGGCCCGCGTAATGCGCCATGTCCACGAAAAGATAGGCGCCTACGCTGTCCGCGATCTGCCTGAAACGCTTCCAGTCTATCACCAGAGCATAAGCCGACGCGCCGGCCACAATCATCTTGGGCTTGTGTTGTGTCGCAAGCTTTTGCACCTGATCGTAGTCTATTTCTTCCTTATCATTCAGACCATACTGGATCGCGTTATAGAGCTTGCCGCTGATGTTCACCGTCGCACCATGCGTCAGATGGCCTCCATGCGCAAGCGACATGCCGAGTATCGTGTCGCCGGGTTTCAGCACCGAAACATACACTGCCTGATTGGCCTGTGAACCCGAATGCGGCTGCACGTTCGCGTATTCCGCGCCGAACAGGGCCTTCGCACGGTCTATCGCGAGCTGCTCTGCGACATCCACATATTCGCAGCCGCCGTAATAGCGCTTGCCCGGATAGCCTTCGGCATACTTGTTCGTAAGCCTGCTGCCCTGTGCTTCCATAACCGCCGGGCTGGTGTAGTTTTCCGACGCGATCAGTTCGATGTGATCTTCCTGGCGGCGGTTTTCATTCTGGATCGCAACCCACAATTCCGGATCGGTGGCAGCGATGGTATTTTTGCTGGAGAACATGGCGGTCCCTAGAATAGAAATAAAACGAATTCTACCATGCACCAGCCGTGCGTAGCTTGCCGCTGATCGCACAATGTAAGCCCTGCCTGCAATTTCCCAGATATTGAAGTGAGACACTATCTCCTTGATGCGTCTTGAAAAGCCCCTGTCCACAGACATGGCCGTGGCATCCGCCTCATCCATTTTGCTGAAAACATGCACCTTGTTGCGCCCGCCCCGTTTTGCAAGATGACAGGCAATATCGGCACGGTACAGCATTTCAGCCGCCGACCCAGCCTATTCGGTGATGATCGCAATACCTATGGAACAGCCGATATCGACCCGCTCTGCGCCATACACGGGCTGAATCTGCCGCCATTCAGTTGTCGACGAATCGGTAGCAGTTTCTTCCGCTGTGCTTGGCAAGATACATCGCGGCATCGGCAATCTTAACCAGCTGTTCTGCCGTTTCTCCATTGTCCGGATAGAGGGCGATACCTATGCTGACGCTCACCGAACAATCTTTTCCATTGAGCATGAAGGGATGTGATATGGCGTCGATAATCTTTTTTGCCACACGATCCTTGCTGTTCGCTGTTCTCACATTACAGAGTATCACGGTAAATTCATCTCCGCCCATGCGAGCCACGGTGTCCGAAACACGCACGCAGTCGCGTATCCGCCTGGATGCCTCGCACAGCAGCGCATCGCCGACATCATGTCCAAACGTGTCGTTGACAAGCTTGAAGCCGTCTAGATCAAGATAAAGAACGGCAATCGATTCCTCTTCACGCCTCGCCCTTGCTATCGACTGGTTCAGGCGGTCATAGAACAGGATACGGTTGGGAAGTCCGGTCAGGGAGTCGTGGTGCGCCAGTTCGGTGATTTGTTCATTTGTGCGCTTTAAGCGCGTCAACAGATTCCAGATGAAGCGCGCCTGAAAGCCGCCTATGATATTTCCGCTGCCAAGCTGCGCTTCGACATAGTCAGTGATGCCGTCATCACCCGTGAGGTTAAAAGCTAGACAAGGGCGGCTTGCCTCAACCGCCTCGGCAAGATCGGTAAAGTTGAGGATGTTAAGTTTCTTCGCGATGGCCAGTGCGGGAGCGAGGGGGTCGACATCGACGATGCCGACGACATTTATCAGGGGATCTTCATTGAACAGCTCAAGCATCGCGGTGCCGCCACGCCCGGCGCCTATGACGAGTATTCTTTGAACCTTGGGTGCTGTCATCACATGTCTCGCGGCAACGCCATGTTATGAATAACGAGGTTTTACGGCACTAACAATAAAATTCTATCACTTTACAGTGGAACTGTGGTTTAGGATGCGATCTTTCAGTTTCCCGCCACCGTCATGCCCTCAAGCAGAATGGAGCCACACTGGCGCGAGCCTTGCACCAGCACGTCAGTGCCCGCAGCCACGATATTGCGGTACATATCCTTCAGATTGCCCGCGATGGTCACTTCATGCACGGGATATTGAATCTCTCCATGCTCGACCCAAAAGCCCGCCACACCGCGCGAATAATCCCCGGTGATGGTGTTGACCCCCTGCCCCAGAAGCTCGGTGACCAGCAGTCCCCGGTTCATGGTCTTTAACAAGCCTGCCCGATCGAGACCGCCAGAGCCCGAGGGCTGCAGGATCAGGTTGTGGTTTCCCCCAGCATTGCCTGTGGTTTTAAGCCCCAGCTTGCGCGCAGAATAGCTACCCAGGAAATAGCCACGCAGCACCCCATTCTCCACGATGTTGCGGCGCTGGGTTTTCACGCCCTCTTCATCGAAACAGCCAGAAGCAAGCCCCCTTGGAATATCCGGCACATCAGTGATATTGACATGGGAAGAAAAAACCGGCTGATCCAGCCCGTCCAGCAGAAAGGATGATTTTCGGTACAGACTGCCTCCGCTTGCCGCGTTCACGAAGTGCCCCAAAAGGCTGCTCGCCACCGAAGAATCGAAAAGCACCGGCACCTGCATCGTCTCTATTTGCTTTGCGCCCAGACGGCGCACCGTGCGCTCCGCAGCAATCCGCCCCACATCAACAGCACTTTGCAGATCGGTTGGCGAGCGCGCAACGCTGTACCAGTAATCGCGCTCCATCGCATCGTCCTGTTCGGCGATCACCGAGCAGCTGATGCTGTGGCGGGAAGTGGGATAACCGCCGACAAAACCCAGGCTGTTAGCAAACACGAATTGCGCTTCATGCACGTTCACCGTCGCCCCCTCAGAATTCTGTATGCGCGCATCCGCATCCAACGCTGTCCGCTCGCATTCCTGCGCCAATAAGATCGCCTTCTCCACCGGCAAATCCCAAGGGTGATACAGATCAAGATCGGGAAACTCGCGCGCAAGTGCATCCTCGTCAGGCAGGCCGGAGCAATCGTCGAGTGCGGTGTAGCGCGCAATCGATAAGGCGGCATCCACCGTGTCGCGTATCGCCTGCGGGGAAAAATCAGAGGTGCTGGCATTGCCGCGTTTCTGTCCAAGGTAAACCGTGATGCCCAGCCCCTTGTCGCGGTTGTATTCTATGGTTTCCACCTCGCCCTGGCGCACCGTGACAGCCTGGCCAAAACCCTCGGAAACCTCGGCGGATGCGGCGCTCGCACCTTGTCGCTTTGCATAGTCCAGCATATCCTGCGCGATATTGCGCAGACTGTCGGACGAATTGGAGAAACGTTTCTGGGTCTGGGGCGCTTCCGGTGTCGATTTGTTCATGACTTCAAGCGGTAGATTGATGAAAGGCGTTATCATAGCAGCATCTGACAGACACATTGAACACTATGAACCCTCACGACGACTTGGAAGAACCAAACGAACAGGATCAATTCCGTCACGACGACCAGAAAGACCTGATCGACGAGGAAGAGATTGAAGAAAATGATCAGGACGAAGATCAAAAAGTTGCGCCGGTAAAGCCGCAAGGCCGGGGATTGCGCAGCCTTGCCGCTGAAGAAGAGGAAGAACTCCCGCCCAGCAAGACCAAAATCAAAAAACAGATGCACGAACTGCAGGATCTGGGTGCGGAGCTGGTGGGCCTTGGCAAGGATCAGCTGGCCCAGCTCGACATCCCGGAGAACCTGCGCGATGCGATACGCGAAATGCACCGCATCAACAAGTTCGGCGCGCAGCGCCGCCAGATGCAATACATCGGCAAGCTGATGCGCGACGTGGAAACCGCGCCCATCATCGCCAAGCTGAACGCGTGGAAGGGCATATCGCAGCAGCATATCGGCTACATGCATCAGCTTGAACGCTGGCGCGAACGATTGCTGGAAAGTGATGACGCGCTCACCGAACTGCTTGCCAGGCATCCTGAAGCCGATGCGCAAAAGCTGCGCACATTGATACGCAATACGCAAAAGGAACGCGAAGCCCAAAAGCCAACCAAGCATTTCCGCGAGTTGTTTCAGGTGTTGCGTGAAATCATCCCCGAGCCGCTCTGACAGACGCCATGGCCGAAACGCTCGAACACATCAGTCTCGAAACGGGAAACCATCCGCAATACAGCATCATCTGGCTGCACGGCTTGGGTGCGGACGGACAGGACTTCGTTCCTCTCGTTGAAGACATACAGCTGCCCTTGGCTGTGCGCTATATTTTTCCCCATGCGCCACGCCGTCCCGTCACCCTCAACGGCGGCTTCGTGATGCGTGCCTGGTATGACATCGCAAACAATAATATTGACTCTCAGCAGGACGAAGCCGGCATACGCGCATCAGAAGCCGATGTCGAAGCACTGATCGAACAGGAAGTCGAGCGCGGCATTGCACATCAGCACATCTTTCTCGCCGGATTTTCCCAGGGCGGTGCGATTGCGTTGCACACGGCCTTACGCCTTTACACACCGCTGGCTGGTGTGCTGGCGCTCTCAGCATATCTGCCGCTGTCTCAGAAGACAGCAGCGGAGGCCACGGCTGCTTCGCGGCAGACTCCAATCTTCATGGCGCACGGCAAATACGACCCCATCGTGCCTTATGCGCTAGGTCTGGCTTCAGGTGAGCATTTGAAGTCGCCGGACTATGCCGTGGAATGGCATGAATATCCGATGCAGCACTCGGTTGTTGAACAGGAAGTGCGCGACATCGAAGCATGGCTAGCAAAAAGAATACGGCGCTGATTTCTATTCTTCTTCCTGTTCGATGACACGGAAACTCGCCAAATCGTAATCCAGACCCGACTCCAGCAACCTGACCGGCATCAGCAAATATTTCCGTCCATCGAAAAGAACCTTCAGGCTGCGCTGCATGGAAAAAACATCTGCCTGCATCAGCATTGTCGCCAGTCCGTTTTCCGCATGCAGCCAGAGCTGTGTTCCGCCTTCCCCAGATTGCAGCGTGACCAGGATTGCGCGATTGGTCAATATTTCCGCACCCGCATGCAACTTGCCTTCAGCATCGCGCGACAGGCGCCTGACAATCGAGACGCCCAGACCACCCGCATTTTTTACGCCAAAAACATGGCCTATACGCACGCTGTCCGCACCTTTCCCCGAGAGTTCTGCATAAAAACCGCCGGGGCTGGCATTTTCAAGCGTCATCTGCATGACTTCCATTTCCCTGCCGGCAGCACAGGCAAGCAGGTTTTCGCAGCCAAAGACAACCGACAGCTTGGCCTTCAACTCGCGTCTCTTGGCCAGACGCTGCGGAGGTGTAGCCACATGACTCACAACATACTGCGCCGCCTCCATCACCCATTCTGCGGTATAAGCGCAGCCCAGATGCATCTCTTCGGGCAAGATATTCTTTTCCAGTATCCTGATCAGTGCTTCAAGCCTTGCCTGCATCCTCACCACACTGACATAGCGCAACCCGGGACTCGTCTTCGCATCCTGAAGGATGCGCACCGGCGGACGCGAAAGGCTAAGGTCGAAGCTGCAAAAGTCCTGACTGCCTGGATCGCCGCTGACCGCAATGGCGTCGCTGTTTTTGGCGAAGATAAGTTCGGCAAGATGCATGCTGCGCGGGCTCAAGGAGGTGATCCCGCATGCGTACCACGCCGTCAGCTTGCCCGCTTCGGTTCTGACCGTCCCAGTGACAGTAGGGTACAGGTTCACAGTATCGTCCAAATATCCCTGCTGCTCTGCATGATGGTAGAGCGCTGCAAAATTGCGCCATACGGTTTCGTCGTGTGTCTGATAGTGCACTACCATGTATTTCAGTTGCTCGCCCATCAGACGCACCGCGCGCGCCACCAGCACGGGCAATCTTGCGACCGCATCATTCTTGCAGTAACGTGCAAACATCAGGCAATAGGCATTGCACATCTGGCGGGAAAAATTGCCAAGCGCCATGCACAGGCGGTTGCCCTGGAATGCGTGCATATCCGGCAGGGTAAAATATTCGCACACCAGTTTTTTCACGTAAGGCTGCGCCGTCTCATCGAGAAGATTCAGCACCGACCATTGATCAGCCAGCCTGAAGTCTTCGCGGCTGGCAACCGATTCGATCCAATCAGTCAATTCCATGATCGACTTGAGCGTGTCATTTTTTGGCAGATTATTCAGCAATGCTTGCGCAGATTTGACATCCGCCATCGGATGATCGCATTTCCTGCCAAAAATTTTTCCCAGCATTCACCAACCCCGATGTTTTACATGTCATCCCGTGGCAATATAAACATATCTGCACCCATCTTGTACAGACGATGATACCCTGGCTGACTGAAAACTCCCCCTTCCCGCCTGTTGCCAAGGCGCTTCGCGAGCCCAACGGCCTGCTTGCAGCGGGCGGAGCATTGACGTCTCGCCGTTTGCTGGACGCATACCGCCACGGCATCTTTCCGTGGTATAGCGCAGGCGATCCCATACTGTGGTGGAGCCCTGATCCGCGCATGGTGCTCTTCCCGGAAGAGTTCAGAATATCCGCCTCATTCGCCAAAGTGCTGCGCAACAAGCCCCATGAGGTGCTCACCGACACTGCCTTCGAACAGGTGATGCGCGCGTGCGCCGCGCCGCGCAACGGCCAGCCCGGCACCTGGATAGACGAGCAGATGATTGCCGCCTATTGCGAACTGCACCGCTTAGGCCATGCGCACTCGATCGAAATCTGGATGGATGGAAAACTGTCAGGCGGCCTGTATGGCGTTGCGATAGGCCGCATGTTCTACGGCGAATCCATGTTCAGCCTGGCCGCCAACGCATCAAAGATCGCACTAGCGCACTTGTGCAGGCAGGGGTACCTGATGATAGACTGCCAGATGTACACGCCTCACCTGGCATCACTAGGCGCAAGGCTGATTCCGCGCGATATATTTATTGCAAGGCTAGAAGAGTTGCTAAACTGTGAGCCGGTCAACTGGCAATCCGATCATGAATACTGAAACAATTATCCTTCACTCAGAAACAGGAGCTTTAGCTCCGTTGTTTCGTGGGAATGCCCTTGCGGCATGAATCCTGACTTTGAATATGAGCTCATTCAACGACATACGCATTTCCGCGCTGCATTTTTACCTGACCGCCCCTTATCCATGCAGCTATTTGCCGGATCTGCAGGCGCGCTCCCAGGTTGCCACGCCCACCTTCCTGATCAATACGCCGCTTTATTCCGAACTGGTGCGGCACGGTTTCAGGCGCAGCAGCACTTATATCTATCGTCCGCGCTGCGATACCTGCAATGCATGCGTGCAGATGCGGGTGGCGGCAAAGCAATTCAAGCCAAACCGCTCCCAGCTGCGCGCATGGAAACAGCATGCCGATCTCAGGGCCACCTTGCATCCGCTCGAGGATAAGGACGAGTATTACGAACTTTATCAGCGCTACCAGCGTGCGCGCCATCGCAATGGCGGCATGGACAATGACGACCGCGAAGCCTATCGGACCTTTTTGCTTCAAAGCCATATCGATACGCTGCTGGTGGAATTCAGGGATCCTCCCGGCCATGCTCAGGACGAGCCCTTCGATCAGGCTCATGACGGGCACGGGACACTGCGCATGGTCAGCGTGATCGACCTGCTAAGCGATGGCCTGTCATCCGTATATACCTTTTTTGACCCGGATGCCCCGCGCGCTCACTTCGGCGTATACAACGTGATGTGGCAAATCGAACTGTGCCGCAAGCTCGGTCTCGATTACGTTTACCTGGGCTACTGGATAAAAAACAGCCGCAAAATGTCCTACAAGGCCCGTTATCAGCCTGCAGAAGGGCTGCAAAACGGCATCTGGCAAACACTCAAAGACGACGAGGAAAACTGAATGTATTCCCTGTTACGCCGCGCCCTGTTCAAGCTCCCCCCGGAGACTGCGCACCATCTGACGCTTTCCGGCCTGAACGCGTTGTACAAGCTGGGCTTAAGCGGCCTTGTCTCACCTGCGATCCCGGATGATAAACGCACCGTGATGGGGTTGAGTTTTCCGAACCCTGTCGGCCTTGCCGCAGGGCTAGACAAGAACGGTGTATGCATAGACGGATTGGCCAGTCTGGATTTCGGATTCATCGAAATCGGCACCATCACCCCCCTACCCCAGTCCGGCAATCCCAAGCCGCGCTTGTTCCGCCTGCCCGAAGCCTCTGCAATCATCAACCGCATGGGCTTCAACAACGAAGGCGTGGATGTTCTGATCGAACATGTCAAACGCGCGAATTATCGCGGGATATTGGGCATCAACATCGGCAAGAACGCCGCAACGCCCATCGAAAATGCCGCCAGCGATTATCTCGCCTGCCTGCGTAGGGTATATCCTCATGCAAGCTACGTCACGGTCAACATCTCATCTCCCAATACAAAAAACCTGCGCCAGCTTCAGGATGAGGCAGCCCTCAACGACCTGCTGATGCAGCTCAAGGCAGAGCAGGAAATGCTTGCCGACAAACAAGGCAGATATGTGCCGATCGCGCTCAAGATAGCACCCGACATGGAAGACGGGCAGATCGCGCAAATCGCAAGCCTGTTGATGCGTCACAGGATAGACGGCGTGATCGCAACCAACACCACACTGTCCAGGGCAGACGTCGAGCATCTGATGCATGGACACGAGGCAGGCGGTCTTTCCGGCCTGCCTCTGCGCGACAAATCCACCGCACTGATCGGAAAGCTTGCAGCTCATCTGCAGGGCGCACTGCCCATCATAGGCGCAGGCGGAATCCTGAGCGGCGCCGATGCGGCCGAGAAAATCAGCGCAGGCGCATCCCTTGTGCAGCTCTACAGCGGCCTTATCTATCGCGGACCCAGGCTCGTTTCCGAATGCGCCGAGGCGATCCGCGGCTTGCAGCCCTGACCTTTTATTGCGCTTTGGCCTATAGTTATGCCAACAAAGCGGTTGAAGCCGCCCCTGAATCATCGGATAATCCACGCCTGATAGGGAATCGCAACGATGATGACTGAATATCTTTTACTCTTGCTAAGCGCGGTGTTCGTGAACAACATCGTGATGGTCAAAATACTCGGGCTATGCCCGTTCATGGGCGTTTCCAAGAAACTGGAAGCGGCCGTCGGCATGGGCGCTGCCACCACCTTCGTGCTCACGCTGGCCTCGGGTTCCAGCTATCTCATCAACCATTATCTGCTGGGTCCCGACCTTGCATACCTCACCACTCTGTCCTTCATCGTGGTGATCGCAGGCATCGTGCAGTTCACCGAAATGGTGATACAGAAAACCAGCCCCGAGCTATACCAGACGCTGGGCATTTATCTTCCACTGATCACCACCAACTGCGCCGTTTTGGGTGTGCCGCTGCTCAATGTGCAGGAAAAGCACAACTTCATGCAATCGCTAATTTTCGGGGCCGGTAGTGCGCTGGGTTTCACCCTGGTGATGGTGTTGTTCGCCGGCCTGCGCGAGCGCATGGAAGGGGCGGACGTGCCTGGCATCTTCAAGGGTTCTGCGATCGCGATGGTCACCGCAGGACTCATGAGCCTGTCTTTCATGGGATTTTCCGGGTTGATTAAATAATGTTCAGCGCATTGCTGGCTATGGCTGCGATTGCCATCACGCTGGGCGCAGTGCTGGGTTTTGCCGCAATCAGGTTTCGCGTCGAAGGCAATCCGCTGGTCGACAAGATCGATGCGGTTCTGCCGCAGACCCAGTGCGGCCAGTGCGGCTATCCCGGCTGCAAGCCTTATGCGACAGCCATCGCGGAAGGCGCTGCCGACATCAACCAGTGCCCCCCGGGAGGCGAGGAGGGCATACGCAAGCTGGCCGATCTGCTCGGCATGGAATTCAAACCTTTCGGCAGCTCGACCGTGACCAAACCCAAGGCTGTTGCGCGGATCGATGAATCCACCTGCATAGGCTGCACACTTTGCATACAGGCATGCCCGGTGGATGCCATCGTCGGCGCCGCGAAACAGATGCACACCGTGATCGCCGCCGAGTGCACGGGTTGCGAATTATGCCTACCGCCCTGTCCGGTAGACTGCATCAGCATGGTGTCCATAGAAGAGAGCACCGGTAACTGGAAGTGGAAATATCCAGTATACGCGCTGACGCCTTCACAGACTGCCGCGCCATGAGAAAACTCTACACATTTCACGGTGGCGTGCATCCTGCCACCTGCAAAACGCAGTCAACCGGCAAACCGATTGCCAAGGCAAAGCTTCCGTCAAAGCTCATCATTCCGCTGCATCAGCATGTAGGCCACAGCGCACGGCCGGTGGTCGAAGTGGGCGAACGCGTGCAAAAGGGCCAGCTCATAGGACGTGCGGACGGCCATGTTTCAAGCGCCGTGCATGCGTCGACTTCAGGCACGGTGACGGCCATCGACATGCAGCCTGTTGCGCATCCTTCGGGGCTGCCGGAACTTTGCATCACGCTGATACCGGACGGCCTTGAGGAATGGCTGGAACTCGAACCAATCGATGACTGGCAAAGCGTGCCCCACACCGAACTGCGTCATCGCCTGCGCAACGCGGGCGTGGTGGGCCTGGGGGGGGCTGTATTTCCCAGCGACATGAAGCTTTATGCGCACAAGCACAAGATCAAGACGCTGGTCATAAACGGCGCAGAATGCGAACCCTATATCACCTGCGATGACCTCCTGATGAGAGAACGCGCAGCAGAAATACTCGCGGGCGCCGAACTCATGCGCACCTTGCTTTATGCAGACGAAGTGCTGATTGGCATCGAGGACAACAAACCCGAAGCCATTCACGCGATGCGCTCTGCCGTGATAGCGGGCAAGCATGCGAACATGGAAATCGTCGCAGTGCCGACGATATATCCCGGCGGCGGCGCAAAACAGCTGATCCGCGTGCTGACCGGCATCGAGGTCGCTGCAGGCGTGCGTTCAACCGACCTTGGCGTGCAGTGCTTCAATGTGGGTACAGCCTACAGCGCCTGGCGCGCGATACGCTTTGGCGAACCCTTGATCTCGCGCATCGTCACCGTCACAGGCAACGTCGCCTCCCCGCAAAACCTCGAGACGCTGATCGGCACGCCCATCATCGAACTGGTCGCCCAGGCAGGCGCCCTGCAAGGTACCAACGGCTATATCATGGGAGGACCCATGATGGGCGTGCTGCTGCCATCCGATCAGGCGGGAGTGATCAAGGCAACCAACTGCATCATCGCTGCATCAGACCAACTGTTCCCCCCGCCCAAAACCGTGCTGCCCTGCATACGCTGCACGCGCTGCGCCGATGTATGCCCCGCACAACTGCAGCCGCAGGATCTGTACTGGCATGCGCGCGCAAAGAATTTCACCAAGGCCGAGGAATACCACCTGTTCGACTGCATAGAATGCGGCGCATGCAGCTATGTCTGCCCGAGCAACATTCCGCTGGTACAATATTACCGTTTTGCCAAAAGCGAGATATGGGCGCAACAGGCCAGCCAGAAGGCGGCCAATGCGGCGCGCGAACGTCATGAATTCCGCGAGAGTCGCCTCGAGCGCGAGAAGCGCGAGAAGGCGGAGAAGCTGGCGGCCAAGGAAAAGGCCGCCACAAAGAGTGAAGCCGCGCCTGTTTCCGACAAGCCGGATACAGGGCCTGTCGACGAGACACAGCGCAAGATACAGGCGGCGATCGATCACGCCAGGGCACAGGCGGCCACGATCAAGCCCAAAAACACCGAACAGCTAACGCCGCAGCAATTGGCCGAGATCGCTGATATCGAGGCCAGACGCGCAAGAATACGAGAAATTGCTCAGGCCTCGACTGATACGCACACCAGGGAATAAACATGGCCTTTTCACCCTTCATCACCAAGCCCTCCAGCGTATCCGAGATCATGCTGCAGGTGCTCTTTGCACTGATTCCCGGCATACTGTTTTACGTCTGGTTTTACGGACCGGCCATCCTTGTCTCCATGCTGCTCGCCAGCCTCACGGCCCTTGCCACAGAAGCGCTGATGCTGAAACTTAGAAACCGCCCGGTCGCGCCTTTTTTGAAAGACAACAGCGCGCTGCTCACCGCCTGGCTGCTGGCACTGTCCATCCCGCCACTTGCCCCCTGGTGGCTAGTGGTAGTCGGCACGATGTTCGCCATCAGCATCTCCAAGCATCTTTACGGCGGCCTGGGCAACAACCCCTTCAACCCCGCGATGGTGGGTTACGCGGTGCTGATCATCTCGTTTCCGTCCTACATGACGCACTGGCTCACGCCTGATGGGCTGGGCGATATCACGCTTGGCTTTTCGGATCAGCTTAACTACATCTTCCATGGTATCCTGCCCGGAGACATCAAGCTTGATGCAGTCACCATGGCCACCCCGCTAGATACGCTGAAGACCCAGCTGCACATGAATGGGCAGATGAAGACCATCCTCGACATGCCGATTTACGGGCACTTTGCTGGCGTTGGCAGCGAATGGGTGTCTTTTGGATTTCTTCTGGGCGGCCTTTATCTGTTTTTTCGCCGCATCATCAGCTGGCACATACCAGTCGCTTTCTTAGTCACCCTGTTTGCTGTATCGGGCGCGCTTCATCTGGTCGATCCTTCCCGCTACGCCCCCCCCCTGTTTCACTGGTTCTCTGGAGCCGCAATGCTGGGCGCATTCTTCATACTGACCGACCCCGTCACCTCCCCCACCACGCCCAAGGGACGCATGATCTTCGCATGCGGCGCAGGACTGCTGACCTTTCTGATACGCGTGTATGGCGGCTTCCCGGATGGCGTGGCATTCGCCACCCTGCTGATGAACATCAGCGTGCCGCTGATCGATGCTTGGACCCAGCCTGCCGTATTCGGCAGAAAGGACAGGTCATGAGACGCACAATGGCAAAGGCGGCGCTGCTGACCGCGCTCAACCTGACCGCCTTCGCGCTGTTCGGCACGGCTTTGCTGGCCTTTATCTACAGCCAGACTCACGAACGGATCGAAAAAAGTGTCGAAGCCGAAAAGCTCAAACTGATCTCGCAGATTCTGCCGCAAAGTCTCTACGACAACGACATCCTCAAAGACACGATCAAGCTGTCGCCCGATCCATTGCTTGGCAATGAAGGAGAAACCACCGCCTACCGTGCGCGCCTTCATGGCAGGCCATCGGTGGCGGTGATCGAGGCAGTCGCCCCGGATGGCTACAGCGGAAAGATATATATGCTGATCGCGATACGCGAAAACGGCGAACTTGCCGGCGTGCGCGTGGTCTCCCACAAGGAGACGCCGGGTCTTGGCGACTATATCGACATCGCCAGGAGCGACTGGATCACGGGATTTGATGGCAAATCGAACGCGCAGTACAATGATGACGACTGGAAAGTCAAGAAAGACGGCGGAAAATTCGATTACATGGCAGGTGCGACCATCACACCGCGCGCTGTGGTGAAAGCCGTGCACAAGGCCTTGCAATATTTCGCGCTGCATCGCGATGCGCTGTTCGCAGGAGAACGCAAATGAGCTATCAGGAATTCAAGGACATCTTCTACAACGGCATGTGGAAACAGAACACCGGTGTGGTGCAACTGCTCGGCATGTGCCCTTTGCTTGCCATCAGCACATCGGTCGTCAACGGCGTGAGCCTGGGTCTTGCCACAACCATCGTGATGGCGCTGTCAGGCGCCGCCGTCGCAATGATCCGCCAGCTGGTTCCCAATGAAGCGCGCATTCCAGTCTTCATCCTGATCATCGCCGTGCTGGTCACTGCAATCCAGTACCTGATGAATGCCTACCTCTATTCACTTTACGTGGTGCTGGGCATCTTCATTCCGCTGATCGTCACCAACTGCATCGTGCTGGCACGCATTGAGGCTTTTGCGGCCAGAAACCCGGCCATCCAGTCCGCCTTCGACGGTATGGCGATGGGCCTGGGACTGACCGCGGTGCTGGCAGTGCTGGGGGGGCTTCGCGAAATCATGGGGCACGGCACGCTGCTGTCGGGCATCGATCTCGCACTGGGTGCATCCGCCAAGTCGCTGGTGATCACCGTAGTGCCCGACTATCACGGCTTCCTGCTGGCGATATTACCGCCAGGCGCATTCATCACCTTGGGATGCCTGATCGCCGGCAAAAACTGGCTCAATCAGCGCGCAGAGGCAAAACGCATCACGTTTACAGATGCCATTCCTGCTGCATGAACCCAAGCAAGCGCCGCGAGATATTTGAGCGCCTGCAGGCGGCCAACCCGCATCCGACGACAGAACTGGAATATTCAACGCCGTTTGAACTGCTGGTAGCGGTGATGCTCTCGGCTCAGGCAACCGACCTCAGCGTCAATGCGGCAACCAGGAAACTCTATCCCATAGCCAATACGCCGGAGGCAATACTCGAGCTCGGCGAAGAAAAACTCGTCCAGTACATCCAGCGCATCGGGCTTTATAAGACCAAGGCCAAGCATGTGATAGAGACCTGTCGCATCCTGATCGAACAGCACAAAGGAGAAGTGCCGAAAACCCGCGAAGCGCTCGAAGCCCTGCCGGGCGTGGGAAGGAAGACCGCCAACGTGATCCTCAACACAGCGTTCGGTGAACCCGCGATTGCCGTGGATACGCATATCTTCCGCCTTGCCAACCGCATCAATCTTGCACCCGGCAAGACCGTACTCGAAGTCGAAAAAAAACTGCTCAAGGTGATACCGAAAGAATTCCTGCATGACGCACATCACTGGCTGATCCTGCACGGACGCTACGTCTGTCAGGCGCGCAAACCCAAATGCGCCGAGTGCCTGATCTACGATCTTTGCGAGTACAAAAGCAAGACCTCATAAACCAAGGAAACACAAATGTTCTTCAATCCGTCGCGCGATGAGGCAAGAAGCTTCCTGTTCGAGACATGGCGCAAGAGAAGGTCGAATGAGATCCTTACACCGCTGGAGGATCTTGCAGCCCAGCTGATCGAAAAGCACCCGGAATATTTTTCGATATTCGAAGAACCCGGGCGCTTCTTGCATCGCGAATATCTGCCTGAGCAGGGCGAGCCTAACCCCTTTTTGCACCTGATGATGCATCTTGCCATCGAGGAGCAGATATCGATAGACCAGCCTCAGGGAATACGCGCGCATTTCGTTCGCCTGACCCGGCAGTTCGGGTCGGAACACGATGCCCAGCACCGCATGATGGAATGCTTAAGCGAGATGATCTGGCAGGCGCAGCGCGCCCGAACCCAGCCAGACGCCTCTGTCTATTTGAACTGCCTTGCCGGCTGACGCATCACTTCTTGTTGAGCTGCCTAATCATTTCCTGCAACTCGGTTGCAGATTTTGACAGTTCAAGCGATGCGTATCTGGCATCCTCTGCGATGCTCACATTGCTAGTCACCAGATCGGAAATGCTTTCAAGATTGTGCGACACATTCACACTGGCAACGGACTGATTCTTGGAAACTTCTGCAATGCGCTGCGCATTCCCGGTCACCATGCGGCTCACATCCATGATCTTCTTCAATGTCTCTCCGTTCTCATGGACGATCAAAGACTCCTCCTCGACTTCCCGTATCGCTTCATGCATGGACTCCACCACGCTTTGGCTCACCGCATGAATATTTCCGACCATGCTGGCAATATCCGTCGTGCTCGAACCCGTCCGCTCGGCGAGCTTCCTCACCTCGTCTGCCACCACCGCAAAACCCCTGCCTTGCTCGCCGGCGCGGGCCGCCTCTATAGCGGCGTTCAACGCAAGCAGGTTGGTCTGATCTGCAATCTCTTTGATGACCTTGCTGATGTCGCCTATCTTCTGGATGGCAGACTTCAAGTTGTCTATCGCATCGCTCGATGAGCGCACCGCCTTGACCACCTTGGACGCCGAGAGTATCGCCAGCTCCATGCGCCTGTTGCTTTCTTCTATCATATCTTGGGAACTGATGGCTGCACCCGCGGAATCCATGGCATCCTGTGCGACTTGCGATACGGACCTGCTGAAGTCCTCCATGGAACCTGTGATCTGCTGGATGTTGTTGCGCTGGTTGGCAGAATGTTCCGCCACCTTGACCACTTTTTCATCCAGCTCCGTGCTGCGCCCCATGATCACCGATGCAGCCAGCTCCATCTCGTCGAGCATGACCTGTATCTGGGACTGCATGACCTGCAGCTTGCAGTATAAGAGCCCGGGCTCATCACGCCCCGAGATGTCGATATCGTTCGCCAAATTGCCTTCTATCACGCCCTCGAACTGTTTTTCCATTCCGACCAGCGGACGCTCAACGAAGCGCTTGAAGCCGAACCTCATCACCAGAAAAATGAACAGCTGTATACCGATCTGAGAGCCCATCAAAGTCATCAGCAGATTGTGAAGTTGTGCATATTCACGGGTCAGGTCCAGCGTGAGATCAGATGCCCCGTTTGAGCTGCCCACTTCGACAGTATGGCAACTCAGACAGTCCGTGCCGTGGAATGAGTGAGATTCGATGTAAGGCGTAATCGCCCTGAAAATCAACTTGTCCCCGACCCTATCCTGACTGAAATGCGGTAGAGATTTGCCCGCTTTGACCGATGCCTCTATCGTCTCTTTCACCAGCGGATCGTCCAGATGTTCTTCTGGCAGGCCAGGACCGAACTGCCTGACCACCTGTTCTGTGCGCACCAGGCTTAACGTCGTGAGATGCTGGCCCTCGATGATCTTCCTGATCATCAGCTTGCGGTTTTCCGGCTCGCTGATCTGACCCGTCACCATCAGCATGTTGGCGCTGTCTATCACCTGCATCGCGGTCGCTTCGGAGCGCTGTTTTGCGTGCTCCAGCATGGATGTCTTCATCTCCGCATACAGCAGATAAGTAGCGCTGGCCAGCACGCAGAACAATACCGGCTGTATGAGCAGCTGCAGTTTCAGATTCAGCGAAAGATTCTTGAACCTGAAGCGGTCGAATTTCGACCCTATCGCAGCGCCGGTTTCATTGAGATTCTGGTACAGCGACTGCGCCTCGTTGATTTCATTTCTCGACGGCGCGCACCTTACCGACAGATACCCGATGACTCTGCCGTCGGCACTGATGGGCGAGACCAGCGCCTTCACCCAGTAATGATCACCATTCTTGCAGCGGTTCTTCACGATGCCGCGCCAGGGAAGGCCCGCTGACAGCGTATCCCAAAGCCACTTGAAAGCCTGTGGCGGCATGTCCGGATGACGCACGATGTTGTGGTTCTTGCCGATCAGCTCTTCCCTTGAAAAACCGCTTACCTTGACAAAGGCGTCGTTTGCATAGGTGATGATGCCCTTGAGATCGGTTTTGGATACGAGCAGCGTGCCCCGCTGCAATGGCTGCTCATGCTGCGTGACCGGTTGGTTGTTCTTCAATTACTGCTCCTCTTTAAGCTCAATCGGGGTCTTTCGCCCGATTCAAATAACGTCGTATACCGTTATCGGCTACCTTTGATGTTACTTTAATTGGATGCCGTTTATTGTGAAGCACACGCAAGCGTTCGTTGGTCTTCTCGCCCTTTGGGAGATAACCTGCAACTTGCCCGCTTGCGGGCTTAATCGATGGCTAGCTATTCCTTCAGGATTTGAGTGAGGGAAACGGGCATGACGAATTTCATTTTCAGGGGGTGGTATCTATGCCTTGCCCGTTAGGGGATAAAAAAATCCCTCGCAAGCGAGGGATTGGGAAACGCGATCATTGCCGGAAAACTTCAACTTGCTGGCTGAAAACGCCTGTAGCGCATCAGCCTCTTCCTGATCATCTCAATGCCGTGCAGGAGAACCGCTGAACATGATCATGAAAGCCAGAATAAGAAATGGTGACAAGACAAATATAACTGACAGCGCACTTTGCATTTTGACATCCTCCGTAGTTAGGTAGGCCAAACAGCCGGAGCAAAGGATATATTCAGGAGTCCTCATGAATATTGATCTAGATCAACTTCCGTCAAAATTTTCGTAAAAATCCTCAGCCTCAAGGAGCAGCGCAAAGAATCTGTGTTTGCTTATAATCTTTGCTGCATTTTTCAGGCGCAATGTGATATCGTTATATTAACGGGGTTTTAAATATCTTCAAACGCAAGAGTGTTTTTGATTCCATAATAATGAACGCTTGGGAGCTCAGTGCTGCACGATTTCAGTGACGGCCCTCGCAAAATGCAAAGAACTGAACAAACCATTCGCAATCGATTACTGGTAGCACGCCTGCCGGTAATGCCTCAGATACTTTCCAAATTGCTCCATCTCTGCCAGAAAGATGAAGCAGGGATCGGCGAGTTGGCCAAGCTCATTGCACATGATGCAGGAATGGCAGTTAAAATTCTTAGCATTGCCAACGGCGCCGCTTATAGCCGCGGCAGCCGCAAGGTTGGCTTGATGCAGGCTCTCAACATGCTGGGCGTCGAAATGACAAAGACGCTGGTAATCAGCGAATCGATATTCCATACATTCAGCAATTTTTCACGCAGCACTGATCTTGAGGGTTTCTGGGTGCATGCCTTAAAGGCCGCTGTGATCGCCCGCGAACTCGCCAAAAAAATGTCCTATCCCCACAGCGAGGAAGCTTATCTTGCAGGCCTGCTGCACGATGTCGGCAGGCTGGCGTTGCTCAGTGCAGCACCCGAATATGCCGCAAATTTCATGGCTATGGATGACGAACATCTATGTTCCGTCGAAATGAGCTCGATGGGAATGACGCATGCCAAAGCCGGCGCATGGCTCATCGAACGCTGGAACCTGGATTCGTTTATGGCCGACAGCGTGCGCTACCATCATGAGCCAGCAGGCCGGCTGAAATCCGCTCATCCGCTGATACGCCTGGTTAATCTGGCGCATCTTCTGAGTAGCTATCAACCCGAAGCACTGAAAGGCGCAGGCGAATTGTGCGGCATAAGCGATGCCGATATGCAAGCCATCTTGAATGGCGTTACAACCCAGACCCGGACTGCGGCTGCCTATTTCGGCATAGATTTGAATGAAACACCGCCCCCTGCGGCCTCATACCACCCTCCCGCACAGGTCGAGGATAAAACCGAAGCAAGGCTGGCTGACGACGTCAGAAATACCGCGCTGGTGGCGGCAGCTTCCCAGTCATTTTCACGCTGCAATGGACGTGAACTTCTCGAAACCATCGCCCGCACTGCCAGCACGCTGTTCAATTTTGATGATACGCTGCTACTGCTTCATCATGCACAGGGGCTGACGGGGTTTCCCATCACCGAACACCAGCAGCGCTTGAGCGAACTCTCCATCCCCTTGACTGGCGAAAGCGCCATTGCAGAGGCGGTCCGAAAAAGACAGACGATCTTTATCGGACATGATGACACTGACTTGAGCATCCCCGACCAGCAACTCTTGCGCAGCATGAAGACGGAATATCTGGTCTACATGCCGCTGATGACCGAGCAATCCTGCCTGGGCGTTCTGGTCGGCGGACTCTCCGCCCCGCAGGCATCCGAACTCTGGAACAGCGAACGCTTCCTCAAATCATTCGCGACTCAGGCCGCTGCCTCGCTGAAGTCATCCACAACGCTTCGCGTTGAAATTGAAAAGAACATCGCCAGAGTCAACAAGGAACACCAGGAAGCCTCGCGCAAAGTAATCCATGAAGTAAACAACCCGCTTTCCATCATCAAGAATTATCTGGGCGTGCTTGATGACAAGCTGGCTAGGCATGAGCCTGTCGTTGAAGAGTTGTCCATACTCAATGAAGAGATCGACCGTGTCGGCCGCATCGTAGGCGGACTCGCTGGACCGCAACAGGCCCAAGAGGAAACCACGGAAGTCAACGGCGTACTGAAGGACGTGGTGCGGCTCTTTTCCATCAGCCGCTATCTCCCCTCCTCCGTGCACATCGTCGTCAAGACCAGCGAACAGCCCGACATGATCTTGGGTTCTGCCGACCCGCTGAAGCAGATACTTCTCAATCTGATCAAGAACGCCGTCGAGGCGCTGCCCGACGGAGGAACCATTGAAGTCAGAAACAACGGCCAGAAGATACGCGATGCCCGCGCCTATTGCGAACTTTGCATCAGCGATACCGGGACCGGCATTCCAGCCGACGTACTTGCCAACCTTTTCTCTCCAGTGCAAAGCAGCAAGCGCGGGGAAAATCGCGGCTTGGGCCTTAGCATCATCCATGACCTGATCAAGAAGATCGATGGACTCATCAGTTTCGACAGCAATGCATCGGGAACCACCTTCACAGTTCTCCTCCCTGCCCCCGCCTTGCAGAAACAAGCGGACACCGACCGAAAATACGCGGCAACACAAAGATGAATGCCTCGCAATCATTGATTTTTTCGGCTGAACTCATCAAAGATGCCTCACAGAAGGATACCGAGGCAATGCCAAAAATTCTACTCGTTGACGATGAGCCGAGAATGTTGAGCAGCCTGCATGAGTTCTTGAAGCCATACGACTTCCATCTGTTCACTGCCAACTGCGGTCAGGATGCGCTCGAACAGCTGATCAAGGACAAGTTTGATCTGGTTCTCCTTGACATGCGGTTGCCCGACATGAGCGGGCTTGACATCATGAATGCCATCAACGCCAACTCGCCGGGTACGGATGTGATCGTCATCAGCGGCAACAACGATATCGATTCGGCGATCGGCGCATTGAAACGCGGCGCATTCGACTATCTGCGCAAACCGTATGCGCGAGAAGAGCTCTTGAAGACGATAGACAACGTCTTGAAGCAGCGCGCGCTTGCGAAAGAACACCGCCGTGTCACCATGCAACTCGAGAACTCGGAGAAGAACTACCGCTATCTCGTCGACAATTCGCCCGATATCATCTATGCGCTGAATAGCGAAGGCCGCTTCACCTTTGTCAACAACCGGGTACACCAACTGCTCGGTTTCACGCGCGAGGAGCTGATCGGCCAGCATTATTCAGTTCTGGTTCACGATGAAGACATCGAATTGGCCCACTTCGTCTTCCAGGAAAGACGGGTCGGAGAACGTGCTTCGAGCAATGTCGAACTGCGCCTCAAGTGCCACAAGGCGCAGTGCGGAAGTATCACGTTCGATAACTCCCTCTTGACCATCTCTTTCAATTCGATGGGCATGTATTTTTCTGACACCAGGAAAAACAGCAGCGAATACTTCGGCACCTATGGCGTCGCACGCGACATCACAGAGCACAAACGCGCCGAAGCGCTGATCACCTATCAGGCGTATCACGACATACTGACTGATCTGCCCAACAGGGCGCTGTTCAAGGATCGCCTGGGTCTTTCCATCATACAATCCAAGCGCAATGACACGAGGCTTGCTGTCATGTTCATCGACCTTGACCGTTTCAAGCTTATCAACGACACGATGGGCCATGTTACAGGGGACGAGCTGCTGCGACAGGTTGCCATTCGCCTGAAAGGATGCCTGCGCCGCGGTGATACGCTCGCACGCATCGGCGGCGATGAATTCATCCTGCTGATGACAGACCTGAAGGACAAGCAGGATGCCGTTGAGGTCGCTGAAAAATTTCTCAAATCCTTGCAGCATCCATTCCACTTCGGCAGCAATGAGGCGCAGATCTCGGCCAGCATTGGAATCGCACTGTATCCTGATGATGGCTCATCCATAGACGAGCTGATTAGGCATGCGGACCTTGCGATGTATCACGTCAAGGCACGGGGAAAAAACGGGCATGGCTTCTATGACTCTTCGATGATAGATGCATCCCATCAGAAACTCGCGCTCGAAAAGGACCTGCGCAAGGCACTGGAGCGCGGCGAACTCGAAATGCACTATCAGCCCCAGGTAGACAGCGCCACTGGACGCGTCGCGGGTGCAGAGGCGCTGATGCGCTGGAACCATCCGGAACAGGGGATGCTGACTCCGGGAGAGTTTCTGCCTTACGCGGAAGAAAACGGCCTCATCGTGCCGATCAGCGAGTGGATGCTTGAGGCCACATTGAGCGATCTTGCCGCCTGGAATAATGCGGGGATCAGCCCGTCAAGACTCTCAATCAATCTTTCTCCGCAGTGCCTGGAACGCGGCTTTCCCAAGAAGCTGAAGGACGCCTTGCTGCGCTATGACATTGCTCCTAATCAAATAGAGATCGAAATCACCGAGAACATCTGTATCCGCAACCCGAACCATGCGATAGACCAGCTTAACATGCTGAGCCGGACAGGGGTGAGCGTTGCCATCGACGATTTTGGAACCGGCTATTCCTCGCTTGCCTACCTGCAGAAATTCCCGATCCATACGATCAAGATCGACCAGTCGTTCGTGAAAGAAATCATTTTCGATGACACTCATTCGCCCATCATCCTTGCAATCATCTCGATAGCCAAGGAACTGGGACTCAAACTGATCGCCGAAGGCGTCGAGACGAAACTGCAGGCAAGTTATCTTGAAAACGCGGGCTGTACCATCATGCAGGGATATTTCTACCACAGGCCTCTTGCGAGGCATGCGTTGACCCAGCTCCTTGTTCAACAAGCACCTTGACATCCTCCCCGCCGCCCTGAAGGACGAAGATTCTTACTGCGCTCAGGCGTGGCATTGAGCAACCCCCTGAGTCGCTTCGGCGGGTTCCTGTTTCACGGAACGACCTGACTGCGCCAATTCTCTACAGGCTAACAAGCGATGTCCTCGCTCCAAAACATTGATAGCGCCGACCAGATCGGCGTTATTCTCATAGCCGCAATCCACTCGGCTACTGCGGAAGGAAAGGCCGGACTTGAAAAAGCGGTACTGGAAAAATGTGTTGTGGTCGCCATCGTACTTTGCCTCTTCATGCGGCAGTGTGCCGATCAGCATCATTAAGCAATATATCGAACAACAGGAAACGCCAGCTTAGGGAACAACCCAAAAGCAAGGATGCCTACGGCATCCGCGCCTTATATCCCGCCCTGAACGGCGGGGTTTTACGACGCAACGGATAAGAAATCGTCAGCCGCCAGCCTTGTCGCGCTCCACCATCAGCATGTGCAACCTGCGGCTGTCTGCGCGCAGCACAGTGAAAGTAAAGCCCCCCAGATGAATGCTGTCGCCGCACTTGGGCAATCGCCCTGCGGCCTTCAGCACCAAGCCACCAACGGTATCGCATTCTTCATCGCTGAAGTCTGAACCCAGCGCCGCATTGAAATCAGCAATCTCTGTGTCTGCCTTGATCCGGAACTTTCCCGTGCCGTCCGCGATAATGTTGTCTTCGTCCGCATCGAAATCGTATTCATCCTCTATATCGCCTACGATCTGCTCCAGCACGTCTTCTATGGTGACCATGCCGGACACGCCGCCGTATTCGTTCACCACCAGCGCGATATGGTTACGGTTACTTCGAAATTCCCGAAGCAGCACGTTCAGGCGCTTGGCTTCGGGTACAAACACGACAGGGCGCAGCATGTCGCGCATGTTGAATTCCTCGCCTGCGTAATAGCGCAGAAGATCCTTCGCCAGCAGGATGCCGATGATGTTGTCCTTGTCGCCTTCGATCACAGGGAAACGCGAATGCGCCGTTTCGATCACAAAAGGGATGAATTCTTCTGGGGAGAGGCTGATGTCGATCACATCCATCTGCGCTCTGGGAATCATGATCTCGCGCACCTGCCGCTCCGACACTTGCAACACACCCTCCATCATCGACAGCGCATCGGCATCGAGCAAGTTGTTTTCGTAGGCGCCGTGCAAAAGCTTCACCAGCTGCTCGCGGTCTTCCGGCTCGCGCAGCAACAGAGCGGACAGACGCTCTAACAGGGTCGGCTTATGACTCTCGGATTCGGGCATTTTCAGATTGCCATATAAGGATCAGGATAATGCAATCTTACCATCAAGCTGGTTTCCAGTGCTTCCATCCTCTTGGCATCTGCATCCGTTTCGTGATCATAGCCCTGCAGGTGCAGCACGGCATGTATCGTCATGTGCGCATAATGCGCCATCAGGTCCTTGTGCTGCTCGCGCGCTTCACGTTCGACGACGGGCGCGCAGATGACTACATCGCCTGATCCTGCATCGTCATAGACGAAGGTCAGCACATTGGTCGCGTAATCACGTCCGCGATAGGCAAGGTTAAACTTACGCGCCTCTGCCTCGTCGACGATGCGCAAGGTCATGCCGATGTCCCGCTGCATCGCAATTGACACCCAACGCCGCAGTTGTTGCCTTGTGGGCAGCAGGGGTGCAGATGCTGCATACTGCACTGTTAGCGAAAGTCTAGCTTTCATGGAGTTCACCGCGCAGCGTGTGCCTGACCACCTCAGTCACCCTGACATCCACAAATCGCCCTGTCATGCCTGGCGAACCCTTGAAATTGACTACTCGATTGTTGTCAGTGCGCCCTGCAAGTTCAAGCACATCCTTTTTTGAGATCCCTTCCACCAGCACGCGCTGCACCGAACCCAGCATACTTTGCGCCACAGCCGTTTCCTGTTCAGACAGGCGATCCTGAAGACGTTTCAGGCGCTCAGCCTTCACCTCAGACGGCGTGTCGTCCTTCATCTCCGCAGCGGGCGTGCCAGGGCGCGGGCTATACAGATAGCTGAAGCTGTTGTCGAAACCGATTTCGTCGATCAGCTTCAGCGTGAACTCGAAATCCTGTTCGGTTTCGCCCGGAAATCCCACGATGAAATCCGAGGTAACACATATGTCCGGGCGCGCCGCGCGCACGCGGCGAATGATGGACTTGTATTCAAGCACGGTATGCCCGCGCTTCATCGCTGCCAGGATACGATCCGATCCCGACTGCACGGGAAGATGCAGATGACTCACGAGCTTGGGCGTGTTTGCGTAAACATCAATCAGCCTCTGGCTCATGTCCCTGGGATGAGAGGTTGTGTAGCGTATGCGAGAGATTCCCGAAAGGCCGGCAATGGCCTGGATGAGATAGGCGAAATCCAACGTATCCCCGTCTTCGGTTTCGCCCGCATAGGCATTCACGTTCTGCCCGATCAGCGTCACCTCTCTCACACCCTGTTCCACCAACACTTCGATATCGCGCATCACGTCGGCCAGCGGACGCGACACCTCCTCACCCCGCGTATAGGGCACCACACAAAACGTACAATACTTGCTGCAGCCTTCCATCACCGAGACAAAAGCCGATGCCTTTGTCGTCTGCGGTATCGGCAGATGGTCGAATTTCTCTATCTCGGGAAAGCTGATATCCACCTGCGCGCTTCCCGTTTCCTGCCGCGCCCTGATCAGTTCAGGCAACCGGTGCAAGGTCTGCGGGCCGAACACTACATCCACATAGGGTGCTCGCTTGATGATCACGTCCCCCTCCTGGCTTGCGACGCATCCGCCAACGCCGATCAGAAGGTCTGGCTTGGCCAGTTTGAGCGAGCGCACGCGCCCCAGATCGGAGAACACCTTCTCCTCGGCCTTCTCGCGTATCGAGCAGGTGTTGAAGAGGATGACATCGGCTTCTTCTATCCTGTCTGTCTGGCTCATCCCGTCGCAGGCGCGCAGCACATCCGCCATTTTGTCCGAGTCATACTCGTTCATCTGGCAGCCATAGGTTTTAATGTAGAGTTTCTTCATTTCATGTCCAAAATTCATTCACGCCAAAGCGGAGTTTCCCCGCAGCGGCTGACCCCGCTCGACACGGTCTGCCATTATACTTTGTGTTCGTTGAAACACGGCCAGCCTGGGGATGCCAAAGACGAGATTTATCCATGAGACACTGTCGCATAGCACAGTAACTCTGAATCGGGTCAGGTTGTGCCGACCTATCCGGAATATGAAAACACCACGCAATCATTACCGTCGAAGATAAAGCCTGCAACTTCGCGCATACCCATTTTCTCATGCGCGCGCAGCGAAGCGGGATTATCGCGCCGTACGAACAGGATTCCTTCACGCCCCGGCAGAAGGCGCCGCAATTCGATATACATGGCCTGCGCCAGTCCACGGCCTCGCGCATCTTCCCGCACGCACACCGGACCATAAACATAGGCGTCGGCAGCCCCCGGATATGCATTCAGCATCGCGCGAATGATCGGGACATCCCGGTTCATTGCGAGCGTGCTGGTCATCAGAAAACCGCAGATTGCCTCTCCTTGCCGCGCCACAACCAAAGGCATGACAGCCATCATCTCCGCAATGCGCGCTCTAGGCAGATTGGCAGACAAATATCCTCCCTGTGCTGGCTGGTTGGCTTCCTGCAGTGCCATGATGCCATCGAGATCATATTCGGTTGCAGTGCCGATCATTGCTGAAAGTGTCATAATATTTTCCAAGGGACGCGTATGCCTTTGGCTGCTGCCAAGAACCGCGCAATTATAAGGATACTTTGTTCTGGCACGACAAGGCCAAACATTTCGGCACATTGATGGCTCTGAAACTAAAAAACCAGTTCTAAAAGAACTGGTTTTTGAATTGGTGGGATAGGTGCAATTGAATACCCAATAAATACAGACACAATGGCCATGTATTTTATTGCAATACCCTTATTAATACCCTCACCTTAATAAGTGAAACCGTGCTCTGTCTGTTGAAGCTTATTATAACGGGAAAACAAATTAATGTTACTTATGCTTAGACGGTTCGCTAGAGGGAACGTGTTCAACTAATTGATCGATGGGACAACCAAAAAAATCGCACAGCTTATCCAAACTATCAGTCACGGTACTATAGCCGCGCTGGTTGATCATTTTGGATAAGGTCACCCGGTTGATCCCCGTGACTTCAGAAAGTTCAGTGAGAGTCACCCGTTTCCCGTCTCGAAACGTCTTTTCAGCTATGAGTTCTTGTAATTTAAATCGCAACATTGTAACGAAATAATAACATTTATTAATCTTTGCTTGCAATTTTAATTGCAATTTGTTAATATATATTTACGTTTGAAATCAAATCAAACTATATGAAAGTATTTATTAACTTGCAATGGAGACTTAAATGAGTGGCAAGGCCAAACACAACCAAAATCAAGAGTTGTCTAATCTGATTCATGCCACAGCTCGAGCAAAGGGGTGGACGCTGGCAGACATAGCTAAGCATCTCGGCATCAGCTATATCTACATGGCTTCTTTGAGCAACGGTGCCAGGAAAATAAGTGGGTTGAGTATTGAGAAACAACGCGATTTGGCCAGATTTCTTGGAATTACGATGATCCAGTTCTTTCTGCTTTGCGGTTTGCTTCGTCAAGAAGATTTGACTGCCGGCTAAATCAGAATCTGTATTTAACGAGTGCGGTGTACGGTCATGCTGCTTCATGATTTCCACCGCCTCCTAAAACCAGAATTTCAAAACAATGAGTTGGAGATATACTGACATGCCGTTATTCAAAATATCTGCTAATGAACTTAGCATACTGAGTGCCATTCAACCAGCAAAGGAAAAGGATTTACAGCGGCTGATCGAGGCCAATCTGTTGTGTGCATTGGACATGCACTTGCTAGCATCGGAATACCGTACAACAAGTGGGCGCATCGATACTCTCGCAATCGATAGTGATGGTGCACCCGTGCTTATTGAATACAAACGCAATAGAAACGATAACGTAATTAATCAGTCACTCTCGTACCTAAAATGGCTGAGCGTACAGCAACCTGGATTTTTTGAAATGTTGATGCAAAAACAACTGCCAGAGCATGTGTTAGATAACATCCGACTAGATTGGAAACATCCTCGGGTCGTATGTATCGCCGAGTCCTTTAGTCAGCATGATATTGACACTGTCGAAATCGTGCCATTGAGAATAGAGCTATTCAAATTTCGTCTTTATGATAACGACTTGCTTAGTATCGAAGCCGTGACCTTGGACGATCGTCAGAACAACCTCAATCATAGCCAGCAGGCTCCGGTCGAAATAAGCCAAACCGTGATTCAATCGATGAAGGATCAGGCCGAATCCTCATTTTTGATCCGCACCTTGTTCGATGAATTGCGAGAAAAGATCATGTTGCTTGATCAATTCACTATCGAGAAAGCAGGTAAGCGCACCATCACATATCGGTTAACCAAAATATTCGCAGAGATATTGATCCGCAAAGATCGTTTGGTGATTGACCTTCGCCCCTTTGATTTTGACGATCCGCGTGGAATGATCGAGCGGATCGCAACAAGTTACACGGTGACACTAAATCGCAGGGTCACACTAACGACTGCAAGCGATCTTGATTATGTGTTCGGTCTGATTGAGCAGTCTTACCAAGACATTTTGTAGACTGACCGTTAACGCCAAACCGGACTGTCATCTCAGGTTGAGCTGAATTGAGCATGAAGGTCTGCTTTCAAAATGGCATGATTATAAAAAGGCGCTATGGCGGCTGTGTGCCATGAGATGTCAGTGGTCACTGAACTGGCAAAGGCAGCAGAGAACCTGTTGCGGTCACACATTCGGCTAGCGGCGCTGTCATTTGAATGGCTGCTGTACTTCGGAAACAGCCGGAAGGCCAATTCACACTGCTCGACCTTTTCGATCATTTAAGATTGGTATGCTGCACTTATGAAGCCTACCCCTGAAGGGAAAATTTTTGCACGGAGATTTTTTGATCCTGGGTGAAAAGAGTGAGAATCTGGCTTCGCGGTTCCGTGCCCGCTCGCCTTGATCAGCACTGCCTACTATCCGGTTCTTGTCCATCGGCGTGCAGCTGCGCTCCACCCTTCCTCTCCACGCTCGGTCATCCTCACACAGTTGCACTTTGCTTCGCTCGTTATGGTCTACATTACACCTTCGGATGATCCAACGTCATAACTTGTTTTGGACAAGAATGGAATATCATAAAAACAAAATCCATTTTCAAAAGATGAAAATTGAAAAAATTCAGGGCTTGTTACCCATTATGCGTATTACACCCCAAACCCGCCACCTGTTCCAATCGCAAAACCGCCACCCATTACAATATAAACCCGCCACTCGGGCGGGTTCTACTGCACAGACTGAGATATCCTCAAAACGATGCTCGACTACTACCAAGCCGGCATGCTCAATTCCCGAGATAAAGTCAAAAGTGGTGTATGGCCGGTCTGTAGCATGATGCGTCAGGCGGCGAGTTTCTGCTGAACAGGTTGATCGTCCACGACCTGTTCACCGTTCTTGAAGGGGATTCCCTTCAGCAACAGTTCGATTTTGTCTGAACCCCGAATTTTGCGCCAGCTTTTTTCAGCTTCCTCGATCAGCTTGAATGCCAGTCCAAGAAAGGTGGCGCGTGATACGCAATTGCGGGTGCGGCTGGTTCGATGACGCACCGTGGCAAACGTCGATTCGATCGGGTTCGTCGTCCGGATATGCGCCCAATGTTCTGCAGGAAACATAGAATGCCAGTAGACTGTCGCGGTCCTTCTCGATCTTCTCCACCACCTTCGGATATTTCGCACGCCAGGTTTCAACGAACCAGGTGAAGGCAGACAGTGCCTCTTCCCGGGTTGCAGCCATCCAGATGGCCTGCAAGTCCGCCTTCGCTCGGGCCTGCTGCGATTTCGGCAGAGCATTGAGCACATTGCCCATCTTGTGGAACCAGCAACGCTGATGCGCGGTCTGCGGAAACACCTCCTCCAAAGCAGCCCAGAATCCCATAGCGCCGTCACCTACAGCAAGCAAAGGGCCAGATTGCAACCCGCGACGCTTCAGATCAAGCAGCAGTTCTTGCCACGAAGCTTTCGATTCCCGGTAACCGTCGCTGATCGACACACGTTCTTTCCTGCCATTCGGGGTCACTCCGACAATCACCAGCAAGCATTGCCCGTCCGAATGCTCGCTGCGCAGCCCGGTGTGGATGCCATCGGCCCACCAGTACACATAACGCGACTGCGACAGGTCGCGACGGCTCCATGTCTCATGCTCATCCGCCCATTGTGTCTTCAGCCGGCTGACTACGTTCGCCGACAATCCCTTCGCCTCCTCACCCAGCAACACCCGCAGGGCTTCTCCCATGTCGCCGGTCGAGATTCCTTTCAGATACAGCCACGGCAGGGCTGCCGATACCCGTGGGGACTTCCGCACATATGGCGGTACGATGTGCGAGTTGAACTTGATGCCCGATCCTGATCGATCGCGCACCTTGGGTACCTGCACCGCAACCGGGCCTGCCGCCGTCAGGATCTCACGCTCCGGCAAATAGCCGTTGCGCACCACGGCACGTTTGCCCTTCAGCGTCGTGACATTTGCGCAATTCGCCAGCAATTCCGCCAGCTCGGCTTCAATGGCTTGTCGAATCACTTCTCTCGCTCCTCGCCTGACCAGATCGTCCAATGTCAGCCCGATTTCACTTGCTGAACTGACTTCCTGATTTTGCTTATCCTTCTTCATGGTGGATGGTTTCCTCGTATAGTTTCCGACTTCGACAATCAGATTCTCTACAGAAATCTCCACTACCTCAACCCATCAACCCCAAACCGCCTGTACACCAGTTTCGCTGCTTCGAGCAGTCTGTCATTTAGCATCCCATTCGTATACTGTAACTATCGAAGATTTTGTTGTATGCACTGGATCACTGAAAGCCAATGCTTGAGCCTCTTCCAGACTGGCAGCCTTGATTAAGTAAGCGCCACCCGATTTGTCAGTAAATGGGCCAGCCATTTCGAGCTTTCCATCCTGTCGCAAGTGATCTAAGAATGCATAGTGCCCGTCGATGACGGACGTTTGAAATTGCGGTGTGCGAAAAGTAGTAACTAAATATCGATACATTATTTTTTCCTATATCGTGAATCTATTAGGGAGCTCTTTGGAGGATGAGCTCGACTGACTGTTTTTGGCCGACTGCACGCAGTCGCCATTCTCAAAATTCTGCGACCTCTTTGCATTCTATCCCTGACTGTCATTTTAGCGACTTTCTTCGGCTCCAGATAACCCAAAGCTGTTGCTCAACCTTCTGGGAAAAATACGAAAATCACACAACCAAGTTTTGACTGAGGAACATGTGCTGAGCTTGCTGGGTTATGAATAAAAGTGCCTGCCGGATAGTCATGAACACCATCGTTAAATACCCCAGAGACTACGAAAACTTCCTCAGGACCTGGTGCGTGAATATCAAGTGTCATAAACTTTGCACCGGGATCGAATTCAAGAATTTTTGCCTTAGCTCCTTTCGTCCATTGCCAAAGATTGCGCATACGAATTCCAGGAAAAATCTTCGTCGGAACCTTCGTTAATCTTCCTGATTATTGTCACAAAAAATTAATTTGACACCATTTACTAGCAATTATAATATACCAAACGTTCGTTTGTGTAATATATATGCCATGAAAAAAACTGACGCTGACACCATATTAGATTGTGCGATTTCACTTTTCCGTGAAAAGGGATACAAGGGCACCTCCATGGGGGACATTGGCAACGCGACTGGCTTATTAAAAGGAAGCATCTATCATCATTTTGGGAGCAAAGAAGAAATCCTCGTAGCCTCTTTGCACAGATTGAGTACTTTATTCAAAGACAACGTGTTTGCAAATGCCTACGAAGATTCGAAGTCGGCGTCAATCAGATTAGAAGAAATGCTAAAAGTGATCGAATTATATTTTGAAAAGTATAAGGCGTGCGTCATGGCACATTTGTCCTTAGAGGATATTAGCCACATTCCTGAAGCGGAACATTTACTTCGCGCGTTTTTTAAACACTGGCACCGCGCATTCGAACATATATTTTTGGAACATCATGATAAAGAAATGGCCCGGAGACTTGCCGAAGACGCGATTTGCCGCATAGAGGGTGCCGTAATCTGGCTCAAACTTTTCGGTGACAACAGCCCCCTTTTGCGCGCCAATATCGAAATCAAGTCCCTTCTCTAATCAGCTGTTGGAGTGCCAATATAATGTGTAGCAGTTTTTGATTCTATATAAATACCAAACGTTTGGTTAAAAAAGGAGGTTATATCGAAAAATGAAATGCCACATACATCCAACGACGCAATACTTTGCAACCTAAATTTACTCGGAGAAAACCATGAAACAACAGCTTGAAAACATTGATAACCCACGCAAAAATGCCATCGACGCGATGAAGGCTAGCGTCAACCAAGATATCTGGGAGAGGAATATTTTGTTCATCGATTCCCTCAAAAGCCAGATTCGAAACCATCCGGTATCCCGCCATGAAGCAATCAATGCGCTTAACAATGGCGAGTTTGACAAAGAGTCGTTGAAGATCATACATCTGGAATATCGGCATGCCATCGTGCAGATATTCACGGACGCCCTTCTTATGGCGCAGCACTTGAGTCTGCAACTTGAACCTCGGCTTAATCCGGCAAGCAAAATGCCAGCACGGTTTCTTCTTGCGCTGAACGTTCTTGATGAATTTGGGTTTCGCCCCGGTGCAGACGTACATGGATATTACAAGGGAAATCCCTGTTACGCGCATTATCCCCTTTTCGAGGGCGTCCTAGATGAGTTTGGCATAACGCTGACCGAACGAGTCGGGTATCAGCCAAGCGGAATATCCATCCAGGTTCGAGAGTTTCTTCAATCCTCATATGACAATTTTGCGACTATTGCTGCGTTGTTAGCTGTTGCAGAGGAAGAGGTTATTCTTTACAGCCCACCGCTGCGCCGCGCAACTGGCGCTGTCGGCCTGGATGTTGAAGACGGCTATTACAACGTTCATGGAACCAGCGAGGACGACAGTGCTGAGGCTTACGACGATGACCACGAAGATGATCTGTGGTACGTCCTCGCACAAGCGATGACTTCCAATCGCGAAGATGAGTTGCGTACTATTTGCATGAAGTACTGTGATCTATGGAACGACTTCTGGTCGCTACAAATGAGATTGCTGGATCGCCAGCTTGATCATCAAGAAATAGCCGCCTAGCAGCCCCCACCCAGGGCCGGGAATTCGGCTCTGGGCTAAACCGAGAAATGGCAGTTTTAAAGACAACGTTCCGCGTACCTTGGATACGGGGTTAGCCAGAGTGCAGAAACTTGAATTCCCATACATACCATTAACTATTGGGGGTGGTGTTACTTGCAGCAACTATGAGTCGGGGCCGGAGCCTGCGAAGTCATGGGTGTGCGTCGACATAGCTGCCGTGCATTACTTCCGAGGAGGGTGAATGATTGATTTCAATTATAGAGAAAAGCAAACCGGAAATTATTTGCATGTTAAGCATAAACAGGAAACCACACAGTTTCCTCTTTTGCGCAAACTGCCGCCTTATTTCTTCACTACGATCCAAGCGCAAAAACATAGCACAGCGCAAATCAACGCTCAGTGTGAACAAGAGATTTTCTTCGACTTCGGTTTAGGAAAGCCAGACTTGCCAGCGGATCAGGTGGTGATAAAAGAGCTGATCGCGGGCGTTGGGAGAGTCGATGCACATGCGTATACGCCGAGCAACGGCATACCTGAACTCCGAACTGCTATTAGTGAGTGGTATGAGGACAGGTATCAAGTGGGCTTGAACCCAGAGACCGAAGCAATCGTGACCATAGGTTCCAAAGAGGGGCTCTCCCACTTGGCTTTAGCGATTACGCAACCAGGCGACATAGTGTTTGTGCCGGATCCTACTTACCCAATCCATGAGTTCGCTTTCGTGATTGCTGGCGCATCCGTGATGCGCGTGCCGCTTAACCCAATTGAAAATTACGAAGCCATGTTGGAGCGCTCGATTAGACGACTAACCGGTAAGGGACGTGTGATCGTCCTGAACTTTCCATCCAACCCGACGGGTATATGCGTAACGCCTGATTTTTTTGAACGTGTGATCTATTTAGCTAAGAGGTACGGCCTGTGGGTTATTCATGATCTCGCATATGCAGATATTGTTTTCAATCAGGAAAAAGCACCCTCTATTCTTGCGGTTAAAGGCGCAAAAGACGTGGCAGTAGAGTTCTTCACTATGTCTAAGAGCTACAACATGTCGGGTTGGCGCGTGGGTTTCATGTGTGGCAACTCTAAGCTGGTGGGTGCACTGAAACACGCAAAATCCTACTTCGACTATGGAGCATTTAAGCCCATCCAAGAAGCCGCAGTTGTTGCGTTACGGAACGGGAGCCACATCGTCAGCACGGTAAAAACCTCCTACCTCAGTCGGCGCAACACCCTTGTAAGCGAGTTGAATAATATCGGCTGGCAGGTGGATTTGCCAGCCGGAGGAATGTTCGTTTGGGCGCGAATCCCTCATATTTTTCGCGAAATGAGGTCTCGGGATTTTGCGAGTGTATTGCAGAGTTCAGCAGGCGTGGTGGTCTCCCCAGGCATTGGCTTTGGACCGGCTGGGGATGAATACGTAAGATTCAGTCTTGTGCAAGATGAAGCGACCATCAAACAAGCAGTTGCCGCAATAGATTCGGCACTTGCATTAGGATTGCGAGGCGACTATGCACGATAAGGATACCTTCTACAATTTTCACCTTTTCTTTTGCACTAACCAGCGAGACAGTGGGAGCGCTTGTTCGGATTTTGGGGCACACAAAATGAAAGATCATGCTAAGCGGCTGTGTACTGAAATGGGGCTTTCGAAAAGTGGCGGAGTCAGAATCAATATGTCCGGTTGCCTTGGAAGGTGTGAACATGGGCCAGTTCTTGCGGTGTATCCAGAAGGCGTTTGGTATACCTATGTAGATGCTGACGACGTGAATGAGATCATACACGAACACATAATAGGTGGACGTGTTGTCGAGAGATTGAAAATATGAGCCGCAAAGACCCTAATCAAGGAAAAAACGAACCGCGTGGTAAGCTCGACATACTTCATGAGGGCGAACTCGATGCCCAACGGCGCTTCGGTGTTGAAGGCTTCTGGAATGAGTCTAGCCTTAGCGGCATGTTCAGCAACACCATATCAAAGGGGCTTGCGGACTATATTGAGAGATTGCCATTTTTTTTTATCGCTACTGCGAATGGTCGAGGTGAATGCGATTGCAGTTTTCGAGGGCGAGAGTTCAACGTATCAGGAGAACCCTATCCACTCCTGAAAGTTCTCGATCCAAACACTCTCGTATTTCCAGACTACCGAGGAAACAACCTTTTCAACTCGCTTGGCAATCTTCTCGTCAATCCACAGATTGGCATGTTATTTATCGACTTTGAAAGGCGGGCAAGGGTACGAATCAATGGAACTGTCGAAATTATTGAAGACTCCTCACTATATTCTGGCATATGGCCACAGGCCCAACGGTACGTGCAGGTAGCGCCGATACAGGTCTATGGCAACTGCAATGCTAGGATACCCAAAATGGTGCTGTTCCCTCCCACCGACAGCTTCTTTCAAGATGAATGAGCCGTGCTTATCCGGTTAACACACCCGCCAGAAATATATACCGTTTTCAGTCAGGAAGTGGGGCGCTGTCCCCGCTTCTGGCTTCTGACGATCGTCGCCAAGCCAATTTTCTCGCGAAACCCATCAGAAAATATGGCGTCCTGCCGAGTGGGTGTGAAAACCGGATAAGCACGGAATGAGCATATGCGCGGGTACACGACTGGGAAGGGTGCCTGATTCACTAGAAGCATTGGATGGTGTTTATGGAAGGTACATTGGTGGCGGAAGCGGTAAAAGATCTCGGCAACGACGATTGCATGAGGGCGCTGAAATTGTCCAAAATGAATTAAAGAAAGCGTAGTGAATTATGCCTAAATTAAAATTACTAGTCGCCCTTAGCAATTGGCAAACGAAGGAGTTTCCATCAGCTTTAAAAAACGAAATAGAAAACTTAGACTTAGGAAGTTTGCCTTTAGATAAATGCACTTGTCAAGGTGGTTTTGTTGATGACAGTAATATTGATGCTACTGTTTTGACAATAAATGATGATGAGGATTTTATTCAAGCAAAAGTTGGGATTTTCTTTTCAGAAGTAGTAGTCAGTTATTGTTGTGAGGAGGAGGAACCAATGGTCAAAAACGCATATTGCGAGATAATCTTTAGAATTAATAAAGTTTCTGCTGAAACTGGGTTCGAAGTAATTAATGATTAAGTTGTCGTGAAGTAGATTACTTAAAACAATTAGATATTTTCGTGCTTTTAGTGCCTTTCATGGACAAAATGACTTTTTCGAGTTCGAATATATTCGCAAGGTTTGTGATCATAGCTAAATGCCAAGATCGGCGGCGCGCATGAATGCCTCACTGACCAAAAAGCCGTGGACACCGTTTTCACGCATCATACAAGAAGGATATTATGGACAATATCAAGGAATACATGAAAGGCGCGGGCAAGTCGGCAAGAGCCGCATCGCGCATCATGGCGCAGGCCGACACAAAAACCAGGAATCTTGCGCTCACCGAGATCGCCGCCGCATTGCAGGCCCAGTCGCCGGAGCTTCTTGCAGCCAATGCGAAGGATGTCGCCGCTGCGAAAGCAGGCGGCCTGGACGATGCGTCGATAGACAGGCTGACGCTCAACCCAAAGAGCATACGCGCCATGGGCGATGGCCTGCTGCAGATCGCGCAACTGGCAGACCCGATAGGCGAAATCAGCGGTCTCAATTTCCGCCCCTCAGGCATACAGGTAGGCAAAATGCGCGTACCGCTGGGCGTGATCGGCATCATTTACGAGTCCCGCCCCAATGTCACCGCGGACGCTGCAGGGTTATGCCTGAAATCCGGCAATGCGGCAATCCTGCGAGGCGGTTCAGAATCGATCAATTCAAACTGTGCGATCGCAGCCTGCGTGCATGCGGGACTCAAAGCCGCAGGATTGCCAGAAACCGCAGTTCAGGTCATCACGACCACGGATCGCGCAGCGGTGGGCGAACTCATCACAATGAAGGACTTTGTCGACGTGATCGTGCCACGCGGTGGAAAGAGCCTGATCGCGCGCATCTCCGCCGATGCAAAGGTGCCCGTGATCAAGCATCTGGATGGCATCTGCCACGTCTACATCGACAGGGACGCAGACCCCGACAAGGCGATCCGCATCGCCGACAACGCCAAGACCCATCGCTATGGCGTATGCAATGCAATGGAAACCCTGCTGGTCGCAAAGGAGATCGCTGCATCCATTTTGCCTCCGCTATGCAAAATCTATCAGGACAAGGGAGTTGAGCTGCGCGGCGACGAAGCATCCTGCCAACTGATTCCCGCGATGAAAAAGGCCAACGAGGAAGACTGGCGCACCGAATATCTTGCACCTATACTCAGCGTGCGCATCGTGGATGACCTCGATGAAGCGATCGCCCACATCGGTACTTACGGCTCGCAGCATACCGATGCGATCGTCACGGAAAACTATTCCAGCGCGATGCGCTTCCTGCGCGAGGTGGATTCAAGTTCGGTGATGGTGAATGCATCGACACGTTTTGCAGACGGCTTCGAATACGGCCTGGGCGCGGAGATTGGCATTTCCACCGATAAGATACACGCGCGCGGCCCGGTGGGCCTTGAGGGGCTGACCTCGCAGAAATACATCGTGCTGGGCAGTGCGTTATACGCAGCTCAAAAACGCTGTGGTTGAATTGGGCGAATCTGTTACCCTCATGACGGACACATGTTATTTCTCTGAGGTGAATGTCATTTGACTGCAGTGATTCACGAAGAACACCACTCGGAACCTATTGGAAAATGCAAGTGGCAACATGTTAACGCGAACGAGCGGCAATTTTGAAATGCGAAAGGATGGCAGGATTGCCTTGCGAATTGGTGGCTACTTTGATGCGAATACGCAGTATGCCCGGTCAGACAGAATGCGCGGTGCACGATCATCGATAGGTACGATTTTCGGATGATCTGTCTGCCGAAACAGATGCGGTTGCCGGAACGGGTGCGGTAAGGCTGGTAAATCCCACCGAGGTTGAGCAATCAGTTCTGAGGAGCTGCTGAAGACAATGCCCCCGAACGCTTGAGCGCACGCCACGGTGCGATATAGAGCGAATTCAATATCCACATCACGCCGTAGCTGACCCCGACAACAACAGTCTCGCCCAATCCCTGCTTCCAGGCGGGTGCTGTAGAGAATGCGATTTGTAGCCCCATCAACAGATACATAAAACCGAAAAAAGCCAACTGCACCCAGCCCACCAGCGGCATCAGCCGGGCCGGCTTGATCTTTGCTTCATTTCCCTTGATGACGAGATGACCGGAATGACGTAGCCAGCGGATTTCCCGGTCAGTCAGGTCGAACCTGTTCTCGATCTCCAGCACCTGTTTACGCACTACCGTAGGCTGTTCGAAGCCGAAGCGCTGGCGAAACATCTCCACATTATCCAGGGCATGCGCATCCAGTTTCGCCTTGGGCCAGGTTGCAAGAATCAGCTTCATAGAACCGGCAGCTAAACATTCGTGATGCTCGTTATAAGTGTGCCCCGCGTTGCGCTCGATCGGTGCAAGATTCATCTGGACGGTTTCAGACGTATTGTTGTTTTCCGGCATGGTAAAACTTCCTTTCGACTTTTTGGGGGTGGAAATGACTGGCGTGAATAGAATGAGAGGCTTATTTCTCGTTGTAGGTATGTCCCGCATTCCGTTGCAAAGGACTCAGGTTAATCTGGACAGTCACGCCTGATGCACGGGCTAGTGACGCGATTTTGTCGATGGGTTTTCTGGCCTCGAAATGCGCAATCGCTGCTGCAAGCAGATTGCGCCGTTGCGCATCGGAATCGTCTGTCCACAAATGACCGTTGTATAACTCGGTCGCCAGATCGAAGTCACTGTCTTCCGGCGCGATGCGATCCAGGAATGCGCCAAGAGTTGGATCGGAAGCGGCTTCCTGCAGCTTTCCCTCGCGTATCAATAACAGCAATGCTGTTGCCGTTGGATTGGCATCGATCACAGCAGTCCGTGCCACTGCGATTTGCAGGCGGATGGCGCGCAACAAGTCCAGATCAATACCGCTACGGCCGTGCATGGTTCCTTCGCCGGTTAACAGCCAATCAATCGAGGCACCGAACGCGGTGCGTACTACCCGCAAAAAATCAGCGCCGGGTTTTTTATTTCCGCGTACCGCTTCACTGACAAAGCCTGCCGACACCCCCAGACGCCTGGCGAATTCAGCCTGATTCAAGCCGCTCTGGGCAATGATTAACTGCAGGCGATTGGCCAATCCGTCTGCGTCATGAATGTTTTTTGTAGAATCTGCTTGATCTGGCATTGTCTATTGATGTAAATTATTACCTATTGATAATTAACTGTGTTTGATTTGAGATAGATTACTCTCAAAAAAAACGATTGTCATCTTTTTAGACTGAATAATTTTTATTGGATTTTGAGATTTGATTATGGATGCCGTCCACATTATTTATCTGCTGCGTTGTCTTGGAAAATCACAGACAGCGCTTGCCCGCGAGCTGGATGTCAGTGCGGGCGTGGTGAATAACGTGATTCATGATCGCATCACTTCATATGCCGTGGCGAGCCATATTGCTGAGCTGCTGGACAGCAAAGTGGATGAGCTTTGGCCGGGTCGATATGTGTTTAAACCGCGAGGACGGGTATCGCATCGCGGTGGAATGAAGCGCAAGCCCAGCGTGGATGGAGGTGTTGCTACGCACTGAAAATTACCCAGAAAAAGTAGGTTCTGCGCGCTGAAAATTACCCAGGTGATTAACCTCCTCCATTCCGAATTTCGGAATGGAGAAACCAAGGAGATGATCACCATGAATATACTGGGTAAGGTAAGGCGGTTGTATTATCGGGACAAACTGACACTGTCGGAAATCGAGAAGCGAACGGGGTTTACGCGCAAGACGATACGGAAATGGCTGAAGATGCCGGAGGGGACGGAGCCGAAGTATCAAAGGCGATCCGCTGGAAACAAGATTGCGCCCTATGCCGAGCGGTTGTTGCAGATGCTGGAAGTGGATGCCAGGCGGCCGAAGCGTGATCGTCGAACGGCGCTGAAGCTCTATGCGGAGCTTGGAACATTGGGGTTTGACGGCGACTACAGCCGTGTCACGGAATTCATCCGGCGCTGGCGGAAGGAAGGCGGCGCGGTGACGATCAAAGCCTATGTGCCGTTGCAATTCGAGCCCGGTGAGGCACACCAGTTTGACTGGAGCGAGGAACACATCGTCATTGGCGGTATCTGGCGCAAGGTGATGCTGGCCCACCTCAAGCTATGCTACAGCCGCGCGTTTGTTGTGCAAGCCTACCCGACACAAAGCCACGAAATGTTGTTTGATGCGCATACGCGGGCGTTTGCCGCGCTGGGCGGCATTCCCCGTCGCGGCATTTACGACAACATGAAGACGGCAGTGGACCGCGTCAAGAGAGGCAAGGAACGGATCGTCAACACGCGCTTTGCCGCGATGACTTCCCATTACCTGTTTGATCCTGACTTCTGCAATGTGGCTTCTGGCTGGGAGAAAGGCGTAGTCGAGAAGAATGTGCAGGACAGCCGGCGGCGCATCTGGCAGGACGCATCGCAGGAGCGCTTCGGCTCCTTCACGGATCTCAACCTGTGGTTGCTGGCGAAGTGCCGGGCGCTTTGGCATGAGTTAAGGCACCCGCAATTCGACCTGACGCTGGCGGAAATGCTGGAACAGGAGCAAGCCAGCCTGATGCCGATGATCAGCCCGTTTGACGGTTATGTTGAAACCCTGGGCAAGGTTGCCAGTACATGCCTGGTTGTCTCGGAACGCAACCGCTACTCAGTGCCGTGCGAACTGGCAGGGCAAATGGTGAGCATTCGCACCTACCCTGAAAGAATAGACTTTGTGGCGCATGATGCGGTGGTGGCGAGTCATCAACGCTGCTTTGGGAACAATGTGACGCGTTATGACTGGCAGCACTATCTGCCGTTGATTCAGAGAAAGCCAGGCGCATTGCGCAATGGTGCGCCATTTGCCGATATGCCGGAGCCGTTGCAGAAATTGCGTGGCCTGCTGCTCAAACGGGCGGGCGGCGACCGGGTCATGGCCAAGGTGTTGTCCGCTGTACCCAAGCATGGGCTGGAAGCGGTGCTGGTGGCAGTCGAAGTAGTGCTGGATTCAGGCAACTTCAGCATTGAGCATATCGAGAACGTACTGAACCGGCTCAAGCCATCGCCATTACCTGTGCAGGTAGAGACCCATCTTACCGTCAACGAGGCGCCGATTGCCGATCCGGTGCGTTACGACCGGTTGCGCCCGGGCGAGGAGGTGCATCATGCGTGATGTTGCCGCCGATCTTAAAAGCCTGCGCTTGTATGGGATGGCTGGAGCCTGGGAGGAAGTCGCAGCTGCCGGAGATTCGGTGGGCATGCAGACTTCGCGCTGGCTGATCGAACACCTGCTGCAGGCGGAATACACCGACCGGCACATGCGTTCGATCAACTACCAGATGCATAGCGCCAAATTCCCGGTGCACCGTGATCTGGCTGGATTCGATTTCGAACAGTCGAAGGTGGACCGTTCCTTGATCGAGGAACTGGCGGGCATGTCCTTTACTGAACAGGCGCACAACGTCGTATTCATCGGGGGTACGGGGACTGGCAAGACCCATCTGGCTACCGCGCTCGGTATTGCGGGCATAACCCGTCATGGCAAGCGGGTGAGGTATTACTCGACGGTCGATCTGGTCAATCTTCTGGAGCAGGAGAAGGCAGCAGGCAAGGCGGGCAAACTGGCCTTTGCATTGATGCGCATGGATCTGGTGATACTCGATGAGCTTGGCTATCTGCCGTTCAGTCAGTCTGGAGGCGCCTTGCTGTTCCATCTGCTCTCCAAACTTTACGAGCACACCAGTGTGATCATCACGACGAACCTGACCTTCGGGGAATGGGCCCATGTCTTTGGTGATGCCAAGATGACAACGGCATTGCTGGATCGTCTGACGCATCACTGCCATATCGTCGAAACCGGTAACGAGTCCTATCGATTCCGCCATAGCAACGAAAAGGCAAAGATACGCATCAAAGCCAGGGAGCAAAGCAAACGCGGGAAATCTGTAGCGGAAGACGAGCCGTTCTAGAAAGGCATCACACACAGGGAACGCGCCTCCGGCGCATTCCCTGTATGCAATTTCAAAATCAGAAGCATTGAATTTGGGATAAACTTGTTCACAGCAGCCAGCATGAACGGCAGCTAAAGTGCCTGGGTAAAATTCAACGCGCAGGACTGGGTAATTTTAAACGCGCAGCAACAGTATCCCATATTGTCCATTATGGTCGATGCCATCGCTCGAAAACCATGAGGTGTCATCTCCTCACCTGTCCAACCCAAACGGCGCATGGCGGATCTAACCGCATTGTCTGACATCGGACGGTTATGATCACGTGCGCCAGGAAAAACATACTGATCATCACCAGTCAGCGGCTGAATTTCACGAAGTATGTCAATTGACTGGCGTGACAATGGAACAAGATGAGGTGCCCGGGTTCTCTTTCCCGTCTTGTGAGCGTTTGATGGAATGGTCACCATGGCTGCATCCCAGTCTATCCAGTCCCATTGCAGCCTCCGAAGCTCGCCTGGGCGCAAGAACAATCGCGGCGACAATGCAAATGCAGCCCGTACAACATGCGTACCACAATATGCTTGAATATCCCTGAGCAAATCTCCAACCTTTTTCGGATCAGTTACAGCGGCAAAATGTTTATCCTTACGATAAGGAGGCAGCGCGCCTTTAAGATCGCCAGACGGATCACGCTCGGCAAGCCCGCAAGCCACAGCATATCTAAAAACACGACCGCATTCTGATAAAGCCCGGTGCGCTGTTTCCAGAGCTCCTCGAGCCTCTATCCGTCGAACGACCGACAAAAGCTCAGGCGCTGTTATTTCCTTAATAGGGCGTTTACCAAGCCAAGGGAAAATATCTTTATTAAGGCGGCCCAGTATTTTTCCGGAGTGATTATCCTCCCAATCATTGCTCTTCCGGAATTTTTCAAACCACTCCATTGCAATCAACTCAAATGCGGTGGAATCATCGCGTTCTTGTTGTTCTTTTTGTTCAAACAATGCCGCCTTGCTTGCCTGCCTTGCTGCGGAAGGGTCAATGCCCTCCAGGATTGACTTTCTCGCCTCAAATGATTTTCTTCTCGCCTCACCAAGCGAAACGAGTGGATATGGCCCGATAGAATATGTTTTTTCCTTACCCGCAAATCTATAGCGTAATTGCCATAACTTTGCCCCTGACGGTTTGACCAGTAACATCAATCCATCGCCATCGGTGAGTTTTTGCTGCTTTTCTGTTGCCTTCAGCGCCTGTATCTGCCTGTCATTCAATTTTCCCATTTCACATCCTCCAAGGCATCAGATTCAACCACGATACCCACAATATATAAACATGACAATGGATACCCACATCGCTACCCTCAATACATGTAGACGATATGAGAATCCCCAAGACTTCCCGGCACAACTACGGACAGAACGACATCGGCGCGAAGCCATGTATTTATTGGCAATAGACGCAAAAAAGCCCGCAAAAACAAGGCGGGCTTTTTTACTTATTGGTGGTGATAGGTGGATTTGAACCACCGACCTCAGCGTTATGAGTGCTGCGCTCTAACCACCTGAGCTATATCACCAAAGAGGCGGCATTTTCCGGATTTCACACCCTGCTGTCAATGGCAAGTAACACGCTTTAACTCGATATCGGAAAAATCTTTTTGCAATACGCTTAATTTGTCGCTCGTTTCCTTGTTAAGATTGTTCATCGCAAACATCACAGCCGGTTTATTGCCTGCTTTCTCGCCGATCTTCGCGCTACGTATACCCTTTGTGTGCAATCCATCCAGAAAATGCTGAGCAGCCTCATGCGTTTTGAATAGGCCAAGTGAAATTGCATTCATCCATATTCCCGCATCTTGCACGACAAAATAGTCCGACACGCCGAGCGCCTTGAGCTGTGCGACCCTCTGGGCCACCATGGCCTTGTCCTTGAGCGGAGGAATGTAAACCCAATAGCCTATCGTGTGACCGACATCGTGGCGGCTCAGCCTGTCGCCCAGCTGCAACTTCTGCAGCGCCTGCGCGACCTGGTCGATCTCAGCACCCGAAAACTCGCCCCATTCAAAACATGCGCTCTCTGCTGCAGGCGCCGATGCAGGCAGTGGGGAAGGCGGCTGTTCTGCGGCGTCATGGGCCGTCTGTGCGGCATTCAGAAGAGATATCTGTTCCGCGTGCAGCGGAAGCGGTGCAGGTTCCTGCGCTTCGTCCAGCATGCCGGACTTCATCACCGCAAAAAAAACCACATTCACTGCGACCAAAATCCAAAAGAATATCTTCATACCCGATCCGCATCCCCTGCTATTAATCTCAATCCCTGCAGCACGAGATTGTCCATCATCTCCGTCTGCAAAGCCAGATGCGGCAACAACAGGTGAGCAGCTCCTCCGCAAAGCAGGACTGGGGATTGCATATCCAGAAGTTCATGCTGCCGATGTATAGCACCGCAGGTGGCCTTGACAGCACCGCTGCAAATCGCATCGGCTGTATTTTTCGGGAAGTCCGCATAGCTGCCCTCATCCAATTCCGGCAACGCGGTCGCGACAAAGAGGCTTTTCTGCATCAGCGCGATTCCCGGCAGGATTAGCCCGCCTATGAATTCGCCTTCGCCTGATAGCGCATCTATCGTGGTTGCTGTTCCGCAATTCACCACCAGGCAAGCGCTCCTAACATGATGCCATGCCGCGATCATTGCAGCCCAGCGGTCGCTGCCCAGAAGCTCTGGCACCTCATAGCTGTTGCGTACGCCGCACTGCTCGGCTCTTGCCTCGATGAACTGCAATGGCATGCAACTCTCCGCACAGGCGCGGATAATCTGCGCTGCGACTTCATCGCCCGCCACATTGCTCGCCCAGACTTGTTGCACATCGCCAAATTGCAGAAGACTCAAATCGTACGCGCGGCTGGTCGGCAAGCTGACTATTTGCGGCCAGTCATCCTCTTCTGCCAGCTTGATGTTGGTGTTTCCCGCATCGATCAGCAATCTTTTCACGGCTTCGCCCCCACTTCGCCCGCATTATATTGCCTGATGCCTTGTGCTGTTTCCAATATCAGCTCGCCATTATCGCTCACGCCGCGCGCCACACCGCTGACAGCCTTGCCATCCGGCATCAGCAGGCGTACCGGCAAATTCTGCTGCGCGTGATATCTCTCCCATTCGGCGCGCAGCGTTGCGAATCCATCGCCGGCAAATATATCCAGTACTGCCGCCAGCTCTTCGAGCAGCGCTGCCAGCAGCCGGTTGCGCGAAGGCGGCCGCGCGCATATCCCATCCAGCGCGACAGCCGGCTGATCGATGGCCTTTGTGATCATCACAGGCAGGCTGCAATTGATGCCTATCCCGATCACCGCAAGACTGGGACCGTACATGTCGCCCTGCGCCTCGATCAGCACCCCGCCCAGCTTTCCATGAGGGGTGAGGATGTCGTTCGGCCATTTCAGTCCGACACCGATAACATCGTATCGCTTCAAGGCGCGGAGCACCGCGACCCCCGCTGCAAGGCTAAGTCCCGAGAGCGCATTCAGGCCGCAATCGAAACGCCAGGACAGCGAGAACGTCAGCGCATTGCCAAGTCCCGAATGCCAGATGCGGCCCAGCCGCCCCCTGCCCGCGGTCTGCAGTTCGACCGCCAGCACCGCACCGCTCTGCACGCCGGAACGGCGCAACAGTTCCGTGTTGCTCGATGCCGCTTGCTGCAGGACTTCGATGCTGAAACGGGCAGCCGCGTTGCCCATAAAACTTTCGACCTCGTTCTTATCCAAAGGCTGCCAGCCGCCCGGCAGACGGTAGCCGCGCCCCCTGATGCGCTGCAGATGGACCCCGTCTTTTTCCGCAAGTGTCATATCGTTGAACACAGTTGCGCGCGAAACACCCAGCCTCTTCGCCAAGTCGTCCCCGGAATGGAATGCGCCGTCGGAGAGCAGATCAAGCAGTTTCCAGGCGCGGAGATTCATTGAACGATCATCATCGTTTAACAATTGATAATTATGAATTGATTCAGACGTTGAACAGGAAATTCATCACATCGCCATCCTGCACCACGTAGTCTTTCCCCTCGACGCGCATCTTGCCCTTTTCCTTCGCACCCGCCTCGCCATTGCAGGCGATGAAATCCGCGTAGGAGATGGTCTGCGCACGGATGAAGCCGCGCTCGAAATCGGTGTGGATCACGCCTGCCGCCTTGGGTGCAGTGTCGCCCTTGTGTATGGTCCAAGCGCGCACTTCCTTCACGCCGGCTGTGAAATAGGTCTGCAGCCCGAGCAGCTCGTAGCCCGTGCGTATTAGGCGATTGAGACCAGGTTCATCAAGCCCTAGGTCGGCCAGAAACTCCTGCTTGTCCGCATCGTCAAGATCGGCAAGTTCAGCCTCTATTTTTGCGCACAGCGCAACCACAGGCGCGCCTTCCCTGGCCGCATGTTCGCGCAGGCGATCGAGATGTTGATTGTTCTCAAAACCGTCTTCCATCACATTTCCGACATACATCGCGGGCTTGATGGTCAGAAGACACAGAGGCTTGACGATCTCCTTCTCTTCTTCGGAAAGTCCCAGCGTGCGCGCAGGCTTGCCTTCATTGAGATGGGGCAGCAGTTTCTCAAGAACGGTCACCAGCTTTTGCGCATCCTTGTCTCCCGATTTCGCCTTCTTGCCTTCGCGTTGCAGCGTGCGTTCGACAACAGTCAGGTCAGCCAATGCCAGCTCGGTGATGATGGTCTCGATGTCGGATATCGGATCAACGCGGCCAGACACATGCACCACGTTGGGATCGTCGAAGCAGCGCACCACATTGACGATCGCGTCCGTCTCTCTGATGTTGGCCAGAAACTGGTTTCCCAACCCTTCGCCTTTGGAGGCGCCCGCAACCAGCCCCGCGATATCCACGAACTCGACGATCGCAGGCTGCATGCGCTGGGGCTTGACGATTTTGGCAAGCTCCTCCATGCGTTTGTCAGGCACTTCGACGATGCCGACGTTGGGCTCTATCGTGCAGAAGGGATAATTCTCTGCTGCTATTCCCGCCTTGGTTAAGGCGTTAAACAGCGTGCTCTTGCCGACGTTGGGCAGACCTACGATACCGCATTTCAAACTCATGGTTTTCCTTTAATATCAAATGGTCATCAAGCCTAACGTCGGCATCGTCGAAAGCTGCATGCACTCAGAACCGCGAGGTGATGATTTAAATGGCTGCAAGACAAAACAATCGAAGCAGTTTGACAACGATTTTGTATCGGTTTTGTATTGAAAAATGAGATTGTAACACTCACAGCAACACCGATCCAAAGGCTTGCTGCAACAGATGGGCAGATGCTGCTCGACAAAATTTTTTGGATGGAACTAAATTCGTCAACCCCATGCCTAATGATCGTACTTTTCTTAGCAAAGGGACAAGAATTGAAGAATCGACTGATCGCCGTATCGCTTGCCGCAACAATCGGACTGGTTTCGCTTCCTGCTCATGCAGACGGAGGAGGAATTCTAGGTGCTATAGCAGGCGGCCTGCTTGGCGCCCAAGTGGGGCAAGGCAATGGGAGAGTGGCTGCATCCGCCTTGGGAGCAGTGATAGGTTACAACGCCGGCCAAACCTATTCCAGACCTTATTACGGTCCGCCCCAGCAAGTGTACTACCCACAACAGGCCTATTACCCTCAACAACAGGCCTATTACCCTCAACAACAGGCCTATTACCCGCCGCAGCAATATTATCAGCCTCCTCCTCGCGTTGTTTACGTTCCACGCTGGGGCGATGATGACGGCTATTATCGGCGCTGGGGCGACGACGACTAGGATTGAGTTATAAACGGAGTAGAGGTTTTCCTCACTCCTCAATCCTCACTTGCTGTGCAGCTTCAGCATCGCGGCTTCCATTTTTCCTTCTATAATGAGCGGCGCGACATGCTGCGATTTTTTCAGCGCATCCTCTATCAACTCCTGCTCCTCGCGGCGCGGGTCGTGCAAAACGTAATTCACCACTTCGGCACGATCGCCGGGATGCCCCACTCCCAGCCTCAGACGCCAGAAGTCCCTGGTGCCCAGATGCGCGATGATATCTTTAAGTCCATTGTGCCCGCCGTGCCCCCCGCCCATTTTCAGGCGCGCGATGCCGGGCTGCAGATCCAGTTCATCGTGCGCCACTAGAATCTCCGCAGGAGCGATCCTGAAGAACTGGGCAACTGCAGCCACAGATCGTCCACTGGCATTCATGAATGTTTGCGGCTTGAGCAAAAAGGCTTCATGCCCGTGCAAATGACCACGCGCAAGCAAGGCGAAAAACTTTGCTTCATTCCTGAAGCTCAAGCTTTCGTTCCGGGCAAGCTCATCCACCCACCAGAATCCGGCATTATGGCGGGTCGTATCATACTCGCGGCCCGGATTCCCCAGGCCCACAATCAAGCGTATCGGATTCATCAGTTAAAGACCATCTTAACATCCTGTTCCAAAAACAAAACCCGCCATGCCGCAATCAGCAATGGCGGGTTTCAAAGGGTATCCCCTTTTACTTCTTCGCAGCAGGTGCAACCTCGGCTTCTTCAGCGACGGCCTCAGCTTCGACAGCGCCGCGCGGCACATGTATCGTCGCGACAACAGCCTCGCCAGTATGCGTGCCGTGAGCGGCCAACTCAACTCCCTTGGGCAGGACCAAGTCGGACAGGTGGACCGAGTGGCCAAGCTCAAGCTTGCCCAGATCCACCTCAATGAAGGCTGGCAGGTCTGCAGGCAGGCTGGTGACGTCCACATCGATCATCACATGGCTGATCTTGCCGCCGCCGGTCTTCACACCAGGCGCTGTTTCTTCGTTGATAAAATGCAGCGGCACCTTGATGTGTATCTTCTTGCCCATGTCCACGCGCTGGAAGTCCATATGCTGAACCTGCTGACGGAACGGGTGCATCACGAAAGCGCGCAACTGCACGGCTTCCGCCTTGCCGTCCAGATTCATGGTCAAGACGGATGCGTGAAACTCCTCCGCGCGCAACTTGTAATACAGTTCGTTGTGGTTCATCTGTATCATCACCGCATCACCGGAACCGTATACAACGCCCGGGACGAAACCGGCTTTACGCAGACGGCGGCTCGCACCCGTACCTTGCGTATTGCGCTTTGTTGCATTGAATTCAATCTTCATTTTCTACTTCTCCAAAATAGAACCATCCGCGACCAGATGATTCAGACATGCGGTAGCCAACATGACTGCCGCCAAAACTCATTCGGTAAACAACGAACTGACCGACTCCTCGTTGTTGATGCGGCGTATCGTTTCCGCCATCAACTCCGCCGTGCTCAACTGGCGGATGCGACGACAGTTGCCTGCAGCTTCCGACAACGGTATCGTGTCGGTCACGACCAGCTCGTCGATCGCAGAAGCTTCAATGCGTTCGACCGCGGGGCCTGACAGCACCGGATGCGTGCAATAGGCCAGTACGCGCGTAGCGCCTTTTTCCTTCAATGCCTTGGCCGCTTCGCACAGCGTGTTGGCAGTGTCTACCAGATCGTCCATGATGAGACAGGTTCGCCCCGACACTTCGCCTATGATGTTCATCACCTTGGACACATTCGGTTTGGGCCGGCGTTTGTCTATGATCGCAAGGTCCGCATCCAGCTGCTTGGCCAGCGCGCGGGCTCTCACCACGCCGCCCACGTCAGGCGACACCACGATCAGATTGGGATAGTTCTGGCGCCACACGTCTGCCAGCAGAATCGGACTGGCATATATATTGTCCACCGGTATGTCGAAAAACCCCTGTATCTGGTCGGAGTGCAAGTCCATGGTCAAGAGCCTGTTCACGCCGGCGCTGGTCAGCATGTCGGCAACCAGCTTCGCCGTGATCGCAACACGCGCCGAGCGCGGTCGCCTGTCCTGCCGCGCGTAGCCGAAATAAGGCATCGCAGCGGTAATCCGCCCTGCGGATGCGCGTTTTAACGCGTCCGCCATCACCATCACTTCCATCAGATTGTCGTTGGTCGGCGCACAGGAGGACTGCAAAATAAATACATCCTTGCCGCGCACATTCTCGAGGAGTTCCACCATCACTTCGCCGTCCGAAAACCGCGCGACGGTCGCGCGTCCCAGCGTGATGTCAAGGTGCTGCGCCACCGCTTCTGCAAGCTTAGGGTTGGCATTGCCAGTGAACACCATCAAGCTATCGTAGGACACATGAACCCCTCAATGAAAAAACCAAATGGGCACAGCCCGTATTATGGCTGAGGAGGTAGGGATCGAACCTACGAATGACGGGATCAAAACCCGTTGCCTTACCACTTGGCGACTCCCCAATTACTCAATCCGGCACCCAGTCATGCAATGGATGCCTTAACAAACCTTGTACTGCCACTCCTCTCATCGATCGCGGCAGCTGCTGCAATACGGCATAGGCCTTTTCCCGGCTCTCAAATTCGGCGAACACGCATGCGCCGGAACCGGTCATCATCGCACGGCCATGACGGCCAAGCTCGGCGATATAATCGGCCACTTCCGGATAAAGACTGCACACCACGGCCTGCAGATCGTTGCGCAATGGCTGCGTTGAGAGGGCGCGAATTATTATCGAAACCGAGTCCCGTGTCAATTCTGGATGCGAAAATATTTTGGCTGTGGGCACATGCACGGGCGGGTAAAGCACCACATACCATGCCGGCGGCAACGCATAGGCCTGCAGTTTCTCGCCCACCCCCTCGGCAAAGGCATTTTCGCCGAATATGAATACCGGCACATCTGCACCGAGCTTTAAGCCCAGTTCCATCAGGCGGGAACGTGTCAAGCCCAGCGACCACAGACGGTTCACCGCGATCAGCGTGGTTGCCGCATCGGAACTGCCGCCGCCCAAGCCACCACCCATCGGAATGCGCTTTTCGACTTCAATATCCACACCCAGCGATGAACCCGACTCCTTTTGCAACAGGCGCGCTGCGCGAACGCATAAATCCTGATCTTCCGGCACGCCCTCGATATCGTTTATGCGGTGAACCATCCCATCCGTTCTCAAAGAAAAATGCAGCGTATCGTTGAGATCGATGAAACGAAACAGCGTCTGCAACTCGTGATAGCCATCCTCGCGGCGGCCTGTGACATGCAAAAACAGGTTCAGCTTGGCGGGTGCCGGACAAGCAAGTTTCATTTTAGCTCTGTCTAAAGTTGTATTTCAAAATATAAAAATTTCTCACGCGGAGATCACGGAGAAAAACGAATAATAATTTAGAAACCGTACTACGTATAAACGCAAACTTAAAAATGCAGTTGATTGGTATATCACCCATTCAGTGAATGCACATAGAACTTGGTTGGATTTTGATTTTCTCCGTGATCTCCGCGTCTCCGCGTGAACATTGATTGCCTGGATTATCGCCAACCGACAGTTACAATGCTCTGTCATTTAGGGTTCCATTCCCATCCGTCTATCAGCAGGGTCATCTGCAAATCAGGACGCGAAAGCTGCATGCGGGTTGGCAGGCTGTCCGCCTTGTCGTCCGCATATTTCAGATAGCGCACTTCCCAGCCATCCTGATATTGCACCACGATGCGCCCAAGTTTGTCCCGCTCGACCAGCGCATCGCTTTGCGCCGCCTGACCCAGCACCCAGCGATGCAGACTGTCCAACTGCAAACGCCAGCCCAGCACCTGCATCATCAGCGACTCGACATCCTTGTCCTGATAGTGTCTGTTGCTTTCATCGAGCGTGGCTTCATGGTCGTCGCGATAAATGCGCGCCGCGGTCTGGCCCAATGGTGTCAGCAACAATATCTCGTCGTTGTTCAATTGATGCGTCCAGCGCAGTCCTGCCGAATCGCGCTTGCCGTCATATTTGACCGAGATGCGCCCATTCATCGCAAAGGCAACATCTTCCACATGCGAAGGATGCGGAACAACCGGCTGCGATGCGCAGCCACCCAAAAAAATAAAAACCCACAGCCAGCGTATCACTTAATCAACCTATAAAATTCACAATAACTAACACCAAAATAATATTACGTTCACAAAAACAACCGTTGATTTTTTTCTACTGTGCCGATAAAAATTTCTTAAAAACTGGATGCTGTAGCCAATGGTAAAAACAACGACAACGGTGAACCCAGCAAGGGAATAAAACCGTGATGCGCATAGAAGGCAGCGGCTTCATCATCCTTAGCGTCAACCAACATGGCGTAAGCTGCTATATCTGAAACAAACGTACGGTGCAGCCCATCCGCAAGCAATGCACCACCGAGTCCCTGCCCTTTAAAATTTTGATCAACCGCCAATCGCCTCATTCGTACTGCCGGCACCAAGGGGTAGCGAGGCAATTTTTTAGCGGTGCCCGCTGGCAGACCTGTCAGCGGAACACTTGTTGACGCCAATGTGTAGTAGCCAGCGACCACTTGCTCGCCTGTCAGCGCCACAAAACAGGCGGTCACTCTACGACGAATATCCTGCATGACTTGCTGCTGAAAATAACAATCCAACGCTTCTGAATCGCAGCTGAATGTGGCCCGGTTATGTATTACATCAAGCTGAAAAACCCGACAGCCTGCCTTGCTCATCCAGCGCCCAGCAATTTTTTACGGCGAGCAAAGGCGCGTTTCAATGCCGCTGCTGGTTTCGGTGGCGATAACAATGCCGCCGCAAAACATTCCTGGTCAGCCAGTGACAACCTGGTGACACTGGACTGTTCGATGGCGCGTTGTGCGGCATCCTGCACAGCCGAGATGACAAAGTCAGTCACGGTGCGCCCCTCAATCTCGGCGGCGTGCTTGAGCGAGGCGTGCAACTCGACACTGATCCGCGCTTCGAGTCGGGCTGTGGCCATGATAAAATCTCCTTTTTGCAATGTACGGCTAATTGCCGTAACCATCAAGATTTGAATTTAATCCATCCCGGCCCCATGTTTCCAAAAAACTGGATTTTGTTTTTCGCGCAAAATCCAGAATCAGGGCATCAACCGTTTTATCACAGCCTTTAACGGCTCGCTGTCGGGATGATCTTTCAGGCTGTTCTGCAAAAGTCTTGTCGCTTCTTCCTTGTCGCCACGCGCCCACAAGGCCTCGCCAAGGTGGGCTGCGATTTCCGGATCACCGTTGCCCGCCAGCGCCTTCTTCAGCATCGCCACGCTCTCGTCCAGCCTTCCGCCAAGATAATAGGCCCAGCCCACGCTGTCCATGATCGCATGATCGTCAGGCGCAAGCTTCAGCGCCTTCTCCACCAGCGCGGTCGCCTCGGGTATGCGCACCTTGCGCTCAAGAAAGCCGTAACCCAGCGCATTGTAGGCATGCGCATAATCAGGTCTTACCTTGATCAGGTGGCGCAGCCATTTTTCGGACTCGTCGTAGTGGCCCAGCTGATCGGCCTGCATCGCAGCCTCGTACAGCAGCTCGGGATCATCGGGGAGTTTAACCAACCCCTGCTTTAACACTTCCATGGCCGCATCATTCTGTTTCGCATCTCGCAGAAGTTGCGCCTCAATCACCAGCAATTCTGAGCGCTTATCAGGATTATCGAGCGCAGCCTGGTGCAATACCTGCCGCGCCTCGTCGAGCTTGTTCTCGCGGCTCAACAGATAAACGATGCGCAATTGCGCCGGGTAGTGATAGCTCCCCTCGTGCACCTTGCGATAATACTCTAGCGCCTTTGCGCCATCGTCCTTCGCCTCATGCAGCTGACCCAGGAAATAAGCCACGTCGTCCTGTGTCTTACCGTCCCTGACCAGAGTGTTTTCGAGCTGCTTCTCCGCGTCATGCAAATCATTGAGCTGCAGCGAGATCAATGCCACTGCAAAAGCCAACTCGACATTGTCCGGATTCTCGCGCGCAAGATACTGGAACTCATCGCGCGCTGCCTGGTATTGCTTCTGCGCAAGCAGCTCGCGGGCATATTGCAGGCGCACTTCAGCTGCCTGCGGATAATCTGACAGATAGCCTTTCATCAGCGCAAGGCCCTGCTCGGGCGCTGTCTTGCTCAACAGTTCCGCCTCGAGCAACACGGGCTCATTCCAGCTAGGCTTTAGCTTGTGCGCTTCGCGCGCCTCAATCAGCGCAAGCTTCTCGTCGCCAGCAGCGCGTGCAAGCTCAGCCACGACCCAGTGCGCCTCACTCACGTCCGGATAGGGTGCTGCCAGATCGCGCATCAGTTTCAGCACTGCCGGCTTGTCGGGTTGCGGTGCTGTCAGAGGATAGAGCTGCAGAAAAGTAAGGCCCACATTATCCCCATCGTTCTTCAACACCTCGACAAGATAAGGGCGTGCTTCTTCCAAGCGCCCGCCGCGTAACAACAGGGAGGACAGCATGCGGGTCGCCATCGCAGAACCCGGATCAATTTCATGCCAAAGGCTGACCGCCTCGACAGATTTTTCCGGGTCTCCCGATTGCAACGCTAATTGAGCTGCACGCCTGGCAAGCCTAGGGTCGCGCGTCTTCTGCGCAAGGTCCATGCTGACCTCCAGCGCCAGCGGCATGTGACCACGCTGTGCAGCAAATTCTGACAGCAGAATTTCATACAGCAGGTCCTTGGTAAGCCGGATATCCGGCAATACCTCGGGAGCGACCATCTGCTCCGGCGGCTGAACCTTCGGCTGTGCTGGTTCCGGCGCAGGTTGCGCCGTGATGGCAGGCTTGTGCACCTCTGCACACCCTGTGACCAGCAAACATGCGAGAAATAAGTGTCTGAATTTGTTCATGGCAACACGGCTTTTGATACGGGCCTACATATTAGGTTATATTGATGGCTATTCACAACTACAGATGCTGGCCACCTTGTCGAACGCAACGCAACAAATCACCCTTTCCGCGCGCAACCTCACCCGCAGCTTCGGCAAGCGACCGGTCATCCATGACCTGACGCTGGAACTGAAACGTGGCGAAGTGCTGGGCCTGCTGGGCCACAACGGTGCAGGTAAGAGCACCACGCTGCAGATGCTGACCGGCTGCCTGCTGCCTGACAGCGGAGAAATCGACATATGCGGCATCAGCCTGCAGAAAAATCCCGCCATCGCTAAGTCTCATATCGGCTACCTGCCTGAATCACCGCCACTGTACCGCGAACTCAGCGTGGAGAAATATCTGCTCTTTGCTGCCCGCCTGCGCGGCATGAAACAGGATGAGATCAGCGATGCACTCATACAGGTATTGCAGCGCTGCGGTCTTGAACCTGTGAGAAGCAAGATGATTTCGACCCTGTCGAAAGGTTATCAGCAACGTGTCGGTATCGCACAAGCCATCATCCATAAACCGGATGTCATCATACTGGACGAGCCCACCGTCGGCCTCGACCCCGCGCAGATACGTGACATACGCCACTTGATCCGCGAACTGGGAAACACCGGCAGCGTGATTCTTTCCACGCATCTTCTGGGCGAAGTGGAGAGTGTATGCGACCGTGTGGAGATCATGCAAAACGGGCGTCTGATCTATGGCGATTCCAGCGACCGCATGCAGCACTATGGCGAGGTTTTCGGATTCACGATCAGCCTGCGCCACCCCCCCGCATTAATCGAGCTTGAAAGCATCGCCGGCATCGAAAGCGTGGAACAATTGTCCGAAACGGAATTCCGCATATTGCATACGCAAGACAACAATCCCGGAAGCGCACTGTTAAGCCTTGCCGCCGAAAAAGGCTGGCAACTGACACAGCTCACCCCACTGCACGCCACACTGGAGGATGTCTTCGTCAGGATCACAAGCGAGGATAAATCATGATACGTCTGATCGCGATGCGCGAATTGCGCAGCCTGTTTTCCATGCCATCGACCTGGTTCGTTCTGGCCGCACTGCAATTCATCTTTGCGTGGTTCTTCCTGGCAAGGCTCGAAGCCTTCCTCGAAATCCAGCCACAGTTGGCGCTGCTGGCCAACCCTCCCGGCGTGACTAGCACCGTTGGCGCACCGCTGTTCAACACCGCATCCCTGCTTTTGATGATGCTGGTGCCGATGTTCACGATGCGCCTGATTGCAGAAGAGCGGCGCAACCAGACGTTGGCGCTTCTTCTGTCATCGCCCGTCTCTGACACCCGTATCGTGCTGGGAAAATTTGTAGGCCTGCTGTTTTTTCTGCTGCTGCTGATTGCACCCCTGCCGCTGATGCTCTACACGCTTTCCCTAGGCACGCACCTGGATCACGGATTGCTGCTTGCCAACTGCACAGGCCTCGTGTTGCTCATCGCAAGCTATGTCGCGCTGGGTCTTTATGTCTCGTCCTTGACAACGCAGCCCATCATAGCCGCGATCGGCTCGCTCGCCATCCTGGCAGGCCTTTGGCTTGCCGACATCGGCGCGCCTTCTGCGGATTCGCCATGGCATCAGTTCTCACCGCTTTATCATTTCCAGAACTTCAACTCGGGCTTGTTAGACAGCAGCGATGCCGCATTCTTTGTGCTGTTCACCCTGTTCTTCTTGCTGCTGACAGCGAAGCGTCTGCACAATAACCGTATATACGGATAAATCATGCCGCGCAAATCCTTCACTTCGAATTCGCTGCGCAATCTACTGTTCGTCCTGCTGCTGGCAGGTGCCGCACTGGGCCTGGGTTATCTGGCCGCCCTTCATCCCATAGAGCGCGACCTCACCTTCAATGCAAGCAACAGCCTTGAGCCTGCCAGCGTATCCGCGCTCCGCCAGCTTTCTGGGCCCGTCGAAATCACCGTCTATGCCACGCCACAGGATGTGCGTCTGGGCGACATACGCAAGATCATCAGCGAATTCATCTCGCTTTATCAGCGCTACAAGCCTGATATAAAGCTGACCTTCATAGACCCTGTCAAAGAGCCTGAAAAAACCCGCGCCGCACACATACAGCTCAACGGGGAGATGGTGGTCGAATATGCTGGCCGCAGCGAACACCTCACCGTGATCAATGAAGACACGCTGACCAGCGCCCTGCTGCATCTTGCGCATACCATGAACCAGACTGTGATGTATCTGGATGGCGATGGCGAACGCAAGCTCGATGGCAATGCCAACCACGATCTCGGCCTTTTATTCGGCGCAAAACTCAAACAGAATGGGTTCAAAATCAGCAGCCTTAATCTTGCCATCGCGCAGGATGTGCCGATGAATGCCAGCATGCTGGTGATTGCGCAGCCCGAGGTCGACCTGATGCCAGGCGAAGTGGACAAGCTGCTGCGCTTTGTGGAGCGCGGCGGCAATCTGCTGTGGCTGATCGATCCCGGCCCGCTGCACGGACTGGAACGCCTAGCCGAGAAACTTGACCTGCAGCTGCCCGCAGGCGTCGTGATCGATCCTTCGGCCGCCCGCATGAATGCACCTGACACCTGGGCCCTAGGCACGAGTTATCCTCCGCATGAGATCACCAGCGGCTTCAACCTGATCACGGCCTTCCCCGCGGCCCGCGCACTCATGTGGCGCGAGGACACGGGCTGGAAGCACCATGTCTTGGTCGACGTTGCTGCAACTGGCTGGGTCAGCGAAACATCGGACAGTAAGTTCGACAAACAGCGCGACACACAAGGACCCTTCACCATCGCGCTGGCGATGAGCCGCAACGTCAACAATCTGGATCAGCGCATCGTGGTGGTGGGCAACGGTGCCTTCCTCGCCAACAGCTTCGCCGGCAACGGCGGAAACGTGGACCTGGGAGTCAACATGGTGAACTGGCTGGCCCACGATGACAAGCAAATCGCATTGCAGCCGCGCAAAGCCCATGACAGCAGTATCACGCTGTCCAGGAGCCAGCTCACTGCGATCAGCATTGCATTCCTGATCAGCCTGCCGCTCCTGCTCTCAGGCATGGGCATCTATATCTGGTGGAAGCGCCGCCGTGCCTGAACTTCCCGAAGTGGAAACCACAATGCGCGGCCTGGCCTCGCATCTTGAAGGCGCGAAAATCGACAAAGCCGTGATTCGCAACGCGCGGCTGCGCTGGCCCATTCCGGAAGATATGCCGCTTGCCGGGCTGACGATACATAAACTCGAACGCCGCGCCAAATACCTGCTGCTGCGGTGCGAAACCGGCACGCTGATCCTGCACTTAGGGATGTCAGGCAGCCTGCGCATCCTGCCTGAAGATGTGCCGCCCGGGACGCACGATCACTTCGACCTGGTTTTAAACAACGGCAAACTGATGCGGCTGCGCGACCCGCGCCGCTTCGGCGCAGTGCTCTGGCATCAAGGCGATATCAATGCCCACCCGCTGCTCTCAAGACTGGGCCCCGAGCCTTTGGACCGCGAGAACTTCGATGCAGGCTATCTCTACCAAGCCTCGCGCAATCGCAACGTCGCAATCAAGCAGTTCATCATGGACAGCCATGTGGTGGTCGGCGTGGGCAACATCTACGCCAGCGAAGCGCTGTTTTCTGCCGGCATCAGGCCGCAACTCAAATCAGGCAGGCTCAGCCTTGCGCGCTGCGAAAGACTGGTTTGCGCCATCAGGGCCACCCTTGATGCCGCAATCATCGCCGGCGGCAGCACACTCAAAGATTTCGTCAACGCGTCTGGCAGCCCGGGTTATTTCCAGCAACAGCACTGGGTGTATGGCCGTGCAGGCGAGCCCTGCAGGCAATGCGGCACCATTATCAGGCAAGTCAGGCAGGGACAGCGCTCAAGCTTTTATTGTGAGCATTGCCAGCGATGAGCCATGCAAAATTTCTGCAACATTTCAACAGCACAATGAAAACCATGATACGCAAACTCATCTCAGCCAGCCTGCTCGCCCTATCTCTCCCTGCTCATGCACTACCGCGCCCCGATCACATCGTCGTGGTCATAGAGGAGAATCACGGCTATGAACAGATCATGGGCCAGAAAAACTCTTACATCCGCGAGCTTGCCAGTCGCGGCATGCTGTTCAAGCGTTCCTATGGCGTCACCCACCCCAGCGAGCCGAATTACCTGGCGCTGTTTTCCGGCTCGACTCACAATGTCACCGATGACAGCTGCCCCCAGCAGCTCTCAGGCGAGAATCTTGCCGCCACACTGATCGACAATCATCTCAGCTTCACAACCTATTCAGAAGACCTGCCTGCCGCCGGTGACGGCGTCTGCTCGGCGGGCGCCTACCAGCGCAAACACAATCCGGCGGCGAACTGGTTCGATCTGCCTGCGGGTGTGAATCTGCCGTTCAGCGATTTTCCGCAAGACTTTTCCAAGCTGCCGACGGTTTCATTTGTGATCCCGAACCAGAACAACGACATGCACGACGGCAGTTTCATCGCGGCGGACGAATGGCTCAAGACACATATCAACCCTTATCTGGACTGGGCGTACAAGCACAACAGTCTGCTGATCCTGACTTGGGATGAGGACGACTTCAGGGGGGACAACCGCGTCGTCACAATACTGGCAGGGCCCATGGTCAAAAAGGGCACGAGCGGCCAGCGCATAGACCACTACAACGTGTTGCGCACGCTGCTCGATTTTTACGGCCTGCAGGCGATAGGCAACAGTCGAGATGCGTCGCCCATCAAGGGCATATGGCGCTAGCCCTTTTTCGCCGCCATCAGCCTGTCATATTTGGCCTGTAACTCCGCACGGCTTTCTACATGTGCGGGATCTTTGGGTATGCAGTCCACCGGGCACACTTCCACGCATTGCGGTGTATCGTAGTGCCCCACGCATTCGGTACATTTGTTCGGGTCTATCACATAGACGGTATCGCCCTGTGAAATTGCATCGTTCGGGCATTCCGGCTCACACACGTCGCAGTTGATGCATTCATCGGTAATCAGCAGTGCCATGTTTCCACTCCAGTTAAAATTATTGCAAATCCTTGCTCTTCTGTTGCAGGCGGGCCGCGACCACGGGGGATACGAACTTGCCCACATCCCCGCCAAAGCGCGCCACTTCGCGCACCATCGTGGCCGAAATGAACGTGTACTGTTCGGCGGGCGTCAAGAACAGCGTTTCCATTTCCGGATACAAATTGCGGTTCATGCCAGCCAACTGGAACTCATATTCGAAATCGGACGCCGCGCGCAAACCGCGCAATACCACGCGCGAATCATGGGACTGCACGAAATGCATCAGCAGACCATCAAAACCTTCCACGCGCACGTTCGCAAAGCCGCCAAACACCTCGCGCGCCATGTCCACCCGCTCATCCAGCGTGAACAGCGTATTCGCACGGCTCTTGGCCACGGCTACAATCACTTCGTCAAAAAGCCCCGCCGCGCGGCGCACCACATCTTCATGACCGCAGGTGATGGGGTCAAAAGTACCCGGGTATACCACTTTGATCATTCGTTCAATCCTATCAGTTGATACCACACCTGCCCGGCCCGGCCAGACTTCAGAACCTGCCAGCGCGATGGCGTCTCGATCGCGTGGCCGGATTCGACATAGACCACGCCTTTGTCAGCCAGATGTTTCGGCAGGATTTCCAGGAGCCCAGGCAAATAATCGCTTTGAAAAGGCGGGTCCAGGAAAATCACATCAAAATGTTGCTCATCGCGAGACAGGAATTCCAGCCCATCCTGATGACGCACAATCACTTTGGCACAACCCAACCTTGCGGCATTATCCTTCAGCGCGCGAAACACCGGCAGACTCTTTTCCACCAAAACCACATACTCCGCCCCGCGCGATGCCGCCTCGAAACCCAAGGCGCCGCTGCCTGCAAAAAGATCCAGACAGCTTCGGCCATGAAGCGTCTGACCCAGCCAGTTGAACAGCGTTTCTCTCACCCGGTCCGGCGTGGGCCGCAGGCCTTGTGCATCCGGAAACGCAATGATGCGGCTCCTGAGTTCGCCAGCGCCTATCCTGACCTTGTTCATTCAAACCTATCTGCGCTCAGCCTGTTTGCTGCCATTTGACTTTTCATCGGGTGCACCGACAATCACTGTCACCATCGCGTCCGGATGGATGTGGCGCGCGAACGCATCCTTGATCTGCTGGACAGTGACCCGCTCCACGCGCCCTGTAAAGTCATCCAGATAAGTCAGCGGCAGATCATAGAATCCAATCACGCTAAGATACCCAAGTATCTTGCGGTTGCTGTCTATGCGCAATGGAAACCCACCTATGATGTTCTGCTTGGCGGCCGTGAGCTCCTGCTCTGTCGGGCCATCGGCCACGAATTTGTCCAACGTCTTGCGCACCAGTGCTAAAGCCTCATCAGCCTGTTCCTTCTTGGTCTGTAGGCCGATCTGAAAAGGCCCTGGCTGCCCCAGCGGAAAGAAATAACTGTATACACTGTAGGCCAGACCGCGTTTTTCGCGAACCTCGTTCATCAGGCGCGAGACGAAGCCGCCGCCGCCCAGTATGTAATTGCCCACATACAGCGTAAAATAATCAGGGTCGGTGCGCGACATGCCGGGAGCACCCATCAGGATATGGCTCTGCAAGGCAGGATGAGGAATGCGCACCTCACTAGCCTTGATCTGCATCGTCACCGCAGGCATCGGCAGCGCTGATGTCGAGACAGGCAGCTCGCCAGTCAGCTGTTCTGCAATCGCATGGGCCTCTTTCAAAGTTACATCGCCCATGATGGCAACCACTGCGCGAGCCGCGTTGTAGTGATCGCGGTAAAAATCCTTCACGTCCTGATCATTGACCTCCTCAACGCCCGCCACATCGCCGGATACCGGCAAGGCGTAAGGATGTTTGCCAAACACCGCCTTGTAAAATGCACGGCTGGCAATGCTCTCAGGCTTGGTCTCATCTTCTTTCAGCGCCGCGATCACGCGCGTTTTCTCGCGCGTCAGTATCTCATCCGAGAACAGCGGATGCTGAAGCACTTTGGCCATGATGCCGAGCGCCTTGTCACGCACCTTTGCACTGCTCAGAGTGCGCAGCGATATGCTGGCCATATCCTGATCAATGTCTCCGCCCAGTTCTGCACCAATATCCGCGATACCGCTGGAAATGGCATCCTCGTTGAGATCTCCCGCGCCCAGATCAAGCATCTCGTGCGTCATGCTGGCAAGCCCCGACTTGCTGTCATAACGACTGCCCGCCGGCACAGTAACTGCGACGTCCAGCATGGGGATGTCATGGTCTTCGACAAACAGCACCTTGGCACCGCTGGCACTCTGCCAGTGCTGGATGTTGGGCGTGGCGGAAGCGAAGCCTGCAAAACAACACAGCAAGGCAGCGCCCAGCAACTTTGAAACAGTATTTTTAACGAACATGGCTTGAATCTCCAGTTTGACGCCTGGGCTTGCCCGACAGGGGTTGCGGGTCCAGCACAGCAACGGTGAGGTTGTCATCTTTCAACAGCATTTTTGCGACATCGCGCACCTGTTCCGCGGTCACGGCTTGCAGTTTGTCCAGCATCAGCGGGATGGCTTTCTGGCCCAGCCCTATGCTCTCCATCTGGCCTATCTGCATCGCCTGATAAAATACGGAGTCGAGCTTGTATACCTCGGCTGCCATGACCTGTGCCTTGACACGTTGAAGCTCCTGTTCGCTCACACCATCCTTGACGATCAGCGCGATTTCGCGGCGCAATGCTGTTTCCGCATCCGCCACCGTCTTGCCCTCGCTGGGTGTGGCTTCCAGTGTGAACAGGGCCGGGCCGCGCGAGGTTGCGTCATATTCTGCACTGACATCGCTTGCAATCTGCTGCTCGCGCACTAGATGCTTGTTCAAACGCGCCGCATCGTTGCCGCTCAACACGCCTGCCAGCATTTCCAGCGCATAAGGCTGCCAGTCGCGCAGCGGATCCACAACATTGGGCGCATGGTAAGCCATCACCAGCAGAGGCAATTCTGCCGGTGCTTTAACCACCATGCGCTTGATGCCGATCTGAGCGGGCTCAATATAATTTCTGCGCAGAGGTTCGATGTGTTTCGGAATGCGGCCATAGTAGCGCTCTGCCAGTGCGAATACCTTATTGTGGTCGACATCGCCTGCAATCACCAGCGTAGCATTATTGGGCGCATACCATCTCTTGTACCAGTCCCTGACATCGTTGATCGTCAAATGCTCAAGATCGTTCATCCATCCGATCACCGGATGCCGATAGGGATGCTCTTCATAGACCACCGACATCATCTTTTCCTGCAACAGTGCATGCGCATCGTCATCTGTGCGCATGCGCCGCTCTTCCATCACCACCCTGATCTCTTTGGAAAATTCCTTCTCTGAGAGATTAAGGTTGTGCATCCGATCTGACTCCAGCTTCATCGCCAGCGGCAGCTTGGTCTTATCGAGCTGCTGGAAATATGCAGTGTAGTCATCGCTGGTGAACGCATTCTCGCGCCCGCCTGCCGCCGCGATAAGGCGGGAGAACTCGCCCGCCGGCACAAGCCTTGTGCCTTTGAACATCATGTGTTCCAGCGCATGCGCAACACCTGTCTTGCCGGTTATCTCGTCCATGCTGCCGGCCTTGTACCAGACCTGCTGGACCACGACAGGCGCCCGGTGATCCTCCTTGACGATAACCTTTAAACCATTCGCCAGCGTTTTCTCGAAGACCTCGGCAGAAGCCGCCTGCTGCAACCCAAATACCAGCAGCGCAATACAAAACAGATATATCCGCATAATCCTTAACCTCGGCACGCCTAATCGGCTTAAAATAGCAAAAATGGCCACATGATGTGACCTTGCCTATTATGCCCCAACTATCGGAATGCATCCAAGATGTTTAGTTTTCTGAAAAAGACTGAAAAAACAGACGGCCAGCCAGCCGAAAAAAAGAGCTGGGTGGAGCGGCTCAAATCGGGACTTTCCCGCACAGGAAGCCAGCTTGGCGAGCTATTCGGTCGCGGCGGCAGGATAGACGATGAACTCTATGAGGAGCTGGAAACAATATTGATCACGGCCGATGTCGGCATGGAGGCAACCAGTTCACTGCTTGCCGACCTGCGCCGCCATGTCAAGGAACACAAGCTGTCCGAAGCAGGAGAGCTCAAGGAAGCGCTGGGACACTGCCTGCTCAAACTGTTAAAACCGCTGGCCGTACCGCTCGCACCCGATGCACACAAACCCTTCGTGATCATGATGGTTGGCGTGAACGGTGCAGGCAAGACCACCTCTATAGGCAAACTGGCGAAATATTTGCAATCCCAAGGCTTGTCCGTGCTGCTCGCCGCAGGAGACACCTTCCGCGCAGCCGCCCGGGAACAGCTATTGACCTGGGGAGAACGCAACGATGTCACCGTGATTGCACAGCAAAGCGGCGATGCCGCCGCCGTGATTTTTGACGCGGTGCATGCAGCCCAAGCCAGAAAAATTGACGTCGTTCTGGCCGACACGGCAGGACGACTGACCACGCAGGCGCATCTGATGGAAGAAATCAGGAAGGTCAAACGCGTCATCAGCAAGGCGATGATGGATGCACCGCATGAAGTGCTGCTGGTGCTCGATGCCAATACTGGGCAGAACGCGTTGAGCCAGGTGAAAGCCTTCGACCAGGCTTTGGGGGTGACTGGACTGATACTCACGAAGCTCGATGGCACTGCCAAAGGTGGCGTCATCGCAGCGATCGCACGCACACACCCCATACCGGTGCGCTTTATCGGGGTGGGCGAAGGACTGGACGATCTGCGGCCTTTTGTAGCGGAAGAGTTCGTCACCGCGTTGCTCGGGGAATCCGCATGATTTCGTTCAATCAGGTGAGCAAGCGCTATCCCGGCGGCTTTGAAGCCCTGAAGAATGTCAGCTTCGAACTGGCCAAGGGTGAGATGGCATTCCTGACCGGTCATTCAGGCGCAGGAAAGAGCACACTGCTCAAGCTCATCGCCGCCATAGAACGACCCAACTCGGGCTCCGTGCTGGTCAACAATCAGAACGTCAGCGTGTTGAAAAGCGCAGCGCTACCCTATCTGCGCAGGAATATCGGCATGATCTTTCAGGACCACAAACTGCTGTTTGATCGCAGCGTGTTTGACAATGTTCAGCTGCCTTTGCAAATTTGCGGCTTTGATCATAAGGAAACCGGAAAGCGCGTACGTGCCGCGCTGGACAAGGTGGGGCTGCTGGGCCGTGAAAAGGCCAATCCCATCGCTTTATCAGGCGGCGAACAGCAGCGCCTGTGCATCGCGCGCGCCATCGTCAACCGTCCTTCCATACTCCTTGCAGACGAGCCCACCGGCAATCTGGATGCGGAATATGCACAGGAAATCATGAAAATATTCAATTCATTCCATCAGGTTGGCGCAACCTTGCTGATCTCCACACATGATACCGGCATGCTGCAAAACAGCCACGTGCGCATGATCTGCCTTAAACACGGCGAGATCCAGCCTGTCGAATCACCAAGAAAAGGAGAAACACCATCATGATGAGCGCAATCAGACAGCATGTCCGGCTTGCGCAAAGCGCCCTGCGCCGCCTGTTTGCCTCGCCCGCATCGGGACTCCTCAACATCATCGTGATCGGCATCGCATTAAGCCTCCCTGCCGGCATGTATGTGCTGCTGAAAAACGCACAAGGTATGCTCGCACAAGCGTCTGCCTCCCCACAGATCAGCCTGTTTCTGACGATGGATGCAAGCGCTGACGACATAGCCCGTCTGCGCAAACAACTTGCGCAAAACCCGGCCATCGACAAAGCGGTGTTCATTTCGCGTACTGATGCGCTGAAAAATCTCGGTCAAAGCAACGGTCTTACCGATGTAATCGCAGGCTTGGAGAGCAACCCTTTGCCGGATGCGTTTGTGATCTCGCCGAAGACAACCCATGCCAAGGCCCTGGATGACTTGCGCAACGAGCTTCAAAAACTGCCCCGCGTCGATCTTGCCCAGCTCGATTCGGCTTGGGTTTACAAACTTGAAGCCATACTGGAATTTACACGCATCTTGATACTTATTCTCGCCAGCCTGTTGAGCCTGGCCCTGATCGCGATCACCTTCAACACGATACGCCTGCAAATCATGACCCAGCGCGATGAAATTCAGGTCGCAAAGCTGATAGGCGCAACCAATTCATTCGTACGCCGCCCCTTCCTTTATTTTGGCGCAATGCAAGGCATACTGGGCGGCATCACGGCATGGCTGATCATCGCCTTGAGCCTTTACCTGTTAAAACAGCCCATCGCAACCTTGTCCCGCCTCTATGGCAGCAACTTCACCCTACAGCCTTTGCCCCTTGGAGACAGCCTTACGCTCTTGCTGTTCTCCCTTTATCTTGGTTTGATAGGCGCATGGCTGTCGGTTAGTCGCCACCTATCCGGGATCGAACCGAGTTGATTGCTAACACTTGACACGGGGATTCAGAACAGTGGCATAATACGCGCATATCAGCTACCCGTTCTAAAAGGAAAAATGATGGATAAGCCAGACTGCAAATCACTTGTACTGCCCATATTGTTTGCCGTTGCCCTGTGGATAGTAGGCGGATTTTTCTTGAGCAAGTCGCTAGGCATCATCTGCGTCATCATAAGCATCTGGATTGCAGGCATTGCAGCCGGCAAGGTGATGAACTCAGATTGCCCGATACCCAAGGACCACGCTTAAGGACATATCCCAAAAGCGGCTCTGCTCTCGCTAGCATTCCGCTTTCCTGCAAGCTTTTCGCTTTTGCAGAATGAACCTATCTTGATTTTAAAACTCTTAGCGTTATGAAAATTCCTAGGAGACAATGACTATGGATTACAGTTTACCGATCCCGTCTGCCGTTGGCAGCCTTGACAGCTATATCAGCCTGGTCAAGCGATATGCACTGCTCTCGCCCGAAGAAGAGCATTCCTTGGCACTGCGTTTCCGCGACGAAAACGATCTAGATGCCGCACGCCAGCTGGTTCTGTCACACCTTCGCGTGGTTGTCAGCGTTGCCCGAGGCTATGCCGGATATGGCCTTCCTCAGGCGGATCTGATTCAGGAAGGAAACATTGGCCTGATGAAAGCCGTCAAACATTATGATCCGGATTTCGGTGTTCGCCTTGTGTCTTTTGCACTGCACTGGATACGCGCCGAAATCAACGAATTCGTGGTGCGCAACTGGCGTCTGGTCAAGATTGCAACCACCAAGGCGCAGCGCAAGCTGTTTTTCAACCTGCGCAGCCTGAAACGCGATCTGGAATCGCTGAAGCCCCAGCAAATCAGTGATATCGCCACACAGCTCAACGTTAGCGAGCAGGATGTTGCTGAAATGGAAGCGCGATTCGCAGGTCATGAAATGAGCCTAGAGCCTGCGGGCATGAACGATGATGAAGATTACGCGCCCATCCAGTATCTGGCGGACAGCGCTGATCACGAACCTTCTAATGTCCTAGAAACTTCCGAGCGCGATAGTCTGCGTGCGGCCGGCCTGTCCAAGGCATTGTCCAGCCTTGATGAACGCAGCCGGCGCATAGTCGAAGCCCGCTGGCTGAATGAGGAAAGCAGCGCCACACTGCATGAACTGGCCGCGGAGTTCAACGTATCCGCAGAGCGCATTCGCCAGATAGAGCAGAAGGCCATGACCAAGATGCATGCGAGTTTATCAGCTGCCTGAAGCCGAGGATTTCTAGGTAATAAAAAAACCGCTTAGCGGTTTTTTTATTACCTAAAACTATTTGACCAGTTTCAGTTGCGGCTTGGCAGGTACTGATTTTTTCGTGGGCTCGGTAGGTTCAGGACCCGCGCCGACAGGTTGAAAAACCAGCCCCTGTCCCGTCTCCTTGGCAAAAATACCGCTCACGGCATTCACCGGCACCAAGATATCGAAAGAAACGCCGCCAAAGCGGCCGCTGCAGGTGATCCATTCGTTGCCCAATTCCAGATTGCGCACCGCAGTCGAACTGATGTTCAGCACAATCTCACCATCCTTGACATAGGAAACAGGCACCTCAGTCTTTTCGTTGACGCGCACCGCAAGGTAAGGCGTATAACCTCCATCCACGCACCACTCATATATGGCGCGTATCAGGTAAGGCCGCGTGGACAGATCATTCACTTACGCATCGCTCTTTCTGCAGGCGTTAAGGAATCGATGAAACCCTGTCGTGCAAACAGGCGTTCAGAATACTTCATCAAAGGAGTCGCATCCTTGCCCATCTGTATGCCGTAATAGTCAAGGCGCCAGAGCAAGGGAGCTACCGCCACATCCAGCATGGAGAAGTCGCTGCCCAGCAGGTACTTCTGCTTGGAGAGAATTTGCGACAACTGCGTCAGGTTGTCACGAATGATGGCGCGCGCCTTGTCGGCAGATTTTCCACCCTGCTGAATGATGTTCACATTGCAGTATAACTCCTGCTCGAAGCGGTGCAAAAACAGCCTGGCACGCCCACGCATCACGGGATCAGCCGGCATCAACTGCGGGTGCGGGAAACGCTCATCGATGTATTCGTTGATGATGTTCGCCTCGGTCAGAATCAGATCGCGCTCAACCAGCACGGGCACTTTGTTGTATGGATTGATCGCTGCGATATCTTCGGACTTGTCCATCTGATCCACATCGATTATTTCAAAATCCATGCCTTTTTCGTACAAAACGATACGACACCGATGGCTGTAGGGGCAAACCGTCCCCGAATACAATCTCATCATTACCTTCTTACCCCTTAATTAAATTTATGTTCTGCATAAAAGCACGCACCAGAAAGAATCCCACCAGCGCAACAACGCTCCATACCAGAACAGCCGCAAGCACAGGATAACTGCCGCTGCCATATATGCCAGCTATCCAGATAAAACGTTCGCATATCGTGCCTATGATGATCGACGTTGCTACCGCGGTGATCGCTGTTATGCTATGCCGTGTCGCCGGGAAACACAGAGCCGCGAAAGGTATGACAAACTTCAACGCCAGCACAGTCCACCAGACAAAGGCATAGCCGCCATACATCATGCCGAATACGCGATCCGTCTCGTCAGGCAGATTGCCGTACCAGATGGTCAAGAATTGCGCATAATAAGTATATATATACAGCAAGGTGAAAGCCAGCAACATCTGCGCGAGATAATTATAAATCTTTTCAGGCACCGGCGATACCAGCTTGTTTTTCCGGTTCAACACATAGATCCAGATCACCAAGAATGCCAGAAACATGCCAAAATTACTAACAAACTGCTGCATGCCGTAGATTGCACTGTGCCAATGCGGCACCAGCGTCATCTCGAAATCCCAAGCGATCATCGTGCTGTAGAGCACAAAGAAAAACGGAATCCAGGTTGCGACCTTGTGAAAGCTTGCATATTCCCTAGGGCCTTTATCGCTGACTGCCTGACGCTGGATGAACACCCAGTAGAGCGCCATCATGAAAATCATGCCGACCACTTCGCGCGACATCAGCCAGTATGGCTGATACCAGCCAGGCATGTGGAAATCCGCGTTGACCGGCACATTCCACCAAGGGAAAGTATGCGAACCACCTGCCAACAGGATCACCAGCAGCACGGCCGCAAGCGGAAACAGCGCATAAAGCGAGACTGCCAGGTTACGGACGTTATAACGCCACTTGGCGCCAACCAGATGCAATACTGAACAAAATGCCACGCCACTCAAGGCCAGTGACAACACCACAACGAAACTTACCGTCAGAACAGACCAATTACTGTATGTCAACATTTTATATGCTCCCTAATTCGACTGCGGCGCCACATAACCTGCGGGCGCCTTTTGCAGAACCTTGCGCACGTAGTTCACCACATTCCAGCGCTCGGTCGGAGAAAGATCATTGGCATAACTCGGCATCACTGCCCCACCCAGCGTCATATAGCCGAAGATATATCCGTCGGGGTAGTCCGGTGATTGCCAGCTGTGCATGGTGTTGGTATAGGAGAGATTGAAAGGCTGCATGATCAGTTTTTTCCCGACCAGTCCGTCGCCATACCCCTTGAATCCATGACAAGGCGTGCAGTAAATCTCGAACAGATGCTTGCCCTTTTGGATCGACTTGGCATCCGCAACCACGGGGTTAGCCATCTTCTTCGCCGCGTCCAGGTCCTCGACAAATACCGTTGTGCCCGGCACAGGCACAGAGCGCGAAGGAAAGGGATACATGCCAGGATTGGCAGGATCAGGACTTTCCTGAGGCTTTATACTGATCTGGTTCGCCATGTCTCTCGACCACGGCCATGCCTGCGCAAAACAGGGAGACAACAATAACAAAACCGCCAAGGATAACTTTTTCATTTCCCCGCCTCTTCCTGAATTTCTAATGCCTTGTGCTTGGTAAAGATCGTCTTCAATACGCCAATTGCCGCCTCTTCCGCCTTGACCAGGATGCCGATGTTGTCCACCGATACCTTGGCGTTGTATAAGGGAGATCGTTTCGCAGGCAATGCCGCGCAGATCAAAAAACCCAGCACGGTGATGTACACGCCACCCAAAATAAACAGTTCATAGGTCAATACAAAATTGGGAGGCAGAGGTACGATGGGCTTGCCACCCTTCATCTGCATGAAGAAATTGGCTTGTGCACTCGATATCCCGAGAAACCCAAGCGAACCGCCAAGCACCGCGCCCACCAGCGTGAACCACTGTACATAAACAGGTTTGTCGCCCAGAAATCTCTCAACTTCAGGATGCTCGATCGGCGATTTGACGATCATGTCGTCGTTGACATCAAAGCCATTGATCTTTGTGTTGCGCAACTCCCTGACGACCGCTTCCGCCTGGTCGAAGTCGCCATAAAGCGCGAGTAGATGACGTTTGCTCATGATTAGTGCACTCCTTGTTCAACAGTACCATTTTGTTTCAGATGCAACGAGCGGTGATACACCATCTCCTTCACCTCGTACATGGACACGGACGGGAACATCTTGCAGAACACCATGAATAGCAGCGTGAACCAGCCGAAGCTTCCGAACACGATTCCCCACTGTATCATCGATGGCCACTGGTCGTGATCCCAAGTCCACGGGTAGTAACCATGCGAGAAGGTCGGCGAGACGATCATCCAGCGCTCAAGCCACATGCCCAGATTGAGCAGCAACGAGGTAGCAAACAGCACCGGAATATTCGTCTGGAAGCGCTTGATGGCGAAGATCAAGGGAACGATCGAACCGCAAAAGATCATCGCCCACCAGAAAGGCGCATAAGGGCCTGTCATCTTCTGTATCAGCAAGTCTTTCGACACCGCATCGTGGCTGTACCAGACCGATGCAAACTCGACGCAGTTGAGATAAGTCCACACCATCGCAATCGCAAAAGTCAGGCGCACGATCTTCTTAAGGATGGGCAAGGTCATGTATTCTTCAAACTTGAACACATAGCGCAGGATGATGAACAGCGTGATGATCGCGGCACAGCCCGAATACAGCGCACCCGCGACGAAGTATGGCGGAAATGAAGTCACATGCCAGCCCGGTTGCTGAGACATGCCGAAGTCAGATGCCACGATGGAGTGCACCGATACCGCCAGCGGAATCAGAAAGCAGGCGATGGTGAGATATGTCACGCGGAAATTGCGCCACTGCCTGTCCGTGCCCTCCCAGCCCAATGCAAGCAGGGTATAGAGCTTCCTGCGCCATCCCGACTGCATGTTGTCGCGCGCAATCGCGAGATCCGGGATCATGCCGACGAACAGGAACAATACCGAAGAGCTCAAATAGGTAAAGATCGCCATCGCATCCCACAACAGCGGCGACTGGAAGTTGGGCCATACCCATCTCTCGTTCGGATAGGGAACTGCATAATAGAATTGCCACAGGCGGCCCAGGTGCACCATCACGAAGAGACCTGCAGTCATCAGTGAAAATGTGGTCATCGCCTCTGCAAAGCGGTAAATGGGCTTGCGCCAGTCGGCATGCATCAGATGCAGAATAGCCGACAGCAGCGTGCCCGAGTGGCTCATACCGATCCAGAAGATGAAGGTGGCGATATAAAGCCCCCACACATGAGGATTATCGAGATTCGCCACCCCCATGCCCATCTGGTACTGGTAAACCTCACAACCGATGCCGATGCCGAAAGCCAGCACTGCAAAAAACAGGATCACCCAGTAAAGTGGCCTCGGGTTTTCCAGACTCTTCATCACATCCTGGTTAATCTTGGCCCAGGCGATGTCTTCGCGTATATCTTTCATTGTCATTCCTTCAAGTTTTCAGCGGACTAAACAGCGCTTTCGCGCACGCGTTCCAGATACATCACCGAGGGATAGGAACGCAGCTCTTCAAGAATCCGGTAGCCACGCAAATCCGACCCGCCTTCTTTCTGATTCTTTTCCTGCATATCCTTGTCCAGGTCGACTTGCTGCGCCTGCCATTGCTTGTGCACGCGCGACTCCGGATCCACCAGATTACCGAAGGAAATCGCGCCGGTAGGGCAGGACTGCTGGCAGGCAGTCTGCACTTCCCCTTCCCGCACGATGCGCCCCTCACCCTTGGCTGTCACCTCTGCTGCGCGCAGCCGTTGAACGCAGAAAGTGCACTTTTCCATCACGCCCTTGCCGCGCACCGTCACGTCGGGGTTCAGCTGGTAATTCATCTCAGCAGGCCAGACATTTTCTGTCGTCGGATAGTCATACCAGTTGAAATAACGGACCTTGAACGGACAGTTGGCAGAGCAATAGCGTGAACCGATACAGCGGTTGTATATCTGCGAGTTCAGTCCATCCTGTGTGTGATTGGTCGCACCCACCGGGCACACTGTCTCACAGGGTGCTGCCTCACACTGCTGGCACATCATAGGTAGAAACTGGAAACCCTGATCGGGATAGTCGCGGCCATCCTCGTCCCAGTAACGCTCGATCCGCATCCAGTGCATGACCTGTCCGTGCTTGAATTTTTCACGGCCCACGACAGGCAGGTTGTTTTCCGCATAACACGCCACCGCGCATGCGTTGCAGCCTATGCAGGCATCCAGGTCGATCGCCATCGCCCATTTGTACGGATCGTGCGGCTTGTCATCGATAGGATGGAAATGGCGGACCGCAGCCCAGTTATCCAGTAAATTAGTGACAGACATGACTCAAACCTCCTTTGACAAATCGACTTGATCGGTGGACATGCGCGCGGCAATCTTTCTTCCCATCTGCCTGCCACCCGCAGGACCTTCATCCTTGACGACGATGACGCGCTGCCCGGTTTTGGTGATGTTCACGCGCGTCTCGTGCATGGCCAGTTCCCCTGTTGCACTTTCAAACACGGCATCCATGATCTCAAACGGATTGACACCGTATCCCTTCGCGTAACGCCCCATCGCATCGTGACCGCGTCCGATGGGAATGGAAACCGCATCCGGATGTATCCCCGGGAACAGATAAACCTGTGCGCTCACAGAACCCGTTTTTGATGTGACCTTGACGATATCACCCTCGACGATGCCCAGTTGCAGCGCCATCTTAGGATGCATCTCGACCCATGAGTCCCAGACGATGGTGGTCAAAGGATCGGGTGACTCCTGTATCCACGGTTGATTGGTGTGCCTGCCGTCGCGCAGATTGGAGGTCACCGCAGGTATCAGATTCATCGGATATTGCTCGTCGATTTCCTTGGGGGTCGGCAGTTTCAAACCTGACACATCGACTTTCAGGGACAGTGCGCCTGAAGCACCCGAAAGCTTGACGATGCCATTGGAAAGGGTATCGTTCCAGAAAGTATCGTCATCAGAGCCAGCCCCACCCAGCGCAGCCTTGTTCTGCAGTACCGCGCTACGCAGGTAACCGTAGTAATCGTCAAACGCCTTGTACTCCTCTGCGCGACGCTGCTTGACAAGCGCCAGCAGGATGTCGCCGAAGCCGCGCGTATTCGCATGCAGTCTTTCCATCAATGGCTGCTGGATATTGATCTGCACCGTGTCAGCCAGATACTCGGGCACATGCGTACCCCAGTCTTCCATCTCCGAATCGAGCGGCAACACGAGATCGGCCTGCAATGCGGTTTCATCGAGGTAATGCGCAAAAGCAACCTTGAAACCCGCTTTGGCCATGTTATCCCTGAACTTGTAGGAGGCTGGCGCAGTAAAGACCGGGTTCGTCGCAACATTGAACAGCACTTTGTATTTTCCGGCTGCCAGATCATCGTTAAGATCTTTTAGCGCTGCGGTCTTGCCTTTGGCGGGCGCCATCTGCGGGAAAGGAACGGACACCGGCGCCTCTATCGTCTTGCCCACATTGCCCAGCACCTGATTCAACAGATTGATCGCTGCCGCATTTTGCAAGCCGTGCTGGTAGCCTTCCGCCGCGCTGCCTACCAACACCAGGCTTGGACTGCGCAGTTTCAGGATTGCTGCAATCTTATCTATGTTGCTAGGCTCGACGCCCGTTTCGCGGCTAACTCTGACTTTGTCATAATCCTTAACCAATTCCGCCACATCGCCTGTAGCTACGCCCAGCGCATTGATGATACCCAATGCCAGTATGCCTTCGGTACCCGGACGCACGGCAAGCCAGCGATCCGCATTCGCGCCGGTCAAGGTCATCTTGGACTCAGCCTGAATCAGTACGCCACGCTGGCCGTCCACCCCTTTTCGGAAGGCTGCATACTGCTGCGCAAAATGCACCGGAGACACCCATGTACCCAGAAAGTCCGCGCCGAAAGACAACACCACCTTGGCCTTGTCGATACGGTAACGCGGCATCTCCACCCCATAAAACTTCAGATTTGCCGCGCGCACAACGGCTGGTGATACCGCCTCATACACAAAATGATTCTTACTGCCCAGGCTGTCCATGTAGTTGCCCAGCAGAACTTTCTGATGCCCGCTCACATCGCCCGAAACCAATGCGATTTCCTCACCCTTTACGCCGGCAAGCTTCTCGTTGATCAGCGCATAGGCTTTTTCCCAGCTGATCGCCTCCCCCTTGTCGCCGTTGCGCAGCAAGGGCTCGCGCACGCGATCGGGATTATAGTGATGCTGCACGGCAGCCTGTCCCAAACCGCACAGCCTGCCCTTGTTGATCGGCGACTCCGGATTGCCTTCCAGCTTCAGCACGCGGCCCTCGCGTATCTTCCCGGTAATGCTGCACCCTGCATCGCACTGCGCGCATGTCGAATTGAAATACACCGCAACACCGGGAATCACATAGTCTTTGGCTTCGACATAGGAAACCACAGTTTCCTTGCCATCCTCGATGGAAGTATTGCCGCAGCCGGAGAGCGCAGCTGCAGCCCCTCCCCAGCCCAACACCTTCAGAAAATCACGCCGGTCAAACGGGTGCCCGGCCAAATTTTTTACGGAATCACTGTCTATCATCACAGCCTCTCTGGTCAATTTTTTCATCACTTGTGGCACAGCCAGCAATCGTTCGGGCCCTTGGCAGTCAGTTCGCCTGCGGCATTTTTCGTTTCTGCAGGTTTCTGGAAGGTATACCAGTAGGCCTGCTTACCCAGAGGCGTGCCGCCCTCCGGTATGCCGTCCTTATTTGCAACCACAACGACATGCTCCTTCATATGACAGCTGACACACCAACCCATGGTGATGGGCTTCTGGCGGCGCGCCGTGGTCATCTCCTTCACCTGCCCATGGCAGTAGCCGCAAACTTCCTGGACCGGGCGACCCTGCTGCTCGATGAAGCGCTTGATGTGGCGTTCGTGATTGAAGCGCACGAAGTCGGGTAGGTCATGCACTTTCTTCCAGGGAATCGCCTTCTTGGCATCCCAGTACTTGAACAACTCGACGATGCGTGGCTTGTCGCGCACGGATGGAATATTCTGATGGCAGCCTACGCATTTTTGCAGCGGCGGAATGCCTGCTGTCAGACTACGCCTGGCATAGGTGTGGCAATACTGGCAGTTGATCTCCATCCCACCCTTGGTAGGGTCGCTGTTGGTCAGATCAACTGTATTGCGGTTGCCAGCGTGGCGGTAGTGGGGAAACTCGATGGGCTGCTGAATTTGAGGGCCTAAATCATCCTCTGTGGTAAGCGTAGGCTGCTGGTCGGTGGCGGCATAACAACCAATAGCCATCAAAAAACCTGCCAGCATGACAGGAAAATATAAATAACGATGCATCGTAAGAACTCCCCCCGGAAAAACAAATGGCCCCATGCCTTTTTTCAGCATGAATGAACTTTTCAATCGGATAATTTCTGGTGCGGTGCGCCAAATAACAGTGTACTATTTTCCGATATTTTTTATCGCGGCAAATCAAGTTATTAGCGGGCACAGCCAGATAATGTCTGGTTTATTTTTCAAAGTCAACAAGGTTTTCCCTATATACTTATAGTTCTAAAAAAACTTATTTATATTTCGCGGTTTTACATTATTTGCTTATATTTTGTTGCAATATCCCATGACCGGACAGCCACCCCATGAACGAAGAAAAAGCAGTGCTGGAATTTTTTTCCCAAGCTGAAAATCTGCCGCTGGCCTTGTCGGTAGCCCACCAGATTGACGCCATGCGCGAACAGATGAATTCCCGCTTCTGGCAGGACCTGAAACAGCGCATTGATGCGCTGCCCGGCAGGCCGGATTGGCAAACGGAAATCATTGAAGATCGCAACGCCGCCAGACTGCAGCTGGGTTTGCAATGCAAACTGCGTAAGGCGCAACAAAGCAGCCTTTTCCCCATTTTGGAGCAGCAGCACACAGGCGGTACATGGCGTATTTTTTTTGGCTTAATGTGGCAGAATACGCCCGCACCGGGGCAGCTTTCCCTGCCCGCGGTCGCAAGACTGAAACAGGCGCTGCATGATGCCGGATTCAAAAGCAACGAACATTTCATTGCCTGGCGCTGGACAGACTTTTACCCGAGACGCAGCGATTTCCTGCTAAGTTATGCACAACAGCCTGAAAAGCTGCTGGACGAAGTCGAATTGGTCTTTTGCATGCCGGATCACCTCGAATTGATCAATGAGGCCAATGCCGAACTTTCACGTCAAACCGGGTTGTCCTGATCGAAGAAGCGATGTTCGAGGCTGAATCTTTGCGCCAGATGCGCGCCCAGCGCCTTGATGCCGAGGCGTTCCGTGGCATGATGTCCGGCCGCGATGAAAGCAACACCCGTCTCGTTTGCAAGATGGTAATTCTGCTCTGAAATCTCGCCCGTTAGATAGGCATCCACGCCTTGCCCGATGGCCGCCTCAAAATAGCCTTGTGCGCCCCCGCTACACCATGCCACATTGCTTATAACCAGGTCAGGATTGCCGATGGCTTGCGGTTTTCGCTGCAAACACGCTTCAGTCTTCAAGACGAACTGCGACAAGGTCATCGCGGGTTCCAACTCGCCCCGGCAGGCTATGTCTTGCTCGCCGAAACGACCCAGCTCTTTTATCCCAAGGAGCCTGCCCAACTCCGCATTGTTACCAAGTTCGGGGTGCGCATCGAGCGGCAGGTGGTAAGCCAGAAGGCTCACATCGTGCTTCAAAAGCTCGGCGATGCGATTTTTCTTGATGCCGGTGATGCGTGCATCCTCGTTACGCCAGAAATAGCCGTGATGCACGATGATCGCATCTGCCCCCCAGCCTATCGCATCAATCAGCACCTGCCTTGATGCAGTCACGGCTGTAGCAATGCGCAGCACATCAGGCCTGCCCTCCACCTGCAGGCCGTTCGGGCAGTAATCCTTGAATCGATCGGCTTGCAGCAGGCTTGCGTTATAATCGCACAAATCCAGAAGCTTCATTTTCTCTCCAAAACCAACAAACGAGTCAACATGCGTAAACACTGGCTATTATTCACCCAAACCGTGACCATTGCACTGGCTATTCTGTTCGTCATCCACACGCTGAAGCCAGAACTTTTGCCGAACGCTGCGCGCAACGGCGTGATCACCCTTTATGAATCTGCAGCGCCCGCGGTCAACCCGCCGCTCACGGGCTTGAGCTTTGCCGCAAAAAAAGCCATGCCGTCCGTCGTCAATATTTATACCAGCACGATCATCAAGACGCCCCCGTTGCTGGATGACCCGCGCTTCCGCTTTTTTTTCGGCGATCAGTCGCCGAAAAAGAGATCAAGCTTGGGCTCGGGTGTCATAGTCAGCCCCGACGGCTATATCCTGACCAATCACCATGTCGTGGAGGCAGCTGACCAGATCGAAGTCGCCCTTGCAGATGGCCGCAAGGCCCGCGCGCATGTGATAGGGTCGGACCCCGAGACCGATCTTGCTGTGATCAAGATTGACCTTCCCGGCAGCTTGCCCGCCATCACCTTCGGCCACCCGGAAAATGCGCATGTGGGCGACATCGTGCTTGCGATCGGCAACCCGTTCGGCGTCGGAGAGACCGTCACGATGGGCATCATCAGCGCGTTAAAGCGCGATCATCTGGGTCTCAACACCTTTGAAAACTTCATACAGACCGATGCTGCAATCAATCCCGGCAACTCGGGCGGCGCACTGGTGGATACGAACGGCAATCTGGTTGGTATCAACAGCGCAATCTACTCGCCCAATGGCGGCTCCTTGGGCATCGGTTTTGCGATCCCCGCGACTATCGCCAAGAAGACCATGGAACAGATCATGCAGTATGGCTCGGTCACGCGCGGTTGGATAGGTGCGGGAATACAGGAAGTCTCGCCGGATGACGCAACTTTCAGCAGCGGTCATACGCGAGGCGTACTGATCACGGAAGTACTGCGCAACAGCCCTGCCGAACTGGCTGGCATCAAAGCAGGCGATGTGCTGATCGCAATCGACAGCAAACCGATCAACGACTGGAGTGCGATGCTCGACACCATCGCCAATTTGCCGCCTGGCAAAATTGTCCCTGTCAAAGTGGTGCGCAACGGAAAAGAAATCGCACTTCCCGTGAAGATAGGCAAACGCCCGAAACCCGTGGAACAATAAGGTCGCGAGGATTTGCGAAAATAAACCGAATAATAATTTCTCACGCGGAGGCGGAGTAAATCCGCGTGAGCCGGTTTTCTAAATGTTCGATGGCATCGAGGCGTTCAGGATGCGCACCTCGCGCTGCGGGTAGGGAATCTCGATCTTGGCGCGCTGAAACTCGCGCCAGATGGCCAGATTTATTTGTGAGCGCAATCCCGTCTGCCCCGCTTCCGGGTCGGCTATCCAGGCCGACAATTCCAGCGTGATGCCGCTGTCGGCAAACTCGACCAGATTCACCGAAGGCCCAGGATCGGAAAGCACACGGTTGTGCACAGCTGCCGCATCCAGCATGATCTGCATAGCGACCTCTAACGGACTGCTGTAGGCAACCTGCAGGCTTATCTTGATGCACATGTTCCTGTCAGAAAATGAATGATTAATCAGGGTCGATGTGATCGCAGTCTCGTTCGGTATCAGTGATTCCGCTCCGTCCTGCCCACTTAGCACCATGTAACGTCCGGTCAGCCGCGTAACCGTGCCGTAACGGCTGTCCAGCGTAATGAGATCGCCCAAGCGGATGGACTTGTCCAGCAGCAATATGAACCCGCAGATGTAATTGCTGGCGATGCGCTGCAGACCAAATCCCAGCCCCACGCCAAGTGCACCGCCGAATACGGAGAGCACACGGATGTCGATGCCGACAAGCGACAAGGCCACCAATACCGATATCACCAGCAGCGCTCCACGAATTATCTTGGTCAGCAACACGCGCGAGCTGGCATCCATCTCCTCCATACGCATGATGCGGGCCTCTAGGAATCGCCCCAGCCATAATGCCGCCAGCACAGTCACCGCAATCGATAGGATGCCCTGCATGATGACCAGTAGTGAAATGGACTGGTGCCCGAATTTGAAGGTCAAATCGGCCATCGCCTCCAGCACCGTATTGAGCAGCCCCGTGATATGGAGAGCGACCGCGAGCCAGATGATGCCGGAGATGCCCAATTCCCAGGATTTCAGCTTAGATGAGTTTGGAAACACCTTATGCAGCACATAGACCAAAAGGCGTATGGCCGCCAGCGACAACAAGAGCGGTATGGCAAGCCTCAAAAAAGTGACCGGCTGGTTCAGCCTGATGAAAACTTCCCGCTCAAGCAGCACGCCGAGCAAGGAAAGGATGGGAAAGGCAACGCGCTTCACACTCTTGATCGCCACGTTTTGCGGCGTGTGTGCGATCAGCAGTTTTTTCTGCAAAAAAGCATCCAGCAGCCAGGCAGCCAGCATAGCCAGCACGGTAGCGCCGATCTGCCAGAGCAGACTGACCACCTCAGCATGGTTGACCAGTTCCGTGAGCAGGTTGGGCGTTTCAGCTGTCATCACGATTCAGGGAAGTGGACGCCGTCCAGCTCGCAACGATGATGCCTGCCTCATACAAGACCCAAAGCGGCACCGCCAGCATCATTTGCGAAACGACATCAGGAGGCGTGAAGATCGCGCCGACCACGAAAGAGGCCACCACGATGTACGGGCGTATCTCGCGCAATTTCGCCACACTCACCACGCCCATGCGCACAAGAAGTACAACAGCCACGGGCACCTGGAAGGTGACGCCAAATGCCATGAACATGGTAAGAACAAAACTCAGATACTTGTCGATGTCGGTCATCACCGCAACACCTGCGGGGGCAGATGAAGTGATGAATCCGAACACGATGGGGAACACCACGAAATAGGCGAATGTCATGCCGCAAAAGAAAAGAAGCGTGCTGGAAAAGATCAGCGGCAGAACCATCCGCTTCTCATGCGCGTACAGGCCGGGCGCGACGAAGCGCCAGAGCTGATAGAGAATGAAAGGGAGCGCGATCAGAAAAGCTGCCATCAGCGCAACCTTGAGCGGCACGAAAAAAGGCGTGGTCACATCGGTTGCAATCATCTGCCCACCCTTGGGCAGCTTTGCCAGAAGCGGTTTCGCAAGTAGCGCGTACAACTTCGAGGACCAGGGAAAAAGGCAGACGAACACAACCAACAGCGCGATCATCGAGCGCATCAGCCGTTTGCGCAGCTCGATCAGGTGGGCAATGAAGCTCTCGCTAGTGCTCATCTACGTCATTCCTGCGCAGGCTTAGATCTGGTTGAAATCATCAGGATTTAGGCGGTTCAGCAGGCGGCTTGATTTCGGCCGGCTGCTCAGCGATCACGCGATTGATTTCCTGCATCTGCTGGCTCACCGTCTGCGCAGTCTGCCCGACTGCCGCATGTACGTTGGCAGCTTCCGCCTGTATCTTCTGCTGCAATTGCCGGTACTCCTCGATGGCCATGTCACGCTCGATGTCTGACTTCACGTTGTTCACATAACGCTGGGCGCGGCCATAAAGATGCCCCAGAGTGCGCGCCACTTTGGGCAGTCGCTCAGGCCCGATGACGACGAGTGCGACGACCATGACCACCATCAGCTCGCCGATACTAAAGTCAAACATGATTCATCCTAAAAAAACATACTCACGCAAAGACACGGGGAACTGCTGAAATAACCCAAACTTATCCACGTGGAGGCGCGGAGAAAATCAAAAACCATATAACTAAACTAAAAAATATCTGGATAGAACAGTTGTCTAATTCTATAGTTGTTTCAGTTTTATTATTTTGTTTCGATTTTTCTCCGTGTCCTGATGAAACAACCAGCCATTCACTAAGACACCAAACAATGGTGTTCAAGTGACTAGTTATCCGCCTCTCCGCTTGAGATGCAGTTTAAATCCGCGTGAGATGAAGATCAAACGTTGCTGTGCGTTTTGCTTTTGACTTCGCCCTCTATGGTACTGCCCTCATCCTTAACCTGCTTGGGCGGCTCGTCAGAGGCCATGCCCTCCTTGAAACCCTTGACCGCGCCACCCAGATCGCTGCCTATATTGCGCAGTTTCTTGGTGCCAAACACCATCATCACCACGACCAGTACGATCAACCAATGCCAAATGCTCAATGAACCCATGATATTCTCCCGGTTTAACTTCGACGCACCATGGGCGGGATGTTGCCGCCGCCTATGACATGTATGTGCAAATGAAACACTTCCTGTCCGCCTCCCCGCCCGGTATTGATCACCGTGCGAAACCCGTTGTCCAGTCCCTGCTGTTTCGCAAGTCTGGGTGCCAACACCAGCATCCTGCCAAGCAGCGCAGCATGCGCATCTTCAGCCACCGCCAGCGAATCCAGATGCAGCTTTGGGATCAGCATGAAATGTACGGGGGCTACAGGATTGATGTCGTGAAACGCCAGTACCTCATCGTCCTCGTACACTTTGCGACAGGGTATTTCATCGCGTACAATTTTGCAAAACAGACAGTCGCTCATTTTTCAGCCCTGCGATTCTTTTCAACGATACCTGAAAGCCCTTCGCGACGCGCCAACTCTTCGAGCACATCATCCGTTTTCAGGCCGTGAAACGCCAGCATCACCATGCAATGAAACAAAAGATCCGCGGTTTCATAGACGATCTGTTCACGCTGCGCGGATTTGCTCGCGAGGATGACTTCCGTCGCCTCCTCTCCGACCTTCTTCAGTATCGCATCTTCGCCCTTTGCAAAGAGCTTTGCAACATAGGAGCTGTCCGGGGAAGCCTGCCTGCGCGCCTCTATCGTCTCAGTCAGCTTTTTTAAAATATCCTGATTCATCTTTATCCTGAAAGCTCGACTGACTGCCAGCCACTGACTGCTTGCTATTTTTTATATATTTCGTCGGGCGATTTTAGCACTTCATCGACCACCCGCCATTCATCCTTTTCGAGGCGAGTGAAAAAACAGCTCTCGCGCCCGGTATGACAGGCGATGCCGCCTTGTTGTTCAATCTGCAGGAGGATCACATCCGCATCGCAATCCAGCCTGATCTCTTTTACCTTCTGTATATGCCCTGACTCCTCGCCCTTGTGCCAGAGTTTTTTGCGCGAACGCGACCAGTATACCGCCTCGCTCTTTTGCGAGGTAAGCTTCAAAGCCTCGCGATTCATCCAAGCGACCATCAGCACGCGACCCGTTGCAGCATCCTGTGCGATCACTGGCACAAGACCATCGTCTTGCCAGTTCACTTTATCCAGCCACACCTCACTCACAAATACTCCAAATCAGCCACCGTGATCACAAAGAAATTCATAACCTTTCCCAAAGCTTCTCTCTGTGTTCTCTGTGGCAAATAATTTTTCAAACTCACAGCCGCACCTCTATGCCCTGAGACGCCATATATTGCTTGGCCTGCTCAACCGTGTATTCGCCGAAGTGGAATATGCTCGCGGCAAGCACCGCATCCGCCCCCCCCTGCAAAACGCCGTCTGCCAGATGCTGCAGGTTGCCCACACCGCCGCTTGCAATCACCGGGATTTCCAGCGCATCACTCACGCGCCGGGTCAATGCCAGATCGAAGCCGTTTTTCTGCCCGTCGCGGTCCATACTGGTCAAGAGTATTTCTCCTGCACCAAGGCTTTGCATCTTCCTTGCCCATTCCACCGCGTCCAGGCCTGTCGCATTCCGCCCGCCGTGGGTGTATACCTCCCAGCGATCATTCGCCACCTGTTTTGCATCGATCGCCACCACGATGCACTGCGAGCCGAAACGTGCTGCCGCATCTGCGACCAACTGAGGATTTGTCACTGCCGAGGTGTTGATGCTGACCTTGTCTGCGCCCGCATTGAGCAGATTGCGCACATCGACGACTTCGCGCACCCCGCCGCCCACCGTCAGTGGTATGAACACCTGGGATGCGACCTGTTCTATGATGCGAAAAATGATACCCCTGTCGTCCGAACTTGCGGTGATGTCCAGAAAGGTCAACTCATCCGCGCCCTGTTCGTCGTAGCGGCGCGCAATCTCGACCGGGTCGCCCGCATCGCGCAGCGAAACAAAACTGACCCCCTTGACTACCCGGCCTGCGGTCACATCCAGACAGGGAATAATGCGTTTGGCCAGCATGGTTAAGGCAGACGGGGTGAGAGCTCGTCTGCAAGCGCCTGTGCCGCGGCAAAGTCCAGCGTACCCTCATAGATCGCGCGTCCGGTGATCGCCCCCGTGATTCCTTCACTCTCGACCTGACAAAGATTGCGCACATCGTCCAGATTGGTGATGCCGCCGCTGGCAATCACGGGTACATGAAGCGGTCGCGCAAGCTCCACCGTCGCCTCGATGTTCACGCCGCTTAGCATTCCGTCGCGACCGATGTCGGTGTAGATGATCGCTTCCACGCCGTAATCCTCGAAACGTTTTGCAAGGTCGGCCACATCATGGCCTGTGAGCTTGGACCAACCGTTAACCGCCACCTTGCCGCCCTTGGCATCCAACCCCACCATGATGTGTCCGGGAAATGCATCGCAGGCTTCGTGAAGAAAGCCCGGTACCTTCACTGCAGCCGTGCCGACGATGATGTAGGTCACACCCAGATCGAGATAACGCTCTATGGTTTCCAGGTCCCGGATGCCGCCGCCCAGCTGCACCGGCACATCTGCTCCCACCGCATCGATGATGCTGCGCACTGCAGATTCATTTTTGGGTTTGCCGGCAAATGCGCCGTTCAGATCGACCAGGTGCAGGCGCTTCGCGCCCTGTTCCAGCCAGTGCCGCGCGGTCGCCGCAGGATCCTCTGAAAACACGGTTGAATCTTCCATCACGCCCTGTTTCAGGCGCACACAATGACCGTCTTTTAAATCAATCGCAGGAATTATTAGCATGGTGAATATAAATCAAGGATTCCAATAGACAAAGTTTTGCAGCAGTTTAAGCCCTGCCGCCTGGCTTTTCTCCGGGTGAAATTGCACCGCGAATAAGTTGTCACGAGCCACCGCGCACACGAAAGGCCCGGGGTAATCGCTCGTTGCCTGCACGAGCTTCCGGTCTTCGGGTGCAACGTAATAGCTGTGCACATAATAAAAGCGCGCATCCTGGGCGATGCCTTCCCACAAGGAATGGCCAACATGCCGCACCTGATTCCATCCCATGTGCGGCACCTTCAACCTGTTGCCTTTTTCATCCCGCATGTTGCCGTCGAACCGCAGCACCTCGCCTTTCAACACGCCCAGACCCGCCACATCGCCTTCCGCACTCTTTTCAAACAGCATCTGCAAGCCTATGCAGATGCCCAGAAAAGGCTTGGCGTTCGCCGCCTCAAGCACCGCACTGCGCAGGCCGCGGCCGTCCAACTCTCGCATGCAATCGGGCATCGCGCCTTGTCCTGGGAAAACCACACGCTGAGCATTCCCGATCACAGCCGCATCATCGGTCACTACGACTTCGCGACCGGGTGCTGCATGGCGCATCGCCTGCTCGACCGAGCGCAGATTTCCCATGCCGTAATCGACAATGGCAATATCGACCATTACAACACGCCTTTGGTGGAAGGCATCATCCCTGCCATGCGGGAATCCACCGTCAGCGCCATGCGCATCGCGCGGCCGAATGCCTTGAAGATCGTCTCCGCCTGATGGTGCGCGTTGCTGCCCGAAAGATTGTCGACATGCAAAGTGACCAGCGCATGATTGACGAAGCCCTGGAAGAACTCGTGGAACAGGTCGACATCGAAGTCGCCTATGCTCGCGCGCACGAATTCGCAATTGTATACAAGCCCCGGTCTGCCCGACAGATCCAGCACCACGCGCGAGAGCGCCTCATCCAGCGGCACATAGGCATGGCCATAACGGGTCAATCCCTGCTTGTCGCCGACGGCCTGATTGAATGCCTGACCCAGCGTGATGCCCAGGTCCTCGACCGTGTGATGCGCATCGATATGCAGATCGCCCTTAGCCACAACGCTGATATCCAGAAGGCCGTGGCGCGCGACCTGATCCAGCATGTGATCGAGAAACGGCAGGCCGGTTTCAAAACTCGCTTTGCCCCTCCCGTCCAGATTCAACTCAACGCTGATCTGCGTCTCCAGGGTGTTGCGTGTGACCTTCGCGCTACGCATGTTTTTCCTTGGCCATCATATAACCTTAAAAATCCAATCTCCCGCGCAAAAACGCGGAGAAAAACAAAACCGAACTAAAAATATACCGCCAATAAATACAAAATCAGGCCTGCCTATTATTATTTATGTCCAGCACTGCTTTAATTTTTTCGTTTTTCTCCGCATTCACCGCGACTCCGCGTGGAACTGCTTTTCAAACGATGCTTTCCTGCAATGCTTCGATAAATTTCTGGCACTCAAGCGGCGTGCCCACCGTCACGCGCAGGCAATTCTCAAGCATCGCATGCGCGCCGCTAAGATTCTTGATCAACATGCCGCGCGCTTTAAGCGAATTGAAGACTGACGCGGCATTCTCCATCCTGAAGAGCAAAAAATTCGCCTCCGACGGATAGACTTCTGCGATTGCACTCAACTGCTTGTAGAGCACGGCACGATCCTTCCTGATCTGGCCTGCCTGCTGCAAAAGTATGCCGTGATTCTCCAGCAACACTTCTACCACCCGCTGCGGCAGCACCCCGACATTATACGGCAAACGCAGCTTTTCCAGCTCATCCAGCCAGTCGGTGCTGCCTGCAAGAAAGCCCAGCCGCAGTCCTGCCATGCCGAGCTTTGAAAAGGTACGCATCACCAAAAGATTCGGATAATCCGCAATGTATTTCATGAAACTGTCGCTGGCAAATGCGTAATACGCCTCATCGATCACGACAAGACCGGGCGATGCGGCGATGATCTGCCTGATGTGATTGGCAGAAAAAAGATTGCCCGTCGGATTGTTGGGATAGGCTAGGAACACAAGGGCTGGCCGCTCTCGGCGTATCGCCTCCAGCATCGCGTCAATATCCAGCGAGAAATTTTCTCCGAGCGGCACGCCCACATAGCGCATGCCGACAAAAGTTGCAATCATTCTGTACATGACGAACGAGGGCTCGACCGAGAGCAGCGTAGCGCCCGGCCTGTTAAGCGCCAAGGCGAGCAGTTGGATCAACTCATCCGAGCCGTTGCCCAGCAGCACATCGCACCCTTCGGGCACAGCTTCGATCTGGCGTATTTTTTCCTTGAGCTCAAAAGGATCTGGGTTTGGATAGCGGTTGATCTCGGAATCCGCGACAATGGCCGCGATTTCATCTTTCAGAAACTGCGGCAGATGGTATGGATTCTCCATCGCATCGAGCTTGATCATGCCTGAGCTGTCAGACACATGATAGGCATGCAGCGCGAGCAGTTCAGGGCGTATCAGATTGTGAACCAACGCAGAAGACATGTGAGGCTAAAGCAGTATAAAGAAACTGAGGCTAGCTTACCACAGGTCCTGAAAAACGGGGTGATATGAAGATGAAAAAGAATTAACGCAAGGGCGCCCTAAGAATTCACTTTTGTCTATCCTGCGAAAACGCAAGTCCAGTCAAATCAACAAGCTGAATTCACGCCTGCGCAGAGATGATGGCCTATTCAAACTCTCTGTGGGGGCACACTGACAAAATCGTAACCACATCAACTGGATAATGATAGAGAGTCATATAACCGCTATCGCCAAATCCGATCAATAACTCGCGGAACTAGGGCATTTGGTTTTCAGCAAACCTGTCTATCTGCGATTGATCTGCAAGGCTCCTGACACCCATGCGAATTGACTGGATAGCGTGTCTGGCTGCATCCGCATTTTAACGAAAAAGAAACCGATGCAAACGCGTCAAAACGAGCGTCGCCGCAGATGATCATTTCAAACGTGCCATTTTGGCAGTTCAGCATCTTCGCCAACCTCAAGCTATGCCATCCAGTTATCCATTTCTTCCATGATCAGAGGCAAACCGATTTTTTGATATTGTTGCCGGGCCGCATGACCTACCTGCCATAAGCGATCACGCATTTATTCGTACGCAGCCAATTGGTGCATGGCTTCCGCCATCATTAATTGCGCGGTGCAATGCCGCGATGCAGTAAACTTTTGTGCTTCCTTTCAATATCGCAATCTAGAATGATCGCTAGGATTTTTCCTTCTCCATCAATATATTTGCAGCATTTTTACTCGCAAATGCGCTATACGCTAGCGCAAAAAAAAAGCAGGAAAGACTTTCGCCTCCCCCGCTTCAAATGAAATCAACAATTCCTCCGCGAGCGGAGGAAGTACCGATTAGAACAGCACGTACATATTCAGCTCGTAAGTCTGGCTGCCCAGTACCTGCGAGTTGGTACCGCCACCGCCGATGTTTTGCTGATCCCAGTAGCTACCACTCTGCTTGACATAAGACAAACGAGCCAGCATGTTCTGTTGCAGCTTGTAGGTCGCAGTCAGGTAGATCGCGTTGTCGTTGGTGTTGCTGCCACCCGCATCGGCGAAACCGCTCTTGCCGCGACGCAGTGCAGCGCCGATGGTTGCGACTTCAGGAACCACGCCCAGTTCAGCATCGATGTTGAACGAACTGCGAGTCAGAGTACCACTGTTGTAGGTATTGATCTCGCCATTCTGCAGGCCGCCGGGAGCGCGCGCATAGCTTGCGTAGAAGCCGACTGGCATGCCGCCCAGGGAACCCTGCATCTGGCCGTCAAGCGCCCATGCTTTGGTGGCCTGCATTGCACTTGGCGTAAGAGGAATAGCAGGATTGGCAGAAGGTTGCGCAGCAACCGAAGGTACACCAATAGCTCCTGGATTGTACAACGATGCGCCGCTCCAGTTCTGAATACCAACACCGGTATCCCAGCCTGCCATGTCAAACGTGCCAAGCACGCGAGCATAGGTAGAACCCAAAGACCCATAGGTCCCGCCTGTGGTACCGGTCTGCTGGAACTTGGTGATGTTGATCAAACCCATATCGCTGTTAGCAACAAAACCCACACCAAGCGCATTGGTTGCAGTACCGATGTACTGCTGAGCGGAAACTGCGTTGATGAATTCGCCGTTAGGGCCAACGGTGTTGGTGATCGAGTGAACCGCGTTAGCACCGGTATTCAACACTTCCATCGAGTAAGAAGCGCCTTGGCCATCGGTAGCGAATGGCACGACGCCAATCTTCGCAGAACCCATGTCATACAGCATCGGCAGCTTTGCTGAACCAAGCGCAGCACCAGGGCCGCCCAGTGTCACTTCGGACAGGAATCCTGCGAAATCGCTCACATGACCGCCAAAGAACAGCGATGCTTCGCCGTCGCCACCGCCGCCGGAAACGCCAGGAACACCCCATGTGCCGTTGCCGTAGTTCTTTGTCACGCCAGTTGGATCAGCAACCTGATTGGTCTTGATGTAGCCCATGCTGGTCAGCACGGCCATGTTCAGTACAGCAGGAATAGACAGATTGTCGCCTTCAACTTTGGCTTCTGCACCCATCATGGTGAAGCCGCCTTCTTTAAATGCGCGACCGAAACCATTCAACAACGGGAAATGCTGGAAGTGACATGCGGAACATGCCATGCCGGTTTGACGTGCAAACACTGGCAAGGCAGACGCCTCTGGGGCGAATGCCGCAACGGCCATCACGCCTGCGATAGATAGAACGATTTTCTTCATGATTTTGTCCTCAATTTTTGTTTAGAAGCGACGCCAAGCCCTCCTTGACACCACTAGCCTCACTGTAAAGAAACACGCATGCTGCTGTCAAAAAAAAATCTTCATACTGTTGCTTTTTTACCACATGGGAAAAACGGGATTGAAGAGTGAGGAGTGAGGAATGAGGAGTGAGGCGTTTATTCCAATTTTTCACTGAGCGATCTTTTCAGACCAGAGAGCATTTTCCCAATTTCATCTGTCTGCGCCAGCAGCACAATTGCCTTTTTCTCATGAATATAGTCCAGCCTGACAGCAATCTGTATCTGGGTTGCAAGTTCCATAAGCGAACCGAAAGCTATGGCCCAAAAATTGAGATGAGAAGCCGTTGATTTTCGACCATGCCTGCCCTTCGGCAATATTGGAAGGAATAGAAACCGAAGCACGCCTGACCTGCGCCGAAAGACCGAAACGCTCTTCACTTGGAAGCACAGCGGTGATTTTGTAAATATCCGTCACCAGGTCCATCGCCTTTTGCCAGACAATCAATTCGCTATATCTCACTCCTCACTCCTTCGCGCAACAACCTCGACCACTCGTTAATTGCGCGGGGAATGCCCTTCATTCAGGAATGGGCGATCTATCGCTTTATATTCCGCGGGAAGACCCCTGCGGTCTCCTCAACCCTAAATCCTGTACGAGATTCCAGTCATGATCCTGCCGTTGAGCTTCATGAGCATCTTCGCAGGCTGAGGCAAAACCGCCCCGCCCAATGCCATCGCCATCTCCGCGTGACCGATTTCGTCGGTGTACATCTTTCCAACGATCGCCCGGCTTTTTTCATCCGCTGCCGGCAGCCTGTCCAGATGACTTTGCAGATGATGACCCACCTGCTGCTCGGTTTCAGACAGGAAACCAAGATTCCATTTGTCGCCTATCAACCCTGCAAACGCGCCCATCACAAGCGAGCCCGTGTACCATAGCGGGTTCAATAGACTCAAGTGCCCGCCCAACTCATGCACGCGGTGCGCAGTCCAGGCCAGATGCTCGGTCTCTTCCTCTGCCGCCTGCTGTAGCTTTTTCTGCACCACAGGGTCACGGGCCGTGAGCGCCTGCCCCTGATACAAGGCCTGCGCGCATATCTCTCCACTGTGGTTGACGCGCATCAGCGCCGCCGAATGCTTCTTCTCATTTTCTTCAAGCGGCGCTTCCATCACCTCCGCATCAGGATGCGGGCGCACGCTGTGCGCATCGGCCAACAGGGTGCGCAACCCCTTGTCGAATTCAATGATGATACGGTCTAGATTTAACATGATGTATCCATAATTAGGCTATGCAGACTGCTGCATTCCAATTGGAATGGAGCGATCAAAAAGAGTTTCAGGTGCGATATCCAAATTATTAGGCCAGCACACAGTATCCAATGCAACGTATGCCTGCTTAAATAATTTTATGTCTTTAAAACGGATAAAAACACTCCGCTCCAAATATGGGCGAGCATCAAACAGACGATGATCCCCTGTGTTAAACCACAACTCCAGCGAAAAATCATCCCGAGGTACAACTTGAATTACAGATTCCATGACTAATCCTAACGAAGAGGGTCGATTGCAAAGGGCGTTTGACCATTTACTGCCAAATCCCGATCAGCCAACAAATCTTCACGATGAATTTCAATCCATGCCTGGACCAGCCTCACCTTGGCAACAGGAATTTCGCCACTTAACAATGCATCATCAAGAATTGAAAATGACGCTTCCTGCCCTTGATATTTAGCATGTATATGAGGAAATTTATGCCGTTCATCATCAAAAAATACAGATAAATCACAATTCCGTAAAACATACTGATCGTCGGCATGACTCACCTCCGCGCGGAACTCTTTAAAAATAATCTGCAATGTAGTGAATTCAATTCATCGCGTCAAATAAAAAACGGACACCCGCAGGCGCCCGCCATTTCCACTTCAACTTCCGGTCTTGCGATTATTTTGGCATGCCGCCCATGTCGATTGCCTTTCCTTCAGCAAGCGAAGTGATATAGGCCACGATGGAATTGAGTTCAACGCTGCCATATTCTGGGGGGGTACCCTGCAAAGCATTCGCCGCACAGCTTCTCACCTGATCTGACAACGTGACCAGCTTGCCGCTCTTCTGGTTGATGTGCGGGAAAATCGCCGCGGCATTGGCAAGACTCGGGATTGCTTTGCCGTTAGGTAACTTGCCCGCTTCCTTGCCGCCACCCACGTGGCAGGATTCGCAAACCCTGCCGTTGCCGTTGAAGGTGTTGTGCGCATAGTTCTTCTGACCCTCGGCAACCATTTTATCCAACTCTGCGTCGGCCGCATGCGCGCCGAACGATAAAGCTGCAAATGCAAGACCCAACACCAGACTGATTTTTTGCACTTTCATGTTTCACCCCTTCGTGACGTTAAAAAACCTATTTGCTGGCGGTCGCCTGCTCGGCATTCCATCCGCCGCCTAGTGCGCGTATCAGATTCACACTCGCCTGCAACCTTCTGCCGCGCAAATTCAGCTCATCCAGTTGCACCTGCTGTGCTGCAGCCTCAGCCACCACCACATCGAGATAGTTCGCCACACCTTCCTTGTAACGCGTCATCGCGATGTCCAGCGCCCGATTGGTATCCTTCACCGCTTCCTTCAACGACACCGACTCTTCCGTCAGATCGTTCAAGAGAGAGAGATTGTCCTCGACCTCCTGAAACGCGTGCAGCACCGTCGAGCGATATTGCGCACCGTTCACCCTGAAGGTCGCCTCGGCCTGGTCCACAACCGCCTGGCGACGGCCCGCATCGAAGATTGTCATCAGTGCATTGGGGCCTATCATCCAGAAGAGATTCGGCGCGGTAAGCCATGCTGCCTGATAGGTGCTCTCATATCCGGCAGCAGCAGACAGATCAACTGTCGGAAAGAAAGCAGCCTTTGCAACACCGATTCGCGCATTGGCGGCAGCCAGCCTGCGTTCCGCCGCGGAAATATCAGGCCTCCTCTGCAGCAGGTCGGCAGGAACACCCAAAGGAATAACCGGCAACTGTATGTCGACGACCTCTGGCGCGATGGAAAAACCGGAAGCCGATTCGCCAACCAGCGTGGCGATCGCGTGCTCATACTCTGCACGGCTTGCGGCAAGCTCGGACACTTTGGCTTGCGCCGTCTCAAGCTGCACTCTCGCACGCGACACATCCAGGTCTGAGTCTATCCCGCCCTTGAAGCGGTCTTCCGTCAGCTTCAAAGCCTTCTGATAGTCGCCTATCTCCAAGGCCAGCAACTTAGCCTGCGCATCCAACGTGCGCAACTCAAGATAATCGTTGGCCAGCTCAGCCCTCAAACTCAGATGCACCGACTCCAGGTCGGCAGCCGCAGCCTGCGCGCCCGCCTCGCCTGCCTTCACATAATTGCGCACCCGACCCCACAGATCGACCTCATAATTTGCCATCAAACCCACCGCATTGTCTCCATACACGGAGGGCTGGGATCTGTTACGCAGCGCGCGGTTGTCCGACTGCCTATTGCGCGTCGAAAAAGCGCCCCCAGTGATGGTCGGGAAATAATCGGCTCGCGCCTGTGCCGCATAGGCGGTCGCACGGTCAAAGTTCGCCACTGCAATCGCCAGATCCGCGTTCGCTGCATCGAGCTTCACGATCAGACCGTCCAGCGTCGCATCCTGATACGATTTCCACCAATCCCCCCTAGGTTTGTTGTCCGCAGGCTGAGCAGGCTGCCAGTTTACCGCCGACCCCTTGTAGGCGGCAGGCTCGTCAATAACTGGCGTCTTGTAAGCAGGCGCCAAGGAACAGCCCGCAAGCGCCGACAAACACAGTAAAACTGCGCGACGATTGAAACTCATAACGCACCCTCGGGCTCATGACCCTCATGCTCCGCACCAGACTTCCCATGCGCTTCTTTGATGACCACGGCAGCGCCCTGAACGATAGAGTCGGACGGGCTGTCGATCACGCGGTCGGTATTGTCTATCCCGCTCGAAACTTCCACCACGCGCCCCAGGTCGCGGGCAATGGTGATGTTCTTGAGCACAACTTTATTGTCCGCGCTCACGGTTGCAACCTGCAAGCCTTCCTTACGGAACAAGAGCGTGCTCACCGGCAGACGGAACACGGATGTGTTGGCCGGCAACTCGAAGTGCACTTCCGCATAGCTGCCGGTTAGAAGCTTGCCATCCTTGTTATCCATATACAGTTCGACCTGCGACGTGCGCGAATCCTCACGTATCGCATTGGACAGTCCGAGCACGGTTGCGTCGAAAGTATCACCGGGCATTTCAGGGAAGACGATATGCACCGTCATCTTAGGCTTGATCCAGGAAGCGTAATTTTGCGGTATCTCCGTATAAACGCGCAGCTTGGTATTGTCGACCACCCTGAACAGCGCCTGCCCGCTCGTCGTGCCGATTGAGATCAGTTGGCCGATATCGGTATTTCTTTCGGTGACGATTCCGTCAAAAGGCGCTACCAGACGCTGGAATGTCTGCTCTGCCATCAGCGCCTTCAGATTGGCCTCAGCCGCATTCAAAAGGTCGAGGCGTGCTTTCGCATCCGCCGTCTTCACGTCGCTTTCTTGATGCGAAACCGCATCTGTCGCGACCAGATTCTGCCAGCGCTTCGCCGTCACATCGGCAATTTCCCAGTTTGAATGCGCAGTTGCCACATCAGCCTTCGCACGGAATATCTGTTGATCCAGTTCAGGCGTCTCGATCACGCCTAACAACTGGCCCTTTTTGACATGCGCACCGATATCCGTATACCACGTTTTTAGATAACCATTAACCCTCGCATAGATCGGCGCATCTACATCCGCGCGGATATTGACAGGCAAAATCAGTCTTTGCATGCTCGTCCCAGATTCGGGCATCACAACCTTGACCATCATGTGCTGTGTGTCGACCTGTTTCTGCAACTCGTGTTCATGCCGTATCCTCGACATGATACCCAACACCGCCATGACAATAAGGAATATCACAAAGACGATTCCTACCAGACGAAGGCGAGCCGGTATGGGTGGATGAGGAATTTTTTCTGACATCATGCATGCTCCATAATTAATGTACCCTCTTCTGAAGGATCTGTTTTACCTTTCTTACCGTGCACCAGACTAAACACGACTGGCACAAAAAACAGGGTGGCGACAGTCGCGAACATCAGTCCGCCGATCACCGCACGCCCTAGCGGCGCGTTCTGTTCACCACCGTCGCCAAATCCCAGAGACATGGGGATCATGCCGATGACCATCGCAAGCGCGGTCATCAACACAGGACGGAAGCGGATGAAGCCCGCTTCGACGGCTGCCGTGATGCCGCTGTCACCCAATTGCAGCCTCTCTCGCGCAAAACTGATCACCAGAATACTGTTCGCAGTCGCAACCCCCATGCACATGATCGCGCCTGTCAACGCCGGAACTGACAGCGGCGTATGCGTAAGGAACAGCATCCAGACGATGCCCGCCAGCGCTGCAGGAAGGCCCGTGATGATCACGAATGGATCCAACCAGGACTGGAAATTCACCACGATCAGGAAATAGATCAGCACGATCGAACCCAGCAAACCGAACAGCAGTTGGCGATACGAGTCGCCCATCGCCTTGACCTGGCCGCGCACCACGACGAACGAACCCTTGGGCACATCCTTCTCGGTATCCTTGACGATCTGGTTGATGTCGCTTGCAATGCTTCCCAGATCGCGATCCTGTGCCGCACCGAAAATGTCAATCGTAGGCTGCACGTCGAAATGCGACACAACCGCCTCGCCCTGATTTCTGCTGATGTCCGCTACACTGCCCAGAAGCTGGGATGGGAGGTTGGCTTTCTGCCCGGGTGCTACCGGAATGTTCCTCAGATCGTTCAGCGTGTCAAGACGGTACTGGGGGGTCTGCACCACCAGTGGATAGGACACGCTGTTGCTCGGATTCACCCAGAACGTGGGTGCCGTCTGCAGACTGCCCGCCAAAGACACCAGCATATTGGTCGCAATGTCGTGCTGCGTCATGCCCAGCTCCCTTGCCCGCGTGCGATCCACATCGACGTGGATCTCAGGCTGGTTAAATGCCTGCTGGATGCGCAGATCGGCAAGTCCACGTACTTTTTTCAGCCGTTCCATGATCTTCGCAGCATACACCTGGTTTTCCTTGCGCTTGAATCCGATCACCTGGATGTCAATAGGCGCAGGCATGCCGAAGTTCAATATCTGGCTCACGATATCAGCTGGCAGAAACGCGAACGATACACCCGGGAAATCGTCTTTCAGCTTTTCACGCAACATGCGCACATAGTCAGCAGTCGGCTGATGACCCTCGTTGAGCGACACAAGTATGTCCGCATCTCCCGGGCCAATGGGGGATGAGTTGCTGTAGGTCAGATTGATCCCGCTCACCGGCAGACCGATATTATCCACGACGTTCTTGACTTCCCCTGCAGGTATCCTGGACTTGATGTCATTCTCGATTTCATCGACCAGGCGCGCTGTCTCCTCGATTCTTGTGCCGGTCTGCGCGCGGATATGCATCTTGATCTGCCCCGCATCCACCTCTGGGAAAAAGTTCCTGCCAAGAAAAGGTACGAGAGCGAACGAAATGATCACAAAACCCAGGAATACGACAATAAATGCTGGACGCCTGGACAATGCTAGCAACAAAAGGCCCTTGTAGCCATCCCGCGTCTTGCTGAAGATGCGCTCGAACCCATGCTGGAAGCTGACCAGCGGATTTCTTGAAGGCGCAGGATGATGACCTTCCTCGTGCTGTATATGAGCGCGCAACAGATATTTGGCAAGCGTGGGCACCAGCGTACGCGACAGGATGAACGAGGAGATCATCGCGAAGATCACCGCTTCGGCCAGCGGCACGAAGAGATATTTCTGCACGCCCGACAGGAAGAACATCGGGATGAACACGATACAGATCGAGATCAGCGACACGAAGGCAGGCACAACGATCTGGTTTGCACCATCGAGTACGGATGCCTCGACATGCTTACCCTGCTCGAGATGCCAGTTGATACTCTCTATGGTCACGGTTGCCTCATCCACCAGCACGCCCACCGCCAGCGCCAGACCACCCAGCGTCATGATGTTCAGCGTCTGGCCGGAAGCCGCCAATGCGATGATCGCCGACAGCACGGATAACGGGATCGATATCGTCACGATCAGCGTGGAACGCCAACTACCCAGAAATAGCAGGATCATCATGCCCGTCAGACCCGCCGCGATCACGCCCTCGCGGATCACGCCGTCAACTGCAGATTTCACAAACACCGACTGGTCGCCCACCATCTTGACGATTAGGCCGGGCGGCGCGCCCGCTTCGATACGCGGCATCAGCTCCTTGACCTTGGCGATGATATCCAGCGTCGATGCGCTGCCGTTCTTCTGAATCGTGGTCAACACCGAATGCTGCCCGTTGACCCGCACCATGTTCTGCTGAGGCGAGAATCCGTCGCGCACATGCGCAACATCTCGAAGCAGCACCGTAGCGCCTCTCACCGACTTGATCGGCAGATCATTCAACTCATCCAGCACCAGCGGGCTCGCATTGAGCACCACGTTGTATTCGAATCTGCCCATCTTTTCGGTGCCCGATGGGATGATCAGACTCTGGCGCAGAATCGCATCGGTGACGTCCTGCGGCGTCAACCCCTTGGAGCGCAACGCATGCATGTCCAGATCGACCTGTATCTGCCTGTTCTTTCCGCCATAAGGCGAAGGCACAGCCGCACCCTCGACTTCTGCCAACTGCGGACGAATAAAGTTGTTCGAAATATCGAAAAGCTGGTTGTCTAGCAGCGTATTGCTGGACAGCGCCAGCTGCAATACCGGCACGCTAGACGCGTTATAACTCAAGACCAAAGGAGGGGTTATACCAGGAGGAAGACGCTTCAGCACCGTCTGGGATAGTGCTGTCACCTGGCTCACCGCCGCATTAATATCGACATTGGGCTGGAAGAAAATCTTGACCACGGCAACACCCATCAGAGACTGGGATTCGATGTGCTCAATGTCGTTGACTGAAGTCGATAACTGCCGCTCATAGAAAGTGATGATGCGGTTGGACATGTCAGCCGGCGGCATGCCGTTATAAGTCCAAACAGCACTAACTACCGGGACCTTGATATCTGGGAAGATATCCGTACGCATGTTTGTGTAAACCAGAGGACCTAAAATCAAAATCAACAACGCCAGCACTATAAACGTATATGGGCGGCTTAACGCTACCCGGACAATCCATAACATATAAGGCTACTCCAGTTTTAAAGATATTTTCTCAGCCGTCCGCCCATGCTCACGGATTGCCAAAGCTGCGGCATTGTACCCAAGTATGCAAATTCAGACGGAATATTAACAAAGTTTAATTAACCTTGAGCTATCAGTTGAACATTGATTGCAATGGAAATATCTCAGGCAAGCGCAGCGCATCTGCGCTAAAAACGATTCAGGTCGCCCAGGCCCACGGCAGGATCACATCGCCATTGTCCAGACGCGCGCAGAGTTTATTTTGCTCCAATGCTATGAGCGTATGGCGGCCGATGGCAGCCCCTTCGCGATTGAGTTTTTCGATGTCAGCCCCACTGACGACCAAGCCCAGGCTAGTCCTGACAGCTAGCGGGAAGAGTTTTTTTCTAGCTAGGGAAAGTCCTTTCTGAGCATTCTTGTGCCCCAGCAATGCCATGCCTTGCGCGACATCCCTGCGCACATGCTCTATGATGCCAGGATGCGCAACGTTTAAGGCAGCCAGTTGAGCCTCCACCTTTGCAAGCTTAGATGCCTGCTTTTCGGTGAGTTCGCCTTCTGTCTTCAGTTTCACCATCATCCCGATGAGCTCTTCCACTTCTTTTTCCAATTTCATATCAACTCCTCATTGATTCATTATTACAAGAAAAAACATCCACGTTACCACGGCAAGCCCCGAAATCAGACGGGGTGATGCATGATTTCCGCAACATGCTCGTGCGCCTTGTGCACCAGACTGAATATTACCGGCACGAAAAACAGCGTGGCAACGGTCGCAAAGGCAAGCCCGCCTATCACGGCGCGACCCAGCGGCGCATTTTGCTCGCCGCCTTCGCCCAGGCCTAACGCCATGGGCGTCATGCCTATCACCATCGCAAGCGCTGTCATCAATACGGGACGAAAGCGTATAAACCCCGCCTCAAGCGCCGCTGTCATGCCGCTATCCCCCTCTCGCATCCGCTCGCGCGCGAAGCTCACCACCAGTATGCTGTTTGCCGTCGCAACCCCCATGCACATGATGGAGCCTATCAAGGCGGGAACGGACAAGGTGGTATGGGTCAGGAAAAGCATCCACACGATGCCCGCCAGCGCTGCGGGCAGTGCGGTGATGATCACGAAAGGATCAAGCCACGACTGGAAGTTGACCACGATCAAAAGATAGATCAGAACGATCGCACCCAAAAGACCAAACAACAACCCCCTGTAGGACTCGTCCATCGCCTTTACCTGCCCGCGGATCACGACGTATGAACCCTTTGGCACCTCTTTCGCAGTATCTTTCAGTATCCTCCCGATGTCTTTCGCCACCGCGCCTAGGTCGCGCTCTTGGGCTGAGCCGTATATGTCTATGGTCGGCTCAACGTCGTAATGGGAAACCACGGCCTCACCTTGCCCCATGGTGACGGTCGCAAGCGAACCCAGGAGTTCAGATTGCTGTGTCTTAGCGTTACCCGCCGAGACCGGAATGTTCTGCAGGTCGTTCAGCGTATCAAGGCGGAACTGCGGCACCTGCACGACCACGGGATAGGAAACCTTGTTGTCCGGATTCACCCAGAAGTTGGGCGCTGTCTGCAAACTTCCCGAGAGTGCCACCAGTAGATTGGTTGCGACATCGCTCTGGGTCAGACCCAGCTCCCTTGCCCTTGTGCGGTTCACGACCACATCGAGCTCCGGCTGGTTGAATGCCTGCTGGATGCGCACATCGACTAGGCCCGGCACCCTGCTGATGCGGCTCAGAATTGTCGCCGCATATTCCCGGTTGGCCGCACGGTTAAAGCCCACCACCTGCACGTTGATCGGTGCCGGCATGCCGAAATTCAGTATCTGGCTCACGATGTCGGCCGGCAGAAATGCGAAGGATGCACCAGGGAAATCGTCAGCAAGGTGAGCGCGCAGCAACTTCACATATTGCGCTGTCGGACGGTGCCCTCTATTGAGCGAAATCAGGATATCCGCATCGGCAGGCCCCACAGGAGATGAGTTGCTGTAGGTGAGATTGATCCCGCTCACGGGCAGCCCGATGTTATCCACGACGTTCCTGATCTCGCCCGCCGGAATCAGATGCCTGATCCGATTCTCGATCTCGTCACACAGGCGGGCCGTCTCCTCGATTCTTGTGCCGGTCGGCGCGCGCACATGCAGCTTAATCTCTCCCGCATCCACCTCGGGGAAAAAATTGCGCCCAAGCCATGGCACCAGCAAGAAGGAAACCAGCACGAAGCCCAGAAAGCCGGCGATGAAAGCCGGACGGCGGGAAAGCGCAAGACGCAGCAGTTCCTTGTATTTTGCCCGTATATGATTGAATACTCTTTCAAAGCCGGACTGAAATCTGACCAGCGGATTTCTGGATTTGACTTCCTGCGCACCCTGCTGCGCGTGTGAACGCAAAAGATACTTGGCAAGCGTCGGCACCAGCGTGCGCGACAGGATGAAGGAGGCGATCATCGAGAACATCACTGCTTCGGCCAATGGCACGAAAAGATATTTGGCAACACCTTCGAGAAAAAACATCGGAATGAAAACGATGCAGATGCAAAGCAGCGACACGAACGCGGGCACCACGATCTGGTGCGCACCGTCCATGATGGATGCCTCCACATGCTTGCCGCTCTCCAGATGCCAGTTCATGTTCTCTATCGTCACCGTGGCATCGTCGACCAGTATCCCCACCGCGAGCGCAAGTCCGCCCAGCGTCATGATGTTAAGCGTCTGCCCGGCTGCTGCCAGCGCGATGATCGCCGAGAGCACTGCCAGCGGAATCGATATCGCAATGATCAGCGTGGAGCGCCAGCTGCCCAGAAATAGCAATATCATCAATCCGGTGAGTGCGGCAGCGATCACCCCCTCGCGGATGACGCCGCTCACCGCAGACTTGACGAACACCGACTGATCCCCGACCACCTTGAGAATCAACCCGGGCGGCGAACCCGCCATCACGCGCGGCAACAGCGCCTTGACGTTTTGGATGATGTCGAGCGTGGAGGCGCTGCCGTTTTTCTGTATCGTGGTCAGCACGGAATGCTTCCCGTTCACCCGCACCATGTTCTGCTGAGGTGAATATCCGTCCCAAACATGCGCCACATCGCGCAACAGAATAGCCGAGCCTTTGACCGACTTGACCGGAAGATCGTTGAGTTCGTCCAATACTTTAGGGCTCGAGTTGAGTTTCACGTTGAATTCGTAACGCCCTATCTTTTCGGTGCCCGCGGGGATGATCAGATTCTGCTTCAGGATGGCTGCGGTCACATCGTTAGGCGTCAGTCCTTTTGAGCGCAGCGCCTGCATGTCCAGATCCACCTGAACCTGTCTGTTCTTTCCGCCATAGGGAGAAGGGATCGCCGCGCGCACCTGGGCCAGTATCGGGCGGATGAAGTTGTTCGCAAGATCAAAAAGCTGATTGTCGAGCAGCGTGTCGCTTGAAAGCGCAAGCTGCATCACAGGCACGCTGGAGGCGTTGTAACTCAAGACCAGGGGCGGCGTGATGCCCGGCGGAAGACGCTTCAGCACCGTCTGCGAAAGTGCGGTAACCTGGCTCACCGCGGCATTGATGTTAACGTCGGGCTGAAAGAAAATCTTCACGACAGCCATGCCTGGCAATGACTGCGACTCGATGTGCTCGATGTCGTTTACTGCGGTTGAAAGCTGCCGTTCATAGTAGGTGACAATGCGATCGGACATGTCATCCGGCGGCAATCCGTTATAGGCCCAGACCACACTCACCACCGGCACCCTGATGTCCGGAAAGATGTCCGTGCGCATGTTCACATAGACTAGCGGACCTATGATCAGAATCAACAGCGCCAGCACTATGAAAGTGTAGGGGCGGTTCAGTGCGATCCGTACAATCCATAACATGCTAACCCACTCCTGTCGATGAATTGAGATGCCCGCCTGCCATCAGGGATGGCATCTATCCTGTCTAAATGCTGTGCGGCCAGCAGAATATCGTCACGCGCGTACCGGGTCCAGCGTCAGAAAGCTCAAGCCCGAAGCCGTGCAGCTTGATGATCGCCATCACGATTGCAAGGCCCAGGCCATAGCCCGGAAGGTTCAAATCATTCTCACTGCGATAAAAGCGATTCAGCACCAGAATCTTTTCGCTTTCCCTGATGCCGATTCCGCTGTCGATGATGTCGATGCGCGGCCCATTTGCATCGTGCGTCAGTCGCACTTCAATCCTTCCGTCGGCGGGAGTGAACTTGATCGCATTGTCCAGAAGGTTGATCATCGCCTCGACCAGCAGTTCGCCATCGCCGTGTATGGGATTGACTGTCGCGGTCTTCAGCGACAACTGTATCGATTTTTCTTCCGCGAGCGGCGCAATCAGGCTGACCGCCTGTTCCAAAATATCCTGAAGGCGGATGGTCTTGAAACCTGCGCGCCTCTGCTTGTTCTCGATTTCGGAGATGCGCAGTAGCGCGCGAAATCTCAACAGCAGCGAATCCACCTCGGTGATCGCCTGATCGACCATGGGCCGCTGCACGGGCGCATCCCCCAGCTGCTGCTGCACCCTATAGAGCAGCACCCGCAGGCGGGTCAACGGTGTGCGCAGGTCGTGCGCGATGTTGTCCCCCGCCCCCTTGATCTCCGACATCAACCTCTCGATCTCGTCGAGCATACGATTGACGATTGCGGCCAGCATGTCTAGCTCGTCGTTGCGCTTACCGACCGGCAGCCGCTGTTTAATATCGCCCAGCATGATGAGCTCGCACACTTTCTGAATCTGCTCTATCCTGCGCAGCGGGTGAGCGCTCAGAAACACCCCGAACATCAGACCCAGCAGGATGGTGAGCGTCCCCCCCCAAGCGAAAGTGATCTTCATCAGATCGCCAAACTCGATGAGCTGCTTCACATCGTGCCCTAGCAGCAAAAACTCCCCCGTACCCAGCCTGTGTATCATCACGCGCGCGGAAAGCGGATCCGCCTGAATGTTACGCACCAGAAGATCGACCTGGTAAATCCCGCCATTCATCGGAATGCCGCCTGGCAGCTGATCCATGTTGCCTGCGATCGGATGCCCGTCCGGTGAAAACAAGCCATACAGATAAACGTGGCGCTGGTCTCGCGATACAGATCTTTCTATTTCATCCGGCAGGCGATCTGCCGACAGCGAAACGAAATGTCGCCTTTCCAGAGTCAGTATCTGATCAACGCGCCGATTCATTTCGCGGGCGGTCTGCCAATACACAAAACCCAGCAGCATGACCACACACAGCGCGAAAAACAGACTGTAGAACAGCGTCAGCCTGAATACGACCGTGCGCGAAACTTTAGAGGAAATGCTCACTTGGCGAAATGATCACTCAACGTATAGCCCGATCCACGCACCGTGTGTATGAGCGGCGACAGGTTCTGCGTGTCCACCTTACGACGCAGGCGCGCAATGTGCACGTCGATGATATTGGTGCCGGGATCGAAGTGATAACCCCAGACAGATTCGAAAAGCATGGTGCGCGTGAGTATCTGCCCCGAATTGCGCATCATGTATTCCAGCAGGCGAAACTCAGTCGGCAACAGTTCCAGCACCTTGTCCGCGCGCATGACCTGTCTTGCCACAAGGTCAAGCTCGAGATCGGACACGCGCAGCTTGAGTTCACGCGCGGGAAGATTGCGTCTTCTCAACAACACTTCCACCCTTGCCGCCATTTCCTCAGGCGCGAAAGGCTTGACCATGTAATCGTCGCCGCCCGCGCGCAATCCGTCCACCCGCTCGTCCACGTCGCTCAATGCGCTGATCATCAGCACGGGCGTGTCTATCTTTTTTTCCCTCAGTGCTGTGACGATGGACAGCCCGTTCATCGCGGGCAGCATGCGGTCCAGCGTGATCAGGTCGTGGCTTCCGGTGAGCGCTCGCGCCAGCCCCTCATTGCCGCTACTCGCCCATTCGACCTCGAAGTCGTGGCTGACAAGTTCGTTCACGATCTCCTGCGCAGTGATCGCGTCATCTTCAATGACCAGAATTCTTGCCATCCGTCCCTCTAGTTTAGCCTCAATATCGACCACAAAATAACACAATCATTCAAAGCTCAAGATTAACAAAATTTCATCCATGACGAGCTCTTTCATCCCCGCTCAAACGAACGAAGGGAACTCGATCATCCCTGTGCCACGATGATTTCCCGCTTTCACTCAAGGCCATTTCTGCGCCACGTGCTTGACGCGGAGCACTTCAACGGTCTTGCCGACAATCCGGTAAATCACGATATAGTTGGGGTGCGCGGGCAGTTCCCGCGTGCCGTTAACGCGCCCCTGGCGGTACAGCTTCGGGTGTACAGCCAAACCGGCGGCTTTGCCTTCGATGGCGTCCTTCAGAGCCTGCGCGGCGTCCGGGTTGTCTGCGGCGATGTGCTGCACGATTGCCAACAGATCGGCCCCGGCCCTGGGCCGCCAAGTTACGCTCACTCTGCCGCCTTTGCCTTTCGCGCCTTATCGATGACTGCCTGAGCAGATTCCATGACTTCGGCATGGGGAATACTGGGTGCACTGTCGTCGATGGCCTCCTGAACCTCTCGGTCAAGCCACTGCTTATAGGCCGCAGCCTCATGCGCGGCGCGCAAGCGTTCGGCGGCAGCCTTGCCCCGCTGGGTGTGATGAACAGCTTCGGCGCTATAATTGCTGGCGTCTATGCCGTCCACCTTGATGATCTTGAGTTCGTCGCGCAAGTACTGGACACAGCTATCCAGGCTGCGCCAGGTGCGCGGCTTGTCGGTGCGCTGGGTGCCGAGCGGGGTTTCTTGCATGCCAACCTTCAGCATGACAGACCAGCCACCAGGCTGTCCAATGATAGCAGCCCCTTGGATCGCAGCAACTTCGACCAACCTGCGGGCCATTGGTGTGTCTATGGTGCTCATAAATACCCCTCGTTAAAGACTGAGAAAACATTTTGAAAATTTAATCACGAACTAGATAAAAATACAAGGCGAAACTGGAAAGCTCTCTTCGCGATTCTAGAAAACGCAATCTCACGAGCAGACGCGGATAACCAGCAACTTGGTCGACGTTGTTTGGCGCCATGGTGAACCTTAAAAAACAGTTGTCCACATCAATGCACATCTTCAAACGAGAAATTCTCCAGCAGGGCAATGCGCCCGACATCCCTGACTTTGTTGTAATAGCGCACATCGGCAGTGATCAGCGTGGCATCCGGCTCGTGCAACGCAACCGCATGATAAAACGTATCAAACAAATGATGATCCAGCTTCACGGCCAGCGAAATTGCTTCAGCATAAACTGCAACAGAGTCTGCGACCCGCCACTCCAGATTCAAAAGATCGACAATATCTGGCTGAGCACGTTCCGGTTTTTCTCGTGCCAGCACGGCGCTCACTTCGGCCATAAAGTGAGGCGGCTGTATAGCTCTCACCTGCCCTGAGCCCATCAGTTGCAATATCTGCAAGGCCTGCTGCGCATACTGTTCATCAGGTTCATCGCGGAAGAACCACTTGATAATGATACGCGCATCCAACACCAGAATCACAGCCTGCCTTCCTCCCGTACGCGGCGGAAATCCGACTCCGTTTTTATTTCTTGTTGAAAATTATAACAAGTATGCTAGACCGGATTTTCTTAGTCAATAAAAAACCCGCTGCGTTGCCGCAACGGGTTTTGACATTCCAAACTTCAACTGACCTGAGTCAGCTTCAGATTAGAACTTGACGCGCAGACCAGCACCGTAGGTATTGAAGGTGTTGGGTACATAAGCGGTCGCAGGTCCAGTGAAAGCCATCGCACCCGACTTCTTGTCCTGCATGAACGCAGCGTAGACATTGGTCTTCTTGCTCAGGTTGTATTCAACCATCGCCGAGAAATACTTGTCGCTGCCGCTAGTAGCATAAGTACCGCCAGCGCCATTGCCCGTGCCGGAAGGAAGCTCTACATCGTAATAGCCGACAGAAACTTTGGTCTTGGAAGAGACATCGTAGTTAGCACCCAGCCAGTACACGTTCAGGTTTTTCTGCGGGCCAACGAATGCAGAAGCGGTCGCGATGGTGTAGCTGTAGATGGTGTTCATTGACTTGTCGGCAGAAAAGTCACTTGGCGCATTGTATTCCATACGCTCGATACCAGCTTTCAGCATCAGCGGGTCAGTCACTTTGTAGCGAGCTGTCAGCATGTAGGAAGTCAGGTTCAGGAACTGCGCATTGATGGTGTAAGGGCCAGCTGCGTTGGCACCTATCGTGCCGGGATTAAGGGCAGTCGTATCATGCGATTCCTGAACAGCAGCCTGGACACCGAAAGTATCCGCTTCATAGCCTGCATTCAACTGTGCATTGCTGCGTGCAGTCGAAGCTGCTGCCATGCCGCCAAAGGCATATATCGCGTTCACATTGAAGTTGCCATACTTGTTGGCGTACTTGATTGCATTGTCCACGCGCGCATTGTCGGTTACACCGCCGCCGCCGTAGGTGCCGGAGAAGTTGATAGGCGAGAACATCTGCGCATTCACAGGATCATAACCACCAGCAGTCGCGGTGATCATGTCCAATTGAACGCTGTTCTGGCGGCCGAAAGACACCGCGCCCATGTCCTTGTTGGACAGGCCGATGAACGCATTACGGTTGAACAGCTGACCGTTCAGCGAAGTGTCTGCGATCATGTTGTGTGTAGGTGTAGCAGCCACACCGGAAACCCCGTTGCTGCCGGACAAACCAGAGGTAGCGAGATTGCCGCTGCCCACATCGATTGCTGATTCCAACTGGAAGAAGGCCTTGTTGCCATCGCCCAGGTCTTCAGAACCCTTAATTCCCCAGCGGGACTGAGACTCGCCGCCGTTCATCATGCCGCGCACCGTGCCAACGTGAGCACCAGCCGAAGCAGTAGGAACAGCACCGGTCACGAAATTCGGGCTGATGTTGCCAGCGCCAGTCATCTGAACCATGCCTGCATCCAGAATGCCGTATACGCTCAATTCAGATCCGTCATTATTCACTAGGTTGACTTGGGCTTGCGCAACGCCTGCAGTCGTGCCCATCGCCAGGATGGCCAGCAGAATCTTGTTCATCTTCATTTCTTGTCCTCAAAAAATTATTTTTAAATTATTTGCCTTACCAAAAAATAGGCAAGTCAAATTAAATTTTCTTCATCTAGAAAATTCTGGAGCGAATTATGCTGATATAAATTTTTGATGCAAGCGGATATAGCGGTTTGTAACAAAAACTTCACAAAGTGTGGTTTTTTTGCAACAAAAAAATTTTAAAGGCTAAGATTTGAAAAAATCGAAAAAACAAAACAAAACAACATCAAAACCGAGTTTAACTTGAGGGGATATTTAAAAATTCATTTTTGCCGTTCCCGCTAAAGCGGGAATTAATGATTTTATAAAGGCGCACTTAAACCTGGGAAGAGTTGAATTACTTTCGTTCACGCTTGAGTTAATTTCTAATATGGGCTTTCTCCGCGTTACTCCGCGTGAGGCTAGCTACCCGAACACCCTTGCCAGTTCTGCGCCCGGATCGGCTGCACGCATGAATGCCTCACCAACCAGAAAGGCGTTGACGCCATTTGCACGCATCAACCGTACATCATCAGCCGTCAGGATACCGCTCTCGGTGACAGCGATACGATCATCGGCACCCGCAAGGAGCATCCCCGCTGGGTTCCCGCTGCTGCGCTGCGTCCTCGGCGCGAGTATACGAGGCAGTAAATCCAGCGTGGTTTGCAGACTGACCTCGAAGGTGCGCAGGTTGCGGTTATTCACACCAATCAACGGTGTATCCAGATTCAGCGCGGACTCAAGCTCATCTGCGTTGTGCACTTCGACCAGCACAACCATGCCCAATGCATTTGCCAGAGACTCGAACGCCCGCATCTTTTCCAGGTCGAGCGCCGCGGCGATCAGCAGAATCGCATCCGCCCCCATCGCGCGCGCCTGATAGATCTGGTATTCATCTACCATGAAATCCTTGCGCAACACGGGTAGCTCGCAGGCGGCTCTGGCCTCTTGCAGATAGACTGCACTCCCTTGGAAAAACTGCTCGTCGGTCAGCACCGACAGACAGGCAGCGCCATGCCGCTGATAGCTTTTAGCAATCTCACCAGGCTTGAAATCGCTGCGTATGATGCCCTTGCTAGGGCTTGCCTTCTTGATCTCAGCGATCACCGCAGGCAGCCCTTGCGCAATCCTTGCCCTCATCGCTCCGGTAAAATCGCGCACCGGCAGAGCGATCTCGGCGTCTTTACGCATTTCAGCCAGCGGTTTAATTGCCTTTGCCTCAGCCACTTCAAGCGCCTTGACTGCGAGTATCTTGTTTAATATGTCCGTCATTTTGCATTCCCAAACGATAGGCGCACATTTTACCTCATGCCAGATGCTAAAATGCGCAACCATTTCAGCAGGAAAAACATTATGGACAACATTGTGGAATACATGAAAGGCGTGGGTCAGGCGGCAAAAGTCGCATCGCGCATCATGGCGCAGGCCGACACAAAAACCAAGAATCTTGCACTCACCGAGATCGCCGCCGCATTGCAGGCCCAATCGCCAGAGCTTCTGGCAGCCAATGCGAAGGATGTCGCCGCCGCGAAAGCAGGCGGCTTGGATGATGCGTCGATAGACAGGCTGACGCTCAGTCCAAAGAGCATACGCGCTATGGGCGATGGCCTGCTGCAGATCGCGCAGCTGGCAGACCCGATAGGTGAAATCAGCGGTCTCAATTTCCGCCCCTCCGGCATACAGGTAGGAAAAATGCGCGTGCCGCTGGGCGTGATCGGCATCATCTACGAATCGCGCCCCAATGTCACTGCGGACGCCGCAGGGTTATGTCTCAAATCCGGCAACGCGGCAATCCTGCGTGGCGGTTCAGAATCGATCAATTCAAACTGTGCGATCGCAGCATGCGTGCATGCGGGACTCAAAGCCGCAGGATTGCCAGAAACCGCAGTCCAGGTCATCACGACTACGGATCGCGCAGCGGTGGGCGAACTCATCACGATGAAGGACTTTGTCGATGTGATCGTGCCGCGCGGCGGAAAGAGCCTGATCGCGCGCATCTCCGCAGATGCAAAGGTGCCCGTGATCAAGCATCTGGATGGAATTTGCCATGTCTATATCGACAGAGACGCAGACCTCGGCAAGGCAATCCGCATCGCCGACAACGCCAAGACCCATCGCTACGGTGTATGCAATGCGATGGAAACCCTGCTTGTCGCAAAAGAGATCGCAGCATCCATTCTGCCTCCACTATGCAAAATCTATCAGGACAAGGGAGTTGAGCTGCGCGGCGACGAAGCCACCTGTCAGCTGATTCCAGCGATGAAAAAGGCCAATGAGGAAGACTGGCGCACCGAATATCTTGCCCCTATACTCAGCGTGCGCATCGTGGATGGCCTCGATGAGGCGATCGCCCACATCGGCACTTACGGCTCGCAGCATACCGATGCGATCGTCACAGAAAACTATTCCAGCGCGATGCGCTTCCTGCGCGAGGTGGATTCAAGCTCGGTGATGGTCAATGCATCGACGCGTTTTGCAGACGGTTTCGAATACGGCCTTGGCGCTGAGATCGGTATTTCCACTGACAAGATACACGCGCGCGGCCCGGTGGGCCTTGAAGGTCTGACCTCCCAGAAATACATCGTGCTGGGCAGCGGACAGATCAGAATTTAAATACCGTATTCCCGCTTTCGCGGGAATAAATATACGAACCAACGGAGAACACATGAGCCAAACCATCGAAGTCAAAGTGCCGGACATCGGCGATTTCAAGGACATCGCCATCATCGAAGTTGCCGTCAAGAATGGCGACAGGGTCGAAAAAGATCAGTCGCTCATCACGCTTGAAACGGACAAGGCCGCGATGGAAGTCCCCTGTCCTGCTAGCGGCATGGTGAAAGAAATGAAGGTCAAGGTCGGCGACAAGGTCAGCAAGGACAGCGTGATCATGTTATTAGAGGATGTAGTATCCGCGATGCAGGATACAGCAACCCAAAGTCAGAAAACAGGAACCCGGACTCAGGATTCAGCAACTTCTGAATCCGGAATCCGGAATCCAGAAGCCTCCCTTCATGCCGAAGTCCTGGTGCTGGGCGCAGGCCCCGGCGGCTACACCGCCGCATTCAGGGCTGCCGATCTTGGAAAACAGGTCGTAATGATAGAGAAACACGAGAGCCTGGGGGGCGTATGCCTCAATGTCGGCTGCATCCCTTCCAAGTCGCTCCTGCATGTCGCCAAGGTCATCACCGAGGCCAGTGAAGCAGAGCATCACGGCGTGGCCTTTGGCAAACCTTCAGTCGACATAGACAAGATACGCAGCTGGAAAAACGGCGTGGTTAACAAGCTCACAGGGGGATTGAAGCAGCTTGCAAAACAGCGCAAGGTGCAGGTTGTCCGCGGACTGGCGAAATTCGCATCATCGAACAGCGTTTCGGTTCAAACAGCCGATGGCGAAAAGATCATCAGCTTCGATCACGCGATCATAGCTGCAGGCTCGAGCGTGGCGCGCATCCCGGGCTTTCCCTATGAAGATGAGCGCATCATCGATTCAACAGGCGCACTTGAATTAAAAGATATTCCCAAGCGCCTGCTGATTATAGGCGGCGGCATTATCGGCCTTGAAATGGCAACAGTGTATGACGCGCTGGGCAGCAAGATTTCCGTGGTAGAGCTGATGGACCAGCTGATTCCGGGTGCAGACAAGGATATGGTCAAGCCTTTGCATACTAGAATCGCAAAAAGATATGAAGCAATTTATCTGAAAACCAAGGTCACAAAAATCGAATCACTGCCGGAGGGTTTACGCGTGACCTTCGAGGGAGAAGGCGCGCCTAAGCCACAGCTCTACGACAAAGTTCTGATGGCCGTGGGCCGCCGCCCGAACGGACGCGAGATCAATGCACAAGCGGCAGGACTGATTGTCAACGAACGCGGCTTCATTCCCGTGAACAAGCAGCAACGCACCAACGTGCCCAACATCTATGCGATAGGCGACATCGTGGGCGACCCGATGCTCGCGCACAAGGCGGTACACGAAGGCAAGGTTGCCGCTGAGAACATCGCCGGACACAAGGCCTACTTCGAGCCTCTGACGATACCCTCTGTCGCCTACACCGATCCTGAGATCGCCTGGATGGGGCTCACCGAGACGCAGGCCAAGGCGCAGGGCATCGCGTTTGAAAAAGGTTCTTTCCCATGGGCAGCATCAGGTCGCGCGCTGTCAGTCGGGCGCGAAGAAGGTGCAACCAAGGTCCTGCTCGATCCCAAGACACGGCGCATACTGGGTGCTGGCATCGTAGGCGTGAATGCGGGAGAGCTGATCGCCGAAGCGGTGCTTGCGCTGGAGATGGGTGCCGACATGGAAGACATCGGCCTCACCATCCACCCTCACCCGACGCTTTCTGAAACGCTTTGCTTTGCCGCCGAAATGGCCGAAGGCACGATCACCGATCTTTTACCACCGCGCAAAAAATAAGGTTGCATCACATAACATTTTCACGCGGAGGCGCGGAGAAGACATAATAAAATGCATATAAGCAGTTTGTATGATTGCGGCACTATGCAAGTTCACCAATGCGTTTTATTTTGAGCATTTAGGTTTTTCCACGTTCTCCGCGCCTCCGCGTGAGAATGATGTATTTCCAAACTTAAAGGAGTGCACACCATGAAGTCACGTTATTTGCCTTTCATCGCAATACTGTTTGCAACATCCTCCCACGCCTTCGATCTGGGCGATCTCAAGAAGGAATTGGGCACGCTGAACCAGTCGCAAAGCGCAGCACCCACCGCCAGCCCATCGGCGCTTGCCAATTTCAGCAACGCCGATCAGGTGGGCGGATTGAAACAGGCACTGACCCAGGGGGCCGAGACTGCAGTGGCAAGCCTCTCGAAGGAAAATGGCTTTCTCGGCAACGACAAGGTGCGCATCCCGCTGCCCGGCAGCCTGCAAAAGGCAGGTGACCTGATGCATACGCTGGGCATGGGCAAATACTCGGATGATCTTGTCACCTCGATGAACCGCGCAGCTGAAGCCGCAGTGCCTGAAGCAAAGACGCTGCTGGTTGCTGCTGTGAAGAACATGAGCGTATCGGACGCAAAAGGCATACTGATGGGCGGCAACGATGCGGCCACGCAATACTTCCGCAAGAACACCGAGACGGCACTCTCGGAAAAATTCAGGCCCATCGTCGCCAGTTCAATGCAGAAAGTGAAGCTCGCCGAAAAATACGACCAGTTCGCGGGCAAAGGCGCACAGATGGGGCTTGTGGATCAGAAGGATGCCAATCTTGACGAATACATCACGCGCAAAGCGATGGACGGGCTGTTCCTGATGATGGCAGAACAGGAGAAGGCCATACGCGCGAACCCGATGCAAGCAGCCGGTTCGCTTGCAAAAAAAGTTTTCTCGGCGATCAAGTAGCAACAAAAAATCATATCCACGAAGGACACAAACAAACGCAAGCATATCAAAATCTCAGTATTTTTATTTACGACGCAACGGCAAGTTATGTTTTGAGAATTGTTGCGCGGATTCAATTTCGTTCGTGTCTTTCGTGGACAAACTGATTTTCACATGACAGAAACCGCAAGCCTGTATTCGTTGTTCGCCAGCAGCTTTCTCGCTGCCACCCTGCTGCCAGGCGGCTCGGAAGCCGTGCTGTTTGCCGTACTCAGGAAATATCCAGATGCGCTGTGGACATCGTTAGGCCTTGCAACCCTGGGCAACACACTGGGCGGTATGGCAAGCTTCGGCATGGGCTGGCTGCTGCCGCAAAGACATCTCGAGAATGTGGACAAGGTGCGCCGCTATGGCACACCCGCGCTGCTTTTCGCATGGGCGCCCCTGGTCGGCGATGCGCTGTGCCTGGCCGCAGGCTGGCTGCGCATGAACATATGGCGAGCAGCGCTCTTCATGGCGATAGGGAAATTCGCGAGGTACGCCCTGATCGCAATAACCATACACTATCTTTAAGAGCGCCCGACCCGATTTGAACTTTCATGAATCTCCTCTGTCCGACTCACCGTCGTCTTTTGTATAGAGGAATAAAAATGAAGAAACACCATCTTGTTGCAATCTCTACGCTCTCGCTTATCGTCGCAATGCCTGCGTTCGCGGGCCCGAACTGGGATGTCATCCGCTCTGACGAACAACACGCATCGCAAGAGCCTGACAACCAGATCATCCTACCGCTGGATCACGGACCGCGAGCCCTCTCGACCCCATGGGTAAATAAACAGGAACAATTTGAAATTGTCTCTCACGAGCAGAAGGCTCAGTCTGTCAGAGTTGCTGCGCACGCAGCAAAACATACAAAAACCAGAACCCAATAGGTCCTTGCATCAGCGCTTCATCGCGCCTGATGCGCCTTCAGCATCTCCAATCCCCATACCACCCCGAACCCCGTCACCTCAGTCGCGATGCCGCCAAGGCCTTCCTCACAGCGACTGGCCGACAGATCGACGTGCAGCCACGCCGTGTCTTTCTCTACAAAGCGGTTCAGGAAACGCATGGCCAAGATGTGATCAGCCCCGCCTTGCAGCGTACATTGCTTGATGTCGGCAAACTTTGATTCCAGCTCGGTCTCGTAATCCTCGTCCATCGGGAAAGCGCACAGCCGCTCGCCCGACTTGCGACCCACACTCACCGCGAGTGCAAGCAGGTCGTCGCGGTTTCCGAGCACGCCAGAATAGCGGCTTCCCAGCGCTTCTTCCATGCTGCCCGTGAGTGTTGCGAAGTCTATCATCATGTCTGGCTTGTTGCGCGAAGCAAGCGTCAGCGTATCGGCCAGCACCATTCGGCCTTCGGCATCGGTGTGTATCACTTCGATCGTCGTGCCGTTCAGCGCCCTGACGATATCGTTCTGTTTGTATGCCTTCGGACTGATGTGGTTCTGCGCGATGGCAAGCCAGCAGTCTATGTTTACCTGCAGCTTCTGCATCGATGCGGCAAGCAATATTCCGAGCGCGACAGCCGATCCATTCATGTCTTCGTGCATGTTGTGCATGTAGCGCGCGGGCTTAAGATTGTGCCCGCCCGTGTCGAAACAGATGCCCTTGCCAACCAACGCTACTGTCCGTTTTGCCTTCGGATGTTTATAGGCCAGGTGCACGATGGCTGCATCCTCCGTCTCGCTGCCCTGCGCCACCGCAACGAATGCGCCGGCACCCATCCTGCGCAGCGCCTTCATGTCGAACTCGTCATATTGCCATCCATGCGCCTTGGCCAGTTTCTGTATGCGCTTGCGATAAAGTGCAGGCGTCAGTTCGTTGGGCGGCAATACGGTAAGCGATCTGCACAGAAAATTGCCCTCCGCTCCTGCCCGTATCGCATCGAAACCTTCATTGAAACCATATATAACGACTTTTTCCAACGGTCGGTTTTCGTCGTCTTTCTTCTTGTGCACTGGCAAAACCGCACCGTTCACCCAAGCCACAAATGCGGCCAGCTCGGCCGCCCTCCGCCTTTGCGCATCGTCGCCGAATACCGCGATCGCAATCCCGGCAGGTTGCTCGTCCAGCAACAACTGCATGGCCTTGCGCAACAACACCTGGCTTGCAAAAGTGTCCTTGCCGGAATCTAGCATCGCCCATGTGATCAGACTGCCATTTTCGGCGTTGGCCGCGACAGGCGTTTTTGCCAGCTCTGAAGCCTTCATGTTGCGCCTTGCGAGCACGGCACGAAGCAACGTGAGATGCGGCAAATCTTGGGGCAGACTTTTACCCTTTGGGAATATCACCAGCAGGTGGGATGCCTTCAGTTCCTTGGGCAGAACGGGAAAAGCGGTGAGCTGTGCTAACATTGCGTCCTCATTTTAATTAACTTGTCATTTCGTGTCTGAGTTCAGTGCTTCAAACCACTGGATTACTGCTTTATCTGGAATGACGATTCATGAAGTCGCGATTATACGACCTGCTATGCGCAATTATCTTAATTTCATGCAGCATGTGCTGGAACACGGCACAAAGAAAACCGACCGGACCGGCACCGGCACGATCAGCGTGTTCGGTTACCAGATGCGCTTCGATCTGGCAGAGGGTTTCCCTCTGGTCACCACCAAGAAGTGCCACATGAAATCCATCATTCATGAGCTCCTGTGGTTTTTGCAGGGTGACACCAACATCGGCTACCTCAAAAATAACGGTGTAAAAATATGGGATGAATGGGCAGACAAAAACGGCGACCTGGGGCCCGTCTACGGAAAACAGTGGCGCTCCTGGCAAGCAGCCGACGGCAACGCAATCGACCAGATAAGGACCGCGGTCGAACAGATCATAAACAATCCAGACTCGCGCCGCATCATCGTCTCCGCGTGGAATGTCGGCGAACTAGACAAGATGGCGCTCGCCCCCTGCCACGCTTTCTTCCAGTTTTATGTCGCGGATGGCAAGCTGTCCTGCCAACTCTACCAGCGCAGCGCGGACATCTTCCTGGGTGTGCCGTTCAACATTGCAAGCTATGCGCTCTTGACGATGATGATGGCGCAAGTATGTGGCCTTCAAGCCGGCGACTTCGTGCACACCTTTGGAGACGCGCATTTATATCTCAACCACCTCGAACAGGCCAGACTGCAGCTCTCTCGTGAGCCACATCCGCTGCCAACAATGAAGATCAATTCCGATATCAAGGACATCTTCAGCTTCAAATATGAGGATTTCACTTTGGTGGGCTACGATCCGCATCCTGCAATCAAGGCACCTGTCGCGGTATGAGCATCTGCATCATTGTAGCGCTTGCAAAAAACCGAACGATAGGCGTGAACAACCAACTGCCCTGGCGCTGCCCGGAAGACCTGAAGCATTTCAAACAGCTCACCATGGGGCACCACATGATCATGGGACGTAAGACCTTTGATTCGATAGGGCGCGCATTGCCGGGGCGAACCACGGTGGTGGTGACGCGCGATGCGGAATTAAAGATAGAAAATTGCCTGATCGCGCATTCCTTGCCCGATGCGCTTCTCGCCTGTGCCGATGATGAACAGACTTTCATCGTCGGCGGCGCGCAAATTTACGAACAGGCTCTGCCACTTGCGGATACGCTCTATGTCACCGAGATTCAGCAGGATGTGGAAGGCGATGCACACTTCCCCGAAGTTGATCTAAACATCTGGCAGGAAGCCTCCAGGGAAGTCCATCACCAGTCATCGCCCGAGCCGCTGGAATACCACTTCGTGACCTATCGCCGAAAATAACTTTCAAAGCGAAAAAAAACCCGGAACTCTCATTCCGGGCTCTTTAACAACTTAGACGCTGATTAAGCTGCTTGAATGTTCGAAGCTTGCTTGCCTTTAGGGCCTTGCGTTACGTCAAAACTTACTTTCTGACCTTCCTGAAGGGTCTTGAAACCATTCATGTTGATCGCCGAGAAATGCGCGAAAAGATCTTCGCTGCCATCATCAGGGGTTACAAAACCGAAACCCTTTGCATCGTTGAACCATTTAACTGTACCAGTTGCCATGTGACTACTTCCTTTTTAAAAAACGGGAAACATTCCCGCAAAACTATTTGATCCGAAGGTTGCACACGGTAAAACCAGTACTGCAGTGACTTTTAATCAAACACCAAGGTAAGCTTTATACTCGCATTTTCCGATATCATCAAGCACTAAATAAAAACAGACGTAAGACTTTAGTCGCTAGTTACATTTCATATCGCGTAGCGACAATATCAACGAACAACTAATATCTAAGCGACTGGCGCCTGCTTTTATCTCACGCAATCTACAAAATAGCGTTTCACGCCATCCACCTCCTCGGTGACCAGGCCGTGAATGTCAGTCTCGAAGCCCGGCAGTTTCTGGCTGAAGTCGCGCGCGAACTTCAAGTAGTCGACGATGGTCTTGTTGAAAATCTCCCCGGGGATCAAGAGGGGAATGCCGGGCGGATAAGGTGTGAGCAGCACTGCGGTGATGCGCCCCTCCAAGTCGTCGATTTCCACCCTGTCCAGCTCGTCGTGCGCCATCCTGGCAAATGCATCGGAAGGCTTCATCGCGGGCTGCATGTCAGACAGATACATTTCCGTGGTCATGCGCGCGACGTTATGCGTCTTGTACTCGTCGTGTATCTGCCGGCAAAGATCGCCCAAACCCACGCGCTCATACCTTGGATACTTCGCCGCAAACTCCGGCAGTATGCGCCAGATCGGTTGGTTCTTGTCGTAGTCGTCCTTAAACTGCTGGAGCGCTGTGAGCAGCGTGTTCCAGCGTCCCTTGGTGATACCGATGGTGAACATGATGAAAAACGAATACAGGCCGCACTTCTCGACGATCACGCCGTGTTCTGCCAGGTATTTGGTCACCATCGAAGCGGGAATCCCACTGTCTGCGAAATCGCCATCCACATCGAGACCTGGCGTGATGATGGTCGCCTTGATCGGGTCGAGCATGTTAAAGCCTTCCGCCAAATCGCCAAAGCCATGCCACTTGTCAGAGGGCCTCAAAACCCAGTCTTCTCGTGAACCTACGCCTTCCTCAGCAATGTCATCCGGCCCCCATACCTTAAACCACCAGTCCAGACCGAACTCTTCGTCCACCTTGCGCATCGCGCGGCGAAAATCCAGCGCCTCGGCGATGGATTCCTCGACCAGCGCTGTGCCACCTGGCGCTTCCATCATCGCCGCCGCCACGTCGCAAGAAGCGATGATCGCGTACTGCGGACTGGTCGAGGTATGCATCAGATAGGCTTCGTTGAAGATGTATTTGTTCAGCTTGCGGTTCTGCGACTCGCGCACCAGGATCTGAGATGCTTGGGAAAGACCCGCCAAAAGCTTGTGCGTGGACTGGGTCGCGAAGATCATCGACTCCCTGGCCTGCGGCCTGTTCTGGCCAATCGCGTGCATGTCCTTGTAGAAACCATGGAATGCTGCATGGGGCAGCCATGCCTCGTCGAAATGCAGCGTGTCTATGCGCCCATCCAGCATTTCCTTGAGCATTTCGACGTTGTACACGATGCCGTCATACGTGCTCTGCGTGATGGTCAGGATGCGCGGTTTCCGGGTTTTGTCCACAATGAAAGGATTGGCGTCTATCTTGCGCTGTATGCTCTCCGGGTCGAATTCTGACTTCGGAATCGGCCCAATGATGCCATAGTGGTTGCGCGTCGGCGTCAGAAACACCGGCACCGCCCCTGTCATCATAATCGAGTGCAGTATGGACTTGTGGCAGTTTCGGTCGACCACCACGATGTCGTCAGGTGCTACCGTCGAATGCCACACGATCTTGTTGGATGTCGAGGTGCCGTTAGTGACGAAGAACAGATGATCCGCATTAAAGATGCGCGCTGCATTGCGTTCAGAGGCAGCAACAGGGCCCGTATGGTCTAGTAACTGACCCAGCTCATCTACCGCGTTGCACACGTCGGCTCTCAACATGTTCTCGCCGAAGAACTGGTGGAACATCTGGCCGACCGGCGACTTCAGAAATGCCACGCCGCCCGAATGCCCAGGGCAGTGCCAAGAGTAAGAGCCGTCTTGGGCATAGTGCAGTAGCGCGCGGAAAAAAGGCGGCGCCAGCGAGTCGAGGTATGACCTGGCTTCCCTAATGATGTGGCGCGCCACAAATTCGGGCGTATCCTCGTGCATGTGGATGAAGCCGTGCAATTCGCGCAGCACGTCGTTAGGGATATGGCGCGAGGTGCGCGTCTCGCCATAAAGATAAATGGGGATGTCGGAATTCTTGAAACGGATTTCCTCGACGAATGCGCGCAGGCTCTTTAATGCAACCTCGATCTCTTCTTTGCTGCCGCCGCCGAACTCCTCGTCGTCGATGGACAGCAGGAATGCAGATGCCCGGCTTTGCTGCTGCGCGAACGAAGTCAGGTCACCATAGCTTGTCACACCCAGCACCTCCATGCCTTCTTTTTCAAGTGCGGCAGCCAGTGCGCGTATGCCTAAGCCACTGGCATTTTCTGAACGGAAATCTTCGTCGATGATGACGATTGGAAAACGAAACTTCATAATAAAACCCCAGACTTGGAATGGCCAAACAAATTTTCAAAAGCACGGCAATCCATGCCAAGGATCAGTGAGACATTGCCTTTTGCAATACCTAAACTAAAACCGAACTTCATCGTTTGGCTCCTCATTTCAAAACTTGCACCATCACATCTTCGGCAGGGTAACACCGCTCTGCCCCTGATACTTGCCGCCTCTGTCCTTGTAAGACGTCTCGCAGATTTCATCGCTTTCAAAAAACAGCACCTGCGCCACGCCTTCATTGGCGTAAATCTTCGCGGGCAGCGGCGTGGTATTGGAAAATTCCAGCGTCACATATCCTTCCCACTCGGGCTCGAACGGCGTTACATTGACGATGATGCCGCAGCGCGCATAAGTGGATTTGCCAAGGCACACCGTCAGCACCGATCGCGGAATGCGGAAATATTCCACCGTACGCGCCAGCGCGAACGAGTTTGGCGGAATAATACAGTAATCGGCCGTCACCTCGACGAAGGAGTTCGGATCGAAATTTTTCGGATCGACGATGGTGCTGTTGATGTTGGTGAACAGCTTAAACTCGTTCGAGCAGCGTATATCGTAGCCATAACTTGACGTGCCGTAAGATACGATGCGCTTGCCATCCACCTCTTTCACCTGCACAGGAGAAAACGGTTCTATCATGCCGTGCTGCTCCGCCATGCGGCGTATCCATTTGTCTGATTTAATGGTCATAAATTTTCGGGGATATCCCAGTCGTAAAAAATCGCAGGGGCGTAATTCTAACCAATTCGCCGCCGGTGCGCGCGATTTGCTAAAATGGCCCACTTTCAGAATCCGGCTCCTTTTCATGACTACGCGAAAAATCCTCGTCACTTCCGCACTGCCCTATGCCAATGGCAGCATACACCTTGGCCATCTTGTCGAATACATCCAGACAGACATCTGGGCGCGTTTCCAGAAAATGTGCGGCCACGAAGTGTATTACGTGTGCGCTGACGACACCCACGGCACACCCGTCATGCTGCGCGCGGAGACCGAGGGCATCACCCCGGAGCAGCTGATCGCGCGCGTGTGGCAGGAGCATTACGACGACTTTTCCGCCTTCCACGTTGCGTTCGATAACTACGGATCGACCAACTCAGCCGAAACCAAAGCGTATGCAGAGGACATCTACCGTAAGCTCAAGGCCGCAAAATTGATAGACGTGCGTTCCATCGAGCAGTATTACGATCCGGTCAAAAACATGTTCCTGCCCGACCGCTTCATCAAGGGCGAATGCCCCAAGTGCCATGCGAAGGATCAGTATGGCGACAACTGCGAAGTGTGCGGCGCTGCCTATGCGCCGACAGAACTGATCAATCCCTATTCTGCGGTATCGGGTGCCAAACCCGAAATGCGCAATTCGGATCACTACTTCTTCAAGCTTTCCGACAAGCGCTGCCAGGAGTTCCTGCGCAGATGGACAAAAAGCGGAACGCTGCAATCCGAGGCTGCCAACAAAATGCAGGAATGGCTGGGCGCAGAAGGTGAAAACAGGCTTACCGACTGGGACATCTCGCGCGATGCGCCTTATTTCGGCTTCGAAATTCCCGACGCACCTGGAAAATATTTCTACGTCTGGCTAGATGCGCCGGTAGGCTACATGGGCAGTTTTAAACAGTTGTGCAATAAAAAGATGTTGGAGTCAGAACACGGGATTCAGCCAGCTCTGAATTTCGATGAATATTGGAAGCCGGACTCCACAGCGGAGCTGTATCACTTCATCGGCAAGGACATCCTGTATTTCCACGCGCTGTTCTGGCCGGCGATGCTCGAGAATTCAGGTTTCCGCACACCAACAAAACTCTTCGCGCATGGTTTTTTGACCGTGAACAATGAAAAGATGAGCAAGTCGCGCGGCACCTTCATCACTGCCAGAAGCTATGTAGACCACATCAAGAACACCGAATACCTGCGCTACTACTATGCGTCCAAGATCAACGGCACGATGGAAGACCTGGATCTGAATCTCGAGGACTTCGTCGCCAAGGTCAATTCCGATCTGATCGGCAAATACATTAATATCGCAAGCCGCACAGCCGGGTTCGTCAGCAGGAAGTTTGGCGGAAAGCTTGCGAGCAGCAGACAACTGAAGGATGCAAATATCGCCGCACTGCTTGCTGAATTCACCGGCAAGCGTGCAGCAATTGCACAATGCTATGAAGAGCGTGACTATGGTCGCGCGATCCGGGAAATCATGCGCCTTGCCGACCTGGCCAATGAATATGTGAACGACAAGGCGCCTTGGGTGCTGGCCAAACAGGATGGACAAGATGCCGCACTGCACGAAGTCTGCACCATCAGCATCAACCTGTTCCGCATGCTCACGCTTTACCTGAAACCTGTGCTACCCAAGCTGGCAACGCAAGTGGAAACCTTCCTCAATATCACACCGCTGACTTGGAACAGCGCGGAGGAAATGCTGCTCGACCATCAGATCGACGAATACAAACACCTGATGACCCGCCTCGACCCGAAACTCATCGAGGCAATGGTCGCCGCGAACAGGGAAAGCTTAAAGTCCGAATCGCATTCGCCAGCGCGCCATGCGGAGGCGCAGCAGCATGCGACAGCGCCGATTGCTGAAACGATTTCCATCGAGGACTTTGCAAAGATCGATTTACGCGTGGCAAAAATTGTCAATGCAGAGCATGTCGAAGGAGCAGAAAAATTGCTCAAACTGACGCTTGACATCGGAGAGGGAAAAACCCGCACAGTATTCGCCGGCATCAAATCGGCGTACGATCCGGAAAAGCTCAAGGGCAGACTGACCGCGATGGTCGCCAACCTAGCACCCCGCAAGATGAAATTCGGACTTTCCGAAGGCATGGTGCTTGCCGCATCGGGCAGCGAATCTGGGCTTTATATACTGAACCCGGACGAAGGTGCGGAGCCCGGCATGCGCATCAAATAGGAGGTGCTGTCCCAGCCATCATGAACAAACTGCTTCTGACAAAACTCTCGGAGCACTTTCGCCCGCGCTTGGTCGATGCGCTGAAAGGCTATGACAAGACACGCTTCAGCGCCGACCTTATCGCGGGCTTCACCGTCGGCATCGTCGCACTGCCTCTGGCCATTGCCTTTGCGATCGCCTCAGGCGCAAAACCCGAAGCAGGACTCTTCACGGCAATCATCGCGGGTTTTCTTATCTCTGCATTAGGCGGCTCCCGCGTGCAGATCGGCGGGCCCACTGGCGCATTCATCGTCATCGTGTACGGCATCATCGCGCAGTACGGTTTTGCCAATTTGCTGATATGCACCATCATGGCAGGCGTGATGCTGGTCGGCATGGGTGCATTTGGCCTTGGTAGCCTGATCAATTATTTCCCCCGCCCGCTCATCATCGGCTTCACCAACGGCATTGCAGTGCTGATCGCGCTCTCCGAATTCAAGGATTTTCTCGGCCTGCAGACGGGCAAGCTGCCAGCAGAATTTTTCCACAAAATGTCGGCCCTCTGGCATGCCTTGCCGAGTACAGACCCCCTCACATTTACACTGGCAGCTTTGAGCGCGCTGTTTATCTGGTTTTATCCTAAAACCTGGGCGCAGCGTTTTCCCTCGCCTATCATGGCGCTGATAACAGGCACCGCGATCGTCGCGCTGTTCCATCTGCCGGTTGAAACCATAGGCAGCCGCTTCGGGGGCATTCCGCAAAGCCTGCCCGCTTTTTCCATGCCGGCATTTTCCATCAGCGCGTTGCGCAACCTCATCATGCCTGCCTTTACCATCGCACTGCTGTGCGCTATCGAATCTCTGCTGTCAGCATCGGTTGCTGACGGCATGATAGACGAGAGGCACGATCCGAATCAGGAGCTGATGGCGCAGGGCATCGCCAACATGACCGTGCCATTCTTCGGTGGCATCCCTGCGACCGGCGCCATCGCGCGCACCGCAACCAATGTGCGCGCCGGCGGCTCAAGCCCGATCTCAGGCATCGTGCATGCGTTCACGCTGCTGCTCATCGTGCTGCTCGCCGCCCCTTTGGCTAAATACATACCCTTGGCCTCGCTTGCCGCCATCCTGGTGATCGTCTCGATCAACATGGGCGAATGGGAAGTGTTTGGCCACCTCAAAAGCTATCCTCGCAATGACACCATCGTGCTGCTCGTCACCTTCGTCTTTACGGTGATCTTCGATCTGACCGTGGCGGTGGAAGTCGGCCTGTTGCTGGCTGCGATTTTCTTCATCCGCAACATGACGGAGCTGTCCAGCATCCAGCTCTCCGAAACGCAGCCTGATAACGGCAAGCATGCGCATCAGGCCACTCCACACGGCGTGCTGGTCTATCGGCTTTACGGCGCATTGTTCTTCGGCGTGGTCGACAAGCTGGAAAGCGTGCTGCACCAGCAGCACGACGAACCGGATGTGCTAATACTCAACATGTCTGAAGTCATCAGCATGGATGCAAGCGCCTTGCATGTGCTCGAACATCTTCTCAGGAAACTCAAAAAACACGACAAACACCTGATCCTGTGCGGTCCGCATACCCAGCCATTCTTTCTGATGCATCAATCCGGATTTTTCGATGAAATCGGCAAACCCAATGTGTCAGCCAATCTGGATGACGCGATCAAGCGCGCCAAAGAACTGCTGAAAGGATAAACTGCACGCCATATGAAAATACATCAGGGGGGCTCATTTGGAAAATCATGAAGCAGAACTTTTTGCCAAGCACAGGAAAAAGACGGAAAAAACGATGAAAATAGTAGTAGCGCTGCTCATTTTTGCATTTGCGTTCACCTTATGGTTCCTGCTGACAAACGACTGACCCATACCAAACCGCATAGAAATGACCTACCATTCCTGTCAACCGCAGCCGCTATTCATGCGTTAATGTCACGCCAACATCACAAATTTGTCATATCAGGTTTGCAAATGAGGGTAGGTTTGTTTAGAATCTTTGGGCAGTCTTCTAAAACCAATAAGGAGAGAAATATGAAATCAGTTTTCGCAGCCATGACCGCAGCAGTAGCATTGATGGGTATTTCCAGTGTAGCAACCGCAGGCACCTTCAACACTGGACCATGCAAAGCTTGCCATGCAGTTGGCAAAGATGTTGTAGGACCGGATTGGGCAAGAGTCGCAAAGGCATATGGCAGCCCTGAGGCATTGGCAAAGGTTTTCAAGGCAGGTTTCAAGCCTGAAGATCGCAAGATCGGCAGCACCGAGCCAAAATTCAAGGCTCAAGAAGCCATCATGACTGGCCAGTACAACGCGTTAATCAAGGGTCACGAAGATGATGCAGCGAACGCGCTTTTTGCAGCAGTTAAGGCTGGTAAAATCTAAAGCAAGTTAATATAGGCAGTAGTTGAAGGTGGCCTCATGGGCCGCCTTTTTCATTTCTTATGAAACAAAGCACACACTAAAAATTCGTGATATCAGGTTTGCAAATGAGGGTAGGTTTGTCTTAGAGTTTTCGAGCAGTTCTCTAAAAATCAGGAGGAGAGAAATATGAAATCAGTTTTCGCAGCCATGACTGCAGCAGTAGCATTGATGGGTGCTTCCAGCATCGCGCTGGCAGGCGACCCTGCGACTGAAGTCGTCGCAATGGTCAAGGCCGACGGCGGCGATTGTCTGGCTTGCCACGCTGTAGACCACAAAGTAGTTGGTCCGGCATGGAAAGATGTGGCAGCGCGTTACAAAGGCGACAGCGATGCTGAAAACAAGCTGGTAGCAAAGATCACCAGGGGCGGCAAGGGAAACTGGGATAAGGTAACCGGCGGCATGGCCATGGTTCCTCATCCATCTAAACCAACCAATGCTCAACTGCACGAAATCGTCAAGTTGATCCTGGCGCTGAAATAAGATTTAAAGATGCATAACTGGCATGTTCATTCATGCCCAACAAGGCCAGATATGCAAAGTCTGGCTTTTGTTTTTTTGACCCGGATATCAAACAGCGAGCCTGGATATGAAGAAATTTCTCTCGATTGTCGGCGGTATTTTCCTGCTCATCGTTTTCACCGCAGCCGGCTTCATAGGCTATGGGGCCTATATGGGAAATCGCCTGGACGCATCCAGCAGGGCGTATGTCGAAGCAAATGTCCCTGCCATCGTTTCCACATGGTCGAAGGTCGAGCTGCAAAAACGCGCGTCACCAGAGTTGCGGGAAATTATCAATGAGCATCCTGCCGAGCTTGAACGGCTCTTCCAGAAGCTTTCAAGGCTGGGCGTCCTTAAGAGCTTAAAGGACGTGAAGGGCGAATCCAACGTCAGCTATACAGCAGATCGCGACAAAGTCATCACGGCCTCTTATGTGGCCACCGGAAAATTCGAACATGGCGAGGCGAAAATTGCGATGCGCCTCGTACAAACTTCCGGTCAATGGCAGTTTCTGCTCCTGAATATCACCTCACCCCTGTTCCTGCAGTGAGCCCATTCCGCGACAGAACGGTAGAAAATTAAATAAATTTAATTTTCCGCTCTCCCACCCGACCGCACAGCCATTTTGCTGAAATAATCGGCGTCCAAGGGACTGGCTGCCACGGTGTTTTCCGCACTGCCGCTGCATTATGGCGTTGCCGGAGGTGAGTTGATACGCGAAACCACCTACATGGTCGTGCTGTTCAGCATCACGTTCACCGCACTTTTGGTGATGGACTATCCCATTAGCCTGACGCAACACGGCTATGCAATTTTTTTGGGCAAAGCTGCTCAGGGCTGCCCGGTTTCTCGGCGCCGCCACAGGAAATAGAGCAGCGGAATGACCAGCAAAGTCAGTGCGGTGGAGGCAAAAGTGCCAAAAATCAGCGACACTGCCAGGCCGCCGAAGACGGGGTCTGTGACCATGATCGCCGAGCCTAGTATGATGGCAAGCGCCGTCAGCAAAATCGGCCTGAAGCGGATCGCACCCGCCTCAATCACCGCATTCATGACGCTGTAGCCGCGCGCCTCATATTCGATGATGAAGTCGATCAGCAACAAAGAATTCCTCACCACGATACCCGCCAGCGCAATGACGCCTATCATCGAGGTCGCGGTGAACGCCTGGTTCGTAAGCCAGTGCCCAGGGAAAACGCCGACCAGTGTCAGCGGGATCGCACCCATCACGATCAGAGGAATCATGAAGGACTTGTAGTACCCGACCAGCACCAGATAGATCAACACCAGTGCGACAATGAAAGCACTGCCAAGATCGCGAAACACATCTAGTGTTAAGCGCATCTCGCCGCCCCACAGTATCTGATATCCGGTGATATCCTTGGGCTGCGCATCGTTGAAGCCCAGGTTTGCCGTGGTGAAACGCTCGCCTGCTAGCGTCTTTCCGTCGAGCATCTTGTCCAGTGCGAGCACTGCATAGACCGGGCTTGAGCGCAGCAACTCGCCGCCTACCATCACCGTCTGGTGCTGATCGCGATCATAGACAGGTTTTGCCGCAACTACGCGATTGAGTGTCGCTATCGAGGACAAAGGTATCTGCTGCCCAGCCGCATTAACAACAGTGAGCGACAGCACCTGGTTGGGCGATTGCCGCTTGGAGCGCGGCAGACGCACAGTCATATTGATCGGCTCCCTAGCCGACTTGACATGCAGTGAACCTATGGAAAATCCGCTGACATAATCGTGTATCAACTTTGCCACTTGGGCAGGAGCAACGCCTGCCAGGGCGGCTTTCTCGGCATCGACATGTATCTCATAACTGTCGACATTGGCCGTCACAGAACTGTCGGCATTGATCATGCCATAGACCTGGTTGAAATCATCGTTAACGACAGCCGCTGCCTCGCGCAGCTTGCTGTAGTCCGGGCCATAGAGTTCAGCCAGTATCTGCGACTGCACAGGAGGACCTGGCGGTGTCTCATATAGTTTGATCTTCGTATCAGGATAGATTTTTCTCAAAGGCATCAAAGCACTGTCCAGTTTCGATACGATTTCATGCGAGCTTGCATTGCGATCATGCTTGTCCTGCAGATTGACGCGTATCTGTGCAAGGTTCGTGCCGCGTTTCAGAATGTCTCCGCGCACCAGCGCTGCAAAATCCACGGTTGCAGCCACACCCAGATAGGTCTGGTAATCGACGACATGATCGGTATGCGCAAGCACATCCCCGACCGCGCGCGCGACTTCATCGGTGCGTGCCAGTGCACTTCCCGCAGGCGTATCGATTTCAAGCAGAAAAGTATTGGTGTTGTCGTTCGGCAGCATTTTAAGCTCCACCCCCAGCATGCTCAAGGGTCCATTCATGCCAGAAGGGCGGATGAACTGCCAGACAGGTTGCAGCATCGCCAGCGCGAGCAATACCGCCACGATCAGAAATAGCCTGTTACGGCGGCGGCCATCGTGCAGTAGCGGCGTGATCACGCTGACATAGGTGCGGTGCAGGATATCCCGAGGCTTTGCGTCCTGTTCTTCCAGCGTCGGCGCCTTCTCAAGTTCTGCCAGCGCCTTTCCCTTCAACATGCGATATGCCGCCCAAGGCACCACCATATAGGCGATGAGCAGCGAAGCCACCATCGCAACCGGCACGTTGAAAGGGATCGGCTGCATGAAGGGCCCCATCATGCCCGTGACAAAAGCCATCGGAATGAAAGCCAGTATCACCGCGATCGTCGCAACATTGGTCGGATTGCCGATCTCGTTGGTGGCCTGCACCAGGGCTTCCTTGAAATTGGCTGCGCCGCCGTGATGCAGATGGCGATGTATGTTCTCGACGACCACAATCGCGGCATCCACCAGCAGCCCGAGCGACAGGATCAATGCAAAAAGCGTGATCCGGTTCATTGTCTGGCCCGCAACCAAGCCTACCGTCAACACGACAAACAGTATCAGCGGTACCGTCAGCGTCACGATGGCAGCCTCACGCCAGCCTAGGAAAAACAGCAAAACGACAACGACGGAGGCGATCGCAATGCCCAGATGCTCGACCAGCGTGTTCACTGCATCGTTCGCCTTGGCACCATCATCGCGCGTAACCGCAACGCTAACTCCCTCGGGGATCGCCTCGCGCTTCAGCGTTTCGAGCTTGGCAAGCACGGCATTGGCGACCACTACTGCATTGGTGCCGGATTTTTTAGCGATCGCGATGGTCACAGCGGGCGCTTCCCCCCTGAAAGCAGGATGCTGTTTTGCAGGGCCAAATGCAAAATGGGAAGATGCGTCCACTTCAGCAGGCCCGTCCTCAATGCTCGCCACGTCCTTGAGGAAGACCGGGCGGCCATTGGGCGCACCCAGCACAACATTGCCCACATCTTTGACGCTGGAGAGAAAACCGTTGAAGCGCAGAGGGATGTTTCTGTTGTTGTTGACCAGATCCCCAGACGGCATGGACATATTGGTCGCACCTAACATGCGGTCCACCTGATCAAGCGCCAGACCCGCGGCTGCTAGTTTCTGCGGATCGATATTAATGCGCACGGCCCTTTGATGGCCGCCTGTGATTTCCGTGAACGACACACCGGGAATGTTTCGCAATTGTTCCAACACGCGCTCAGCAACATAGCGCAGTTCGTAATCACTTTGCCTGCTCGAAGCCAGGGTCAAGGTCATGATCGGCACATCGTCCACGTTGATGGGCTTGACGATGGGCTGCATCGCGCCTGGCGGCATGCGATCCATGTTCTGCATCAGCTGGTTGTACAACTTGACCAGGCTCTTTTCCTGATCCTGCCCAACATCGAACTGAACCGTCACCACGCCATAATCATTCACCGCAAAACCGAAGGTATGCTTCACGCCGGCCTGCGCGTTCATGATCGCTTCGAGCGGCTTGACGACCATGTTCTCCACTTCATCTGCTGTCGCCCCCGGCTTAGCAACGATGATATTGGCCGCAGGTACCACAATCTGCGGATTATATTCGCGCGGCGTGACCATCATCGCGACAAGTCCCACCAGCGTGATGGCCAGCATGATCATCGCGGTGATTTTCGACAGCAGGAAAGCCTTCGCCAGACGCCCTGCAATATTCATGGTCTGATTGGCCTCATTCATTGCGCGTGACTTCCCGTCAGATTCACCTGGTCGCCGGAATCAAGTTCGCCCGCATTGCCGACAACGATCTTTTCACCCGGATTGAGCCCCGCCTCTATGCCGACCATGCCGTTTTGTTCGTTTCCTTGCCTTACCATGCGATAACGCGCTATTCCCTTGCTATCCACCACGAATACGCCGGTAATGCCTGCGCGCTGCAGAATCGCGGATTTTGGCACGCTGATCCCTTGGCGGCTGCCGATATCAAAGCTGACGCGCGCAAATGAACCGCTGATCATGCCCTGCCCATCAGGCACCGTAAGCTTGACCAGATGCGTGTGTGACATCGCATCCGATGCCGCAACCAGCCTCGTGATGGTACCTTTGTATTCTTTTCCTGCGATCTCCACCATCGCATGTCCGCCCGGTTGGAGATGAGAATAAGTTTCGTCGCTTACTGCCGTCTGCACCATCAATTTCTGTTGATTCTCAACGACAAGCACTGGACGTCCGGGCGATGCGAGATCACCCTTCGATGCCATTTTCTGCGTGACGACCCCATCTATCGGGGAACGCACCTGAGCATAGCGCAATTGCGACTGCGCGGTATCGAGTCCTGCGTGCGCTGCTCTTTCCTGGCTCTGTGCAACGCTGTATTGCAGCTTTACCTTGTCGAACTGCTGCTTGGGTATGGACTCATCCCTGTACAGGTTAGAGAAACGTTCAAAGTCTGCCTTGGCATCGGCAAGTCCGGCCTCTGCCTGGGCAAGCCCTGCCTTGGCCTGCGACACCTGCCCTTCGATATCGGTCGGATCTATCGTGAAAAGCAGCTGCCCAGCCTTTACAGTATCCCCTTCACGCACCGGCATGTCGCGTATGTAACCCATCAACCGGGAGGCGATCTGAACCTGCTGTTCAGAGACGACCGTGCCCGGTGTCGCATCGTACAGGGTGATCTCGCCCAGGTTCAATGTCATCACATTGGCTTCCACGGTTTTCACTTTGGCATCAGCGCCCCGGTCCCCAGAATGACACCCCGTCAAAAAAATGAGCATTGCGATCGCGCCCGTGGATATCTTCATTGTTTTTCTCCCTGCACTCATAATTGACCACCGTCAAGTTTTCCCACTGCAAGACGCAATGCCGCGCGCTGCACGGTTAGCTGATAGCGCGCAGCCACTTCATCGGCGCGCGACTTGTCGAGCTGCGTCTGTGCCGCCATCACTTCGACCATGGTGGTAACACCGTTCTCATATCGCTTGGCAACCAGACGCTCTGCCTCTTCAGCCTGTGCGACCGCGTCGACTCTCGCATTGACGCGTGATTCCGCCTCGACTGCGCCCCGCCATGCATCGGCAACCTGAAAACGCAAGCCTTCTTCAGCCGCTTTGAGTTTCGCCTGTAACTCCATGCGTGCCGCTTCTGCACGGCCGATCGCACCCTTGATCACGCCGAAATCGAGCACCTGCCAGGAAAGCACGCCTGCCACTGTATAGGAAGGTGCTGACTGCTGCAGCGTCGGCGCATTCCACTCTTGCCGCACCACCGCATTAAAGTGCGGATATAAATCTGCGCGCGCCACATTCACCCCCTCGCGGGAAGCGACCAACTGGCTGCGCAGCGCATTGATGCCCGGATTGACTGCGATGGCTTCTGCCTGAAGCGCTGCGATATTTCCCGCCATAGGCCCGGGCGTATAATCCGGTCCGATTTCAAGCGGCTCATCAAGCTTCATTCCCAACAACAGATGCAGCTGATCCACCGCTGCGGCTTCAGCGCGCTTGGCCTCCTCCAGCCTGACTTTCATGTCGGCCAGATTCACCTCTGCAAACAACAAGTCGCTCCTTACCACCACGCCTTGGTGCATCAAATTCCGCGTCGTATTGACATAGGCCTCTGCGGTTGCCTTTGCCTGCAAAGCCACTTTGACATAGCCTTGCGCGGTATGTACCCCCTGATAAGCCTGTATGACATGAAACACAAGCTGCTGACGCGCGGCCTGATCGCCTGCCTGCGCAGCCTTGACGAAACTGTGCGCCTGATCGATGTAACCAGATATCATTCCGCCGTTGTATAGCGGAATTTGCAACTCCAGACGCGTGTTGTAATTGTTGACTGAACCGGGATAGTTGAGATTCGCAGGAGCGACTCCCAATGCGCCCGGTCCAGTAAACTGACCTGCGCCAAAATCGTTGAACGTTGCCCCACGCTGCTCGAGCTTCAGGCCAAACGCATTCAATGCATCATTGGTGCGCGTGCCTGTAATGGATGCCGTGAGCTTGGGCCAGCGCCCGCCTTGGGCTTGGGTCAACGCAGCTTGCGCCTGGGCCAGCTGTGCTGCGCTCGCCTCAATATCCGGATTCTGGCGAAGCGCAATGTCGACGCATTGCTGCAAGTCGGCAGCAAAACTTGCTGATGCCGACATCAGCAACGTAATAACGCCCAGACGCAATCCATTCAATGCAATCATTCCTTATCTCCGTTCATCGTCTAAGGAAATTCCCCCGCGTCTCAATGATGCGAATTCGCGATCAACCTGAGCATCTTGAAATTGATCACAACAAAGCGCATGGCCTGCCATATCAGCGATGTCCTCATGTAACGCGTGAATCCGGTCGGAGCCGGGGGGTAATAAGCCTGCTGGTAGGGTTCCTTATTGGTCATCTTTGTTCTCCTGATAAATTCTATAAGGTCAGTCCGGAATGAACGACCAGCCCGGTTTCATCTTCGCCTGATATATGAACGTTTGATGCAAGAGGTGCTTCATCCAGTGACCTGCAAGGCCGATTTCACCAAAAGTCAGGTCGATATCGCGTCCAAAATCCGGATACTTTTCATAATCCGGCACCACTGGAAACACCGTCATCGTAGCAGCTGTGCCCTTGAAAAAGTTGGCGCCGGTAGATGCGACACACGCAGCACCCATTTCCGCCATCGATGCGGTATGGGTGGGTTTGTCTGCCCCGTTCACCATATCGCTAATGCTCTTTGCTACTGCCATCGCCATCGCTGCCGATGGCATGCCGGTTCTTGGCGCGGTCGGATTAATGGGCGTTCCGTTCGCGCTTTGCATCGGCTTGCTGATCAGATGAGGTGTCGCAAATGCAATGCCGACTGCAAAGATGTTGCGATAAGCGGGTGTCTGATAGGTCCTAGGCCAATCCTTGGCACTCCACTCCGAATAAGGTCTTTGCGTGTAATCCGCATCCACCTTCATGAAGCCGTTGGGTGCAAAGAGCTGACTCGTGATATCCGCACCGGACTTATCATAAGCCTTTAACCCCACGCCTGCAAATGGGGGGATAAGCATCGAAAAATCAAACTCCTGTTCGTGGAATGTTCCATCTAGGGTCTCATAATGAATCCTGCCCGCCTCGACCTTTTTCACATGAGCACGCGTGATCCATTCTATCCCGCGTTCAACCATCAGCGATTCGGCGAAGGTCTTGCCATTGGTGATGTAACCGCCGCGCTTGATATGCACGCCTCCCATGCCGAAATCACCCAGTTCATATTCATTGCTGATCCAGATGATGCGCGCCTTGTCGCGAACACCGGCCTCGCGCAATACATGATCCACATTGTAGATGTATTCAAAGGCCGCTCCCTGGCAGGTGCACATGCCATGCCCCGTGCCGATGACGATGGTGCAGTTCCTCCCGGAACGCATGGCTTGTATCAGCACCTGAAGCTTCTCATTCGCTTCCCTTGCATGACTCGCGGTACAAACCGACACAGTATGCCCATGCTCAGGCCCCAGCCCTTCGGTCGCCCCGAAATTCAGCTTTGGCCCTGTTGCATTGACCAGGTAATCGTAAAAAATATTTACCGTCATACCCGCCTTGTCAGGGTGAGTGTATTCGACGGTAACGAATGGATTGTTGTTGTCGGCATTTCCATCAGGATTGATGGAAATCGCACGCGCCTGATGAAAGCTCACGCGTGTCTTGCGGTAAATTTCCGCAAGATCGAAAGTGACCTGTTCCTCCTTCATTTGACCTACGCCAACCCAGATATTGGACGGAATCCAGTTCCATTTTGCATTGGGAGAAACAACAAAAATTTCATGCTGCTTCCCTAGTAATTTATTCAGATGCCTGGCAGCCGTATGCCCTGCAATGCCTGCACCCAGAATTACAATTCGTGACATGCTTGTCCTTTCAAACGAGTCGAGTTAAAAATAATGCATTTCATGCTGCATGAACCTTTCCGCAATTCCGGTTGACAGGCACTGCGCTGTCCATCAAGAAAGGCTTAGGCAGTTTCAGGCCTGACATGATGGCGACAAACTCATCGCGGCTCTTACCCGTCAGGCGCGGGTTGGATTCCCTTTCCTGCTCCACACTGGAAACATGCTTGTGCTGCTCATCGTGCCCTGGATAGATCAGCGTCTCGCCCGGCAATGTCAATATCTTGTGCATGATGCTGTCATACAGGGTTCCTGCATCGCCTCCCTGAAAGTCGGTCCTTCCACAAGTGCCGATAAGCAGTGCATCTCCTGTGAAGAGGCGATCAAGCCAGAGGTAGCTGACGCAGCTCGCCGTATGCCCTGGGGTTGCCATCACGACGACAGACTGCGCCCCGAATCGGACGACATCCCCCTCTTGCAGATCTACATCAGCGCAACGGCTGCCATCTGACCGACGCACCATGATTTTTGCGCCAGTCTGTTCACGCAATTGCGCTGCACAGGTAATGTGATCCGCATGTATATGGGTCTCCAGCACGTAGCACAGCTTCAGCTTCTGCTCATCAAGCAAAGACAGATACAGCGTGAGATGTTCATAAACAGGATCGATCAGCACAGCCTTTTGCCGTTTCAAATCTCCCAGCAGATACGTATAGCTGGAACTTGCCTTGTCGAATAGCTGTCGGAAATAGATCATTCTGGCTCAAGCCTCAAGCAGTATCAAAACAGGCAATTGCGCACAAACACCCCCCAACCCAGCAACAGCAATACTCCTGCAATGCAAGGGCCAAACAGCATGCGCAGCCAACGGTTGCTCGGATCAAAACCCACGCCATAAACAAACCCTGCTGACATCCCCCACATCATCAGCATGAGATAACCATGACTGACCAATACCTCATGATGCAACAGGCCCCGCGGATAGACCGTGACCGCCAGCGCAAGCCCTGCGGCAGCAATCAACGATGCAAAGCGGGCCCATTTATTGGCAGTCATGATTTTCATTTCCATCCGCGCTTGGCCTCTTCCATCGCGCATTCTTTTGCGTCGCACATCGTGGCCGCCATCGAGGCCAGCAGCACAGCCAGGGTGACACCGAGTATCCACGCGAAATACCACATAACGTTCTCCTTCAGAATTCAGTAAACAGACTTGTCATGAGCCTTGATGTATTCGACCGTCACCTTGCCGCGCATCACCTTGTACG
>JAJYLY010000009.1 GCA_021787435.1 Pseudomonadota bacterium | reverse complement strand
TGCTGGTTTAGCTGCGGGCTTTGCTGCTACCTTCTTGGCTGCTGGTTTAGCTACGGGCTTGGCTGCAACTTTCTTGGCTGCTGGTTTAGCTGCGGGCTTGGCTGCAACTTTCTTGGCTGCTGGTTTAGCTGCGGGCTTTGCTGCTGCCTTCTTGGCTGCTGGTTTAGCTGCTGGTTTAGCTGCGGGTTTTGCTGCGGGTTTTGCTGCTGGTTTAGCTGCGGGTTTTGCTGCTGCCTTCTTGACTGCTGGTTTTGCTGCCACAACTGGTTTGGCTGGAGCAGGTGTTACTGGTTTGGGTACTGCGGGTGAAACGGATTTAACTGTAACTGGAGTGGTTGTGGGGAAGGGCCATATCCCGGACACAACTGGCTTTGTCGCAGGGGTTTTATTTATAACGTCGCTACCACTTGCACCAGCATTTTTAACATCTTTAATTTCTTCTACCATGATTGCAATCTCCCAGATAACTAATCAAAAAAGAACCCACAGGCGCCGCATAGTATTTCGCTATCACATTACAGTCAACAAATACAATCAGCTAGATGCATTTTTGTTGTTAAAAAAACAACACCTCAAAAAAAATTTGTGTGCGCAACACGCGAAATTATTTCTGACGCTGTCGCAATTCTATCCGTTTGAGATAGGCTTCTCTTGCGATTTGCACGTCCTCCATGAAGTACGGCAACTCCTTTAGCAGCAAGGCTTGCGGGCCATCCACGAGCGCCTTGACAGGCTCGGGATGAAAGTCAACCAGCACCATGTTCGCACCGGCTAATACACCTTGCGCCGTGACATGCATCATGTCCATGATCCCATCTGAAGATGCAGCCCGCGAACCGACAGAATGAGACGGATCCACACACACAGGCATGCGCGTCAGACGCTTCACTGCCGGCACATGTGCGAAATCCACAAAATTCCGATGCGGGTCACCCATGTTGGTCTTCATCCCGCGCAGGCAGAACACCACATTGCGATTGCCTTCTGAGGCTAGATACTCCGCGGCATTAAGAGATTCGTCCAGCGTGATGCCGAAGCCGCGCTTAAGCAGCACAGGCATTCTGGTCTGACGCCCGACGATTTTCAACAGCTCGAAATTCTGCGTGTTGCGCGTGCCGATCTGCAGCATCACGCCTGTCGGATCGCCAGTCAAATGCAACGCTTCGTTGATCTCGTCCATGTGTGACTCATGAGTGATTTCCATCGCGATGACCTTGATGCCATACTTGCCCGCCAGCTCGAATACATAAGGCAGACAGAGCTTGCCGTGTCCCTGAAATGCATAAGGGCTGGTGCGTGGCTTATAGGCGCCCATGCGCGTGCATACCTGGCCGCTATCCTTCAAGGACTTGAGCATAGTCTCGACATGCTCGCGGTTATCCACTGCACAAAGGCCCGCAAACACATGCAAGGTATCCTGGCCGAAACGCACGCCGTTATATTCAAAGTAAGTGGGGCGCTGATCGTCCTTGTGGCGCCCCAAGATGCGATATTCTTCCGAGACGCGCACCACGCGCTCGACACAGGGCAGGCTCTGCATGTCAGCGATATCCAGCGCCTTTGTGTTGCCGATGAGATAAATTTCCGTCACCGTCTGTTCGCTGCCCCGTTCGACATGCACGCGTGACTGTATCCCAGGCATGGCTGCAAGGTGAGACAACAGCTGCTGGTATTCCTGAGAGTTCTCGGCTGCATCCGGATCCAGTATCAGTATCATATTTCCTCCTTCAAAGGTTGAACGGATTTCCGCTTCACGGAAATGATGTCCTGTTCAATTGCGTCACGTTGCGTATCTTCAAATCAACGCAGGGTGAATTTTTGTTGCCCGCATACACCCAGACCGTGCGCATGCCCAACCGTTTCGCCGCTTTCAGATTTTCCAGGCTGTCCTCGACCATCACGCATTGTGCTGCCTTGACGCGATGCCTGCGCAACACCTGCCTGAAGCCATAATGATCCGGCTTAGGACGGTAGTTCGTCTGCTCCATCGCAATCACGTCATCGAACAGGTCGGCCACCTTGAGCAGCTTTAACACATCATGTGCATAAACTTGCGGCGCATTCGAAAACACGATCTTTTTTCCCGGAAGCGCGCGCAGAACATGGCGCAGGCGTGGGGTGTACATCACCATCTTCTCCAGTTGCGGGAATTGATGTGTGTGATGCAGAAAATGTGCGGGATCGGTGTCGTGATGACGCATCATGCCCTGCAGGGTAGCGCCATAACGGTGCCAGTAATGCTGACGCAGCTCATTTGCATCCGCTTCGCTCAACATCAGATGCTGCTGCAGATAGGCGGTCATGCTTTGATTGATGTGCGGAAAGATGTGCGCACTCGCATCGTGCAGCGTATTGTCCAGATCGAATATCCAGACCAGCCTGCTCATTTGCTCTTGATCAAGGTACCCACGCCCTCGTCGGTCAATATCTCAAGCAGCAGTGCATGCTGCACCCGGCCGTCGATGATATGCACCGAACGCACGCCGCTGCGCGCAGCATCCATTGCCGAGCCGATCTTGGGCAGCATGCCGCCGGACAGTGTGCCGTCCATCACCAGGCCATCGATCTGCGCGGGCGTCAACCCCGTCAAAAGCTTGCCGCTCTTGTCCAGCACCCCGGGCGTGTTGGTGAGCAGCACCAGCTTTTCCGCTCCCAGCACTTCAGCAAGCTTCCCTGAAACCACATCCGCATTGATGTTCAGCGTCTCGCCATCAGGGCCGACGCCAATGGGCGCGATGACTGGAATGAAATCGCCCGAATCCAGGAAACTGATGATGGAAGGGTCGATCTGGTTGATATCGCCTACCAGCCCGATATCCACCATCTTGCCTGGCTCCGTGTCGCTTTGCAGCAGAAGCTTCTTCGCGCGTATGAAGGATCCATCCTGCCCTGTCAGCCCGACCGCCTTGCCGCCATGGCGGTTGATCAGATTGACGATATCCTTGTTGACTTTGCCCAGCACCATCTCGACCACATCCATGGTCTCTTCGTCCGTGACGCGCATTCCCTGAATGAACTCGCCCTGCTTGCCGACGCGTTTCAGAAGCTCGTTAATCTGGGGTCCACCGCCGTGTACCACCACGGGATTCATGCCGACCAGCTTCAAAAGCACCACATCGCGCGCGAAACTTTCCTGAAGCGCAGGGTCTGTCATCGCATTGCCGCCGTACTTGATCACGATGGTCTTGTCGAAAAAACGCTGTATATAGGGCAGGGCTTCGGAGAGCACGAGCGCCTTTTGTTCGGCTGATGCTGTGGACAGCGGCATGTTTTTTCCTTTAAAAATTTAGCCGGAATTTTACACCAGAAGCACTGCGCCAGAATATGCGCGCTTGCAGCACACGAAAATCCGCTATTCGTAAATCACTTTCACATTCTCCTGTTTCAGGGCGGAACGCAGGTCGGCAAGCAACTCGTCGCTCACAGTTACACGCCATGCTTCGCCTAGGCGCAGCTGGCATTTAGCCTGATCATTGCGGTAGTTTATCAGCACAGGGCACGCACCCTCGCTCCATGGCTTCAGGATTTCCGCAATTTTTGCAATACCCACCTTGCCGTCGCAATGCAGTGCGAGATACTTTGCATGATGAGAACGCGCCTGGGCGAAATCATACAGCTCCTCCCCGCTCACGCGCACATTGCCAGAATACTCGTCCAGGCTCGCCTTGCCCTGCACCACCAGCAATTCATCCTCCCTGATCCACTGTCGGCTCCTTTCGTATTCCTCGTTGAAAACCGTCAGCTCGACCTGAGCGTCGCCGTCATCCAGGGTGATCACCGCCATGCGCCCGCGTCTGGTCTGCTGCAACCTGACCCCTGAGATGATGCCCGCCAGCAACACCTGCACGCCGCCGCGCTTGGCACCATATCCTGCGGGCTTGCTAACGAATGAAGGAATGAGATTACCCAGCTTTACTTTGATGAAATTTGCCAGTTCTTTTTCATACTCCTGATAGGGATGGCCGCCAAAATACATGCCGAGGCTCGCCTTCTCGTGCGCCAACTGTTCGCGCATGGACCAGCGCGGCACATCGGCAGTCTGGTGTATCAGAATGTCATCCGCATCGCTGTCGCCAAACAGGCTGTCTTGGTTCGCTGATCTTGCCTGCTGATCAGCGCTCGCAAGTGCTGCATCGACGCTCGCCATCAAAGCCGCCCTGTGATCGTTGACGGAATCGAACGCTCCGGCGCGGATCAGGGTTTCCATGGTACGTCGGTTGACCAAGCGCTTGTCCACGCGGCGACAGAAATCGAACAGATCGCTGAATGCGCCGGAGGCCCGCGCGTTGACGATGCTCTCTATCGCAGCCTTACCGGTTCCCTTGATCGCGCCCAGACCATACGCTATCGTCTTTTCATCCACGGGGGCGAATGCATAGCCAGAACTGTTTACATCCGGTAGTAAGATGCGTATGCCCTGTTGCAGTGTATCGGCATAGAAAAAGCGCACCTTGTCGGTATTATCCATTTCCGAGGTCATGGTCGCCGCCATGAACGCGGCAGGATAATGACACTTTAGATAGGCGGTCTGGTAGGCAACCAACGAATAGGCCGCCGCATGAGACTTGTTGAAGCCGTAGCCTGCGAAGCTTTCCATCGTGTCGAAGATTTCGTTCGCCTTCTTCTCGTCGATGCCGTTCTTGCCGCTGCCTGCCACAAAAATGCCGCGCTGCTCTGCCATCTCCTCGGGTTTCTTTTTGCCCATCGCCCGGCGCAGCATGTCAGCACCACCCAGCGTATAGCCCGCGACCACCTGCGCTGCCTGCATCACCTGCTCTTGGTACACCATGATGCCGTAAGTATTGCCGACCACCTTCTCGAGCAGAGGGTGCGGAATAATCACCTGCTCGCGCCCGTGCTTGCGGTTGATGTAATCGGGGATAAACTCCATAGGTCCGGGACGATAAAGCGCATTCAACGCGATCAAGTCTTCCAGACAATCCGGCTTTGCTTTTATCAGCGTGTCTTTCATGCCACGCGATTCAAACTGGAACACTGCGGTAGTGTTGGCGGTCTTGAATATCCTGTCGTAGGTCTCCCTGTCGTCCAATGGGATGTTCTCGATCGAGAAGGACGCAGGACTCAGGATACCAGATTCAACTAAGATCTCACCTGCTGCCTGCTGCCTCCTGAATCCTGAACCCTGCTTGATATACCGCACCGCCCAATCGATGATGGTCAGCGTGCGCAGACCCAGAAAATCGAACTTCACGAGGCCTATCGCCTCGACATCATCCTTGTCGAACTGGCTGACCACGTTGTTCCCGCCATCCGAACAATAAACCGGACAGAAGTCGCTCAACTTGCCGGGCGCGATCACCACGCCGCCTGCATGCATGCCGACGTTTCGCGTCAGATCTTCAAGGCGTGCCGCAAGCTCAAGCAATTCCGGCACGCCTTCTTCACTCTCTGCGACCGCGTTGATTTCGGGCTCCATCTCGCGCGCCTTTGCAAGCGAGACGGGCTTCACCCCTTCGAGCGGGATCAGCTTGGACAATCGGTCGCACAAGCCATATGGGAATTCCATCACGCGCCCCACATCGCGAATCACCGCCTTAGAGGCCATGGTGCCGAAAGTGGCGATCTGCGAAACGCACGCCGCACCATATTTCTCTTTCACATAGTCGATTACAAGCTCGCGCCCGTCCTGGCAGAAATCCACGTCGAAGTCAGGCATGGACACTCGCTCGGGATTCAGGAAACGCTCGAACAACAACTCATAGCGCAGCGGATCGAGATCGGTGATCAAAAGACAATAGGCAACCAGCGATCCCGCGCCCGAACCCCTCCCGGGCCCCACAGGTATGCCGTTGGGAAAATCCCCCGAGCGGTAAGCCTTCGCCCAGCGGATGAAATCCGCAACGATTAGGAAGTAGCCCGGAAAACCCATCTTCACGATGGTCTGTATCTCGAACAGCAGGCGCTCCCGGTATTGCGGCAGCTTGGCCGCGCGTTCGGCCTCATCCGGATAAAGCAGCGCCATGCGCTGTTCCAACCCGCGCTCGGACTCTAAAAGCAGATAATCATCCAGGCTCTCGCCATTGGGTGTTGGAAAATCCGGCAGACGCGGTTTTCCCAGCACCAGTTCAAGATTGCAACGCTTGGCGACCTCGACGCTGTTTTGCAGCGCCTCCGGCATATCCGCAAACAGCGCGATCATCTCTTCCTGTGTCTTGAAATACTGTCCTTCCCTGAATGCCCGCTCGCGGCGTTTGTCGTTGATCACATATCCCTCTGCGATGCACACCCTCGCCTCGTGCGCCATGAAATCGTCCGGGCCCAGAAACTGCGCAGGATGAGTTGCAACGACAGGCAGTTCGAATTCGGCTGCCAGCGGTAAAACTAACTGTATATAGATTTCTTCATCGGAAAATCCCGCACGCTGCACCTCGATGTAAAAGCGCCTGTCGAACAGACCTACCCATGTTCTGACAAACTGGCGCGCCTGTGCCGCATTTCCCGAGAGCAGCGCGTTGCCCACATCGCCAAGATGTGCACCCGAGAGCGCGATCAGCCCTTCCGTGCCCTCATCAACGAACCATTCGCGGCGCAATTCTGGGCGGCCATGGTGCTGATTCGAAAGATAAGCGCGCGACAGCAGCCTGCAAAGACGCAGATAGCCATCTGCCGACTGGCAAAGCAGCAGCATTCTGTAAGGCCTGTCGCGGTCCGCTTCATTGGTGATATACACATCCGCGCCGGCAAGCGGCTTAATCCCCTTGCTGCGTGCGGCCTTGTAGAATTTCACCAGGCCGGAAAAGTTGGACAGATCGGTCAGCGCAAGTGCGGGCATTCCGTCTTTTTTTGCAGCATCCACCGCTTTGTCGATGCGTAGCATCCCATCGGTGATGGAATACTCGCTGTGCAGGCGAAGATGGACAAAGGCGGGTAACAACATGACTGAGAAATTATGAAAGTTCAGCGAGGATTTTACCACTATCTGAAATCGGCCGATGAACAGGATGGCCCCTGCTGATAGAATGCGTGCTGATCAAATTATTCATCGTCATGCATCCAACCCTCACTCCCAAACGCGAACGCTATCTGCTGCTGACCCTCTCCGGCATACAGTTCTCTCATATCCTGGACTTCATGATCATGATGCCGCTAGGGCCGATACTGATGCGCGAATTTAGCATCAGCACGCACCAGTTCGGCTTCCTGGTCGCCTCCTACAGCTTCAGCGCGGCCCTTGCTGGATTATTCGCCTCCACCTTCGTTGACAAGTTCGAGCGAAAACGCCTGCTGCTCACCATCTTTTTGCTGTTCGGCCTGGCAACGCTGGCTTGCGGACTGGCACCCAGCTATCTCGCCCTGCTGATCGCGCGCGGACTGGCAGGCGCATTCGGCGGCATCATGGGGGCGATGGTGCAGACACTGATCGGCGATCTGATTCCGTTCGAGCGCCGCGCCACCGCAAGCGGCATCATCTCCGCCGCATTTTCACTATCCACCGTGGCCGGTGTGCCGCTCTCACTCTGGCTTGCCAACCACTTCCAGTGGCGCGCGCCCTTCATGCTGATTGCCTGCATCACCGCGCTGTTTCTTTTGATCGCTGAGCGCTCCCTGCCGGATGTCCGGCATCACCTGAGTGCGGAAAAGCGCGCCCACCCTTTCTCTGCGATGTTCGAAGTGCTGGGGGATGCCAACCATCTGCGCGCGCTCCTCTTCACCATGCTGGTGCTTTTTTCCGGATTCACCGTGATCCCTTACATCACCGTCTATGCGGTATCCAATGTCGGTATTGCGCTACATGACATTCCCTATGTGTATCTCGCAGGCGGGGCGGCAACGCTTTTTACTTCGCGCCGCATCGGGCGCATCGCAGATGCGAAGGGCAAAATGAAGATCTATCGCATTCTGGCTTTCGCCGCTATCCTGCCGCTGTTCGCCGTTACCCACATCGGCATCGCGCCGCTTTGGCTGTGGGTGTCGTGCACCACCGCATTCTTCGTGCTAGTCTCAGGGCGCATGATCCCGGCGATGGCGATCATCACCTCGGCAGCCGTGCCTAAACTGCGCGGCACCTTCATGTCGCTCAACGCAGCGATGCAGCAACTGGCAAGCGGCTTGGCTGCGATGTTGGCAGGACTCATCACCACGCAAAGTGCATCAGGACACCTCATAGGCTACGACAAGGTAGGTTATGTTGCAATTACAGCCAATCTGCTTGCGATCGCGTTTGTCTCACGCATCGTGATGCACGATAAGCAGCATGCATTCTGAAAGTTATTGAGATCCGCCAGCAGCGCGCCCCGACTGCTGACTCAGACTGTCCAGCGCTTTTCTCTTGTATCTTTCCAGAATGCCTGCACATTCACCTCCTGGGTAATGATAGGACTCGAAATATCTCTCCCAGTCAGCCGACAGTGCCGAGATATCCAGACTCAGTATCCTGTCTTCGGCTGAGAATTGCACCGCATTGCGCCAGAAATGCCCGTCCATATCCTCCATGATGAAATAGGCACCGGGGTGATGCAGGTTCAGGTTTCCCGTGTCCTTGTAGATGAAGCAGCCTATCGTCTTGACCTCCCTGTTTGCCAACTTCTCTATCCCGGGATAAGGGTTTGGCACAGATGAACCGGGAGCAGTCCAGCCTTCCATATCAGGCGAGAAGGAAAGCTTGATGTCCTGTTTGTCATTGAAGCTCTCCAGCACCTCGGCGCGATCCTGCCTTGCAGTCAACGCGTTTCTGAAATTCGCAAGCACAGGACCGATGATATCCCGCCAATTCTGATAGGCAGACCCAACGCCATCCTGAACGTCGCCGATGACGAATTTCGGGGTGGATATCCCATACAATTTTTCCAGAAACACCTCTATACCGGGAAACTGGGCAAAGCAACGCCTGACCAGAGCTGGGTTCCTGTACCAGTCACTGCCTCCCTTGGCTTCGTCTATGAATGACTTCATCACAATTGCCATATCGATATTGCTTAGATCCATCTTCCTCAGCTTGTCGGATGCGATGCCGCAAGCCTCGGTCAGGTCGTGCCCTTCGGCAACCGTGACAGTCCGCAACAGGCTGGGAGATGCGTCATTGAGAATCTGCAGGAAGTTGTAAGGATTCCCCGAAATCTGATAATTGAGCACGCTGGAACTGGAGATGTTGTCAGGGTTGGGGATGCCATCTGCATCCGATGAGGCTGTGTCGAACAGGCTACTCATGAAGTTGAAGGTAAACCTCACGGTGAACAGCATCGTCCTGTCAGCCTTGTCATCTGCCTGCAATTGCATAATCTTCCTGTCTGCAGAACTACCCAGACTGCTCTCCGCCCGGTACACCGGAATTTCAATCGACCGTAAGCCGCTTCGCAGTTTTGGCCAAGTCAGGCTCATCTTGGTCTTGCTGTCCACCATGTCTTTCATCAACGCATTGGTTCTCGTTTGCGCTTCGGACAGCACGGGATTGCCTACTGTCGATGCAACCCCGCCGATGGCAGCGGCCGAGCCCCCAGTCGCCACCATTGCTGCAGCGCCCAACAGGAATTTGGCCGAGCCTATGAAGTCCTGCTTGGAGTCGCTCGCACTTTTGACATCAAGGACCAGGGACAATTCGCCGGGATTGAAAACGGAAAATGTACCGAGCAGCGCAAGCGGCACGACATTCATCGGCAGCGTGCTCAAGGTTGCACATTGAGAGCCGTTGTCTCTGCCATCGAAAGTGGCGATAGGAATTTCCTGTCCATCAAGCTTGCTTTTGAACCCTTTGGTCTTGACCGCCAGCACGAGTTGCGTGTTCTCGCCCCCCCAGAAACTGTGGTTTGAAAGGGGAACACAGCTTTTTGCCGGTATCACCTCAGTCGTCACGGTGACATACCCGTCATGGCCATGACCATCGCGCAGCCATTTTGGCGCATCACCCGAAACATAGGCGGGATGACTGGCGGGAAAGAAAAAAGTCGATGCGCTGCAAAGCACAGGCATTGCCAGGATCATCGTTAATACGAGGCGAATCTTCATATGTTTTTATGCGGCTCTTGTTCTGTTGCATGACGCAGTGACACTGCGCGATTTTATATGCTTTTCTGCGGATTCCGGAAACTGGGCGTGTGGCCATTAAATCCGGCAAAGGTTCCTTTTGCAAGTTCCTATCTGGCATCGGGTAGAATATGCAGAACGAGTGATGAATCGACAAACTTGAGGAATATAATGACCTGGCAACTTTTTGACACGACCATCATTGGTGACCCCTTTCAAATCCTGCTGGACAACCGGTTTGTGGCCGACATGCCAAGCGAAGAATTGCCCAATCTGGCGTGGTTTGGCGTGTGGTGCAGGCAGAATACCGAAGGGCGTTTCTGGAATCACGCCGAAACGGACACGCTGGCTGAAATCGAAAGCGACTTATTAAGGCTGGCTTCGGAATTCAGCAACGGATGGGCAGTCTATGTGCGCCGCGCGATATCGGCCGGAAGACGTGAATATTTTTTTTACTATGGTGGCAATGCCGCGCTGCACGAAGTGTTGAAGCCGCTGCAGGAACTGCACTCCGAATATCGCATTGAATACGACAGCCAGCCGGATGCACAATGGTCGCTCTACACCGCCTGGCTGAAGGAAGCGCCCAACTCGTGAAGCTATGGGTTCAGGCCGTAGATCATCAGACCCACCATCAATGCGGCCAGAATGATAAAAGGTGCACATTCCTTCCAGCTCAGCTTCTGAATTTTCGTCCTGATGCAGAGCGTATCATCCAGCTCGTTGCGTAAATGTCCGTTGTGATACTTCATTTTCATCTCTCATGAATTGATGGCAGAACTTTAGCAAAATCAGCAGGACCACCCCAAGCCCGCACAGCGGTTGACAGCAGTCTGCCTAGCGGAAGAAGAAACAGACGGACGGTCAATTTCCAGTCAATGAACGGTCAGACTTCAATCGCCCTTGAAATGCGCGCCAGCGCTTCGAGAATCACGCTGCGCGGTGCGGCGATGTTAAGGCGCATGAAGCCACTGCCGCCCGCGCCGAAAGTGATACCGGGATTCATCCCGACATGCGCCGCGTGCACAAAAAAATCGCGAAGTTCTTCATCGCTCATGTCAAGTTTTTTGCAATCCAGCCAGAGCAGATACGTGCCCTCGGGCTCGGTCAGGCGGATATTCGGCAAATAATCTGCCATATAGTCCCTGACGCAATCGCGATTGCCTGCAAGATAGACGAGCAGGCTGTCAAGCCAAGCCTCGCCGCTGCGGTAGGCTGCATCGAAGGCGGCAATGCTGAAAGGGTTCGCATTGTTCACATGCAAACTGTCGAATACTTTGCGAATCGCCTGGCGATGTTCGGGATCTTGGACGATCAGGCAGGACAGACCAAGACCCGGGATGTTGAAGGTCTTGCTAGGGGCGATGGCCGTAATCAGATGGTCTGCATCGCCTGCCAGTGTCCCTAGTACTGTGTGAATCGTGCCAGGATAAACAAGGTCTGCATGTATCTCGTCTGAGAGTATCACAAGGTCATAGCGCCTTGCGATATCGAGCAACTGCAAAAGCTCCGTCCTGCTCCACACGCGTCCGACAGGATTGTGCGGCGAGCAAAGCAAAAGCAGCCTTGCGCCATCCTTGGCGCATTGCTCGAGGTGATCGAAGTCCATGCCGTACCATCCATTTTCCAGACAGAGCGGGTTTTCAAGCAGCCTGCGCCCATTGGTCGTCACCGCCGAAAAGAACGGGGGATAGACGGGCGGCTGCACGATCACGCCATCCCCCGGCCTGGTCAATGCCAGCACCGTTGCGTAAAGCGATGGCACAACGCCCGGCACCATCATGATCGCTTCTCGCCCGACTTCCCATCCATGGCGTTTCATGAGCCATGAAGCAAGCGCATCGAACATGCTCTCAGGGTAAAGGCTGTAACCGTAGACAGGATGCTCTGCGCGCTCAAGCAGCGCACGCGTCACGGCTTCGGGTGCTGAAAAATCCATGTCAGCGACCCAAAGCGGCAGCACATCCGCTGTTCCGAAATACGCGGCGCGCCCGTCATGCTTCACAGAATTCGTGCCTTTGCGCGCAATCACCCTGTCGAAATCGAAACTCAAGCAATTCGCTCCCACAGGGTCACTTCAGAAATGCTGTGCTGGAACTTGCGCCTAGTCTCGCGGATCACAAAAGGCACATCGAGCGGCGCCTGCTTCAGTTTGAAATGCGGTAAGAGCAGTTCCTTCAGCCCATCCAGCGTGGTGAAGTTCTCTCCATCCTTCTTGAATCCGCCTATCCATTCCTCGCGTTTGGTGTGTTCGGCAAGCCAGGTATAGGGGGAAGCGATCAGCAATATGCCGCCCATATTGAGGCGTTCATGCACTTCGGTTAAAAATTTTGCAGGGCTGTATAGGCGATCGATCAGATTGGCGGCGAGTATCAGATCATAGCCATTGAAAAGCGGCTTGAGATTGCACGCGTCTCCCTGAAAGAAATCCACCCTACTCCTGACCGCATCGAGACCCAGCTCAATCAGGCTACGCGACTTGTAGCTGACCAGGTTTCCCTCGTCAGCAAGCTGATAGCGCAATATGCCCTGCCTTGCCATCTCAGCCCCCATTCCGATGAAGCGTGCGGAAAAATCGATGCCGGTGACATGGTCGAAATGGCGCGCAAGCTCGAAGGTCGCGCGCCCCGCAGCGCATCCCAGGTCCAGTGCGCGACGGGCAGGCCTGTTGCCCATCGCATCGATTGCAATCCCGGCCAGGGTGCCGGGAAAATTGGTCACACCAAAATAGGAGTCGCCGTAATGGAACTCTGCATATTCGGAAAGCATCCGATCCGTCTCATAATTCGACAAGGGCGGGTTCACCGCTTCCCCTCCTGCCACATAACGGAACCCCGCATGCTGAAAGAAATGACGGCGGAAAGCATAACGCGCGCTCTTCTCGGCTTCGTTGCCACAGGATATCCACGACCCACCCTTAATCAGATTATGCCTACCATCAAAGGTCGGCGTGGTGAAATCGTCATACAGCGGATGCACCTCGAACCCGGGATAGGGATAGGTGGGCGTGGCGGTCCACTGCCAGACGTTTCCTCTCACATCGTAAAGATCGCCATGGCGGAATTCGTTCACAGGACAAGAAGATGCATAGTGATCGAGATGAATATTGGCTGCCGCGATCTTGTCAGGCTTAATCTCTTCAATACTGCAAAAATCATACAGCCTGCACCATTCGTCTTCGGTGGGCAGCCGCACGGGCGTCCCAGCATCCGTCTTCTTCCATCTACAGAATGCGCTGGCCTCGTGATAGTTGACTTCAACCGGCCAATCCCAAGGCATCGCGACGACTTCGGCCATCAGCCGCAAATACCAGCCATCACCCTTCCTGATCCAGAATGTCGGATGTTCAGCACGGCTGTAATTTCTCCACGCCAGCCCCTCTGCTTCCCAATATTCGTCTGCAGCATAGCCCCCTGCTTCGACGAAATCAGAGAACTCATGGTTACTTACAAGATAACGGCTGACCTCGAAGGCCGGCAGGCTCGCCTCATGCTCTCCATACTCGTTGTCCCATCCGTAGACAGACGATGATCTTTCCTTGACAGACAGCACTTTCCCGGCCGGAATTTTCACCAGATGGTTTTGCGGCGCGGTGCCGCATTTCCGGCAAGGCTGCCATGCCGGGTGAGGCTGCACGTATCCGATTGCATGCTGGCGTATCAGCACGGAAGAAGTCTCAAGGTGTATGCGTTCATGCTCTATGCCCATCAGTATCGCCCACCAAGGATGATCCCAGCCTATCGGCAATGCAAGCGGCGCGCTTTGTATCAACCGGACTACCGCCTCTCTGACCTGCCTGCGATACGCCATCACCTGGACAACGGCAGGCCAGTCGTAATGCGCCTCGTCAAGATCATCCCAGCTCATTTCATCAACGCCCACCGCGAAGACAGATTCGAATTGTGCATTGATGCGCTCATGCAAAAGCCCAGCGAGCACAAGCTTGTTGACGAAGAAGGTGGCCGTGTGGCCAAGATAGAAAATCAGCGGATGGCGCAGCGAAATAGGCTTGACGAAATAGGCCTCATCGCAGGACAGCGTCTCAAACAGCTGCTCATAGCGATCGAAGGTCGAAAGGAAATAGCCTAGAATTTCTGCACGCTTGGCATCAACCTCCCCGCCTTCGAGTCGCGGCGTTCGCTGTAACCCTTGCATTGTTTTCCCCCCGAAAAATATGTGTCTGATTTTAGCATTCACATCAGGATGACTGGCGTAAAATGATTACATCCCGTTCATTCCATCATCAGCATGCATCTCGTCGTTTCCATCTCGGGCCACGGTTTCGGCCATGTTGCGCAGACCGCACCTGTTTTGAACGCGCTCTATGGGCTGCTCCCCGACTTGCGCATAACGGTGCGTTCGCCGGTTGCAGAACGCTATCTGGAATCGCGCATCCGCATTCCTTTCACACATTTGCAAAGCGAAGGCGATATCGGCATGGCGATGACATCGCCGCTTGCTGTGGACATCGAAAAAAGCCGGGCCGCGTATCGCGCATTCCACGCGGACTGGGCTATGCGCGTAAAGAATGAAGCGCGCCTGCTTGAGACGCTGCGCGCCGACTTCGTATTATCCAACGTAGGCTATCTTCCGCTGGCAGGGGCCGCGCTTGCCGGCATAGCGCACGCCGCGCTATGTTCGCTAAACTGGGCGGACATCTACCGGCATTACTGCATCCTGGCTGAACAAGATGAAATCATCGCGGCACAGATACAGTCTTGCTACGCCAATGCGGACGCATTTCTGCGCGCCACGCCCGGCATGGGGATGGAATATCTTCCCAACCTGATTCCTGTCGCACCCATCGCCGAGGTGTGCGACAACCGCCGCGGCGAGCTCAACCACCGCCTGAAGCTGTCCGGCGATGAAAAACTGCTGCTGATCAGCATGGGCGGCATTGCAGGAAGGCTGCCCGTCGAGAACTGGCCGAGAGCAGCAGGCATGCGCTACCTGGTACAGTCTGACTGGCAGGTAGAGCATCCAGATGCGGTCGTCATCGAATCCCTGCCGTTTGCCTTCAGTGATCTCTTGGCAAGTTCCGATGCGCTAATCTGCAAGCCAGGCTATGGCAGTTTCGTGGAAGCGGCATGCTGCAATGTTCCCGTATTGTATGTCGGCCGCCCGGACTGGCCGGAATCCCCCGCACTGATTGCATGGTTAAAGCAGCATGGTAGATGTCGCGAGATCGCTCATGGCGAACTGCTTCGAGGTGATATGCAAAGCGAACTCGAGCAGCTCTGGCATATGCCGGCACCTCAGACCGTGTCAGCAACCGGCATAAATCAGATTGGCGCGTGGCTTACAGAAAAACTATTGGCTAGTGCAGATGGCCGCCCTCATCGTGCACATGGCCATGCTCCAACTCCTCTTCTGTCGCCTGGCGCACATCCGTGACCGTGCAATTGAATGTGAGCGTCTTGCCGGCCAGCGGATGGTTGCCGTCCACGGTCACTTCGTCGTCTGTCAGATCCACGACGGTATACAGGACGAAATCTTCATCGTCGGAGTCTTCAGGCGCGCCCTCAAACTGCATGCCGACTGCCACATCATCGGGGAATGAGCTGCGCGCTTCGACTTCGACCAGTGCATGCTCATATTCGCCAAAGGCATCATCCGGCTTTAGCGTGACGCTGCATTTATCGCCCACGGTCTTGCCATGCAGCGCTTCCTCGACCAACGGAAAGATGCCGTCATATCCGCCATGCAGATAGCTGATTGGCTCATCAACCTTTTCGATGATCTCGCCATCCCCACCGGTGTTGATCAATTCATAACGCAGCGATACGACAGAGTCTTTTTCGATCTTCATTGGCATTCCCCATAAAATTTTGTGCAGCGTCAGATGACAGCTAAAATTTGCCGGATCATTTTAAACACATTGCGCGCCTACAGCTAATTAAATTTTTTAGACTGCCGGATGAAAAGCCCAAGGCGCTATAATGCTGCGTATGAAAACACCACCTACTCTGCTGGGCCCGCTTGGAATTCAGGAATTTTTGCGCGATTACTGGCAAAAGAAGCCGCTGCTGATACGCGGCGCCCTGCCCGGATTTTCCGGACTGCTAAGCCCTAAACATCTGATCGAACTGGCCTGCACGGATGACGTGCAGGCGCGCCTCGTGACACAGCGGCAGGGTGAATATGAGCTGCAGCACTCGCCCTTCACGGCGAAAAATTTCAAAGGCCTGAATAAAATCCACTGGACTGTGCTAGTGCAGGGCGTGAATCATCATCTAAAGTCAGCGGCAGAACTGCTCAAGGCATTCAGCTTCATTCCGCATGCCCGTCTGGATGATCTGATGATCAGCTATGCTCCCAAAGGCGGCGGCGTGGGGCCACATTTCGATTCCTACGATGTATTCCTGCTGCAGGGCATGGGACACAGACGCTGGCAGATTTCCACCCAGCAAGACCGCACGCTGATTGAAGGCGCGCCGTTGCGCATCCTGAATCGCTTCAAGCCTGAACAGGAATGGGTGCTGGCTCCTGGCGACATGCTGTATCTGCCACCTCACTGCGCGCACCACGGCATTGCAGAAGACGACTGCATGACCTATTCGATCGGATTCCGCACCCCGGCATATCAGGAACTTGCCGAACAGTTCCTGATCTATCTGCAGGATAGAATCTGCATAGAAGGCATGTACGCCGACCCGGATCTGAAGACACAAAAACATCCTTCCGAAATCAGTCCGGCCATGCTGAAGCAAGTGGCTTCCATAATCAAGCAGGTGCGATGGGACAAAGATGACATCGCGAATTTTTTGGGGTGTTATTTGAGCGAACCCAAGACGCATGTTTATTTCACTCCCCCTGAGCGCCCGCTAAGCCTGAAAAAGTTCATATCGCATCTGAAAGGCAGCGGCGTGATGCTCGACTTGAAGAGCCAGATGCTGTGCAAAAGCAATACTGTTTTCATGAACGGTGAATCGACTTCGGTATCGGATGAAGATTATTCCGTTTTGCGCCAGCTTGCAGACGAGCGTGAATTGCCCGCGATGGCCGCCTGTTCCGAAGAGCTCTCAGAAATACTTTATCAATGGCATCAGGACGGCTACCTCCGCCTCATTTAAAAAGGTCGATATCCAACACTCCAAGCTGATTAAACTTGTAAAAAGACCCGATTAAAAAGCTGATTACTACTGGATTTTTTTTTATTTACTGTTAGAATGCCGCGACCTTGACTTTGAAATCCACAAAGGCTGAGTCGAACAGATTTTTTATTTTATCAACGTTACCCGAGGAAAAGACCATGAAATTATCCGCTCTTGTTGCCGCTCTGCTGGCTCTTGCTTTGACTGCTTGCGGCGAAAAAGCCGCCGAAGCTCCTGCTGCTCCAGCTCCTGCTGCTGAAGCTCCTGCTGCACCTGCACCTGCTGCTGACGCAGCTTCTGCACCTGCTGCTGCACCTGCTGCTGATGCTGCTTCTGCTCCTGCCGCAGCTCCTGCTGCTGACGCAGCTCCTGCTGCCAAGTAATTTCAGGCATCAAAACAATAAAAAAGCCGACGCAAGTCGGCTTTTTTATTGCTCAAAATAACCAGCGCAGCGCGCGACTATAGTTTTTAGGTAAAAACCCTTCATTCAGGAATAAGCGATTCATCACCCTATATTCCGAGGAAAGTCCCTTGCAGGCTTGCGGCCTTGTTGCTCAATCCTGATTTATTTAGAAACAGGAACTTTAGCTCCGTTGTTTCGCGGGAATACCCTTGCGGCATTAAACTATTTCTCGCCAGTCAAACCCCGTCTCTTGCGTTGCCACTCCCACCCAGCTTTTTTCACAACCCAATGCCGCGCTTAACGCCTCGATCGCAAGCTCAGGGGTATTGTTTCTGCTACTAAGGTGAGCCGCAACAAGATGCTGCAAACGATCTGTGTTCAGCTTGACCAGAATAGCCGCTGATTCCTGATTGCTCAAATGCCCAAACCGCCCACCTACGCGCTGCTTGAGGCTGTAAGGATAGTCCCCGTTCATCAGCATGCCCGCATCGTGGTTGCTTTCGAGAACCAGCGCATCACAACCGCTCAGCATCGCTTCGATATGCGGCGTGCTGCAACCCACATCGGTCAATACACCCAGGCGCTTGGTCCCATCACCAAAGACGAATTGCACAGGCTCTGCCGCATCGTGCGGCACAGGATAAGGGAGGATCTCCATATCACGTATGGAAAACACGCCATGTGGATCAATTTCATGCAGCGCAGAAATACCGGCAAAGGCTTTAGGCTGGCTTCTCAGCGTACCGTGCGTCAACCACACCGGTAGATCAAAACTGCGCGCCAGACGCGCAACTCCGCCGATATGATCGCCATGCTCGTGCGTCACCAGGATGCCGCTCAACTGCTCCGGCATCACATCCAAGCGGGCCATACGCGCGATGCTGTCCTTCAGACTGAATCCGCAGTCCAGCAGCACATAGGTTCCTCCCGCGCATACCAGCAGCGCATTTCCTTCACTGCCGCTACCCAATGATGCAAATCTCATCTGAACTCCTGCCCCGCTTTGGCGGGGCTGGAATATCTATTGATTGATATTCTTGTAGATAGCCTCAAGCTGTTGGCGTGCCTCATTGCTGCTTTCGCCATTCATATCGGCCATGGAAACGTCACATGAGGCTCCGTTGTCTTTGACATTAACCCGAAAATGCTGGGCTGTATCCTCATCCTTCCAGAACTCAAGCTTTTGTAGCCAGCCGCTCTTTGCCACGGGCGTGTGCACATAGTAGATGCCTTTTTCCCTGTCCTTGTCTTCAACAACCAGACCGGTTTTTTCTATCGCAAGTCCGACTCTGCGCCAGCTCTTGTCAAACGCGTCGTTGATCACGATGATGCTGCTGCCGTCAAAAATCTGCACCAGATTAGCAGATCCGGAAGCCGCAGGTCCTCCCTGTGCTGTCGCGACAGCCGCCTCGGCCGGATTGACGCCAAAACGCACCATCAGGCGCTGCAGCATCTCCGCCTCCATCTCGGGATCATTCGGGCGGGACTGCCAGTTGGTCGTCGTACCCGTGGAATCCAGCACTTCTTCCTTACCGTAATGGGTGACATAGACATTGGTGCTCGTGCCATCCTTGGAACGCTCTAGGCGGATTCGATACCGGTCACGCTCGCCGGTCGAGAAAAGGCCGTTGAATATCCTGGTAAGAATGCCGCTGTCCTTGTTGTCCCGCGCACGATTTTCTGTCCAGTCCGTTTCGATGATGCCGGCTGCCTGATCTTCATTCTGGACCTTGAAACCCGCTTCATTCACGAACGATTTGACCACAGGCCAGACTTTTTCTGCCGGTTCATCCACCTTCAGGTAGCGCTGGGTCCCATCGCGTTCGAGGCTCACGCCCTTGACGGGTGCCAACACTGCCGGAGCCGGTTCAGCACTCCTGTGTTGCTCTACTGCAGTCGCGCCCTTATCTTTGGCATAGGAGGAATAGGTTGCGACAGACTCACCTTCAGCACCCTCTACCTTGTAGGTGTCATCCGTCACAGGAGCCGTCAAACCAGGCGGCACTTCAATCGACGGCACCTGCCCTGCACCCGCTTTGTAATCGATCGGCTTGCTGCCCAAACCCATCGCACTACAACCCGCCAGAGAAACAAGCACAACAACGCAGATACCAAGATGCAAAACTTTCATATTCTTTCCCTGACTATTGTGTAAGTACGCCAGCTTCAAGCATGGCTTGTTCGATCACGCCATAAACCGAAGGCGACAATGGCGTCAGGGGCAGACGCAGGGTATTTTTCATCAGCCCCAAGCGTGCCACAGCCCATTTCACCGGGATCGGATTTGCCTCGACGAACAGCTTGCGATGCAGACCCAGCAGGCGGAAATTGATTTCACGCGCACGCGCCACATCGCCTTCCAGTGCTGCCATGCACATCTGGTGCATCAGTTTCGGCGCCACATTGGCTGTGACGGAAATCGAGCCATGCGCACCCAGCATCATCAGCGCCAGCGTGCTCGCATCGTCTCCGCTGTACACAGCGAAATTCCGGGGAGCGCGCTGCAACAGGTCGCTGCCCCTTTCGATATTTCCTGTCGCATCCTTGATGCCCACGATGTTGGGAATTCCGGCCAGGCGCAACACTGTATCGTTGCCAATATCCGCGACCGTGCGGCCGGGAACGTTATACAGGATATGCGGCATGTCCACCGCTTCGGCAATGGCCTTAAAATGCAGATACAAACCTTCCTGAGTCGGTTTGTTGTAATAAGGCACGACAGAAAGCGATGCATCAGCTCCCGCACGCTTTGAAAATGCCGCGAGCTCAATCGCCTCCTTGGTCGAGTTAGCACCTGTTCCGGCGATGATGGGTATGCGACCATGCGCATGTTTGACCGCTTCGGCAATCAGCAACTCGTGCTCTTCCACATCCACCGTAGGAGATTCGCCCGTGGTTCCGACCACCACGATGCCATCCGTCCCCTGTCCGATATGAAAATCTATCAGTGTGCGAAACGACGGCAAATCCAGGCTGCCATCCTCAAGCATGGGGGTTACGATTGCAACAATACTACCCTTGATCATTTTGATTCTCGATTATTGACAAGCCTACATTCTAACCTAACAGGCAAGGCAAATATACCGCCCGAATTGACGGAAGATAATTGTTGCCGCTGCAAAGCACAGTGCGGCAAACGTCGAATCCTGTAAAATGACAACCCCCAGTTGATCGAGCCACCTTATGTCCGACACACTCGCCGCACTGCAAACAGGCGACATTGCCACCATCGTTTCGATACACGCCGAAGAAGCGCTGCACCAACGTTTGCTCGCATTGGGATTTCGCAACGGAAAACAGATCGAGCTCATCAGAAAAGCCAGCTTTTCCGGTCCGCTGCAGGTCAGGATAGGTACAACCGACATCTTACTGAGACGCAATGAGGCCACCAAGATAGAGGTACGCAAGCCATGAAGCGCATCGCCTTGCTGGGTATGCCAAACACCGGTAAATCCACGCTGTTCAACCGCATGACAGGTGGCTCCGCAAGGGTAGGGAACTGGCCCGGCATCACAGTCGAACTGCTCAGTGGAAAAATTCTGCTGGGCTCAGACATGGTTGAAATCATCGACCTGCCTGGCATCTACGATCTGCACGGCTTTTCCGACGACGAACAGGTGGTGCGCCATTTCCTGCACGACAACGTTCCCGACCTGGCACTGGTGATACTCAATGCCAGCCAGATCGAGCGTCAGATGAGCCTCCTGCTGCAACTCAAGGCGTTAAGCATCAACATCGTCGTGCTGCTCAACATGAACGACGAGGCCAAAAAATTCGGCATCAGTATAGACACCAGAAAAATGGCGGAACTGCTGGAAATGCCGGTCTTCCAGATCAGCGCAAAATACGGCTCTGGCTACCCGGAAGCTTTGCAGACCATCACCCGTGCGCTGCGCTACCCAACGCCTGGCATGAAGGAGGAACTGCAGAGCCAGCTCGAACTGGATGAACAGATCGAAACCCAGATGGCGCGCGTGCTGAAACAGGCGGTGCAAATCCCCGCACGCCTGCCAGACAACCTCACCGAAAAACTCGACCGCGTGATGCTGCATCCCGTGCTCGGTCTGCCGATATTTTTCGGCATCATGTATCTTCTGTTCCAAGGCATCTTCTTTTTTAGCCAGCCGCTGCAAGGCGGCATCACAACGGGGCTTTCCTGGGTGCGGGAAGCTCTGTTAAACCCCATGCTGACCAGCCTGCCACAGGTTCTGCAGGGCCTGCTTCTGGATGGCATCTACAACGGCATCGCGACAGTCGCAGCATTCGTGCCTGTGATCGTGCTGTTCTTTCTATTGATGGCCATCGTAGAAGACAGCGGCTATCTGTCGCGCGCGGCTTTCCTGATGGATGCACTGATGGCAAAAATGGGGCTAGACGGGCGCGGCTTCGTGATGCTCCTGATGGGCTTCGGTTGCAATGTGCCGGCACTGATGGGAACCCGCGTTATGCGCTCGCGCGCGATACGCCTTTTGACCATGCTGGTGATCCCGTTCTCGCTGTGCTCCGCGCGTCTGCAGGTGTTCGTCTTCATCATCGCGGCGCTGTTCTCACCCCATGCAGCACCGCTGGTATTGTTCTCACTGTATCTGTTCAGCTTCACTTCCGCCATCCTTACCGCAATGCTGTTCAAGGGAAGATTTGCCAACAGCGAACCTTTCGTGCTCGAACTGCCGCCGTATCGCTTTCCGACCCTGCGCCAGATGGTGCTCAGGGGTTGGCTGGAAGTCAGGCATTTCCTGAACCGCGCGACGACCTTCATCATCGCTGGCGTCGTGCTGGTCTGGCTCTTGACCCACCTGCCCTTTTCTGCTGCGCCTGCAAGTGCGAATACGCTTTCGGGGATGATAGGCCACCTGCTGCATCCTGTCTTCGCGCCTATAGGCATAAACGAACAGCTCACCATTGCGCTGATCTTCGGCTTCATCGCAAAGGAAATCGTCATCGGTTCGCTTGCCGTAATCTACGGCCTCACCGGCTCCGCACTCTCCAGCGCCCTGTCCCACCAACTCGACTGGGTACAGGCCTACAGCTTCATGCTGTTCACGCTGATCTACACGCCCTGTCTTTCGACCATTGCGACCTTGAAGAGCGAATCGAAAAGCACAGGCTTCATGCTGTTTTCCATAGGCTGGTCACTGGGCCTGGCTTGGCTTACCAGTTTTGCTTTTTATCAGGGCGCAAGGGCACTGGGTTATTAGCTTCCGGTTTGACCTGCGCAACAGACGATGCCGCAGCGGTATCATCGAGAATCTGGTAAAACACTTCGTCTTTCTTGACCATCCCCAGATCATTGCGCGCGCGCTCTTCGATCGCCTCGGTGCCTTGTTTCAAGTCGCGTACTTCTGCATCGAGCGTTGCGTTGCGCGCAGCAGTCTGCGCATTGACCTGCTGCTGAGCTTCAACCTGACGATGCAGGTCCCACACACGCAGCCAGCCTCCGCGCCCCAGCCAGAGCGGGTACTGCAACAGCAGCAGCAGAAAAATCAGGATCAACGTGACGATTTTCATGGGTCTTGGAACTTCGTTTCAGCAAGGCCTGCAAAAAAACGCCCCGGAGCTGGGCCCGAGGCAAATATCCAGTTTCCAGACTTTGTACAACTTAACTCAACTGGTAATACGCGCCGACTCCGGGATAGGAGGCGGTTGCTCCCAGGTCTTCTTCTATGCGCAAAAGCTGATTGTACTTCGCCATGCGATCCGAACGCGAAGCCGAGCCCGTCTTAATCTGCAGCGCATTGGTCGCCACCGCGATATCGGCAATCGTGCTGTCCTCGGTCTCGCCCGAACGATGAGAAATCACCGCAGTATAGCCTGCGCGCTTGGCCATCTCGATCGCTTCAAAGGTCTCAGTCAGCGTGCCGATCTGGTTGACCTTGATCAATATGGAATTGCCGATGCCTTGCTTGATCCCTTCGCGCAATATCCTAGTGTTAGTGACGAATATATCGTCCCCCACGATCTGCATGTGCTTGCCAAGACGCTGAGTCAGAAGCTTCCAGCCCTCCCAGTCGTTTTCAGCCATGCCGTCTTCGATGCTGATCAAGGGATACTTGTCCGCCCAGCTGGCCAGATAATCGGTAAATTGTGCTGAGGTCAGCTTCAGCCCTTCCGAATCGAGACAGTAAAGGCCATGCTTGTAAAATTCGGAGCTCGCGCAGTCCACACCGATGGAAACATCCTTACCAGGCACAAATCCTGCGGCTTCAATCCCTTCGACGATCAGCTGCAGCGCAGCCTCATTGCTCGGCAGATTGGGTGCAAACCCGCCTTCGTCGCCCACTGTCGTGGGCATACCCTTTGCATCTATCAATTTTTTCAGCGCATGAAACACCTCCGCACCGTAGCGCAATGCCTCGCGGAAACTTGGCGCGCCCACCGGTATGATCATAAATTCCTGCATGTCGATATTGTTGTTCGCATGCGCACCGCCATTGATGATATTCATCATCGGCACGGGCAGTTGCATCCTCGCCGAACCGCCCAGATAACGGTATAGCGGCAGACCTGACTCTTCCGCTGCCGCGCGCGCAACCGCCATGGAGACAGCCAGAATCGCATTCGCCCCCAGACGGGATTTGTTCTCCGTGCCGTCGAGCTCTATCATGGTCTGGTCGATGAACGCCTGCTCGCTGGCATCAAGACCAATGATCGCTTCGGCGATCTCGGTGTTCACATATTCCACCGCCTTCAATACGCCTTTCCCAAGATAGCGCTGCTTATCCTCATCGCGCAGCTCTATCGCTTCCCGGGTCCCGGTGGAAGCGCCGGACGGCACAGCAGCGCGTCCCATCACGCCCGACTCCAGCAGCACATCGGCTTCCACGGTAGGATTGCCGCGCGAATCCAAAATCTCGCGGGCGATCACATCAACTATTGCACTCATCATTTATCCTTATTTTTTATCAAATCAAAATTTCGCAAACCAAACAGCCAATCACGCAGAATTTCCAGCAATCAGCAATTCTTCAAATCTATCGTCTCTTCTATCAATCCCTGCTGCTTGACCGCATCGTCAAGCACCATCAGGGTTTTCAACAGCGCCTTCAGATGGCCAAGCGGAAATGCATTCGGCCCGTCCGACAGTGCCTTGGAAGGATTCGGATGCGTTTCCATGAAGAGCCCGGAAATGCCTGCCGCGACTGCGGCACGCGCCAACACCGGCACGAATTCGCGTTGACCACCCGACACCGTTCCCTGGCCTCCTGGCAGTTGCACCGAATGCGTCGCATCGAAAACCACAGGACATCCCGTATTGCGCATCACGGAAAGAGACCGCATGTCAGACACCAGGTTGTTATAGCCGAATGACGCGCCGCGCTCGCACACCATAATGTTATCCTGACCGCTTGCATCCTTCGCCTTCTCGACCACGTTCTGCATGTCCCAAGGAGACAAAAACTGCCCCTTCTTGATGTTCACCGGCTTGCCAGAACTTGCCACTGCATGGATGAAATCGGTCTGCCGGCACAGGAAAGCCGGGGTCTGCAATACGTCGACCACCGATGCAACGGGTTCGATTTCCTCGATGCTGTGCACATCGGTCAGCACCGGTACGCCAAGCTGAGATTTGACCTCACTCAATATTTTTAGTCCCGCATCCATGCCGAAACCGCGAAACGATTTTCCGGAGCTGCGGTTGGCCTTATCGTAGGATGACTTGTAAATGAATGGCAAGTTCAATTCGCGGCAAATTTCCTGCAGCGCGGCTGCAGTATCCATCGCCATCTGGTGCGACTCGATCACGCACGGGCCTGCGATCAGGAATAAAGGGCGGTTCAGCCCGACTTCATAGTTACATAATTTCACAAGATCACCTTAGGTTGTGCCGCTTTGGCACACATGTCTTTTATCATCTGATTGTCTTCTGACGTTGCAAAGCAGCCGCAACGAACGCAATGAACAGCGGATGCCCTGTGCGCGGCGTCGAAGTAAACTCCGGATGGAACTGCACGCCAACAAACCACGGATGCATCGATTGTGGCAGCTCCATGATCTCCGGAAGATTTTCCGTCGGGGTGCGCGCAGATATGATCAGACCGGTTTTTTCAAGTTCCGGCACATAATGATTGTTCACTTCATAGCGATGGCGATGCCGTTCATTCACTTCCGCGCCGTAAATACGATGCGCCAGCGTGCCGGGTATGACAGGACAGCGTTGTGAACCCAGGCGCATCGTGCCGCCCAGATCCGAATCATTGCTGCGCGTCTTGACGCGCCCGTCGCGATCCTGCCACTCGGTGATCAACGCCACCACAGGATGTTCAGTCTCAGGATTGAGTTCGGTGCTGTTCGCATCCGTCATTCCTGCGACATCGCGCGCATATTCGATCACCGCAAGCTGCATGCCTAAGCAGATGCCAAGATAGGGCACCTTGTTTTCGCGCGCATAGCGGATTGCGGATACTTTTCCTTCCGTGCCCCTCGCGCCGAAACCGCCCGGCACCAGTATTGCATCGAAATGTTCCAGGCTTTTTGTGCCTTTCGACTCGAGCATTTCCGAGTCCACATATTCGATATTGACGCGGGTTGCAGTATGTATTCCCGCATGGCGCAGTGCCTCGATCAGCGACTTATAGGATTCGGTCAGCTCCACATATTTTCCAACCATGCCGATGGTGATCTGATGTTCCGGATGCTCCAGCGCATAAACCAGCTTCGTCCAAACAGACAGGTCAGCAGGCGGCAAATCAAGCTTGAGCTCCTCGCACACGATGCGATCCAACCCCTGATCATTGAGCATCTGTGGAATCTTGTAGATAGTATCGGCATCCCACATCGAGATCACTGCGTCTTCGCGCACATTCGCGAACAGCGAAATCTTCGCGCGCTCGTCGTCCGGTATGCGCCTGTCAGCACGGCACAAAAGCGCGGTAGGGAATATGCCGATCTCGCGCAACTTCTGCACACTATGCTGGGTCGGCTTAGTTTTCAATTCGCCGGCGGTCGCGATATAGGGCACCAGTGTTAGATGCACATAGGCGACCTGATTGCGCCCCATGCGCAAACCCATCTGGCGCGCGGCTTCCAGAAAAGGCAGAGACTCGATGTCGCCCACCGTGCCGCCGATCTCGACGATTGCGACATCCGCTTTGTCGCCGTGATATGCCGCAGCGCCGCGTTCCACAAAGGCCTGAATCTCGTTGGTGATATGCGGGATCACCTGCACCGTCTTGCCAAGATACTCGCCGCGCCTCTCCTTACGGATCACGCTCTCGTATATCTGTCCGGTGGTGAAATTGTTGGCCTTCCTCATCTTCGCGGTGATAAACCGCTCGTAATGACCCAGATCCAGGTCGGTTTCCGCCCCGTCTTCGGTGACAAAAACCTCGCCATGCTGAAACGGACTCATGGTGCCCGGGTCGACGTTGATATAGGGATCAAGCTTGAGCATGGTGACCTTGAGGCCACGAGATTCAAGGATCGCGGCAAGGGAAGCTGCGGCAATCCCCTTGCCCAGTGATGAGACCACGCCGCCGGTAATGAATATGTACTTTGTCATGGGGCATAATGATACCGTAAAAACCCCCACTCTCAAAATGAACTACGACTGCAGAACGCATCCTTATCAGGCACTCAGCATCTTCCTGTGGCGGCAAACCGCCTGCTGGCGATTGACAGGCAGTGCCTAAAAAAACTACCATCGAACTTCAGTTCAGCCCTAGGAGTCGATATGTCCAACATCCAGTCTGTCATGCACGAAAATCGCGTTTTCAATCCTTCCGACGAATTCGCAGCCCAGGCAAATGTATCTGGCATGAAAGCCTATCAGGCGCTTTGCCAGGAAGCGGAAGACGACTACACAGGTTTCTGGGCAAGGCTGGCAAAAGAAATGCTGCAATGGAAAAAACCATTCACCAAAATACTCAACGAGAGCAATGCGCCCTTCTACAAATGGTTTGAAGACGGCGAACTGAATGTCTCCTACAACTGTCTGGACATACACCTTGCCGACGGGGCAGACAAAACTGCGATCATTTTCGAGGCAGACGACGGCACAGTCACAAGAATCAACTATCGCGAGTTGCACGCACGTGTTTGCGAATTCGCCAACGGCCTAAAATCCCGCGGCATCAGGATGGGCGACCGCGTCATCATCTACATGCCGATGAGTATAGAAGCGGTGATAGCGATGCAGGCATGCGCACGCATAGGCGCGATCCATTCCGTTGTGTTCGGCGGTTTTTCTTCGAAGAGCCTGCACGAGCGCATCATCGATGCTAAAGCCAGCGCGGTGATCACCGCCGATGCGCAATTTCGGGGAGGGCGCGTGATCCCCCTGAAACCTGCCGCGGACGAAGCGCTGGCACTGGGAGGCTGCGAGTCGGTGCACAGCGTCATCGTCTACAGAAGGGCAGGCAGCGATATCGCTTGGAATGACACGAACAACATCTGGTGGCATGATCTGGTCGCAAACCAGAACACCGAGTGCTCCCCTGCATGGGTAAGCGCAGAACACCCACTGTTCATCCTCTACACCTCGGGCTCTACCGGCAAGCCCAAGGGCGTACAGCATTCCAGCGGCGGTTATCTTTTGGGCGCAATGCTGTCGATGAAGTGGGTGTTCGATTACAAGGCAAACGATATCTTCTGGTGCACCGCCGATGTCGGCTGGATCACCGGGCACAGCTATGTGGCCTACGGCCCTTTGGCGATGGGCGCAACCCAGCTGATTTTCGAAGGCGTGCCCACCTATCCCGATGCGGGGCGCTTCTGGAAAATGATACAGGAACACAAGGTCACGACCTTCTACACAGCACCCACCGCGATCCGATCGCTGATCAAGCTGGGCGGAGAACTGCCAAAACAGTATGATCTTTCCAGCCTGCGGCTTTTGGGTTCGGTGGGCGAACCGATCAATCCGGAAGCATGGATGTGGTATTACAACACCGTGGGCAACGCGAGATGCCCTATTGTGGATACCTGGTGGCAGACCGAAACAGGCTGCCACATGATCGCACCGCTGCCAGGCGCGATGCCGATCAAGCCCGGCACCTGTACGCTGCCACTGCCCGGCATCATGGCCACCATCGTCAACGAGGCGGGCGAAGAAGTGCATGACCAGCATGGCGGATTTCTGGTGATCAAACGCCCCTTCCCCTCGCAGATCCGCGCGATATGGGGAGACCCCGAGCGTTACAAAAAAAGCTATTTTCCCGAAGAGATGCACGGCGCCTATCTGGCGGGAGACTCGGCTCACAGGGATGAAGACGGTTATTTCTGGATCATGGGACGCATAGACGATGTTCTAAATGTTTCAGGCCACCGTCTTGGCACCATGGAAATCGAATCCGCCCTTGTCGCCAATCCTCTCGTTGCAGAGGCTGCAGTGGTTGGCAAGCCGCACGAAATCAAGGGTGAGGCGGTAGTCGCCTTCGTCGTGCTCAAAGGCGCACGCCCTGATGATGCAGAAAAAGCCCGTGAAATAGCCGAAGCGCTGCGCAACTGGGTCGCGAAGGAAATCGGCCCGATTGCCAAGCCTGACGAAATCCGTTTCGGTGAAAACCTGCCCAAGACGCGCTCGGGCAAGATCATGCGCCGCCTGTTGCGCGCGATCGCAAAGGGCGAGGAGATCACTCAGGATGTGTCGACCCTGGAAAATCCCGCGATCTTGGAGCAACTCAAGAACGCAGTGAAATAGCCGCAGGCTTCGTCACAATGAATACGACACGCCGGAAATTTCTAAAGATATCAGCGCTCCTGCCGCTCTTTCTGACCATTCAGGAGGCAGGCGCGCAAACCAACCCAAGCCTGCGCGCGGAATTCAAATACCAGAGCGCGCCCAAGGGCGACATGAGCTGCGCAAGCTGCCTTGAATTCATTCCCGGCAACAAAGATGCGGGCCGCTGCAGGGTGATTCCAGGGGACGATGAAATATCTCCCAACAGTTATTGCATAAAATGGAATTCAATGTAGCCCAACTCGTCCAGGCGATCAGGCATTCCCGCCCAGCCCTTTCAAAAGGGCCAGACCTTGCTCCAGCAGGTTATTTTCAGGCAACTGCCCGTCCGGCGTGAGCTTGTCGATCACCTGCGGCAACAGCGCAGTCAGTTTCTGCGCCACATCCGAAGTGGACAGTCCCAGTTTCTGCGCAATGGCCTCGACCTTCTCGTTCCCCAGCACCGACTGCAATTGTTCGCTGGAGATGGGCAGGTTCTGTCCGGTCCCGATCCAGGATGAGACAGCATCCCCAAGCCCCTTTTCACGGAAAGTGGAAACCAGATTCTCCAGCCCGCCAGAGCCGTTGATCAATCCAGTGACTTCCTCTACCAGTCCGGGGTGCGCCCCTTCGATCGCATTGCTCAACGCACCTTCAGCCTGCGCTACGATTGAGTCAAAAAGTCCCATTTCAATTCTCCCCGTCAGTTGTGAATGATTTCCGGATCATACCTCATGTCTTCATGTTTTCCCGCTGTTTTACCCTTAAGCTTCATTCTGAAGCCACCCAGGGATATCTCGACTGCCGTGCAGCACGCGCCAGATGTCGATCTGATGCGCACCCTCGACATAAAACGCCAGATAGGGAAAACGTTTGCACTGCCTGAATCTTAAAACCAGGCAAGTTGAGTTCGTGCGCGTAACGCGTGGAACCGATAGCCGGGCAATGCTGAATCTGGCGATAGGTTTGTTCCAGCGCATTAACGAATCCCAATGCAACTGCCGGCGACCCCTTCAGAAAATATCTGATTGCCGCTTCGACATCCTTGTCTGCACGCTTGCGGCGAACAAGTGGCTTCACTCTGAACCGGCGAGCGGCTTATTGATGCCGGAACGCAAACCGGCAAAGTAGACATCGTCAGCAAGACCGGATGGCGCTGACTGAGCACCTATCAGCAACAAGTTGCGCAACTGCTCGCGTTCCTGGTCACGGCGGATCAACTGCCGCACGTATTCGCTGGACGTGCCATAACCTGCCGTGGCGACCTGCGAGTCCACGAACTGCTTGAGCGCATCCGGAAGAGAAATATTCATCGTTGTCATGTGCGAAATTTATAATAATTGGCAAAATTTGGCAAGCATTGCAATGTAAGCGCATCCCATACCATTGAGTTAGACTTAGCGTCACCAAATTGCAAGCCATTCGAAATTGTAGGCTGGTCTGGATTTGCATCAAACAAGATCAGATAAAATGATATACGCTTTTTGTCGATGAATCTCGACCTTTGCTGACTGTCGTCAGACCTCACAATTATTTCGGTTTTGCCCCAAAAGCGGACATACTTTGAAGAGAAAAAGTGTCTAGTTAATCAGCGGTAATCATGAAGTTTGCACATCAAAGGATAGTTCTGATGATGAAACCTCAAAGGCCTCTGACAATTAGGTCTGGTTAAATCAATCGCTGAAAGCAATATTGATATCTGCTTTGCTAGGCAGCGCTGCCGGATTTCAATGGATGAGTAATTGGCCGAAAAGGCCGAACAGCACGCCTTCACAGATGGCTAATGCATCGCTAATGCGCCTCGTCCCAGTTCTTTCCTGAGCCAAGTTCGACTAGCAAAGGAACATGCAGATCGGCTACAGTGCACATCAGATGCGGCAGCGACTCCTTCACCAGATGCAATTCGTCTTCCGGCACTTCCAGCACCAGTTCATCGTGCACCTGCATGATCAGACGGCTCTTCAGTTTTTCAGTCTCGATCCATTGCTGCACTTTAATCATCGCAAGCTTGATGAGGTCTGCGGCTGTGCCCTGCATCGGTGCGTTGATCGCGGCGCGCTCCGCTCCCTGCCGCCTCATGCCGTTGCTGCTGTTGATATCCGGTAACCATAGCCTGCGGCCGAAAACGGTTTCGACATAACCCTGTTCCTTCGCCTGCAAGCGCGTGCTGTCCATGTAGCTCTTCACGCCGGGGTAGCGCGCAAAATACCGGTCGATATAAGCCTGCGCGGCACCGCGCTCCACATTCAGCTGCTTTGCAAGGCCGAAGGCAGACATGCCGTAGATCAACCCGAAGTTGATCACCTTCGCATAGCGGCGCTGTTCGGAAGTCACGTCACCTGGCTGGACCATGAAAATTTCGGCGGCAGTTGCGCGATGCACATCCTCGTTGTTGGCAAAGGCATTGAGCAGTCCCGCATCGCCAGACAAGTGCGCCATGATGCGAAGTTCGATCTGCGAATAGTCAGCCGCCACGATGCTGCAGCCGGGAGGAGCAATAAAGGCCTCGCGGATGCGGCGTCCCTCGGGGCTTCTGATCGGAATATTCTGCAGATTGGGGTCGCTGGAAGCCAGACGCCCCGTGACTGCCACTGCCTGCGAATAGCTGGTATGCACACGGCCCGTATGACGATTCACCATTTTCGGCAGCTTGTCGGTATAGGTCGATTTGAGTTTCGACATGCCGCGGTATTCAAGCAATAATTTTGGCAAAGGATAATCGAGTGCGAGTTCCTGCAATACCTCCTCGTCTGTAGAGGGCGCGCCGCTCGGCGTCTTTTTCTTCACCGGCAGCTTCAGCTTGTCAAACAATATTTCCTGTATCTGCTTTGGCGAGTTGAGATTGAAAGGCTGCTCTGCCGCTGCAAAGGCGCGCGATTCAAGGTCGACCAGCTTTGCGCCCAGCTCATGACTCTGTACATGCAACAGATCGCAGTCGAGCAGCACGCCGTTGCGCTCCATCGTGTAGAGCACATGCATTGCAGGCAGCTCGATTTCACGATACACATATTGCAAGCCTGTCCTGAGCTCAGTCGAAGGGCCTTTTTGCGTTTCAATTTGCGGCGCAAGTTTTCTGTGCAGCTGCAGCGTGATATCTGCGTCCTCAGCCGCGTAGTGCGTCGCGGTATCAAGATCGACTTGGTCGAAACTGATCTGCTTGGCACCCTTGCCTGCCACATCGGTAAAGCTGATGGTCTTCACATTGAGATGACGCAGCGCCAAATTGTCCATGTCATGCGGCTTATGGCTCTCCAGCACGTAGGATTCGAGCAGCGTGTCGTCGTGTATGCCGGCAAGGCTGATGCCGTGATTGGCGAAGACGTGTTTGTCGTATTTCAGGTTTTGTCCTACCTTCCTGTGAACATCGCTCTCAAGCCAAGGTTTTAATTTAAGCAGCGTCTGGCCGCGATCAAGCTGATCCGGCACCCCCGGATAGACATGGGCCAGCGGCAGGTAGGCCGCCTCGTGCGGCGTGATCGCAAATGAAATGCCTACCAGTTGCGCTTCCATCACATCGAGTCCTGTCGTTTCTGTATCCATACAGACGAGATCTGCGGCAAGAATTTTTTCAAGCCACGCATCCAGCTGCCCATGATTCAATATGGCCTGATAGCTATTGCGGTCGGTGCGGGAAGCTTCTTCAGTTGTCGTTTCATTACTTTCTTGTGGAAATCGAAAAGCTCGTTCTTTAACTTCACCCTGAGAGCTTGAGGCCGCATTCAGCTCGCGCAGCCAGGTCTTGAATTCCAGCTTTTCATACAAACGCGCCAGATTTTCCTTGTCGGGCAATGGTGCAATCAATTCGTCATAGCTCATCGGCAAGTCCACATCGCATTTCACGGTGATCAGGCGGCGCGCCATCGGCAGCCAGTCCAGTGCGCGCCGAAGGTTGGCCCCCACCACACCGCTGACGGTGTCCGCATTGCGCATCAGATTGTCCAACGTACCGTGCTGCTGCAGCCACTTCACCGCCGTCTTGGGGCCGACTTTTTCCACGCCCGGCACGTTGTCCACCGTATCGCCGGTCAATGTCAGAAGATCGACAATCTTTTCGGGTGGCACGCCAAACTTGGCTGTCACGCCATTCACATCGAGAACCTCATTGCTCATTGTGTTGACTAGCCAGACATGCTCATTCACCAACTGCGCAAGATCCTTGTCGCCTGTTGCGATGATGCAGCGTACGCCATTTTCCGATGCCTGCTTTGCAAGCGTGCCGATCACATCGTCCGCCTCAACGCCGTCTATACTCGCGATTTTCCAGCCGGAGGCTTGAATAGCCTGATGCAACGGTTCGATCTGCTCTGCAAGATCAGTGGGCATGGACGGGCGGTTGGCCTTGTATTGCGGGTACCAGTCGTCGCGAAATGTTTTTCCTTTTGCATCAAATACGCACAGGCTATAATCCGCGGGGTAATCCTGCCGCAAGCGGCGCAACATGTTGAGCACACCATAAACTGCACCGGTGGGTTCCCCCTGGCGGTTGCGCAGATCTGGCATCGCATGGAAAGCGCGGTATAAAAAGGAAGAACCGTCAACCAGAAGCAAAGTTTTATCTGAACTCATTTGGATCACTATTAAAGGTGCTTACATGAACGATACGCCAAAACTGCCCTCATCCGATATCCCAGAAGCGTGGGATGCGAAAGAGGCATGGCGCGTTTTCGGCATTATGTCAGAATTTGTATCCGCCACCGACCGTCTGGCGCACATACACCCCGCAGTCAGCGTGTTCGGCAGCGCGCGCATGAAACCCGACCATCCTTATTACAAGCTTTGCGAGGAAATCTCGCGCCTGCTCTCCGATGCCGGTTTCTCAGTCATCTCGGGAGGCGGACCCGGCATCATGGAAGCCGCCAACAAGGGCGCGTTCTACGGGAAGTCGCCCAGCGTGGGCCTCAACATTCAACTGCCGCACGAGCAATCCAACAATCCATACCAGAACATCAGCCAGTCTTTCCAGCATTTTTTCGCCAGAAAAGTGATGTTTGTGAAATTCGCTCACGCGTATGTCGTGATGCCTGGCGGCTACGGCACGCTGGACGAACTGATGGAGGCGCTGACCCTTGTGCAAACCGGCAAGACACGGCGCATGCCCATCATCCTGGTGGGCTCGAAATTCTGGGGCGGCATGCTAGACTGGTTCAAGACATCGCTGCTGGAGGAAAAGATGATCAGTCCGGGAGACATCGATCTGATCCAGCTCATCGATAACCCTGTTGAAATCGTCAACGCGATCTTCAAGCATTACGAGTCCTCGGGCTTCGAGCCTACCGAGGCGGAACGCGAACGTCAGCTTTACCTGTAAATCGGCTAGAATGCGCACCTTACAACTTACAGGCATCGCCATCATGCGACTCTTATCCACTTTGCTGCTGTGCGGGTTTTCTCTTTCCGCGCTGGCCGCCACACCCGAACCGCTGCCCCCCCCTACATTCACGCCCGCACCAGAAGGCACGGCAAAAGAACCGAAAGAACCCCCCGCAAATCAGCCTTCTGCTGAAGAGCCGGAAGTGACCATCATCAAACAGACCGAGCAGACCATAGAGGAATACCGCGCTAATGGCCGACTGTTCATGATCAAGGTGACACCTAGGATCGGCCCGCCATACTACCTGGTCGACCAGCGTGGCGATGGGAAATTCGCCCGCCAGGAAAGCCTGGATACCGGTTTCCGTCCTCCGCAATGGGTGATACACCGGTTCTGACTCATGTCTGTTTACACTACCGTCACCGAGGGTGAGCTTGCCGCCTGGCTTGGCGATTATTCGCTGGGCCAGCTGCTGGAATTGCAGGGCATCGCCTCAGGCATTGAAAACACCAATTATTTCGTTACCACCAGCAATGGCCGTTTCGTATTGACGCTGTTCGAAAAGCTCAGCGCCGACGAATTGCCATTTTATCTCAACTTGATGGCGCATCTGGCGCGACACGGCATACCCTGCCCTGCACCGGTAGCAAACCGCCACAACCAGTTTCTGGGCATCCTGAAGAACAGGCCTGCCTGCATCGTCAGCCGCCTTGCGGGAAAGTCCGTCACACATCCTACTGCCGCACACTGTGAAGCGATGGGCGCCATGCTGGGACAGATGCACATCGCGGGCATGAGTTTTTCGCAGATGATGCCCAATCCCCGAGGCGCATCCTGGCGCAACATCACCGCGCCGCAGGTCATGCCGTTCTTGAATACCGGGCAGGCCGCATTGCTCAAAAGTGAAGTTGCGCTGCACGCAGAGCAGGCGCTGCTTAGCTTGCCGCAGGGACTGATACACGCAGACCTGTTCCGTGACAATGTGCTGATGCTTGATGACCGCATAGGCGGGCTGATCGATTTCTATTTCGCATGCACCGATGCACTGTTGTATGACGTTGCGATCACCGTCAACGACTGGTGCATGAACAACGATGCCACCCTTGATGTTGATCGCACGCAGATATTTTTGCGGGCGTATCATGGGGTGCGCCCGTTTGAACAAAATGAGGCCTCGGCATGGCCATCGATGTTGCGCCTGGCAGCACTGCGCTTCTGGCTCTCGCGCCTTTTCGACCTTCACCTGCCGCGCGATGGCGATCTGACCCATGCGCATGACCCGGGACATTTCGAACGCATCTTGCAAAAACACATCGCAACAAAATGCGTTGTCTGGCTGTAAAATTAAAGCAGCAGTTAGTCGTCAGTCATTAGTTATGAAAGAAATCATGGAACCCAAACGTCTGGAAGCCAAGACCGGCCTGCAATGGATAAAGAAAGGCTATGCGCTGTTCATGAAAGCGCCATTGCTGTGGATCGTGCTGGTTGTTATTCTCTTCATCGCAGCAGCCGCACTTTCGAGCATACCCGTCATAGGCGAACCACTGACCAGCCTACTGATGCCTGTCGTGGTGATCGGCCTGATGGCCGGCTGCCAGTCACTGGAAAAAGGGGACGAACTGGAACTTGCGCATTTGTTCAGCGGATTCCAGAAACAAACCTCTAGCCTAGTAACGCTGGGCGGCATCGCCCTGGTCAGCCAGTATCTGATCTTCGGCGCGATGATTTTGCTTGGCGGATCGACACTGGTTGGCATCCTGACAGGCAAACAGGCGGCTGATCCTGCCGTACTTCAACAGGCGCTGGCAGGCGCCGGAACCGCTATCCTACTGGGCAGCGTGCTGTTCACGCTGCTTTTGATGTCCATGCAATTCGCCCCGATGCTGGTGTACTTCAGGAATGTTGCACCGATCGCCGCGATGAAGCTGAGCCTCAAGGCTTTCACCCGCAACGTGGGCGCGATGTTCTTGTATGGCATGGCCTTCATGCTATTGGCGCTGCTGGCCAGCATGCCGATGATGCTGGGCTGGCTGATACTGATGCCCATGGTGTTCACTACCATGTACGCAGGCTTTTGCGACATATTCCCAGATGAAAAACAGCAGAACTCGGACGCTGGCGGGAATGTAACCGACTATCCGTGAGCTACGCCTGCACGACAAATGTTGCAGCCTGTCCGTGACAAATGCCTGCAGCGTCCACAAGATTCCACACCGTTCCATCGGCAATCATAAAGCGCCGCCCCCCTTTGGCAATCCTCACGCCGGCATAATTGTCGACATAGCCCCGTTTCGCGACTTGCTCCAACAGCGCTGCGCGCTGAGGTTGCGCCACAGGCTCCGCGGAAAAACGCGAAGGGAGACTCACGAACGCTTTATAATCCATGCCGAAACATTGCAAAGCCATGCGATTGCCATAGAAAAATACCGGATCCGCTTGGGTGCCGTGAGCCACGATCGCGCGATTCGCATTCCACATGGCCAGCGGATCGAACCGCTCGATCAGCATCTTTCCGGTCAGCCGATGATAACTGTCGTTGATCAATGACAGTCGCCCTTCATGCAGCGCAGCATCCGGCGCATGGTCGTTCATAGCGTCTCCAGCTTTGCATATTCCAGCGCAAGCCATTTGCTCCCAGCATGCTTAAAGTTGACCTGCACACGCCCATCTTTGCCGCTACCTTCCGTGTTTGTCACCACTCCTTCGCCGAACTTCTGGTGCATCACACGCTGCCCAACACGCCAGCCTGCAGCTTGGACAACCTCTCCTGCGCTTTCACGCCCACCTCTCCCGCCAGCGTGAGAGGTGTTAGGGAAGAGGGGAGCAGCATAACCGAATGCCTCAAAAGGGTTGCGCGGCATTGCACGAGGTGAAAGCCACTGCAGCAGTTCGTCCGGCAACTCATGCAGGAAACTTGACGGCACACCGTAGTTCACCTGACCGTTCAACATGCGCCGCTGTGCGAAACTCATATACAGACGCCGCCTTGCGCGCGTGATCGCTACATACATCAATCGCCGTTCCTCATCCAAGCCTCCGTCCACCCTCTGGCTGTTCTGATGCGGAAACAGCCCTTCCTCAAGACCCGTGATGAACACCACATTGAATTCCAGCCCTTTGGCTGCGTGCACCGTCATCAAATGCAGCGCATCATCCTGATCACCTGCCTGATGCTCCCCCGCTTCAAGCGATGCATGAGTCAAAAAAGAGGTCAGGCTGTCGTCCTCGTTTTCATGCACGAACAGCGTCGCTGCGGTCAAGAGCTCTTTAAGATTTTCCAGCCGTTCTTCAGCCTCGCGCTTTTTCGCCCCCGTCTCGTTTTGATAATGTGCAATAAGCCCGCTGTGCACCAGCACATGGTCGATGATTTCTGGAAGCGGAAGATTTTGGGTGCTGCTCTTCAGCGATTCGATCAGCCCGACAAAGCCTGCCACCTTGCCGCCTGCGCGGGCTGCAGCATCAAACAAAGTCGTATTGTTTATTCGTGCCGCTTCCTGCAGCTGTTCGATGCTGCGCGCGCCGATGCCGCGTGTCGGGAAGTTGACAACGCGCAAGAGCGCATTGTCGTCGTCCGTATTTTCCATCAGCCGTAGATAAGCCAGCGCATGCTTGATTTCCTGACGTTCGAAAAAACGCAACCCGCCGTATACGCGATAGGACAAACCCCTGGATACTAACGCATGTTCCAGAACCCGTGACTGCGCGTTTGAACGGTAAAGCAGCGCAATCTCAGTGAGCCTCATACCTTCCGATTTCAGATGAGCAATTTCATTGACGATGAAATCTGCCTCCTCCACATCAGTCGGCGCTTCATATACACGCAGTTTCTCTCCGCTCTGCTCTGAAGTCCAGAGCTTCTTGCCCATGCGATTGCGGTTGTTGCTGATCAACGCATTGGCCGCATCGAGTATGTTGCCGTGCGAGCGATAGTTCTGCTCAAGCTTGATGACAGACGCGACATTGAAATCGCGCAAAAGATCCTGCATATTGCCGACATGAGCGCCGCGGAAAGCATAGATCGACTGGTCGTCATCGCCTACCGCGAACAGCGAATTGCTTTTTCCTGCCAGCAGCTTCAGCCACTGATACTGCAAAGGATTGGTATCCTGAAACTCATCCACCAATATATGTTTGAAGCGCTGCTGGTAATGCTCGCGCAGCGCTGTATTGCGCGACAGCAGCTCATGACAGCGCAGCAGCAATTCCGAAAAATCCACCACGCCTTCTTTCTGGCACTGCGCATCGTATTCGGCATATACCTCGACCTTGCGCCTGGTGTATGGGTCATAGGCCTCCACCTCATGCGCACGCAATCCCTGCTCCTTGCTCGCACTTATGAAATGCTGCATCTCGCGCGGGGGAAATTTTTCATCATCCACGTTTAGCGCCTTCATCACACGCTTGACCGCAGAGAGCTGGTCACCCGAGTCCAGTATCTGAAATGTCTGCGGCAGATTCGCTTCACGGTAATGCGCGCGCAACAGGCGATTGCAAAGTCCGTGAAATGTGCCTATCCACATGCCGCGCGTGTTGATGGGCAGCATCGCAGACAGACGCATCACCATCTCCTTGGCAGCCTTATTGGTGAATGTCACCGCCAGTATTCCCTGCGGACTGACTTCGCCCGTGCTAATGAGATAGGCAATGCGCGTAGTCAGCACGCGCGTCTTGCCACTGCCCGCACCCGCAAGGATCAACGCAGACTGATGGGGGAGGGTGACGGCTTGCAGTTGGGGTGAATTAAGACCGGATAAGAGATTTGTACTCATAGTCGAATTATCCCATAGCGGTCAGCAAAAAGGGGAGCATAGCTCCCCTTTTTCCAGACTGCAGGAGTAAATCCGGCAGTGCGTTTTTACTTTTTCTTTTTGTTCGCAATCATGTCGTGCATGACAGGCGCCAAGATCACTTCCATCGCATGGCTCATCTTGCCGCCGGAAAATACCAGCGTATTAGCACGCGACATGAATGAACCCGGGATCATCGCCAGCATATACTGGAAATCCACTCCTTTGGGTTCGCGGAAACGCGCCACCACAAAACTCTCGTCTGGGGTCGGAATATCGCGCGCGATGAACGGATTGGAGGTATCTACCGTTGCAACTCGCTGGAAATTGATGTCCGTATGGGTGAACTGAGGCGTGATGAACTTGATGTAGTCAGGCATGCGGCGCATGATGGTGTCCACTGTCGCCTCTGCCGAATAGCCACGCTCGGCCTTGTCTCGATGGATTTTCTGTATCCATTCCAGGTTCACAACGGGTACGACGCCGATCCCCAGATCGACATACTTGCCCGCATCGATACCCTGCGCCTCATTTTTTACCATGCCGTGCAGACCTTCATAAAAGAGCAGGTCCGAATCCTTCTCGATGTCTTCCCAAGGGGTAAACATGCCAGGCTTCAGATCGGTCAGGCCGAAATGCGCATTGTGCTCTACCGCCTCGGCTTCGCTGTGCACATAGTAACGGCGCTTGCACATGCCGGTCTTTCCATAGGACTTGAACATGCCCTCGATCTTGTCGAAATGATTGGCCTCTGGGCCAAAATGACTGAAAAAATTATTGCCTGCCTTCGCAGCTTTGGCCGCAGCCTCACGAAACGCTATGCGATCCAGACTATGCAGGCTGTCACCCTCGATGATTGCGGCAGTGATCTTCTCGCGACGGAAAATGTTTTCAAAAGCACGTTTAACGGTGGTGGTGCCCGCGCCCGAAGAACCGGTAACCGCAATAACGGGGTGCTTGCTTGACATAATTACTCTCCTAAAACTGTGTGATTAAATTTTTTGTGGTCGGTGATTCTATCTCAAACCTTCCCTTGCCACTACTCTATGTAATATTTTTGCATTAAAAATGTCATCCATTCTTATTTTCGCGCCTGCATTTTCACTGTTGAATCCAGAATTTAACAACAGATACCTCAAGTACGATTCACGTTTGAAGCGCGATACCGCTATAATGCGATATTCAAAAAATCAGCCTGCGACACGTTAAACCATGCAATCCAACTTTCATCCCGCCTCCATCGAACAGAAAGTCCAGCAACACTGGGATGATACCGATGCATTCAAGGCCAAAGAATCGAGCGACAAACCCAAATATTATTGCTTGTCCATGTTCCCCTATCCATCCGGCAAATTGCACATGGGACATGTGCGCAATTATACGATAGGCGATGTGCTTGCACGTTACCACCGCATGAAGGGCTATAACGTAATGCAGCCGATGGGTTGGGATGCATTCGGACTGCCTGCCGAAAATGCGGCACAGGCGCACAACGTTGCACCTGCCGCATGGACCTATGACAACATCGATTACATGCGCCGGCAGCTGAAAAGCCTGGGCCTGGGGATAGACTGGGCGCGCGAGGTGACCACTTGCAGGCCGGAATATTATCGCTGGGAACAATGGCTGTTCACCCGGTTGTTCGAGAAAGGCATCATCTACAAGAAGACCGCATCGGTGAACTGGGATCCTGTCGATCAAACCGTGCTCGCCAACGAGCAGGTCATCGATGGGCATGGCTGGCGTTCCGGCGCACCGGTGGAAAAACGCGACATCCCGATGTATTTTTTCCGCATCACGCAATACGCCGATGAACTATTGCAGGATCTGGACCGGCTTTCGGGATGGCCTGAGCAGGTCAAGACCATGCAGGCAAACTGGATAGGCAAGAGTTTCGGTGTGCGCTTCGCTTTTCCGTATGAACGAGATGGCAAACCGGAAAAGCTCTGGGTCTACACCACGCGCGCCGACACCATTATGGGCGTGACCTTCGTTGCGGTCGCCGCCGAACATCCGATGGCAACACGCGCCGCGCAAGACAATCCCGCGCTCGCCGCATTCATCGATGAATGCAAGCAGGGCGGAACGGCCGAGGCCGACATCGCGACCATGGAAAAGAAGGGCATGGACACCGGACTCAAAGTCAGCCACCCGCTGACCGGCGAACAGGTACCGGTGTGGGTCGGCAACTATGTGCTGATGAGCTACGGCGAGGGTGCTGTGATGGCGGTTCCTGCTCATGATGAGCGCGATTTCGGTTTCGCAAAGAAATATGGACTGCCAATCAGACAGGTAATAACACAGAAGGGAGAACAGAACTGGAAGAATGGCAACCCCGGCACGGAAGGTTTCCCCTTACCTCTTCCCTCTTCCCTTTTTTCTACAGATTCCTGGCAGGACTGGTATGCCGCAAAAGACGGCGTTTGCATCAATTCCGGAAAATATGACGGTCTGAATTTCGATCAGGCAGTGGATGCGATCGCCGCAGACCTCGCTGCCAAAGACCTAGGTGAAAAGAAGGTGCAGTTCCGCCTGCGCGACTGGGGCATCTCGCGCCAGCGTTATTGGGGCTGCCCCATCCCCATCATACATTGCCCACAATGCGGGGACGTACCCGTGCCTGACGACCATCTTCCCGTGGTATTGCCTGAAGACGTTGTCCCAGACGGCGCAGGCTCTCCGCTGGCGAAGATGCCAGAATTTTATGAAGCCGCCTGCCCAAAATGCGGCGCTGCTGCCCGGCGCGAGACCGACACGATGGACACATTCGTGGAATCCTCGTGGTATTACGCCCGTTACGCAAGCCCCGGTTGCACCACGGGTCTAGTGGACGAGCGGGCGACATACTGGCTGCCGGTGGACCAATATATAGGTGGCATTGAGCATGCGATCCTGCATTTGCTATATGCGCGCTTTTTCCAGAAACTGATGCGCGATGTCGGCGTATTTGGCGCGACACCAGGCGCTGCATTGGACGAACCATTCAAAAACCTAATCACGCAAGGCATGGTGATTGCGCCTACCTTCTACCGGAATGACGTCAACGGCAAGAAACTTTGGATCAATCCTGCTGAAGTGGATGTCAAGAACGATGAGCGCGGCCGCCCCATCGGCGCCACTTTGAGAAACGATGGCCTGCCCGTGATGATAGGCGGCACCGAAAAGATGTCGAAATCAAAAAACAACGGCGTGGATCCGCAAGCCATCATAGACCAATATGGTGCGGATACCGCAAGGCTGTTCATGATGTTCGCAGCCCCCCCGGAACAATCCCTTGAATGGTCGGATGCGGGCGTAGAAGGCTCATTTCGTTTCCTGAAACGCGTATGGAAAGCAGCATACGACCATATCGAACAGGGTGTAGTTGCGCCATACCGGAACGGTGAACTGAGCGCGGAAGCAAAAACGCTGCGCCTGCAACTGCATCAGACCATACAGAAAGTGGACGATGACATCGGTCGGCGCAAGACCTTCAATACGGCCATTGCTGTAAACATGGAACTGCTTAATGCGCTCGGCAAATATAATGACAGGACAGCTGCCGGGCGCAGTGTCGCTCAGGAAACACTGGAGGCCATTGTGCTGATGCTCTCCCCTATCGTGCCGCATATCAGCCAGGCTTTATGGTCTGAGCTCTGTCCCGGCAGAGACCTGCTTGCCCAGCCTTTTCCAGAGGCGGACCAGAGCGCACTGATTCAGGATACGATAGAATTGGTGATTCAGATAAACGGCAAGCTGCGCGGCAATCTGACTGCCGCCAAGACAGCAGACAAAGCCATGCTGGAACAGATGGCCATGGCGCATGAGGCGGTGCAGAAACAACTCGCCGGCGCACAACCCAAGAAAATCGTCTTAGTGCCCGGTCGCCTGATCAACATCGTGACATAAGGAGAATGTCCGGTGAAACCATCCTTCACGTTTATAGGTCGGCTGTCCAGATTGATCGCAATGCTGCTGTTAACCATGCAGCTTGCAGCCTGCGGCTATCATCTACGCGGCGAGGCCATCATGCCATTCAAGACGATCTATATCTCGGCCGTCAACCCTAATTCTGCATTGGTTAAGGAGCTGCGCAAAAATCTGAAGGCCAATAAAATTCAGATAATGAGCAAGCCAGACAAGGCCGATATCATACTGAACATCTCGCTTGAACAGCCGAGCATGGTCATTCTGTCATTGGACGCCACCGGTCTGGTAAATGAATACCAGCTGCGCTATCGCGTGTCTTTACGTGCTTATGACAATCAGCAGCTGGAATGGCTGCCCGCAAGCGATCTCTTGCTGACCCGCGACCTCATCTATGACAACTCCCAGATTTTGGCCATGTCATCCGAGGAAACACTGTTATACCAGAACATGAGCTCTGACATGGCGCAACAAATCCTGCGTCGTTTGAGCCATGCCAAGCCCGTCGCATTGCCGGAAAAATAATGCAACTGACCAGCGAAACATTGCCTCGCCATCTGGCCTCGGGCCTCAGGCCGCTGTATGTGATCCATGGCGATGCGCTTCTGCTGGCTATCGAGGCCGCCGACAGTATCCGAGCAGCTGCGCGTGAGGTCGGTTATACGGAACAAAACACCCTCATTGCAGAACAGCATTTCAAATGGGCCGAGCTGAAAAACCAAGCGATAAGCCTTTCCCTGTTTGCAGAGCGCCGTTTGATCGATTTGCGCATCCCAAACGGCAAGCCCGGCGTCGAAGGTGGCGCGGCATTACAAGACTATGTGACTCATCTGAGCGATGACGTTCTCACGCTGATCACCTTGCCTAAGCTCGATTGGACCGCACAAAAATCACTATGGTTCGCTGCGCTGGCAAAACACGGCGTGATGATAAGCGCGGATGACATTCCGCGCGACCAGCTGCCAGACTGGCTGGCAAATCGTCTGCTGCGCCAGAACCAATCGAGTGATAAAGCCACACTCGAATTTCTTGCGGATCGGTGTGAAGGCAATCTGATCGCCGCATTTCAAGAAATACAGAAGCTCGGGCTGCTGTTCCCGCCCGGCGAGGTTTCCTTTGAACAGGTACGGGAAGCTGTGATGGATGTAGCACGCTATGATATTTTCAAACTGACTGAGGCAATGCTTGCTGGCGATGTTGCACGCTATGTGCATGTGCTTGAAGGACTGCGTGCAGAAGGCACTGCGACCGTACTGATACTGTGGGCGATCAGCGAAGAGGTACGCACTTTGGGGAAATTGCTGCAAGCCACCTTGAGCGGCGCTAGCCTTCGCGATGCGATGCGCAACATACGGGTGCGCAAGGAAAGACAGAGCTTGATCGAAAGCACAGCGCGCCGCTTGAAATTTCTGCACATCGAACGCGCCATCGGACACGCCGCCCGGCTTGATAAAATGATCAAGGGATTGCACCAAGGAGATGTTTGGGATGAATTTCTGCAATTTGGCTTGCGCTTTGCAAAATCATGAATGACTTCCTGCTAGTTTTGACCAATCTCCCGGATAGCGCAGCTGCGCAGCGGCTTGCACAGCATATCATCGAGTCGCGTGCAGCCGCTTGCGTGAATCAACTCCCGCCCTGCACCTCGACCTACCGCTGGCAGGATAAAATCGAAACCGTAAGCGAAGTGCCTCTGCTGATCAAGACGAGCAGCATTGCATATCCACGTCTTGAAGCGCTGATCCGCGCCGCACACCCGTACGAACTTCCTGAAATTATCGCTGTCCCATTGTCCGCTGGTTTACCTGATTATCTTGACTGGGTAAGTCAGGAAACCCATCTTTGCAAGGAATAAACATGCGTTTTGTAATGTTGTTGCTCTGCTGCCTCATGCCCTTTGCGGCTCAGGCGGAAAATTTTCTTGATAAACTGCCCTCATTGGGAATAAGCAGACAACCCGATTTTCTGCCACCAGATCAGGCATTTGTTCTAAACGTCAAGGCAATCGATAGCCGCACGCTTGAAGCCAACTTTGACATCACACCCAGTTATTATCTGTATAAAAGCAAAATCAGCTTTTCGGTTGATGGCGACTTTACCAAGATTGCCGCGGTCAACCTGCCCCAAGGCGAGATAAAAACCGATCCGAATCTAGGCAAGGTCGAGGTTTATCACCACCCATTTGTGGCCAACATAGTGCTTGATCACACAGTCTCATCCTTCCCCGTCACGCTGCATGCGTCCTATCAGGGCTGCAGCGAAAAGGGCCTGTGCTATCCTGTTCAGGAAAAGATCTTTAAGATTAACCTGCCTTCCGGCACTCAGGTAACGGGGGGCAGAGAACAGAAAACAGAAAACAGTCAAACGGAAGACTCAAAGATCGCCGGCCTGTTCAGACAAGGCAACTTCTGGCTGATCATATCCTTCTTCTTCGGCGCAGGACTTCTGCTCGCACTGACACCCTGCGTGTTCCCGATGATACCCATACTGTCGGGCATCATCGTGGGTCGCGGGCACAAGATCACCAAGGCACACGCCTTCATCCTATCGCTGTCTTATGTATTGGGCATGGCAATCACCTATGCCATTGCGGGAGTCGCCGCCGGACTATCTGGGGACCTTATTTCCAATGCGCTGCAAACACCTTGGGTATTAGGCAGTTTTGCGGCCTTGTTCGTACTGCTGTCCTTTTCCATGTTTGGATTTTACGAGCTACAGTTGCCCAGCGCCTGGCAAAGCAGACTCAACGACACCAGCAACCGTCTACATGGCGGTCACCTGTCAGGCGTGTTCGCCATGGGCGCGCTTTCAGCCGTCATCATGGGCCCCTGCGTCGCAGCGCCTTTGGCCGGCGCATTGCTTTATATCGGCCAGACACACGATGCCATGCTGGGCGGCGTAGCGCTGTTTACGCTGGCCTTGGGAATGGGTGCACCACTGCTGCTGATAGGCACCTCGGCAGGCGCGCTTTTACCCAAAGCGGGCGCATGGATGGACGGCGTCAAGCGATTTTTCGGCTTTTTGCTTTTAGCGCTGGCAATCTGGATTGTTCAACCCTTGCTGCCGGCAGGGGTGCAAATGCTGCTGTGGGGCATCCTGCTGGTTTTATCCTCTATTTATCTATATGCGCTGGATGCGCTGCCGCACAATGCGAAAAGCGGACATAAACTGATGAAAGGAATCGGGCTACTGGCGCTTCTTTTGGGCATCGCCTATCTGATCGGCGCATTATCCGGCGCCCGCGATTTGTTTCATCCTCTCAGCACCATATACAAAACCGAGGCACAGGCAGCGCCTGCGCCTATGTTTACGCGCATCAAAGACCTTGCAGGGCTCGATCAAAAACTGCAAAACTCGAACGGTAAGATTGTCATGCTGGATTTCTATGCCGACTGGTGCATATCATGCAAAGAGATGGAGCGCTTCACTTTTTCCGATCCCGCCATACAGGCAAGACTAAAATCTGCTGTCCTGCTTCAGGCGGATGTAACAGCCAACAGCCAGGAAGACAAGGATTTGCTGAAAAAATTCGGCCTTTACGGTCCACCAGGCATACTGTTTTTCAATGCTCAGGGCAGGGAAATGAGTGATTTCCGCCTAGTAGGCATTCAGGATACTGCACAATTCATGAATACATTGCAGCGAGTCGGACTTTGATTATTTTTGCAAAAAATATAGACAATTACCCCTAATTTACGGCAAACTGCACACATGAAAGCCATACTTGTAATACACGGCCCCAACCTTAATCTGCTCGGCAGCCGTGAGCCTGCACTTTATGGAAGCATCACGTTAGAGGTAATTAACGCTAATTTAATCGCATTAGCCAGCAAAAATGGCGCAACCCTGTCATGTTTCCAAAACAATGCCGAAGCAGCCCTGATCGATCGCATACATCAAGCTCGTTCCGATGGCACCCAGTTCATCGTCATCAATCCCGCAGCTTATACGCATACTAGCGTGGCGCTGCGCGATGCGCTGGCTGCGGTTGCGATCCCATTTATCGAGGTACACCTGTCCAATGTGCATGCACGCGAACCCTTTCGCCGCGAATCGTACTTTTCCGATCTCGCAACAGGCGTGATCAGCGGTCTGGGTGCCTCAGGATATGAATTTGCAGTGCAATATGCACTGAACTATTAAGCCAGGAGAATATTATGGATTTACGCAAACTTAAGACACTGATCGAACTGGTCGAAGCCTCCGGCATTGCCGAACTTGAAATCAGCGAAGGCGAAGAGCGTGTGCGCATTACTCGCACCGCCGCTTCAGTCCAACACGCCCAGCAGTCCTTGCCACCTGTTCCGGCCGCCGTAACAACGGTTGCAGCCAGCGAGCCTGTTCCGGTGGCCGCGCCTGCAGCACCTGCCGTACAGGAAGGGCATATCGTAAAATCACCAATGGTCGGCACTTTTTACCGATCCCCTTCTCCCGGCGCAAGACAATTTGTGGACATCGGCCAAAACGTGAATGCAGGCGACACCTTGTGCATTATAGAAGCCATGAAACTGCTCAATGAAATAGACGCGGATCACAGCGGCGTCATCAAGGCCATACTCGTTGAAAACGGTCAGCCTGTTGAATTTGGCCAACCGCTGTTCGTCATAGGATAAAGCGATGTTCGAGAAGATACTGATCGCCAACCGCGGAGAAATTGCCTTGCGCATCCAGCGTGCCTGTCGAGAGATGGGCATTAAGACCGTCGTCGTACACTCGGAAGCTGATGCTGATGCCAAATATGTAAAGCTGGCTGACGAGTCGGTTTGCATCGGCCCTGCACCTTCTAGCTTAAGCTATCTGAACATACCAGCCATCATCAGCGCAGCGGAAGTCACCGATGCCCAGGCTATTCATCCTGGTTATGGATTTCTCTCCGAGAACGCCGATTTTTCCGAACGCGTGGAAAAATGCGGTTTCGTGTTCATCGGCCCACGCGCCGAAACGATACGACTAATGGGCGACAAGGTGAGCGCCAAAATTGCGATGAGGAAGGCGGGTGTGCCCTGTGTTCCCGGCGTGGAAGGCGCATTGCCCGACAATCCTGCCGAAATCATCAAGATTGCGCGTAGCATAGGCTATCCGGTCATCATCAAGGCGTCCGGAGGCGGAGGCGGTCGCGGTATGCGCGTAGTACATACAGAGGCAGCTCTGCTGGGCGCAGTCACCATGACCAAGTCCGAAGCGCAGGCCGCCTTCAACAACCCCATGGTATATATGGAAAAATATCTGGAAAACCCGAGGCACATCGAGTTTCAGATATTGGCTGACCAGCATGGCAACGCCGTTTATCTGGGTGAGCGCGATTGCTCTATGCAACGCCGCAATCAGAAGATCATCGAAGAAGCGCCGGCCCCGCTGCTCAACACGCGCCTGCGCAACAAGATAGGCGAACGCTGCGCGGAAGCATGCCGCAAGATTGGCTATCGCGGCGCCGGCACCTTTGAGTTTCTCTATGAAAATGGCGAATTTTTCTTCATCGAAATGAATACCCGTGTTCAGGTTGAACATCCCGTGACGGAAATGATCACTGGAATTGACATCGTCCGCCAGCAAATCCTCATCGCGGCAGGCGAAAAACTCACGTTCCGCCAGCGCGACATTCAAATGCGGGGGCATGCCATCGAATGCCGTATCAATGCCGAGCACCCCTACAAATTCACGCCCTCCCCAGGGCGCATCACATCGTGGCACGCACCAGGCGGCCCTGGCATCCGGGTCGATTCCCATGCCTACAACAATTATTACGTCCCCCAGCATTACGACTCGATGGTAGGTAAAGTCATTGCCTACGGCGACAACCGCGAACAGGCAATGGCCAGAATGCGCACCGCGCTGTCAGAAATGGCCGTAGAAGGCATAGAAACCAACATCGCCTTGCATCGCGAGCTTTTGCTCGATGCAGCTTTCATGGGAGGCGGCACGAGCATACATTATCTCGAAGAACGCCTAGCCAAACGCAACAAGGATAAGTAATGACATGGCTGACGCTTATTGTTGATACAGATGCTCAACATGCTGAAGCCCTGAGCGATGCACTGCTGGAGCGGGGCGCGCTGTCCGTTGATTTGCTCGACGCCGATGCAGACACACCCGATGAACAAGCAATTTTCGGCGAACCGGGAGAACCCCCACCCGGTGTCTGGCAACACAATCGCGTCAGCGCGCTGTTTGATGCCAATGCAGATGTAACGCGCATTTTGATGGGTGCTGCCAGCGATATCGGACTTGCTCCCGTACCTTTGCACCGGATCGAAACGCTGGATGACAACGACTGGGTGCGCCTGACACAATCGCAATTCGAACCGATCCGGATATCCGACAGATTATGGATTGTGCCAACATGGCATACGCCCTCATCTCCTCAGGCAATCAACATCATTCTCGATCCGGGACTTGCCTTCGGAACCGGCAGCCATCCCACAACGCGCCTGTGCCTGCGCTGGCTGGATAATCACCTGCAAAAAGGCGCATCGGTGCTCGATTATGGTTGCGGCTCCGGTATCCTTGCGATCGCAGCGTTGAAGCTGGGCGCAGCACAAGCGGTCGGCGTGGATGTGGATGCTCAAGCTGTTGCCGCAAGTTTTGCCAATGCGATTGCCAATCACGTTGAAAACGCGTCCTTTCATCTACCTGACGCAGCTCCTAAAGCAAGCGCCGGAGAATATTTGACAGAGCACCTGTACGATCTGGTCATCGCCAACATTCTGACTAATCCCCTGCGTCTACTGGCACCTTTGCTGGCAGATGCCGCAAAGCCAGGCGGACAAATCGTGCTATCCGGCATACTCGAAGCGCAAGCACAAGATATCATCAGCATCTATCAACAGTGGTTTGACTTTGATACGCCCGTTTTTGAAGACGGCTGGTCATGCCTTTGCGGGCGCAAACGCTAAAGTTTCGATGAACGGCACAACATTATGCCCACATTGCAGCACCCGCTTCAACATTTCTGAAGCTCAGCTCACCGCGCATCACGGCATGGTGCGTTGCGGTCATTGCATGCAGGCTTTTGACGCACGCCCTAGTTTCATTTCTGATTTGCCTAGCCCCCAGCTCGCTTTGCCTATTGATGAGCCGCCTGAGAAGACCGATAGCCCTCCCTCCTCTGAATCCGGCCAAGCAGTCGAACACCAAACCATAATCGACACCGTCGAATCCATCAGCCTACCTGCAGCCCTGCAACCCGCTCCCGCTGTTGAAGCAGAAGATAAGCTCGATTTCAACGTTCAAGGCGCCCCCTTAATGCAACCCGCCGAACCGGACCTGCATGATGATGCGCATTATATCGAGCAGCTGACACAGGCCGAACAGATAAGTGTAGAAGAAGATCTAGCCGAGCCATTCGTCAAACCGCGCACTTGGCCATGGGCCGTAGGCGCTATCATTGCAGTCCTGCTACTGATTGCGCAATCGGCCTACTTTTTACGCGTCGATCTTGCCGCTCGCATCCCTGCGGTAAAACCCGCGCTGCTAACTTACTGCAAATTGTTAGGCTGCAGCGTGCCATATCCCGAGAAATCAGCGCTGATCAGCATAGAGTCTTCCAGCCTTGACGCTGACCCGACCCATGAAAATCAAATCACCCTTAATGCTTTGCTGCGCAATCACGCAGGCTTCAATCAAGCCTTTCCCAGCCTGTCGCTTACACTCAACGATAACCAGGACAAGCCGCTTGCTCGCCGCTTATTTACGCCTGCCGAATATCTGCCTGCTGAAGAGAGTGAAAAAACCGGCTTCCGCGGCAACCATGAAATCAACATCAAACTTCCACTTTATACGGGAACGCTTAGGCCCGTAGGTTATCAACTGGAGTTTTTTTACGGCCTCAAGGCGGTTCCGCCTGCCAAAACCCATACATGATCACAAAATAGCCGATGTCAGGCGCCCTGGAGGGAAATAAATGAATCGATTTGTTTACGCTTTGCTGTCACTCCTTTTTTTTACCCATGCGGCATATGCAGGAGAAGCCGACATCAGCGTTGCGATGAAGAAGAAATTTCCCTATGCAAAACTCATCAGTGTCAACAAAACGCCTTATTTAGGTCTGTATGAAGTGGTTTTTGACAACCAGCTGGTCTATACCGATGAAAAAATGACCTATCTGTTTTCGGGCAACATCATCGACATGCATACCATGAAAAACCTGACCAAAGCCAGGGAGAAGCAACTCTACCCTTCTGTTTTTGCTAAACTACCGCTTGATCTTGCCCTTAAAATGGTCAAAGGTGATGGCAGCAGAAAGCTGGCTGTTTTCACCGATCCCAACTGCAGCTACTGCAAGAAACTGGAAAAGGAAATGATCGGTCTCAAGGATGCGACCGTTTATTTCTTTATCTATCCAATCCTGCCAGGATCAGAAGCGCTGGCCAAGACCCTCTGGTGCACCAAGGACAGGCTGAAAACATGGGAAAACCACATGCTCAATGGCATAGATCCCACGTCAGGCGAAACATGCGATACCAGTGCCTTTGCCAAGGTTGCAAAGCTTGCCAGCCAATTGCACGTCAGCGCAACGCCCACGATTCTTTTCGAGGATGGCACGCTACATGCCGGCACATTGCCGCTGGATCAGCTCGAAAACCAACTCACCGCTTCCGCTGCCGCTAAATGACCCCCAAAACAGCGTGCAAACCCTGCATCATGCGCGCAAGTCATTGTATATAAGTAATAATTAATATTCTAACATCCCCTTTATCTCTGGCAAAATCTTCCGCCAGATGGAATAATGTTCATATTTGGCGCGTCTTAGCAACAGAGCTTGGGCAACCGTCAGTTTGACTGACTGCTCATTTTCTTAGAAACAGTCAATCGAATCAACAGCATCGTTCACCAGGAGGGCCGCAAATCGATCATATTTAGAACTAACGCGCTTAAAAGATTCTTGATACAAGAGTAAATTCTATAATAAAAATAAAAAATTAATCAATTCAGGGGGAAGCGTATGAAGAAATTAGCAAAACTCGCACTGTGTGCGTCCATAGGACTGTGCACGGTGCCCGTAGCCAATGCCGCAAACTGGTTTGACATTCAAACAATCTCCTTGCCCGAATGGGGCAGCGGAAAACTGATCGGATTTGTTCAGCCGCTCTTTACCGATTATTCTGCCAACAGTGTGACATCTGGGCCGGTCCATGACCAAACAGCCAAATTCAATCTGGTTCAGCCCACATCCAATCAGACTTCGGATTTTTACGTGCAGCGCGCCAGGTTGTTTGTGCGAGGCAGCATCAATCCGGATATTTCCTACTATGTCGGCACGGAAATGGGACAAAACGGTTACGACTATTCGTTCGGCAGCTATTCTCCAAGGCTAATCGATGCGAACGTGGTGTTCAGCAACTATATTCCCGGCATACGTCTCGAAGTGGGCAATATCCGTGCACCAGGACCAGAAGGCGCGATGGAAGGCTTCATGGACTTCAACCTGCTGGACATGTTCCCAACAGGCATCACCCAGCTGATGCAGCCCACCTTCTACAACCCTTCTGTCGCCTACGCTCAAATAACTCACCCCATCAACACAGGACAGCCATATGCCGTGCCGGCAGCAAACGTTTCCGGCAACAACGGTTTCCGTTACCCTGGCGTACAGGCTGAAGACTGGTTCATGGTCGCTCCCCAGACGGAAGTCGCATACGGCCTGATGCTTGCTGATTACGGTCGCCTTTTCGACCAGGGAACTTCAAACGGTCCCATCATTGCAGGAAGGCTGCAAGCATCCTACCTCCTAGATGATCCTGAAACGATCAAGTCGTGTGATTATTGCAAACGGTTCTTCAGAAACGATCTAACCGGCTTCGTCTGGGCACAGCAGGCCCACCCTTCCATCATGGGCGTGGAAAGCACGATGAAGCGCGACGGCTTCGGCATGACCTTCAGGGACGGGTACATGCAGCGCGGCGGTCTAAACATCAAAGCTGAATACTTTGAAGGCAGCGGCAACATCGTCGCACCGGCAGTATTCAACACCTTCCCTGGCGCGCAGACACAGCTAACCAACGAGCTTGTTTATATAGGCAGCCAGAACAAGGCAAGCGGCTATTCCGCGTCAGCGGGCTATTTCCTCGACAAGAACTGGGAACTGGTCGCGCGCTACGATTACTACGACCGCCTGCCTAACCTTGCCGACCAGGAAAGAATATTCAAAGACAAGGCCGTGATGGCCGTATACCACATGACACCGATGAACAAGATCGTCGTTGATTACATCGACCGATCACTCGGCATACCCAATCCAGGCGCGATCCCTGCAGGCCCTCAGCGCGCCTTGGCCGAATCGATTGCCGGTTCAATCGGAAACCAGTTCGACATCTGGGCGGTGTTTGCGTTCTAAAACCTGTAGAACAAAGGCCTCTTCGGAAAACAGACGAGGCCTTTTTCTTGCCCGTTTCCTTGAGATTTAATGAAGCTTGCGATTCGCTAGCTATAGAATCTCATATTTAAACTTTAACCAACGGAAACCTGATCATGAAAAGAAAATTTGGACTGGCCGCTTTTGCGATATTCACCTTGCTGCAAGGTTCGGCATCACAGGCTGATACCGAAAACACTCAGCCGCCTTTGCAGATCACCCATAGGACGGGAATCAAGGTGGTGATCCAGGTTAATGATGCCGGTGTGATGCCGATGAATGGCATAAGCAAACAGGTGATGGCCGCCAAGAACCTGCACGACCAGTATGCGGCACTCGGCATGAAGCCAGTCCAGGATTATGAGATCGTCATGGTCTTCAGAGCTGCGGGTTCGCAGTTCCTGCTCACCGATGATGCATATGACGCGAAAGCTAAGATTCCACACGAGAAAGGCAACCCCAACCGCGCAATCATAGAAGCGCTCCAGAAGGACGGCGTAAAAATGTACGAATGCGGCGTAGCGATGAAGCTGATGGGCTACCAGCCCGGCGATATTATGCCTTTTGCGCGCGTGGTTGCATCGGGTATAGGCGCGATCGTGGATTTTGAACAGTCAGGCTACTCGGAAATCACGCCATAATTTCGATTTGTAGAAAACAAAAAGGGCGCATATGCGCCCTTTTTGTTTTGGCCATTGAACTCAGTTCATCGGATCAACAACGAAATGCTTCTTGGCCTGCAGATAGGCCACTTCAGCAAACCCGGAAGGCACGATGTCGGCATCGGTCACATGGTAGAGCGTATGAAAATCAATGCCCTGCTCAGCCAGTGAGTTATTGCATACTTCAAAATGTACGCCTTTGCTCGTCAGCATGTCGATCTGCTTCTGAACCTTCTCGTCTGGATTCTTCAGCAGCGTCAGGCCCTTGGCATACAGCACGACCGTCACTTCGAACTTGCCCTTCCACTCATCAACAGCCTTCAGGCCGTTGGCAATGTTGCGCAGCTTCATGCCCTGCACACCCTTGTCATCGGTCGTGATAGGCACGACAACTTTCAGAACGCCGTAAGATTCATGCTTGATATCAGGCTTTACATAATTGCTTTTGACTTCAGCAGCAGCAGCCGGAGCTGCGTCTTCAGCAAAGGATGGAAGTGCGGCAAAACCCAATGAAGAAGCAAGAACGGTCAGTGCGATTTTTTTATACAGTTGCATGGTGATCTCCTGGTTGTAAAGTGATGTGTAACGATGCAAAAACGCTTGTCAAATTAAGCAGATTCTCAATCTTCTGCCTTGTCCTTATACGCCTTGAATCCGTACTGCTCGAAAATAGCCAGCCCTGCTGGTGAATTCAGGAAGTCTATCCATTTTTTTGCAGCTTTGGGATGATGCGCGCCTTTGACCACTGCTGCAGCATAAATGCCTGTAGCATTCTGCTCATCAGGAATCACGACATGGCTCAACGGATTGCCCACCTTCTCCTCGAAGATCGCTTCGGACTGCCATGTCACACCTGCGTCCGCCTTGCCCTGCATCAGGAAGAGGGGCGATTGACGATGATGTATATGCGTGAGCAACGTCTCACCATTCTTAACCTTGGTCTCGTACACTGCCTTCACGAGTTCAGGACCACCCGCCTTGTCCAAACTGGCCTTGATCTGGCGACCGACCCCTTCGAATTCAGGGTTGGGCATCACAAGGCGCACACCAGGCTTTCCAAGATCGTTCAAACTCTTGATGTTCGCAGGATTGCCCTTGGGTACCATGATGGTCAGCGTATTGGTCGCATAAGTCACGACGGGCGGCTTCGCATAGCCATCCTTGACCATGCTTTCGACTTTCTTCATGCCCGCAGCATAGACGTCAGCCTGCACAGTCCATGTCATATTGCCTACCGTGATTGTGCCACCCATCTGGATTTGTTTGGCAACGAGGCCGGGAGGAATCGTCTCATAATAGATCTTGCCCTTGAACTCGGGATTCTGTTTCTCAAACTCTGCAACCAGCGGTGCCATCGCAAAGAAATAATTGCCGCCGACAAAAATCGCCAATTTTGGATTGATCGGATTTCCGTGAAAATCAGGCAGATTATCAACCTCGGGCACAGTGAAATCCATGCCCTTGTTTACCACCGGATTGTTTGCTCCATGACTCCAGGGAGGATAAACCCCGAGATCCTGATCAGCGGCATATGCAGGTACAGCGCAAGCAAGCGCGATGACAGTACTGGCCAGCGCTGCACGCAGCCCATTGACCTTAGAATCTAACAACTTCATAAACATCTCCTTGTATTAATTAAACCTGAAATTCAAACTCCGCCTGCATGAATCATCAATATCGCGAGTCGTCCGGTTTGCCGCCGTTCGGCCAATCCTTGACCTTGTCCGGAAAGTCTGGACGAGGCATGTGCGTAAAATAGGCCGCGACATCGACTGACTGCTGATCGGTCAAACCGCCCTGCCCCAGCTGGAAGGTCAACGTATTAGCCATCGGCATGTTGCTCTTCACAAAGGCTGCGGCAGTATAGGTCTTCGCAATTCCGGCGCCGATATTGAAAGACTGTTCACCCCACAGCGGCGGGAACACGAAACTGCCGTCCGCGCGTTTCATCCCCTCTCCGTTGTCGCCATGACAGACCGCACACTGATCCTTGTAGACCTGCTTGCCATTCTCCAGGTTCGGAATAATGCTGTGGCTGATCTTGCCCACGCCGCGCCCCGGTATGGGTTGATCCGGCTTGGCATTGCCCTTCATGTTGTCCATGTATGCAATCATTGCGAGCATTTCCTTGGAATCCTTGGCCAGCGGCTTTCCGTTCATGGAGCGTCTCATACAGCCATTGACTCGCTCCTTGAAGTCGATCACCTTGCCGGCACGCGGCGCATAGGAAGGGAACAAGGCCGAAATCCCGACATAGGGCGCGGCATGAGCCACGGTCCCACCCACCAGATGGCAGCTGTTGCAATTCAGGACATCGCCCACATTGTCGGGCACCATAAGCTTCGTCTGCGCCATCAGCCGCATGCCGTAGATCAGCTGATCGGCATTCGGGCTATTTAACATGTCAGCAAAACGCGGCACCACAAACTTCGACGGCTCTGTCGGCTTCAGCGCAATCTCGCTGCGCATTTTCTTGATCTCATCAGCGGTCACAGGACTTCCCTGATTGCCCCACTTGGTTCGCACGAAAGTCACAATCTCTGCCAACTCCTTGTCAGTCAAACTGCTGTAACTTGGCATGCCAAATGCGCGTTTTGCCGACTGCGTTTCAGGCGACATCCAGCCGCTCAACACCACATGAATCACGGAGGTCGGATCCTTAGACTGCACTGATGAATTGTCAGCCAGAGGCGGGAAGAGTTTTTGCATCCCCCTGCCATCCAGCTGGTGGCAGGTCGAACAGAACTGCACATAGCCTAGACCGCCTCGGGTCTTGAATAGCTCGTCATCCTGCGCAAGTTTTGCGCCCTTCGGCTTGAGGATACCGGATTCCGAATTGGGCGGCAGGGTGCTGATGTATTCCCCCATCGCAGACAGATCGCTGTCGCTGAAATTCTGGGTGCTGAAATGTACCACTTCGGTCATCGTGCCATAAGCCGTTGCATGGCTGTTGAAACCGGTCTTCAGGAATCTGGCCAGCTCAGGTGCCGACCATTGATTGCGCAGATTGACTGCATGCCATGCTTCAACCGTCGCACCTGTCAGGAAGTATTTGCCATCGGCGCCATCCTGGCTCATGGTCTTTTCCTGGAAGCCTATGCCGCGCGGCGTATGGCATGAACCGCAATGGCCCAACCCCTGGACGATGTAAGCACCGCGGTTCCATTGAGCAGACTTCTGCTGATCAGCCTTGAAGGGCGAGTCGTCAAGAAACACCATGTTCCAGATTTTCAGCCCAAAACGCATGCTGAACGGCCACATCATCTTATTCTCTTTATTTGGCTGGCTAACCGGCTCAACGCCATGCATCATGTAGGCATACAGCGCGCGCATGTCGTCAGCTGAAGTCTTGGCAAACGAAGGATAAGGCATGGCGGGATAGAGATTATGGCCGTCATCGGCAACTCCCTTGCGCATGGCGCGATCGAATTGCTCGAAGCTATAGCCGCCAATTCCGGTTTTGACATCCGGCGTGATATTAGTGGAATAAACAACACCGAAGGGCGTTTTTAATTCCAGCCCGCCTGCCATGGTCTTGCCGCCCTTGGCAGTATGGCATGCTACGCAATCGCCTAGATGTGCAAGGTAGGCGCCTTGTTTTACCAGTTCATCCTGAGTAACGGCATATGCCGGATTCAATAAAATAGCCGGCAATACCATGCCAACCCAGCCCAGCAGCCTCAATCCAAACGCCATCTGCTTCTCCACTTTTAAAACGAAACCTGCACTCAAAAGAGAAGGAGGGTATAGCCCTCCAATTTAATTTTCAATGTTAAGCTAAAAATGGCAATCCGTACATAAGCATGTAATTATAAAAAATTACCCCTTAATAACCTAATATGATTACAGAAACATTGTTATGCCTCGTCAAACGCAACATCGCCTTCCGCGACGTTCTGCCCGGGAAACATGTTTTTGAAATCGAACTGCCTGCCATCCAGCAGATGTGAAGGCACAACATTCTGCATCGCGGTAAATATGGTCTGACTGCGTCCGGGGTATTGCCTCTCCCAGCCGCTTAGCATCTCCTTGATGCTTTGCCGTTGCAGATTTTCCTGCGAACCGCACAGGTTGCATGGGATGATAGGAAATTCCATTCCGCGCGCATAACGCGCGATGTCCTTTTCTACGCAGTATGCCAAAGGGCGGATCACAATATGATCTCCTTTGTCAGTGACGAGCTTGGGAGGCATGGCCTTCAACCTTCCAGCGAAAAACAGATTCAGAAACAGCGTCTCTATCATGTCATCGCGATGATGCCCCAGCGCGATCTTGTTCGCGCCCAATTCGCCCGCCACTTTGTATATGATGCCGCGCCGCAAACGCGAACACAGAGAACAGGTCGTCTTACCCTCGGGGATTTTTTCCTTGACGATCGAATAAGTATCCTGTGTCTCGATGTGATATTCCACCCCCAGCCGCATCAGATAATTGGGCAGAACCTCGGCAGGGAAACCTGGTTGTTTCTGATCCAGATTCATCGCAATGAGACGAAAATCGATAGGTGCTCGTTTACGCAAGGTAAGCAGGATATCCAGCAGGGTATAGGAATCCTTGCCGCCTGACAGGCAAACCATCACGGTATCGCCATCCTCTATCATGTTGAAATCAAAGATGGCCTTGCCCACCAAATGTTCCAGCCGGCCCTTGAGTTTATTGAAATTACCAGAATGGTCGAAATGGACGGGTTGCACGATTGCGTTCATAAAAATTCCGGATTAAAGGTTGATGCTTCTTCCGCCATCCACTGCAATGACCTGGCCGGTGATATAAGGCGCGTCCTGAACGAGAAAGACAACGGTTTTCGCAATATCGTCGGGCTCGCCTTCGCGCTTAAGCAAGGTGTGCGCAACAATCTTGCGCCGCTCATCATTATCCGCCCAGCCTTCCCCCTCCGGCCAGAGGATCACGCCAGGCGCTACCGCATTCACGCGCACCTGCGGCGCCATCTCATGAGCCAGCGCGCGCGTCAATGCGACCAGCCCGGCCTTGGCCACGCTGTAGAGCAGATGACCCTGCATCGGTCGCTCAGCATGGATGTCCACGATATTGACGATGCAACCATGACGACGGCGCAGTTCATCAGCTGCAGCCTGGGCAAGAAACAGCGGCGCGCGCAAATTGGTGCCGAGAAGATCATGCCAGTGATCCTCATTGACCTCCGCCAGAGGTGTCGGATAAAAACTCGATGCATTGTTGACCAGACCATCCAGTCTGCCGAAACGCGCCATAACTTGTTCGATCAGCCTAGGCAAGGCATCCAGGTCGAGCAGGTCGGCCGCAAATACCGCAACGCTCCCCTCGCGCCTGTCATTAAGCTCTTGCTGCAAAGCCAGCGCCTCGTCCGAGGAACTGCGGTAATGCAGTGCAATGTCAGCGCCCGCCGCATGCAGCCGACGACAAATTGTAGCACCCACCCGTCTGCCGCCTCCTGTGACTAATATTACTTTGCCTGGCACCGAATCCTCCATTAAACTTGACCACTTTAGTGAATTATACCCGACATGCCTGACACTGCCCCACTGCCCGCCCCCAGCCCCGAAGCAATGCAACATAGCGACGGCATGGTTCAGCATATCCGCGACGAGATCGCCGCCAGCGGGGGCTGGATTTCGTTCGCGCGCTATATGGAGATGGCTTTGTATGCGCCGGGCCTTGGCTACTACACCACAGGCACGCATAAACTTGGCGAAGCGGGCGATTTCATCACGGCACCCGAACTCTCGCCGCTATTCGGGCGCACTCTGGCAAATCAAATGGCGGAAATCATCTCGGCCAGCGCACCGCACATCCTGGAACTGGGCGCAGGCAGCGGAAAACTTGCCTCCGACATGCTGCAGGAAATGGAAAGCCTAGGTTGCCTGCCAGACAGCTACAGCATTCTGGAAGTCAGCGCCGATCTTCGTGAGCGCCAGAAGAATCTGTTTTTGCAGCAGTTGCCGCACTTATTCCATCGCATACACTGGCTGGACAAACTGCCCGAACATTTCAGCGGCGCCATCGTTGCCAACGAAGTGCTTGATGCACTACCGGTACACCGCGTACACTGGCTGAACAAACAGATAAGTGAATGGGGTGTTGCACAGGATGAATCTGGATTTGTCTGGCAGGAACACGAAATCAGCGACAAAACCTTGCTGCAAGCCGCCCAAAAAATCAACGTCGATGGCGACTATGCCAGCGAAATTTGCCTTGCGGCCCGTGGACTCGTCAGCAGCCTTGCATGTTGCTTGACGCAAGGTGCAATGCTATTTATCGATTACGGTTTTGGCACACGCGAGTTTTATCACCCGCAACGCGCAACAGGCACACTGATGTGCCACTATCGCCATCACGCGCACGATGACCCATTCTATCTCCCAGGCCTGCAGGACATCACTGCGCATGTCAATTTCACCGACATCGCCGAAAGCGGCATCGATGCCGGGCTGGAAGTGGCAGGCTATACCAATCAGGCATTCTTCCTGATCAACAACCGCATCACAGAATTGCTTAGCGACATATCGCCAGAAGACCTCAAAGTCTATCTGCCGCTTTCAGCACAGCTGCAGAAACTCACTAGCCCTGCGGAAATGGGCGAACTCTTCAAAGTGCTCGCGTTGAGCAAAAAACTGACCACACCGTTATCCGGATTTTCCTGCGGAGACTTGACGCGTCTGCTTTAAGGGGTTGCATGCGATTTTTTCACCACGGCCTTGTTGGCATGCGTGCGTATGTAATCAGATATTTCCTTCAACGTCAGTTGCCCATCGTGATTGGCATCTATCTCATCAAAATTTGCGCTGAGGTTTGGCAAAGCCTTCGCTTCCTCGCGCGACAACATGCCATTTTTGTCCTTGTCGGCCCGAGCCAGCTTATCGATGAATTCACGCTGTCTTTTCGCAGCAGCCAAAATGGCATCCTTGAACTCTTTCTTGGAAATCATCCCGTCATGATTCGCATCGATCTGATCATAGCTGCCCGCCAAGGCGGGGGCATTTTGTTCTATTTCTGCGCGCGACAAACTGCCCGACTTGTCCGTATCTAGCGCGTTGAACGCCTGATCGATCTTGGCATCCCTTTCCTGCTTGGTGATGACACCCTGGCCTGCTGCCATCGCCGCGCATGGCAGCACAAACCCAAAAACCACCCATATCCACTTACGCATTGCTCATCCTTTTCTGTTCACTTTCAATTGCGCTGATGCGCGCTTTTTGCACAGCGCTAGCGATTGTACAGCTATCTTGACATGAGCGCGAAATTTCGCCCGCATCCACTGCGCGTGCGGCCGACAGCAAATGCAGCAAATAAGCAGCCTGGGGATAATCATCCTGCTCATGCCCAATGCGTCCGCGCGCGTCAGCAGCGCATGCCTGCAACAGCGCCTCAAATCGCGCAGGTCGCCGCCATGCGTCCGTGGACTGAAACAGTCCGGCAATCGTATCGCTGCGCAGTTCTTGGGCGCGGTGAATATCGCCGTGATAGCGCGCCGCAAGCAAAGCCAGGTCGCGGCATTCACCGCTTGCGCGGACACGCTCTGCCATTTTTTTGACCAGATCGACCCCGCGCATTTCGTGCCCTATATGACGCGGCAAAATATCCTTGGGCGTCGTTGCCTTGCCCAGATCGTGGGTCAGTGCGGCAAAACGCACTTCCAGAGGATAATCGCTTCTTGCTGCATCATCCACCACCAGCATGGTATGTATGCCACAGTCGATTTCCGGATGATATTTCTCAGGCTGCGGGACACCGAACAACGCGTCCACTTCGGGCAGAATTTTCTTCAAGGCACCGCAGTTGCGCAACGTTTCGAAAAAACTCGAGGGTTTCTTCTCCATCAGTCCGCGCGAAAGTTCCTGCCAGACACGTTCGGGCACCAGCGCGTCCACTTCACCGTTGTCCACCATATCGCGCATCAGCGTCAGGGTTTCCGGTGCAATGCTGAAACCGAAACGCGCCACAAATCTTGCAGCCCTCAATATGCGCACTGGATCCTCTTTGAATGCCGGACTCACATGACGCAGAATACCGTCACGCAGATCATCCATGCCGCGATAAGGATCGATCAGATTTCCCGCCACATCTTCAGCGATCGCGTTGATCGTAAAGTCCCGGCGCAACAAATCCTGCTCCAGCGTCACATCGGGCGATGCGTGTACCACGAACCCCTTGTAGCCAGCGGCTGTCTTGCGCTCGGTGCGCGCCAGCGCATATTCCTCATGCGTTTTTGGATGCAAAAATACCGGGAAATCCTTGCCTACCGGCAAGAACCCCTGTTTCAGCATCTCCTCTGCAGTGCTGCCAACCACGACCCAGTCGTGATCCGTAACCTGCAATCCCAGCAAACGGTCCCTTACTGCACCGCCCACACAATAGATTTTTGCATCGCTACTCAAGACCGCTCCTGTCGCCCGCCGCATTCGCTCCGATGATGCCAAGACGCTTTTTCAAACTGCGCTGAGGAGCACCGAATTCTTGCGCATAATACATAGTATTGCTCATCACCTTCTTCACGTAATCACGTGTTTCATCGAATGGTATGGTTTCGATATAAATCGCGCCTTCCATGGGTGCATCTGCACGCCAGCGGCGTGCCCGGCCCGGTCCCGCATTGTATGCTGCTGAAGCCAAAACCGGACTGCCATCCAATGACACCAACATGTTTTTCATGTAATACATGCCCAGAAGCAAATTGGTATCCAGTTGCTGCAAAAGCTCGGTACGATAATCTTTCAGCCCCAGTTTTCTGGCAATCCAGTGCGCAGTCGTCGGCATGATCTGCATCAACCCTGTCGCACCCACACCCGACCTGGCCGAAGTCACAAAGCGGCTTTCCTGGCGCATCAGGCCATAGACCCATGCCTCTTCTAGGCCATTTTCCTGGATATGTTGACGCATGACTGAGCGATAAGGCGCGAGATAACGAAGGTTGAAATCGTGCACCATTACGGTCTTATCGGCCGTATTGATTGCCCTGTCGTACATCTCATTACGGCGCGCCAATTCAGCCGCGACCAGCAATTGTTGATCGTTAAAATTACGTATCGTCCAATTCCATTCACGCAACGCATCGGTGCGCATATCCATGCGATAAAGCGCAATCGCACGCTGCACTCCTGGCAGTCTTTCCATGTCTTCCAGCGCCCTCTTGTCCGGCTGGAAAGTGGGCTGCGCGACGCTCAGCACCGGCGTGCTGCTAATTTCCTCGCGCGCCAATTCACCATAAAAGGTGTGTTCCGCGCTCAAGGGCACAAAAATTTCCAATGCATCGATATGACGGCCAAGCGCCTGCAATGCGCGCGCCTTCCAGTAGCGCCACGTTGCTTCGTTCTGCTGCGAGCTTGCCATGGCCTCTATCCCTGACAGTACACTGCCCCAATCCTCTACCCTAAGCGCTGCGCGAACCCGCCAGGCTTGCTGCTGATCATTGAGCGGTGCATCACCCGCCTCGGCATACCACTGCAGCGCACGTGCATCGTGCTTGCGCGCTGCTTCATAGGCCAGCCAGCCAAAAAAATAGAAACGTTCATTTTCCGGAAAACTTGCTTTGATTTCTTCCCACCGCGCCATTGCCATATCCGGTGACTGTTTGGCCAATCGCAGCAAGGCAAACAGCGCAATCCTCCTCTGCCCTTCGCTTTTGACAGGCGCCCGCTCAAGATAACGGCCCGGGTTATTCATCGCACGGTCCAGCGCGACTGCTGAAATTGCCAATCTTCCGGACAACCTTGCGGCAAGCGATTTGGCAAGTGTCACATTGCCCGCCTCCAAGGCTAAACGCTGCCGCTGCCAGATGTCCTTCTCGCTGATCACGCCAGCCGAAATGGCCGCATCAAACGGCACATCACAACTCTCGGGCATCTCTTTTGCGCTGAACCACAGGTCATGCGCCTCTCTCAGCACAGATGTGTCCTGATGCATCATCCTGGATTGCAATGCATAGCAAATAAGCTCGACATCGGGATTCTTGAGCTTAGGGTATTCGCTGTCAAACAAGTCCCATTGCTGTTTCTTTCCCAGCTTCTTGAGCCACTCGATGCGCATCCTTTCGATCAGCGGCGTGTCCTCGGGGCGCGCAAGATATTCACGTATACTATTGGTATCAGCCGTGTCCAGATTCAGTCTCAACTGGTAATAGGCCACATAGACTTCAAACGGCGTACTTTGCAAACGCGTCGCAAGCGCAGCCAATTGTCGCGCATTTCCCGCGCGATAGGCGTCACGTGCTGCCAGAAAGTCATCGTCCTGACCGGCCAGCGCTGAGGTGGTCATCAAAAGGATAAGCAGGAAAAGGAATCTCATCGGAAAACTGTTGCTAACTTAACTGCTGTCGAGCATACCACGGCTATCCTTCGCGTGGCATTTGCTCTGTATAATTCACAGTTTTTTTAGGAATTTCGCCATGTGGTTTAAGAACATCTTTATCTACCGCTTGCCAACAGATTGCAAAATCACGGCCGACACAATGCAGGAAAAACTGGCACAGAAACCCCTTTCTCCCTGCAGCGGGCTGGATAAGCAGAGTCGCGGCTGGATTTCTTGTTGCGACGATGACCGCCTTGTTCACTCGGCTAACGGGCATATCCTGTTTGCGTTGGGATCCGAACAGAAATTGCTGCCTGCTTCCGTGATCAACCGCTTTACCAGGGAGCGCGTCAAAAATCTCGAAGCACAACAGGGTTACAAGGTAGGCCGCCGTGATCTCAAGGCCATCAGGGAAGCCATTACAGAAGAACTGCTGCCCAAATCCTTCTCCCTGCTGCGCACTACACATGCATGGCTTGATACGGTCAATAACCGCCTGATCATCAATGCCGCCTCCATCGCGCGTGCTGAGGAATTGCTGGAATTTTTGCACAAGTCAGTCGAGGATATGCCTGTCAGACCGCTACACACCACGCTTTCCCCAGTATCAGCGATGACAGACTGGCTGGCCAGCAATCTCGCTCCAGCAGGTTTTACCATTGACCGCGAACTGGAACTGCGTGCAACTGGCGACAGCCGGGCATCCGTCCGTTACGCTAACCATGCACTGGAAGGTGAAGAAATTCCTGCCCACATCCAGTCAGGAAAGCGTGCGATTCGCCTGGGCCTCACCTGGAATAGTCGCATATCCTTCGTGTTGAACGAGCAGCTGCAAATCAAAAAACTGCAATTTCTTGACATCCTCAAGGAAGAGACCGCCGCACAGGCAGAATCCGCCGAAGAGCTGTTCAAGCTTGATTTCACCCTGATGACGGGCGAACTTGCCAAGATGCTAAACGACCTGACGGAAGCTCTGGGCGGGGAAATCATCAGCCTGTAAAATATTTTCGAATTTTGTGAACTTTTTCAAAACAGACTTGCCATAGTAGCCAGTTAGCGCAAGCTATCACCCATTCACCCCCTGAATGGGTATCTTAACTCTCCCTAAATAGTTAAGACGTTTGCCCCTGACCTTAATGGCTCAGGGGTTTTTTTTAACCTGCCACTCAATCCGGATCAGAGCAAGCCCCGAGGTTTGCGGGGCGCACCCGCAAACAGCCTATCATATACCCAGCAAGGCAGCCATTTGAGCACCCGGCCTACCAACCCCATCTGCCAGGGAATCACGGCAAAAGGTGTCTGGCGCGCGATGGCACGTGCGATGCTCTTTGCCGCTTCATCCGCCTCAAGAATAAACGGCATAGGGTAAGGGTTGATACTCGTCATGGCGGTTTTAATATAACCCGGGCAAACCGTCACCACCTTCACTCCGCTGCCGTGCAATTCAACGCGTAGCGCCTCGAGATAAGAAATCGCGGCAGCCTTGGATGCGGAATAAGCCCCCGCTCCAGGCAGGCCGCGAAATCCCGCGACACTGGCAATGCCCACCAGCGTTCCTCGCTTTGCTTCGCGCATCTTTGCCACAAAAGGCTGGAAAGTCTGCAACATGCCGAGCACATTGACATCCATCACCTGTTGGAAGGCCTGGATATCCTCGGCATATTCAGTCAGCGTGCCCACGCTGACCCCTGCGTTGGCGACGACGATATCAGGCATGCCGACGCGCGAAATGAAATCGCTAGCTGCCTGCTCCAGCGCAGTCGCATCGCGCACATCCATCGGATACCAATATACTTTTCCCGGAAATTCTGCCGAGAGCGTTTGCAGCAGGTCGGCGCGACGCCCAATGGCCGCAAGAATTGCGCCGCGCTCAAGATAATGGCGCGCAAGCGCCAACCCCAAGCCGCCTGATGCGCCAGTAATCACTACGCGCAGACAGGAACCAGAATGCAGGATAGCGGATCCAGAGAAAGCCACTGCCCCGCCGTTAACTGAGTCCTGCATCCCAAATCCTGCTTCTAATGCTTGGCTGATTTTGCCTTGCGCTCGTTCCTCACCATCGCGATCACTTCATCGAGCGCGCGCAGGGTTGCTGCAGGCTGCAAGCCGGTGATCACATATCTGCCGTCCACAATCAGCGTCGGCGTACCATTGATGCCATAGCTGCGTATCATCTGTTTGGCGCGCGTAATTTCACTGTTCACCGTGAATGAGTTATAGGCCGCGATGAACTTCGCCTTGTCCACCCCTTGGCTTGCGACAAACGTGGAAATCGAATTCAGATCATGCAAATCCATATTCTTCACATGTATCGCCTGGTAGATCGGATCCTCCAGCTGCTTGCTTTTACCCAGAGCCTCCAGCGCATAATAGGCACGCGCAAGCGGCTCCGTTGAATCGCGGAATATGGTGGGAACAAAAACCATCTCGACATCGCTAGGCATGGATTTCTCCCAGCCCATCAGCTCGTTATGTAAATGATAGCAATGCGGGCATTCGTAGAAAAAGAACTCCATCACCTCGATTTTTTTCGTGCTCGCAGGCTGAGGCGTGGCCAGCATGGAATAATCGGTGCCGAGCTGTGCCGCTGAAAAAGCCGCGCCGGAAAACAGGAATGCAACTGCAAAAAGAAAGGACTTGAACCCGGATTTCATTTATTTCTCCTTCAAAGGTATGGGAAATACTTGATATGTCAATGCGACTGGGTAGCCTCGAATCCACCCTGCTTCAACGTGCTGCGCGCACTGTTCAACTCCTGCTCGCTCTGGAAAGGGCCTACCCGCACGCGATGAATCTGGCCATGACCCGCTACCGTGACCGTTTGCACGCTGGCCTCCAAACCCTTCATCGCTAAAATGGCCTTGAGATTCTCTGCATCTGACTCATTTGAAAATGCGCCCGCCTGCAAATAGACCGGTTTGAACGACGGCTTGGCTCCAGTCGCTTTCGCAGGTTCCGCTGCACCCGTGTCAGGCTTTGGCGAACCTGCATCCGGCTTGTCCGTCAGGACCTTGTAAAACTCAAATCTGGGCTTGGCATCACCTACGCCCGAAGCCGGCTCCGCAGCTGGTTTGGGTTTGGGTTTGGCTACCTCGACATCGGGCTTGATGACTTCTGCCGTTTGATTCTGTTCCTTGTTGACAAAGGGGCTAGGAGATTTGAGCAGATACCATGCCAGCCCTGCTGCCAACGCAACGCCCAGAATCATACCCAGCAGAATTCCCATCAACATCGGACTGCCGCTCTTCCTTGTAACGGCCTTATTGCTTGTGGATCGGCTCATGTTTTTCCAATTATCAAAATGGTTCGATTACATTTTTTCCGGCGCGCTGATTCCCAACAGCGCCAGACCATTCTTCATCACCTGCGCGGCGGCCGCAATCAGCGCAAGCCGCGCGTACTTGGTCGCTTCATCATCGACCAGGAAACGCGAAGCATTATAATAGCTATGAAACGCAGCAGCCAATTCCTTCAGATAGAACGCGATGTGGTGTGGCGCCAGATCTTCTGCGGCACTTTCGATTACCTGTGGATAATCGATAAGTTGCTGCAACAGCGCGGTTTCATATTCGCTGTCCAACAGGCTGACATCGGCCTGCAGCAATTGGAGTCGCTCGCCTCCCCAAAGCTCCAGCACCGTGCTGATGCGCGCATGCGCATACTGTATGTAATAGACAGGGTTGTCATTGCTCTTGGATTTGGCAAGGTCAATGTCGAAAACCAGCTGCGAGTCTGGATGACGCGCCGCCAGAAAATAGCGCGTTGCATCGCAGCCGACTTCATCTATCAGGTCGCGCAAAGTCACATAGCTGCCTGCACGTTTGGATATCTTGACTTCTTCTCCGTTTTTCAACACCGTCACCATCTGGTGCAGCACATAATCCGGCCAGCCATTCGGGATACCGACATTAAGCGCCTGCAACCCAGCTCTCACGCGCGTGATCGTGCTGTGATGATCAGCCCCCTGCTCGTTGATCACGCGCACAAAGCCGCGTCGCCATTTCTCAAGATGATAGGCCACATCAGGGACGAAATAGGTATAGCCGCCATCCGACTTTCTCATCACGCGGTCCTTGTCGTCGCCAAAATCGGTGGTGCGCAGCCACAGTGCGTTGTCCTGTTCATAGGTATGGCCGCTGGCGATCAATTGATTGACGACATCTTCGACTTTCCCGTCCCGATACAGCGCAGACTCCAACGAAAACACGTCGAACTCGACATTGAAGGCACGCAGATCGAGATCTTGCTCGCGGCGCAGGTAAGCCACCGCAAAATGGCGTATCGCCTCTTCATTATCCTCATCGCCATCGCCGGTGATATGCTGGTCATCCGCCTCTACCGTTTCGCGCGCCATGTAAGCGCGCGCCACATCAGCGATATAGTCGCCGCGATAGCCGTTTTCGGGCCATGCAGGATCATCGGGCGTGACTCCCTTGCAGCGCAACTGCACCGAGCGCATCAGATTGTCGATCTGAACACCTGCATCGTTGTAATAGAATTCGCGAATGACTTGCCAGCCTGCCGCATGCAGCACGTTGCACAAACAGTCCCCCACCGCAGCGCCCCGCCCGTGTCCCACATGCAAAGGGCCTGTCGGATTGGCCGAGACAAATTCCACCTGGAGCTTTCGTCCCAACCCCAAATGAATGTGCCCATAACCCGCACCCGCATGCAGCACCGCATGCACGATCTGCTGCTTGGCAGCCCGGGTGATAAATAAATTGATGAATCCAGCACCTGCAACCTCAACCTTTGCGAGTACCTCGGACTTGGGTAAGGCGGCAATCAGGGTTTGCGCAATATCGCGCGGCGACTTCTTAAGCAATCGGGCAAGCTGCATCGCCAGGTTGCAGGCATAATCGCCATGAGATGCCAGCTTGGGACGCTCGATCAGTATGGTTGCATCCGCATGATCGGGCGCAACTTTTCGCAGCGCCTCTGCAAACAATTCGGAAATATGGGATTTGAAATTCAAGACGACAGACATTGGGCAGCACCGTTAAAGAGATGCGGATTATATCACTGGAGCGCTGCATTTCCTCGCGGAAAAGTCACTGCGGATAGCCAGGTTTCTTGCAGCCCGACTCCATGAAAGGACCCTGAAACACGATCCACGCTTCACCCGGTCTGATCTGCGAACACATCACTGTGCGATCCCTTATGTTTTTCCATTTGTACCAGGGCGCACCAGAAGCGTAGGCCGTGACAGACATCAACGCCAACATGATCAACACCACAGCTTTTGATTTCATCGCATATCCTTAATCTAAACGCAACAGACTGCCGCCCTGGCTCTTAGTTCAGCTGCTGGCCGTGTTCGCGCGTCGCGTGAAATTGTATCTTGGGCCATCGCTCCTGTGCCAGCCGCAGATTCACTCCGGTGTCGGCAAGATAGGCATAGTTGCCGTCCACATCGCGCGCCAAACGGCTCTGGTTAGCCTTGACGAATTCGTTGAGATGAACAGCATCCGGACAGGTCACCCAGCGCGCCGTATGTATGCCTGCGCGCTCAAATACCGCATCCACGCCGTATTCCGCTTTTAAGCGATGTTCGACCACTTCAAACTGCAGTTGCCCTACCGCACCGATCAAAGGATTGCTGTCGGCCAGTGGTTCGAAAACCTGCACCGCACCTTCTTCACCCAGCTGGCGCAGCCCTTTCTGTAACTGCTTGGCTTTCATCGGGTCTCTAAGCCGCGCGCGACTGAACAACTCGGGCGCAAAATAAGGGATACCCTTGAACGTGAGCGTCTCGCCTTCGGTCAGCACATCGCCTATCTGCAGTTGCCCGTGATTGTGTATGCCGATGATGTCGCCCGCATAGGCTTCGTCCATGCGCGTGCGTTCGTTGGCCATGAAGGTCACCGCATTGGCCAGCTTCATTTCTTTTCCGGTACGGCGGTGTTTGACCTTCATACCCGATGTGTATCGGCCCGAACATACCCGCAGGAATGCGATGCGGTCGCGGTGGTTCGGATCCATATTGGCCTGTATCTTGAAAACGAAACCGGTAAACGCAGGCTCTGTCGGCAAAACCTTGCGCACATCAGTCTCGCGCGGCAACGGTGAAGGTGCCCAGTCCACCAGTGCGCGCAGTATTTCACGCACGCCGAAGTTGTTCACACCAGAGCCGAAAAACACAGGCGTCTGCTGTCCGCGCAAGAATTCCTGCAAATCGAATGATGCGCCAGCCCCCATCACAAGCTCGGTTTCATCCCTCATCGTCTTCATCTCGGACGGGCACTGGACAGCCAACCTGTCAATCTCCTCACCACGCAAGGTTTCGACTTCCTGCCCCGCCTTCGCCTCACCCGGCAAAAAACGCAATACCTCATCATTCAGCAGATGATATACACCCTGAAAGCGCTTGCCCATGCCGATAGGCCAGGTCACCGGCGCGCAGCGTATCTTGAGCACAGACTCGATTTCGTCCAGCACTTCCAGCGGTTCGCGCACTTCGCGGTCCATCTTGTTGATGAACGTGATGATGGGCGTATTGCGCAGGCGGCATACTTCGAGCAACTTGATGGTCTGTTCCTCGACACCCTTGGCCGCATCCACCACCATCACCGCTGCGTCCACTGCAGTCAGCACTCGATAGGTATCCTCTGAAAAGTCCTGGTGACCCGGCGTGTCGAGCAAATTGATCACGCAGTCGTCGAACGTGAACTGCATCACCGAACTTGCCACAGAAATGCCTCGTTGCTTTTCGATTTCAAGCCAGTCTGAAGTCGCATGACGACCGCTCTTTCTCGCCTTCACCGTACCCGCCATCTGGATTGCACCGCCAAACAGCAGCAGCTTTTCAGTCAGCGTAGTTTTACCTGCGTCGGGATGGGAAATGATCGCAAAGGTGCGGCGGCGTTTCACCTCGCGCGCGATTTCCGAAGGTACTGCTTCATCCATATTGATATCTGTCTGATTCATTATCCTGCACCACAAAACAAAAAAGCCCGCCAGAAATCAGCAAGCCTCATTCCATTCTTCCGCCGGGCCAACTTCGCCCCTGGATACGGTTGCGTTCATTGCCCCGCCTGTTCAATAACCCTAAAAGCCTTTTCCTTCCGCGAAAAACACGAAAGTCACCAAATGAAACAATGTGTTAAAAGAATTCAGCAGCCCACCAATCGGATGGCGCTATTAATTACTATATCAGATTGAATTTGTTAGTTTTTTTCGTGTATTTCGTGGACAACAGCTTTTTCTGTGATAATTATACCTGCAGCAGCAGACTTTTCCCAATTCTTACCCAAAGCCGCCATGCCAATCACCGATCGTTCAAAGGCCGAAGCGCTTTTTTTTCAAGGTATACGCCACATGCAAGCGGGCGATAATGGCAATGCGGAACTCTGCTTTGAAAATGCAGTGCAGCTTACCCCCGATCTTGCGGAGGCGCACACCAACCTCGCGATGTTGCTCAGCCTGCGCGACGAAAACAAGACCGCGGAAATGCATTATTTGCGCTCCATCGCGTTGAATCCAGGCTATCCACAAACTCATCTCAATCTGGGTGTTCTGCTGGCAAAACAGAAACGTTTCATTGAAGCCGAAGTAGCCTACCGGAAAGCCATCGAACTCAATGCAGGCTCGCCTGACGCCTGGTCGAATCTTGGCGTGCTCTATGCTTGTATGAAGCGCGAGGAGGAAGCAGAACGCTGTTACCGCACCGCATTGTTTCTGGATGAAACCTATACCAATGCACGCTTCAACCTGAGTTACCTGCTGTTGCGACAGGGCAGATTCGAAGAAGGCTGGCAGTCGCTCGAGGCGCGCGACTGGTATGTGCCGCTTGCAAAGCTGCTTCCCATGCCAAGATGGCAGGGTGAATCGCTCGCGGGAAAATCCATCTTGATCTGCTTTGAAGCTGGGTTCGGCGACGTGATCCAGTTCTGCCGGTATGCGGAAGTTCTGAAGGAACAGGGCGCAGTTTCCATCACCCTATTATGTCATCCACCCTTAAAAAAACTGCTCTCGACTCTATCGGGTGTTGATTCCATCATTTCCTTCGATGAGCCACTGCCTTCATTGGGCCGGGATTTCTGGACACCTTTGCTCAGTATTCCACGTCTTTGCAACACGAGCCTCGACTCTATTCCTGCAAAATTACCCTATCTGCATGTGAGTGCCGATCGCATTGAAAAATGGAAGCCCCTTGTCCCTCAAAATGGCCTGCGAGTCGGCCTGGTCTGGCGCGGCAGCGTGCAATTCGAAAACGATGCGGATCGTTCCCTGCCCTCGCTTGCCCTTCTCGCCCCGCTCTGGTCAGTAAAAAATATTACCTTTATCAGCCTGCAGAAGGGCGCAGGAGAGAACGAGGTTCCGCCCGACGGCCTTCCCTTGACAAGTCTGGGTGCACAGCTTACGGACTTTGCCGACACGGCCGCAGTGATTAGCTGTCTTGATCTCGTCATCTGCATCGATACGGCAGTGGCTCACCTCGCCGGCGCTCTGGGTAAGCCCTGCTGGGTATTGTTGCCCGACTACAAGACCGACTGGCGCTGGCTCACCGAGCGCTGCGACTCTCCTTGGTATCCGGAGGTCATGCGGTTATTTAGACAATCCACCATGGGCGACTGGACTCCCGTCATCACTGATGTGATAAATGCACTTGAAGCGATGACAAAAAAATTCTAGCTTGTATCGCCACTCGCTACCAGCGACTAACTGCTGGCTTTTTAGTGCACGCTCACCATAGGCAGAAAACCCAGCTTATCCTTCAAATTCTCGCGGCTGCTTCTAGCATCTGCCAGGCTGGCATAAGGGCCGATGCGAACGCGTGTCTTGTTTTCTTGCGTGAACAATGCAAGTCCCTTGCCCGCATCACCTAACCTAGTCCGCATCTCGGACAAGAACTGTTCCGCGGCAGCCAGCGTATTGAATGCGCCCAGTTGCAAAAAAATATTTCCGGAAGGTGCGTCGGCTGCAATCGGCGCACTACTCACAGGCTGAGGAATAACCTCGCCATCAACCTGCGCGGCGGGCTCACTGGCAGGCCGAACTACTGATCCAGGTGGAGCGCTTTGTGCAACTTCAGTCTTGGCTATTGGATGGGCATCCGCAGCCAGGCTCTCGATTTCCACTTCCATGCTTCCTTTGCCCACGATACCAAGCTTGTGCGCTGCGGTATAGGACAGGTCTATCACCCGGTCGTGCAGGAAAGGCCCACGGTCATTGATGCGAACTATGACGGATTTTCCTGTGGCGACATTGGTCACTCGCACATAGCTTGGTATCGGCAGCGTCGGGTGCGCAGCCGTCATCGCATACATATCGTATTTCTCGCCGCTGGCGGTGCGCTGTCCATTGAATTTCCTGCCATACCATGATGCGATCCCACGTTGCTTGAAATGACCAGGCTTGCTCAACGGTCTATAGGTTTTATCCAGCGCGATGTAAGGGCGATTGGCGTAACGATGCAAAGGCTCCACGACAGGCACTGCATCCGGTATTGCATCGATATTCGCAGGCGGGTGATCATCCGGGCCATCTCCGGCAAGGTAGCCGCCTGATCCCGAAATTGGCGCCTGTTCAGTTGGCGCATGGCCCGCTGCGGGCAGGGATGGAGTTTCCATTTGACGCTGCGGTGCGCTGCCACAGGCAGTGAGCACCAACGCCGCCAATATGACGATGAGTCTCTTCATGCTTGCTCCTTTTTCAAGTCTTGACCAGCTTTTTGTGCGTCTGAATACTCATCAGCATACCAAACCCCAGCAGCAGCGTCAGCATGGAGGTCCCCCCGTAGCTGACCAGCGGCAGTGGCACGCCCACGATGGGCAGGATGCCGCTGACCATGCCCATGTTGACAAAGGCATAGGTGGCAAATGTCAGCGTGATCGATCCTGCCATAAGCCGCGTGAAATAGGTCGATGCATTGGCCGTGATGACGAAGCCGCGCCATATCACGAAAAAGTAGATCGCCAGCAATATCAGATTGCCGACCAACCCGAACTCTTCCGAATAGACCGCAAAGATGAAATCCGTAGTACGCTCGGGTAGAAAATCGAGGTGCGTCTGTGTGCCGTTGAGATACCCCTTGCCCAGGATTCCGCCGGAACCGACTGCGATCATCCCCTGTATCGTATGATATCCCTTGCCCAGCGCGTCCTGCGACGGATCGAACAACATCTCGATGCGGTGGCGCTGGTACTCGTGCATCATCTTCCACATCACCGGCGCACTGGCAACGGCCGCGATAAACAATCCGCCCATTACGCGCCAGCTTAATCCAGCCAGGAACAGCACATAAAATCCGCTGGCGGAAATCAAAAGCGCAGTACCAAGGTCTGGCTGCTTTGCAATCAGCCCCACTGGCATCAGCAACAACATTGCTGCCACGATGTAATTTTTCATCCTCAGGGTGGCCTCATGTTTCTCGAAATACCAGGCCATCATTAATGGAACGCCGATCTTCATCAGTTCGGAAGGCTGTATGGTCGCCACGCCGATGTTCAACCAGCGCTTCGCGCCATGACTACTGACGCCAAGCGGAGTCAGTACACCCAGCAGCAGCAGCATGCCCAGCACGTATATCGGCACGGCAGTGCGCATCAGGTAATGCAAGGGCAGGTTGGCAACGATCCACATGCAAACCAGCGCCACCAGAATATTCAAGCCTTGCGCCATGACCCGGTCCATACTATGGTCGCCAGCGCTATACAAAGTCAGCAGGCTGACTGCCATCAGCAGCATCATGCCCGCCAGGAGCGGCCTGTCAAGATGTGCCGTGATGCGCTGCAAAAATTGTCGTCTTGTCATATCAGTCCACCACAGGCACGGCCGAGGCTGCCGGTTCGGCAACTTTCACAGCATCCGGCACTTTGCCAAGCAGATAATAATCCATCACGCGACGAGCGATGGGCGCTGCCGTGCCGCCGCCATGACCGCCGTTTTCCACCAGCACGGCGATTGCAATCCTGGGCTTGTCCACCGGCGCAAACGCAATAAACCATGCGTGATCGCGGTGCCGCTCATCAAGCTTGCTGGCATCGTATTTTTCCCCCTGTTTCATGCCAACTACCTGCGCGGTACCGGTCTTGCCGGCTATGGTGTAGGGCGCGCCGGCTGAAGCCTGTGCCGCCGTTCCGCCCGGCTGTGTCACCGCCTGCATGGCGCGCTTGACCAAGTCAAGGCTCTCAGGATCGATCTTGACATCAAAAGCCGGACTGTTTTCTAGTTTACGAATTTGCCCTGTGCTCGAATTCTTCACTTCCATCAAGAGATGCGGATGATAACCTATGCCGCCATTGGCGAGCGTAGCCGTCGCCATCGCAAGCTGCAATGGCGTCACCAGACTGTAGCCCTGGCCTATGCCCACAGACACCGTGTCACCCGCATACCATTTCTGTTTGAAATGCTTCTGCTTCCATTCCTGTGAAGGTAGCAAACCGGATGTCTCCCCATCGAGATCTATGCCGGTCTTCTTGCCAAAGCCAAAACCCGATAGATAGCTGAAGATGCGGTCTATCCCGAGCTCTGTTGCAAGACCATAATAATAAGTGTCGCAGGAAACCACGATGGATTTGAACATATCCACCATGCCATGTCCGCCCGGCTTCCAGTCCCTGTAATGGTGAGAATTGCCTGGCAGGGTGAAATACCCCGGATCACTGATGGTCTGGGTCGGCGAGCGCACCTTGTAATAAAGGCCTGCCAATGCCATGAAAGGCTTGATCGTGGATCCAGATGGATATTGGCCGCGCAGTACGCGGTTGTTCAGCGGATGATCAAGAGACTCATTCAGTTCTTTCCAACTGTCCGCATCAATGCCGTCGACGAAAAGGCTGGGGTCATAGCCAGGCTTACTCACGAAGGCCAGCACTTCGCCACTGGCAGGATCGATCGCCACCAATGCGCCGCGGTAATTTCCGAAGGACTGCTCCGCAATCTCCTGCAGCTTCGCGTCTATGCTCAGAATCAGCGTATTGCCGGACACCGGCGGCGTGCGCGACAGTATGCGCACGGCGCGACCTGCAGAATCCACCTCGACCTGCTCTATCCCGGTTTTGCCGTGCAGCTCATCCTCGTAATACTGTTCAAGGCCCGTCTTACCGATGTAATCCGTACCGCGATAATTTGCTTCTTCGTCCTTCTCCTCCAGCTTGTCCTGGTCGGCTTGGTTGATTCGCCCGATGTAACCCAGAAGGTGCGCCGTCTTGTCCGAATAAGGATAGTCACGGAATAGGCGCGCCTTGATTTCGACGCCTGGAAAACGGTACTGCTGCGCTGCAAAACGCGCGACTTCCTCATCGCTCAAGCGGCTTCTTATCATCAGCGTCTCAAAATCATGGCTCTCGGCCTGCAGTTTCTTGAAACGCTTACGATCCCTGGGCTCGATATCCACAATCTTCGCCAGTTCGTCTATGGTCGTCTGCAAATTCTTCACCTTGCTCGGCGTGATTTCCAGCGTGTAGCCTGAGAAATTATGCGCCAGCACCACGCCGTTCCTATCCAGTATCAGGCCACGATTAGGCACGATAGGCATGATAGAGATGCGGTTCTTTTCGGCCAGCGTGTGGTAATACGAATGGCGCATCACCTGCAGATAGACAAATCGGCCAAGCAGCACCCCAAGCAACAGCAACGCGAAGCCGATGCCGATGAACAGGCGCAAGCGAAAATTGAACATCTCCTGCTGATGATTCTTCAGTTCAATGCGGTTGTTCATTCACGGTCCACGCGCAGTTGACGCACTGACTGAAACAAAGAGCTGGCCGGAATCCACAGCAGCGTCGAGGTCAGGCAACCCAGGAAATAGCTCCATGCCAATTGGCCATTGACCTGCCAGTGCACCACGGCATAGACGGAATAAGTCGCGAGAAGAATCAGGAATACCTGCGTGGTCTGCTCGCGCAGATCGAACATCCTTATGCGTCGGCTCAACACTATGCCGCCAAATGCCAGTACGGTATAGGACAGCGCGTGCTGCCCGAACAAGCTGGCATCATTCACATCGGAAAGTATGCCTACCACCCACGACAGGCCGATTCCCAGACGATGCGGTTTGTGCGTGCACCAATATAGCAAGACCACCGCCACGAAGTCGGGGCGCAGAACCAGCCATATGCCCTCCCATGGCAGAGCATTGAGCAGCAACGCTGCAAGCACGCTGCTTGCAATGAACAAATTGCTGACAGGGCGCAAAATTTCCTGACGCTTTTGCTTAGCCATCAATGCGCACCCTTCGCCTTCTGCTTAGCTGGGGGAGGCATCGTTTCCGGACGTGCAGGCAGTGCAGGAATAGTCGACAATACCATCAGGAAACGGTGTTCATCAACTCCGCCCAGCGGTTTGCAGACTATGCGCGCAAAAGGATAAGCAGGATCGCGCTCTATCAGTTCAACTCTGGCCACCGGGATACCCGGCGGATAAATCCCATCTACGCCAGACGTCACCAGCACATCGCCCTTGACAATATCGGCGCTCACAGGCATGTAGCGCAACGCCAGATGGCTGGTATCCCCGGAGCCGAATGCAATGCTGCGCAATCCGTTGCGCTGCACCTGCACTGGCACGGCATGATCCTTTTCGGTGATTAATGTGACTTCAGACAACCAAGGATAGACTCGTGTGACCTGCCCCACGATGCCCTTGTCATCCATCACCACCCGGCCTTCCTGAATATTGGCCGCACTGCCTTTGTTGATCAACACCTTGCGTCTGAAAACATCGCGTTCGGCATAAACGATCTCGGCAAACTGGACATTGAACTGGCTGCGCTGCTGCAATGCCAGCAATGTGCGCAACTGCTGATTCTCGTGCAGCATGGCCTGCCATTGCACGAGTTGGGCCATGTCCGTTTCATGCTGGCGATGCAGCACCTTGTTTTCTTCGAGCAGATTCTGATGGCTCACGAAAAAACCCGCCGTCTGCTGCCAAAGCACATTGGGCAATGTCGCAAGGCGTTGTATCGGATAAACCAATTCGGAAAGCAGACTGCGGGTGGATTCAAGATAACGGAAACGCGCATCGACAAACATCAGCAGCAGGGATAGCACGGCAAAAAACACAAGGCGCGCAGCCGGGCTGGGACCTCTGTTAAATACCTGAAAAGTTTGCGTGCCTTCCATCGTTAATCGTAAGTTGAAAGTGAAAAGTGGAAAGTGACGAATCGCCACTTATTCCAGCTACAACTCCCTGTTCACAACTTACCAAAAATCCTTATTCTGTCGTGAAGATGCCGGTTGACTTGTCCATGCTTTCCAGCGCACGGCCCGAGCCGCGCACCACGCAAGTCAGGGGATCATCGGCGATCAGCACAGGCAAGCCGGTTTCTTCCATCAGCAACCGGTCAATGTCGCGCAGCAGCGCGCCGCCGCCTGTCAGCACCATCCCCTTGTTTGCGATATCCGCGCCGAGCTCGGGCGGAGTTTGCTCCAGCGCGATCTTAACCGCGCTGACGATATTGTTGAGCGGATCGGTCAGCGCTTCAAGGATCTCATTACTGGAAATGGTGAAACTGCGCGGCACGCCTTCTGCCAGATTGCGCCCTTTCACTTCCATCTCGCGCACTTCCGAACCCGGGAAGGCAGAGCCTATGGTTTTCTTGATCTCTTCTGCCGTTGTCTCGCCGATCAGCATGCCATAGTTACGCCGGATGTAGTTGATGATCGCCTCGTCGAACTTGTCGCCGCCTACGCGCACCGAACCCGAATACACCGTGCCGCCCAGCGAGATCACGCCGACCTCGGTCGTGCCGCCGCCGATATCCACCACCATGGAGCCTGTCGCCTCTTCCACCGGCAACCCTGCGCCGATCGCTGCGGCCATCGGCTCCTCGATCAACTCGACTCGACGCGCACCGGCACCGACAGCGGATTCGCGGATCGCGCGGCGCTCAACCTGGGTGGAACCGCAGGGCACGCAAATCACGATGCGCGGGCTAGGACTAAATATGCTGGCCTTGTAGACCTTGCGTATGAATTGCTTGAGCATCTGCTCGGTGACGGTAAAGTCGGCAATCACGCCGTCCTTCATCGGGCGTATCGCTGTAATATTGCCGGGCGTACGTCCCAGCATCTGCTTGGCGCCCAGACCCACCTGTTGGATGATCTTCTTGCCGTTGGGCCCGCCTTCCTGGCGGATCGCCACGACCGAAGGCTCGTTCAGCACGATGCCTTGCCCGCGCACCCAGATCAAGGTATTCGCCGTCCCCAGATCGATCGCTAGGTCGTTAGAAAAATAGCCGTTAAAAAATCCAAACATGTTGATTCCCGAGAAGTCCAATAAGGTGTACTGTTAAAGTTGTTATGATACTCTATTAACTCTACCATTATAAAGTTTTTACTATGTCATTAAGCATTGCCGATGTTCAAAAAGTAGCGCATCTAGCGCGTCTTGCGATGAACAACGCCGAAATCGAGGCCGCCAAGTCACAACTGTCCGGCATCTTTGAACTCATCGAGGAGATGCAGTCCGTGGACACCAAGGGGATAGAACCCATGTCGCACGCCCAGGATCTGTCTCAGCGACTGCGTGAAGACAAAGTCACCGAGACAGACCAGCGCGGACTTTTCCAAAGCATTGCGCCGCAAGTTGAATCCGGTCTTTATCTCGTCCCGCAAGTCATCGAGTAACCGCCATGTTGAATTCCAGCCTCAAGCAAATGAGCGCCGCATTGCGCGCCAAAAAGATTTCCAGCGTCGAACTCACCAATCTGTACCTTGGGCGCATCGCTGCGCACAATCCGGTATACAACGCCTATATCACGACCGATGCCGCTATCAGCCTGGCCCAGGCAAAAGCCGCCGACGAACTACTGGCAAAAGGCCAGGCACAACCCCTGACCGGCATCCCTGTCGCACAGAAGGACATCTTCTGCGCAAAAGGCTGGCGCACCACCTGCGGATCCAAAATGCTCTCCGATTTCATCGCTCCCTATGACGCGCACGTGATCGAACAGTTCAACCATGCGGGCGCGGTCAATCTCGGCAAGACCAACATGGACGAGTTCGCGATGGGATCAAGCAATGAAACATCATATTTCGGCCCTGTCAGAAATCCGTGGAACCAGAACTCAGTCCCCGGTGGCAGTTCCGGCGGTGCAGCCTCCGCGGTTGCTGCGCGCCTTTGCGCTGCGGCAACGGGGACCGACACAGGCGGCTCGATACGCCAGCCTGCAGCACTGTGCGGCATCACCGGCATCAAGCCGACCTATGGCACGGTTTCGCGCTATGGCATGATCGCCTTTGCCTCCAGCCTGGATCAAGCAGGGCCGATGGCGCGAAGCGCCGAGGATTGCGCGCTGATGCTTAACGTGATGACAGGCTTCGACGAGCGAGACTCGACATCCTTGCCACGCGAAAAGGAAGACTATGCGCGCGATTTGAATCTTCCTTTAGCGGGGCTGCGCATCGGACTGCCGAAAGAGTTTTTTGCCGAAGGACTGTCGCCCGATGTGGCCGCCCGCGTAGAGGACGCGATTGCCGAATACAGGAAGCTCGGGGCTGTGACCGTTGACATCAGTCTGCCCAATTCAAGGCTTGCGGTGCCGGTCTATTACGTGCTAGCCCCAGCCGAGGCTTCCAGCAACCTGTCGCGCTATGATGGAGTTCGCTACGGTTACCGCGCGCCCGAATATACTGATCTTGCCGACATGTACGAGAAAAGCCGTGCCCAAGGATTCGGCGCTGAAGTCAAACGCCGTATCATGATAGGCACTTATGTGCTCTCGCACGGCTATTACGACGCATACTATCTGCAGGCGCAAAAGATACGCCGTTTGATCGCACAGGACTTTGCCGATGCATTCAAGCAGTGTGATGTCATCATGGGACCGACCTCCCCTTCCACCGCGTTCAGGCTTGGCGAGAAGAATGATGATCCTGTGCAGATGTATCTTTCCGACATCTATACCATCGCGGTGAATCTCGCAGGGCTTCCAGGTATGTCTGTCCCCTGCGGGTTTGACAGCAATGGAATGCCGGCAGGACTTCAGATCATCGGCAATTATTTTGAAGAGGCGCGCATGCTGAATATCGCGCACCAATATCAACTGGCGACTGACTGGCACAGCCGGTCTCCTGTTAAGGAAACACCATGACCTGGGAAACCATCATCGGATTGGAAGTACATACGCAGCTCTCCACATGCAGCAAGATTTTTTCCGGCGCCCCCACGGAATACGGCGCAGAACCCAACACCCAGGCCGATGCGGTGAGCATTGCGTTGCCCGGCGTATTGCCGGTGCTGAACAAGGGGGCAGTTGAACGCGCGATCAGATTTGGTCTCGCCATAGGCGCACATATCGCGCCGCGTTCTGTTTTTGCGCGCAAGAATTATTTCTATCCGGATCTTCCCAAGGGCTACCAGATCAGCCAGTTCGATCTGCCTGTGGTGGGTATGGGCGCACTGAAAATACAAGTTGAGCCTCTTTCTGGCTCTTCGAATGGCCCAGGAAAGACTTATGAAAAAGTCGTGCGCATCACCCGCGCCCATCTAGAAGAAGATGCAGGAAAATCGGTGCATGGCGCGTCTCAAGGCATGACAGGCGTTGACCTTAACCGCGCCGGCACGCCACTGCTTGAAATTGTCTCCGAGCCCGACATGCGCTCTGCCGCCGAGGCTGTAGCCTACGCAAAAGCGTTGCACACGCTGGTGCGCTGGATAGGCATATCGGACGGCAACATGCAGGAAGGCTCCTTCCGCTGCGACGTGAACGTGTCGGTGAGACACAAAGGCGAACCTTTGGGCACGCGCCGAGAGATCAAGAACCTGAACTCGTTCAAATTCATGCAGCAAGCGATCGACTACGAAGTACAGTGGCAGATAGACACCATAGAGAGTGGCGGAAAAATCCAGCAGGCAACGGTGCTGTTCAACCCCGATACCGGCGAAACCCGCGCGATGCGCAGCAAGGAAGAGGCGCACGATTACCGCTACTTCCCCGATCCCGACCTGCTTCCACTGGACATCAGCGAGGAATGGAAAGAGCAAATGCGCGCGACTCTGCCTGAGTTGCCCGAGGCCCGCCACACACGCTACATGGATCAATATACTCTGACCGCCTATGACGCCTCCATGCTCACCAGTTCACGGGATATGGCGGACTTCTTCGATACATGCGTTTCCGTGGCGGGTCCTGCAAATGCCAAACTGGCAGCCAACTGGATCATCGGCGAAGTCAGCGCACAGCTTAATCGCGACGGCCTGGAAATAACGCAATGCCCGGTATCACCTCTACAATTGAGCAGCATGCTGATCCGCATCGCAGACAACACCATCTCCAACTCGGGTGCGAAGGAAGTGTTCCGCACGCTGTGGTCGGAAGGCGGTGATGCCGATGTGATCATCGAGGCAAAAGGCCTGAGGCAGGTATCCGACACAGGCGCGATCGAAGCGCTGGTGGACGGGATCATTGCCGCCAATGCCGACAAGGTGGCTGAATACCGCGCAGGTAAGGACAAGCTGTTCGGCTTCTTCGTGGGGCTCGCAATGAAAGCGAGCAAGGGCAAAGCCAATCCCGGACAGCTCAACGAGGTGCTGCAGAAGAAACTCGCGGGCTGATTGCACGAAAAAGTTGTCAGCCGTTGCACTTTGCAGCATAATCCGCACTGCCGTTCAGACCAATGGGAGAGCGTGGATCAGATCCACCGCCGAAGGCGCAACACCCGCAACCGCTCAGGCAAAAGAACCGTTGGCACAGGCAAATCTGGAGAGCGCAGGCCAAAACCTGCCACCGAAGGGGCACACAATATTCGTCATTGATGAAGCTGCTAGCCATTCGACTAAGTTCGCAAGCGGACAAGTCGCTGGTTATCCTGCGAAAGCGGGAATCCAGTTTAATGACAATCTTGTAATCTCTCAGGTACCGAGGACAGATGGGGCGCTGCACGATATCGTGCAGCGCCTTTTTTATTTTCGGAAGACGACATGACGACTCTCAAGCAGACACCCCTCAATGCAGCACACCGCGCAATGGGCGCGAAAATGGTGGACTTCGGCGGCTGGGACATGCCGGTGAACTACGGCTCCCAGATCGAGGAACACCATCAGGTGCGGCGGGACTGCGGCATGTTCGACGTCTCCCACATGCGCGTGGTGGACATCAAAGGCGATGGCGTGCGCGCATTTCTACGCTACCTTCTGGCAAACAATGCGGACAAACTGACGACACCCGGCAAGGCGCTGTATTCGACCATGCTGCTCCCGGATGGCGGCGTGATCGACGACCTGATCATCTATTTCATGAACGAAGCCTGGTTTCGCGTCGTGGTCAACGCTGGCACCGCGGACAAGGACATCGCATGGATGAAGGAACAGGTCGCATCGCACGCGCCGAATCTTGCAATCACTCCTCGCATGGAACTTGCGATGATCGCGGTGCAGGGGCCGAATGCACGCGCAAAGGTATGGGAAGCACTGCCCGGCAGCCAGGAGCTTTCCGAAAATCTGGTCCCATTCAGCGCAGTGGAGATGGGCGAGATGTTCATCGCGCGCACAGGTTATACAGGGGAGGACGGTTTTGAAATCATGATTCCGGCCAAGGCTGCTCCCTTCTTCTGGGCGGCGCTCGCGGAAAAAGGCGTGAAGCCGATTGGTCTTGGCGCGCGCGACACCCTGCGACTGGAAGCGGGCATGAACCTCTACGGGCAGGACATGGACGAGCTGGTCAACCCGCTGGAATCAGGTCTTGCCTGGACGGTCGATCTCAAGAGCGCCCGGGATTTCATAGGCAAGGCGGCCCTTCTGGCCCATCCTCCTGCAAGGAAACTGGTGGGGCTCCTGTTGACAGACAAAGGCGTGTTGCGCGGCCACCAGAAGGTGCACACCGCGCACGGCGAAGGCGAGATCACCAGCGGCAGCTTTTCCCCGACACTTGAAAAATCCATCGCGCTGGCTCGCGTGCCCGCTGAAGTTGCCATCGGAGATGTTGTGCAGGTATCGGTGCGCGACAAAATGCTCAACGCACAAGTGGTAAAGTACCCGTTCGCAAGAAATGGCAAAGCAGTTTTATAAGCAGTCGTTAGGCGCTAGTCGACAGTTGAGAAAACCCGCAGGACAGCGCCAACTAATGACTAATGACTAACAGCCAGCTACTAACGACAAATAACTATCGACCGTAAGGAGAGACACAATGAGCAATCCAGACAACCTGAAATACACGACTTCCCACGAATGGGTCAAGACAGAAGCGGACGGCACAATCAGCATAGGCATCACTCAGCACGCGCAGGAATTGTTGGGCGACATGGTGTTTGTCGAAGCGCCCGCAGTCGGACGCCACCTGGCAGCGCGCGAAGAATGCGCCGTAGTGGAATCGGTCAAGGCAGCGGCAGACGTGTATGCGCCAATCTCGGGTACGGTTACCGAAACCAACGGGGCACTGGATGGCAGTCCGGAATCCATCAATGAAGATCCTTATGCGGCATGGATGTTCAGAATGAAGCCCGACAATGCTGCCGACGTCAACACGCTTATGGATGCTGCCGCATATCAGGTATTCGTCGACAGCGAAGCACATTAAGCGCCAATAGCTCGTGGCCTGTAGCTGATAGCCAATGCGCATTGGCTACCGACTATGAGCTTTCCGCTCACAATCATCCATGTTTTTCAAATTTCTGCCATGAATAATTCCGACCAATTTTTAAACCGCCACAATGGCCCTTCCCCAGATGAAGTTCAGGACATGCTCAAAAAAATCGACGCGCCGTCGCTCGATGCGCTGATCGATCAGACCATACCGAAAGCGATCCGCCTGAAGACACCGCTCAACCTTCCCGATGGCATGTCGGAATATGAATACCTTTCCCATCTGAGAGGCATTGCGGCGAAGAACAAACTTTACAAGTCATACATCGGCCTAGGCTACTACGACACCGTCGTGCCGCCCGTGATACAGCGCAACGTGCTCGAGAATCCGGGCTGGTACACCGCCTACACCCCCTACCAAGCCGAGATCGCCCAAGGACGCCTTGAAGCGCTTCTAAATTTCCAAACCATGGTGGTCGATCTGACCGGCATGGAAATCGCCAATGCATCGCTTCTGGATGAAGCGACAGCTGCCGCCGAAGCAATGACCATGCTGCATAGCCTTCGTGCCCACGACGCATCCCACAAAAACACATTCTTCGTCTCGCACGAATGCTTCCCGCAAACCATAGAGCTGCTGAAAACCCGCGCCAAACCACTGGGGATCGAGCTTGTGATCGGCGACTTCAAAAGCGTCACTTTCAACGACAGGATGTATGGCGCGCTGTTGCAATACCCGACGGCCAATGGCGCCGTGCATGACTACCGCGAATTCGTGGATCGCGCAAAACAACACGGCATGAGTATTGCTGTGGCAGCCGACATCCTAAGTCTCGTCTTGTTGCCTCCTCCGGGCGAATGGGGTGCGGACGTCGTGTTTGGCTCCAGTCAGCGTTTCGGCGTACCTATGGGATACGGCGGACCGCACGCGGCATACTTTGCCTGCCGCGACGCTTACAAGCGTTCGATGCCTGGGCGCATCATCGGCGTGTCTGTCGATGCGGACGGCAACCCCGCGCTTCGCATGGCGCTGCAGACGCGCGAACAGCATATCCGACGCGAGAAGGCCACCTCCAACATCTGCACCGCTCAGGCGCTGCTTGCAATCATGGCCAGCATGTATGCGGTATATCACGGCGCTACCGGCCTCAAAGGCATTGCCACAAGGGTGCATCTTTCCGCCGCATTGCTTGCCGACGAACTGAAGAAACTCGGCTACCAGATCGCGCATGAAAGCTTCTTTGATACGCTACACCTCATGCACACCGACAACGTGAGAATACATGCCTTCGCAGAGTCTGCGGAAATCAATTTCCGCTACAGCAGCGACGGACTTGGCTTTTCGCTGGATCAAACCACGTCGATAAACGATCTCAACGCAATCCTCGCAGTGTTCGCAAAGGCTGCCGGAAAACCCGCACCGATATTGACGGCGTGCAGGCTTGATGTCCAGACCATTCGCATCGGCACAAGGGAGTCCGCGATACTGACCCACCCTGTGTTCAATTCGCATCACTCCGAAACCCTGATGATGCGCTACATCAAGAGGCTGGAGAACAAGGACCTGTCCTTGACTCATTCGATGATCGCACTGGGCTCATGCACGATGAAGCTGAACGCCGCAGCGGAGCTGTTGCCGCTGACCTGGCCCGGCTTTGCCAGCCTACACCCCTTCGTGCCTGTTGAACAGGCGGCAGGTTTTCAGGAGGTCATCTCTGGCCTAGATGCCGCGTTGTCGGAGATCACGGGCTTTGCGCAAATGAGCTTTCAGCCCAACAGCGGCGCGCAGGGCGAATATGCGGGCCTTCTGGTGATCCAGGCCTATCACCGCTCGCGCGGCGAAGGGGGCCGCAATGTCGCGCTGATCCCTTCTTCTGCGCACGGCACCAATCCTGCCAGCGCTGCGATGTGCGGCATGAACATCGTGGTGGTGAAATGCGACAAAAACGGCAACATCGACGTGGACGACCTGCGCGAGAAGGCCGAGCTGCACAAAGACCATCTGTCATGCCTGATGGTGACCTACCCAAGCACCCACGGCGTGTATGAGGAATCCATCATTGAGATCACCTCCATCATCCATGCAAACGGCGGGCAGGTTTACATGGACGGCGCGAACATGAACGCGCAGGTGGGTCTCACGAGCCCGGGCAACATCGGCGCGGACGTATGCCATCTCAACCTGCACAAGACCTTTGCGATCCCCCACGGCGGCGGCGGACCGGGTGCCGGCCCCATCGGCGTGGCAGCGCATCTCGCCCCTTTCCTGCCTTCACATTCGGTGATCAAGACCGGCGGCGAGCAAGGTATACATGCGGTATCCGCAGCCCCTTACGGTAGCGCACTGATCCTCCTGGTTTCCTACGGATACATCAAGATGATGGGCGGCACAGGACTCAAAGAGGCCACCCGCATTGCGATCCTCAATGCAAACTACATCAAAGAGTCATTGAAAGATCACTATTCGACGCTGTATGCAGGGAGCCAAGGCCGCTGCGCGCACGAGATGATCCTGAATTGTGTGCCGTTCAAGCGCGATGCAGGCGTGGAAGTCGCCGACATCGCCAAGCGCTTGATGGATTTCGGCTTCCATGCGCCGACCACATCATTCCCGGTGGTCGACACATTGATGGTTGAACCTACCGAGAGCGAATCCAAGGCGGAGCTTGACCGATTTGTTGGTGCGATGATCGCGATCCGCAACGAGATTGACGAAATAGCGGCAGGCCGTGCAGACAGAAAAGACAACGTGATCAAGCATGCGCCGCATACCGCGAAGAGCGTGGTATCGAGCAACTGGAACAGAAGCTATACGCGCGAGCAGGCTGCTTTCCCACTGCCCTGGGTCAGGGAAAACAAGTTCTGGCCTGCTGTTGCGCGCGTCGACAACGTGTATGGCGACAAGCATCTCATCTGCTCCTGCCCGCCGATAGAAAGCTACCTGTAACTTAAAGCTCGCCCGTATGAATTGATTTCATTTCGGGTGAAATTGCTGCTCTGTGCAATCCGGGCATGACCCGGCAACATCCGTTTTTGGTGGAAACAAAAATTCCAGCGGATGTTGCCTGAAGTGTCTTCCCAAACTTTTAAGCAGTATGCCCCAATGCGGAAAAGTCACTTTGCGGGCTTTTATCGCGACCGACAGCGCAAGCGCAAAGCTGACCATCAGATTTGTCAGGCCAATCAGCATAACTCCCAGCACGGCGAGTAAAATCTCTTTCGGCGCCAACGTGAAATGCAGCGCGATCAGCGAGAATCCCAGATAGGCGGAGGAGAAAGTGATGTGCCGTATATCCAGCGGCAGGCCGAACAAGACACCGATAGCGGTGACGCCGCCCAGCATGCAGCCAAAATAGAAATTTCCGGCCAGCGCACCCAGATTATTTTCCACATAGTTCGCCACTCGCGCCAAGCGGGCTTCTCCCAGCAAACGCTTAAGCCAGCGCAATTGTTTCAGCCGTTGTGGGATTTTGTTGTACATTGCGAGATTGTCGTGATGCCCTGCGATCAGGCCTGACAAAAACAGACACACCCCTGCAATAGCCGCATAAAAAACGGCCGGACTATGGATGGGATCGATATCAGCCAGCAAGTGATGAGCCTTTTCCGGCGTGATGAAATGCGTGCCGGAAACGGCAAAAATGCTCCAGGCAATCAGCATCGCCATAGGCAGAACGACCAGCACATTGCCCACGATGGCGGCCAGCTGACTACGCAGCGTCTGCACGATGATGCCGGACAGACTTTCCAGATCGCGGTTTTTCCCGCCGCTTTCGCTGATGCTGGAAGCGATGGAAGATGCCGTCATCGCAGGCTGCTTGGTCGCAACGGTAAAATGCAGGATGTGAATCAGCATGAAGCCCAGACCGTAATTGAGACAGAATATCAGGGCCTCGGTCATCGGGGGAAATTGTTGTCTGGCAACGAACAGCTTGAGCGCCGCCATGAATGCGATGATCAGGCCGGCTCCCATCGCAGAGCGCAGCAGCGTAAAATATTCGGCTCTTGTAGTCGCGATATAGTGCTCGCCAGTACGGCTGGCATTTTCCGTCACACGCAGTGCCAGCAGCTCCAGACTTTCCTGCCAGTACTGGCGCACGTGATTCTTGCGGCATTCACCGCGGACCAGTGTTTTGAACAGCCAGACAAATAACGGCTGCGCACCAAGCCCGGTTTTATCCCGTCGCAATGCAGACAGGATAGCGAGCAAAATTTCCAACCGCGTCAATTGCTGCGTCAGGCGTTGCAGTAAAAACGTCAGGCTGATGCTGGTACCAAAGCGCGAAGCGGTGCGCCGGACCCTCTGTATCACCTGCGCACATTGGTCGAGCAGAACGAGGATATGCTTTTCATCCTGCCATTCAAGTTCCGGGTTCTGCCAAGCAAGCGCAAACTGTTCCAGATATTCACCCACCTCGTCATTCTGGGTGAGAAATGGCGAGGCGAATTCTTCCAGTGCGGGCTCGTTGCGGATCAACTCAGGCTCCAGTCCGATCGATGAGATCCGGTAGGAGAGCACCAGTATTGCATCCAGAATGCCTCGTAGCGGCAAAGGCAAGCCGGCTTCGACTGGCTGCTCGTCAAAACGTAACGCAACCAGCAGTTCAAGCCAGACCGTATCGGGCACGGCCAGCACCCAGACATCGTCATCCTGCCGGATAAAAATCAGCGCAAGAATATCCTTGAGATAGCCGGCATCTATGGCGTCCGGCAATATTTTATGGCTGATGCGCCGATGTAGCTCTGAAAAGAAACCGGTGTTGGGCAACACACCCGATTCAACATACAAGGAGACCGGTTTGCGCGTGCCGAGCAGCTCGAGCAGCGCATCGCGCAGCCCTGCACGAAATTCCGGTCGCATGCCGAGTATGTGGCAAAGCGCCTGTATCATGTGAACAGCATAGCCGGCATCGCGAGCCTTGCGCGGGCGAATTTTGCCGACAAGCTCGGTGATCAGCTTCGCCGGATCGCCATTATCCTGGAGATGTTGCTGCAGCAGTGCTTCCATATAACTCGCATCCAATCTGTTTCAGGTGAACATTTAACCTGAATATTGCGCACAGGGGGCAAATAACTTCGCAGATTCAACTCTGAAGGTCTATGTAATTTGTAGTGGGCAATACGACAATTCCAACATGAATAGTTCAAAATTACTTGGCATGGCGCCCAGCCTGCAATATGCGTCTTGAGCAACCTTGCAATGAACACAGACCAGCTACCAGCACATCGGCATCCATTACAAATCATGGAAATAGTGTATGCAATAGCAAGAGAAAAGCAACTCCATCCGCAATTGATTACCAGTTCCGATCTATTATCGCGCGTTCAAGTGTATGGAGACAAGCATCTCATCTGCCCCCGCCCTCGAATTGAAAGCTATAATCAACAAAGCACACACACCGAATGCACATGAGTTTGCTGCGCTTGCGGCAGAAGGCAACACGGAGGACACTAAAATGACCAGGAAAAAGGAATCATCCGATAAGGTTTCCGTCACGCTGGATGGCGCACCCGTCACTTTGCATGGCACCTTCCCAACTGTTGGGAAAATCGCCCCGGCGTTCTCGCTGGTCGATAGCGAACTGAACGATGTGACACTGCAAAGTTTTGCGGGTCTCCGCAAGGTACTCAATATCGTGCCGAGCCTGGATACCGCCGTTTGCGCAACCTCGGCGCGCAAATTCAACGAGGCCGCGAGCACGGTTTCCAACACCGTGGTCCTGCTGATCTCCGCAGACCTGCCGTTTGCGATGAGCCGTTTCTGCGTTGCAGAGGGGCTGAAAAATGTCATCCCTCTGTCGCTGATGCGCGGGCGGGACTTCATGAGAAATTACGGTGTTAAAATTGCAGATACCGTGCTTGCCGGGGTCACTGCCCGAGCTGTGCTGGTTCTCGATGAACAAAACCGCGTCTTGCATGCCGATTTGGTATCCGACATCACCCACGAACCTGACTATGCCGCCGCACTCGCTGTGCTGCAAGAACACAAACCAACTAAGACTAGCGACTAACTACTGAGGTCAATGATATGAAAACTCTCATCTGCGGTTCGATGGCCTACGACACCATCATGGTGTTCAAGGACCAGTTCAAAAAGCACATATTGCCGAAACAGATCCACATCCTGAACGTTGCTTTCCTGGTGCCTGAAATGCGCCGCGAATACGGCGGTTGCGCCGGCAACATCGCCTACAACATGAACCTGCTGGGCGGCAACCCGCTTATCATGGCAACCGTGGGCGACGACTTCGCGCCCTATGCGAAACGCCTCGAAAAACTTTCCATTTCACAGACGCACATCCGCAATGTGCCCGACACTTTTACTGGACAGGCCTTCATCACGACAGACCTGGACGACAACCAGATCACCGCTTTCCATCCGGGCGCGATGGGTTATTCAGAGCAGAACAGGGTGACTGACGCGAATGAAGTCACGCTCGGCATCGTCTCTCCCGACGGGCGCACCGGCATGATAGAGCATGCGGAACAATTCGCCGAGGCGGGCATACCCTTCGTGTTCGATCCTGGACAGGGTATGCCGATGTTTTCCGACGATGATCTCTTACGCTTCATCGATCAGGCCACCTATGTGACGGTGAACGATTACGAGGCAAAGCTCTTGCAGGAAAAGACCGGAAAATCGCTCAAAGATATCGCAAGCTCTGTGAAAGCGCTGATCGTGACACTGGGGGCGGACGGATCGATGATCTACGCGGAAGGAAAGGAAATCGCGATTCCCACGCCTAAACCTGCAGCAGTAGTCGATCCGACCGGCTGCGGCGATGCATACCGTGCAGGCCTGCTTTACGGCATACAGCGCGAATGGCCCTGGGAGACCACGGGACGCCTCGCATCGCTGATGGGCTCGATCAAAATATCAAGCCGCGGCGGGCAGAACCATGCTCCCACGCGCGATGAGATCAGGGAACAGTTCAAACAGCACTTCGGCTTCAGGATAGAACTGCTCTAAGTTTTCCGTGAGCGATTGGCCCGCTATCGCCGCTTCCATTGCGTCGGCAACGACCCGACCCTTCGAATTCGCAAGCCATGTGCCGACCAGCGGCGGTTACATCAACCAGACCCTGCGCATCGAAGGAAAGGATGGCCGGCAGTTTTTCCTGAAGCTTAACGAAATCCGGAAATATCCCGTCCTGCAATCGGAAGTGGCAGGACTTTCCGCCATCGCAGCGACCCGGACACTGCGAGTACCTACTGTCATCGCCCACGGTACGACCGGTATCCACAGTTATCTGGTGCTGGAATACCTGAAGCTGCATACGCACGGCGATGCGAGGCTGCTCGGAAGCCAGCTCGCAGCCATGCATCGCTGCACCTCGGCCCGGTTCGGCTTCGAACATGACAACCACATCGGTGCAACGATACAGCCCAACGCATGGATGGATGACTGGATAACATTCCTGCATAAGAGACGCCTCGGTCTCCAGTTGCAGCTTGCAAGGCAGAACAACCTTGGCCTTCAGGATATCGGAGAAAAGCTGTTGAAAGTTCTGCCCCGTTTCTTTGCGAATTACGCACCCGCCCCGTCTCTACTGCACGGCGATCTGTGGGGCGGCAATCACGCATATCTGCCGGAGGGTACGCCGGTGATCTTCGACCCCGCAGTTTATTATGGCGACCGCGAGTGCGACATTGCGATGACCGAACTTTTCGGCGGATTTTCTGAGGATTTTCATGTGGCATATCGCGAGCACTTCCCGCTTGATCCGGGATATGCAACGCGCCGCGACTTGTACAATCTCTACCACATCCTGAACCACGCCAACATGTTCGGCGGCAGCTATATCAACCAATCTGAACAGATGATGAAAAAATTGCTGGCTAAGACAGTTTGATGGCGGAGAGGGTGGGATTCGAACCCACGGTACGGGGTTACCGTACGCCTGATTTCGAGTCAGGTACATTCGACCACTCTGCCACCTCTCCGAACTGCATATTCTACCA
>JAJYLY010000034.1 GCA_021787435.1 Pseudomonadota bacterium | reverse complement strand
AATGGTTCTGTACCGGGTGCGGTACGCTGCATGATAGAGATGTCAATGCTGCAAAGAACATTCTCGCGCTCGGACATGAGCGTCTGGTAGCAGGAATCTCCGTTCTTTAGGGCGGAGAGGATGTCAACCAATGCATTTTGTACTCGCTTTAATTGCGCATCTGCTGGTAGCGAAAAACAAGCCCGCAACCTTGATGAGGCTCATGCAAACTAATCGTGCCACCCAGGCGGCTGGCGGCTTCTCGTGCAATCGCCAAGCCCAGTCCGCTTCCTTCGCCTGTCGTTCCAAGCATTCGGTAAAATGAATCAAATACACGTTCGCGTTCCGAAACCGGGATCCCCGGTCCGTTGTCGACAATTTCGATGGTAGCAAGGGTGTCTTCCGCCAAAATTCTGAACGTCACTTCACCGCCTTCAGGCGTGTATTTCAGTGCATTTTCCAGCGCGTTCCTGAAGATCAACCGTAGCGTATCAGGTTCGGCATGCAACGAAAGCGGTGCGATTTCATCAAGCCCAAGATCAATGTGTCGCGCTTCGGCAAGTGGCAGAAATTCGGCGATCAGTTCTCTTGCCATGGATGAGACATTGGTTGCGACTTGCTCGCGCGTGTCAGCCTGCGTTCTGGCTAGATTAAGCAGCTGTTCGGTCAGGTGTTTCGCACGTTCGATACCAGCAAAAAGCGGGGATACACGTGTACGCATTTCTTCCAATGATTCGGCATGCAGCAGATTCTGCGACTGTATAGACAACGCGGCAAGCGGGCTACGAAGTTCATGGGCCGCATCAGCGATAAAACGCCTTTGCTGCCCCATCAGATGATTCACCTTTCCCAGCAGCCGGTTGATGGCTTGAACAAAAGGAATAATTTCCTGAGGCAGATCATCGCTAGGCAATGGGCGTGGATGATGTGCAGACTGTTCGTCCAGACTTTTCGCCAGGTTGGCAACGGGTGCCAGCTGATTGCGCACAATGCGCACGATCAGCCATATCAGGACAGGCAGCAGGAACAGCAAGGGAAACAGGGTGCGCAGTGCGCTGTTGATCGCGATTTCATCGCGCGATTCTGTGGATTGTACGACCACCGTGCGCATTTGTCTGTCACGCACAAAGACGCGCATCGGCCCAGAGTTTGTGTTGAGTGTGTGCAGCCCTGGCGACAAATCGCGTTTGAGCCAGAGAGGAAGTGTGTCGCCCGGCAATTGATAGATCGTGACGCGGGATTCCGGATCACTGATTCTGCCATTATTAATCAGCCGCGCACTGGATGCAGTATCGCTTTGTGAAAAAACAGCGATCTGTCGCAGCATGTCATCCTGAAACTCCTTAGCTTCTTGATACGCGAGATAAAAGGATGCCATTGCAGCAAGAAGACCTGCGATCAGAATGGCTGCGCCCAACACGAGCGAGAGGTGCTTTTGCAAGGAGCGTTTCATGGCGGTTTTTCTACCATCCAGCCTGCGCCGCGTACGTTTTTGATGACGTTGGCGCCCAGTTTTTTGCGCACCGCGTGAATCAGAAAATCGACCGCATTGCTTTCAACCTCTTCGTTCCAGCCATAAATGCGCTCCTCTAGTTCATTCCTTGTGAGTATCGAGCCGGGACGCAGCAGCAGCGCATGCAACAGGGAAAATTCGCGGGCACTCAGCAAGACTGTTGCATCATTACATTTCGCCTCATGGCTTGAGGGGTCAAGCGTGACATGTCCGTTGGTGAGCAAAGGTGCAGGCTGTCCGCCCTGGCGGCGGATCACTGCGCGCAGCCTGGCTAGAAGTTCGCTGATGTCGAAAGGTTTCACCAGATAGTCATCTGCGCCGTAATCGAGTCCGCGCACCCTATCGTCTATACCATCCCGGGCCGTGATGATGATGACAGGCAAGCGGTTGCCGGCCAGGCGCAATTGCCGTAGCACCTCCAGACCGTCCCGACCCGGCAAGCCCAGATCGAGCAATATCGCCTGATGCTCGTTGTTACTGAGCACGTTGTTTGCGGTGATGCCGTCCTTGACCCAGTCGACTGCGTAAGCCGCGTCTTTAAGCGCGATGCTTACCGCTTCAGCGATCATACGATCATCTTCAATCAACAGAATGCGCATTCAACCCTTCCATGCCAGCCGCTGCCTGCTGGCCGCTTTTCCTGAATATTTTATCTGCATCGTTGTGTCTTAGCGTTTCCCCTAATGAAAAGCACACATTCCCATGATCAGGAACATGGTATGTTACCACCTGTTAGTCAGGGTTTTTTCCTTCAGGAGCATTCTCCAGCACCTTTCCAGTCTTTGCATCCACACCGACCTCTTGAGTGACTTTACCGCGCCGGATGTCGAAGGAGTAGCGCAAACCGCTGCCCCCTGGTTCTTTCTCCAACTCTTCATCGGTGATCTTGCCCGGGTGTGCCTTCAGCGCGATGGCGCGAGCTTCCTGGATGCTGAGCTTTGCAGAGCCTGCAAGTTCCTGTCCTGTGTAGGCAGATGCGTTTATTGCAAAGGCTGTCATCGTGACAGCCAGCACGGCCAATACATTGCGTTTGAAAATAATATTCTGATTCATGTTGAAGCTCCTGTAAGATTGATTTAAATTCGGCATTTGCATTTGCCTTATTGATCACTTTACGCTTCAACTATTAGCCGGCAGTTAGCATACAACGGTGATTGCAGCTCACACGGAAAACTCAAATGAATATTTGATAGCTCCGGTTATGACTGGATGATTGCAGCAAGCAAGACTAAAGCATCGCAGCTTTGTTTGATCGGAGACGATCCGCGGGAAGGAATGGTATTCGTAGCAGCAGACATCTTAATCCGATCTGCAAAGCCTTACGAACGGAACTGCCGTAACATAGCGTTAACCTGAAAACAATTCAGACGACTTTAAATGGACGTGGCGGCTATTCAAGATAAATCACCATGCCCGTTCCCCTCACCCAAACTTTTGAACAACTAGCCATTCGACTAAGTTCGCTATCGGGCAAGTCGCAGGTTATCTCCCGGAAGGTGAGGGGACAGTTGCATGCTTACGTGAATTTCACGTTAAACGGTAAATACTATTCGTCTGAATCCCTGTTGTTTGCAAGTACAGCGCCTGTTTGCGCATCAATACCCACTTCATGGGTTACATGGTGAGCTCGAATATCGAACGAATAGCGTAACCCGCTGCCGCCAAGCTTATGTTCCAACTCCTGATCGACGACTGTTCCGGGATAAGTTTTAAGCGCGATATCACGTGCATTCTGAAGGGTAATCTTGGCATCCTTCTCATATTCGCTGCCACTGTAGGCCTGAGCATTAAGTGATGCCATTGCCGCTGCAATCAATAAACCGATCATTGCTATATTTTTGATGTTCATGTTATTTCCTTTTTAAAAAATTAATTGAATGTTGTTTTCTTAAATATCACTTCATGCAGTCTCCCTTATGAATATGAAGAGCTTTTGTAAACTGTTGTTTATGGCAACATTCGACTCAAGGTGTTATCCCGTCGCACCATGTGATGAAATATTGCGATCAGCATATGTACAGCAATCAGCCACATCAGCACATCTCCAAGGTAAGTGTGTAAGCTTTTTATCTTGAGGGCATAAGGTAGTCCGCTATCCTCATCGAGAATTGCTGGCAAAACATGGCCAAAAAAATCCACATCGTTTCCTCTTGATTGTCTGGTCAGCACACCCAGGATCGGCAGGATCAGCATCAGGGCATACAATGCAACATGTGCCGTTGTCGCTGCCAGCGACTGCATTTTTGACAAGGAAGGAAAAATGGGAGGCGCTGGATTTTTGATGCGCCAAGTAATACGCACCCCAATCAGTATTAGTACGCAAAGTCCCATCTGAAAGTGCCAAGCGACTACTGCGTGCCGAAGCGCGCCTTTGGGAAAGAAGTCTTTAAATTCGATCGCGCAGAGCGAAATCAGAATTAAAACAGCCATGCTCCAGTGCAGCAGTTTGGCAATCATTCCATAACCCATGGTTCGTGTAGCCGTCATGTTTTGTCCTGATAATGCGAAACTCATATGATCTCTTTTCTATTACGCAAGTACTTCTCCACTCGAGGGCCTACGCAGTTTTTCTGTACAGCGTGCGAATTTATCCTGATGTCGCTTAATGCAGGCTTAAAAATTCAATTTTCAACCGGGTCGTTTAAAAAAAATCGCACCCACACCTCGAACTGCAGTACCTTGCCGGCAAATCCGGCAGGTGGGGCAGGGTAGGAGGCCGCTTCAACGGCTCTTCTGGCAGCGGCATCCAGCATGCCGCTGCCGCTCGATACCACCACGGAGGGATTGCTCACCTGTCCGTCCCGATAGCTGAAGGCCACCTTGGTCTTGCCCACAACATGCGCCATGCGAGCGGATGCCGGATACACCACCGCCGCCTGGACGGCTGCCTTCACCTCGCCCTTGAAACTGTCCGAAACCGTCGCCGGCGGGGCTGGCCTTGGCGGTTCGACCGGTTTGGCCGGCAAGGTCACGGGTGCAGCTTCAGCCACAGGTTTGGGTTCAACAATTTGCGGCTCGGGATCCGGCTCTTGCTTAGGCT
>JAJYLY010000002.1 GCA_021787435.1 Pseudomonadota bacterium | reverse complement strand
GTTCAATCTCTGCTTATTACTCCGATTCATACGAATCGATCTTACTCAAAGTGAATCATTGACATGATTCGTTTCAACTTCGTGTAAGTACTGCTATATTTAAAGTCGTTCCTTAAGCCCTAAGACCTAAAAAACTTCCCGAAATCCAAGCACCTACACTCGTCGATTGTTTAATCTACTTTTTAAAGAACAGTCGCTGCACCAGCGAAGAGGTGCGCATTATAGTGATTCAATTTCCTACGTCAACCTATTTCGATAATATTTTTTCAACTACCGAATGATATGCCACGCAACTCCAAAGCTTAGTGGTACTTTCGACTCAATTCATGCACGGCAGCAACCATGGCTGCCACGTTGTCCGGATTAGTATGCTGAGATATACCATGTCCCAAATTGAATACATGACCGCTGCCATAACCGTAACTGCTCAGCACCTTTTCAACTTCGGAACGTATCGCGTCACCAGATGCAAACAGCACCGCAGGGTCAAGGTTGCCTTGCAGAGCCACCCTACTGCCCACCTTCTGGCGCGCAACGCCGATGTCCATCGTCCAGTCCAGACCGATCGCATCGCACCCGGTATTGGCAATGTGCTCTATCCACAATCCACCGCCCTTGGTAAACACGATATTGGGAATACGCACGCCATCCTTTTCCTTTATGAGCCCCGCCACGATGCGCTGCATATAGGCTAGTGAAAATTCGTGATAAGCGGAATGCGACAGCACGCCTCCCCATGAATCGAAGATCATCACGGCCTGCGCCCCCGCCTCGATCTGCGCATTCAGGTATGCAATCACCGCCTTTGTCGTTACTTCAAGAATGTGATGCATGAGCCTTGGCTCGTTATACATCAGCGTCTTAACTTTCGCGTAATCATCGCTGCCGCCGCCCTCAACCATGTAGCAAGACAGTGTGAACGGGCTGCCCGAGAATCCGATCAACGGAACGCGGCCGTCCAGCGTCTTGCGGATCTGTGAAACTGCATCGGTCACATAGCGCAGGTCGCGGTCTATATCAGGCACTCGCAGCGCCATAATGGATGCCTCGTCCCGCAGCGGACGTTCGAACTTGGGGCCCTCGCCTTCGGAAAAATACAAACCCAACCCCATCGCGTCGGGCACGGTCAAAATATCGGAGAACAGAATCGCCGCGTCCAGCGGATAGCGATCCAAAGGCTGCATCGTTACTTCGGTCGCAAAATCTGGGCTCTTGCAAAGCCCCAGAAAGCTGCCAGCACGCTTGCGCGTCTCGCGATATTCGGGCAGAAAGCGTCCTGCCTGGCGCATCATCCAGAGCGGAGTGTATTCGGTCGGCTGACGCAGCAATGCACGCAGAAAAGCATCGTTCTTTAATTTAAAATTCATGACCAACCCAAGTTAGTAATATGCACGGGCCCGTTAACGCGGCAATACGGACGACCCCATTAAAAATTCATCCACGGCACGCGCGCATTGCCGCCCTTCGCGTATCGCCCATACGATCAACGACTGCCCCCGGCGCACGTCTCCAGCGGCAAATACGCGATCCACGCTAGTACGGTAATCGTCGGTGTTAGCCTTGACATTGCCACGACCATCCTTTTCAACCCCAAACGCCTCGAGCATTTTCTGCATGGGACTTACAAAGCCCATCGCCAGAAAGACCAGATCAGCCTTCAGATCAAATTCACTGCCCTTAACCTCGATCATCTTGCCATCAACCCATTCAACACGAACCCCGCGCAATTTCTCGACCCGACCGTTGCTCCCGATAAATTCCTTGGTGGCAATCGACCAGTCGCGATTGCAACCCTCTTCGTGCGAACTGGATGTGCGCAGTTTCATCGGCCAGTTGGGCCAGACCAGCGGTTTGTTTTCATGCTCGGGCGGACGCGGCATCAGCTCGATCTGGGTGACCGACAGTGCGCCGTGACGGTTAGAAGTGCCCACACAATCGGAACCGGTATCGCCTCCGCCGATCACGATCACATGCTTGCCAGTGGCTCTGATCTGTTCGGGCAACACATCGCCCGCATTGACCTGATTTTGCTGAGGCAGAAACTGCATCGCGTTGTAAATTCCCGAAAGTTCTCGTCCTGGGACAGGCAGATCGCGCGGCGTTTCCGCACCTCCCGTTAGGACGACCGCATCGTATTGGGCAAGCAAATCTTCTGGGGCAATCTTTTCGGTCGCCATGTTAGTGACATTAACCTCGCACTCGGTGCCGACAAACACCGAGGTTTTGAAAATGACGTCCTCGGCCTGCATCTGTGCGATGCGGCGATCTATATGCGACTTTTCCATCTTAAAATCCGGAATGCCGTAACGCATCAATCCGCCGATGCGGTCGTTCTTCTCGAACACCGTCACGCCGTGGCCTGCGCGCGCAAGCTGCTGTGCGCAAGCCATCCCTGCGGGGCCCGAACCCACAATGGCGACTTTCTTTCCTGTCTTCACAGCAGGAGCCAGAGGGACAACCCAGCCTTGCTCCCAACCTTTGTCGATGATTGCATGTTCTATGGACTTTATGCCCACCGCATCGTCGTTGATGTTCAACGTGCAGGCCGCCTCGCAGGGCGCAGGACACAGACGCCCGGTGAACTCGGGAAAATTGTTGGTGGAATGCAACACATCCAGCGCCTCACGCCATTTTCCTTTATAGACCAGATCGTTCCAGTCCGGAATGATGTTGTTGATCGGACAGCCCGATGTGCAGAACGGAATGCCGCAGTCCATGCAGCGGGCACCCTGCACCTTGGCCTCATCGTCAGTCAGATGCAACACGAATTCTTTGTAGTTTTTCAACCTGCCCCCGACTGGCAGGCTCGCTTCCGACAGGCGCCCGTATTCCATGAATCCAGTAGGCTTACCCATTATGCAGCCTCCTTCTGTTGTTGCGCCGCACGCTCCTGCAGCGCGCGACGATAATCACTCGGCATCACCTTGGTAAACTTGGGCAGATAGGCCTTCCAGTCTTCCAGTATCAGCCTTGCGCGTTCGCTGCCTGTATACATCAGGTGCTTTTCGATCTGTTCACGCAGGACCTGCTCATCCGCCTTGTTCAAATGATTGAAATGTACTCGCCCATGGGTTTCCGGCAGCGAATCGGTTTCATCCAGTGCAGCCACTTCCTCTTCCACAGGCTCAAGCTCAACCATGGACAGATTGCAACGTTGTTCAAAGTCACCCGTCTCGTCCAGCACGAAAGCAACGCCACCGGACATCCCAGCCGCAAAGTTGCGCCCTGTCTGGCCTAGCACGATGACCATCCCGCCAGTCATGTATTCGCAGCCGTGATCGCCTAGACCCTCGACGACCGCGATCGCGCCGGAATTGCGCACCGCGAAACGTTCTCCAGCGACACCATTGAAATAACATTCGCCCGTCGTCGCGCCATACATCACGGTATTGCCGACAATAATGTTCTCGTGAGCAACCAGCTTTGCATCCTCAGGCGGCATGATGCTGATGCGCCCGCCGCACAGCCCTTTGCCTACGTAATCATTGCCTTCGCCTTTGAGCTCAAACGAAATCCCCTTCGATAGGAAGGCGCCGAAACTCTGCCCGGCCGTGCCAGTAAACTTAATCTGTATCGTGTCATCGGGCAATCCCGCATGACCGTACCGCCTTGCCACTTCATGCGAGAGCATGGTGCCGACTGTGCGGTTCACGTTTCTGATTCCACTGCTGATGACAACAGGCGTTCTGTTTTCAAGCGCGCTTTGAGCTTTGGCGATCAGCGCATTGTCCAGCGCTTTTTCGAGCTCGTGATCCTGGTTTTCTGCATGACGCCGTGCAATGCTTGCAGGCACATCCACCTGATGGAACACCCTTGAGAAATCCAGCCCCTGCGATTTCCAGTGCGTAATGCCGTGCTTCACATCTAGAAGATCGCTGCGCCCGATCAAATCATCGACCCTGCGTATGCCCATGCCCGCCATCAATTCGCGCAGCTCTTCCGCGACAAAGAAGAAGTAGTTCACCACATGCTCCGGCTGGCCCGTGAATTTGCGGCGCAGCTCGGGATCCTGCGTGGCAACTCCGACAGGACAAGTATTGAGATGGCACTTTCTCATCATGATGCAACCTTCGACAACCAGCGGTGCGGTTGCAAAACCGAATTCATCAGCACCCAGCAGAGCGCCTATCAGCACATCTCGGCCTGTTTTCAGCTGTCCATCGACCTGCAACGCGACGCGGCCGCGAAGATGATTGAGCACCAGCGTCTGCTGCGCTTCGGCCAACCCCAGCTCCCAGGGTGTGCCCGCATGCTTGATGGAAGACAAAGGGGATGCGCCTGTGCCGCCGTCGAAACCTGACACCACGATGTGGTCGGCCTTGGCCTTGGACACACCCGCAGCGACCGTGCCCACGCCCACCTCGGATACCAGCTTCACCGAAATCGATGCGGATGGGTTGGCGTTTTTCAGATCATGGATGAGCTGCGCCAGATCCTCGATAGAATAGATATCGTGATGCGGCGGCGGCGAAATCAGCCCCACGCCGGGTACCGAGAAACGCAGCTTGGCGATGTACTCAGAAACCTTGTGGCCCGGCAACTGCCCGCCTTCACCCGGCTTTGCGCCCTGCGCCATCTTGATCTGTATCTGGTCCGCGCTGGCCAAGTATTCCGCGGTCACGCCGAACCTGCCCGATGCAACCTGCTTGATCTTCGAACGCAACGAGTCGCCAGCTTTCATCTCGCGATCCGCCTCGATGCGATTCTTGCCCACGATATCCGAGAGCATCTCGCCGCCCTTCAGGATCCCGAAGCGCGCAGCATCTTCGCCGCCTTCACCGGTATTGGATCTGCCACCGATACGGTTCATCGCGATCGCAAGTGTGCTATGCGCCTCGGTCGAGATTGAGCCCAGCGACATCGCGCCCGTGGCAAATCGCTTGACTATTTCTTTCGCAGGCTCGACCTCGTCCAGCGGCACGGCGGGGCCCGCAGGTTTGATTTCGAACAGTCCGCGCAATGTCTTTAAGCGTGCAGCCTGATCGTTGATCAGCCTAGCGTATTCCTTATATGTCGAGGCATTATTGGTACGCGTGGCTAGCTGCAATTTTGCAATGGAATCCGGCGTCCACATGTGCTCTTCGCCGCGCACGCGATAGGCATATTCACCACCCGCCTCGAGCGCATTCGAAAGCACCGGATCCTTACCGAATGCATCGCGGTGCATACGCAACGCTTCCTGCGCCACCTCATTCAAACTTATGCCCTCGATCTGTGTTGCCGTGCCAGTAAAATATTCGGCAACGAAGGCCGCATTCAAACCGATGGCCTCGAAAATCTGCGCACCGCAGTAGGACTGATAGGTGGATATGCCCATCTTGGACATCACCTTCATCAAACCCTTGTTGATCGCCTTAATGAAGCGCTTCTTCGCCTCTTTCGGATCAGCCCCAGACGAAAGATGCTCTATAGTTTCAAAAGCAAGCCAGGGGCATACCGCCTCCGCGCCATATCCTGCAAGCAGCGCAAAGTGATGCACCTCGCGCACAGAACCGGTATCAACCACAAGCCCTGTGCTGGTGCGCAGCCCCTTCCTCACAAGATGCTGATGCACGCGGGAACATGCAACCAGCGCAGGAATCGCAACCTGCTCTACCGACACCGAACGATCAGACAGAATCAGCACGTTGTAACCGTCGGCCACCGCCTTGTCTGCTGACTCACACAGGCTCGCGATGGCGAGCTCGCAGCCTGCAGCGCCCATGCTGAAAGGAAAAGTGATGTCGAGCACTTGCGAGCGATATCGACCATGGGTCAGCTGATCAATGCTCTTCAGCTTGACAATGTCCTCATTGGACAACACGGGCTGATGCACTTCCAGGCGCATGGACGGATGAGTTTCCTCCACGCCCAGCAGATTGGGTTTTGGACCAATGAACGAAGTTAGCGACATCACGATCTCTTCGCGTATCGGATCGATAGGCGGATTGGTCACTTGCGCAAACAGCTGCTGAAAATAATCGTAGAAAGAGCGATTCTTGTTTGACAGCACAGCAAGCGCGGCATCGTTTCCCATGGAACCTGTGGGCTCCTCGCCTGCATTGATCATAGGCGTGATGATGAACTTGATATCTTCCTGCGAATAGCCGAATGCCTGCTGAGTGTCCAACAGACTGGCGTTGAGTTTGCTCTTGCTTTCAACAACAGGCAGATCGCCCAAGAAATAGCGCGACTCTTCTATCCACTGGCGGTAAGGCTTTGCTGTGGAGAGTTGCTTCTTCAGCTCTTCGTCGTCGATGATGCGCCCGGCAACCATGTCGATCAGGAACATCTTGCCCGGCTGCAGACGCCATTTCTTGACCACTTTGTGCTGGGGAATATTGAGCACGCCCATTTCCGAGGCCAATAGCACCACGTCATCATCGGTGATCAGGTAGCGCGCGGGGCGCAGGCCGTTGCGGTCCAGCGTTGCGCCTATCATGCGTCCATCGGTGAATGCAACGGCAGCAGGGCCATCCCAGGGCTCCATCAATGCCGCATGATATTCGTAAAAGGCGCGGCGCTCCTCGTCCATCAGTGGATTACCAGCCCACGCCTCAGGAATCAGCAACATCATCGCATGCGGCAAAGAATACCCGCCCGCCACCAGCAATTCCAGCGCATTATCGAAGCAGGCTGAATCGGACTGACCATCCACAATAAGCGGCCAGAGCTTTTCCAGATCCTCACCCAGCAATTGCGATGACATTGCCGCATGTCGCGCGGTCATCCAGTTTACGTTGCCGCGCACCGTATTGATTTCACCGTTATGCGCGATCATGCGAAAAGGGTGCGCTAAATTCCAGGTCGGGAAGGTGTTGGTGGAAAAACGCTGGTGCACCAGCGCCAGAGCACTGACCACGCTCTCGTCGCGCAGGTCTGCATAATACTTGCCCACCTGGTCTGCCAGTAGCATTCCCTTATACACGATGGTGCGGGCCGACATGGAGGAAATGTAAAATCCGTTGCTCCCCAGCAGATCGCTCACTGCATGCTCGGCAGTTTTTCGGATCACGAACAGCTTGCGTTCAAAGGCATCAGTATCGGCACAGCCTGCACCTCGACCGATGAAAACCTGGCGCACGAATGGCTCCACGAGCCTGACCCCCTCGCCGAGTATGCTGCTATCCACGGGAACATCGCGCCAGCCCAGCAAATGCTGGCCTTCTGAGGCTATCTTTTCTGCGATGATTTTCTCGCTGGCAGCACGGACTGCTGCATCTTTCGGCAAGAACAACATGCCCACGCCATAACTGCCCGCTTCGGGCAGCAACCAGCCTGAGCTTGCGCTATGCTTGCGAAAAAAAGCATCGGGAATCTGCAGCAGTATTCCTGCGCCGTCACCGGCCAGCGGATCGGCTCCTGTCGCCCCGCGGTGAGTCAGATTTTCCAGTATCTGCAAACCCTGACTCACCATGTCATGGCTTTTCTTCCCCTTGATATGGGCGACAAAACCCACCCCACAGGCATCGCGCTCCTGACGCGGATCATACAAACCTTGTTGCACAGGCAAATTAACCACAGCATACCTCAATCAAATCGAACCGGTCCTAAAGCTACAACGCCGGAGTTGGCCAGGCTCAGCAGCATCCTGCTTATGCCCTCCTTGAATCCGCGCTGCGTTTAGACACACTGCCAAAGCAAAAAAATGACGACACAAGTCGCCATGTCTCATACCCGCGCTAATTATAAAAGCGAAAGGGCAGGAATCTTACCTTTAATCAGTTCTATCGGCAACCGCGCAGATTCAAACCGCCATTCAAAGGCTGATCAGCCACACTCAACTGTTATAGAATGAAAAGTCTGCAAATGACCAAAACCATCCATGTCCTGGTTTACGACAAATCTTATTGCCACCATTTTGCTGCCCCCGCTCAGCCTGCTGATCTTGATCGGGGTGGGCGTTTTTTTCCCAGGTTTCAAAATTGCACGAAGGCTAGGCATTCTCGGCTTCGTCCTGCTGTGGCTAGCTTGCACGCCATTTTTTGCCGAAGGCGCACTGCATTTGATCGAAGGGCGACCTTTGAATATAGCCACTGCCGGACGCGCATCGGCCATTGTGATTCTAGGCGGCGGTACATACTTCCATGCACCCGAATATGCAGGAGAGGACACGGTCAACAAGGAAACGCTTGTGCGTTTGCGCTATGGCGCAAGACTGCAACGCCAGTTGCACCTGCCCGTCCTGGTGACCGGCGGCAGGCCGCTTGACAATTCCATATCCGAGGCACAGCAGATGCGCATCGTGCTGGCGCAGGATTTTGTGGTGCCGGTACGATGGGCCGAAAACACATCGGACAACACCTATGAGAACGCGCGCAACTCCTACCGCATCCTGCAAAAGGAGAACATCAGAAAAATTTATCTGATCACACACGCATCGCACATGATGCGCGCAGCAGCCGCATTCCGCCTCGCGGGATTTGAAGTCATCGAGGCACCGACAGGTTTCACGACTCGTTATCATACCGATCTGCTGACCTTCCTGCCGCGCGCCAGGTCTTTGGTTGACAGCGCAAGATTTGTCCACGAAACCATCGGCATGCTGTGGTATCGTGCGAGATCGCTCTTTTCTCAATAGACCTCAAGGAAGAAACATGAAAGCACGCGTCAAATGGATTGAACAAGTCGCATTCTTAGGCGAATCTGAAAGCGGTCACGGCGTTCTGATGGATGGCGCACCCGCCTACGGCGGACGTAATCTCGGTCCGCGCCCAATGGAACTCTTGCTGATGGGTGCCGGCGGTTGCACCAGCTTCGATGTGGTCACCATCCTGAAAAAAAGCCGCCAGGATGTCACCGACTGCTATGTGGAGCTCGACGCGGAGCGCGCCGAAAACGACCCCAAGGTATTCACAAAAATACACATGCACTTTGTCGTCAAGGGCCGCAACATCAAGACGGACGCTGTTGAAAAGGCGATCAGCCTCTCCGCGGAAAAATATTGCTCCGCATCCATCATGCTGGGTGCGACTGCAAAAATCACCCATGATTTCGAGGTATTGCAGGAACAAGCCTAGGCGCTTCCCCACCTCGGCATGAGGGAGTTTTCTATCCCCAGATGATCGAGGATGCGCGCCACCACAAAATCCACCATGTCCTGCACGCTGCTAGGCTGATAGTAGAAGCCCGGATTGGGCGGCATGATGACCGCCCCGGCTTTTGCAAGCTTCAGCATGTTTTCCAGGTGTATCACCGAGAACGGCATCTCGCGCGGCGCCAGGATCAGCGTGCGTTTTTCCTTGATCATCACGTCCGCCGAACGCGCGATCAGATCGTCGCTGGTGCCTCCCGCAACCTTGGCCAGAGTGCCCATGGTGCAGGGACAGATCACCATTGCATCCCCTGGATTCGAGCCCGACGCCATCGGCGCATACCAGTCGTCCCTGCCATATACGCGAAGCTTGCCACTATACTGGCCCAGACGCTCAGTCAGCATGCGCTCTGCATCCTGCGGGCGTCCGGGTAGCGAGATGTCCATTTCCTGACTTGCCACGATCTGCGCTGCCTGCGAGTAAACCAGATGCACGCGCTGTCCGCTTTTGAGCAGGCACTCCAGCAATCGCATCCCGTATGGCATGCCGGATGCTCCGGTAAAAGCGAGTGTAATAGTTTTCACGGGATGTTTAACTCCAAATTTATTATCGGACCTAGAAAAGCTGCCTCACGCGAAGACACGATGAACACAGAGATCAGTTCATCGCTTGATTATTTGGTTACTCATAAATAGAACCTGAACTCCTCCAGTTTTATAAATAAATATTTTATGTAGCATTCCGCGTTATTCAGCGCTCTTCGCCGCCCCGCATGAAACGGTATTATTTTTTTCATTAGCCATGAAACTTGCGGCGACCACACCGTTCACCGTGCCGAACACCAGTGCAGCGGCCGCGAAAACCGGAATCAGGTAGACGATGCCTGCCTGCGGGATCAGCCAAAGATACACCACTATCATCTGCCCTGTTATATGCGCGAAAGCAGCAAGTATGCTCTGGCTCACGTGACCGAACCAGCGGCTTGGCAGATGCATCGCAAATCCCAGCGCCAAAAGGCTCAACAGCGTGCCCGACAGGCTCAGAAAAAAACCGGGCGCCAGAAAATTGCCGAACAACAGGCTTCCTGCTAGCACTCTGAGCAGCGACACCCATGCAGCCATGCGCCAGCCATACCGCGACAGCACGATCAGGGTCACGATATTGGCAAGCCCGGGTTTAACGCCGGGCAAGGGGGAAGGAATGGCCCCCTCTATGATCGCGAGTCCCAGCGCCACCGCTGCCATGCGCGCGATGCGATGGTCTTCGGCAGTGGCGGTCAGGAGGATAGCGGATTGAGGACTGAAGAATGAGGAGTGAAACGAGTTGTTCACCCCTTCCGCTATCTTCAATCCTGGCTTTTCAATCCTCAACTCTCGCTCCTCAATCTTAATAATTCAGGCTGTCATAACTTTTATGGCTGCCGACCAGCTCGACGCTCACCTGATTGGGCAAACACAGCGCGATTTCCCCGGCCTGTTTCAACCAGCCCTGACGCACGCAGTACTGGCGAGGCCCCGGGTCGGATGCGATGCGCACCTTGCGATTCTCGATGGCGACCAGGCTGATGCCCATCGATCCCGGCACTTCGATGCGCTGATTGCGCGACAGTGATACTTCACTAAACAGCTTGCCTTTGCTGCGTATCACGACCTTGTCGGCAAGTTCGCCGTTCCACAATTCGAACGTAAGCAGTGCGACGATGAAGCAACCAACACCCATCGTCAGCCAGTCCCCGGTTTTGATGTGGCGAAATACCGCGATCATTTTGGACCTGTTCAGGAAAGCTCGCGGTGGCGCAGCAATACCTGCTGATGCGATTGGAAGTACAGGCCGAGTTTTTCGCTGATATACACTGACCGATGCTGTCCGCCCGTGCAGCCTATCGCGATGGTCAGATAGCTGCGGTTGTCCGCGACAAAATACGGAAGCCAGCGCTCAACAAAACGGCTAATATCAACAAACATGTCCTGCGCAACCGGCGTGCCTTCGAGAAATTCGACCACAGGCTTATCCAGTCCTGTGAACTGGCGCAGCTGAACATCGTAATAGGGATTTGGCAGGCAGCGCACATCGAAGACGAAATCGGCATCCAACGGAATTCCCTGCTTGAAGCCGAATGACTCGAAAAGCAGTGTCAGTCTGGTACCGTCTAGCTCAATGAACTGCCTGATCCAGTTTCGCAGCGCATTGGCCTTGAGTTCGCTGGTATCGATGTGATGACCGATCTGGCTGATCCCAGCCAACAGCTCACGTTCGTATTGAACACATTCCGGCAGGGTGCGCACCCCATCGCTCAAAGGATGCATCCGGCGTGTCTCGGAAAAGCGTTTGACCAGCGTATCCGTTTTGGCATCCAGAAACAGCACATGCAAAGCATGGACCTTTTTCTTTATCTGCGAGAGCATCTCCGGTAGCCGCTGCACGCTGTTGGCGCTGCGCACATCGATGCTGACTGCCATCTTGTCATATCCGGCTGATATCAGATAATCCGTCAAGGTCGTCAGTATCTCTGCAGGAAGATTGTCCACACAGTAAAAACCACTGTCTTCCAGCACCTTGAGCGCGACACTCTTGCCCGAACCCGACAACCCGCTGAGCAAGAATAGCTGCACCTTCAGTCTCCCGTCAGAAACCGGTCGTGCCGGATGATGAATTCCTGCATGGAGTCGATGCCGCGCTGCTGCAAAACGAAGTTGCGCGCCGCCGCCTCCACCAACACGGCCAGGTTTCTTCCAGCGACAACTGGAATATTCACCGTGTTGATTTTCACGCCGAGTATCTCCTGGTGGGTCGCCACTAATGGCAGGCGGTCCATTTTGGAAAGGTCGCCATTGTGCGTCTGGTGCAGGTACACGATGAGCTTCAGACTTTTCTTGCGCCTGACCGATGTCTCGCCGAACATGGTGCGTATGTTCAGCATCCCGAGCCCCCTCACCTCGAGGAAATCGCGCAGCAATTCCGGACAGCGCCCTTCCAACGTATCCGGCGCGATGCGGTGCAACTCTACCACGTCATCCGCAACCAGGCCACTGCCGCGCGTGATCAGTTCGAGCCCAAGCTCGCTTTTTCCCACCGCACTCTCGCCTGTGATCATCACGCCCACACCCAGCACGTCGAGAAACACCCCGTGGCGCGTGGTGGTTTCGGCCAGTTCCTTGGCAAGATAATGGCGTATCAGCCACATCAGATGCACACTGGGTTTGGTCGATGCAAACAGCGGAATGCGCGAGCAGTTGGCAAAATCGATAAGGTCGGAAGGAGCCTTTGCACTGCCTGCCACGATGAGACAGACCGTGCCGCTCTGCTCCACCTGCTCGAACACTTCCTCGCGTTCATCCAACGTCAGGTTGTTCAGATAATCCAACTCGATCTCGCTCAGCACCTGCACCCAGCTCGGATGTATTCTGCTAAGATGGCTTACCATCTCTCGATTGGAGGCATCCACCGCCTCGCTGTCTATAATACGCTCTGTGCCATCATCTCCGGCAACATGCGTCAGCTCCAAGCGCACCTGCTTGTTTTCAAACAACTGCCTGACATTCACTTGGCTCATGCCGCGCCGCTCCATTCTCTGAAAGCCTGATAGATGCAGGCCGAATCTTCACATGCGATGAGCTTTTCACGGAATGTGGGATCGCTGAACATCTGCGCTAACTCACCCAGAATCTGCAGATGCAGATCGGTCGCAAGCTCGGGCACCAGCAGAACGAAGATCAGGCTGACAGGCTGGCCGTCCGGCGAATCAAACGGAATCGGGTGGGCAGTCTTGACAAACGCCGCTGTCGCTTCTTTAAGTTTCGGAATGCGCCCATGCGGAATCGCAACCCCCTGCCCCAGGCCCGTAGAGCCCAGTTTCTCGCGCGCAAACAGGCTGTCAAACACCTGGCTGCGCGCAATCTTCATCTGATTTTCAAACAGTAAGCCAGCGCGCTCGAACACGCGCTTCTTGCTGGTCGATTCGACATCCAGCAATACATTGTCGGGTGCCAGGATTTTGCTGATTAGATTCATCTTGCTGTGCCTTGAACAAGGAGCGTTGCCGCCCCTCGGGTTCTATTCCTCAGCAGCAACCTGACTGCCTGTCTCGTCATGGCGCCGCGCGGAGAGCTTATCCTTGTGCTTTTTCACCTGACGATCCATGTTGTCCACCAGTGCATCGATGGCTGCATATAGGTTTTCATCCTCACATTCCGCGAACAAGTCCTTGCCGCTCATATGCACAGTAGCTTCAGCTTTCTGCTTCAGCTTCTCGACCGAGAGGATGATATTCACATCCATCACATTGTCAAAATGGCGCTTTATCTTGCTGAACTTACCGGTCGCATATTCGCGGATAGCCGGGGTGATTTCCAGGTGGTGTCCGGTGATGTGGAGGTTCATTTTATGCTCCTTGTATTAAAGTGATTTACGGAGGTTCACCGGGAGGATGTGCAACGCTTCCCGATACTTTGCTATGGTGCGTCGGGCGACTTTGAAGCCCTGCTGCGCCAAGATTTCCGACATGCGTCCGTCCGTGAGCGGCTTGCAAGGATCTTCTCCGCTGACCAATTGCTTGATCAGTTCGCGTATCGATGCTGAAGAACAGATGCCGCCGCTTTCCGTGACCAGACCGCTGCCAAAGAAATATTTGAATTCATAGATGCCGCGCGGTGTGCGCATGAATTTCTGCGTGGTCGCGCGTGAAACTGTTGATTCGTGCAATTCCAGCACGTCGGCGATTTCGCGCAGCACCAGAGGACGCATCGCGATTTCACCATGTTCCAGAAATGCCCCTTGGCGCTCGACGATCGCCTGCGCCACCTGAAGTATAGTCTCGAATCGCTGACGCAGGCTTTTGACCAGCCAGCTCGCTTCCTGAAGTTGGGCTGCCATGGAACCGGATTTTTCATCGCGCTGGTGCAACATGCTCGCATAAAGTTGGTTCACGCGCAGCTTGGGCATCGCATTCGAGTTAAGCCTGACGCGCCATTTCTCCTTGTGCTTTTCCACGATCACATCCGGCACGACAAAATCGGCCACAGTTCGGTCGAAGGCTTCTCCCGGTTTCGGATTCAAGCTTAAGATCAGGTTTTGCGCTGCACGCAGCTGCTCATCGGAACAGCGCAACGATTTCTTGATCCTGGCAAAATCGTGCGCTGCCACCAAGTCCAGATGCTGCGTGACCAGGCGCATTGCCAGATCGCGCTCCGGCGTTTCTTCGGGCAGGGCTTTCAGCTGCAGCGCCAGGCATTCACTTAAATTGCGCGCGCCTATCCCCGGCCGGTCTAAGTATTGCAATTGCACAAGCGCCGTCTCAAGATCATCCAAAGTGATCTCCTGCTCACCCTCCTGCCCTCTCTGCAGCAACTCGGCAAGTTCGGCCAGGTCCTGCGCCATATAGCCTTTTTCATCCAGCGCATCAATCAGCATGCCGATGATCAGCTTGTCTCTGGAATCAATCTTGCTCACCGATAGCAGCGCGTGCAGATGCTCGCGCATGCTGGCCTGAAGTGCTGCCTGTTCCGGGTAATCCTCGTTTTCGTCGTCACTTCCGTGAGGCGCGGCATTCCATTCCATCGCGTCGCCTTCGCCGCCGTGATCGGTCACTTCTGCGTCCGACTCCCTCGGTTCGGCAGACTCGCTCTCAGCGCGCGGCTCGCCGGCGTTGAATACGACTTCGTCTGTCAATTCCAGCAAAGGATTTTCGTCGAGCATGCGCGCGACTTCCTGCTGCATATCCTGTGTGGACAGCTGAAGCAGGCGAATGGATTGCTGCAACTGAGGCGTGAGCGTCAGTTGCTGGGACATGCGAAGTTGTAAAGAGGCTTTCATCCTTAATTCCCGACTGATCCGGTGTCACTTCAAAGTTTGAAGTTTTCGCCCAGATAGACTTTCCTCACGCCCTCATTGTAAATGATTTCATCCGGTTTGCCTTCTGCCATCACAGCACCCGCGTTGATGATGTAAGCGCGATCGCAGATACCCAGCGTTTCGCGCACATTGTGATCCGTGATCAAGACGCCGATATTGCGTTCCTTCAAAAAACGGATGATCTTCTGGATGTCCAGCACCGCGATCGGGTCAACGCCGGCAAAAGGCTCGTCGAGCAATATGAAACGCGGACTCGTTGCCAGCGCGCGCGCGATTTCCACACGGCGGCGCTCGCCGCCCGACAAGCTGATGGCGGCATTGTTTCTGATCGCCTGGATATGCAGATCCTCCAGCAGCGATTCCAGCCGAGCCTCTATTTCATCATCCGACAAATTCTGCAATTCGAGCACTGCCTGTATGTTCTGCGCCACCGTCATGCGGCGAAAAATCGACGCTTCTTGCGGCAGATAACCCAGGCCCAGCCGCGCGCGCCTGTGTATCGGCAGGCGTGTGATGTCTTGGCCATCTATGGTAATTTTCCCGCCGTCTGCCGCCACAAGGCCCACGATCATGTAAAACGAAGTCGTTTTGCCCGCTCCATTCGGCCCCAGCAGTCCCACCACTTCTCCGCTGTCGACCGACAGCGATGTGTCGTGAACAACGGTGCGCAAGCCGTATTTCTTCTTGAGACCCACCGCGCGCAATTCGCTCATTTCTTCTCCGTAGAAGGCGCCACGCCGCTGGCGGGTTTAGGTTTCGGATACAGCACCGCATGCACCCGCTTGGGCGTATTGCTGCCCTGATCGTTCGCCTGGAAGATTTCTGTGTTCGAGTTGTAAGTCACATGCTCTCCCCGCACCTCGTCGTGCCCGCGCTTTACCAGCGCATTCACATAGAAATCGACCGTATCGGCGCGCGTGTCATATTCGATGCGATCTCCATAACCTTCCACATACTCATCCAGCCCCTCGCGCTTCTGCCTGTAACTGGCAGGATGCCCGTATGCCGTGCCGTGTTTAAAACCATCCTTGTCCTGCGTCACCACCATCTTGTCACCGCGTATCACCATGGTGCCCTGGGTCACGACCACGTTGCCGATGAAGGTGCTGATCTGCTTGGCATCATCCACCTCCGCCTTGTCCGCATCGATATCGATGGGCTTGTCGCGATCCGCCTTCTCGGCATAGCTTAGCGGCACCAGGAGCAGCATGAAGAGCAATAAAAATAATCTATTTAACATGGGGGAGATGTACACTTCTTACTTGTGAGAGCAGTTTCAGAATGCGCGTCTTGTTGTTCATTTCCAGGCCGATCGCATGTATCGTGTTGTATGCGTCGGACAACACGACAGGCTTGTCGGTATTCGCCCAGTCCTGATTGGGCAGAACGCGAAGATATTCGGTGCGCAGTATCATCGCCGACTGCACGCCGACAGGATCGCGCGTCACCACCACATTATCGCGGAAGATCACTTCGTCGCCATGGCTGGAAACATTGCCAAACAGCGACGTAACATGCACGGGCGGATGCTCCGCACCCAGCATCGTAAGCTTGGGCAGATCAAGTTCTGTCGTGTCATGGTCAGGATAATGCCGCATCTGCTTTGCAGACAAATATGTGCTCGGCACTCCCTTTAAATCCATCTTGACCGCAGAAAAATCATCCATGATCCCGTCCGGATCGTGCCGCTGTATATTGCTCGCAGCAGCCCCCTCCATCTGCACCTGCTTGTCGAGCCAATAGACGAAGGCCAGCAATGCCAGCAATGGCAGAATCGGTAGCCAGTAGCGGGATTTCGAGACTATCCTCATTTCAGGTAAGGCGCCAGCTGCGCATCCAGCGTGCCCTGCGCGGACATAATCAGCTCGCAAGCCTCGCGCACTGCGCCATGACCTGCGCTGCGGCGGGTCACGTAATGAGCATGCTCGCGCACCAGCTCAGGCGACTCGGGCACGCTGATCGCAAGCCCCACATGGCGCATCACGACAAGGTCGACGACATCATCCCCCATGTAGGCGGCTGCATCGCGGGAAAGGTTCAGCCTGTCCAAAAGATCGACCATCGCATCGAGCTTGTTCTCAGCCCCTTGGTACACATGACTGATGCCCAGGTTCTTTGCTCGTAGCTCCACGCAGCGCGAAGTGCGGCCGGTGATGATCGCCACCTCGACGCCGCTTGCATGCAGCATTTTTATGCCATGCCCGTCCAGCGAATTGAAGCGCTTGAACTCTTCACCTGAATCCGAAAGGTAAAGGCCGCCGTCAGTCATCACCCCGTCCACATCAAAAGCCATCAGGCGCACCAGCTTTGCACGGCTTAAAAACATGAAGAACTCCAGTTCATCGTAAGTAGTGAGCAGCAAGTGGCGAATGGAAACACATCAGTTTCAAATCACCTTGGCATGCAAAAGATCGTGCATGTTGAGCGCGCCCACCAGCCTATGCTGTTCATCCACCACCAGCATCTGGCTGATATTGTGCTGTTCCATCAGTTGCACCGCTTCGGCCGCCAGGCTGTCAGGGCCTATGCAGCGCGGGTTTTCCGACATCACGCTCTTCACCGGCGTGCTACCAAAATCAAGGTTTTTTTCCAGCGTGCGACGCAGATCACCGTCCGTGAAGATGCCTTTCACGACATTGTTCCCATTCACGATCGCGGTCATGCCTACCCCCTTGCGAGACATTTCCATAAGAGCCGCGCCAAGCATCGCATCCTCGGGCACCATGGGCATGCGTTTCCCTGTGCGCATCACGTCGCTGACCCGGGTCAGCAAGCGCCGGCCCAAGCTTCCGCCCGGATGAGAGCGCGCAAAATTTTCCGCGTTGAAACCCTTCGCATCTAGAAGTGCGACCGCCAGCGCATCTCCCAGCGCGAGCGAAGCGGTCGTGCTTGCCGTCGGCGCAAGGTTCATCGGACAAGCCTCCCTGTCCACCGCAGCATTCAGATGCACATCGGCCAACCTAGCCAGGCTCGAGGCAGGGTTGCCAGTCATGCTGATCAGCTTTGCCCCCTGACGCTTGATGATGGGCACGATGGTCAAGAGCTCCTGGCTCTCGCCGGAATAGGAAAGCGCGATGAACACATCTGTGCTTGCCACCATGCCTAGGTCGCCATGGCTGGCCTCTCCCGGATGCACGAAATAGGCGGGCGTACCTGTGCTGGACATGGTCGCTGCAATCTTGCGCGCGATGTGTCCCGATTTCCCCATGCCGCTGACGATCACCCTGCCTTGGCAGTTCAGGATCACATCAAGCGCATGCAAAAAACTTTCATCGAGGCGTGCGCTCAGCGCCTGTACCGCTGCAGCTTCGATGTCCAGAACCTGACGACCAAGGCTCAGCGCATTGTGAGATACGGTAAGATGTTTATCCATGCGGGTATTATAGCAAGGTCACCTGCCATCCGGCAGCCTAAAGAGCTTCCCGTCAAAATGACGCCTGCCAAATGGCTGTTCAGGTTTAATATGGCAGCCTTGATCCAGTTCAAACGAGCCAACAATCCACGGGAGCCTCTATGACTGCCTTGTCCCTGCAAGATCGCGCCATGGGCGCACTGATGGGCGCGTTCGTCGGCGATGCGCTGGCGCTGGGTCCCCACTGGTACTATGACCTGGATGAACTTCGCCGCGAATACGGCGACTGGATTGATAACTATACAACTCCCAAGCCTGACCGCTACCATTCAGGGCTGAAGGCCGGTCAATCATCACAGGCAGGTACCCTGCTGCGGCTCACGCTGGGTTCGCTGGTTGAACAAGTCCGCTACGATGAAACGGATTTCTGCCTTCGCATGGATCAGGATTTCTTCCCTCTGATAAATGGCACGCCGATGAACGGCCCCGGCGGTTACACCAGTCAGTCCATACGCGAAGCCTGGCGCAAGCGCATATTGCAGGGGTTGCCCTGGGGTCTAGTCGGGGGCAATGCTGACACCACCGAAGCTGCGGAACGAGCACTTGCCATTGCGGTGCGCTACGCACTGCAACCAGCAGAACTGGCCTCGGCAGTTACCAGCAACACGGTGCTGACCCAGACCGACGGAACCGTAGTCGCAATGACCGTTGCCTTCTGCGCCGTGCTAGGCCTGCTAGTGGAAGGGAACAGGCTGGATGGGGAGACATCAGGCAAATTAATGGCTCGGGTGAAAACCGGCGAACTGCCGTTCCATACGGTCACGACGGGCAATTTGCAAGCGCCCGGACTTGGCAATGCTGAAATGCCATGCGCGGGGCAATTCCCCTCGCCCGATGCGCTGCTTACTCCTTCCTGCATCGCACGAGCCGCCCATGATCCAGGCATTCGTATTTATCCTGCCTGGAAGGTATCACTGGTGTATGGCATGCCCTGCGCCGTGTATCACCAGTTTCCCGCCGCCTACTATCTGGCGTCGCGCTTTCCTGACGATTTCGAGTCCGCCGTTCTTCATGCCGTGAATGGGGGAGGACAAAATCAGTCGCGTGCGATACTCACCGGCGCCCTGACAGGCGCAATGGCAGGCCTTTCCGGCATTCCGCAACGCTTCATCGATGGGCTGGAAAAAAGCGCACAATTGCTGCAACTGGCCGGGCAGCTTTCCAATCAGATGGCCGAAAAAAGCTGAACAAAAAATTTAAATGGCCGTTTTTCGGTGCGCAATAGTTCGCTCAGCATGCAGAAGAACTTGACGCATAATAATATAGAGATTGATTATAATCAGCGAGTTACCGAATACATGACAGCTTAAACAGAACACTCTCTTGCATACATGTGTTTCGCTGGTTACCGATTGCAATATGCCTTGGCTCAATGACAAAACTGAATGGAAAAACACAAGAATTGTGTTTGAAATTTCAGAAGAGAAAAATCAAACGATAATTGGTCTGACTCATATCGGTTTGGTACCTGAAGTTAAGTGTTACAACGTCTGCGAGGCAGGGTGGGAACAATACTTCGGCGAAAGTATTCCGGCACTATTGGCCACAGGAAAGGGAATATTGTTTGATGACCAATATGAAAGATAGAGTGTCCACATGGATGTGCAAAATAACCAAAACTGAGCATCAACCTGAATTACCGCTGTACCTTGACCGATTGCGGAAGGCTAGTGCCCGCAATCCGGCAAGCGAAGGTTTCGGATAAGCCATTGCAAGATACGAAAGACAGGCTTCGATACCTCAGCCTGAACGGAAGTAAAACCTTGCCGTACAGTATCTATAACAATCGCATCATTTCCGCTTTGCAAACTCTGCATGAGTGCGGCATTATCGGGATGCCGACATTCCGACATGAAAAATGGACAACTCGCTCTCGCCCGTGCTGATACTGCTGGCCACCGCCGTGCTGGTGGTCGTGGTATGCCGCATCCTGAAACTTCCGGTGATGCTGGGCTATCTCACAGTCGGCATCCTGATAGGTCCCCATGCCTTCGGCTGGATAGCTGATACGGAAAACACGCGCCATCTTGCGGAATTCGGCGTGGTGTTCCTGATGTTCAGCATAGGCCTGGAATTCAGCCTGACAAGACTCAAGGCGATGCAGCGCACAGTGTTTGGCCTGGGAGGAGCACAGGTCGCAATCACGATACTTCTGGTGATGATCGCAGGCTGGCTGTTCGGCATGGACTGGCGCGCAACACTTGCTCTGGGCGGCATACTATCCATGTCCTCCACCGCGATTGTGAGCAAAATGCTGGTCGAACGCGCAGAGCTCAACCTGCCCTATGGCCAGCAGATGATGGGCGTGCTGCTGTTCCAGGACCTGGCGGTCGTCCCCTTGCTGATCATCATACCCGCGCTGGCAAGCCCACCTGGCAATCTCACCGCAACGCTGGTCTATGCGTTACTGAAGGCTGCTCTTGTGCTCCTGATCCTGCTGGTGTTCGGCCAGCATGTGATGCGACGCTGGCTGCATGTGGTGGCAGGCCAGAAGTCCCCCGAGCTCTTCACGCTCAACGTGCTGCTCATCACGCTGGGCCTTTCCTACCTGACAGAATCAGCAGGGCTTTCTCTTGCGCTGGGCGCGTTTGTCGCAGGCATGCTAATCTCGGAAACGGAATACCGCTATCAGGTGGAAGAGGACATCAAGCCGTTCCGCGACGTCTTGCTCGGGCTCTTCTTCGTCACGATAGGCATGATGCTCGATCTTTCGAGCCTGGTCGAAAACCTCATATGGGTGCTGCTTGCACTGGCACTGTTGATTTTTCTCAAGGCGCTTATCGTAGCGCTCTTGGCGCGCGCCTTCGAGGACAACTGGGGAGTCGGCCTTCGCAGCGGCATCGGCCTTGCTCAAGCCGGCGAATTCGGCTTCGTGCTGCTGACGCTGACAGACGGCGTGCACCTCCTGCATGGCAATTTGATGCAAATAACGCTGGCAACCATGCTGCTTTCGATGCTGACCGCACCTTTCCTGATCCAGTACGGCGAAGCGATTGCCAGGCGCATCTCGGCTGCCGAATGGACTCATCGCGCATTGCAGATGCACCAGATCGCAATCCAGAGCATGTCGAGCACAGGCCACGTCATCCTTTGCGGCTATGGGCGCAGCGGGCAGAAGCTGGCCAGCATACTGGAAGAGGAAAAACTGCGCTTTATCGCGCTGGATCTCGACTCGCACCGCGTCAGGGAAGCGTCTGCGGCGAAGAAGAGCGTAGTGTACGGCGATGCGGCCAAACGCGAAGTGCTGATGGCGGCAGGATTGATGCGCGCAAAGGTGCTGGTGGTGAGCTACAAGGACAAACATTCCGCGCTCGCGATCCTACGCCACGTCAAGGAGCTGCGCCCGGATCTTCCAGTCGTGGTGCGCGCCAATGACGACACCAATGTGGACATGTTCAAGAATGCGGGTGCAGCCGAAGTGGTCGCCGAGGTGCTGGAAGGCAGCATCATGCTGGCCTCCCAGGCGCTGCTCCTGGCAGGCGTTCCACTTTCCCGCGTGATTCGCCACGTCCAAGAGAACCGCGCGCGTCGCTATGCAATGTTCAACGGCTATCTGAACAATCAAGCCATCGATGAGATCAGCGATGACATGCAGCCGCGCTTTCTGAACGTCCTGCTCAAAATGGATTCCGCTTTTGTCGGCATGCGATTGCGCGAGGCCGAACTGGATGCGCTGAACGTCGAGGTCAGGGCTTTGAGGCGCTACAACGTGCACGGCGCCGAACCTTCAGAAGAGATGATACTGCAGACAGGAGATGTACTGGTCCTGCTGGGCCTGCCCGAGGCGCTGGAAATCGCAGAGAAGCGCCTGCACGAAGGCATACATCCTATCTCCTAGCAAGTCCTATAGGCCAAAGAGCCTATATCCATCGGCATATATGCACCCGAAAACATTGGGCGTATGTTTTGCACAGAACCATCAGTTGACCAGCGTTCCCCGCTTCATGATCAACGCTTAAGGAGCATTACATGAGTTACACCACATCCGGTTTTGGCAGAATCACCCGTCACGACAACTTGTTCCAAGAGCGTGTGCACGACGCCTACAAGGCGAAGGGCAAGCTGCATGAGCCCTCAGTCTGCGCACAATGCGGCGCCGTCTTTCATGAAGGCCGATGGCAGTGGCGCGTTCCTCCAAAAGATGCTCACCGTATCACCTGCCCTGCATGCCACCGCATACAGGATCACTATCCTGCGGGTTTTGTCATCCTGAAGGGCGACTTTTTTCAGTCCCATCGCGACGAAGTCATGAGCCTCGTGCGCCACCATGAACAACACGAGCGGGATGAACACCCCATGCAACGCATCATGGCCATAGAAACAAAACCGGATGAAACTCTAGTAACCACAACCGACATACATCTTGCGCGTGGCATAGGCGAGGCGCTGCATCACGCCTATCAGGGCGAACTGGAGTTCCACTACAACCCCGAACAGAATCTGCTGCGCGTGAACTGGGAGCACTAAATGACTTAATCCGACCGACAGGAGATATATCATGAAAACCATCTTTCTGATCTTCACCTTTTCACTCTTTTCATCTCTGACCATGGCCGAGGATTTTCCTGGCAGGAACGGCTATGTGACGGACAGATATGGCGATATCGTCAGGGATAATTATGGCGCCTGCTGGCACAGCGGATCATGGACGCCCGCCTTGGCCATTCCCGAATGCGAGGGATCCGCAATGAAAAAAACGTCTGCGCCAGGCAAAAGCGCACATGTCAATGCGCATCGAGGCACCAGCAGTTCATCAGCATCGTCATATGAATAGCTCGTCTCGCAGGCGCTGCATGAGCAGCGCCTGGAATCCGCCCCCATCAGAAACCCGGCAGGGAGATCTGCATGAAGAGAGTTCTGTTGCTATTTTTTTTGCTGGCTGTCCAGAGCATGGCCTATGCTGAGCGCGGCGAACTACTCTACGAAACACACTGCCAAGCTTGCCATGGTCCTGAAATGCACCAGCGCAGCCGGAGGATTGTGACCGACTGGGGAACTCTGTTGGCCCAGGTGCAGCGATGGGAATCCAATATAAACCTGAACTGGAGCCAAGAGGAAATCACCGATGTCGCGCATTATCTGAATGAAAGATATTACGGTTTTTCCGAACCAGGCCACCATGGCGAACAGATCGATCATGTTCAATCTAAACCACAATAGTGAATTTCCATGAACATCATCGGCATTGATCTTGGCACCTCCAATTCCGCCGCCGCCGTTCTGCGTGGCGGGCGCCCCGTGATCATCCCGAGTTCCGAGGGTATCAGCGTGGGCGGCAAGGCTTTTCCAAGTTACGTTGCGATCACTGCAGACGGTCAGATGCTCGTAGGTGAGCCTGCGCGCCGCCAGACGACCGCAAATCCAGAAGGGACTGCCAGCGGCTTTAAGCGCAAGATGGGCAGGCGCGAACATATAAGGCTTAAGGATCGCGACTATTCCCCGGAACAGCTGTCCGCATTCCTTTTGCAGAAGATCAAGCGGGATGCCGAAGCATTCCTTGGTGAAGTGGTACAGAAAGCCGTCGTAACAGTGCCCGCCTATTTCGATGATAACCAGCGCGCCGCCACCACAGACGCCTGCGGCATCGCAGGGCTTGAAGTGATCCGCCTAGTCAACGAGCCCACCGCAGCCTCTCTGGCTTACGGTCTGGACAGGCTGGGTCAGGAATTACGCATCGCGGTGATCGATCTTGGCGGTGGCACGCTAGATGTGACCATCATGGAATTCGGCAACGGCGTATTCGAGGTCAAGGCCACAAGCGGCGACACACAGTTAGGCGGCACTGACATGAACCAGAAAATCTTCGAGCACCTGGCAGAGCGCTTCCAGATGTCCACGGGATTCGATGTCAGAACCGACAGCCACGCAACAGCGCGCCTCTTGGAAGCGGCAGAAACCGCCAAGATAGAGCTCTCAACCAGCGTCTCCACCCGCATCAGCCTGCCTTACCTTGCAACCGTCAACGGCGAACCCCGCCATCTTGAACTTGATCTTAACCGCACCGAACTAGAACGCTTGGTACACCCGGTGATCGAGCGATGCAAAAAGCCTGTAGAACAGGCACTGCAAGATGCGAACATCACCCCCAGCGAGGTGGATCGCATCATCTTTGTCGGGGGGCCTACCCGCATGCCTTCGGTGCGTAGTTATTTCGAGCAGCTGTTCGGACGCAAAGCCGAAATGGGCGTTGACCCGATGGAGTGCGTGGCAGCAGGCGCCGCGATTCAGGCAGGCGTGCTGGGAGGGGAAGTGAGCGGCATCGTGCTGGTGGATGTTACGCCTCTCACCCTGGGCGTGGAAACATTAGGAGGGATTGCAACCGCTTTGATTGCGCGCAACACGCCTGTTCCTATCAAAAAAACCGAGACTTTCACCACCGCTGCGGATATGCAGACCAGCGTCATCATACATGTGTTTCAGGGCGAAAGGGCCATGGCAGGCGACAACACCAGCCTTGGCGAATTCAAGCTGGAAGGCCTTCCGCCTGCACCTCGCGGCACACCAAAGATAGATGTGACCTTCGACATCGACTCCAATGGAATCCTGAGCGTTTCTGCAATGGATACTGCCAGCGGCAAGTCACAATCCATCAATATCGCAGGCTCCACAAGGCTTGCAGAGGAAGACAAGAAACACATGATGGAAGATGCTAGGCGCTTTGCCGATGCGGATCAGACGCGTCGAAATGATGCAGAAAAACTCAACGCTGCGGATGCCGCATGTTACGAGGCAGAAAAACTGCTCGCAAACTATACAAGCAAACTCACTGACGAACTCAGGACGCGCATCGAAACCGCTTTGCGCGAAACCAAGGATGCGCTACTCAAAAAAGAAGCCGGAACTGCCACCGAACAAGCGGCAGCATTGAATAAACTCCTGCAGGAAGCAGGAGCAGTGATATATGCCCAGTCCGGAAAGGTTAACAAGGGTGCGCCCTATGCAGAAACCCGCTGGGAAAACACGGCACCTTCGGACGGTTCTTCTTCCGGGCCCAAGGTGGTGGATGCCGAATACAGGGAAAACCACCACCCATAAAATGACCTCACATCCACCACTTCAGACAGCCCTACTGCATCTTTCCTGCGACCCAGTGCAGCTTGGATTTAAAAGCACCGCAGAGCTCGAAGACATCATGGAAACAATAGGCCAGATGCGCGCGATGGATGCGCTGCGCTTTGGCACCAGTATACGTCATGACGGCTACAATCTTTTCGTGCTGGGTCCTGCCGGCATCGGGAAACGCAGCATGGTGCTGCAGTTGCTCGAAAGAAAAGCAAGCGGCGAGCAAAAGCCGGCCGATTGGTGCTATGTCAACAATTTCGCGTATCCGCACAAGCCCCAGGCCATCTGCCTGCCTTCAGGGCAGGGTTCAGCATTACAAGCAGGCATGGAAAAGCTGGTGGAATACCTGAAGAGCGCAATTCCCGCGCTGTTCGAGAGCGAGGAATACCACGCCAAGGCCGAAGCTATACGGGAAGAATTCAATGCCAAACAGGAAAAGCTTTTCAAGGCACTCGGGGAAGATGCCGAAAAACAGGGCATTGCGTTGTTGCGCACCCCTGAGGGTTTCGCGTTCGCGCCCATGCTCGATCATGAAGTCATTCCGCCGGAAGAATATGAAAAGCTGCCGGATGAGGAAAAAAAACGCATAGAAGACATCATCGCCACCCTCCAGACCCGACTGGAAAAGCTCATGAGACAGATACCCCAATGGCGCCGCGAACGGCACGAGCGGATCAGACAGCTGGATCACGAAACCGCACTGCTTGTGATTGCCCACATGATCGATGAGATCAAACAGTCCCATGCCGACTCCAACGAGGTGCTGCAATATCTGGACAGCGTGCAGCAGGACATGCTCGACAATGTTGAGGATTTTCGCAGACATGAGAACGCGGCCCATGTCGGTGACATGACCATCGTTTCGCACTCCAACTTCAACCGCTACAACGTGAACCTGCTTGCGACAAACGGCCAGCAGCCGGGCGCACCCATCATCAGCGAAGACCACCCCACCTACAGCAATCTGGTCGGACGCATCGAGCATCTAGCGCAGTTCGGTGCGCTTGTCACAGATTTCACGCTGATCAAACCGGGCGCACTGCATCTTGCGAATGGCGGTTATCTGCTGCTGGATATCCGTAAAGTTCTCTCCCAACCATTTGCATGGGATGGATTGAAGCATGCCCTGCAATCGCGCAAGATACGCATCGAATCGCTGGGGCAGATGTATAGCCTGGTTTCCACAGTGTCGCTGGAACCCGAACCTATCCCTCTCAACGTCAAGGTGATCCTGTTTGGCGACCGTCTGTTCTATTATCTGCTCCAGGAATACGATCCAGACTTCGGCGAACTGTTCAAGGTGGCTGCAGATTTCGAGGAGCGCATGGAACGTAATGCTGAAACTCACAGGATTTACGCAAGGCTGATCGCAACGCTGGCACGCCGCGAAGCCTTGCTTGCTTTTGACTGTCATGCGGTGGCGCGCATCATCGATCATGCAGCGCGTCTCGCAGGCGATGCGCAGCGCCTTTCCACCCACATGCAAAGCCTTATCAATCTCTTGCGCGAGTCCGATTACTGGGCACGCGACGATGGCAGAAACCTTGTCGAAAAAAACGACGTGCAGCGCGCTATCGATGCGCAGATACGCCGCCAGGATCGCCTGAAGGAAAGGCTGCAAGAGGCAATTTTGCGTAATGTGCTGATGATAGATACGGATGGCGCAATCACAGGCCAGATCAATGGCCTGTCCGTGATTTCACTAGGCGACTTCGCCTTTGCGCAGCCAAACAGGATCACCGCGACCACACGTCTTGGCGATGGGGAGTTGATCAACATCGAACGCGAAGTCAAACTTTCAGGAGCTACGCATTCCAAAGGTGTGCTGATCCTTTCCTCTTTCCTTGCCGCGCGCTATGCAAAAAACCAGCCGCTTTCGCTTACCGCTAGCCTAGTTTTCGAACAATCCTATGGCATGATAGAAGGCGACAGCGCATCGCTTGCCGAATTGTGTGCGCTGCTGTCAAATCTTGCGAATATGCCTATCAGCCAGTCCCTTGCAGTCACGGGTTCGGTGAACCAATTCGGCCAAGTGCAGGCCATAGGCGCTGTCAACGAAAAGATAGAAGGATACTTCGACATCTGCAAGGCGCGCGGCCTGACTGGATATCAGGGCGTACTGATCCCCGCAGCCAATGTCGAGCACTTGATGTTGCGGCACGATGTGGTAGAGGCCGCAGCAGATGGACGATTCAGCATCTATGCAGTAGAGAATGCAGATCAGGCCATTGCGCTTCTGACAGGGTTGCCTGCTGGCGAAACGGATAAAGACGGCGCCTATCCCGATGGAAGCGTCAACCGGCTCGTGGCCGCGCGACTTGCCGAACTGACAGTAATAAGGCAATCGTTCGCCGCAAAAAACCGCAAGTCCGGCGTAAATGACACCCCCTGACAAACGCGACTACTACGAGGTGCTCGGCATCGCAAAAGAAGCCGACCAGAAAACGGTCAGAAACGCCTTTCGCACCCTCGCTTTGAAATACCACCCCGATCGGAACAAGGAAGCCGGGGCAGAAGATCGCTTCAAGGAAATCGCCGAGGCTTATGCAGTACTGTCGGATCCCAAAAAACGCGCCGAATACGATGCTCGCGGATTCTCTGGAGTCGCAGATTTCAGCCAGGAGGATCTGTATAGCGGCATCAACTTTGACGACGTTTTCAGCGGACTTGACTTCGGCGCAAACGGATTGTTCGACAGATTCTTCCAACGCCGCCATGAAGGGCGAACAAAGGGCGACAACATCGAGATTGATTGCGTCATTCCGCTCTCAAGAGTAGCAACTGGCGGCCCGGAAGAGATACGCCTTGAACATCCTGCCACCTGCCCGGCTTGCCGAGGCTCGGGTTGCGAAGGCGGAGCACAACCCGAAACCTGCCCTGCCTGCACGGGTGCTGGGCGTCTCATCACCCATCGCAATCAAGAATCCGTGCAGATCCAGCATATCAGCGTCTGTTCCACCTGCCACGGGCGCGGCACCATCATCAGGCATCCCTGTCAAGAATGTCACGGCAGCGGCGAGGCAAAAAGCGAAGAGACCCTGACAGTAAAAATCCCCAAGGGCGTCGAGGAAGGCATGGCGCTGCGCATTCCCGGAAAAGGCATACCGGGTCACACGCCTGAAAGCGCTGCGGGCGATCTCTATATCGTGGTGCATACGCGTCCTGATGCGCGTTTTGAACGCTCAGGTGCGGATCTTTTGCGGCAGGAAACGATCTCACTGATTGACGCGGTGCTTGGAAAAACCCTTGAAGTGCCCACACTGGAAAATTCCGTCAGTGTGACGATACCGCCGGGCACACAGCCTTATTCCACTCTGCGCATCAGAGGAAAAGGCCTGCCTGAGTTTAACAGTGAACACTGCGGTGATTTGTACCTGCGCATCGCGGTACATATTCCGGAAAAACTCACGAACGATGAGCGAAAACTGTATGAGAATTTAAGGGCGCTTGGCGAGAAGCGGTATGTCTCAAGGATTTAAAAATAACAGTTATGATGAAAACAATGAAAGCGATGATTCTGGATACTTCAGGACTGCAATTGGCCGAGGTGGCAATACCCGTGCCGGGTGCAGCCGAAGTGCTGATCAAGGTAAATGCCTGCGGTGTGTGCCGCACCGATCTGCATGTTCTGGACAAAGAGTTGAACAATCCGAAACTCCCCCTGATTCTCGGTCACGAAATCGCAGGTGTCGTAGTGAAAAATGGCGAAGGAGCCAACCGATTTTCCCTTGGCCAGAGAGTTGGTGTGCCTTGGCTTGGCAAAACCTGCGGTCTCTGCCGCTATTGCACAAGCGGGCGCGAAAATCTCTGCGATAACGCGCTTTTTACCGGTTATACGCTAGACGGCGGCTATGCTGAATATGCCGTCGCGAATGAAAATTACTGCTTCCCTTTGCCTGAAGGCTATTCCGATGCCGAGGTAGCGCCATTGTTGTGCGCGGGCCTGATAGGTTATCGCGCGTTATCAGCTTGCGAGGATGCACATAAAATCGGCATTTACGGATTTGGCGCTGCCGCGCATATCATTGCTCAGGTGGCTATCTGGCAGGGACGAAAAATCTTCGCATTCACCAAAGCGCATGACGATGTTACCCAGAATTTCGCGCGCGGACTTGGGGCAGTCTGGGCGGGGGACTCTTGCTCCGCTCCGCCTGAAAAGCTGGATGCCGCCATCATCTTTGCCCCAAAAGGGGAACTTGTGCCAGAGGCTTTGCGTCATGTCGCCAAAGGGGGTGTTGTCGTATGCGCCGGCATACACATGAGCGACATTTCTACTTTTCCCTATAACCTACTCTGGGGAGAACACTCCATACGCTCCATCGCAAATCTGACACGTCAGGATGGGGAAATATTTTTCGATATCGCATCAAAACTGCACATCAAAATCCGCGTACAAACATTTACTCTGAACGAAGCGAACTTAGCGCTGGATAATTTGCGCGCAGGGTGGATACAGGGCGCCGCCGTTCTTGTGATGGGCTAAACATTTGCAAGACGAGATAGCAACTGTCTGACAGGAGTCGGAATAGCAGCCTGCAAGGCTTGATCCACACTCAGCCACACATGCTCCGCCTGATGCAGCGGTTTATGCGCAAGGTATAACAACAGCGGCGTGATGTGCAATTTGAAATGGGTAAAGATATGCGCAAACGAGACGAGCGCTTTGCACTGCGCTATTGAATCAGCAGATTCCCCGAGTTCGCTGGGATGACGAATCAGTTTGTCGGGCTCAATACCATGCAAGGCGCACCAATTTTGCACATCATCCTCTTCGTCGAACTGCGGCAGACACCAGAGACCGCCCCAGATGCCTGAAGATTTGCGCTTTTCCAGCAGAATCTTTCCATCCGACATCGCCAGCAAAAAAATAGCGCTTCTTTCAGGAACAATTTTTCTCTGCTTCGAAGTGGGCAGCTCGTTCACAATACCAGCCTGAAATGCAATGCAATCTTCCTGCACGGGACATGATTCGCACTTTGGCCGGCAGCGCGTGCACAGCATCGCCCCCATGTCCATCAGAGCCTGCGTATAGACGGCCACATCGTTATCCGGAAGCAGTAATTCTGCCTGCCGCCAGAGTTCCTCATCAACCTGTTTTGTTGAATGATGCCCGACGATTCCGCAATAACGCGCCAAAACCCGCTTGACGTTGCCGTCGAGTATCGCGCGCTTCTCGTGAAAGCCTAAAGCGCAGATCGCAGCCGCTGTCGAACGGCCTATGCCGGGCAAACTGAGTATCTGTTCATACTGCTGCGGGAACTGTCCACCGTGCAGTTCCATAATCATTCTTGCAGCGCGATGCAAATTGCGGCCTCTGGCGTAATAGCCCAGCCCGCTCCAGTGGGCCAGCACTTCTTCCTCGGAAGCGTTCGCCAAGGCCTCTATATCCGGGAAAGAAGCAACGAAGCGCAGGTAATAGGGAATGACAGTGGCGACCTGCGTCTGCTGAAGCATGATCTCGGAGAGCCACACTCGATAAGGGTCAGTACCCTGCCACGGCAGATCGTTGCGGCCATGTTCGCGTTGCCAGTTGATGAGGGGCGAAGAAAATGTAGGCATCAGGAACGCAATATCAAACAGACAGAAGATGAATTATAGCCTGAGTGCCCACATGTTCCATTCGCTTCAAGGATCTGCATTGCCCTGAGGTCTGATTTTTCGCAGATTGCCGGGAAACGCGCTTTTCAAGCTTTCCCATGCTAGGATTACCATAAAAAGGAAAGAGTCATGCATACAGAAATCATCGTTGCAGCGCATGCGATCCAGCAGGCAGTCGCGCCCGTATTCCTTCTCACCGGCGTGGGGGCGTTCCTGAGTGTGCTCTCGAGCAGGCTTGGGCGCGTCATCGACCGCTTCCGCTCCATAGAAGGTGAAACTCATGCCGGCGAGAAGAAAATTCTTGTTCAGCGGGCGCGCTGGATACACTGGTCGATCAGCCTCTGCACGATCTGCGCCCTTTTCGTCTGCATCGTGATCGCAGCGCTATTCATCGGCTCCGAGCTCGGCCGCGACCCATCCGGAACGGTCTCGCTTTTCTTCGTCGCGGCGATGCTCACCTTGACTTTCGCCCTCCTCTGCTTCCTGCGCGAAATCTCCCTGGCCACAGGTATCATCAGGCTGCGCTAGCGCCGCCCTGCGATCAATGCTGGCAAGATCAGGCTAGTGGCTATCGCCGTTGGTACTCCAGTAAACACGCTTGCGATGGGTCGAGATTGGAGGCTGTATATTCTGCCCCGATATCGCAGTGCTCGCACCCCCGTTCTTCTGAGCCGCGCCGATCACCACAGTCTCAACCGATCCGTTAACATTGACGTTGCCAACCACCGGAGAAGGCGGCAATCCCCCGCCGACAAACGTCGTCGAACGGGAGATGGTATTGCCGTTCGCGTCTACCCCGCCTATCGGCGTGCAGATCGCAGAAGTCGTCCCGACAGCGCCAGAACCGTTCAGCAAGTTGACCCAGTAGCCGCGCGCCTCGCCTAGTGGATTTGCGCAGCTGTTGTTGCTGCTGACAGGCCTGTTAGTGCTGAAGGTGATCAGGCCACCAGTGATCAAGGCAGAGGTGACTGTCTGCTCGCCTACTCCATTGGCGGTCAGATCCATATACCAGCCTGCATAGCTGCCGCCGGGCAGTACTTGGTTGTTGTTGCAGCCGGGATCCGTCGTGTTGTTCAACATACTCACACCGTCAAGATTGACTGGCGTTGTGGAACCACTGTTCGGATTGTCCAGATAGACATAAAAGCGGTTCTTGACAGGCGTCGTGTAAGGATAGTTGGTGATCAGAGGATGCTCGCGGTCCCCCGAGCCGATGGCTAGGTATACCTGATTGTTGTAGGGAAGCACTGCGGGCGCGAACAGGAATTTCCTTCCCGCCCCACTCGTATAGGCAACTTTCGAGATACTCCAGTTGCTAGGTGCTTTGGCCGTAAAAGATTTGCTTGGGTCAGAAAAATCGATCCGGTAAAGATTTCCTCCCGTGTCCGCGACATAGGCTGCATCCACATTTCCGTCGTAATTGATGTCCACCAGAGAGATATCCGCCGCAACGCTGCGTATTGTTGCGAAGGATGCGAGCAACGCACCACTCTGTGCATCGAACACATAAACGCCGTTGCCTGTCGGGGTTGAGCAGCTCGGCGTGCTGGTATCGCTATCCTCGCAGGCGTCATAGCCGCCGCCCACGATCACGACAGGCTTGGTGGTCGAATAGCCAGGCAGGATGGCGACCGCAGGCGTGGACCAGGTCTGCCCAATGTTGGAAAGACCTGTTGTGCAACCCGTATTGCTGCCGATGCCAGGACATCCGGCTTTCCACAGGAATGCCGGACTGGTGGGACTGCTCACATCAAAGGCATAGATCATGCGCCCGCCCCGGCGCATGACAGGGTATATCCACACACTGGTGTTAGTCGAATTTTGATAAATTCCGGTTGAGCCGTCGAAGTAGAAACCTTTGGGCGTTGTCGATGACACGATAGGGCTGTTATCCAGCAGTCGCTCCAGATTTGGGAAAAATTCGGGTGCGACAAATGACCAATTCTCGGCGCCGGTTGCAGCATTGACGGCACGGTAAGTACCATCGTTGGCCCCGTAATACACCATCACGCCCGTCGTGCCGCCGTAATCCACTGGTATAGGTTTAGAATGGATCACGTCGCCATGTATGGACGGACGATTTGCAGTCGAGGGGGTCGCGTTGATTTCTCCTGTGACGTCTTGACCCTGAATAAAATTGACGATGTTCGCATTGATCGTGGTGTTCGCCGAAATCACCGCATTGCCGGTATTAAATGGAACCAGCGAAGAACCTGACAGAGTCAGCATGTCACGATTAGTGGTCGCTTTGCGCAGCATTTCCGCCACGCCTCCCTTTTCCACGATAGGACCATCAGGGGTATCGGAATACACATTGGTTCCCGTCAGCGCACAGGTGCTCTTTGCAAAGTTGGTATCATCACCCTGCGTTCCCCAAGACAGACCAGGTGTATTAGCAGTCGTGAAGAATACGCGCGGTCCTATCGTGCTGCCTGAAACATTTGCCCAGTAATTGCCAGAGTCAGCTGTCCACCAGCTTACCGCGCAGGGCGTAATAAACCCGGTCGTGGTGTCAGTCGCGAGCTGGCCATTCACATCGGCCAAGTTTGCCAGACCCGAAAAATTGGCGATTTGGTAACGTTTCATGTTGCCAAACCAGCGTGGCATGGCATTAGGGTTGGGACGGAACATTCCTATATAGATCTGGTTGTCGTTCTGCGCGCGGTTGGTCGCGGAGATCGGCAGGCTGGCCGATGCGAAGGAAGTGTTGCGAACCAGTATCTCCGAGAAGATCGACTGTAGCGATGCTGCAATCTCGGCCGCATTGTTGGCTGCGAAATATTTGCCGCCACCGTTTGTCGCCATGCTGGACAAAAGGCCGCTCTGCTGCGCATTAGGCGCCGAATACCAGACATCAATGGTATATGTATTGACGTTGAATGTAGTACTGCCCACGGTAACGCCGTTCTGATACATGAAGCGTGCCCACTCGTCCGCATTGAAGGGATTCGTATCCAGCGTGGAAGTCCCGGTCGCCACATCGGTCGCTAGCCCCGTAGCTGGCTTTGTCTGTGTCACCATAAAATTTGGCAGATTGAGCTGTGCCGTGTTGCCGCCCAGTCCGGCCAACGCCGTCGTATTTGCGGAAAGGTCCGTGGCCGGTCCATGACTGTCCGGATTTCCAATGAAGATGATATAGGTGGTAGCACAACCTTCGTCGCTCGAGAGAGGCGACTTGAACTGTGTGTAGTTCGTGCTGTATCCGTTGGAATCCGCTATGGACGAAACCACATCCCCGCTCGCGGCAAACGGTACCTTGCCCGCTAGATAATTATAGGCGTCATACATCAGGTTGCCATAGGCTTCGCTCGAGTTCTGCTTTTCTATACTGGAGGTTGTGTTGTTGAAAATTAACGTGAGTTTTGCGGAAAACGCGCTCAGGTTTGCCGGACCGCCGCTTTGATTTGGCCCCATCGGCGCGATGGCCTGGCGCACGAACCCGCCGTTGTCACCTGATGGCCCACCAGTCACAAACTCCAGCAGACCAACATTCACGTTCGCATTGAGGCTTTGCAGGACAGCCTGGATCGCCTGCACTTCAGCCTGCCCCTGATTGATGCCGATGTCCGGCCAGTGCTGATCCAGCCGCGACCAGTTGGAAGTATTGTCGAGCACGATCAGCACATTGGGCGCAGGGTTGTTGATACCACTGTTCAGGGTATAAAGATCGATGTCCATCGCCTTGGCCGTCATGCTTGTGGCCAGCAGGAGCACAGGTAAGCGCTTCAGAATTTTTGTGGGATTCATTTTTCTCTCCTTACGGACAATTGTTGGTCATGGCTGTAGCTGCAATGCGCATGCTCACGCCCTGCGTGACCGTCGTGCTCGTCTCTGTTGCGGGATCCTTGGCCTGAGCGGTGATTTCCCAAGTTGAATTGGCGCATAGAGAATTGCCCGAACCAGTTCCACCTGCCACGCCGAAATTCTGCTGCGTGCCGGATGAGCAGGCAAGATCGTCCGCATTTTGCAAATTCAGCTGGCTGTTCAGTATCGGTGCGGCTTCTACGCATTTTGGAGCGACAGGAATGGTCACCGTAAAATCCTGCACGCCGTCGCCATTGCTGTCCACACACCAGGTATTGGCCCCGCCGCCTGCGGTGCAGTTCGTATTGGGAATGGCTGCAGCGGGGTTCTGCGTGAAATTGCTCGAATTGACGACCTCTTCTATCGCCTGAGTCGCGGCATCTATGCCTTCATTTCTATGCTGCGCATTTGCAACAACCGTGGTCTGGCTGCTACCCATATGGAAGGATGCAATCGCAAGCAATGTCATCAGCAACAGCATGATCATGCTGACCAATAGAGAGAATCCTCGCTGTGCGTTCATTCCAGTCTCCCTGCTATGTTGTTGAACCTGATCAGGCTGGTATAAAGATGGCGTTTATAGGCATCGTTGTAAGGGCCGTATGTATTGCCACCCGCGGTATACACATGCGTGTCTGAAAAACCCGGGCTGGACTGTGTGTTTCTTGCCAGAATATAAAGCCTCGCCGTTACCACGTTGCGCCAGTTGTTCTGGCAGGCAACGCCGGTGCATCCGCCATAGCTGCCGGGGTCTGACGCATATACGTCAGGGATGCTGTCGCCGTTTGTATCAATGCCATACTCTATCTGTAACTGATCTATCCCCGCCACGAGAGGTGTAATGGTAAATCCTGCGCTGCCAAGCTCTGCAACCTTGAGCGTGGGTATGCCATCGCCTGCCTGGTTATTATTAGCAATGAAATAAATATTGGTCCGATAGGAGCGGATATCGGCTTGTGTCACACAGTCTTTAGCGGTCAGATTAAGACCGGTACCCGCGCTGATGAGATACTGGCCCGCCGACGTGCTGCAAAGCGCGGTCTGAAAATAGACATAGCTTCCGCCGGTGCAACCTGGCATTCCCTGAACACAACTGCTCGCACGCCGATCGACAAAAATGTCCGTGCCTGATTTGAGGTCCGAGATGCAGCTTAATGCAGCCGTTGCATTGTCAACGCCCTGAACAGGCAGTGCAACCGACGATATCAGCGTTGCAGTCGTGCTGTCGCAGGGATCGGGGAGCGCTGTTGGCGTTGGGACACTGACAGGACTTAGCTCGCCGTAATAACCCGCCATGCGCATCTCGTCGGTCAGAAGCTGGGTCGCATAGCGCCCATTTTCAATCTGAAGATTGGTTTTTTCTGTTTCCGAGCGCGTCCTGTAGTTGTTGGCAAAAATGGTTCCGACCCCCGCCACGACAAGCAGTCCGAGCGCAATGCCTATCATCAGCTCAATTAAAGAAAAACCCCTGTTTTTTGATGGACTGTTCATGGTGCGGTCAGACTGGCTATGGTGATCAGAGAAGAAATGGCGCGGCGATTGCCGTCATTTCCATAGAGATTCTGCCCGCAGGTCAGTGAAGGCGGAGCAAGCTGTGTCATGCCCTGCCATGCAACCGTCACCCGGTAAACGCTGGGGGATCCGCCCAACGATTCAATGCAGCCCACGGCATTCGTCATCGCGCCCACGCTTACCCCCGAATTGACTTCGGCTGCACCCTTAAGCTGATTGCTCCATGTGCATTCGTCCAGTTGCATACCCGTCAGCGCAGCGCAACTTGCAGGTTGACCGTCTCCCGTCCCAAGTGGACTGCTGGTCACATAGCTTGCCGCATTGACGCGGTTGGCACTCAGCATGCTGGCCATTTCCTGGGTCAGAAGTATCGCCTGCGCGCGCTGGTAGGATTCCGTTTCAGAATTCTGTACCTTGAGCTGTAACCCTGCCAGACCCAGCAGGCCGAAGGCCAGGATGACGATGCTGATCAGCACCTCCAACAACATAAAACCCTGCTGTCCTGCACGTCCTGTCAAATGCGTATCGAGCCGCTTCATGCTAACACCCCGTCGCGGTAATCATGGGCATGCCCGAAAGATCGACGTTCAGGCAGCGGGTATCGCTTGTTGAAGAGGAAGAGAACTTGAATGTGCTACCGCCACCCGCTGACACGCGCCCGGCATTGTTGTATATAACGCTGGCAGGACCTCCTGTAATTGAAGCCGAGGTGCTTTTGTTGTTATTCGCAAGAATCTCACCGGTAGAAGATACAGCAACTGTCCAGCCGGATGCCCACTGCCCACCGACGGGAGAGACCGTCACGCCGGTATTACGCTTTAGCGCCTCAGACCTTGCCGTCAAAAGCGAAGACTGCAGCATTGAAGCCGACGTCTTGACTTTCTGGCCCGCGATAAGCGATGTAAAGGCTGGCGCTGCAATACCCGCCAGTATGCCGACGATGATCAGCGTCGTCAGCATTTCGACCAGCGTGAATCCACCCTCAGCGCGCGTCACCATAATGCACTCGGCGTCTTGTTGCCAAAATTGTCCAGCGTCAGGTTACCGTCTGCAACCTGAGAGCCTGTCGCGGTTGCGGTAATCGTATAACCCGGCGGAGGACCCACCGACGCAGCTATTGATATTGTATAGTATGGCGAGACCGAAACTGGAACGGACGAATTCAAGGCCGCCACCGTGCCGGCATAGGAACGGTTGTCTGTAAAATACTGCTGCTCGAGTTGAGCCACACTCATCATGTAACTTTGCGCTTCGCTGCGATGTCCCTTGCGAACGAAATTTTGATAGCTAGGATAGGCGATCAAGGCCAGAATGCCCACAATGGCAACCACGACCAACAGTTCTATCAGCGTAAAGCCGGCATTGAATTTCGATTTCATGATCGCCCCATTAATATCAGACGATCAAAGGATAATGCGAAGATAAAGCCTCTGCCAGATGTTCATGCATAAAAGGCAGAAAGGAAGCGACAAACGGTCGGAGCCCGTAAATTCATCGCAATACCGCCGACAGAAGGCAAAACCAAGCCGACGAACGAACTGCTTATCTGAACAGACCCTTCAGGCTGTCCTTCAGCTGCTCCTGCGCCTTCTTCTTCAATTCCTGTCTGGCGGCTTCGACTTTCTGCTTCGCCTCCTCTTTCACCATCGCACCAAAATCCAGTGTGTATTTCAAGCTGTCAAATGGGCCAGCAATACGCACAGGCACGGTGATGCCGCCCACCTGATCCAGCCCTCCCTGACCCTCCAGCGTCTTGGCAAGCGTTGCCCTCGCCAGATAATTCATGCTGCTATTGCCAATGTCTATGTCGCCCGAACCCGCCACTCGCAACAGAGGCGACTTGAGCGTCAAATCGTCATTGTGCGCCACGCCGTTGCTGATCTTAAAACTTGCCTTAAGTTCGGAAAAATCGGTCTTCTCGTTGTGATTGACAGCCTGAGTCCGCGCGCCGGTCAACACACCCTTCGCGTCGCGCAACGCTTTTGCGACATTGATCCCCTTGATCGCACCGTCAATGAGATTTAGCGACAGATTGCCGTTCAGTGCTTTTTTCATACGGTTCACCGTATTGCCCCGCACGGCAAGATTCATCGCGACATTGCCGCGCCCTTCGAGCATGTCGAAATCCGCTGCGTCTTTAGTCAAGGCAGCGACATCGATGCCGGCCAGTTTCTGATTAACGGTAACTTCAGGAACGTCCTGCGCATTCACACTCAAACCGCCGTTCATGCTGCCGCCATACAGATTGGCTGACAACGGGCTGACATCCACAAGCCCCTTGTTCGCCTTCACATTCAAACGCAAATCGCTCAGACGAATGTTCTCCGCCTTGAACCTGCCTATACGCAGACTGCCGTCCAGATTGAGCTTCCTCAAGGCGGAAAGGTCTATCGGCTGTTCCGGCTTATTCGCCTTGGCTTTCTTCGGCAGATAAAGATCTGCATCCAGCTGATCCGCATCCACATTAAACTGTACATATGGATTTGCAAAGCCGCTCATTGAGAGCTTTACCGCAACCTGGCTTTGCAAAAGACCGCCGGAAAGATTGGCCTGTACCGTTTCGCCCTTCGCGTCCACCCTAAAATTGCCTTTCATCCGACTGTTCACAGACTTGCCAGGCAGCTTGTCAAACATGCCGCTCACAGCCACATCCGCACTGCCAAGGGAAAATTGCTGCGCGTCGATATTCCCCACCATGGGCGAGGCAAGCCTGACCTTGAAAGCCTGATCAGGCATCTGCACGGACAAGTCCAGCAGAAGTTTGCTCACATTGAAGGACTGCGCACTGCCCGAAATGTCCGGCAAAGAAAGACCTGCGACAATATTGCCGCTGTCAAGCTTGACGTTAAAGCTCAGGTTGCTGCCGGATATCTTTTCTTTCGCAATCATCAGTTGCGGCAGATTGAGCGCAGCCTCAAAGGGTGCGCCTGCCTTCATGCCACTTGCATTGAGCGCGAACTTGTCCGCAGACAGTTCACGCGCTGCAAGCGCCATATCGCCACTCGTATTCATCTTGAGATTGCTTATATCCAGCGCCAAACCGTTCACCCTAAGATCCATATCTGCCAGCCGATAAAGCTGCCTGTGCGGATCGAAAGTTAGCATGGCTGCAAGCTGCGTGTTGATATCCAGTCTGGGTTGATTGCATTGTACATGGACAGACAAATCTATCCTGGTCGGCACGCCATATGCGATGCGTCCGGTATCCAGTTTGAGGTTATCAATTGCGTACTCTGAGCCCGTGGTCTCATCTCGATAGGTCAGACTGGTTTTTTTGATCAGCACGGATGCGATGTCGAAATTGACAGGTTGCTTGCCGCTTTCGGGTTGCTGGTCACGGCTTATCAGATCGTCGATATTGGTCGTGCCGTCTTTATGCCTGACCACATGCGCCAGAAGGCCAACGATGATCACATCGTCGACGACCAGCCTGTGGCTCAAAAGCGGTATCAGCGCCAATGAAACCTTGATCGTCTCAACGGATGCGAATTGCTTTTCGCTATTGAATTCGGAAAGTGAGGCGCGTTCGAGGCTCGCGCCTATATAGGGAAACAGGCGCAGTTTGATGTCGCCGTCCAGATGCAGGGTGCGATGATGCGTCTCTTCAACCGCACGGATGATCTCAGCCTTGTAGTCGTTCGGATTGAAGGTTGCCGCCAGATAGGCCGCCCCTACCACAGCTACCGCTAAGACAGCGCCCGCACCCAACAGACCGTATTTGACGATTTTTTTCATCGCATCACCTGCAAGTCAGGCGAAGATTATAGCCCTATGAAGTTCATTTGCGTTGGGTCTGAGAAACTTCTCGTCCGAAAAAGACGCGAAAAAAAACCCGGCAAGGCCGGGCTTATCCAGCATTTGGGCAATCTTAAGGCGCCTGAATGTTAGAAGCTTGCTTGCCTTTTGGGCCTTGTACAACTTCAAAAGTCACCTTCTGACCTTCTTTGAGTGACTTGAAACCGCTCATATTGATTGCGGAGAAATGTGCGAAAAGATCTTCACTGCCATCATCTGGCGTAATGAAGCCGAAACCCTTTGCATCGTTGAACCATTTAACTGTACCAGTTGCCATGTGATAACTTCCTTACAAGAAAAAACGGGGCCCCCCCGCGAACTGTTTGAATCTAAGATCGCACACGGCAAAACCAGTACTGCAGATACTTTGAATCAAACACCAGCTTGTATTTAACCCTTGTTCTGTCGCATTTGTCAAATAGTTGATTCACAATCGGCAGAACAGACTTGAAAAAGTATCGCTAATCGCTAACATACTCATGTATATTAGTGTCAAAATACACATCATAAAGATATGTCCAAAGAACAAGACAGCAACACGGCACTGGCGCCTGAGCGCTCAAGAACAAAGCCTCCAAGCATGTTCAAGGTGCTTTTGTTCAACGATGATTACACGACGATGGAATTTGTCATTGAAGTTTTGCGACGTTTTTTTTCTCTCAACAGTGAACGCGCTCAACAACTCATGCTCCAAATACACAGCCAGGGATCGGCGGTCTGCGGGATATATACCCGCGATGTGGCTGAAACCAAGGTCACTCAAGTGAGTGAATTTGCACAACAACACGGGCATCCGTTACGATGCAGCATGGAGGAAATTTAAAATGATTGCTCAGGATTTGGAAGTGAGTCTGCATCTGGCATTTGTTGAAGCTCGCCAGAAGCGCCATGAGTTCATCACAGTGGAGCATCTGCTGCTGGCCATGCTTGACAATGCTTCAGCAGCACAGGTTCTGCGCGCCTGCCATGCAGATATTGACGAACTGCGCCAGGTTGTCACGGAATTCATAGACAACAACACGCCCGTCGTGCCCGGCAATAGCGAGATGGATACGCAGCCCACGCTAGGCTTCCAGCGCGTCATCCAGCGCGCAATTCTGCATGCCCAATCGGCCAGCAAGAAAGAAGTTTCCGGCGCAAACATCCTCGCCGCGCTGTTTGGCGAAAAAGATTCGCATGCCGTGCATTTCCTCACCCAGCGCAACATCAATCGTCTGGATGTCGTCAACCACATCGTCCATGGCATCAGCAAGGAACCCCAAGCATCATCAGCCCCGGCGCTGGGTGAGAATGCAACCGAGCAGGCAGCCAGTGAAGAAAGCGCATTGAAACATTACACGGTGGATCTCAATGCGCTGGCATTGTCAGGCAAGATAGACCCATTGATCGGACGTGAACCCGAACTTGAGCGCGTCATCCAGACACTTTGCCGCCGTCGTAAAAACAATCCCCTGCTGGTTGGCGAGGCCGGTGTTGGCAAAACCGCCATCGCGGAAGGGCTTGCACGCCGCATCATCGAAGACAGCGTGCCTGACATACTCAAGGATGCACATGTCTACTCGCTTGACATGGGCTCATTGCTTGCCGGCACAAAATACCGCGGCGATTTCGAGCAGAGGCTGAAAGCCGTGCTGAAGGAACTGAAGGATGCTCCACACGCTGTCCTGTTTATCGACGAGATACACACGTTGATCGGCGCAGGTTCTGCGTCGGGCGGCACCATGGATGCGTCCAACCTGCTGAAACCCGCACTCTCCAGCGGCGCATTGAAGTGCATCGGAGCGACCACTTACCAGGAGTATCGCGGTATCTTCGAGAAGGATTCCGCGCTGTCGCGTCGTTTCCAAAAGATAGACGTGTCCGAGCCCTCTGTCGAGCAGACCATCGAAATCCTGAAAGGACTGAAGTCGCATTTCGAGCAGCATCACAGCATCAAGTTCAGTGCGGCTGCAATCACCAGCGCTGCCGAGCTCTCCGCCCGCTTCATCAACGACCGCCATCTGCCAGACAAGGCGATCGACGTGCTGGATGAGGCAGGTGCAGCACAGCGCATCCTGCCCAAATCCAGACAGAAAAAGGTGGTCGGCAAACATGAGATCGAGGAGATCATCGCCAAGATCGCGCGCATCCCTACGCGCACCGTGTCGCACGATGACCGCAATGCGTTAAAAACGCTTGATCGTGATCTGAAGGCCGTGGTGTTTGGTCAAAATGCAGCCATAGACGCATTGGCTACCGCGATCAAGATGTCGCGCAGTGGGCTTGGCAATCCGAACAAGCCGATAGGCAGTTTTCTGTTCTCGGGTCCTACTGGTGTGGGTAAGACCGAAGTCGCGCGCCAACTGGCCTTTGCGATGGGCATGCCGCTGCACCGCTTCGACATGTCAGAATACATGGAACGCCATGCCGTGTCCCGCCTCATAGGCGCCCCCCCTGGCTATGTCGGCTTCGATCAGGGCGGATTGCTCACCGAAGCGATCACCAAACAGCCCCATTGCGTGCTGCTGCTCGATGAAATCGAAAAGGCGCACCCTGATGTCTTCAACATTCTGTTGCAGGTGATGGATCACGGCACGCTGACAGACAATAACGGACGCAAGGCCGATTTCCGCAACGTGGTGGTCATCATGACCACCAACGCAGGCGCAGAAGCACTGAATAAGACGCAGATTGGCTTCACCAAAACATCATCGCTTGGGGACGAGATGGCCGACATCAAGCGCATGTTCACGCCGGAATTCCGTAACAGGCTCGACGCAATCATCTCATTTGCACCGCTTAACACGGAAGTCATCCTGCGCGTGGTTGACAAGTTCCTGATGCAACTTGAAGAACAGCTGCACGACAAGAAAGTCGATGCCGTCTTCACTGATGAGCTGAAAGCGCATCTGGCGGAAAAAGGCTTCGATCCTCTGATGGGCGCCCGGCCCATGGCGCGCCTGATCCAGGACAAGATACGTTCGGCGCTTGCCGACGAGTTGCTGTTCGGCAAACTAGCGCACGGCGGAAAAGTCACCGTGGATGTGAAGGACGACAAGGTCGTGCTGGAGTTCGAGGAAGAGACAATAGCCGCCTAACGCCACGCGGGATTGAACTGCAATGACCGCTGGCTATCGCGGCCGCTTTGCACCTTCTCCCACTGGCCCGCTGCATTTCGGCTCGCTTGCAGCGGCTGTTGCAAGCTACCTAGATGCAAAACATCACAACGGCATCTGGCTCTTGCGAATGGAAGACCTGGATGTCCCGCGCTCCATGCCGGGCGCTGCGGATGATATCCTGCAAATGCTTTCTGCGTTTGGCCTTTCTAGCGACGAACCTGTGATGTATCAGAGCCAGCGCACTTCTGCCTATGAAATGGCGCTGCAGCAACTAAAAGAGATGAACGCCGCATATCCCTGTGCCTGCACGCGCCGCGAGATTGTCGATTCCGCATTGCATGGCATAGAAGGTCCAGTTTATCCCGGCACCTGCCGCAACGGCATTTCTTCCGGCCGCGAGGGGAGGGCGTGGCGTGTGCGCAGTAACGATGACCCGATCGCATTTGATGATTTTCTGCAAGGACGCATATCACAACACATTGAAAGCGAGATTGGGGACTTCGTAGTCAGACGCGCCGACCACCTGTTTGCCTATCAGCTCGCAGTAGTAGTCGACGATGCATCTCAACAGATTACTCACGTGGTGCGCGGCGCAGACCTGCTTCATTCAACTCACCGCCAGATGCATTTACAGAAGCTGCTGGGGCTTCCAACGCCAAATTACATGCATCTGCCTGTCGCGGTGAATGAAAAAGGAGAAAAGCTCAGTAAACAGACGCTTGCCAGACCCGCCGATAAAAGTCCTGAGACGCTATTTAAAGTATTACTGTTTTTAAGGCAGCAGCCGCCCGACGACCTGCGCTCTGCAAGCATCGCAGAAATGCTGGCCTGGGCGACAGCTCACTGGCAGCCTGAAAAGCTTGCAGGCTGCAGGCAGTTTGCAATCTGATCAGGCGGATGCCTGTTTGCGCACAGCGTCAGCAATCTGCTTCGCGCACTGCTCGACCAGACTCCTGTTCTCACCCTCCACCATCACGCGCAGCAACGGTTCGGTGCCGGATGGACGCAACAGCACGCGCCCGCACCCATTGAGCTCGCGCTCTGCCTGAGTGACCGCCTCCTGCACTTTTGCGTGAGCCAGGCAATCCACCCCCTTGGCAATCCTGACGTTGACGAGTATCTGGGGATAGAGCTGCAAACCGCCTGCCGCCTCTGCCAGACTTTGTTTTTTGGTACGCAACGCATGCAGCACCTCAAGTGCCGATACGATGCCATCACCGGTGCTGTGCTTGTCCAGACAGATGATGTGCCCGGAATTTTCGCCGCCCAATTGCCAGCCCTGCTGCTGCAGCAGTTCCATCACATAGCGGTCGCCCACGCGGGCACGCATGAATGGAATGTTCATCTGTTTCATCGCGTGCTCGAATGCCAGATTCGTCATCAAGGTGCCGACAACTCCGCCCCGCAGTTTTCCCTGTTCCTTGCGGTGAAGCGCAATCACATACAGCAACTGATCGCCATCGTAGAGCTTGCCATTACTATCCACCATCACCAGTCGATCGCCATCGCCATCCAGCGCGATGCCTATGTCGGCATGATGCTCTAGCACGGCCTTTTGCAGATTGGCGGGAGAGGTCGCACCATATCCATCGTTGATGTTTTTCCCATCCGGCTGGACACCGATAGCTATGACTTCCGCACCCAGCTCATGAAAAACGTTACGCGCAATGTGATAGGTTGCGCCATGCGCGCAATCTACCACGATCTTCATGCCGCGCAGATTCATCGCAGACGGAAAAGTCCCCTTGCAAAACTCGATATAGCGGCCGACCGCATCATCTAGACGGCGTGCCTTGCCCAGCTGATCAGAGGATTCGATCTTGATGGGTTGGTCAAGGCCAGCCTCAATTTCCTGCTCGACGCTGTCGGGCAGTTTGTTGCCGCTTGCGGAAAAAAACTTGATGCCATTGTCTTCAAAGGGATTATGCGAGGCAGAAATAACGATGCCCGCCTGCAAACGCAAGGCACGGGTGAGATAGGCCACGGCCGGCGTTGGAACAGGTCCAGCCAGATACACATCAATACCGGCTGCAATCAGCCCCGCCTGCAGCGCGGACTCTAGCATATAGCCCGAGATGCGCGTGTCCTTGCCGATCAATACCGCAGAGCGCTCACCTGCCGTGTGCTCCGCACTTGCCAGAACACGCCCTGCGGCATAACCCAGCGTCATCACAAACTGTGGCGTGATTGGGAATTCGCCGACACGTCCGCGGATGCCGTCTGTACCAAAATACTTTCTACTCATATCATCCCCCTGTTTACCGCATCCCAGACTTTTATCGCATCCACCGTTTCCCGCACGTCGTGCACGCGCAGGATAGACGCGCCGCGTTGGGCGGCAATCAATGCCGCCGCCACACTGGCTATCATCCTGTGCTGCGCATCCTGCCCCGTTATCGCACCCAGCATGGATTTTCTTGAAAGCCCTGCCAGTATCGGCATATTCAGCTCCTTGAACTCTGCCAGACTGCGCAGCAAGGTGAGGTTGTGCGCCAATGTCTTACCAAAACCAAACCCTGGGTCGATGACGATACGATCATGCGCAATGCCCGCCGCCAGCGCAGCTGTGATGCGGCCTTGCAAGAAATCCTTTACTTCCACTACTACATCGCGGTATTCCGGCTGATGCTGCATGGTTTGCGGATCGCCCTGCTTGTGCATCAGGCAAACTGCAGTTCCGCTGACGGCAACCGCCTTCATCGCATCGATATCCTGAAGCGCGTTGATGTCGTTAACTATCGCTGCACCTGCTGCGATGGCCGCCTTCATGACTTCAGGCTTGAAACTGTCCACCGAAAGCGGCACGCCCTGTAACGCCTCGATGACGGGCATCACGCGATCCAGCTCTTCCTGCAAGCCAACCGGCATGGCACCTGGGCGCGTCGATTCTCCGCCGATATCGATGATATCAGCGCCTTCTTCTATGAGCTGAGTTGCACGTTGAATCGCTGCATCGCGTTGATGGTACAGGCCGCCATCGGAAAAAGAATCCGGGGTGACGTTCAGGATGCCCATCACCAATGGGCGCGAGAAATCGAATTGAAATAAGCCGCAGTGGAACATCAGAAGTGAGGAATGAGGATTGAAAGTCTGAGCAGTGGTTAAATCCTCAATCCTGTCTTTTACATTTCCTGTGCCGGCTGGGTAGGCGTAACGGCTGGCGCAGAAGGTGTTTCATCCTTGGGCGGCTTGGGCGCCTGTGCCGATTGGCTGGGTTTTGGAGGGCGAGGCGGATTGCCTGCCATGATATCGTTGATCTGGTCAGCGTCTATCGTTTCCCATTCCAGAAGCGCAGCAGTCATCGCCTCGATCTTGTCGCGGTGCGTCTCGATCAGGTTGCGCGCCAACGCATATTGCTGATCGATGATGTGGCGTATCTCGGTGTCCACCTTCTGCATGGTCGCCTCCGAAATATTCTTGTGCGTCGTGACAGAACGGCCCAGAAAGACCTCGCCCTCGTTTTCGCCGTACACCATCGGACCCAACGCATCAGACATGCCCCATTGCGTGACCATCTTGCGCGCCATATCGGTTGCACGCTCGAAATCGTTGGACGCGCCCGTGGTCATCTGGTGCATGAATACTTCCTCGGCGATGCGACCGCCAAACAGCACTGCGATGGTGGACAGGATCCGTTCCTTATCCATGCTGTACCTGTCTTCGGACGGCAACTGCATGGTCAGACCCAGCGCGCGTCCGCGCGGAATGATCGTTACCTTGTGCACAGGATCGGTCTTCGGCATCAACTTTGCAACCAGCGCGTGACCCGATTCGTGATAAGCCGTATTACGGCGCTCTTCTTCCGGCATCACCATGGAACGGCGTTCAGCACCCATGAAGATCTTGTCCTTGGCTGCCTCGAAGTCGTCCATCTCGACAAAGCGCTTGGCGCGACGCGCTGCAAACAGCGCGGCCTCGTTCACCAGGTTGGCCAGATCAGCACCGGACATGCCCGGCGTTCCGCGCGCCAGTATGCTAGCATCGACGTCAGGCGAGCAAGGCACCTTGCGCATGTGCACCGCAAGTATCTGTTCGCGACCGCGTATATCCGGCAACGGCACCACTACCTGACGGTCGAAACGCCCCGGACGCAGCAGCGCTGCATCCAGCACATCCGGCCGGTTGGTCGCGGCGATCACGATCACGCCGGAAGCACCCTCGAATCCGTCCATTTCAACCAGCAACGCATTCAGTGTCTGTTCGCGTTCGTCGTTGCCACCACCCAGTCCAGCGCCGCGCTGACGACCCACCGCATCGATCTCATCGATGAAGATGATGCAGGGCGACTGCTTCTTGGCCTGCTCGAACATGTCGCGCACGCGCGCAGCGCCCACACCCACGAACATCTCGACGAAATCAGAACCCGAGATCGAAAAGAACGGCACCTTGGCCTCGCCTGCGATGGCCTTTGCAAGCAGGGTCTTGCCAGTACCAGGACTGCCCACCATCAGAACGCCGCGCGGAATGCGCCCGCCCAGATTCTGGAATTTAGTCGGATCACGCAGAAAATCCACCAGCTCTGAAACTTCTTCCTTAGCCTCGTCGCAACCTGCGACATCTGCAAAAGTCACCCGCTCCTTCGCTTCATCCAACATGCGCGCGCGCGACTTGCCGAATGAAAACGCGCCGCCCTTGCCGCCACCTTGCATCTGGCGCATGAAGAACACCCACACCGCAATCAAGAGGATCATCGGAAACCATGACACGAAAACGCTCATCAGGAAGGATTGCTCCTCTTCCGGCTTGGCTTCTATACTGACGCCGTTTTTCAGAAGATCGGACACCATCCATAAATCGCTTGGCGCATAGGTGCTGACATGCTTACCTTCAGTGGTCGTCGCATTCAGGGTGCGGCCTTCAATGACTACCTTGGCAATCTCTCCTTTTTTAACCTCATCGAGGAACTGGGAATAGTCCAAGTGCGCCTGCGCCGTGATCTGCTGGCGTGAATTGAACTGATTGAATACGGTCATCAGAACCAAGGCTACGACCAGCCAGATTGCAATACTTTTAAAATTGTTCAAGATAATTCCTTATATGCATACTACCAAGGTATGCCATTAGACTATGTATCGGCTGATTACTCAAGCACTCCAGTGCCCAAAAGATACACTTCGCTGCTACGATCCCTTGATGCCTTGGGCTTGCGCGCAACCACCTTAACAAAACGACTGCGCATCAACTTCATGTAAGCCTCGAATCCCGACCCCTGAAAAACCTTGACCAGGAAGCTTCCCTCCGAATTCAGGTGCTTTAAGGCAAACTCCATCGCAAGCTCCGCTAGATATATCGCGCGATCCTGATCCACCTGCGATACACCGCTGAAATTGGGGGCCATATCCGAAATTACAAGCCCTATGGGCCTATTGTGCAGGCTTGACTCGAGTTTTTGCAATACCTCTGCATCACGAAAGTCGCCCTGTATGAACTCAACGCCGCGCAAAGGTTCAACAGGCAAAAGATCAAGCGCGATGACTTTGCCAGCCTCTCCGACGATTTTTGCGGCTACCTGACACCATCCTCCGGGGGCAGCACCCAGATCTACGACCACTTGGCCAGGCTTGATCAAATGATCCCGCGCATTGATCTCCAGCAGCTTGTAGGCTGCACGCGAGCGGTAACCATCCTTTTGCGCCTGCTGCACGAAAGGATCGTTGATATGCTCACGCATCCATTGTTTGCTGGTTTTGGATGGCTTCATCGTTTAGAATCCATTTCCTGTAAAATTTTGAGAAAATTATGCCTGTACTGACCGTTTCAGAGCGCTTGGCCTTAAAGAGCCGCGCACATCAATTAAAACCCACTGTGATGATAGGCAATGCCGGTCTCACGGAATCCGTCCTGAGAGAAATCGAACAGACCCTGAAACTTCACGAACTCATCAAGATACGCGCGATGGCAGAACGCCCGGAACGGGAGGCCATTTTGAGCGAGATTTGTGCCAAATTAAACGCTGAGCCCGTGCAGCATATCGGCAAAATCCTAGTTATCTTCAAGCCCAACCCGGAAGTGCGAAAAATCGAAATCCGCCAGATGCCTCGCCACAAGGGCAAAAAACCGCTGACCAAGAAACAACTTGGAAACAGATAAAACAGACGTTAGCTGTTAGCCGTTAGTTACCAGTTAAAATCGCGAAACGACAACACCAACTAACTGCTAGCGACTGCCTTTAGATATACTGAACCTCGACCACTTCGTATTCCCGCACGCCGTGAGGCGCCTGAACCTCGGCCACATCGCCGCTGTATTTTCCGATCAGGGCGCGCGCAATCGGCGAACTGATTGAAATCTTGCGCTCGCGGATATCCGCCTCATCATCTCCGACAATCTGGTAAGTCACGACATCGCCGCTGTTGACATCCTCCAGTATCACCGTCGAACCAAACACGCATCGCCCGTTGGCATTGAGCGTCTTGGGGTCGATGATCTGGGCGCTGCCCAGTTTACCCTCGAGCTCCATGATGCGCCCTTCGACAAATCCCTGTTTCTCCTTGGCCGCCTCATATTCCGCGTTCTCGGAAAGATCCCCTTGTGCGCGCGCTTCGGAAATCGCGTTGATCACTGATGGCCGCTCTATCGTCTTGAGACGGTGCAATTCCTGGCGCAGCATCTCTGCCCCAACCAGAGTCAATGGAATTTTGCTCATACTTGAACCTTCATGTGTTAGTAGCTAGTAGCCAGTTATTATATTGTTCGCTTCGCGGGTTTAACCAGTCGAACGAAGCACGACCTTCCGAATCAGCTACTCGCTAATAGCTGCTGTTGTTCTTTGATGCTGAGACTGGACATCATAAACCTGCAAAGCTTCCAAGTGATGCATGCCGACACAGGCCGCACGCGCACCCGCCAGCGTCGTGTAATAAGTCACCCTACCCTGCAAGGCCGCATGCCGTATTGAATAGGAATCGCGCATCGCAGCTGGTCTGCTGTCCACCGTGTTGACGATCAGGTTGATTTCGCCGTTCTTCAACATATCCACGATATGCGGACGCCCTTCTGCCACCTTGTTCACGACAGTCACCTTGATGCCTTGAGCACTGATCGCCGATGCGGTTCCTCTTGTTGCCAGCAGCGTAAAACCCAACGCCTCTAGCGAGCGGGCAACCTCGACAACACCCGATTTGTCTGCGTCACGCACGCTGATGAAGACTTTGCCATCCTTGGGCAGTTTGACGCTGGCCGCCAGTTGCGACTTGACGAAAGCCTCGGCAAAAGTCTCGCCCACACCCATCACTTCCCCTGTCGATTTCATTTCAGGGCCGAGTATCGTGTCCACCCCGGGGAACTTGATGAATGGGAACACCGCTTCCTTCACGGAATAATAAGCCGGCACCGCTTCAGCGGTGATGCCTTGCCGCACAAGGCTCTGCCCTGCCATGCAGCGTGCAGCAATTTTTGCCAGTGGAACACCAGTGGCTTTGGATACAAAAGGCACAGTGCGGGATGCGCGCGGGTTCACTTCCAACACATAGACCGTCTCCCCCTGAATCGCGAACTGCACGTTCATCAGACCGACCACATTGAGCGCACGCGCCATCAAGACCGTCTGACGGCGCAACTCGTTTTGCATCGCCACGGACAAACTGAAGGGCGGCAATGAGCAGGCCGAATCACCCGAATGCACGCCTGCCTCCTCGATATGCTCCATGATGCCGCCTATGATGACATCACACCCATCGGACACTGCATCCACATCCACCTCAATCGCATCGTTCAGAAAACGATCCAGCAGTATCGGCAGGCGCTCGGGATAGGTCTTGGACATCGTTTCTGCATCGCGCATGTATCGCTCAAGATCGGCCTGCGCATGGATGATCTCCATGGCACGCCCGCCCAACACATTGGATGGCCTCATCACCAACGGGTAGCCTATCGCAGCAGCCCCTGCAACGCCTTCAGCCACGGTGCTTGCAGTGCGGTTCGGCGGCTGTTTCAAGCCGAGCTCTATCAGCATCTGCTTGAAGCGTTCGCGATCCTCCGCACAGTCTATCATGTCAGGCGTGGTGCCAATTATCGGCACGCCGTTCTTTTCCAGCCCGCGCGCCAGGCCCAGCGGAGTCTGTCCGCCGTATTGCACGATCACGCCGATCGGCTTTTCGACTGCCACCACTTCCAGCACATCTTCCAGCGTCAGCGGTTCAAAATACAATCGGTCAGACGTGTCGTAATCGGTGGATACCGTTTCCGGATTGCAGTTGACCATGATGGTCTCATAGCCGTCCTCGCGCATCGCCAGCGCCGCATGCACGCAGCAATAGTCAAACTCGATGCCCTGTCCGATGCGGTTCGGCCCCCCGCCCAGCACCATGATTTTCTTGTTGGTCGTGGGCAGCGCTTCGCATTCATCTTCATAGGTGGAATACATGTAGGCGGTATCCGTGGAAAATTCCGCAGCGCAGGTGTCCACGCGCTTATAGACCGGGCGCACACCTAGCGCATGGCGATGCGCGCGCAAGCTAACCGTCTCTGTACCAAGAAGATGTGCAAGACGCGCATCGGCAAACCCGCTGCGCTTCAAGGCGCGCATTTCAGGCGCACTGATGCTTTCATGCGAACGACCCAGAAGCGTTGCTTCCTGACTGACCAAATCTTCGATCTGCACTAAGAACCATCGGTCTATCTTGCTGATATTGAACACCTCATCCACACTCATGCCAAGGCGGAATGCATCGGACACCGCCCAGATGCGGGCAGGGCCGGGATTGCCAAGTTCCGCAGCGATTTCATCAAGGCTTAAAAATTTGACATCTAGCCCGTTCACACCTACTTCCAGTCCGCGCAAGGCTTTCTGGAAGGATTCCTGGAAGGTGCGGCCTATGGCCATCACTTCGCCGACCGATTTCATCTGCGTGGTCAAGCGATCGTTGGCCTGAGGGAATTTCTCGAATGCAAAGCGCGGTATCTTGGTCACCACGTAATCGATCGTGGGTTCAAACGAGGCAGGTGTGGCCCCTCCCGTGATGTCATTCTGCAACTCGTCCAGCGTATAACCCACGGCCAGCTTTGCTGCTATCTTGGCGATCGGAAAACCTGTTGCCTTGGAAGCCAATGCAGAGGAACGAGACACGCGCGGATTCATCTCAATCACCACCATGCGCCCGTTGTCCGGATTGATGGAGAACTGCACGTTAGAACCGCCCGTCTCCACGCCGATTTCGCGCAGCACCGCAAGGGAGGCATCGCGCATGATCTGGAATTCCTTGTCGGTCAAAGTCTGCGCGGGTGCAACGGTGATCGAATCTCCGGTGTGCACGCCCATCGGGTCGAGGTTTTCAATCGAGCAGATGATGATGCAATTGTCATTGCGATCGCGCACCACCTCCATTTCATACTCTTTCCAGCCTAGCAGCGATTCCTCGATCAGTAATTCGCGGGTGGGCGACGCCTCAAGCCCGCCTTCGCAAATGGTGACAAATTCCTCGCGGTTGTAGGCGATGCCACCGCCGCTGCCGCCCATCGTGAAGGATGGCCTTATGATGGTCGGAAAACCCATCACCTGCTGGACCTGCAAGGCCTCTTCCATGCTGTGCGCAATCGCGGAACGCGCAGAAGACAGGCCGATGCGTGTCATCGCCTGCTTGAATTTTTCGCGATCTTCGGCCATGTCGATGGCCTCGCGCGATGCGCCTATCATCTCGACCTGGTATTTTTCCAGCACCCCATGCTTTGCCAGATCCAGCGCGCAATTCAATGCAGTCTGCCCGCCCATGGTAGGCAGGATCGCATCGGGTCTTTCCTTCGCGATGATCTTCTCTACAATCTGCCAAGTGATGGGCTCGATATAGGTCGCATCCGCCATGTCGGGATCGGTCATGATCGTAGCCGGATTCGAATTCACCAGAACTACGCGATAGCCTTCCTCGCGCAACGCCTTGCAGGCCTGCGCGCCGGAGTAATCGAATTCGCATGCCTGCCCGATGACGATAGGGCCTGCGCCAATGATGAGTATGGATTTCAGATCAGTGCGTTTTGGCATTTTCCATCATTTCAATAAATTTATCGAACAAGCCGTCCACGTCGTGCGGACCCGGGCTCGCTTCGGGATGCCCCTGAAAGCAGAACGCAGGCTTGTCTGTTAACTCAAAACCCTGCAGCGTCCCATCAAACAGCGAAACATGGGTGACCCGCGCCGAGCCGGGCAATGTCGCCGCATCCACCGCAAAACCGTGATTCTGGCTGGTAATCATCACGCGGCGGCTTGCGAGATCCTGCACGGGATGATTCGCACCGCGGTGGCCGAACTTCATCTTCACTGTTTTAGCCCCGACGGCCAGACCCATAATCTGGTGGCCAAGACAGATGCCAAACAGCGGAACTTCTGCCGCCAATATTTGCTGCGTGGCGACGATCGCATAATCGCAAGGCTCCGGATCACCCGGCCCATTCGACAGAAATACGCCATCCGGCTTCATCGCCAGAACCTCTTTCGCCGCAGTCTTAGCAGGCACTACGGTGATCCTGCAGCCACGCGATGCCAGCATTCGCAAAATATTGCTTTTCACGCCAAAGTCGTATGCGACGACATGAAAGAAGTGCGGGGCGAGGAATGAGGATTGCGTAGAACCCAAGGGGACTAATTTCTCTCGATCCTCAATCCTCAATCTTGATTCCTGTTTGTCAAGCTCCCACACGCCCTCTGTCCATTCGTAAGACTTGTCGCAGCTTACTTCCTTTGCCAAGTCCATGCCGGCAAGACCCGCAAAACCGCGCGCAGCGTCAAGCGCCGCCGCCTCGTCATTGCCCGTCGCGATGCAGCCGTTCTGCGAGCCTTTTTCGCGCAATATGCGCGTAAGGCGGCGCGTGTCTATCCCGGCAATCGCGACCACATTGTTGGCCTTTAGATACTCTGGCAAAGACTGCTTGCTGCGCCAGTTACTAACCGTGAGCGACAAATCGCGGATGATGAGGCCGCTGGCAAAGACCTGGCGCGACTCGACATCCTCATTGTTTATGCCGACATTGCCGATATGCGGATAAGTCAGCGTCACGATCTGACGGCAATAGGAAGGATCGGTGAGTATTTCCTGATAGCCGGTCATCGCGGTATTAAAAACCACTTCGCCCACACTGCTACCGGCAGCGCCGATGGACACGCCACGAAACACCGTCCCATCGGCAAGTACAAGAATGGCAGGATTCGTTTGCGTCACCAGATGCTCCCAAGATAGACATAAAGAAGCGGGAAGAACCGTGAGCTCAACCCGCAAAAGATTGCTGCGCATTATAACGGATTAGACAGGCATCATCAAACCGAAGCTGATTTTCAAATTTTCAGCCAAGCTAACTGTCTGCAACACAAGACATTATTCGCAGCTTGTGATAAGTTTCGCCTTGTGCAGATCGACGCCATATATGAACCATGCAAAAGGCAGCATACATGAACGAGATAGACGATATTGCAATCAGTCTTGACAATTTCATCAAGCACCTTGAGAGCGCGACCAGTCGGTTTGCAGAATTGCGCAAATGCTCTTTCTTCGATCCCATTCCAAACGAATATCTGGAATCCATTTCCAAGCCAACTCAAATCCGCACATTTGCTGCCGGAGACAAGCTCACCAGAGAAGGTGGCGCCACCAACACCTTCTATGTGGTGCTGCTGGGCACGACGACGGTTTACTGCAACGGAAAGAAAGTCGGAAAGATCATATACGGCGAGTGTATAGGAGAAGGAACCTTCTTCAACAACGAGAAAATTTCGCGCACTGCAACCGTCATCGCCGATGGACATGTAGTCGTTGCCGAGCTTGACAAGACCAGCATTGAAATCCTGCGCTGCGATGCCAAGGTCAAGGACTATATGGACAAAGCGCTACTGATTGCATTATTCAAAAAACTGCAAGGCGCTAATCAAAGGATACAGGAATTGCTGTAATGACCGCTGATTCCTGTCACACGAAAAAGGCGCAGTGCGCCTTTTTCCGTGCATAACGGTTATTTTTTCAGGCATTCTTTCATAAACGCCTTGCGCTCGTCGCCTTTTAACGCCTTGGCCTTTGCATCCGCGTTGCAAGATTTCATCTTATCCTGCTGTTTCACAGGCGCGCTCTCGGCAGGTTTGGCTGCGGCGTTAGACTTCAAGACATAGTCCTTTTTCAGGCACTTGCTCATAAATGCACGCCTTTCTTCCCCCTTCATACCCTTAGCCTCAACATTGCAGCCTTTCATTTTTTCCTGCTGCGTCCCCGCAAAAGCCGGCGCGGATATTGCGACAAAAAATCCCAAACAAGCCATTGCAATCAATTTCTTCATGAGTTTCTCCTTGATGAATTGGTATTATCCCCCAGGCCGGGATGTTTCAGCCGCATGCTAAAACGCGACCATTATAGCCGGTTCGGAAGACATGTCATTGGCTTTGCAAGAACTGGCAAATCCGCATTAACCCCCCCTAACTAGGATTGATATCCCTTATGGCTATCGATCATGTTTCCGTTTGCCTAGTGTCTGGTTGATTCCATCTTGCGCCCTTTGAGCGCGTTGCGCAGGATATTCCGAGATATCGCCAGCGGAAGGCAAACGCTGAATTAAGAACTCGACCAGGTGAATGAATATCGCGAGGATGAACTAGGAGGCCCGACCAGAAGCTTTATCAGCATGGACAAGGTGGTCAGCCAGAAAATCGAACAGATCAATGAAATCAATGCCACGCTGGAAGACAAGATCGAACAGCGCAACCAGCAGCTGCTCGCTGCCAATCAGGCGCTGATCAAGCTTGACAAATATGACGCGCTGACCGGATTGCCGAACCGGCAACTGTTAAGCTACATATTAGTACAGGCGATTGCTGCCGCAAGGCGCGACAAGTCACATGTGGCCTTGACGTTCATCGATCTGGATGAATTCAAGCCGATCAACGACACCCATGGACATGCCATTGGCGATTTGATCCTGACTGGGGCGGCGCGGCGCATACAGGACTGCATATGCAAATCAGATACCGTTTCACGTGTCGGCGGCTACGAGTTTATCGTGCTCTTGCTTACCATCGAATCGCAACAGCATTCAGCCATCGTGGCCGACAAGACACGTCAGTCTCTCAATGGGGGTGCTTATATTTTCCGCAAACCGCCTTCATATCTCCTGCAGTATCGCTGCTGAAACATGCCGACCTCGCGATGTACGATACCGAGCGCAGCGGACACAATACAGTGATGCTATTTAACGTCGAGTCCGATCCGCTAAAGAAGTTCAGGCTGTAATTCTAAGCCTGAAGTTCAGATTTCAATGCGCGTACCCATCTCGATCACGCGGTTGGTCGGGATTTTGAAAAAGTCGGCAGCGTTCATCGCGTTTTTTGATAGCGCCAAGAAAAGCCGCTCGCGCCATTTCACCATACCGGGATTCGCAGAAGATACGATCATTGCGCGCGATATGAAAAACGACGTGCTCATCATGTCAAAAGGCAATCCCAATGCCGCGCATGAATTAAGCGCCTCGGGTAAATCCGGCCTGTCCATGAAACCGTAGAAGATTCTCACCCGGTAGAAACCCTTCCCCATGTTATCGATCAGCAAACGGTTTCCCTGCGTGACATAAGGCTTGTCTTCGACGATCACGGTCAGCAGGATGTTGCGCTCATGCAGCACCTTGTTGTGCTTGATGTTGTGCAGCAGCGCAGAGGGCGCGCCTTCACCCACATTGGTCAGGAACACCGCCGTTCCTTCCACCCGACTGAAGTTATCCGCATCGTCGAGGATCACCTGCATCGGCACTGACTGTCTTGCAATTTCTTCAAACAGTAATTTCCTTCCGCGCTTCCAGGTGGTCAACACGGTAAAAGAGATCACTGCTATCCCCAGCGGGAACCATCCCCCCTGAGGTATTTTCATCGCATTCGCAGCAAAAAAAGTCAGATCCGCAGTGAACAGCACTGCGATCAGCAGAGTGACCAGCAAAAGCGGCCAGCGCCAGTACAGAACCATCACAAAAGTGATCAGCACAGTGGTGATCGTCATTGTGCCGGTCACCGCAATGCCATAGGCTGCAGCCAGATTGCTCGAACTTTGGAAAGTGAAAACCAAATAGATGACCGCAAGGTATAAAACCCAATTAGTAAACGGCACATAGATCTGCCCTTGCGCCTTGTCCGAAGTCTGGCGAACCTCGATGCGCGGCATGAAACCCATCTGCACGGACTGGTTCGCCAGCGAATATGCACCGGAAATCACGGCCTGCGAAGCGATCACTGTTGCCGCAGTGGCAAGCAACACCATGGGTACCAGCGCCCAAGCAGGAGCCAGCAGGTAAAATGAATTTTCTATAGCCTTCGGGTTGTGCAGCAAAAGCGCGCCCTGGCCGAAATAATTGAGCACCAACGCTGGCAGAACAAAGCCGAACCATGCCAGACGTATCGGATATTTGCCGAAGTGCCCCATGTCTGCATACAACGCTTCGCCGCCGGTGATGGCTAGCACGACAGAACCTAAAGCCAGAAAGGCCATCCATGGATCTACAGCCATGAAATGGTAGGCATAGTATGGATTGAGCGCCCAAAGCACCTGCGGACTTTGCATGATGGACTGCAACCCGAACAAGCCCAAACAGGCAAACCACAGGATCATGATCGGGCCGAATGCCATGCCGACTGTTGCGGTGCCGCGCTTTTGTATCATGAAAAGCCCGGTCAGCACGATGAAGGTGATCGGCAATATGTAAGCCTTGAACTGATGAGAAACCAAGTCCAGACCTTCGACGGCCGAAAGCACGGAAATGGCCGGCGTGATCATGCCGTCCCCAAAAAACAGCGCAGCTGCAAACACGCCCAGCGCCGTGACGAACCATTTGGTCTTCGGGCTCTTTGAAGTCAGTTCACTAACCATGGAAAGCAGCGCCAATGAGCCTCCCTCGCCGTGATTGTCGGCGCGCATGATGATGCTCACATATTTCAAAGACACCAGAAGCATGATGGTCCAGAACATCAAGGACAACACGCCCAGAATATTCGTCTCAATCACCTGCAGCGGGGCCGAGCCGGTAAAAGTGGTCTGCAGCGCATACAGGGGGCTGGTGCCTATATCGCCGAACACCACGCCGATTGCACCCAGCACCAGCGTCGGCAGCTTTTGCTTGATTTCGCTCATTTCACATCCCGTTTATTTTGTCTTGCCCAGAATGGGGGGCGACTTTACACCTAAAGCAAAATTTAAGCAGCAATTCTCGTGTTGCCCGTCTTTCAGATACCGCACCGATATGCCATAGTGAGCGCATAACAATGCTCAGAATGATCAACATGCCCGAACCTTTCGCCTCGAATATGCCCATTTCCAGCGACAAAATCTGTTCGCAGCTAAAATTGGCCAATGCGCTCGCCTTGTCAGGCAGCGAACAAGACCATGAACAGGCAAAAGCTCTCTTTCTGCATATCCTGACCATAATGCCTGATCATCTCCATGCATGGGTGAATCTGGGCATTCTGCTTTTTGAAACGGGATATACGCTTGCCGCAATCACCGCATTTTCGGCCGCCATCAACTATCATCCGCAGTGCGCAACAGCGCATGCCTATCTTGGCAATGTGCTGCTTTACAGGGATGAGCTGGCAACTGCCAAGGAACATTTCGATGTCGCAATAACGCTTGATCCTGGCATGACCGAGGCCCATCGCGGGCTTTCATCGATATATAAAAGACTGGGCAATGACGAAAAGTCAACAAAGCACAGGCATCTGGGATGCCGAGATCATGCCGTTTCCATTCTGCCCGCATACACGAATACTGAACCTATTCAGCTTCTGGTTCTCGCATCAGCCCATGAAGGCAATATCCCCTGGCGACTTCTGATCGACCGCTCAATGTTACATTCGACGATACTTCTAGTGGAATATTTCGACGGACCATTGCCTTGCCATCAATTAGTCTTCAATGCGATCGGCGATGCAGATCTGTGCCGTGAGGCTTTAGAAAAATCAATTGATCTGCTAAGAACATCACAGGTCCCCGTCATCAATAGCCCCGAAGCCGTTCTCAATACTAGACGTATAGTCAACGCATCAAGGTTTACAGCGCTTCCCGGCGTGCGATCTCCCCGCATGCATCTCATTGCGAAGGCAGTTTTTTACGACAAACAGGAGGTTCTTTCCCAATATGCCTATCCATTCTTGCTGCGCTCACCCGGCTTTCACGGCGGCAACCATCTTGCCCGCATAACAAATAGCAATGATTTGCAGTCTGCCTTTAAGGAATTGCCTGGAGAAAACCTTCTGCTGATTGAGTATCTCGATTCCCGTTCACCCGATAAGCTCTTCAGAAAATACAGAATCATGTTCATCAATGGTTTGCTTTACCCCATACACATGGCGATTTCCACGAACTGGAATGTTCATTATTTTAGTTCAGAAATGGATGAAAAAGAGGCCTATCGCAGCGAGGAAGCATCTTTCCTTAACGACTTCAAAGGGCACCTTGGGGAAAACGTAACAACCGCGCTGATGCACATAAGCCTGGCACTTGATCTTGACTATTGCGGCATCGATTTTGGCATCGATGAAAATAGCAAACTGTTGCTGTATGAGGCTAATCCAACCATGCTGATCAATCCTCCCACCCATGAAAAAAAATGGGACTACAGGCGTGAGGCCGCCTCGAGCGCATTGTCTGCCGCGAGGAACATGTTTCTCGAACGCGCAGCGCTGTCAGATAGCAGCGTCTGAGCCCACTTTCAGACCGAATCCTCTTCTACGGCAAAGATGCGCCTATGCTCGCGAATCGCATAACGGTCCGTCATGCCCGCAATATAATCGGCGGTTACCCTGGCCCGGCTCATTTCCGACTCAATGGCACTGGCCTGGAACTGAGTAGGCAGCAACCGGGCATCCCCCATGAAAACGTCAAATAAGTCGCGAACGATGCGGTGCGCCTTCGCACTCATGCGCATCACTCGGTAATGCCGGTACAAATGGACATGCAGGAATTTCTTGAGTTCGCGTTGCTGGCGGTTCATCTCTTCGCTGAATGCAATCAGCACAGGCGATAAACGCACATCGTCAAGCGTCTGCAAGCCTTGGGCTTCGATGTTGGCAGCACTCTGTCGTATTAGATCGGTCACCAGCGTATTGATCATGCGCCGCACCATCTCGTGCACTACGCGCCTTCCGCTAAGATCCGGATAGGCAACACGCACATCCTGCAGGTGTCTTGCAACCAGCGGCACGGAAGCCAGCTGTTCCAGCGTGATCAGGCCCGAGCGCAAGCCATCGTCCACATCATGATTGTTATAGGCGATTTCATCGGCCAGATTGGCGATCTGCGCCTCGAGTGACGGGCGCCGGTCGTTCAAAAACCTTTCGCCCACCTCTCCAAGCTGGGCTGCCGTTTCCATCCGGCAATGCTTGAGTATGCCTTCGCGCGTCTCGAAACATAAATTCAGGCCTTCAAACTGTGCATAACGCTCTTCCAACACATCTACCACGCGAACCGATTGCAGGTTGTGTTCAAAACCGCCGTGGGTCTTCATACAGTCATTGAGCGCATCCTGCCCCGCATGCCCGAATGGCGTATGGCCCAAATCATGCGCCAGCGAAATCGCCTCGACCAAATCCTCATTCAGATGCAGATGGCGTGCGATCGAACGCGCGATCTGTGCCACTTCAATACTGTGGGTCAGGCGCGTCCTGAAAAGGTCGCCTTCATGGTTGACGAAAACCTGTGTCTTGTATTCCAGGCGCCGGAATGCGCCCGAGTGGATGATACGGTCGCGGTCGCGCTGAAACTCGCTGCGCCCCTCCGGAGCTGCTTCCGGGAATTTCCGCCCGCGTGAATTGGCTGCACTGACAGCATAGCTGGCAAGCTCTGTCATGATTTTTCAACGCAGTCCACAATCGTTTTTTCCAACAGCGCCTGTGATACATCGCCTACCAGCTCGGCCTTGCCCAACTGTTTGAGCAGTACAAATCGCAGCTTGCCACCTTCTACTTTCTTGTCATGCCCCATGTATTCCAGATACTTTGCGATGCCAATATCGGGTGAAATAACTGGCAGTTTTGCGCGTTCAAGCAGTGCTCGAACGCGCGAAACGTCAGTAGGAGTTAACCAGCCCATACGTTGCGACAGGTCGGTCGCCATCACAATCCCTGCAGCGACTGCCTCGCCGTGCAGCCATACGCCATAACCCACCCCAGATTCGATCGCATGACCAAAGGTGTGCCCCAGATTCAGCAACGCACGTTCTCCGCTTTCTCGCTCGTCTGCCGACACCACTTCCGCCTTGTTCTCGCAGCTTTTAAGCACAGCGTATTGCAGCGCCTCCTTGTCGCGCGCAAGCAGCCTGTCCATGTTCTGTTCCAGCCATAAAAGAAAGGGCAGATCGCGGATCAGGCCATACTTGATGATTTCCGCAAGACCGGCCGAAAGCTGGTTGTCAGGCAGCGTGTCCAACGTTTCGATATCCGCCAGCACCACTTTTGGCTGGTAAAAAGCACCTATCATGTTTTTGCCTAACGGATGGTTGATGCCTGTCTTGCCACCCACCGAAGAATCCACTTGGGAGAGCAGCGTGGTTGGAATTTGAATGAAAGGCACACCGCGCAGATACGTTGCAGCTGTAAAACCCGTCATGTCGCCGATCACGCCGCCCCCCAGTGCTATGAGCGGCGTTTTTCTTTCGCATCGGTGGGTCAACAATGCCTCGTAGATGAGATTGAGCGTCTCTGTGTTTTTGTATGCTTCGCCATCGGGCAGGATGATAGGCACGCTGTCAACGCCGATCATCTGCAGGGTGCGTTGCAGCTTTTCCAGATACAGCGGAGCCACCGTCGTATTGGTCACAATGGCAGCGCGTTTGCCTGATAGATGGGCAGATAGCAGACTGGCATCCGCCAGCAGACCGCTGCCGATATGTATCGGGTAGCTGCGTTCTTTCAGTCCAACTATCAAGGTCTGCATCATGTGTGTTTTTTCCGGTATGTCTCGATTTCACTGACCAATTTCAACATCAGACCATGCACGCTCTGCCTGCCTGTTGGAATCACGATATCTGCCACCTGCTGGTAAAGCGCGCCTCTCTGATCCAGCAGTTCTGCAAGCCTAGCATGCATATCCGTATTTTGCAGCAGAGGGCGGTTTTTGTCGTTGCGCGTTCTAAGCCAGAGGTCATGCACGTTAGCTTTGAGATAAACAACAATGCCATTTTGTTTCATCAACTCCCTGTTTCTGTCTAAAAGCACAGCGCCTCCACCCGTGGCCAGCACGAGGTCATTGCTGCACAACAGCGACTCCAATACCGCCATCTCGCGTTGACGGAATCCTGACTCGCCTTCCACATCGAATATGTGCGGTATCGTCACACCCGTGCGCTGCTGGATCTCCTCATCGCTGTCCACGAAATCCTTGTGCAGATGTTTTGCAAGTATTCTGCCCATGGTGGATTTTCCCGATCCCATCATTCCTACCAGAATCAGATTGCCTGATGGAATTTTTCGCGCACTGTCATTTTCTGTTTGCATAGATTGTATACGATTCAATCAAAAGCCCGGACTTGCCGGGCCTTGATTCTATTCATTTCCTGACAGAAAGTCAGCGCAGGTTCAGCGCATCCTGCATGATCTTGGGCGACAGGAAGACCAAGAGCTCATCCTTCACCGAAGAGACTGCCTTGCTTCTGAACAGAGCGCCCAGAATGGGTATGTCCCCCAGCAATGGCACCTTGTTTACGGTATTATCGTCGTTCTGCGTGTACACGCCGCCAATGACCACCGTGCCGCCGTTTTCAACCAGCACCTTGGTGATTACCTTGTTAGTGTTGATCGGGATCGCGCCCGAGATCGCAACACCAGCTGAATCCTTCTTGACCTCGACTGTCATGTCTATGTTGTTGTCCGGCGTGATCTTCGTCTTCACCCCGAGTTTCAACACAGCATCTTTGAAGGAAACAGTATTGACCACCGTGCCGCCAGCGACGGTACTGATGATGTAAGGAAGCTCCTGACCCTGTTCGACAACCGCCCACTCTGAATCGTTGTTTTCGCTCACGACGCGCGGACTGGAAATGATCTTGCCGATTTCATCCGACTGCATCGCATTGAGCTCGATGTTTAATACCTTGGAGGCGGCCGCATTAAATAGCGCGAATTGGAATATACCCGCTTGCGGGTTTCCAACCTGATCAACAGGCAGATTCACGTTGGTTGTGCTAGGCGAGAACACAGAACCTACGTTTGTTACGCCTTGCATTCCACCCTGACTGGCAGGATTAGCTAAACCCTGACCGCCGATGCCGCCTGCACCAGTCAGCTGCAGCCGGGGACTATTGCCGCCAGTTGATCCCGGACCTGCCCCTGTATAGCCAAGCCTTACGCCCAGATTCTGGGCAAACCCGTCGTGTGCCTGAACGACGCGCGCTTCGATCAGTACCTGTTTTGCAGGCACATCGATCTGCTTAATCAGCTTGCGCACGTCATCCAGACGCGACGGCGTATCATTGACAAACAGAGTGTTAGTCCGACCATCTGCAATCGCACTGCCGCGCTTTGACAAAATGCGCAGCGGTATGCTCTGCTGAGCCGTTGTCCCTGGCATGGGTGTTGCTGGCGGCGCACCTGGTGCTGCAATTGAAACACCGTTCAACAGCATGGCGACAGATGATGCAGTCTGATAACCTAACTGGAAACTTTCCGTATGCAGCTCTTCCAGCTCTGAAACCTCCTGACGCGCTGTTAAATCGTTCTTCTCAGATGCCGCCATCTCTGCCGTCGGCGCCACCTGGATCACATTGCCATTCGCCCGCATGGAAAGTCCACGGCTTTGTAAAATGATATCCAGCGCCTGATCCCAGGGAACATCCTTCAGACGCAGCGTCAGATTGCCCGTTACACTGTCACTGATGACCATGTTTTTGTTGGTAAAGTCTGCAATCACGTTCAGCGCTTCGCGCACTGAGATATCCTGGAAATTGAGCGTCAGCTTCTCCCCGGTATAACCAGGCCCCTTGGTCAGCTTGCTTGGGTCCTCGACAACCGGTTTCACTTCAACGATGAATTTTTTGTCAGTCTGGTAGGCTGCATGCTCCCAGTTTCCCTTGGGATCAATCACCATGCGCACATTGCTGCCCTGGGTAAAGGTGTCCACCGATTGCACAGGGGTTGCAAAGTCAACCACATCCAGCTTGCGTTGCAGATTTTTTGGCAGATTGGCTTTCAGGAAATCCACGATCAGCTTGGTTCCCTGGCGGTGTATGTCTATGCCCACACCCGAATCGGAAAGATCAACCTGTATGCGTCCCTCGCCATTTTTCCCACGATGGAAATCGACTCCAGTCAGCGCATGTTTTTGCACACCCGCGGCCGCTTCGGCAAACCGGCTGACCGTCTCAGACTGCTCTGCAGCTTGAGGATGCATTGTGATCAGAACGCTGTTGCCTTCCATGCGCGTATCATAGGTCACCATGTGGTCGAGATTGATGACCAGCCTTGTTCTGGCCCCCGCCTGCACAATGTTTGCACTGCGCAAATCGCCGGCTGCGAATTCCTGCGTAGACTTGCCAAGTCCATTTGCCGTATTCGGGAAATCCAACGCGATGCGGGCCGGTGCATTGACGGTAAATCCCGCAGGCAATGCGCCCAACGGGGTTTCCAGATCAACCTTGAGCACGGTTGTACCCGCTGCAGGTTCGCTGACACTCAACGCTGTGATCCTGTTCTGCGCGTCAGCATGGGCCGGCACCATGGCGAAAATCATCAGCAAACCAAGCAGGCGAAGCGCGCCTTTAATAAGGGAATTCTGTTCCAAACCTCGTATGGCGCCTGTTTGCTGATTCATCATGTACTGTCTCATTGCTTAACTCCTTCAAGTAATTGCAGACTGTTTTCACGCTTCGACCAGTCTCCTGTGCTGTCTTGCACTTCTTCTTCAATATCGATTCTCGTATCGGTTATCTTGGTGATCAAACCGAAATTCATGCCTATATAGTTGCCGGCCTTGACCGTATGCAGTGTCTTGTCAGGCGCGCGAACGACCGCATGCGCCACCTTGTTTTTGAATACATAACCGACCATTTTTAGGTTTTCCAGCGGAAATGCTTCCAGCGCTTCCTTGGGGCGATTCATATCCGGTTCATTCTCCCCGCGCTTCCCGGAAGTATTTGAGATAGGCTTGCGCGGCTTGAATGGATTGTCCAGATTCGCGCTGTTGTCATATACAAAAGGTTCATACATTTTTACGTTAGGTGGCGGCTCTATCTTTCCGCGCATGTCCGCACCCGCATTTTTGACAAAATCGTGCAGGTCTGTAAATTCCTCGCCGCCGCAACCCGCCAGCAGAACGCACGCAAGCGCCAGATAGGTTAGCTTCATTTTTTGGCTCCTGCTGCCTTCGCAGCTCTCTTTTGCGCCGCTATTTCTTCTTCATCCAGATAACGGAATGTCTTGGCAACGGCGTCCATCGTCAATATCCCCGACTTGTCCGGGGAAATCGCAATGTCATTCAGTGTCACGATGCGAGGCAGCATGGAAACATCACTGGCAAATTTGCCGAGATCGTCGTAATTACCCGTTACTTTGATCGTGATAGGCTGTTCAGCAAAGGAGCCCTTGATCGTTTCAGGGCCCGGGCGGAACAGGTCGAACTGCAGTCCACGACCCAATCCTGCCTGATTGATGTCTGTCAGCAACTCGTCCATTTCGGACTTGTTCGGCAATTGCTTTAACAAGGCGCCAAATGATTCCTGCGTTTCAAGCAACTGTTTCTTGATCAGGTCGAGATTAACCGCAACCTTCTTCTTGGTCAGAAAAGTCTCCTTGAGCGTCACTTCCTTTTGCTGCGCATCCTTCAGCCTGTTCCACTGGTCTTGCCAGTCCAGCACGGCGCCTGTCGTCACTACTGCGACGAACATCACTGCAAACGCCAGTAATTTTGCAGGCCAAGGCCATGCGCCCGGGGTTTTCGGATTTAGGTTTTTCAGATCATCAAAAGTCATCACCACACCTAATTCTTTCCGGCAACTGACTTGCCTTCATCCGCACCAAACGATTTGCGCAACTTGAATGTCAGCGTAAACTCGCTGATCTGCGCTCCATTCACAGTCGTTGCATTGATCACAATCAGGTTCGGGGATTCGAGCCAAGCCGAATCCTGGATGGCTTTCATCAGCGTCGAGACGCGCGCATTGGATTGCGTATAACCGACCAGATTGATGTCATCCCCGGTTTGTTTGATGGACTTGAGATAAACTCCTTCCGGCAAGATGCGCAACATTTGATCCATCAGATGTACCACATTCGAACGGTCACTCTGCAGTTTTTCAACCGCATCCTTGCGCTCCAGCAGGATCTTGGTCTGTTCGCGCAACTTCTTGATTTCATCGATCTGTTTGTCGAGTATCGTTATTTCCTTTTCCATGTATGCATTGCGCCGATCCTGGTAATCGATTCTGGCCCCGATCGCCATATGCACCAACCCCCAAACGATCACGCCAAGCAGCAAAGTCAATACGCTCAGAGAATAAAACTGGATCTGCCTTGCACGGCGCCTCTCTTCACGATGCGGCAACAAATTTATACGTATCATGATGGATCAAACCTCCGCATCGCAAGACCGCATGCGACAATCAACGCCGGTGCATCCACCTGCAGTTGCCGACTCTTTATTCTGCTGGAAAGTGTCATCAGCGCAAACGGGTTTGCCATTATCGTGCTTACCTGCGTTCGGGTTGCCACTGCATCGTCCAGTCCCGGCAATACGGAACTGCCGCCTGCCAGAATAATGAAGTCGACTTCATTGTATTGTGAAGAGGTAAAAAAGAATTGCAGCGCGCGCGCGATTTCCATCACCAGGCTCTCGCGAAAAGGCGCGAGCACATCACTTTCATAGTTGTCCGGCAAACCTCCCCTGCGCTTGGCAGCCTCAGCCTGCTCAGCCGATAAGCCAAAAGCATTCTGAATCTGCTGCGTCAATTGGTCCCCGCCTATCTGCTGGTCGCGTGTATAGATAGATTTGCCATTTCTCAATACATTGACATTCATCACCGTGGCACCGATGTCGATCAATGCCACGCATTTGTCTTCAGCGGCATCCGGCAGTTGCGCGCGTATTTGCGAAAACGCAGTCTCGGCCGCATAGGGTTCCACATCCACGACCGTCACATTAAGGCCTGCCGCCTGAGCCGCAGCCACCCTGTCCTCCACATTCGCCTTGCGCGAGGCTGCCAGCAGCACCTCCACTTCATCGGGATTGTTGGGCGCAGGGCCAAGCACCTGAAAGTCCAGATTGACCTCGTCCAGCGCGAACGGGATATACTGATTTGCCTCTGACTCGACCTGGTATTCCATGTCTTCATCGCGCATGCCGGCTGGCAACATGATCTTCTTGGTGATCACGGCCGCGGCAGGCAGTGCCACGCTGATATTCTTTATTTTCGTTCCCAGATGTTTCCAGGCCAGCTGAAGCGTTTGCGCCAATGCATCCAGATTATTGATGTTGCCGTCGCTGACTGCATCTTTAGGCAAAGCCTCTATCGCATAGCGTTCGATGGTATAACCTGCATTGTTCGGTGACAGGCTAAGCTCAACCAGCTTGACCGACGATGAACTGATATCCACCCCAACGAGAGGTGGCGTTTTAGACTGGATGAAATCCAGAAAAGTATCAAAATTTACTTTTGGCATAGGCCGGTCGGAATAGTTCCGTATAAAGTGAGGGAAATCCTAACAACAACTGTCATCGCTGTAAAGGCGTTTTTAGGTGTACATTTATCTCGTATAATCTCTATGACTTACGAACAATACCATTTTTAATTATTTTTGAGCAACTATTCAATGCCTACACGCCGCTGGCTACTCCCACTTATCATCGTCCTTACCGTGATTTTGCTGCCCTTGTTGCTGTTCGGCATGGCGGTGATACTAGCCTATCCCACTTTGCCATCCCTGGAGGTTTTAACCGACTACCATCCGAAAATGCCGCTGCGCGTCTACAGCGCGGAAGGCACCCTGCTCGGCGAATTCGGCGAAGAGCGGAGGGCTCTGGTGAAGATAAGCGATGTCCCAGACAACATGAAACACGCAATACTCGCCGCCGAAGACGACCGCTTCTATCAGCATGGCGGCGTGGATTACATGGGTGTGGTGCGCGCTGCAGTTTCAGATCTGACAGGCGGCTCAAGCAAACAGGGGGCTAGCACCATCACCATGCAGGTTGCCAGAAACTTTTTCCTCTCCAAGGAGAAGACCTTTACGCGCAAGTTCAATGAAATGCTACTGGCCTTCAAGATCGAACACTATCTTTCCAAAGACGAAATCCTGCAGCTGTACATCAACCAGATTTATCTGGGCGAGCGCTCCTACGGCTTCGCTGCCGCAGCGCAAATTTATTTTGGCAAGCCGCTCAACCAGCTTTCCATCGCGGAAGATGCGATGCTTGCCGGACTGCCCAAGGCGCCTTCCAGCTACAACCCTGTTGTCAATCCGAAACGCGCCAAGCTACGGCAGCTTTATGTGCTGCGCCGCATGCACGACCTACACTTCATCACCGATATACAATATAAACAAGCGCAGAACCAGCCCATCGTTCCCAAACATATCAACCAGGAATTTCCAGTCAAGGCAGATTACTTGACCGAAATGGTCCGTCAGGCCATGTACGACAAATACCAGGATAGCGCATACACTCAGGGACTCAAGGTTTACACAACCATCCGCCAGCAGGACCAGATGGCCGCATACCAGGCCGTGCGCAAAGGTGTGCTCGAATATGACAGGCGCCATGGTTACCGCGGCCCTGAAGGTTTTGTCGACCTGCAGAAGGACAGCGGCGAAGAATACATGGAAGACGCCCTGCAGGACAGCACCGACAACGACGACCTCATCCCCGCCGTTGTGCTCTCAGCCTCCCCGACCCGGATTCAGGCTTATTGCAAAGGTGGAGAACACATTACGATCACCGGCGATGGCCTGCGCTTCGCGCAGCGCGCGCTGACTGACAAAGTCCCATTGAATCAACGCATCGTCACAGGTTCCATCATCCGCGTTCAAAGAACCGACCAAGGCGCCTGGCAAATCAGCCAGCTTCCTCAGGTGGAAGCGGCATTCGTTTCCGGCAATCCGAAAAATGGCGCGATCTATTCGTTGGTGGGCGGCTTCGACTTCAATCAGAACCAGTTCAACCACGTCACGCAGGCTTGGCGTCAGCCCGGCTCCAGCATCAAGCCTTTCATCTATTCAGGCGCGCTTGAAAAGGGTTTCACGCCCGCCACCATCATCAACGATGCGCCCCTGTCTTTCAGCGCAGATCAGACCGGCAGCGCGCCCTGGGAGCCCAAAAACTACGACGGCAAATATGAAGGCCCGATGCGCATGCGAGAGGCGCTCATTCATTCGAAAAACCTAGTCTCGATACGCATATTGCAATCCATCACCCCGGCCTATGCGCAGGACTACATCACCAAATTCGGTTTCGATGCTGCAAAACACCCGCCTTACCTGACCATGGCACTGGGCGCAGGGTCGGTCACCCCGTTGCAAATGCTGGCAGGCTATTCCGTTTTCGCCAACGGCGGCTTTCGCATCTATCCGTATTTCATAGACCGCGTCGAAGATGCGCAAGGCCACGTGTTAAGCCAGGCTCACCCTGTCGTTGCCGATGAAAATGCGGAACAGGTCATCGATGTACGCAATGCATACACCATGGTCAGCATGATGCAGGATGTGGTCAGACGCGGCACGGGTTCGCACGCAATGCAGCTGGGCCGTCAGGACTTGGCAGGCAAGACAGGCACCACTAGCGACTCAGTGGATGCGTGGTTCTGTGGGTTCCAGCCTACGGTAGTCGGCATCGCCTGGATGGGATTTGACCAACCGCGCAGCCTGGGTGGCAAGGAAACCGGCGGCGGCGCTGCGTTGCCCATCTGGATGAGCTATATGGAAAAAGTTCTTAAGAACGTTCCTGAGGCCGAATACAGTATGCCGGACAACATGGTCGCAGTTCATATCAACGACAATGGTCGCCGCGACGACAACAGCACACGCGTGGAATATTTTTACAAGGAAAACGAACCCGGTGGGCAACCAACTCCTGCGCCCTCCCCCTCCCCATCCACTGGCACGGCAATCAAAGACCAGCTGCTCTGATGGGAAAGTCACTCAAGCGCGATCTGATGCGTGAACAGCTTGCACACCATGCCGCCAAGCTGATTGCGGAAGACGGCATCACGGACTTCGCCTCCGCCAAGCGCAAGGCCGCGCGCCAGCTTGGCGCATCCGACACACAGCACCTGCCCAGCAACAGAGAGGTCGAAGAAGCATTGCACAGCTACCGCGCACTTTACCAGCATGAGAGCCACCCGGACATTCTGCATCATCTGCGCACCGAAGCCCTGGCCTGCATGCAGCAATTTTCCCCATTCCATCCTTATCTCACAGGTTCTGTGCTGAACGGCACGGCAGGCGAGCACTCTGACATCAATCTGACGCTGTATTCCGATGATGCCAAGGCAGTGCTGCTTTTTATGCTCAACAACAAACTGACCTTTGAAGACAGTGTATGGAGGACAAGGCTTAGCGGACGAGACGAGGCTGTTCCGAGCTACACATTAAACAGCGAGTCAAGCACTCAGATACACATCATCGTATTGCCCGAAAATGCCAGACACAGTGGCAGCCGCCACCCTGATACTCATGCGGATATTGCTGCAGTCACGAAAATGGTTGAGGATGAATCCCTGAATCCCTGAAACTTCAATCCTGTTGCGTGAGCCACCTTGCCGCATCGAGCGCAAAATAGGTCAGTATGCCATCTGCTCCTGCGCGCTTGAAGGCCAGCAAGGATTCGAGCACGCAGGCCTTTTCATTCAGCCAGCCATTCTGAGCCGCAGCTTTCAGCATCGCATATTCGCCACTGACCTGATAGACAAAGGTCGGCGCCTTATATTCATCCTTCACTCGGCGCACGATGTCAAGATAGGGCATGCCAGGCTTGACCATCACCATGTCCGCCCCTTCCTGCAAGTCAAGGCCCACCTCCCAGAGCGCCTCGTCGGAATTGGCCGGATCCATCTGATAGGTGTATTTGTTGCCCGAACCCAGATTGCCGCTCGAACCCACCGCATCCCTGAACGGTCCGTAAAAGCTGGAAGCGTATTTGGCGGAATAAGCCATGATGCGTGTGTGTATGTGCCCATCAAGATCAAGGGCTGCGCGCACAGCGCCTATGCGCCCGTCCATCATATCGGAAGGTGCGACGATATCCGCCCCTGCAGCCGCGTGAGTCTGCGCCTGACGCGTCAATACCGCGATGGTCTCATCATTCAACACATAACCTGCATCGTCCAAGAGGCCATCCTGCCCGTGGCTGGTATAAGGGTCGAGCGCGATGTCGGTCATGATGCCCAGTTCAGGGAAATTTCTTTTGAGCTCTGCAACCACGCGCGGCACGAGACCCTTGGGGTTGTAGGCCTCGCGCGCATCAAGTGTCTTCAATGAGGCATCGATCACCGGAAAGATCGCCATTACAGGCACCCCATGATTCACACAGTCTTGCGCATCCTTGATAAGCAAGTCCAAAGTTTTTCGCTTTACGCCGGGCATAGACTTCACTTCTTCAGTCCTGTTGCTACCATCAAGCACGAAAACGGGATAGATGAAATCGGCCGGGGTGAGCAGATGCTCTCGCATCATGTCGCGCGAAAAAGCATCGCGGCGCATACGGCGCATGCGTTTATAGGGGTATTGTCCGAGTGTTTGCATGACTTTCCTAAAAAAATTTATTTTTTCTGGAACTATTTAAGGAAACGCTTATCTGATTGCTTGAGTGATGATAAATCATTCCACGTTTCTCCTCCCTGAGCGTGTCTTAACCCTTGGTTAAGATTTTTGCCCCCACTAGTTGGGGGCATTTTTTTACCAGTCAAATTCGTGACGGGCTTCATTAGACCTCGTCCGCTGATTTGACATGCAACCAGCCTGCAATTACCGTTTCCGCTTCATCCAAGCCCTGCTTCTTCAGGCTGGAAAAGACCTGCACCGAGCACTGCGGATAATTCTCCGCAAGATAGGCCTTGACCTTGGCGAGCGTCAGCGTAGCCTGCTGCCTGCTCAACTTGTCCGATTTGGTGAGCAATATATGCACCGGCTTGCCGGTAGGTTGAAACCAGTCCAACATGGTCACATCGAGTTCCGTCAGCGGATGCCTTATGTCCATGATCACCACCAGCCCGCTTAGTTCCTCGCGATGCTGCAGGTAATGACTTAGCAGGCTTTCCCAGTGGCGCTTGGCTTCGGGCGGCACCTTGGCATAACCGTAACCTGGCAAATCCACGATATAGCGGTCATTGCCCAGTGCAAAATAATTCAGATGCTGCGTGCGACCCGGCGTCTTGCTGGTATAAGCCAGACGAACATGGTTTGCCAGCGTATTGATCGCGCTCGATTTGCCCGCATTGGATCTGCCGACGAAGGCCACTTCCCGTCCGCCGTGGATGGGCAAATCCCTGATGTGATTGACCGTGGTATAGAACGTCGCCTGAGAAAAAAGCCCCATTATTTCCAGGCCGAGAAAATTTTGTCCGCTGCAGCTATCGTCGCCTCTATATCAGCCTCCGTGTGCGCGGAGGACACGAAACCCGCCTCGAATGCGGATGGAGCTAGGTATACGTTTGCCTTTAGCATCGCATGGAAGAAACGGTTGAAGGCATCCTTGTCGCACGCCATCACCTCCGCATAACTGGTTGGCAATGCCTTGCTAAAATAAATACCGAACATGCCGCCTACCGATTGCGCGCAGAAAGGAATACCATGTTTTTTGGCGCTTGCGCTCAAACCTTCGGTCAGCAGTGTCGCCAGCTTCGCCAGTCGTTCATAAAAGCCCTCAGCCTGCGCCAACTTCAGCGTGGCAAGCCCTGCCGCCACCGCAACTGGATTGCCAGACAAGGTGCCTGCCTGATATACCGAACCCAAAGGGGCGAGACACTGCATGATGTCGCGCCTTCCGCCAAAGGCGGCTGCAGGCAAGCCGCCGCCCATCACCTTTCCCAGCGTCACAAGATCAGGCTTGATGCCGTAATAACCCTGAGCGCCCTGCAGGCTGACGCGAAACCCCGTCATCACTTCGTCCACGATCAGCACCGCGCCATGTTTTGTGCATAGGTTACGCAACGCATCGAGAAATTCTTTTTTTGGCACGATCAGGTTCATGTTGCCTGCAACTGGCTCGACGATCACCGCCGCAACCTCGCTGCCCATTTCGGAGAAAGCGCGCTCTAGAGCCTCCGCATCGTTGTAATCCAGCACCGTGGTGAGCTGTGCGATCTCTGCAGGCACACCCGATGAGCTCGGCTGGCCGAATGTTAGCGCGCCCGAACCCGCCTTGACCAGCAAACCATCCGAATGACCGTGATAGCATCCCTCGAACTTAATGATGCGCGAACGGCCGGTAAAGCCCCGTGCCAGACGTATCGCCGTCATCGTGGCTTCCGTCCCCGAACTCACCAACCTTACCATTTCCAGACTCGGCAGCAATTTGCACAGCAACTCTGCCATTTCCAGCTCGGATGCGGTCGGAGCGCCAAAACCCAAGCCATGGGCTGCCGCCTCCTGTACGGCACGCACCACGTCGGGGTGGCAATGCCCCGCGATCATCGGCCCCCATGAACCTACGTAATCGATGTAACGCCTGTCATCCGCATCCCACACATAAGCGCCTTTGCCGCGCTTGAAAAATAGCGGTGTGCCGCCCACCGAACGAAATGCGCGCACTGGCGAATTAACGCCGCCCGGTATCCGCTTTTGTGAGGCATCGAAAAGTTCCTGATTGTGAGAAGTCATGTCGCGTCTTTCTTGTCTAAATTCAAATTTGCAAACTGCCTAGCCGCACATAAAACGTCTTCCGCGGCAAACAACGCAGAAATCACCGCCAGCGCATCGGCCCCGGCGTCAAGCAGCTGTCTGCCATTCTCCGCTGTGATACCACCTATAGCGACGATAGGCAGCCTGATCGCGCGGCGCGCCTCATCCAGCAATGCGAGAGTTGCGACCGCCGCGGAAGGTTTTACGGTTGAGGCAAAAAAAGCGCCGAATGCGACATAGTCGGCCCCCTGTCCTTCCGCATCATGCGCCAAAGAAAGGCGATTATAACAAGACACGCCGATTATTTTATCAGCGCCCAAAAGCTTACGCGCGGCCGTCACACTAGCATCCGCCTTGCCCAGATGCACGCCTTCGGCATCCACCTCTATCGCCAGTACAGCGTCGTCGTTGATGATCAAGGGAACTGCAAATTGCCGCGCAAGCTCGCGCAAGGCCATCGCCTGTTCAAGTTTCAGCCCTCGAACAGCCTGCTTATTACGGTATTGCAAGACCCGCGCACCGCCTTGCAGCGCAAGCCTCGCACGGTTTAAAAGCCGCACCGTATCCTGCTCACAAGGCGTAATCGCATAAAGACCTCTGATGGCCTCTTGCGCGATGCTGCGCGATCCGGTTACGCTCATCAGCCGTTACCGCCTCTAGTTGAGCAGCTTGTCCTCATCTTCTTCGCCTCTGGCCCAGAACAGCCTGTCCGGGATGAGCTGGCCCATGCCGGGTCTGAAACCCGCATTCAATGCCTGCCAAGTATATTCCTGCGCCTCCTTGACCGCTTCTGCCACATCCACGCCCTGCGCCAGCAAGGCTGCAATGGCCGATGCCAGCGTACATCCGGAGCCATGATAAATCCCGGGCAGCCGTGTCCAGCTGTCGCTGCGCACCACACCCTGTTCATTGTATAGGGTGTTGATCACCTTGTTCGTCTGTTCATGCGTGCCAGTGATCAGCACATATTCGCAGCCCATCGCAAGTATGCGCCTAGCACATTCGTCCAGACTGGGATCGTCCTCTTCGTCGTCTTCGTCGAGCGCCAAGCGGCGCGCCTCCATGCTGTTCGGCGTGACGATGGTAGCTTGGGGAATCAAAAGCTCGCACATCGCATCGAGCATGTCTTCGTCCGCTAACTCGTCGCCGCGCCCCGAGGCCAGCACCGTATCGAGCACAAACGGAATGTCCGGGTAATCGGCCAGCACTTCGGCGATCGCCACGATATTTTCTACGCTGCCCAGAAGGCCGATCTTGAAAGCGGCTACCGGTACATCTTCCAGCATCGCGCGCGCCTGGTCCACGACCCATTCAGGATCAGTCGGCAGCACATCCTCCACGCCGCTGGTATCCTGTACGGTGATTGCAGTCACCACCGAAAGCGGATGGCAGCCCATGCTAGCGATGGTAAGCATGTCCGCCTGCAAACCCGCACCTCCCGAGGGGTCAGTGGCAGCGAAACTCATTACTAATGGAAGCGATTCAGACATGATATTGTTTTATGCGCATCAGGTCGGTTATTTTACCCCATAACCGTTAAGGCATGCATGCTGATCGCACCTCTGCAGAGCTTCAGTGCAAAGGATAGTGCAGTTTCTCATGCCAAGGGGCAACCTTGAATAGCAGCAGCATGCCAGGCATGGCCAAAAATGCGCACAGCATGAAAAACCCCTCCCAGCCCATGGACTCCACCAGCCATCCGGCTGCCGCATTGGCAAAGGTGCGCGGCATCGCCATCAGGCTCGTGAACAGTGCAAACTGCGTGGCGGTATAGGCAGGATGCGTGGTTCGCGCGATGAAGGCGACAAAGGCCACTGTGCCCAATCCCACACCCAGCGCTTCCAGTGCGATCACCAAAGCCAACTGCATGCGCGCATAAGCGCCGATCTCTGCATGATGCCCGATCGCGGCAAGCCATGCAAAACCGAAAATTGCAAGTATCTGCACCACGCCGAACAGCCACAGCGCGCGGTTGATGCCGATTTTTACCATCCACAAGCCGCCCAGCATACCACCGATCACGGAAGGCCAAAGGCCCGAGTTCTTCGCAATCAGGCCGATGTCCGTTTTGGAAAATCCCATGTCAAGATAAAAAGGCGTGGCAAGCGATGTGCACATACTGTCACCCAGCTTATAGAAAAGCAGAAAAGCCAAAATCAGCATCGCGCTCTTCCAGCCATTGCGCGTGATGAATTCGTGGAAAGGTTCGATGACCGCCTCGCGCAGTGTTTTGGGCGGCGCAGCACGATGAGGTTCTTTCACCATCAGCGTCATCGCAATGCCCGGCAGCATGAACAACGCGGTGATGCTAAACACCTTGTCCCATGACATAAAATCGGCAAGGATCAATGACAAGGAGCCCGGCACCAGGCCAGCTACGCGATACGCATTGACGTGCACCGCATTGCCCAGCCCCAGCTCCGCATCGGAAAGCAACTCGCGGCGGTAGGCATCCAGCACGATATCCTGCGTTGCAGAAAGTACTGCCAGAAGTGTTGCACACCAGGCGATCGTGGATAGCTGACTGGCCGGTGAGAAAACACCCATGATAGCGATCACCACCAGAAGTGCCACCTGGGTGAGCACCATCCAGCCGCGCCGGCGGCCAAACAGAGGCAATGCGTAACGGTCGAGCAGCGGCGACCAGATGAATTTCCAAGTATAGGGAAACTGGATCAGTGCGAACAGGCCTATGGTTTTAAGATCCACATGTTCGCTGCGCAGCCATGCCGGTAGCAGGTTGAACAGCAGATACAGCGGCAAGCCGGAAGAAAAACCGGTGAACACGCAGATTGCCATGCGCCGCGTGAAAAGCTGTCTGATGACGCTCATATCCCCCGCTGGAAGCGATATACGGCTGTACTGCCGAAAAGATTGGGCAGCAAACTCACTTCGCGCCCGCCCGTCATCACGCTGCGCGCGGTGATGCTGATACAGTACGAACGACAAAAATTCTCGAAGTCATCCAGCGTACAAAGGTGCACGTTTGGCGTGTTATACCACTGATAGGGCAACTCGGAGGACACCGGCATATTGCCCAGCAGCACATCGAGACGGCTCCGCCAGTAGCCGAAATTCGGGAAGCTCACGATACCCTCGCGCCCCACGCGCAGCATCTCCTGCATCAAGGGCTCAGTGTGGCGCGTGGCCTGCAGGGTCTGCGACAGAATCACGAAATCAAATGCGCCATCCTCGAAATCAGAAAGTCCCGCATCGAGATCGTTCTGAATCACATTCACGCTGTTGGCGATGCATGACACGATATCGCGATCGCTGATCTCCACGCCATAACCCCGCACCGCACGGGTATCCTGCAGATATCGAAGCAGGCTGCCATCTCCGCAGCCTAGGTCGAGCACCGATGCGCCCTTGGGTATCCACGCTGCGATGGCCGCAAAATCTGAACGATCGCTCATGCCGACACCTCGCTGATCACGTTATCGAGATAGGCGCGCACCACGTCGAAGTAATGCGGATGTTCCATCAGAAAAGAGTCGTGCCCGTGCGTTGAATTGATCTCGGCATAGCTCACGTTGCGCCCGTTGTGCAGCAAAGGACGGATGATTTCGCGAGAGCGCTGCGGCGAAAAGCGCCAGTCAGTGGTGAACGAGATCACCAGAAAATCAGCGCGCGCCTTTGCAAACGCGCTGTTCAGATCGCCGCCGCAATCCTGTGCAGGATCGAAATAGTCCAACGCCTTGGTCATCAGCAGATAAGTGTTCGCATCGAAAAGCCCTGCGAACTTGTCTCCCTGGTAGCGCAGGTAGGACTCGATCTGAAACTCCACCTCATAGCCGTAATTGTATTGCCCGCTCTTGAGTTCACGCCCAAACTTATCCGCCATCGCATCATCCGACAAATACGTGATGTGTCCTAGCATGCGCGCCAGCCTAAGCCCGCGCGTCGGCACAACATTGTGCTGGTAATAATCCCCGCCGTGAAAATCAGGGTCGGTCAGGATCGCATTGCGTGCCACATCGTTGAAGGCGATATTCTGCGCAGTCAGGCGCGGCGCACTGGCAATGGCCAGCACATGGCGCACCCGACCAGGGCAGGCCAGAGACCACTGCAAGGCCTGCATGCCCCCCAAGCTCCCGCCGATCACTGCGGCAAAACATTCGATGCCCAAGTAATCAGCAAGCCTAGCCTGAGACTCAACCCAATCTTCCACCGTGATCACCGGGAAACTCGAACCATAGGGCTTGCCTGTTTCGGGATCGACCGAGGAAGGACCTGTGGAGCCGTGACAGCCGCCCAAGTTGTTCAAGCCCACCACAAAAAATTTATCCGTATCTATAGGCTTGCCAGGCCCCACCATGTTGTCCCACCAGCCCAAGCTCTTCGGTGCATCTGCGTAAAAGCCAGCCACATGGTGATGACCTGACAGTGCATGGCAGATCAGAATTGCGTTGGACTTGTCGCTGTTCAACGCGCCATATGTCTCATACGCGAGCTCGTAACGCGGCAGCACCGCACCGCTCTTAAACACCAGCGGAGTTTCGAACGTTGCGCGCTGCGCTGTAACAATGCCTACAGAATGACTCAAATCGACTCCAAAAGAAAAACCCGTTAAGCCTAAGCCAAAACGGGTCGCCTCGCTTTAGCTGGTATGTTTGAGCGCGCAAATCACGCGCCTGTGCCCCGGCAAGCTGATGTCAAATCGGCACTAGCATAAGTGTGTGCGTTTTATCGCGGCATGTCAATTTTCAACCGGCAGTCCTACCTGCAGTAGAATGGCTGGCATCAGAACTCTCTCCGCATCATCATGACCATGCTCGCCCCCGGCTACATCGAGTCGCATCAGTTTGCCTGCACCTTGAAGGCACGGGGTTATAGTGTGCTGAACGCTGGAAAGCTGACTTCATTCATCAGGCACCCCCTCGCCGAACTGGAATCGCTGCAGCCTGACAGGGACAACCTGCCGCTCGACAATTTCCTCAAGAACAGCGGGCGTTATCGTCGCAGACGCCACTCTTGCTTCATTGTGAATCATCAGTCTCTGACCAGGGTGCCCCGCCGCGCGCATTACCAGTCTACGGCCTACAAATCGCTGCACGGCGGCATGCATCGCTTGTTCGAGCCGATAGCGCAACACACAGTGCAACAGCCGGCATGGAAGGCATTGATGTTCGCCATCTCCGGTATCTGCCCTACCATCAGGGGCGAGCAACCCTGGCATATAGAAGCGCATCAGTTCCGCATAAACACACGCAATGGCATAGGACGGCCTACACCGGAAGGTGCGCATCGCAACGGTGTGGATTTTGTCGCCATCCTGCTGGTATCGCGCAATCATGCCAGCTGTGGCGAGACCCGGATTTTCAAGTTGGAAGGGCCGAATGGACAGCGCTTCACGTTGAGTCCGCACTGGACGTTGCTGTTGCTTGACGATCAGCGCGTCATCCACGAGTCAACCCCCATCCAGCCCACTGCCGAAAATGCGTACCCCGACACCTTGTTGCTGACATCCCGCGCAGGCGCTTTTCTAAAAAAAACTTGAATCATTCATCCGGAAAAATTACACATGAAAATCGGCGTTCCCAAAGAGATCAAGGCAAGTGAATACAGGGTTGCACTGGCACCTTCAGGTACTGCAGCACTGGTCGATGCGGGGCATGCCGTGCTGGTTGAAAGCGGCGCGGGGATCGGCAGTGGCTTTTCGGATGAACAATATAAAAGCGCCGGCGCGGTGCTGATTGCCGACGCAGAGTCTGTCTGGTTGCAGGCGGAACTCATCGTCAAGGTCAAGGAACCGATGCGCGCAGAATGGCCTCATCTAAGGCAAGGTCAGGTCGTCTTCACCTATTTTCATTTTGCCGCCGACCTGGAACTGACCAGCGCGCATCTTGATTCTGGTGCAATCTGCATCGCTTACGAGACCGTGGCGCTACCTACGGGCGAATTGCCCTTGCTCATACCCATGTCCGAGGTCGCAGGGCGCATGGCAATACAGGAGGGTGCGAAGTATCTGGAAAAGCAATATGGCGGGCGCGGCATTCTGCTCGGCGGCGTACCCGGCGTTCTGCCTGCGCATGTGCTCATCTTAGGCGGCGGTATTGTCGGTAGCCATGCGGCCGCGATAGCGACAGGCATGGGTGCGAAAGTCACCGTGATGGACGTTTCACTTGCAAGGCTGCGTCATCTAGATGAACTAATGCCCGTAGAGACGCTGCTCTCAAGCCGCCACAACCTGCTTGAACAACTTGCGACTGCGGATCTTGTCATAGGCTCCGTGCTCATTCCGGGTGCTGCTGCCCCGCGCCTCATATGGCGCTCCGACCTCAAGCTTATGCAGCCAGGCTCAGTGATCGTCGATGTCGCAGTGGACCAGGGAGGCTGCATAGAGACCACGCATCCTACCACGCACGAAAATCCGATTTACATGGTCGATGGCGTGATTCACTACGCGGTCGCCAACATGCCGGGGGGCGTTCCGCATACATCCACGCTGGCACTGACCAACGCCACTTTTCCTTACCTGCTTGAACTGGCAAACAAGGGATGGCAAGAAGCGCTCAGCGACAACCCGACGTTAAGATCAGGCTTGAATATCGCCCAGGGGAAAATCATTTACCCAGCGGTGGCAGAAGTCTTTGGTCTGCCTTATGCCAGTCCGGAAAGCCTCCTCTAGGAACCCGCCGCAATCACGCTCTTGCGCTTGCACATCTTCGCAAACCATGTAGAAAGATTCGGGTATGCGCTGCGCCAGTCGAGCTCGGGCTGGCGCAAATCGAGATAGACCAGCGCGCTTGTCATCGCCAAATCCGCGAGGGTGATGGACTCACCTTCGCACCATTCATTGCTACCCAGCAACCCGGCCGCATAAGAAAGCGCGTTTGATATCGCTTTGTTATGCAATTTAAGCGTATCCGCATCCTGCTTCTCAACTGTACGCATGCGCTCGGTGCGCACCACGACCGCTGAATCCGCGATGCCATCTGCCAGCGCTTCCCAACGCTTAACACGCAGTCTTGCCGCAGCATCCGAACGCGAAATCAGCACGGGGTGATCGTTCAAGGCATCAACATAGTCCGAGATTACAGTTGAATCAAATACGCAAAAACCATCGTCAAGGATCAGCGCCGGGATTCGCCCCATCGGGTTGCCCTGCAACGCCAAACTGCCCTGCGGCAGCTCAACCACAAATTCATGGGGAATGTTTTTTTCCAGCAAAACCAGACGCGCCTTACGCACATAGGGGCTGGTCAGTGTGCCTATCAATTTCACAATGATCTCCTTAGGTTTGATCTACGAATTGCCGCCCTGAACATCGCCAATGTCGCTATCCTTGCTTCAACATGGTTCACGACGGGGGCCGGATAAGTATGCCCGATGATCACGCCATAGCGCTGCTTTTCGATTTCAGGCATCAGCCAGGGTGCATGTATCCATTTGTCAGGACAGTTTTCAAGTTCAGGCACTTGGCTGCGGATAAAACAGCCTTTAGGATCGAATCTTTCGGATTGTGCAACCGGGTTGAATATCCTGAACCAGGGCTGTGCATCGCAGCCGGTTGAAGCTGCCCATTGCCAGCCACCGTTGTTGGCTGCAAGGTCAAAGTCCAACAGATGTTCCGCAAAATATTTTTCGCCCAAGCGCCAGTCCACGTGCAAATCCTTCACCAGAAAGGAGGCACTAACCATGCGCAGCCTGTTATGCATGAGGCCCGTCCGGTTAAGCTTGCGCATCGCCGCATCGATCAGAGGGTAACCCGTGCGACCCTCGCACCATGCCTCATACTTTTCCATATCATTGGGAAAATCGACAGCATCGAACTGAGGCTTGAAAGCCCGCCCTTCTGCGAGCGAAGGATGATGATAAAGCTGCATCTGATAAAAGTCGCGCCAGATAAGTTCCAACAGCCAGGATGCCGCCCCTGCGCTGCCCAAGTGATACGCATGGGCTGCCAAGCGACGTATCGACAAGGTGCCAAAGCGCAGATGCACGGAAAGGTGCGAGGTGCTGTTAAGCGCAGGAAAGTCGCGCGTCTTCTGATACTCATCGATGCGCAGCATAAAGTCTTCGAACAATTTTTCAGCGCTAGATTCGCCAGCCCCAATATCCAGTCTGCCACGCAAAAATCCTAACGACTCAAGTTCAGGAACGGATGCAGGTTCGCATTGCGCGAACGCTGAAAGATATCGCTCCACGGGATATGCGCTTAGATAATACTCATTCAGTTTTTTCAGCCAGGCATTCTTGTATGGCGTGAACACACTGTAAGGCTTACCGGATCCATTCAAAATTTCCGCGCACTCGAAAATCACCTGATCCTTGTAGTGATGGAAAGCGATTTCTTCAAGCGCAGCTTCCACCGCCGCATCGCGCCGCATCGCATCGGGCTCATAGTCGTGATTGCAGAAAACCGCCTGCACCTTAAGCCTGCGCGCAAGGCTCACAATCTCTTCTTCTGCGCTGCCGTGTAACACCCAAAGCGCGCTGCTATGCTTACTCAAAGATTCATTCAGTTCAGTCACACGGCGCCAGATGAATTCGACACGACTGTCCTGCCTGTCTGTCAATTTTCCCAGGATATCGCTGTCAAACAGGAATACGCAATATACCGTTTCGCTGTTCTTTAGCGCATGATAAAGCGCCGCATGATCTGTCAGGCGCAGGTCGCGGCGGAACCAGCAGATCGCGCGTAAATAGCGCTTCATTATAGGGCGGACTAATTCTGCTGAAGGACGCGGTTCATCAGTGCTTCGGGCATTTGATAGGTTTCCATGCCCCAACCCCCAATGCACAGGGTATCCTCAAGGCATTTTTCCATTTCGGTATGGCTTGATTTCACCGCCTCGACGATGCACTTTTGGACTGCTTTATTAGTATCGGTGAAATTTAAACAGCCTGCCTGATAGGCGAACAGGCTGCGCAATTCATTGATGTTCTTGCAAATCTGCGCGGTACAGGGCCAGCGATAGATCATGGGCTGATCTAGTATTTTGGTGATAGCTTCGTTCGAAAATCTGATTTCCATATGTTTTCCTCCTCTGATGGCGACGGATGAAAAAACGTCAGTCGTTCAACTTGTCCAGTAACTCGCGTATCTTCATAGGATCGTCGGTGCGCATGATCTTCTGCGTAAGCGATCCGATCTCGCGCAGGCTGGTGGTCAAAACGCGCTGCTTGATGGTCGGCACCTGGGCCGAGAACATCGAGAACTGACGCAGACCTAGGCCTAGGAACAACCTGGTATAGGAAAGCTCTCCTGCCATTTCTCCGCATACTGAGATTGGCACCTGCAGTTTATTCGCCGTACTGATGATATGCGACAAAAGGTGTAACACCGCAGGATGCAGCGGATCGTAAAGATGCGCCACGTCTTCATCGGTTCTGTCTATCGCCAGCGTATACTGGATCAGATCGTTGGTGCCTATCGACAAAAAATCCAGCTGTTTTGCGAATACATTCAGCGACAGGGCTGCCGCGGGAATCTCTATCATGCCGCCTATCTTCACCTCGCGATCATAAGGGACGCCCTCGATATCCAAGCTCTGCTTGGTCGCATTGATGAACTGCAAGGTCTGGTTGAGTTCAGACACCGAAGACAGCATCGGAATCAGTATATTCACGTTGCCATAGTGGGTTGCGCGCAAGAGCGCACGTAACTGGGTGCGAAAAAGCTGCGGCTCGGCAAGGCAAAGACGTATCGCACGCAAGCCCAGCGCAGGATTGCTGGCAACTCGCTCTGCGCCCTTGATCTGTTTGTCAGCGCCCAGATCGAAGGTGCGTATCGTGACAGGCATACCGTTCATGCCTGCGGCTACCGCACGGTATGCCTCGAACTGCTCTTCCTCATCCGGCAACTCATCGCGGTTCAGGAACAGGAACTCACTGCGGAAAAGACCTATGCCGGTCGCACCGTTTTCCTTTGCGTCACTGATGTCTTCAGGCTTTTCTATATTGGCGTGCAGCTCGACTGCCGCACCATCCAGCGTGTTGGCGCGCGCGGTGCGCAACCGCCTGAGTTTCTTGCGCTCCAGCTCCCATTCGCTTTGCAGCAGCTTGTATTCAGCAAGAATCGCCTTGTCTGGGCTGATGATCAATATGCCCTGCTCGCCATCCAGAATCAGCAGGTCATCCTCGCGTATCAGTTCGCGCGCGTGGTGCAGGCCGACCACGCAGGGCGTATTGAGACTGCGAGCCACGATTGCGGTATGCGATGTCGCGCTCCCGGCATCGGTGACAAAGGCTGCAAATTGCTGCGGCTTGAACTGGATCATATCCGCGGGGCTCAGGTCATGCGCGACCAGTATCGTCTCGACATCGTGACGTAAGTGCGTAGGCTGATGCCCGGGTTGGCCTGAGAGCTGCTTTAGCAATCGTTCGGCAACCTGTTTCACATCCGCCTGCCGCTCGCGCAGGTACGCATCCTCGAATTCGTCAAACTGCGCTGCCAACGCATCCGTCTGCACCTTGACCGCCCATTCCGCATTGCAATGCTCGCGCTCGACCATCTGGCGCGGCCCGATGCTAAGCAGCGGGTCATCCAGTATCATCTGGTGCAACTCGAGAAAGGCATCGAACTCCGCGGCAGTATAGCTCGGGCGGTTTCTGCGCAGACTGGCAAATTCGCTGCGCGTGGCCTGAAGGGCCGCATCAAAACGCGCGACTTCGTCTGCAACAAAGGATTTGGGCAGCGTGTAATGCGCCACCTCCAGCGAATTATGCGAGAGCAGATGCGCATAGCCGATCGCAATGCCGCTGGATACCGCGATGCCATGCAGCGCGAAAGTCATTCGCCCTCCCCGAAATAATCGTTGATCAGCGCAACGATCGCGCTCATTGCCGCTTCCTCGTCCACGCCTTTCGTCTCAATGGTGATGGTCGCACCCTTGGCCGCCGCCAGCATCATCACGCCCATGATGCTCTTGGCGTTTACACGGCGATTGTTGCGCGAGAGCATCACTTCGCAATTGAAACTGGAGGCCAGCTGAGTGAGTTTGGCCGATGCGCGTGCATGCAGGCCCAGTTTATTGATGATTACTACATCTTGCTGCATGTTAATGCTCCATGTGAACGATGCATTCGCGTCCGCCTTCGACGGCCAGATCAGCCATTTCCTGCAACGACTTGTTCGACGAACACACCACGCGCAACAGCATCGGCAGATTCACGCCAGCCACCCCGGACACGCGCTCTGCATGGCAAAGCCTGCGGCCGATATTGGCAGGCGTGGCACCGAACACATCGGTCAAAATCAAAACGCCGCTGCCGTTGTCAAGTTCCTTGATGAGCGCTTCCCCTTCAGCAAGTTTCTGCTGCGGATCCTCTTCGGCCAGCACAGACAGAACCCTAAGATTGTCAGGCATCCTGCCCAGCACATGCCTGACACATTCGGCTAGGCTACCGCCCAGCCCGTTGTGCGCCACCAGTAATATTCCAACCAATTCAGATCCCTCCTAGCACCCCTATTCGACCTGCAGGCGCACTTTTTTATCAGTGAATTCTAGCCGTTTCTTCAGCTCCTTTGTGATATGAATGCTGCCGCGTTCATCCACCAGCATCGCATCTGCAAGATTCATCCGATCCGCCGCCTGTCGCCAACCTTGCGCACCGGCGACAAACAAAGGTTTGGAATCCGCATCCGACAACGTCCCCGCATGCACGCCATGAGTCAGCACAGTCACTTCCTCAACGCCCTGCACAGGATAGCCGCTTCTGGGGTCTATCAGGTGACAGTAGCGCTTGCCCCCCAGCATAAAATACCGCTGATAATCGCCAGAAGTGCCGATCGCCTCGCCGTCGTGCAGATCGACCACAGCCAGCGCGCCGGAATTCCTGGGGTGCTGTATCCCGACGCGCCAGAATTTTTCACCATGTTTGCCGAGCGCCATGATATTGCCGCCTATGTTGATCAGCGCATTGTGTATGCCTGCCTTTTTCAGCAATTCGGCCGCCCTGTCCAGCGCATAGCCCTTGGCATATCCCCCCAGATCGATCTGCACTGCCTTGTTACTGCTGTGCACCTTAACCCCTTCCACTGCTGGCGTGAAACCAAGGTCGCTCATTTGCGGGTTCGCGCTCACCCACGCCGCGATCAACTTTGCATCAGGCTCGGAGGGCTTGAAGGTATCCGCATGAAAGCCCCACAACCCCACCAGGCCGCCTATCGCCGGATTGAACAGACCCTGCGACTGATGCGACAGGGATGCCGCATCCTGCAGTATCGTAGCCAGTTCCTCGGTCACGACGCGATCCTGCCCTGCCGCGATGGCCTTGTTCAAATCGCTCAGTTCGGAAGGTTTCCAGGCATGCAGCATGTTGTGCAGGCGCTGGAATTCATGCATCACTTCAGCCGACGCCTGCCTGGCATGCTGCTCCTCCTCGCCGTAGATCGTGACCTCAACCAGCGTGCCGAACACATAACCCTCTTCCTGATACAGGGGTTCCTTGCTGCAACCCACAAGACAGAAAACAACCAGAAGACAGAAGATAGGGAAAAGAAAGCCGCTTCTTTGCTGCGGCGTCGCGTCTTTTATAAATTGGCCGCGCAGCGGCAAGCAACATTCTATCATCTGCCCTCTGTCCTCTGTCCTGTGTCTTCAGATGCGTCTTCGGACAGCTCGAGAGAGGCCGCCAGCAACGCCAGGCGCGCAACCACACCATAGGCATAAAAACGATTCGGCGTATCATCAGGCGCGCTGTCAGGGTTTGGCAGGGTGCAGGATGTTTCAAACGCCAGCGGGACGAAATGCATGCCCGGCGCATTGAGGTTTTCGTCCATGCCGCGATCGGTGTGCACGCGATAAAATCCGCCGACTACGGAATGATTGATCATGTAGACGACGGGTTCGGCCACCGCTTCGTTGATGTTTTCGAAGGTGTAAACGCCTTCCTGAACCAGCACGTCGGAGACTTCAAGACCTTCCTTCACCACGGCCATCTTGTTGCGCTGCTTGCGATTAAGGCCGGTGATCTCGCTCGCGTCCTTCACCGTCATGATCCCCATGCCATAAGTGCCGGCATCTGCCTTGACGATCACAAAGGGGTCGTTCTTCACGCCATATTCCGCATATTTGGCGCGCATCTTTTGCAGCACCGCATCCACCTGCACCGCCAAGCATTCTTCGCCTACGCGCTCGTGGAAATTGATCTGGTTGCATGTCGCAAAATAGGGATTGATGAGCCAAGGGTCTATGCCGAGAAGGGCGGCGAAGTCGTTCGCCACGAGATCATATGCGGCAAAGTGCTTGGATTTTCGCCTGGTATACCAGCCTGCCGACAGCGGCGGAAAAATCGCCTGCTCGAGGTTCTTCAGGATATCCGGCGCGCCTGCCGACAGATCGTTGTTGAGCAATATCACGCAGGGATCGAAACCCTCCAGACCCAGCCGGTTAGCATTGCGCACCAGAGGCTCCAAAGTCAGCTCGCCCCCGTTAGGCAGCGCAATCCTTGCAGGCTCAGTGATCTCAGGCAGCAGACTACCGACCCGCACCAGCATGCCCGCCTGCTTCAATATCGTGACGAGCTGTGCTACGTTCTGCAGGTAGAACAGGTTGCGCGTGTGGTTTTCCGGGATCAAGAGCACGCCGCGCGCTTCCGGGCATATTTTCTCCACGGTGCCCTGCATCGCCTGCACGCAGAGCGGCAGAAAATCCGGATTGAGATTATTGAACCCACCTGGAAAGAGATTCGTGTCGACGGGTGCAAGCTTGAAGCCGCTATTGCGCAGATCCACCGATGCGTAGATTGGCGCCGCGTGTTCCTGCCACTGCTTGCGAAACCAGTGTTCTATGTTGGGCAAGGCAGTCAGAAAGCGCCGCTCCAGATCCAGCAGCGGGCCGTTGAGTGCAGTCGTCAGATGAGGAACCATGAATTTCCAGCCATAAATGAATTCCCGTATTCTAGCCTATCGCCCGCGGTCATGTTGTTTTCCGGCGGCCCACCTGAATCTTGCAGATTTAGAGAATTCTGGTTAAGGCATGCTGCCCGGTGTTAAAATCGCGGTCCAGAATTTTTCAAGAATGAGTTTTCCATGCTTTCCACCGCCAATATCACCATGCAATTCGGCTCCAAACCGCTGTTCGAGAACGTGTCCGTCAAATTCGGGAATGGCAACCGTTATGGCCTGATCGGCGCCAACGGATGCGGCAAGTCCACCTTCATGAAGATACTGGGCGGCGATCTTGTGCAGACCTCGGGCGAAGTGATGCTGGACAAAGACGAGCGGCTAGGAAAATTGCGCCAAGACCAGTTCGCCTATGAGGATCGACGCGTGCTGGATGTGGTGATGATGGGGCACAAAGAAATGTGGGAAGTAATGTCAGAACGCGATGCGATCTATGCCAATGCGGATGCCACCGAAGAGGACTACATGCGCGCAGCCGACCTGGAAGCCGCTTTCGCCGAATACGATGGCTACACGGCCGAGGCTAGAGCAGGCGAGCTGCTGCTAGGACTTGGGATTTCGATCGACTTGCACCAGGGAACCATGAGTGCGGTCGCGCCCGGCTTCAAGCTGCGCGTACTGCTGGCTCAGGCGCTGTTCTCCAATCCGGACATCCTGCTTCTGGACGAGCCGACCAACAACCTCGACATCAACACGATACGGTGGTTGGAAAACATCCTCAACGCGCGCACCTCGACCATGGTCATCATCTCGCACGACCGCCATTTCTTGAACAGCGTGTGCACCCACATGTGCGACCTAGACTACGGCAAGATCACCACCTACCCCGGCAACTACGACGATTACATGCTGGCTTCCACCCAAGCGCGCGAACAGCAGGCGGCGGACAATGCGCGCGCCAAGGAAAAGGTCGCCGAACTCAAGGCCTTCGTTGCGCGTTTCTCGGCCAATGCTTCCAAGGCCAGGCAGGCCACCTCGCGCGCGCGCCAGATCGACAAAATCAAGATCGAAGACATCAAGCCCTCCAGCCGCCAATATCCATTCATCCGTTTCGAATACGACGAACGCGACAAACTGCACCGCACAGCTGTCGAGGTGGAAAAGCTCTCCAAGAGTTTCGACCGCGTGCTGTTCTCTAATGTGAATTTCCGCATCGACGCAGGCGAGAAGATCGCGATCATCGGTCCCAACGGCATAGGCAAAACCACGCTGCTGCGCTGTCTAGCAGGTGATCTTCCTCCGGATACAGGCACCATCAAATGGACAGACAAGGCCAAGATAGGCTATTACGCACAGGATCATACGGCCGAATTTGCCAAAAACGAGAGCATGACAGATTGGATGACCTATTGGCGCGGAGCCAATGATGACGATCAGGCGGTGCGCGCCACCCTGGGCCGCCTGCTGTTCTCAGGCGACGAAGCCAAAAAACAGGTGAAGGTGCTGTCAGGCGGCGAAAAGGGACGCATGCTGTTTGGCAAGCTGATGCTTATAAGGCCCAATGTGCTGCTGATGGACGAGCCGACCAATCACATGGACATGGAGTCCATCGAGTCTCTCAACACCGCGCTGCTCGAATACAAGGGCACAGTGGTCTTCGTGAGCCACGACCGCGAATTCGTCTCATCGCTTGCCACGCGCATCATCGAAATTTCCGACAAGGGAGTGACCGATTATCACGGTACCTATGAAGAATATCTGCGCGACCAGGGAATGGCGCTTTAATATAAAAACTTTTTCTCACGCGAAGACGTGGAGAAAGGAAGTGGTTTTCATTGGAACTTTTTTGAGCATCAACATATCCTGAATTTAAGGTTACGTACGCCATATCAACTTCCCGGCATTTACGTGATTGAATATTATTTATTGTGCCTACTTACTCCGTGATCTCCGCGCCTTTGCGTGGTACGATTTTTTGGGTTAACTTATGGTAACTGCTACTATTGGCGTATTCGATTCCGGAGTTGGCGGACTGTCTGTATTGCGCCACATCCGCATGATACTGCCCGATGCGCGTCTGATCTATGTCGCCGATTCCGCGCATGTACCCTATGGAGACAAGACCGCACTTTACATAGAGCAGCGCTCCATTGCGCTGACACGCTTTCTGATCGGGCAGAGTGCCAAGGCCATCGTCGTCGCCTGTAACACGGCCACCGCTGCTGCTGCGCAGACCTTGCGACACGAATTCAACCTGCCTGTCATCGGCATGGAGCCCGCCGTCAAACCCGCCGTATTAGCGACTAAAAGCGGCGTGGTCGGCGTGCTAGCAACGGCAGGCACACTCAAAAGCGCGCGCTTTGCCGCACTGCTTGAACGCCATGCGAAAGACATCGAGATTATCACGCAGGGATGCCCGGGCCTTGTCGAACAGGTGGAATTAGGCGACCTTGAAGGCCAAAAGACGCGCCAGCTAATTGAGCGTTATACCGAGCCACTGCTTTTACAAGGCGCAGACACGCTGATCCTGGGCTGCACCCACTATCCCTTCTTGGCTCCGTTGATACGCGACGTGGCAGGCAATCATGTCGAGCTGATCGACACCGGAGAAGCAGTCGCGCGTCAACTGCAGCGCAGACTCTTGGCAGAACTGTCGGACACACAGCCAGGCGACGGAACAGCACATTTTTTCACCAGCAAAGACGTGCAGGCAGCAAGCCTCATCATGTCAAAACTGTGGGGAAGCCCCATAGAAGCACGAAAACTGCCCATGGAATTCACATAGTTTAATTTATTGTTAATATACGCTTAACCCGCCTGCAACATGCATGACCTAGGCTGATCGCACTACCCCAAAGGAGGCGATTATGCTTGATCTGTTACACCCGTCCGCGGCAACGCCGATCCGCAGCCTGAGCTGCGACCTTGCCAGAACACATGCCGAACTGGAAGAAGCGCAGCGCATACGCTATCAGGTATTCGGCGTGGAAATGGGCGCGAAGCTCCCCAGTGCCGCCGCAGGCCTTGACATCGACCGCTTCGATCGGTTTTGCGATCACCTGCTGGTGCGCGACCAATGCAACAACAAGGTGGTCGGTACATACCGCATCCTATCGCCGGAACAGGCCTGCATTGCAGGCGGATATTATTCCGAAACGGAATTCGATATGACCCGTCTCAAGCATTTGCGCAGCCGCATGGCCGAAGTAGGCCGTTCCTGCGTCGATATCCATTACCGGGACGGCGCAACGATCGCCCAGCTCTGGTCAGGTCTGGCAGAATACATCACGAAGAACCATCACGAATATGTGATCGGCTGTGCGAGCATCAGCATGAACGATGGCGGACACTATGCGGCAAGCGTATTCAACAAGATATATAAACTGCATGCCTCGCCTGAAGAGTTCCGCGTTACGCCGCACTGCCGCTTGCCTATCGAGTCGCTCGAACAGAATCTGGATGTAATCATCCCACCTCTGATCAAGAGCTATCTGCGCATGGGGGCATATATCGCTGGCGAACCCGCATGCGATCCGGAATTCAACTGCGCCGACCTCTTCATCCTGCTGCCAGTGTCGCGCATCAGTGCGCGCGTCACGAAGCATTTCCTGCGCCGCGCTTCATGATTTAAACGTGGCTTCCCCTTTGAAGCGCGCAGCGCGTTTTTTTCCATGCATGGACATGATACTGTTGCATGCTTGAAACTCATGAAACCATAACAGGTAAGATGCAATGGAAAGTCCCTACAAAGGCAAGACCGGCTTGCGGCGGTTAATAAATGCGCTTGGCTATTCGCTGGCAGGCTTTCGCGCTGCCTATAAACATGAAGACGCCTTCCGCCAAGAGGTGCTGCTCGCTATCATACTGATACCGCTCTCCTTCTTTCTGCCGGCCAGCCTGATCGGCCGCGCGCTGATGATAGGCAGTGTACTCCTAGTGATCATCGTGGAGCTGATCAATTCCGGCATAGAAGCAACGGTGGATCGAATCTCGCTGGACAGCCACGATCTGGCCAAGCGCGCAAAGGACATCGGCAGCGCAGCGGTGCTGGTGAGTCTCGTCAATGTTGTTGTCATCTGGGCACTGGTTCTGATGGCTTCATGAAATCTTCAATAAAGCTTCATGAAAGCGTCATGCAGCCGCCGCACGATGCACTTCATGAAAACACAGAATGAAACCGCAGGTTTGCCGGAGCGCCTGCGCATTGCGCTGGTCACTGAAACCTACACACCCGAGATCAACGGCGTCGCCATCACCATAGGGCGCATGGTGCAGGGGCTTTGCGGGCGCGGACACGAAATTCACTTGATACGTCCGCGCCAGCATCGCGATGACAGCGCCGCGCGAGAGACAAACTATCGCGAGACACTGACAAGAGGCATGCCTATTCCCGGATATCCGGAACTCAAATCCGGCCTGCCCGCCAAAGGGATGTTGTTGCGCCAGTGGCAAGCAGAGCGGCCTGACATCGTGCACATCGCAACCGAAGGGCCGCTGGGCTGGTCGGCGCTGGCAGCCGCAAAAAAACTCACTATACCAGTCAGTACGGACTTCCACACCAATTTTCACAGCTATACCCAGCACTACGGGATAGGCCTGTTGAAATGGCCGATCGCAGCCTATCTGCGGCACTTCCACAACCGAGCGGCCTGCACCCTAGTGCCCACGCACGAGTTGCAGAAACAACTGGCAGAGGATGGCTATCGCAATGTAGAAGTCGTATCGCGCGGTGTGGATACTGAGCTTTTCACCCCTGAAAGGCGCAGCACTGAACTTCGCGCGTCCTGGGGCGCAGATGAAAAGACACTGGTCGTGATGCTGGTCAGCCGCCTTGCGGCAGAGAAGAATCTCGACCTTGCGGTAAATGCTTACTACCGGATGCGCAGCGTGAACCCGGATGTCATGATGGTGCTGGTAGGCGATGGTCCGGAACGGGAAAGATTGCAAAAACAGCATCCCGGCATCATCTTTGCCGGCATGCAGAAGGGTGAACGCCTTGCCGAGCACTATGCTTCGGGAGACATCTTCATCTATCCCAGCCAGACCGAAACCTATGGCAACGTCACCATTGAGGCGATGGCCAGCGGGCTTGCGACGATCGCTTACGATTACGCTGCTGCGCGCCAGCATATCGTCCAAGACATCAGCGGCGTGCTGGTGCCCATGGGCGATGAGCAGACATTTATTCTGCAGGCCACCTTGCTGATCGCCGACAACGAACGCATAGCGCGCCTGCGCCGTGCAGCGCACGAAGCGGTCAAGCTGCAAAGCTGGGATCACATCATGTGCCAGATGGAGACCATGCTGTTCAAGACCTTGCGCACAGAAAGGGGTACACATGCACAACCTGAGTTCGCCGCTGCAACGGATTAACGATTTCGACACAGCGCTTTGTTTGTTGTGCAACAGACAGAGCCACAATTTTTATGTGCGCCACCTGTTCCGCATGGTAAGCCGCCTTGGAGACGGAGTATTCTGGTACGCGCTGATGGCAATACTGCTGCTTCGATACCAGCAGCAGGCTTTGCCCGCCGTGCTGCACATGCTGGCGGTAGCCCTTGCAGGTACTGCGATCTACAAGCTCATCAAGAGCAGAACACTGCGTCCTCGACCTTTCAATGTTCATCCATCCATCGTCTGCGCAGGCAGGACGCTGGACCAGTTCAGCTTCCCATCCGGACACACCATGCATGCTGTGTCGTTCAGTCTGATTTCGATCTATTATTTCCATGCCCTAGTCTGGCTGGTCATACCGTTTGCAGCACTGGTTGCCCTCTCGCGCCTTGTGCTTGGCCTGCACTACCCGACCGATGTCTTGGCCGGAATCGCACTTGGCTCATCGATCGCCGCAGTTTCATTCCAGTTCATTTAGCCAAGGTTCAGGGAAACAGCATCAGCGGGCAGGACGCCTTCTTAGCCAGCATGCTTGCAAGCGATTTCAAACTCGGCCTTCCGCTGACCTGAAACACTCGACGGCTGGCAATCAGCACATCTGTGCTACCGGACTGCGCCACAAGCACTTCGGCAGGGTCGCCCGCATGAACCGAAAACACCACGCGATCCATGCCCTGTGTGGCAAGCGAAAATTGTAAACGCGCAAGTTCCGCCTGTTCTTCCTGCTCCTTGCGAATATAGTCGAGAAAACCCTGCCTTGCGCCCTTGGCTGACTGCCAATCGTTACCGATGAAATCAGCCCACTTCGCGTCGACAACAAAAATGCCCGCAAGGTATACAGGCCCAAGACGCGCCAGATAGACAGCATGGTCAAGCGCATCCTGAGATGCCATTGCACCATCGACTGCAACAACTATGCTGCCAAAACTCATGCTATTTTTTCAACAGTACGATAGCTACCACGATAATCAATGTGATGATGATCGCGCCGATATCCTCCGCGCGGTCATCCTTGAATAGCGATGCCTTGTTTCCCATGCCGGCATCGCCAGTCTCTTCGCCGCCAAATTTCTCTTCATTAGCCATTATTTTTCCCGATTATCATGATCTACACAAAGTACTGTTTCAACAGCAAGACGACCAGCAGCGCCGCGACGTATTTTGTCGCGCCGACGACCAAGCCCAGTCTGAAGGGTGCACCGCCTGCCTGGCGTAGCTCGTCAATGTCTATGAAGCCACCCAGTCCTACCAGGCCAAAGCCGAATATCCACTGCATCGTGACGCGCAGGGACATGATCGTAGCAGAAGGAGAATGACCGCTCTCAACTCCGACATCCCCAAACGTACCCATGCTGGTCAGAAATACCATCGCCATGAATCCGATCACGAACACGGGAAACTTTTCTACCAGCAGCGAACCCAGGCTCTGTCTGTTTCCCATGCTATCTACGGCGTCCTTGCCTGCCCAATACCAGAGCGTGACTGCAAATACCGCAAACGGGATGGCAATCACGCGCATGACGTTCCATACTTCCGCGACAGCCAATGCGGTACCCGGACCTACCTGCGGATCAAAGGCCAGCGCCGCGGCCAGCACCTGTCCGGTATTGAGTATTCCTGTGCCTATCCAGGCGCCGTATTGCATATTGGTCAGTCCAAGTTCATGACCGATAGTCGGACTGATGAACATCGTCAGCACGCCAAAACCCAGTATGGTTGCGATCGCATAAGCCACATGACTCGCCTTGGCTTCTACCGCTGGAGAAGTCGCCACCGCTGCGCTCACACCACAAATGCTTAACGCATTGGCAAGCACTGCAGTCATCGACCTGTCAAGGCCGAATGTCTTGCCCAGCCACAGCACCATGATAACCGTCAGCACGACAAAGGCGCTGATCAGCGCAATCGCCATGAAACCCAGCTTGATGATCGCAGAGAAAGTATAAAGTGAACCCAGCAGAATGATTCCGGTCTTGATCATCAGGCGGGACAGCCTGAAACCGTCCACCAGCATATCCGGTATCTTCCCGCCGAAGATGATGTTGCGATAAAGCATCCCGCTCATGATGCCAAGCAGGATGTAATTCAGATGGAAGGCATCGGTGAGCGGTTTGGACATGCCGAATATCTTGGTATGAGCCATCCAGGGTTCGATCCAGATACGGATGATCATCATGGTGATGACAATCAATACCAGACCGGGAAGCGCGCTCGGAAGCTGACGAAAAAAACCGGGTGACTCACTACTCATATTTCCCTCCTTGATTAATATGAACGACTGCGGCAGCCTTGAAAACCGCTCTAATTTTCTATTGTATGTTTGCTCATAGTCGCATTTTTTTCAATGTAAATATAGGTCAACGCCGAATCCGAATCCTCATGGCTGACAATTTTTCTGAATATCATTTTAGAAACAATGAATTATTTAACAGTTAGGAGCATGCGCATACGACGCGGATTTTTTCTTGCCAGCGCTCATGCATGCTGCGCCCAAGCTTTCCTGTCTTATAATCACAAAACAGGCTTCCGGAATATCCGGTAATGTACAAAGAGGTGCGACTTGCGCTACTGGCTGATGAAATCCGAACCCGCCGACGTCAGCATAGACGATCTGGCAACTTTTCCGAATCAAAGCGTGGCATGGTACGGCGTGCGTAATTATCAGGCTCGCAACTTCATGCGCGACCAGATGAGCATAGGAGATGGCGTGCTGTTCTACCACTCCAACTGCAAAGTACCCGGCATCGCCGGCATCGCCAAGGTTGCAAGCCAAGCCTATCCGGATGCCACGCAATTCGACAGGAACAACAAGTACTTCGATGCCAAGGCAACGCCTGAAGAGCCGCGCTGGTTCAATGTGGATGTGCAGCTGGTAAGAAAAATAGAGCTGATTTCACTGGCGGAGTTGCGCAAGCACCCGGCGCTTTCCCGCATGCGTACGCTGCAAGCCGGAAACCGTCTGTCCATCACGCCGCTCGACCCCGCCGAGTGGGAATATATCACCACGCAACTGGTGCACGGCTGATGCCTACGCATCCAGAATAGCCATGGTTTCCACCCATGCCGTACAGCATAATACCGAATCCTGGCTTGCCAGTTTTGCGCGTATTTTCACGCCAGCCGAAACGAGCGTGGTGCAGCGCGCCTGTCATCTTGCCGAATCGCTTTATGCCGGAAAAACAGATGTTATCGGCACACCATTGATGCAACATGCGCTGGGCACGGCCAGCATCCTGTCAGGCATGAACATGGATCATGAAACGATTGCAGCGGCCATCCTGCAGGCATCACCTGAGTTTTTGATCAACTGGCAGGAGAAAATCCGGGTCGATTTCGGTGCGAATATCGAGGCACTGATTGAGGGCATCTCGCGTCTCGAACAGATCCAGAGGCTGGGGAGGGATCAGCTGAAAAAAGACCAACAGGCCATGCAGATCGAAAGCCTGCGCAAGATGTTGCTGGCGATGGTGGAAGACATACGCGTTGTTCTGATCAAGCTCGCCGAGCGCACCCAGACGCTGCGCGAACTGTCCGGCGCCAACCGTGAACAGCAAAAGCTATTCGCGCAGGAGGCGCACAATCTCTTCGCGCCGCTGGCGAACCGTCTTGGCGTATGGCAGATCAAATGGGAACTCGAAGACTTATCCGTGCGTTATCTGGAGCCCGCGCTTTATAAAAAGATTGCCGGCCTGCTCGACGAAAAGCGCATCGACCGGGAACGCTATATCAGCGACATCATCTCGCAATTGAAACAGGCGCTGGATAAGGCCGGCATCAACGCTGAGGTGACAGGACGCCCTAAGCACATCTACAGCATCATCAACAAGATGCGGCGTAAGCACCTCGCGTTTGACGAATTGTATGACGTGCGCGCAGTGCGCATACTGGTTGACAACGTGGAAAGCTGTTATGCCGCGCTTTCTCTGGTACAGTCAATGTGGCAACCAATAGAGAGTGAATTCGATGACTATATCGCACATCCCAAGAGCAACAATTACCGCTCTTTGCACACCGCCGTCAGGGATCTACGCGGACAGGCTTTCGAGATACAGATACGCACCCATGAAATGCACCAGCATTCGGAACTTGGTGTCGCTGCACACTGGCGTTACAAGGAAGGTGGCAAGGCAGACGCAGGACTAGACGAAAAAATCATCTGGCTTCGCCAGATACTGGAATGGAAACAGGACATCGCGGACACCGGCGATCTGCAGGAACAATTCAAGAACAACCTGTTTCGGGATCAGGTCTATGTTTTCACGCCGCAGGGCAAAGTCGTTGCCTTGCCCAATGGCGCAACACCCGTGGACTTTGCTTACAGCCTACACACCGATCTCGGGCACCGCACGCGCGGCGCGAAGATAAACGGCCATATCGTGCCACTAAGCTATCCGCTGCAGAACGGAGAGCGCGTGGAAATCTTGACCGCCAAGATTGGCGGGCCCAGCCGGGACTGGCTAAGCGCGAAATTTCTGCACAGCTCAAGAGCGCGCGCCAAGGTGCGCGCTTGGTTCAAAAACCAGACGCTGGATGAGAGTATCGCTCAGGGTCGAGCACAACTGGACCGCGAACTGCACAGGCTGGGCGTGACTTCGGTCAACCAGGAAAGACTCGCGCAGCGTATGAACTTCAACAAGCCGGACGAATTGCTGGCCGCGATAGGGCGCAACGAGATCACACTGAGGCGCATTGCGGTCGCACTCCAGGCAGAGCTGCCCGGCAAGCTCATCGAAATTGCCAGACCCGCATCCAGGCTCCCCGCCGAACGCAAGAGTTCTACCGGCATCCTGATCGAGGGCGTGGGGAATCTGGTATGCCGCATGGCCAGATGCTGTAGTCCTAAACCGCCCGACAGCATCACTGCCTATGTTACGCGCGACCGCGGCATTGCGATCCATCGCCAGGATTGCGCACATATATTGCGCATCAGGGAAAACCATAACAAGCGTCTGCTCGATGCAACGTGGAGCGAAACGGAAAAGCCACAGGATTCCTGATCATACCGGAAAACATAATGCATAGGCTTTAAGTTAAACTGGCTATTAAACCGACAAAAATACAGAATTCAGATGGAATCATTGCAAGAGCAACTGCTGATCAATAAGGCGCTGTTGACTGCCACCTCAAGCCTGGCGCAGGGCAGCACGCCTGAAGAGGTGTTGAAAGCAGCCTGCAATGCGCTTGTATCTTCTTCGCACCACATCTGCCTTGCTTGGATGTACCTTGGCAATCCGGACAGGGAAAACATCTCCCCCTGCTACACCGTTGGACGTGCTTCCGAATATGCCGAAAATCTACTCATCGATCTGTCTCCCGCAGCAATGCAAGGTCCAGCCAGGCGTTCGTTGGCAACGAACAAACCCGTGCTGGTCAATGTCCCCTCCGACCCCACTTACGGTATATGGCGAAAACGAGCCGTCCAATATGGCCTGCAGGAGGCTCTGACCCTGCCCATCGGCACCACGGACGAGACCTATCGCGGACTGATCGTGATCTTTGCCGATTTGCCCGCGTATTTTGAGCAGGTCGGCATTGAGGCATTTGCCGCTTTTTCCCAGCTTGCCGCCGTCGCGCTACAACAGGCTAATCTGAAATTGATGCTGGAGAAAATGGCCAGCATAGACCACACGACCGGTCTACTGAACAGGCGCGCATTCACTGAAATCATCCATCGTGAATATGCGCAGTCGAAACGATCCGGTCATCCTTTCAGCATGCTGCTGATGGACTTGGATCGGTTCAAACTAATCAATGACAATTACGGTCATGAAACTGGCGACAAGATTCTTTGCGGCATCAGCGAGATTTCAAGAAGCACATTACGCTCTTGCGACTGGATGGGAAGGTGGGGCGGAGAAGAATTTCTCGCAATATTGCCGAACACCGATGAAGCCACAGCCCAAGCGATAGCCGAAAGACTGAGAGAGAAAATAGACCAGTTTTCGATTACGCTCAATGGACAAAGTATCAAGGCGACGATGAGCATAGGCATCTCGAGCTACCCACAGGATGGCGAGACACCGGACTTTCTGATACGGGCGGCAGATGCGGCGCTGTACGAGGCGAAAAAGACTGGCCGAAACCGCGTCGTAGCCGCTAAGGAAAAGCATGAAGTCTATTCCATCGCCTCAAAAATAAACAACGCGATTGTAAACAACCGGATGGTACCCGCCTACCAGGTCATCGTCGACCTCAAGACCAGAAAGACAGTCGCTGAAGAAGCCCTGGCAAGGCTGATAGACGAGAACGGCAAGCCCATCGAAGCCATGCGATTCATCTCTGCCGCAACAGAGCTGCAGCTGACGCACATAATAGATTCCGAGATCATCAAACAGACCATGAACCGCTGCGCCAGCAATATCTCAGCAGGCGGGGAACACATCGCGCATTTCGTGAATCTTTCGGGCGACCTTTTGCTTCACCAGGAACTCATCCATGACCTGTTCACTGAAGCCAAGGCTGCCTGCCTGACATGCGGCATAGATCTTGGCCCAGTAAAGCCGCTGGTGCTCGAAATCACCGAAAGGCAGCTTCTGGGCGACATGAACGCTGTGAAAGCCAAGCTCGCACCCTTCCTAGATTTCGGCATGCGCCTGGCAGTGGACGATTTCGGCAGTGGCTATTCGTCGTTCCAGTATCTGGCCGAACTGCCCGTCTCATTTCTCAAGATAGAGGGCAGCCTCATCAAGCAGATTAGTGACAAACGCATCAGAAAAATCATCGGGCGCATCAACGACATCGCCAAGGATCTCGACCTGATCACCGTTGCTGAGTTTGTCGAAGATGCGGACACCGCCGATATCCTGCGCGACATCGGCATAGACTGGGCGCAAGGCTATTTCTTCGGCCGCCCTGTTCTGGATATCCCGCACTAATCCTGGCTAGCCGCCCAGATACGCGCGCCTTACCGCATCGTTGCCAAGCAAGGATTCGCCCGACAAAGCGATCGCGCCGCTTTCCATCACATAGCCGCGATTTGCCACCTGCAACGCGAGCCTTGCATTCTGTTCGACTAGCAGTATGCTCATGCCCTGCGCGGCAACCTCCTTGATCGTCTCAAATATCTTTTTCACCATCAAAGGTGCAAGCCCCATGCTGGGCTCGTCCAGCATCAGAAGACGCGGGCGGCTCATCAGCGCGCGGGCCATAGCAAGCATCTGCTGCTCGCCGCCAGACAGCGTTCCTGCCACCTGATCGCGCCGTTCGACTAGGCGCGGAAACAATTCATACATGCGCCGAAGATCTTCCTTTATCTCACTGTCGTCACTGCGACTGTACGCGCCCATCAGCAGGTTCTCAGATACAGACAGGCGCGCGAACACGCCGCGTCCTTCCGGTACCAGCGCGATGCCCATGACTACACGCTGGTGTGCTGGAACGCTGTTCAGCGACTTGCCATCAAACTGAATTTGTCCTGTGCTCGGCGGCAAGATACCCGCCAGCGCTTTTAGCGTGCTGGTCTTGCCCGCGCCATTGCTGCCTATTAGCGCAACCAGCTCGCCTTCTGCAACATGCAGGTCTATGCCCTTGACCGCCTGTATGCCGCCATAGGCTATCCTGAGCCCTTTGACTTCCAATAGCGCTCCATTCTTACCGGCCATTTCGGCGCGCGGCTTTGCCAAATTGCTGGATTTCTGCTTGCGCGGGGATAACGTATCACTATTCATCATCTGTACCAAGATACGCTGCGATCACGGCAGAATCTTTGCGCACCAGATCCGGCACGCCTTCTGCGATCTTGCACCCGTAATCGAGCACAGCCACTCGGTCGCAAAGCCCCATAATCAGCTTCACGTCGTGTTCGATCAGAAGCACCGTGACACCGGACTTACGTATGTTCTCAAGCAGCGCTTTCAAATTCTCCGTCTCGGTCGCATTCATGCCAGCCGCCGGTTCATCGAGCGCGAGCAGCAAGGGTTCACTCGCCAGCGCGCGCGCGATTTCCAGACGGCGCTGTTCGCCATAGGAAAGATTCTTGGCCAGCGTCTGATGAGGCTTGGTCATGCCGACTTGGCGCAGCAATTCGCCCGCTTTTTCCCTGCACGCTCTCTCCTCAAGGCGCGTCGCCCTGCTGTTCAGGAGGCTGCCTATCACGCCCGCATGCGTGCGCACATGGCGGCCTATCATCACGTTTTCCAGCGCAGTGAGATTGGCAAACAGGCGGATATTCTGGAAGGTTCTGGCAATGCCGCAACTTGCCAACACATGGGGTTTGACCGTCCGATAGCTTTTTCCGTTGAAATGAAACTCTCCCGAATCCGGCTGGTAGAGGCCAGTGATCACGTTGAAAAGCGTGGTTTTTCCCGCGCCATTGGGCCCGATCAGCCCATATATCTCGCCCTGATCGATATGCAGCGACACATCGGTCAGCGCCTTGAGTCCGCCGAACCGCTTGCCTATTCCAGAGAGTTCTAGCAGACTCACTATTCCATCTCATCTGTTAAAAGTTCGCGGCGTCGCACCGGGGATGGCCAGAGTCCCGCCGGACGATACAACATCACTGCGATCAGCGCTGTGCCGAAAAGCAACATACGCAGGCTCTCGGGATCGATGATGATTCTGCCGAACAAGGCCTGCTGCATTGGCACCACGCTGTGCCGCAGCATTTCCGGCATCAGCGCAAGCAGCAATCCGCCCAGGATCACCCCATAGATATGCCCCATGCCGCCCAGCACCACCATACACAACACCATGATGGATTCCATTAGACTGAAACTCTCAGGGCTCACGAAGCCCTGAAATCCCGCGAACAAAGTGCCTGACACACCGCCGAATGCGGCTCCCATCGCGAAGGCCAAGAGCTTCAGGTTGCGGGTGTTGATACCCATCGCAGAAGCTGCGACCTCATCCTCTCTTATCGCCATCCACGCGCGTCCGATGCGCGATCTTTCCAAGCGATGTGATACGAACACCACCAGCGCTGCAAAGGTTAAAAACAGGTAGAAATAAAGATGCACGGAAGGCAGCGCGATACCGAATATTTTCTGCGTGGCGTTGAGCGACATTCCTGCGATGTTGATAGGATCGATGCGGCTGATGCCCTGCGGACCGTTGGTCAGGTTCACCGGCGCATTCAGGTTGTTCATGAAGATGCGTATGATTTCGCCAAAGCCCAACGTGACAATCGCCAGATAATCGCCGCGTAGCCTTAAGGTCGGCGCGCCCAGAATCACCCCCATGCCGCCTGCAAGCAATGCCGCCATCGGCAACACGACAAGGAAGGACAGATGCAGTCCATCCGGGAACAATTGCGGAAACGCTAGCGCAAGATGTGGCGATCCTGTGAGCGCATAGCAATATGCTCCCACTGCGAAAAAAGCGATATAGCCCAGATCCAGGAGGCCCGCGTAGCCCACCACGATGTTAAGGCCCAGTGCCAGCATGATATAGAGCATCGCAAAATCCACGATGCGCACCCAGCCGCGTCCCAGCAGGGCGTCGATTGCGAAGGGCAACAAGACGACAACAAGCAGCAGAATATACTTGGGAAGTTTAGCCATTTTCACAGGATAAAATCCTCGCGGAAAGAATTTCAGGCGCGTTCGGCAAGGCGCTCTCCTAAAAGACCCGATGGACGGAACACCAACACCGCTATCAGCACTAGGAAGGCAAACACATCCTGATACTGGCTGCCCATGAATCCGCCAGTGATGTCGCCGATGTAGCCTGCGCCCAGGCTTTCTATCAGCCCCAGCAACAGCCCCCCCAGCATCGCGCCGCGCAGGTTGCCTATGCCCCCCAACACCGCGGCGGTGAAAGCCTTAAGCCCCAGCAAGAAACCCATGTAGTAATGCGCAAGCCCGTAGTTTGCGCTGACCATCAGACCTGCCACCGCAGCAAGCGCCGAACCTATCATGAAGGTGATCGAGATCACGCGGTTGACATCTACGCCCATCAGTTGCGCCGCATGTTGGTTTTCGGCAATCGCGCGCATCGCGCGGCCCAACCTAGTGCGATGGATCAACAGCATCAGGCCTGCCATGATGCAAAGCGCGGCAATTACGATGATGAGCTGGATGTCGCTAATGATAGCGCCAAATATCTGATGCGTATGATTGGAGAAAAGTTGCGGAAAGGAATGATAGTCGCGGCCCCAGATCATCATCGCCAGATTCTGCAGCACGATGGACACGCCGATCGCGGTGATCAAAGGTGCCAACCTTGGCGCATGACGCAATGGCCGGTAGGCGATGCGCTCTATGCCGTAACCCAATGCCATGCACCCTGCCATCGCCAGCGTCAGGCTCAAAGGCAATGCCAGAAAAGGAGACAACCCAATGCCGATCAGCGCTGTCAAAACCGAAAGGGAAATCATCGCACCCATCATCACCACTTCGCCATGCGCAAAGTTAATAAGGCCCAAGATGCCATACACCATGGTGTAGCCCAATGCCACCAGCGCGTACACGCTGCCCTGGACTAGGCCGTTGATGATCTGCTGTAAGAATATTTCCATGTGTCAGGGACAGCTCAATTTGGTCCTGCAAGAAGTTTCAAGGAGGCTGTCTTTTCAACGCAGGCATAAGACATCACTGCGCGCCGACAGTTTCAAGCGCCTGCCATTGTCCCTGCTGCACCTGGTACAAAGTGACCGCACCCCCTTTCAGATCGCCTTTGCCATCGAACTGTATTTTTGCCGTGATGCCATCATCAGAAATATTGGCGAGCGCCGGCAGGTATTTCGCGGGGTCGGCTGAATCCGCCTTCTGCATCGCAGTGATCATCACGTTCACTGCATCGTAACAATAAGGGGCATAAAGCTGGATGGGCTGATTGAATTTTGCCTCATAGCGCCGGGAAAAATCCTTGCCTCCCAACATTTTTTCCAGCGGCACGCCAGGCAGCGATGCATATACGCCTTGTGCAGAGCTGCCCGCCAGTTTGATGAATTCCGGTGTGCGACCGCCATCGCCCATCATGAATTTGGCGTTCAACGCCAGCGCCTTGATCTGTCTTGCCATCGGTCCGCCCTGCGCATCCATCCCGCCGTAGAACAAAAGCTCAGGTTGTTTCGCCTTCACCGCAGTCAGCACGGCCGTAAAATCCACCGACTTGTCGCTGGTGTATTCATGCTCGACGATTTGTGCACCCGCCGCAGTTGCAGCCTTGATGAACTCGTCTGCCAGCCCCTGCCCGTAGGCCGTGCGGTCGTCTATCACCGCTATTTTTTTCGCGCCGAGACTCTTCACCGCATACATGCCCAGCGCTCGCCCCTGCTGCGCATCGTTTGCCATCACTCGAAATGCTGTCTTGAATCCCTGAAGGGTATAGGCTACTGCGGTTGCGGAAGGCGAAATCTGGGGAATGCCGTTGTCACTGTAAATCTTTGCAGCGGGTATCGTGGTGCCGGAATTGAGGTGACCGATCACACCACTAACATTGTCGTCCACCAGTTTCTGCGCGACAATAGTCGCCGTCTTGGGATCGGCCTGGTCGTCTTCGCTGACGAGCTCAAAGTGCACCTTCCTGCCACCAATCACGATGCCCTTTGCATTTGCGTCTTCTATCGCCATGCGCGTGCCGTTCTCGTTATCCTTGCCCAGATGCGCCTGAGGCCCGGTCAGGGGTGCTGCAGCGCCGATACGCACTGTCAAAAGATCGGATGGCTGGTCCGTGGCAGATTTGCCGCAGGCAGCAAGCAGCAGGGTTGCAAACAATAACGAGCCAACAAAACGCAATGACATTTCAGATTCCCAGTGAACACACTAACGCCTGGATTATGCGGAGCGGCCGCAGCTCTTGTCAATTTTGGAAGATTGAAAACCTGCGACTGAGCGCGAAGGGCGCGTTACTTCGCCAGCCCCAGAACAAATTCGACCAGCTGTCTGATTTCGTCCTGGTTGGTCTCATTAGGATCGTTAGCGATCATGGGCGTAGTACCCCAGTTTCCGTGGCCTCCGTGGGACACCTTGTGCATCAGTCCTTCTACCAGAGGATATTCCTTGGCATCAGGTGCGGCAGAACCATTGTTGGAATACTTGTATGTCTTCGCCCCCTTGTATCTTTTCGAAACCTCCATCCAGGCCGGCCCCACGACCTTGTGATTGATTGCATGGCAAACCACGCAGTTGTTTTTCTTTGCCAGAGGAGGCATTTCCTGCGCCACTGTAACACCTGCAATCATCAAACCTGCTGCTGCGATACCCACGACAATAGATTTCATATTTTCCCTCCTGTAATCAACAAGTCTGAAGAAAACGCAAGCCATTCTAATTGACTGGGGCCGTTTTGCCTACCTAGCAGCAAGGCTTAAAATGAAACGGCGCGATATTCTACGATCAGCGTATGGCGCGTGCCTGCTGCAACCTTGACCTGATTATCGAGCGCATTGGCAGACTCCACGCAAAGCATTTCACGCCAGCCGTCGGGCTGACCCAGATCGCCCATCTTGTTTGCTTTCTCGACCCAAGGCGTCCACACCACGGTGGAAAAACTGCCCGACTTGGCGACATGAATGCGACGCTTCAGCTTTTCATCGTGGATCACGCATTCGGCAGCGGTATTGATATACACCCGGTCGGTCTCGCCCGAGAATCCGATCGCACCCTGTTGCCTCTTCAAACTGGAGCCGCCCACCTTGTCCCAGTATTCGCAACCTTCAAGACCGTTCACACTGACAGCACCGATGTCACCGATCTGAAAATAAGTGTGCAGCGCCTCACCGATCACGAAATCATTGTCACCGGTATTCTCTGTGTTCAATTCCATGCGTAACGTTTCTCCCACGATCACGGTCAGATCCACATTGCACTCATGCGGCCACTGCTCGCGCGTCTTGTTAGACTCCACAAGGCGCAGGGAAAGCCTAGTCGCCCCACAAGGCTCGATACCGGATTCAATCACGCGCCAAGCTACGGTGCGCGCGTAACCGTGGCCCGGGAATGTAGATTCAGTCGGATGCGCGCCGAACCACGGCCAGCATACCGGTGCGCCGCCACGTATCGATTTTTCCGAGGCAAGCTTCGCATCCTTCGATAACCACACCACAGGTATTTTCTGACTCCTAGGCTGCCAGGTCATCAAATGCGCACCCTGCAAGCAAAGCGATGCAGAGCCTTGCACATTATCGATTTTAGCTATGACAAGACCGCTTGCGTCCTCGATAAAGTCAAGATGACCTTTGATGCCAAATTGCGTATTCAATGCTGTAATCATGTTAAGCCCTGGTTAATAGAGAACCTCTAAAAATTCATTTTCAACGTTCCCGCGAAAGCGGGAATGGCGAATCTATAGTGGCACCCAATAGTTGAAAATTAATAGTTAAAAATCGTGATTCCTACTTTTCTATCCGCGTCACATCTCGCACAGCGCCCTTGTCCGCGCTAGTAGTCATCGCAGCATAGGCCCTGAGCGCGACTGACACCTGCCTGTCACGACCGACGGGCTTCCAGGCCATGCCTCCCCTGCCCTCCATCTCGGTGCGGCGACGTGCCAACTCCACATCGGTTACCGCAAGCACAATGCTGCGATTCGGAATGTCGATTTCTATCGTGTCGCCCTCATGCACCAGTGCAATCGCGCCGCCGCTTGCCGCCTCCGGCGAGACATGACCGATAGAGAGGCCCGAGGTGCCGCCCGAGAAACGCCCGTCGGTGAGCAGTGCGCATGCCTTGCCCAGCCCCTTCGATTTAAGGTAGGAAGTCGGGTACAACATCTCCTGCATGCCAGGCCCTCCCCTAGGCCCCTCATAGCGGATCACCACTATGTCGCCCGCAACGATGCTGTCAGCCAGAATCGCCTTCACCGCATCATCCTGGCTTTCAAACACCCGCGCGCGTCCTTTAAATTTTAAAATGCTTGAATCAACACCAGCGGTCTTCACTATGCAGCCGTCCAGCGCCACATTGCCGTGCAGCACCGCAAGCCCTCCGTCTTGGCTATAGGCATGTGCCTTGTCGCGTATGCAGCCTGCAGCGCGGTCGCTGTCCAGATCAGGATAAAGCATGGACTGGGAAAACGCGATCGTGGTCGGGATACCGCCTGGTGCTGCCCGGAAGAACCTGGCGGTCTTTTCACCGCCTTGCATGATATCCCACTGTTTTAATCCTTCCCTGAGCGTCCTGCTGTGCACCGAACCCACATCGCCGTGCAATAGTCCTGCCCTGTCGAGTTCGCCCAGAATCGCGGGGATGCCTCCTGCGCGATGCACGTCCTCCATGTGGTATTCACTTGAGGGAGCAACCTTGCTCAGCGTGGGCACATGGCGCGACAGGCGATCCATGTCCTTCATCGTGAAATCCACCCCAGCCTCGTACGCGATCGCCAACAGATGCAGCACCGTGTTGGTCGAACCGCCCATCGCTATATCCAGCGTCATTGCATTCTCAAACGCGTCAAAGTTTGCGATGCTGCGCGGCAAAACCATCCCATCATCCTGCTCATAATAACGTTTGCACAATTCGACGATCAGGCGGCCTGCGCGCAGGAAAAGTTGCTTGCGCTCGGCGTGAGTTGCAACCAGCGAGCCGTTGCCCGGCAAGGAAAGGCCCAGCGCCTCGGTCAGGCAATTCATCGAATTGGCGGTGAACATGCCGGAACAGGAGCCGCAGGTAGGGCAAGCCGATCGCTCGATCGCATCGACTTCCTCGTCGCTGATGCGACTGTCGGCCGCTGCCACCATCGCATCGACCAGGTCCAGGCCTTTTACCTTGCCCTGCCAGTTCACCTTGCCAGCCTCCATCGGACCTCCCGAAACGAACACCACCGGGATGTTCAAGCGCATCGCCGCCATCAGCATGCCCGGCGTGATCTTGTCGCAGTTGGAGATGCATACCAGTGCGTCAGCGCAATGCGCGTTGACCATGTATTCAACAGAATCTGCGATAAGATCGCGGCTGGGCAGCGAATACAACATGCCGCTGTGTCCCATCGCGATGCCGTCATCCACCGCGATGGTGTTGAATTCCTTGGCGACACCGCCGGCCTTCTCTATCTCGCGCGCGACCAACTGCCCCATGTCCTTCAAATGGACATGTCCCGGAACGAACTGGGTGAATGAGTTTGCAACCGCGATGATGGGCTTGCCGAAATCGCCCTCCATCATGCCGGTCGCGCGCCACAGCGAGCGCGCGCCGGCCATGTTTCGGCCATGTGTGGAAGTACGTGAACGGTAAACTGGCATGATATCTCTCGTAGGCTATAATCAGGCCATCGATTCTACCCGATTCCATCATGCTCGTTTATCCACAATTCAATCCCGTCGCCGTAAAAATCGGCCCGCTCGCCGTCCACTGGTACGGACTTATGTATATGGCGGGCTTTCTGAGCTTCATGTGGCTGGGCAGGCGCCGCATCGCGAACCTCAATCATGCGCTACTTGACAACAAGATGCTAGACGACCTGCTGTTCTACGGCGTACTGGGCGTGATCGTCGGCGGCAGGATGGGCGAAGTGCTGTTCTACAACCCTGGCTACTATTTTGCAAACCCGCTGAAAATCTTCGCCGTATGGGAAGGCGGCATGTCGTTCCACGGCGGTTTCCTGGGCGTACTGGCGGCGATGGCGCTGTATGCAAAACTTCACAAACTCAACTGGCTCGAACTGATGGACTTCATCGCCCCGCTGGTGCCGCCCGGCCTGGCTTTCGGACGGCTGGGCAATTTCATCAACGGAGAGCTGTGGGGACGGCCCACCGATTTGCCTTGGGGCATGGTCTTCCCCAAGGTGGACAATTTGCCGCGTCACCCCTCCCAGCTTTATGAGTTTGCACTGGAAGGCGTGCTTCTGTTTGCATTGCTTTGGATCTACGCTAAAAAACCCCGCCCAAGAGGCGCTGTCTCCGGCCTGTTCCTGATCGGTTATGGCAGCTTTCGCTTCATTGCAGAATTCGCCCGCAATCCCGATGACGGCATCTTCGGATTGATGACCTTCGGCGTCAGCATGGGCCAGTGGCTTAGTCTACCGATGGTGATCACCGGGATCGCGATGATGATCTGGAGCGCACACCGCGCTCCTCACAGGTGACTGAATCTTGGATGACCTCTCGCTGAACACGCTGCTTATCATCCTGCTGCTGCTCCTGCTATGCGGCGCATGGTTCTCCGCGGCCGAGACCAGTATGATGGCGCTCAACCGCCACAGGCTGAGCCATCTGGTCCGCAAGAACATACGCGGCGCAAGGCTCACTGCAAGCCTGCTTTCAAAGGTCGACAAGCTTTTGGGCTCCATCCTGTTCGGCAACACACTGGTCAACGTCACGGCCGCCGCCATCACCAACATCCTCATCCTTCGCCTGTTCGGCACCAGCGAGCTGGCGCTGCTGCTGGGCACGCTGCTTATCACCTTCTTGCTGCTGGTGTTCAGCGAGATCATGCCCAAAATCATTGCAGCAAGCTATCCCGAACGCGTAGCCCTCCCCTCGAGCTACCTACTATCCCCGCTGATTAAGTTTTTTCACCCTGTCGTCGTCGTGGCGAGCGGAATCGTCAAAGGCATACTGAATCTGCTGCACATTAAGATCCAAACTGACCAGAGCAAGCAGAGAATGACGCTGGAAGAGCTGCGCGGACTGGTGCTGGATGCAGAGCATTTCCTTCCTCGACAGCACCAGAAGATGCTGCTCAACCTCGTCGACCTGGAGCGCATCACGGTCAACTACGTGATGATCCCGCGCAATCAGATCGAATCGCTGGACATCAACGCCGATCAAGATACATTGCGCCAGCAGATCATCACCTGCCATCACACGCTGCTGCCTGTATATGAAGATACGCCCGGCAACATCATCGGCATTCTGCATATCAAGCGCGTGCCAGCGCTGTTCCATGAATTAGAGCTTGATGTAACGCAATTGCGCGACATACTGTCCGAGCCCTATTTCATCCCAACCGGTACGCCACTGCTCCAGCAACTACAACAGTTTCAACAGCGTCACGCGCGCATGGGCCTAGTCGTGGATGAATACGGCGAGCTGCTGGGACTGGTCACTCTGGAAAATATTCTGGAAGAAATTGTCGGCGAATTCACCACGCAGTCGCCATCGCAGACTGGGAAATTTCTGCGCCAGGAAGACGGCAGCATATTGCTCGAAGGGACCAGCACCCTGCGCGAACTGAACCGCAAGCTGGGTCTGCATCTGCCACTGGAAGGTGCCAAGACGCTCAACGGCCTGATACTCGACCATCTCGAGGACATCCCCGAAACAGGCACCAGCCTAAAGATTGCCGGCTACCCCATCGAAATCATTCAGGTGCAGGATCGCACAGTCAAGGTCGCAAGGCTTTTCCCACACCCAGCACCCGGGCAGTAAATGTCCGGACTGGAGCCGGTCCTCGCTGACTGCTTCCGCTTTACAAGTTGCAGAAAGCTCGGCATGATACCGGCCAACGGCAACTCAGGGAACTTAAAGTTATGGCTGTCTCACCCAATAATGTGAAAGAGTATACCTACAACTGGGAAGGCAAAGATAGATCTGGCAAGTTTGTTAGAGGGGAAACGCGATCCGTCGGCGAATCCAGCTTGTCCGCCCAACTCAGGCGCCAAGGCATCAACGTATCCAAGATCAAACGCGCGCGCACCAGCAACAAAGCCATCAAACCCAAGGATATCGCGCTGTTTACAAGACAGCTTGCCACTATGCTGCGCTCCGGCGTTCCGCTGCTGCAGGCCTTCGACATCGTGGGCAAAGGGCACAGCAACCCATCCGTATCGAAATTGCTGTTTTCGATCAAAACCGATATCGAGACCGGAAGCAGCCTGCAGCAGGCCTTCAAGAAGCACCCGCTGTATTTCGATGATCTGTACTGCAACCTAATCGGCGCCGGAGAATCTGCGGGCATATTGGACAGCCTACTCGACAGGCTTGCAACCTATCAGGAGAAAATACTGGCCGTCAAGGGCAAGATCAAATCGGCGCTCTTCTATCCGATCTCCATCATTGTCGTGGCCTTCATCATCACCGCGGTGATCATGATCTTCGTGATTCCCGCATTCAAGCAGTTATTCTCGAGCTTTGGCGCCGACCTGCCCGCACCGACGCTGGTCATCATGGCCATTTCCGATTTTTTCGTCCATTACTGGGTCTTCATTTTCGGCGGCATAGGCGCAGGACTGTATGGATTCTTCTATACCTGGAAGCGAAACAAGGCCATGCAGTACTTCATGGACAGACTGCTTTTAAGACTTCCGATTTTTGGCCCGATCATCCGCAAGGCGACCATCGCGCGCTGGGCGCGCACGCTATCCACTATGTTTGCGGCCGGCGTGCCGTTGGTCGAGTCCTTCAATTCTGTTGCGGGAGCTGCAGGCAATATTATCTATTATGATGCCACCAAGGCCATACAGCGGGACATTAGCACCGGCAACAGCCTGACATCTGCGATGCAAAGCACTGAAGTTTTTCCAAGTATGGTGATCCAGATGGTGGCCATCGGCGAAGAGGCGGGCTCCTTGGACGCGATGCTTTCCAAGGTTGCCGACTTTTACGAGGAAGAAGTGGACGATGCTGTCGCGGGACTTTCCAGCCTGATGGAGCCCATCATCATGGTGGTGCTTGGCACATTGATTGGCGGCATGGTGATCGCAATGTACCTGCCTATTTTCAAGATGGGCTCGGTCGTTGGATAATCAGAAGACAAAAATCAGAAAACAGAAGACAGTGGTATCGTCGCGTCTATGCCGTGCGCCCGACAGTCTACCCTCCGTCTTCCGCATCTTGCATTTTATTGCCCCATGAATCTCCTGGATCTTTTGCAAACATCGCCTGCGGCCTTTATCGGCCTTTGCACAGTCCTGGGGTTGCTGGTCGGCAGTTTTTTGAACGTAGTGATTCACCGCCTGCCAAGAATGCTGGAATTGGGCTGGCAGCAGCAATGCGCCGAGTTGCGCGGTGAAGCGCCTCCTGCACAGGAACGATACAATCTTCTGGTTCCGCGCTCCGCCTGCCCGCATTGCCATCACCTTATCGGCGCCCTAGAGAACATCCCGATCTTGAGTTACCTGCTGTTACGCGGAAAATGCCGCGGCTGCGGCACTGCCATTTCTCCGCGTTATCCTGTCATTGAGGCCGTCAGCGGGATTCTTTGCGGGTTTGCCGCATGGCATTTCGGTTTCGACATGGCAAGTGCAGGCGCCATCCTGCTTGTCTGGACACTGCTTGCCTTGACTGCCATCGACTACGACACGCAACTTTTGCCTGACAACATCACGCTGCCGCTGATCTGGGCTGGCTTAATCTTCAACCTGTATGGGACATACGCCACGCTGCATGATGCGTTGCTTGGTGCGGTATTCGGCTATCTCTCGCTGTGGATCGTGTACTGGCTGTTCAAGCTTGCCACCGGCAAGGAAGGTATGGGATATGGAGACTTCAAGCTATTGGCCGCGCTCGGCGCGTGGCTGGGTTGGCAAATGCTGCCATTGATCATCGTGCTGTCCTCTCTGGTCGGCGCCGTGGTCGGCATCACGCTGATCATCGCAGTCAGGCGAGGTCGCGACATCCCCATCCCGTTCGGCCCCTATCTCGCGGGAGGCGGCCTGATCGCGTTGTTCTGGGGGCATACACTGACAAAGAGTTATCTGCAGCTGTTCGCGCAATGAACTGGCGCTCATGACAGACGCCCGAAAACTGTGCGTCGGACTGACTGGCGGCATAGGAAGCGGCAAGAGCACTGTTGCGGAATTCTTCAAGGAATTGGGTGCATTCATCGTCGATACGGATGCGATCTCTCACCAATTGACCCAGGAAAATGGACAAGCCATTCCGGCCATACGCTCTGCATTCGGCGCCTCTTTCATCGATCACAAGGGCGCGCTGGACAGGGCCCGGATGCGTAGGTTGATCACAGCCGATGCCTTGGCGAAAGCAAGGCTAGAGCGCATCCTGCACCCCCTGATACTCGACATCAGCAAGACGCTGATGCACACTGACGCGCCTTATCTCATCCTGGTAGCGCCTCTGTTGCTGGAGGCACCGGATTTCCTGCAACTTGTCGACCGCGTGCTGCTCGTCGACAGTAGTGAACAAAACCAGATTGCGCGCGTGATGCAGCGCAGCGCGCTTTCTGAAGCCGAGATCCGCGCCATCATCGCGCTGCAGCTTTCCCAGGCAGAGCGCAGAAAACGCGCCGACGACATCATTCAGAACGACAGCACCCGTGAAGATTTAAAGCAGCGGGTCGCAACATTGCACCAGCATTATCTGAATCTCATCAACAACCATTTGACGGCAGACTGACATTCAATATATCTTCCGCACTTGGCGCTTCTATCAATCGCATATCAGATAAACGTGATCAGCTACGAATTTCCTCTCAATGAAAAAGTACGCACCTGGCTGCGCCTTGAGGATCTGTTCACGCGCTTGAATTATTTTCTGGATTGCGATCTCAGCATGGAACATCATGTGGCGCTCATGACGCTGTTTGAGCTTCATGAGGTCGCGTGCAGGCCAGATCTCAAATCCGAACTGCTGCAGGAACTGGAAAAACAGAAACGCGCACTAGCCAGCTTGCACAACAATCCGGCGATCTCCGAAGAGGCGCTGGACAACATACTGAATGAGATCGAGCAATCATCGGCCAACCTGCTTGCGATGCCGGGCAAGGTTGGCGCGGTGATGCGCGAAAACGAATGGCTGATGAGTATCAAGCAGCGCGCCAGCATGCCAGGCGGCACCTGCCAGTTCGACCTACCATCCTATCATTACTGGCAGCAACAGCCGGCCAGTCTACGCCGCGACAACTTGCAGGAATGGCTGTCTCCACTTCTGCCTATCCGCGTTGCAATCAATATTCTGCTGAATCTGCTGCGCGAGAACGGAAGAAAAATGAATTTCGTCGCGCATCAGGGCGCATTCCAGCAGATGCAGGGAGGACGCGCCGCGCTGCTCTTGCGCGTCAGCCTAAATCAAAATACACCATGCATTCCCGAGCTTGGCGCAAACAAATATGCGATCAACATCCGTTTCGTCGCCGCCACTTTCGAAGCCAAGTCATCCCTGTATGAGCATGACGTACCTTTTGAACTGATTTTCTGCACCCTCACATCGTGACCCCATCCCGTATGCTCATCGTCACATGCCCATACTGCGGCGGGGAATCACGCTATGACATCAGCAACCCCTTCCGACCTTTCTGCTGCGAGCGCTGCAGGATGATGGACCTCGGCAAATGGGCGGACGAAGAATTTCGCGTTACGCTTCCCGACGAAGAACAGGGCAGCCTACCAGGCACCCCGCAGCAGTGAAACCCCGTGCGCACCATGCTGCCTTGCGTTTGCCATATCAGCATGCGCCAAACCGCCTAACGCATACACCGGCATAGACAGACCCGCCACCATGCTTGCAAAGCGATCCCACCCCAGGGTTGCAACGCCCGGATGACTTTGGGTCGGCATCACAGGGCTCAGCAGCGCAAAATCGCAGCCCAGTTTTTCTGCGCGGCGCAGTTCTTCTTGAGAATGACAGGATGCCGCACACAACCCTATATCAGGCCGCTCGGTGCATTCGGCAAGCTGGCTTGAAGTCAACTGCACCCCATCCGCACCGATTTCATTTGCCAGCGCGACATCATTATTGATCAGCACCTTTGCATTATAAGCGTGCGCCATAGCAACGATGCGATGCGCAATCATGCCAAACGCTTCCCGGGGCATGCTCTTTTCCCGCAATTGCACCAGCTTCAACCCCTGATCCAGCCTTACTTGCAGCCTGATCAGGAATTCATCCTCGCCCAATTCCGCTACATTGCTGATCGCGTAAATCTCCGGCAATTCGAGCGCGCGCAGGATGGGCGCATTGGCAGGCAGTAAAGGATGAACATTGACCTCCGATGAATGCTGCCAAGAAAACTGCTGCCCTTCATGAGGATGCAACTCACCACGCCACTGCGTGACCATGAAGAAATTCAGCCTAACCTTCGCATGCGGGTAGTTGAAAACACGGGTGATCCAGGGATAGGCAATCTCGACCGTTATGCCCAATTCTTCCTTCAGCTCGCGGCATAGCGCATCGCGCGCCTTCTCGCCTGGCTCAAGCTTGCCGCCCGGAAATTCCCAGTAACCCGCCCACATCTTGCCTATGGGACGCTGCGCCAGCAGAAAAGTCCCATCAGGACGCTGAAGCACCGCAGCAGCGACCTCGACGATGTTTGAATTTTCCAAACCAAACGTATCCGTCGTCAGAGATCACCCTTGCTTGCCGCTACCATCATGTCTTTCATCGACGCCATCACAACTTCTGCGCTCTTGCGCGTGTCTTCCGGCATGTCCTTCAACATCTTGAGATCTATCATCATCGAGATGACCCAGCGCTTCCCCTGCGCATCTTCGAGGATTGCGATGCGGCAGGGCATGAAGGCGACCATCAGCGGATCGGCATTGAGCATCTTGTTCGCAGTCAGTCCATCGCAGAAACTAAAAATCTCCGTTCGTTTAGCCGTCTTTCCGGTCAGCGCTTCTATCTCCTTGTATACCTTGCTAACCCCGGCAAATTTGAGGTTATGCTGGTTGGCTCTAAGCTTCAGAGACTCCACTGCATCGTCGAAGCTCACACCGTCCTGCACCGGTATGCGCGCGATTTGCAGCGCCACATCGACATAACCGATACCTTGGGCGTCCGTGGCCGCCATCACAGATGGCAGAACCATGACTAGGAGCATTGCAAAAACAAAGCGCAATTGATTCATGTTTCATCCTTTATCATCGGGTTAATTGAATTACGGGCCATGCAGGCGCACAATGTTAGCATAGTCGACCTTGACTGCCGCTTGTTCATTCAACGGAGGACGCATGAAAATTATCATGATCGCATTGGCACTGCTGCTATACGCATGCAACAAGGTTCCTTCCGTACCGCCGCCCAAGATCGCAGAACAGCAGCGTGAAGCGCTTAAAAAGACAAAGGATTTGGAACAGACATTGCAAAAAGACAGCGAGGCAGAACGGAAAAACATAGACGAAGCAGCAGGAAAATAACCTCGTTGGACTACGCACTGCCCCCAAGGACTTCTCTGATGACCTCCATCGCCTTACCGGTCGCACCCTGATGGGATGATACAAACATCACCCCTTGCTTGCCCATCGCATCCCTTGTACCGTCATCATTCAAGATGCGCATGGCCGTCTGCATCAATTCCTGCGCATCGCTCACACGCACCGCCGCACCTGCTTCAACGGCCAGTCTCGTGGCCTCCTTAAAATTGTAAGTGTGCGGGCCAATCAATACAGGCTTGCCAACCGAGCAGGCTTCGATCAGATTCTGCCCGCCGAACGGCAGCAGGCTGCCGCCGATGAAGGCGAGATCGCAAGCGGCATAATAGGCGAACATTTCGCCCATAGAATCGCCCAGCACCACCTGAATTTCAGCCGACACTGTTTTATCCTCACTCCTCTTCTGATAGCGCAAACCGCGCTTCCTCAGCATGCCTTCTATCTCCTCAAAGCGGTGGGGATGGCGAGGTACAATGACCAGCAATACATCCGATGAAAGTTTTTGCGATGCCTCCAGAGCCAGTGCTTCTTCACCTTCCCTTGTGCTGGCCAGCAGAAATATTTTTCGCCTCTGTCCGAACTGTTCGTGCAGCAATGCGCCAAGCTTTAGCATCTCCAAAGGTGGGAAGATATCGAATTTCAGATTGCCCATCACGGATACATTACGCGCACCTAGGCGTGAAAGGCGCACCGCATCATCCTGGCTTTGCGCTGCAACGGCAGACAATTTCTGCAAGGCGTTTTGAGTCAGGCGTTTGACGCGCGCATAGCCCTTTGATGATTTCTCGGACATACGCGCATTGAGCAACAGCATGGGCACGCCAGCGTCACTTCCTGCATTGATCAGATTGAACCAAATTTCGGTCTCCATCAGTATGCCAAGTTGCGGTTTGAAATGGCAAAAGAATCGCTTCACAGCGAAGGGATAGTCGTAAGGCAGATATGCGCGCAGCACGTTATCGCCATAAAGCTGTTCACCCGCTGCCCGCCCTGTCGGCGTGGTATGGGTCAACAGCATCTGATGGCCGGGATAAGCCTTTTTCAGACTCGCAACAAGGCTAGCTGCGGCACGCGTCTCGCCGACCGAGACCGCATGCAGCCAGATGATGGGCTTGTCGCTACGAATGGAATAAAGGCCAAAGCGCTCGCCTACATGCTGAAAATATTCAGGCTGGCGGCGCGACTTCAACGCCAGACGGAAAAAAATAAACGGCAGAAGCAACCACAACAGCAATATATAAAGCATGCTCACCAGTGCCTTGCCACGGAGGAGTTCACGCAGTCCACCTGGATCACCTCGCGATCCTCGAGGCGAACTGCGGTGAGCGGCCCGCCCCACAGGCAGCCCGTGTCGAGCGCAATCGCATCGCCCCTTACCATCAGGCCTAGCGCAGACCAGTGACCGAATATCACGGTAGCCTCTCGGCTCGCGCGTTCAGGAATATCGAACCAGGGGCTGTAACCCTCCGGGATGGACTGCACTTCAGCCTTGAAATCGAATTCCATCTTCCCGCTCTCGGTGCATATCCGCATCCTCGTCAGCGCATTGGTGATCACCCGTTGCCGCGAATAGCCTGTAAGCTTTTCACTCCAGGCATCAGGCTGATTTCCGTACATGTGTGAGAGAAACTCGGCATGGTGCGTGCCTTGCAGCTCGGCCTCTACCTCGCGCGCAAGGACTGCCGCTTCCTCAACTGTCCAGCCAGGCAAGAGCCCCGCATGAACCAGCACGAAATTCCCCTCGACATGAATAAGACGCTGATGGCGCAACCAGGTAAGCAACTCCTCGCGATCGGGTGCAGCCAGTATCCCGCTTAACGTGTCGCCTTTGTGCAACTTCCCCGTGCCATTGGCCACCGCCAGCAAGTGCAGATCGTGGTTTCCCAGCACGGTGATCGCACTGCTCCCCATAGACTTGATCAGGCGCAAAACTTCCAAAGAACCGGGTCCGCGGTTGACCAGATCGCCCACCAGCCACAACCTGTCCACTGCCTGATCAAAGCGTATTTTTTCCAGCAACTGCAAAAGCTCCGTGTAGCAGCCCTGTATATCGCCTACCGCATATGTCGCCATCGCCCATTCAAAGCCGAATATCCTGATAAAATAGCGTAACAGATTTTGAAGCGCCTTTGATGAAATCCATACCGTTTTTTCATGTCAGTGTTGCCACCATCGGTCTGACTGCCTGATGCTGTTCAACTCATACGCATTCATTTTTTTCTATCTCCCCATCGTGCTGATCGGCTTCTTCCGGCTTGCAAGGATCAGCCATGCCTATGCCTCGGGCTGGCTAGCACTCTCCTCGCTGTTCTTTTACGGTTACTGGAACCCTGCCTATGTCGGACTTCTGCTAGGTTCCATCCTCTGCAACTACGCATTTGGGATGTGGATAACCAAGACCGGGAAGCCGGAAGTTGGCAAGGGGCAAATAGTAAGTAGAAAAAGAGCAAACAAGAAACATCTGCTTATCACTGCTATCGCTGCGAACCTGCTGCTGCTCGCCTATTACAAGTACGCCCATTTCTTCATCGACAATCTCAACGGTATTGCCGACACGCACTGGAACATCGGCAGTATCATCCTGCCGCTTGGCATCTCATTCTTCACCTTTACCCAGATCGCTTTTTTGGTTGACACCTATCAGAGCAAGGTCAAAGAATACAATTTCATCCACTACGCGCTGTTCGTCACCTACTTCCCCCATCTGATTGCAGGCCCCATCCTGCATCACAAGGAGATGATGCCGCAGTTCGCACGCGCTTCCAGCTACAAAATAAACTGGGAGCATGTCGCCAACGGGTTGATGCTGTTCACGCTGGGGCTTTGCAAGAAGACACTGCTGGCAGATGCGCTCGCACCTTATGCAAACGGGGTGTTTGGCGGCGTGGAAAGCGGCATATTGCCGACAACCTATGAGGCTTGGGCGGGCGCCTTGGCCTACACTCTGCAACTCTACTTTGATTTCTCTGGCTACACCGACATGGCGCTTGGCATCGCGCTGCTCTTCAATATTAAACTGCCAGTCAACTTCGACTCCCCCTACAAGGCGACCAGCATCATCGACTTCTGGCGTCGCTGGCACATGACATTATCCCGTTTCCTGCGCGACTATCTCTACATCCCGCTGGGCGGCAACCGAAAGGGCAGGATGCGCCGCTATGCAAACCTGATGATCACCATGCTCTTGGGCGGTCTATGGCATGGGGCAGGCTGGACCTTCGTCGCGTGGGGGGCGCTGCACGGCATTTATCTGACGATCAACAACATGTGGCGGGATGCGACAGCCGGGAAGCTTTCCAGCCGTATCATCAAGCCAGTCGGTGGCGCATTCACCTTCATCGCGGTGATTGCAGCTTGGGTGGTGTTCAGGTCGACAGATATCGTACATGCGAAAACCATGCTGGAAGCGATGTTCGGCATTAATTCCCGCGCCATTTCCTTCGATGCCGTGCTGCACGGACAACTGCTCCTGGCGACCGACCTGTCCGGCCGCGACTTGATAAAAATATTATTTTTTTCCCTAGCCTGGGTCTGGCTGCTGCCCAATTCCAGCTTTTTGAAATTCATCGGCGGCAACACCGCGCTTGCGCTGCTTCAGGCCACTGTCGTTGTGTGCTTCATGGCGCTGGCGATAGACCAGTTCGGCAGCTACAGCCCATTTCTTTACTTCAGGTTCTGACGGGTATGAAGCAGGAAAAGATTTTTTCTCTCGCGGTATTTGCAGCACTTGCGCTTTATGGCGCTATAGGATTTTATTTCCTGCCGCTGGCAAACTTCACTGGGCCATTGACGCGCATGGGGAAAATTCCAGAATCTTTGTTCGGCTGGAGGAAGGAGCAGCCAGCAATCGATCCCGCATATCTGGTGAATGCACCGTGGCAGGAGGCTGATGTGCTTGCGATCGGCGACAGCTTTTCCATCCCGCATCTCTGGCAAAGCGTACTAACAAAGAATGGTCTCAAGGTTCACACCGAAACCTGGGAAGCAATGCGCAACATCTGCGAAGACTTCCCGGCATGGTTGCAAAGTAAAGGATTCAAGGGACACTACGTCGCCATTGAAGTCGTCGAGCACAATTTTAAAGACACCCTGAACCGGTCTGTCGGATGCAAACACATGAACTATCATGCCACGGTCGAACTCCCGGTCGTGCCGCCCCCGCGCCTGCTTGTCCGCAATCTAGCAGACTATTCAGGAAGATTCTCGGTCGGCATTCAGACTGAACTACACGTGCTGAAATATGAGAAGTTGGCCACCCGGCCTGATTTCAGCGCATGGAGTTTGGGCAACAACGTGCGCATGAACCGGATAAAGGATGGCTGCAAACTTTTCAGCCATCAAAGTTGCAACGATGCGCTGTTTCTCGCCGACGACCAAGCAGAAGATTTAGGGGAGGATGCGCTCAACAAGATGCAGGTCATCAATGACAGTCTCGAGGACTACCAACTGACATGGGTGATCGTGCCCAACAAATCGACCACCTATCTCTATCCTGAAAAGCAGTTCTGGAACAAGACAGAAAAACGATTCCATGCGCCCAATCTCCTAAGGGTGTTGCGTGGCGCAGTAGCTGACAGGACGACAGATCTTTATCCAGCCAATGAAACGCATCTTTCAACCACCGGATACCTGATACTGGGCGATGCGATCTACCGGAGCCTGCGCTGACCGTCTCTTCATGACCTCTTTGGACGGGTCAGCGATTTGATGAACCTGCGGAACGGCTTTATCTTGTTATAGTAGTTGCATGCGAAATCCTGGAAAGACTCCTCCTTCATGAAGGGTCGCGCAATATTGACAGGCACATCATAAAGCTTGAAACGGAATTTCCGAATGTTTCTGATGTCATGAACCCTGCGCCTGAATTCTTCCTTGTCGCCGATAAATGGCGTTTCGCCCTTTTTCCAACCGACAAAATACAAATCAAAACTGGTCGACATCATGAAGAAAATATAATCGCTGAACATTTCTTCAAGGTTCAACTCGGCCTCAAAATCAGCTCGATCGAGGTTCCTGTAATAATCCAGTCCGACAAACTGCGTGCCAGGGGAAAATTCCGAAGCTGTGCGTCTCGTGCCATGCTCCAGCCTCCCTGTCGTCGCACAGGTGAACGCAATCACTCCTCCTGGCTTCGTCATCCTGTACATGTTATTCAGCGTCCTGACCCAGTTAGGATCATGTTCAAAACATTCGCAGGAGATCGCAATGTCCAGATTCTCGTCAGGCAGACCGACTTCATGCCCGAATCCCACCAGATCCACACCTGGCCCAGCGCAAAGATCCACACCTGTATAAACGGAATCCGGAAAATATTTCCTGATTGACCCGTTGACGTCATAGGAGCCGATCTCGAGAATTTTCAGCCCGTTCGTTCCGGACTGGACAAAGCATTCTTTGACCAACGAGATGTATCTCAGTTGTTCTTCATGCGCCATTTGTTTTTACCATTCGAATGATGATCATGTCAGCCCTCTCTCCATTTTCCCACACCCGGCATGGCATCCCATGCCTCGAGGTCGCCAAGGGGATAGTCCTTCGTCAGCCCGTATCCGACCCTGCGCATCCTGCCAAGCAGTGAGTTGCGGACGAAATTCTGCGGATTGCTTGCATTACTGCCTTTATCTGGACGCCTCAATGAAGGCATGTAAAGCCGGTGGAACTCGATCTGCGTGATGCCCCACTTCATCACGAAGATGCGCCCGCCAAGATTGTGCTTGATGCGTCCCGTGCTCTTACAACCGAAATGGTAGAAACGGCTCTTGGCCACAACGCGGTAATTACGGCAGCCAGCCACCCAGAACTTCATCAGCAGATCGTCGTCCGAACTCATGCCTGGGCTGAATTCCAGGCTGTAACCGCCCACCATGCACCACCATTTCTTGTGCACCAGCGTGGGCTGAGAAGCAGCGCCCTCCATGTCGCCCCGCTTGTCGTCCATACATTCCTTTACAAATCGTGTCTCGTCGAATTCCTCCGGATTCAGCCCAAAATTTCCCTTGATCATCGTCGTGCTCTTGCCGATCTCGGGTTGTATCAGTGCGCCGAAATACATCGCAAGATCGGTGTCGACTGATGCGATCGCTTCGATGAATCCCGTATCCCAGCCAGGGGATGCGACCATGTCGTCATTCATGTACAAGATCCAGTCGCAGCTTGCCTTTGCTGCCAGATGATTCACCGCAAGGCACACCCCAACGTTCTTGTCGCTTTGCGTATACTTGATTCCCTGTGATCTGACCCACTCCAGAGAACCATCCGAACCATCGTTCAGATGAACCAGAATTTCGTGCTCGCGCTGCGAATATTTTTTTATACTTTCGACGCACAGCTTGAGATAAGCCAGATTGTTCCAGCTAGGTATGACGATGCTAAACATGAGGATCCTTTTGAAAAGCTTCTGCCCGATGAACATTCAGACAGGCAGCCAGCAGCACGGCGACCGTCAAACTATAAAAAGCCGTCGCCATGGTCAGATTGAGCGTCTCGGCCGTCAGGCCAAACACAATGAAGCCTGTGACGAATACCAGCCCCAGCATGCCAGACTGCCTAATTTTGGCAACCGATGAGCGCATGGATCGGTAAAAGATTCCAGCAGGTACGAGATAAATCGAAAGCATGGAGGCCAAACCGAACACCCCCATCCCTGCTGCTCTGCCCAGCAGTTCATTGTGCACTTCCCCGCGACCAAGGCCGGCCGCCATGGGAGTCACGATTCCGGCTTTCTGCATCGATTCCATCTCGCCTGCAAAACCTTCCGGCCCTGCGCCAAAGACAGGATTTTTCACAAAGACCTGCGCCGCTGCCCTGAAAAGCTGCAAACGAATCCCTGTCGAGGTATCCGGATTTCCCTTCTGCAGACTCGTCATGTCACCGAACAGATCATCCACCCGATGATGGATTTCATGGCTTAAAGCATACGCAACGAAGCCAGCGATGAACAGCATGAGCGGCACCATCAGTAGCGTCCTGAACGAAACCTTGCCCATCTTGAAATAAGTGAAGGTCATCAGAAATACCGGCATGGCTATCCATCCGCCGCGCGAACCTGAGACGACAGATGCATACACTCCGGCTGCAAACCCGATGATTTTGAACACGCGCAATAATGGTGCTTCGCGCCCAGTCCAGTCAATGCTAAACACTGACAGCACGCCCATGACCAGCGCAAAGTCTCCGAAATGAATCAGGTCCAGGGTTGAAATGCCATAGCGCCCATTGTCAATCTGCTTAAGCATCAGGCAGCCTAAGATGGTGGCCAATGGGAATCCATACTGTACGCTCGCAACGACAGAAAAGCGCAAGTTCCTTAGCATCATAAAGACCGGAACCCCCAGAAAAAAGCGCAAGGAGGCATCGTAAGGATGGCCGCTGTAATGATGGTGATAGCTCTGGCTCAGAAAAATGGCAACAGGCATGGACGCCATTGACAGCAGGTAGTATACCGTCTCCCTGTCCCATGAAGGCCGCCATGACCATGCTGCCAGAAGCAGCAGCAACAGAAAGGCACCGTTCATGCCGCCCTTCACGGCAAACATCAGGCTTGGATAAATCAGCAGCAAAAATGCCGCAATGGCTTCCCTCCCTCTCAAGCCAGAACCAACAACTGTCATTTCATACCGTTCCTGAAAATTTCACTGTAAATGTGTTCATATTCCTGCGCCACTCTTTCCCATCCATGTTCATATCGAGACACAGGCGTGTCTCTTGTCAGCTGATGTTCAACGGCATCAGCCCATGTCTCGATGGATGATGACAACGGCAATACCGTCCCAGCATCAAGCGTCACCTGATCGGCCGCACCGCAAGCATCCGAAATCACGACCGGGACACATGCCGCCATCGCTTCCGATATCACCATCCCGTAGGGTTCGGCGATTGCCGGGTGCAGCAATACGTCAAATCCAGCATACTTGACATGGCTGCTCAATCCCACCAACCTGTATCCGCCCTGCCAGTCAGAAAAAAGATACTGCACTTCGGATTTATCAGGACCAACCACATGAAACTCCAGATTGGGCCTCGCGCAGCGCAACGCAGCTGCAATTTCAACCGCTTTCTGCAAACCCTTGCGCTTCCATTCCTTGCCGACGAAACCGATGATGCCGCCGTCTCTCGGCACCTTTCGCGGCTCGCGAACAGCGCTAGGCAGCACGCCAGGCACAACGGGTTGGACAAGCTTTTCTGCATACTCCGGATAGTAAAGAGTTAACTGACGCGCGATGATACTTGAATTTGGCACGATGCATTTTGCCACACGCAGCTCACGCCTTTCCATATAGAGCTGCATCGCCACTCGCAATGAGACTTTCTTCCACCAAGGTTTTTCGCGTACCGATGCGAATGGAGGACCATGAAAAGTCGTCACATCGTGCACGCTGACCCGCTCATGGCTGTGGATAATCCAGTCCGGTTGCGGATGTGAACCCAGCCATTTTTTCACGCTCCATGCGAAGCGCCAGTAATAAAGCCAGCGCGGGCGATAGAACATCTTCCCCAACTCATGCACCTTTATGCCTTCGGGTTTTTCCGTAGCGCAATATTCGCACAGCACCTGTACTTCATGCCCGAGCTTCGCAAGCTCAAGCGTTGTCTCCCAGACATAGCGCTCCATTCCGCCCATCGGACCGTAACACCTGACTATATGCAGGAGCTTCAATGCGGTGCCTATTTGTGCTTGAGCCTGGCGACCAAAATGAGCGTATTTCCACCCATCAGGACTTCTGTGGCATTGTTGTCTTTCATCCAGTATTTTTTCTGTGCCTTCTCTCCTCGCAGGAATGTGATCAGCTGTATTGCCCACGCGAGAGGCCATAACAGCCGCTGCTTTTTCTTGGGCCGGTCTTCATGGACGCCTTCTATTTTGAACCCGGCAAACTCGAGCGCCATGCGCATCATCGGATAAGGAAGACGATTAATATGTATCATGAACTCGTTGCCGACATAATCAGATTTCAGAGACTCGTATGAAACCACAGGTTCGATCACGCCATTCAGGAACTGCTTGATCCGGTTCTGAAGGTTGGAATAGTTCGGCAGTGAAACCACCAACGTCCCGCCAGGTTTCAATATGCGCGCGAATTCCCTCAGGCATTGAAATACATTCTCGACATGCTCAGGCCCTTCGACAAAGCATGCATAGTCAAAACGTTCCGATTCAAAAGGGAAGGCATGATTCAGGTCCCCGCGCACAATCTCGATTTCAGGATTTTTGAAAGCGTCAGGCACCACATCTGCGGCCGTCACTTCAAATCCTTCATTTTGCAAACGCCAGGCGAGGGTCCCTGAGCCTGTAGGGAAATCCAGCAGCTTCCCTCTTGGCATGTCTTTCAATATCTTCGAGATCGCAGGATGTATTTCAGACCGCGAATAGCTAGGAAAAATTCTTCCATAAACTTCCACCACATCTTCTTTTGCACCGAAGTCTCTAGCCATCCTCGTCCTCTTGCTCTACCATTCGCATTATCTGCCATCAGCCAAGGCTCATAGTTTATCACGACATGCAACAGCACCCTTGCCGTCACTGATATGAATCGACCAGGCCATATCTGAATGTTTTCCATCATCATCCCCTCCTGGAACAACCTTGCACTGCTTCAATTGTGCATCCGCAGCATCCGGCAGAATTCCGCCTTTGCGCACCAGATCATCGTGCACGTCAACGACGGCAGCGACGGCACACTAGCTTGGGTGCGCAAGCAGGAACTACATTACACAAGCTCGACTGAAAACATCGGCATCTGCCTCGCGGTGAACGAGGCGGCAATGCACGCCAGCATGGATTACATCCTTTACCTCAACGATGACATGTACTGCTGTCCCGGCTGGGATACGGCGCTTGTCAACAAACTGAAGGTAATCGACACTGATCTTTTCATGCTGTCCGGCACGATGATAGAGCCGAAAAACACCAACAATCCCTGCGTGATCGTGGGCGACTACGGCACAGAAGCTGAAAGTTTTGACGAGGCAAGGCTGCTTGCCGAATTGCCTAAGCATCACAAATCCGACTGGTGGGGGGCGACCTGGCCGCCGACCCTGGTCAGCCGCAACTGGTGGTTCAAGGTGGGTGGCTACAGCAGCGAGTTTTCGCCCGGCATGAGCAGCGACAACGATTTTTCGATGAAGCTGTGGCACGCTGGCTGCCGCATTTTTTATGGCGTGGGCGATTCGCTCGTATACCACTTCCAGTGCAAGTCCACCGGCAAGGTGAAAAAGAACGACGGCGGAAAACAGTTCCTGCACAAATGGGGCATGCGCCAGTCGGTGTTCGATCGCTATTATCTGCGTCGCGGAAAGACGGCGGAACAAATGAGACTCGACGAGCCGGAAGATACGCGTGAATTACGCTGGCAACTGCTGCGCAGTAAATTGAAGCGTGCGCTAAGCTGATTGTTTTGTAGCGCGCAACGCTGCCAGCTTGCGGTATTTAAGGTAGGTCGTGCGCGCATTCATGGTGGCTATGTTTAAGCCCGCTACTCCATCCAGCACCCCAAAGCGCAACAGATATGTTCGCACGAATGCCCACAGGCCGCTAATCCCAGCACCAAGCCATGTTGATTTTCGACCCGCTTTAAACATCTGCCGCGCTGCAGCATCTGAATACTGCGCCACCTTGCGCTCAACGTCATCTTGCGTGAGGTAGCTGTAGTGAAGCAGCGGGTTTTCAAGCCTTGCAGTTTTCCCATCAAGCAGAACGATTTCATGAACCAGGCTATCAGAAAACCTGCCCGCATTCCGCCTGAAGAGACGCAGCACATAGTCCGGATACCAGCCTGAATGACGGATGAACTTTCCACAGAACTGCGAAAGGCGCGGGCAGCAATAGCCTTCAGCCACAGGGACTTGCATCGCCATTTCGATTTCCTTGCGCAATTCAGGTGAGACACGCTCATCTGCATCAATCGAGAACACCCACTCTCCCGTCGCATAGCCCAGCGCACGGTTCTTCTGCGGTCCGAAACCCGGCCAGTCGGCATGTACGTATACTCTTGCCCCTGCTTCTTTCGCAATGTTCACCGTTTCATCCGTGCTGCCCGAATCCACCACGATGATCTCGTCAGCCCAGAAAACCGATGCAATGCAGTCGCGAATGTTGCCGGCCTCGTTCTTCGCAATGATGATGGCGGACAGCATCATTTTTGCGGCTGGTATTCCGGCACCCAGCCCTTGAGGGACTCCCTTACTTCCTCGTCCGGCATGGTTGCAGCATCGGCCCATGCCAGCATCTCCATAAGCCATGTGCCATCTACCTCCCTAGCCTTGGCGATGCGCAGCTTGGGGTGAGGCGTGGGCAGCGTGTGCTCGTTGTCTGCCAACAATTCCTCATACAGTTTTTCGCCCGGTCGCAGTCCGGAAAATTCTATCCTTATTTCATCCCCGGTAAATCCGGAAAGCTGGATCAGTTGCCTTGCAAGATCGATGATCTTCACAGGCTCACCCATGTCAAGCACGAAGATCTCGCCACCTTGTCCCATAAATCCCGCCTGCAATACCAGTTGCGCTGCTTCCGGGATGGACATGAAATAGCGCGTGATCTCAGGGTGTGTCACGGTCACAGGGCCACCCTTGGCAATCTGTTCACGAAACTTCGGAATCACGCTGCCCGTGCTGCCCAACACATTGCCAAAGCGAACGATGACAAACCGGGTGCTGCAAGGCTGCTGCAAGGCTTGGCAGACCATCTCGGCCAGACGCTTGGAAGCCCCCATCACATTGGTCGGATTGACCGCCTTGTCCGTCGAGATCATCACGAATTTCTCGACGCCATATCCCTGTGCGGCATGCGCCACCGTATAGGTGCCGAGCACATTATTGCGTATCGCCTGCCATGCATTGTGGTTTTCCATCATGGGTACATGCTTGTAAGCTGCGGCATGAAACAATACGGCAGGACGATGCAGTTTCATCACCTCATCGACCCTGGCTGCATCGCGCACATCCCCCACGAGACAGACGAGATTCAACGAAGGATAAGTCTGTTGCAACTCCTGCTCCACGGTGTAGAGCGCAAATTCGCTCAGTTCAAACAGCACCAGCCTTGTAGGGGAAAAGCGCGCGATCTGGCGGCACAGTTCCGAGCCAATGGAACCTCCCGCCCCCGTCACCATCACCGATCTGTTGTGAAGCAGTCCTTGCAGCCCTGCCGTATCCAGCAATACCGGATCGCGCCCCAGAAGGTCATCAAGCTCAATCGCACGCAGCTGAGACACAGCTACTTTACCACTCATCAGATCGTCGAAAGAAGGCACGGTGAGCACCTGCACCTTGGACGCATTGCAAATCTGAATGACGCGTTGGCGCTGCTGGTGAGAAGAGGCGGGCATCGCGATGATCGCGCGCTCTATGCCGAAGTGTTCCACCCAGTGCGAAAGATCAGACAGTCCGCCCAGCACCTTCACACCGTTCAAGGTGTGACCCTGCTTGCCGGCATCATCGTCCAGAAAACCCACCAGTTGCCATGCCGGGTTTTTGGCAAGATCCTTGGAAAGCGCCACCGCAGCATCCCCCGCGCCCAGCACCAGCACAGGCTCGCCGGACAGGTTCATGCGCCCGTGAAAATGTGTCTCCTTCCATATCCGATATAAAACCCGGCTGCCACCCATGAACAGGATCAACAGCAACGGATTCAGCACCAGCACCGAACGGGGTACGATCAGATGGCTTCTAGCCATCCACAGCGCAAACGGGATTGCTGCGGCTGCCAACAGAACTGCAAGCACGATGCGGCGCAAGTCGTTCAGGCTGGCATAGCGCCAAATGCCGCGATACAAGCCAAACTTCCAGAAGATCACGACTTGTAATGGCACGACCCAGAGCAGGGTATGCTGCAGCTCTGCGCTGAAATTGGGCGGTAAATCGAAATTGAAACGCAGCAGATAGGCGAGCATCCATGCCAAAATCGCCGCGATGATGTCGTGGAGAATCGCAAGAGCGGTGCGCATGTTTGATTTACGCAGCATCGTCCCCACCCTGACGCATGCGCCAGCGCCTGTCCACCCACATGCTTGTCCCCAAATAAATCGCAGCCCAGAAAGCCAGCAGATTTCCCTGCCCCGCAGCATCCATGTGCAGCCCCATCAGCCCCGATATGCCTGCCAGCACCATCAGCACGTATTCCGCGATGGCCGTATTGCGATGCCCCCAGCCCATCTTCACCAACCGCTGGTAATAATGGCTGCAGTGCGCGACAGAGAGCGCCTCTTTTTTGCGCATTCGCTTGAAAAGCGTCAAGGTTGCATCCACGACGAAAGGCGAAAACACCAGCATGGGGAACCACAAGGGCCAGTATCCCTTCTGCCATCCTAAAACGCCAAAGGCCGCCGCAAGAAATCCCAGCGGAATGGAACCTGCATCGCCCATGAAGATTTTTGCAGGATGGAAATTGTGATAGAGAAATCCCATTGCAGCCGCACCCACCGAAAAATTCAGCATCGCGAAAGGTGCATCGCCATTCATCAGCGCCGCGATCCCATAGAAGCTGAAGCCCGTCAGCGCCATGCCACCTGCCAGCCCGTCCGAGCCATCCATGAAATTGTAAAGGTTGGTCATCCACACAATGTAGAGCAGAACAGGCAGCATCCACATCCAGTTCATCCCCGAGCCCAGCACCACGCATAAGGCCGCAGCAAAATGGCCGATCAGCCTGGTTTTTGGCTTCAAGCCGCGCACATCGTCGACAAGCGACAAAAGAAAAAGCCCCAGCATCGGCAGGACGATCCACCATGTCCAGAACTTGAACAACAGCACCCAGCCTGACATTATGCCCGCCAATAGTGCGATGCCGCCTGTGCGCGGTATCGGCTTGTCGTGCAGCGAGCGCTCGTTAGGTATATCTTCTATCGTGCCGTGCTTGCTCAAAGTCAGAATCAACGCCAGCAGCATGGTGACTGCGGCCGAGATCAGCGGGGAATATTGGTTCATGAACGCTACCGTAGATTAAACGACATAAATTTTAACATGCGCCTCAACTACCGCTCCTGTAAAACTGCTTCAAGCACGCATTGAAGACCATATTCGCGGCGATGGCCTCCTGACAGGGCGGCAGTCCTGTCTCTTGATCAGGGATGGGACAGTCCCGCTTGAAGCAGGGCGAACAGCCAAGGCCGCTCGTGATGTGTACGCATGATCCGCTAAGAATTCCGCTGTAGTCAGGGTCGGTGGGTCCATGCAGCATGATGCCAGGAACATCCAGCACCGTAGCAAGATGACCTATGCCCGTCTCGACGCTGACAAATCCCCCGGCATGCAGCAGCACGCAAGCCAGTTCATTGAGCGACAACCTAGGCAACACTTCTCCCCCCCCCCTCGCAAGCCTTGCCGCACGAAGCTTCTCTTCCTCATTCCCCCACGGCAAAAGGCAGCGGAATCCCTGCCGCACTAGCAAGTCAGTCAATTCTAGCCATGAAGCCTCGGGCCAGAACTTGCTGTTCCAGGTCGTGCCGTGCAACAGCAGGATGCATTTTTTTCCTCCAAAACTCTTGAGATGTTCAGGTAGCTCCATCTGCCTTTCCCTGAATGCGGACAGGCCGAAATCGGCAGTGCTGCTGATGTCGGCGCCGAACAATTGCGCGATGAGATGACGGTTTTTTTCGACGACATGTAGACCTGGCGCCACGCTTGCGGTCTTTTTATAAAAGCTTGCCGCCAACGACTCACGCGCGCTGTCTGCGGAAAAACCATATACATCGACTCCCGGCAGGCGCGAGAGTATCGCACTCTTGATGAGCCCCTGCGCATCGATCACGAGATCGTAATGCTCCACCTTTAGTTGTTTCTTAAGATGGCGCAGCAATCCAGGTATTTTCCACCAAGTCTTTTTGTTGCGGCGCAGCGGCACTGCGATCACTTTGTCAACAGCAACATGCCAGCCTGCCATTTCAGCAAAGGCTGGTTCCATCAGCCAGTGAATTTCAGCCTTTGGAAAGCGGCTGCGCAGATCGCTAACGGCAGGGAACAGGTGCAGGATATCGCCCAGCGAAGAGAGTCTTACGACGAGGATCTTCATGAGCCGTTCATCCCGCTACACTTTCCCGGCAAAAATTATGCGGTTTTTTTCGTATCATTTACTAACTATATATTATTTGACCTCTTTAAGCTAAAGCCGCATTAACTGTCTGATCTTGAATGCCGGTGCTGCAACTGCTGCTCAAATAATCAGATACGCAAACCAAGTCAAAAAGCGGTACAATCACGCGTTCAAAATTTAAAACCGGAACAACAAGGAAAAAACGAATGAGCAAAAGTCTGATCCAATTCATCATTGAAGAGCAACGCCACATACCCAATGCCAGCGGCGAATTCACTGGATTGCTGAACGACGTTGTCTCTGCCTGCAAACAGATCGCGCATGATGTAAACAAGGGCGCGCTGATCGGTGTGCTGGGCAGCGCGGGCAGCGAAAACGTGCAGGGCGAGACGCAAAAGAAGCTCGACATCATCACCAACGAAGTCTTCATCAAGGCCAACGAATGGTCCGGGCATCTGGCCGCGATGGCATCGGAAGAAATGGATGACATCTACCCTATACCCGCCCAATACCCCAAGGGAAAGTACCTGATCACGTTTGACCCACTGGACGGATCTTCCAATATCGACGTGAACATTTCCGTCGGCACGATATTTTCGATATTGCGCTGCCCTGAAGGCGTGACCAATCCGACTGCGGCGGATTTTTTGCAGCCCGGCACTAAACAGGTATGCGCGGGGTATGCGCTGTACGGTCCGAACACCATGATGGTTCTCACCACAGGAAACGGTGTAAATGGTTTCACGCTGGATCGCGACGTGGGCGACTTTTTCCTAACTCATCCGGACATGAAGATCCCGGCCGACACGCAGGAATTCGCGATCAATATGTCCAACCGCCGCTTCTGGGAAGAGCCCGTGCAGCGCTATATCGAGGAATGCATCAAAGGCAAGGACGGCGGCCGCGAAAAGAACTTCAACATGCGCTGGGTGGCTTCAATGGTCGCCGAAGTGCATCGCATACTGACGCGCGGCGGCATTTTCATGTATCCGTTCGATACCAAGGATCCCTCCAAGGCAGGCAAACTACGCCTGATGTATGAAGCCAACCCAATGTCGTTCATCGTCGAACAGGCAGGGGGCCTGAGCTCGACTGGTCGCGAACGCATCATGGAACTGGTGCCCACAGGTCTGCACCAGCGCGTGCCGGTGATACTGGGTTCGAAAAACGAAGTCGAACGCGTGGTGAGTTACCACAAGGGCGTTTGATGCAACATGTCCGCATTGCATGAATCCAGCCTCACGAGTCTGCCCTTGCTGCACCGCGGCAAGGTGCGCGATCTCTACGAGGTCGATGCGGAACATCTGCTGATCGTACAGACAGACCGGCTGTCAGCATTCGATGTCATTCTGCCCGACCCGATTCCTGGCAAGGGCGCGGTGCTCACAGCCATGTCCAATTTCTGGTTCGGGAAACTGGACTACCCCAATCACCTGAGCGGGATCGCGCCTGAGTCCTCGGTCAAGGGAACCGAAGAGATGGAACAGGTGAAAGGCCGCGCGTTTGTGACAAAAAAACTCAAGCCGTTGCCGATCGAGGCCATCGTGCGCGGGTATCTGGTGGGATCCGGCTGGAAGGATTACCAGAAAACAGGGAAGGTCTGCGGTATCGGCCTGCCGCCCGGCTTGCGCGAAGCCGAAAAGCTGCCGGAACCGCTGTTCACTCCTTCCACCAAGGCAGTTGCAGGCGAACACGACGAGAACATTTCCTACGAGGAAACCGTCAGGCTCTTGGGGGCGCCGCGCGCTGCCGAGGTTAAAAATGCGGCGATTGCATTGTATGTCGAAGCTGCAAATTATGCGGCGACCAGGGGCATCATCATCGCCGACACCAAATTTGAATTCGGTGTAGATAACGAAGGCAAGCTGTATTTGATCGATGAAGCGTTGACGCCTGACTCTTCGCGTTTCTGGCCTTCAGAATCGTACAAGGTGGGAAAGAATCCACCCAGTTTCGACAAGCAGTTCGTGCGCGACTGGCTGGAGTCTTCGGGCTGGGACAAGAAAGCGCCGGCCCCACGCATTCCCCAGGATGTGCTGCAAAAGACCGCTGATAAATACCGTGAGGCGTTGCTGCGCCTGACTGCAGGATGAAGGTTCAGCCCTCTTATTTCCCCGTCAGCTCCCTGTAACGCGCTTTTTCTGCATCGAAACGCGCCTGTGCGGCTGCCTTTTTGGCTTTGCTCTTATCCAGATCCTGCTGCAAACTGTTCAGGCGATCCTGCGACTCCTTGATTTCGTTGAGCATGAAGGGCGGGACTTTTTTGTTCGCCTGACGCCGACCGGCTACTTCTTTTTTCAGATCGGACAGATGATTCGAAACCATAGTAATCTGCGAATTGATGCTGGTGATTCCCGCATCCAGCTGCTGCATGCTGCGGCTGCGCGCCAGCTCGATCTCATCCTCACTGCTGTAGCTGCCCACCAGGGATTTGTCGTAACGCTTCTGATCTCTTGCCGCCGCTTCATCTGCGCTCACCTTCGCCGACTTGGCTTCTTTCGCGCGCCGCTCCTCAGGCGTCAATACGTCCTGCGTTTTGATCACGACGCCTGATTTGTTCAATATCTGGCGATTCTTGTCGGCATATTCGGGCGGCAATGTCCCGGAGTAGTGGGTAATACCCTGATTATCGACCCACTTGTACGTTTCTGCTGAGACTGGCAGGCTGACAACCGCCATCAGGGTTGCAAGCAACCTAAACCGGCTCATCATCCACTCCAAAAAGATCGCGATAAGTGCGCACCGCAGCCAGATATTCCGCCATTTCAGGCTCATCCTGCAAATAACCCAGCAGGTCGGTGAGCGTGGCAATCGCAATGACTGGAATAGCATAAGTTTTTATGACTTCCTGCACCGCAGACAGTTCGCCAAGCCCGCGTTCCATGCGATCCAGCGCTATCACGACGGCACTGGGTACTGCACCTGAATTGCGTATCAGATCTATGGACTCGCGCACCGAGGTACCGGCAGAAATGACGTCGTCTATGATCAACACGCGCCCTTCGAGTTTCGCACCTACCGTACTGCCTCCCTCGCCGTGGTCCTTGGCCTCCTTGCGATTGTAGCAATAGGGCACATTGCGCCCTTGCTCTACAAGCGCGATTGCGGTGCCCGCGGCCAGCGGGATGCCTTTGTAGGCAGGCCCGAATAACATGTCAAACGGCACATCGGCTGCCTGGATGGCCTGTGCATAAAACTGCGAAAGGCTTCTCAACGATTCGCCATCGTTGAACAGGCCCGCATTGAAAAAGTAAGGGGACAGGCGACCGGCCTTGGTTTTAAACTCGCCAAAGCGAAGGACTTTCTTGCCAACGGCGAAACGGATGAAGTCTTGTCTGAAATTGAACATATTCTTGTGTAGGAGATGTCATTCGGAAACATTATAATCGCGCGCTGTTCATCATTGGAAGTTTTTCATGCGCATTATCTCCGTCAATTTGAATGGCATAAGATCTGCGGCCAGCAAGGGATTTTATGAGTGGCTGAAGCTTCAGAATGCAGACATCGTTTGCCTGCAGGAGCTCAAGGCACAGGCTGCCGACATGACAGAAGAGATGCTGAATCCTGATGGCTACCACGGTTATTTTCATTATGCCGAGAAAAAAGGTTACAGCGGTGTCGGCATATATTGCCGCCAAAAGCCGCTACAGGTCATTGCAGGACTAGGGATCACCGAATTCGATGCCGAAGGGCGCTACCTGTGCGCAGACTTTGAAGATTTCAGCGCAGTCTCGGTGTATCTGCCATCCGGTTCCAGTGGCGATGAAAGGCAAGCCGTCAAATTCAAATTCATGGAGGCATTCCTGCCCCATTTGAAAGAATTGCGGGCCAGCGGGCGCGAAATCGTTATCTGCGGAGACTGGAACATCGCGCACAGGGAAATCGACCTGAAAAACTGGCGCGGCAACAGGAAGAATTCAGGATTCCTGCCCGAGGAACGCGCCTGGCTGACCGAATTGTTCGACAAAGCAGGCTTTGTCGATGTATTTCGGGCTATACATCCGGAACTGGAAGCCTATACATGGTGGTCGAACCGAGGCCAAGCCTGGGCAAAAAATGTCGGTTGGCGTATCGATTACCAGATTGCCACCCCCGACCTGGCGCAACGCGCAAAAGCCGCAAGCATCTACAAGGATCAGCGCTTCTCAGACCATGCGCCACTGATCATCGACTACAAGAGCGCTTGAGTTTGGCGCAGAAATCGTTGCCCGATTCACCGGGCCGGATTAAACTCGATTTAATTAGATTTAACTTCAGGAGCAGCAGAATGTCAGGAGACGGATTTCATGTTCACGGCGCCCATGACCACGCGGTTGAACACCATGCCCAGGGCGGCGACAGACTTGGCGGCCAGGTCGCCATCTTTACCGCCATTCTGGCGTCCATAGGCGCGATCATCAGTTACCAGGGCGGGGCAACACAGAACGAAGCCATGCTGCTGAAAAACGAGGCAGTGCTGAAGAAGGCGCAGGCATCCGACCAGTGGAATTTTTACGAGTCCAAGAGCAACAAGGGGCATCTGATGGAACTCGCAGCCGACCTTTCCACAGAACAGAAGCGCGCATATTACAGCGAGAAGATCAAGAAATACGAGGCAGACAAGAAGGAAATCAAGCTCAAGGCTGAGTCGCTCGAGGCCGAATCCGAGAAAGCCAACCAGGCAAGCGAACAGATGCTGCACCCGCACCACAAACTGGCGCAGGCGATGACGCTGATACAGATCGCGATTTCACTGGCTTCAGTCACCGTGCTGACCCGGAAAAAATGGCTGTTCACGCTGGCGGGAGTAGCTGCCGCAGGCGGCATCGTCATGTGGATGTCTGCGCTGTTTGCCTAAGAACATGAAGGCAATCCTGTATGACTGGGGAGGTGCGAACATCTGGCTGTTTCATGCGATCAACGATGTACGCAATGGGTTTCTGGATCAGTTCATGCTGCTTGGAACAAGGCTGGGTGAACACGCGCTTTTCCCTTTCTACATGGGGCTGATCACGCTGCTTGCGCTGCATGAAGTCGCTAAGGATAGCCGGGAATCGCAGCGCTGGTTGGCTGTCATCGCGGTATTCAGCATCGCCTATTTCCTGGATGGCCTGCTGATCGGCCTCTTGAAGCCGCAACTTGATTTTCCACGCCCTCCTTTAGCGCTGCCGCCTGGCGCGGTGCATATCATCGGCATGGCCGAATACCATCACAGCCTGCCAAGCGGCCATTCTTCATTTGCGATGTTGTGCACAGCCAGTCTGTGGCCTGTGCTAAGCAGATATGCGCGCATTGCAGGCCTGTTCTTCGTGTTCTGGGTAGGCATATCCAGAATCAGCCTCGGCGCGCATTTCCCAGCCGATGTGCTGGCGGGATTTTTGTCCAGCCTGGCGGTAGTGCTCCTGGTATATTCGGCGGTGCAAGCCTATCTGCGCAGAAGCTAAGGGAGATCTCCGGCGTTTGCCTGCCAAGAAGTTTATTCTGCCGCGATTTCCTCGTCTCTGGGCATATTCAGGATGCCGGTATTGAAATCATACTCAAAGAGATCCCCGTAGCGCCCCCACTCGATGGCAACGCGCAGTGCAGACAAGGTGTCCGCCTCGCTCAGCGTGAAGCGCAACAGCTTCAGGAAAAGGTCCTCATGCAAATCTCCGGATGGGTCCTGCACAAGTCCATGACGAATATAGGCAATCAGGGGCACGTTTTCCAGGAGCTGATGCCCGAAGATGATTTTTCTTTCTGAATTGTCTGCCTGTGCATATTTCAGCCCTAGGGGCGTGAGCATGATGTCGCCCTGCTCGAGCAGAGCAAATCCAAGCAATGTCAACGAGCTTGCCACATCGAACAGTTCATGATCGCTGAGCTCTGTTTTTTCGGCAAGTTTTGGCAAATCCGCACGCCCAAGAAAAGGCTCGTCAGCAAGAATTTCTAGCGTGCCTTCCATGCGCGATATACCTACTTCCGGCAAGCGGTCTCCTATGCCCATCTTGGCCCCCTTGTCGGTCATGCGTCCTGAGCGCAATGCGCCTGTTGTCATCAGCCCGTATACCTTGTCGATCAGACTGCGGACTTCTGACCCCTCCACCTCTCTTGGCCGCGGGAGCTTGACCTGCAATTCGTCACGCACACGTCCCGGATCGCTGGCGAAAACCAGAACCCGGTCAGCCATCATGACAGCCTCTTCGATATTGTGAGAAACGACTAGCATGGCCTTGGTGGGGAGGCGTCCATCCTCCCATAATTCCAGAATGTCTTCGCGCAAACGTTCCCCTGTCAACACATCGAGCGCGGAAAACGCCTCATCCATCAACAGCACTTCGGGTTCCATTACCAATGCGCGCGCAATGCCTACACGCTGTCTCATGCCTCCGGACAATTCGCGGGGAAGTGCGCCCTCAAAACCTGACAGACCTATCAGTTCGATGGCGGATTTGGCGCGCTGTATTCTTTCTTCAAGCGACATTCCCTTGGCTTCCAGTCCCAGCTCCACATTTTTCTGAACGGTCAGCCAGGGAAACAGCGCAAAGGATTGGAAGACCATGCTGATGCCATTGGCTGGGCCGTAAAGCGGCAATCCGCGGTAGAGCACTTGGCCATTATCCGCGGAGATCAATCCTGCCATGATGCGCAACATGGTCGATTTGCCTGAACCAGACTTGCCGAGCAAGGCCACAATTTCTCCCTCGTTGAGCGAAAAATCAACATTTTCAAGCACGGATCTGGCCGATCCGTCTGCTGAACGAAAAGACTTTCCAACCGATTTAAGCTCGACGATAGGTGAATTCATGAATACATATCCTTAAAAATGCAGACGGTTTTCGGTCATACGATAGAGCCTGCGCCAGATAAAATGGTTGAATCCCATTACAAATATGCACATGACGCCGATTCCCAATGCAATTCTTGGGAAGTCCCCGCTGGCGGTCATTTCCGCAATGTAGCTGCCGATGCCATGCGCCTTCAAGGTCGTGTTACCCCAAGTCACATATTCGGCAACAATGCTGGCATTCCATGAACCACCAGATGCGGTGATCGCGCCAGTGACGAAACTGGGAAAGATTGCGGGAAGCAGATAACGCCGCCATTTCAGCATGCCGGAAAGGCCAAGATTTTTCGCGGCATAGCGCAATTCGGTCGGGATGGTAGAGGCACCCGCGATCACGTTAAACAGGATATACCATTGCGTGCCGAGTATCATCAGCGGAGACAGCCAGATATCCGGATTGAGATGGTAACGTACGAGCAGAAACACCACCACGGGGAACATAAGATTGGCCGGAAATGCTGCGAGAAACTGTATAATCGCCTGCGCACGGCCGGCTATCCTCGGATTCATGCCTATCCAGACGCCCGTTGGAATCCATACGAGCGCTGCCAGAAAAATCAACACGACCACGCGAGCCATGGTGTAAAAGCCCATCATGAAAGCCAACCCAACTTCGCTCCAGCTTACCTCGGCATGAATGAAATGAACGAGCGTCCACAATGCATAAAAAACGATTGCAGCAAGAATCGCATCCCAGATGCGTTCGGGCGTTGCGGACCTTGTCTGTGGTCTTGCGCGTATTGATGTGCCGTCGTAACTGTATCTGAATAGCACGAATGAGCGTTCCAGCATGGCGCTGACAGCAAGCGCAACACCCTGGGTACGTTCGGTCTTGCGCAGCCAGTTTAAGAGCCACGATTCCTGGGCCGTTTCGCTGCCTGACTCCTCAAAGCGGAACTTGTCTGCCCAGGCGAGCAGCGGCCTGAAAAAAAACTGATCATAGAGAATCACGCCAACCAGCATCGCAAGAATAGCCCATGCGATCGCATGAAGATTGCGCTGCTCAATTGCCAGCGCAATATATGAACCTATGCCGGGCAGCTTGATGTTCTGGTTGGATACCGAAATGGCCTCAGACGCGACCACGAAGAACCAGCCGCCTGACATCGACATCATCATGTTCCATAAGAGCCCAGGCGTTGCAAACGGCAACTCAAGCCGCCAGAAACGCTGCCATGACGAGAGGTTGAATACGCTCGCCGCTTCCTTCAGCTCGATCGGAACAGTGCGGAACCCCTGATATGCGCTGAATGCCATATTCCATGCCTGTGAAGTGAATATGGCAAATATCGCCGCGCATTCTACGCCCAGCAGACTGCCGGGAAACAACGCGATGAACGCCGTGACTGTGATGGACAGGAACCCCAGTATGGGAATCGACTGAAGAATGTCCAGCATGGGCAGCAGAAATTTTTCGGCCGCGCGGTATTTGGTAGCCAACACAGCAAAGATACAACTGAATGCAATCGATGCACCAAGCGCGATGAACATGCGCAAGGTCGTACGCAGCAGGTAATACGGCAGATTTTCCGGATCAAGGGAAAGTGCAAGGGTCTGGCCAAGCTGGTAGGGGCGCGCCATCTCCTCGCCTCCATAAGCCAGCAAAACCAGTACCGCCAGAACCATTGGCAGCAATGCCCAATCCCACTTATTCCATCCGGTTTCAACAACCTGTCTTGGAAAAAATTGCTTGTGTTCACTCATGGTCGCGTTGATTCCTGCGCGCCTTATCCGGGATTACTAGTATCCTGCTAGACTTGCGCATGGTAAATTTGGATGCGTCAGCTCTGTATCCACGGCAGTCCAGCTACGCGCCAACCTTCATGACTGTTGCGATGTCCATCTGTATTTTTCTCGCCTTCGAAGCCCTGGAGCACGTTATAACTGTCGCGATAACCGGCAAGCGTCGATGCCGCTGCTGCGGAATGCGATCGCGCACCGCTGCGGCAGATGAACAATACCAGCGACTCTTTATTAACCTGCTGTTCCAGTGACGCCATGAAACCCGGATTGACCTTCATGCCCGGATATGTCATCCACTCTATCTCCACGGCACCCGGGATGCGGCCGACCCAGTCCAGTTCGGCCCGGCTGCGAATATCCACCAGTTTTGCACCTGGAGCAGATTGCATAATTTCATAAGCCTCTACCGGCAACAGCGCACCCTCATAGGGAAGACTCATGTCTCTGGCACGCCGCTGTGCTGCCTGTAAAATGGCGGTGATTTTACCCATGGCAAATCCTGTTTAATGTTGGCTCTTGGTGAATCATGCGCTATGCTACACGTTACAGCTGCATACTAGCTCAATCGAAATGAAAAATCACATGCAACAAGAAGATAAATTTGAACCGCTGCAAGCTGAACGATATGCCGCCGCACAAAAATGTACCTGGGTCAGCATAGGTATCAATCTTTTGTTGACCCTGTTCCAGGTTGTCGGAGGATTGTTAGCGCATTCGCAGGCTTTGATGGCAGATGGTCTGCATTCATTGTCTGACCTGCTCTCCGATGTGCTGGTTTTATACGCCAACCGCCATGGCAACCGCGACGCGGATGACAACCACCCTTACGGCCATGCGAGAATAGAAACCGCAGCGACGCTGATTCTGGGTGTTTTCCTGGCTGGCCTGGGCATCGCGCTGCTGATTACCGCTGCGATGCGCCTTCAACAACCGGGCGCCTTGCGGGCGATCAGCCCCTTGGGTCTTGTCATCGCAGTTCTTGCGCTGGCCGCCAAGGAAGGCATGTTTCGCTACATGATGGCGGTAGCGCTCAAGGTGCGCTCGCAAATGCTGGTGGCCAATGCCTGGCATGCGCGCTCCGACGCCGCCTCTTCCCTTGTGGTGGTGGCAGGCATAGTCGGCAATTTGCTGGGCTATACCTTTCTTGATCTGGTTGCTGCAGCAGTGGTCGGAATAATGATTGCCTACATGGGCGGCAAGCTTGCGCTGGAAGCTTTGTCAGAACTCATCGATACCGGGCTGGATGCTGAAGAAGTGGAAGCGATACGGCAAACCTTGCTGAATACGCACGGTGTGTTGGGATTGCATGAATTGCGCACCCGCAAGATGGCGGACAATGCGCTGGTTGATGCGCATATTCTGGTCGACCCCAAAATCAGCGTTTCAGAAGGCCACCACATTGCCGAATCGGCACGCCATGCGGTGCTCAACCATCACCATGTACTGGATGTCATGGTGCACATCGATCCGGAAGACGACATGCAGGCAGGACGCCATGCCAAATTGCCCAGCCGCCCCCGTCTACTGGCTCTTCTTGCAGAACGGCTGGGCGATCATTTGCTCAACAATCGCGTGGTGTTTCATTATCTGGAAGGCCGCGTGGATGTCGAGCTTTATCTGCCTGCAGACAAACTCCCGCCCGAAGGGGTCGATGCGCTGCAAGCTCGATGCAATGAACTGGTGGTGGACGACCCTCTGTTTCGCGCCATCCATGTTCACGTCAATCACGCACAATAATGGTGCACAACCCAGGAGTTCCCGCCCAATTTTGGTGCGATTTATTTTTGTGTTACTTCGCAGGCTTATGGCACAATGGTGATCTGACATGCAGATCGGATTGGCACGCTTTCTGCATATGATATTTTCGGGTTCATTTTTGATTGATACTTTTGGGAGAGAGCTATGTCGTTGTCGGCAAAAGATGTGTTGCAGATGGTCAAGGACCACGATGTCAAATTCGTGGATTTTCGTTTTACGGATACGCGCGGCAAGGAGCAGCATGTCGGCGTGCCCGCCAAATATGTAGGCCTGGAAAAGTTTGAAGAGGGCCATGCGTTCGACGGTTCCTCGATTTCAGGCTGGAAGGGCATACAAGCCTCCGACATGCTACTGATGCCGGATCCCGCAACCGCCTATATCGATCCGTTCATGGACGAAACTACGCTGGTTCTTACCTGCGACGTGATTGAGCCCACCGATGGCAAGGGCTACGACCGCGACCCGCGCTCCATCGCAAAGCGTGCCGAAGCCTATCTGCAATCCAGCGGCATCGGCGATACGGCCTACTTCGGTCCCGAACCGGAATTTTTCATCTTTGATTCCGTCAACTGGCAGATCGACATGTCCGGCTGTTTCGTCAAAGTCAATTCCGAGGAAGCAGCTTGGGCTTCTGCGGAAAAATTTGATGGCGGAAATACAGGCCACCGCCCTACTGTGAAGGGCGGTTACTTCCCGGTTCCTCCTGTTGACAGCCTGAACGACATACGCGCAGCGATGTGCCTTGCACTTGAAGATATCGGCATCGAAGTCGAAGTGCATCACCACGAAGTGGCAACCGCCGGCCAGTGCGAAATAGGCACGAAGTTCAACACGCTGGTGCGTCGCGCTGACCAGACCCAGGTATTGAAATATGTGGTGCACAATGTTGCGCACCAATACGGCAAGACAGCCACCTTCATGCCCAAGCCCATCGTTGGCGATAACGGTTCCGGCATGCATGTGCATCAATCCATCTGGAAGGGCGGCAAGAACCTGTTTGCGGGCAACGGTTATGCAGGCCTGTCGGAAACAGCGCTTTATTACATCGGCGGCATCATCAAGCATGCCAAGGCATTGAACGCAATCACCAATCCGGGCACGAATTCCTACAAGCGCCTTGTGCCTCACTACGAAGCGCCGACCAAGCTTGCCTATTCGGCCAAAAATCGTTCCGCTTCTATCCGCATTCCGCATGTGCCAAGCGAGAAAGCGCGCCGCATCGAAACGCGCTTCCCCGATCCGACCGCCAACCCCTATCTGTGCTTTGCAGCACTGATGATGGCGGGTCTGGATGGTATACAGAACAAAATCCACCCAGGCGATCCAGCTGACAAAAACCTGTATGACTTGCCGCCGGAAGAGGACGCAAAGATCCCAACCGTGTGCACGTCCCTCGATGAAGCATTGAGCCATCTGGACAAGGATCGCGAGTTCCTGACTCGCGGCGGTGTATTCTCGAACGATTTCATCGATGCCTACATTGCATTGAAGATGGATGAAGTTACGCGCCTGCGCATGACGACCCACCCTGTTGAATTCGACATGTACTACAGCATCTGATTTGCGATGTTGAAGAACGGGGCCATGTGCCCCGTTTTTTTACGTCAGAAATCACCTCAAATAGTTTGTCAGGGAAGAAGGCATGCCCTATACTCGCTCGGCCCTTTCGCAGGAGATTTGTCATGAAGTTTGTATGCTTACTGTTGTGTCTGCTCCCCTTTGCAGCCCAAGCCGATATATACAAAGCAGTTGATGCAGATGGCCATGTGACTTATTCCAGCACGCCGATCAAGGGTGGTAAACGCCTCAATCTGCAACCCCCTGTCGAGACGACACGCGATAGATCCCGCGGCACGGCGCAAGACTTCCCCAAGGTCAATGGCGAAACCCAAAAGGAACGAGATGGCGCGCGCAGAAAGATACTTGAAGATGAACTAAAGGCCGAGGAAGGCTTGCTCAGCACCGCCAGACAGGATCTGAAATCAGGCAATCCAAAAGACCTGGAAAAGATTAACACCCTGAACCGTCAGTTAGAGTTGCATCAGGGTAATGTCGATGCGCTTAAAGCTGAAATTTCCAAGCTGAAATAACAGCTGCGGTCAGGCATGATCTTTGCTTCCCTTTTTGTATGCCTGACTTTTCACACCTTACGCTAGATTACCTCACGACCGCCGTCATCCTGGTGGATGAGACCCTGCATGTCATCTACCTGAATCCGGCGGCCGAGAACCTGTTCGAAGTCAGTGGCAAAAATCTGCTCAACAACCCACTGCAAATGATATTCACCGACACCGGCCAATTAGCCAACGCGATGCAGCGGTCATTAGCGAGCAGCGCAAGTTATATTGAGCACGACCTGATGCTGATGACCCATGCGCACAGCAAGCTGCATGTGCGCGGCACCGTCACTCCGGTGCGGTTTGACAAGCCCTGCCTAGTGCTGGAATTTCATCCCATGGACAGGCCGCTAAAACTAGCGCGAGAAGAGCAGATGCTGGATCAGACTCAGGCAAGTCGCCTGCTGCTGCGCAATCTTGCGCATGAAATAAAGAACCCTCTGGGAGGCATAAGGGGCGCTGCGCAATTGCTTGAGCAGGAACTGGACAGACCCGCATTGCGCGAATACACCCAGGTCATTGTTCAGGAAGCAGACCGCTTGCGCACTCTGATGGAAAAGCTTTTGACACCGCAGGGCAATATCAGGCACAGCGCACTGAACATCCATGAAGTGTTGGAACGTGTGCGTTCGGTCGTGCTGGCCGAAATGCCGGAAGAACTGACCATCACACGCGACTACGATCTCAGCCTGCCGGAATTGATCGGCGACAAGGAACAACTGATACAGGTGATGCTTAATATCGTGCGCAATGCCGCACAGGCGATGCAAGGGCATGGACGCATTATTTTTCGCACCCGGATTGCACGTCAGGTGACCCTTGTCAAACAACGCCATCGTCTGGCTTTGATGGTGCAGATCATAGACAACGGTCCGGGTATTGCCCCTGAGATGAAAGACAAGATTTTTTACCCTCTGGTGTCCGGTCGGGCTGATGGGCACGGACTGGGGCTGACCCTAGCCCAGGATTTTGTCAGCCAGCACTATGGCACCATTGAATTTGACAGCGAGCCCGGATGCACCAGTTTCACTGTGATGCTGCCACTTCATGCAAAAGCATAACAGTCTTACCGGATACATAACTACGATATGGATTGACTGCCAACCATGAAACCAGTCTGGATAATTGACGATGACCGATCGATACGGTGGGTGCTGGAGAAGTCTCTTGCGCGCGCAAACATCGAATTCGAAAGTTTTGCCACCGCCGACGATGCGCTACGCGCCTTGAGCCATGAATTACCGCAGGTGGTATTAAGCGACATACGCATGCCAGGCCGTTCAGGCTTGGATTTTCTACACGAGCTGCATCAACGCCATCCGCTGATACCCGTCATCATCATGACCGCCTATTCGGACTTGGAAAGTGCAGTGTCGGCATTTCAGGGCGGCGCATTTGAATACCTGCCCAAGCCATTTGACATCAATCACGCAGTCGACCTGATACGTCGTGCGCTGGAACAAAGCCGCAGTAAATCGGCGGAAACAGGGCAGGCCGAAGTAGTAGCGGATATTTTGGGTCACGCGCCCGCGATGCAGGATGTTTTTCGCGCGATAGGAAGGCTTTCCCAATCCCATGCCACCGTGCTCATCAATGGAGAATCAGGTTCCGGCAAGGAGCTGGTTGCTCGCGCCTTGCACCGTCACAGTCCTCGTGCAGACAAACCGTTCATCGCGATCAATACCGCCGCGATTCCCAAGGACCTGCTTGAATCGGAACTCTTCGGGCATGAGCGTGGCGCTTTCACCGGGGCTGCCGCCACCCGGCACGGACGATTCGAACAGGCCGAAGGCGGCACACTGTTTCTCGATGAAATAGGCGACATGCCATCCGAGCTGCAAACGCGTCTGCTGCGCGTGCTGTCTGACGGCAATTTTTATCGCGTCGGCGGTCATCAGCCGATCAAGGCCAACGTGCGCATTATCACAGCCACCCATCAGAATCTGGAAGAGCGCGTCAAGCAGGGTTTGTTTCGCGAAGACCTGTTTCACCGGCTGAACGTGATCCGACTGCGTCTGCCTCCATTGCGCGAAAGAAGGGAAGACATCCCGCTATTAGCAAAGTATTTCTTGCAAAAGAGTGCGCGCGAATTGTCGGTCGATCAGAAACAGTTCAGTGAAGCAGTCCTGCAGCATTTGAGCGCATATGACTTCCCCGGCAACGTCCGCCAGCTCGAAAACCTGTGCCACTGGCTGACCGTGATGACTCCCTCGCAGGTCGTCGAGATCGCCGACTTGCCACCCGAGTGGCGCAGCAGTGCAAGCACGGGAACGGCACCGGGAGACTGGAGCACTGTGCTGGCAAGCCAGGTCGATGCCGCCTTGCAGCGCGGCGATGAAGGCATCATGGATAGCCTGCTTGCCGAGTTCGAGCGCACGCTGATACTGCAAGCCTTGCATCACACCCATGGACGCCGCATCGAAGCTGCAACGCTGCTTGGCATAGGGCGCAATACCCTGACGCGCAAGATACACGAACTGGATCTGGAAAACAGGGAAACTTAGTTATCAGGATTGCAGTTTTTTGAGCAGCTTCTCGTGTATGCCGCCGAATCCGCCGTTGCTCATCACAAGGATGTGATCGCCGGGCTTCGCAGTTTTCGCGACATCCGCTATCAGCGCATCGAGATCGCTTTCCACACAAGCTTTTGCACCCAGCGGCAACAGCGCATTTTTTGCATCCCAGTCCAGATTCCCAGAATAGCAGAACACATAGTCCGCTTCCTTCAGGCTATCTGGCAGCGCATCCTTCATCACGCCCAGTTTCATGGTGTTGGAACGCGGCTCCAGCACGGCTAGTATGCGCGCGCTTCCCACCTTGTGGCGGAGCCCTGCCACGGTGGTGCTAATCGCTGTGGGATGATGGGCAAAGTCGTCATAAACAACAATATCATTCACGCTGCCGCGCACTTCCATGCGGCGCTTCACATTCCTGAACAGCGACAAGGCCTCCAGACCCAGTGCAACAGGGACGCCTGCATGGCGCGCGGCAACAAGGGCTGCAAGTGCATTCATGCGGTTATGCTCACCCAGCAAGTCCCAGTGCAACGTTCCCTGAATATCGCCGTTCAAGGTAATGCGGTTTTCGTCTTCGATGTTCCAACCATCATGGCTGCCGAATGTTTCGACCGGCGTCCAGCAACCGCGCTTCAACACGCGGCGAAGCGATTCTTCGCGGTCATTGCAGACGATCAGCCCGTTACCCGGCACGGTACGAATCAGATGGTGGAACTGTGTCTCGATGGCTGCAAGGTCGGCAAAAATGTCGGCATGATCGAATTCGAGATTGTTGAGTATTGCGGTGCGCGGATGGTAGTGCACGAATTTTGAACGCTTGTCGAAAAAGGCCGTGTCGTATTCGTCGGCCTCGATCACAAAGAAGGGCGATTCGGTGATGCGCGCGGAAATGTCGAAATTCTGCGGCACACCGCCGATCAGAAACCCCGGATGCAGCCCTGCATGTTCCAGTATCCAGGCAAGCATCGAAGCGGTCGTTGTCTTTCCGTGCGTGCCCGCCACCCCCAGCACCCAGCGATCTCGTAGAAGCGTGTCAGACAGCCATTGCGGCCCTGATACATAGCGCAGATTGCGGTTGAGTATCTCCTCCATCAGAAGGTTCCCGCGCGCAACCACGTTTCCGATGACGTAAATGTCCGGGTTAAGTTCCAGCTGTTCTATACCGAAGCCTGAAATGAGCTCTATGCCCTGTTCCTCGAGTTGCGTGCTCATTGGTGGATAGACATTTGCGTCGCACCCCGTGACGCGGTAGCCGGATTGCTTGGCGAGAGCCGCAATGCCTCCCATGAAGGTGCCGCAAATGCCCAGGATATGTATGTGTGTGTTCATCATTAGGTTCTGAAAATAAAATACACCGCGCCCATCATACACAGGCCGGCATACAGATAATCCCATTTCAAGGGCTGGTTCATGTACAGCACTGCAAACGGCACGAACACCGAAAGGGTGATGACTTCCTGCAAAATCTTTAACTGCCCGAGATTCAGGTGGGTGTAACCGATGCGGTTCGCCGGAACCTGGATCAAGTATTCGAACAGCGCTATGCCCCAGCTTGCCAACGCTGCGATATACCACGGGGATGAAGCCATGTTTTTAAGATGCCCATACCATGCAAAGGTCATGAACAGATTGGAGACGGCAAGCATCAGAACTGTCACAAGCAGTGGTTGCGAAACCATTCCCATCAAATTTCCTCAGGCACCATCTTGATTGCGCCACATGGGCATTCGGCTGCGCATAAGCCGCATCCCTTGCAATAGTCGTAGTTAAACTTGAAACGTTTGCCTGGTCCAAGCTTGATCACCGCATTGTCGGGGCATACACCGTAGCAATTATCGCATTCGAAGCAGTTTCCGCAAGACAGGCAACGCCTAGCCTCAAACAGCGCATTGCTTTCATCGAGCCCGCCTTGGATTTCGTCGAAGCTGGTCTGGCGGCGGATGATATCAAGCATCGGGCGCACCGTCTTGTCCGCATCGGAGTAATACCATGTGTTGAGCTTGTCATAATCCGCGAGCTCGTGCTTTGCCGCTGCCTGATAGACCGTGCCGCGAAGAAAAGCATCGATATGGCGCGCCGCTTTTTTGCCCTGACCCGCCGCCACAGTGACATTACGCTCCGACATCACCATGTCGCCTCCTGCAAAAAGTCCCGGATATCCCGTCATCATGTTGTCTGACACCTGCACGATGCCGTCCTTGATTTCAAGGTTGGGCACGCCTTCCAGCAGAGACAAGTCCACATCCTGCCCCAAGGCCAGCACCAGAGAGTCGGCTTCCATGGTTTCAAATTCGCCGGTCGGCTCTGGCATGCCCTTGCCGTCCAGCCTCATCTTCTCCACGATGAGCTGTCCTTCATCTGCCTGCCTGATCGTGGAAAGCCATTTGATCATCACGCCTTCCTGCAATGCTTCCTCCACCTCAAAATCATGAGCCGGCATTTTTTCGCGTGTGCGCCGATATACGATGATCGCGTCCGCAGCGCCCAGACGCCTTGCGGTGCGCGCAACGTCTATCGCAGTGTTGCCGCCGCCATACACTACCACACGCCGCCCTAGCAAAGGTTTTTCCGCGCCCTCCATCGAGCGCAGCATGGACACTGCGTCGATAATATGTGCCGCATCCCCTGCCGGGATATAGGCACGTTTTGCAATATGCGCGCCGACTGCGAGAAACGCCGCATCGAAGTCTTGCATGCTTTGCGCTATGTTGGCAACCTTGCTGTTGAGCTGAAGTCGAACGCCAAGGTCGAGAATGCGCTGCACTTCTGCATCCAGCACATTCCGTGGCAGACGGTATTGGGGAATGCCGAAGCGCATCATGCCGCCAGCCATGGGACCCGCCTCTTGTATTTCGACCTCATGCCCCATTCGTGCAAGATGGTAAGCTGCAGACAAGCCTGACGGACCCGCGCCCACGACCAAAACTCTCCTACCGGATGAGTGTTGAGGAGCAGAAAATTTCCAGCCGCGTTTGATTGCCTCGTCGCCCAAAAATCGCTCTACCGAATTGATGCCCACCGGACTGTCCAGTTTTCCTCGGTTGCATTGATCTTCACAGGGGTGGTAGCACACACGCCCCATCACCGCAGGGAACGGATTTTCCTCAGTCAGCAATCGCCAGGCATGTTCGTAGTCGCCCGATTCTGCATGATAAAGCCAACCCTGGATGTTTTCCCCTGAGGGGCAGGCATTGTTGCAGGGCGGAAGGCGGTCGAGATAAACAGGACGCTCTGTTCTCCATGTTCCAGTCAGGTTGGCAAGAGAAGTACCAGGTTTCAATGTGATCGCAAAAGGTTTGATCATGCAGCCTCCTTATCCAGCAGACCGTATTTGCGGATATTGCGGTCCGCGATGTCCTGTATGCGCGCCACCATCTCAGGATGGGGGCGGGTGCCGAACAGGTGCGCGAAGCGCTTCTGCGGCATGAGATACTCTTCTACCTGAACCTTGCGGCGTATCTTCAGCACGCTTGTTACTTCACCGTGTTCCGCCTCGAATACAGGAAAGAGGCCGGATTCCTTGGCGAGCCTAGCGATGCGTATGGTGTCGTTAGATGCTGTCCCCCAGCCTAACGGACAGGGCACGAAAATATGGATGTAGCGCGCTCCGTGCATCTTCATCGCACGCCGCACCTTGTATTCCAGATCGCGGAGATCCGCTACCGTCGCCGTGGACACATAGGGAATGCCGTGGGCCATCGCGATTTCCGGCATGTTCTTCCCTTGCCCGAACGCATTGCCAGGCTCAGGCCCCACAGGCATAGTGGTTGCGGTACGCGCAGACGGCGGTGTGGCGCTTGAGCGCTGCACGCCGGTGTTCATGTAGGCCTCGTTGTCATAACAGATGTACAGCACGTCATCGTTGCGCTCGAACATGCCTGAAAGACAGCCAAACCCGATGTCGGTGGTGCCGCCATCCCCACCCTGGGCGACCACGCGCACCTCGGTCTTGCCCTTCACCTTCATTGCGGCCGCGATGCCGGTGGCCACTGCCGGCGCGTTGCCAAACACAGAATGAATCCACGGCACCTGCCAAGATGATTCAGGATAGGGCGTCGAAAACACTTCCAGGCAACCTGTGGCATTAACCGCAATCAGTTGCCCATGGCTTTCAGCCATCGCCGCATCGATCGCGTAACGTGCACCTAAAGCTTCGCCACATCCCTGACATGCCCTATGCCCTGAATTGATCGAGTTGCTGCGCGACTCTCCTGCCTGCACACTGCGCTGATCCGGAGATAGCAACCTGTTACCGACGGTATAGGTGCCGGTCTGGTAAAACTTGATGGGTTGAAATCCCATGATGTCTCCTTAACCAAACTTTGCCGACACGATGCCCTTGTCGTGCAATATGTTCTCGGCGACAGGACCGGATCGGCGCGTTTGCTTTTCGCGCGCCAATTGTTTGTTGACAGCCTCCCAGTCGAGATCGAGAAAGGTGACAGGCGGCAACTCATCCCTTTCAGCCTGACGGAACAACTGATGCAACTGAGACTTGAAAATAGGCCGGCCTCCCAGTCCCGCGACCGCGGTGTACCCTTTGAGGCCAGCGCCTGTCACGGCCATGCGCACATCGGTCGCAACAATACCGCCCATACCGACCGCGAGACTCTTCTCCAGAACGAGGAAACGCTTGCAATGCAGGAGCGCGCTTTTCACCTGTTCGAGCGGAAAAGGCCTGTAACTGATGATGGACAACACGCCTATCCTGTGTCCCTCGTTTCGCATCTCGTCCACCGTATCCTTGATCGTACCCAGCACCGAGCCCATCGCAATGATCATGGTCTCGGCATCCTCGGTACAGTAGGTGCGGATTAATCCTCCGCTGTCGCGGCCGAAGGTGTTTCTGAATTCGGCTGCCAGCTGAGGTATCCTTTCGATCGCCTGCATCTGTTTGGCATGCGCAAGGTATTTCACTTCCATGAATGCTTCAGGCCCAACCATCGCACCTATGGAGATGGGTTCTGAAGGGTCTAGTACCTGGCGTGGTTCGAATAGAGGCAGATAGGCATCGACCTGCTCCTGAGCGGGAATGTCCACGCGCTCGAAGGCGTGCGTCAGAATATAACCGTCCATGCACACCATGATGGGCATGGAGAGCTCCTCTGCAAGGCGGAATGCCTGTATGTGCAGGTCGACTGCCTCCTGGTTGTTTTCGGCGAACAGCTGCATCCAGCCCGAGTCGCGCTGCGAGAGGGAATCGGAATGGTCATTCCAGATGTTGATCGGCGCGCCGATCGCACGGTTTGCCACCGTCATCACGATGGGCAGGCCCAATCCAGAAGCGTTGTATACGGCCTCGGTCATGAACAACAATCCCTGCGAAGCGGTCGCGGTATAGGCACGCGCTCCGGCTGCAGATGCGCCTATCGAAACGGACATCGCGGCGAATTCGCTCTCCACGTTAATGTATTCGCAGGGTGAGAGTCTTTTGGACTTGACCATCTCGCCCAGCGCCTCGACTATGTGCGTCTGTGGAGAAATGGGATAGGCGCAGATCACCTCGGGGCGGCACAGCGCGACCGCCTCGGCAACCGCCCTGGAACCTTCTATCTGCTTGAGCATGCCACCTCCTTCACCAGATGATAGGCTTCGGTTGCGGCAGCGATGTTGCCTTCTGCTACTTGCCCGCGAAATCTTGCATTGATTGCCTTGACCACCGATTCCAGTTTGATGATGCCGGAAAGGGCAGCGAATCCTGCCAGCAACGGCACATTGGGAATGGGTCGCCCGATATGCCTGATTCCCAGCTCGGTGGCTGGCAGTGAACAAAAGCGCACTGCCCTGTGCTCTGTGGCAAATTCGCCCAAGCCCAGATTTTCAATCCCGTGCTGGGAATTGACGAGAACATAGCCTTCAGGCTTGAGACCCGCGAACACGGCTACCTGATGCAGTAGCGTGGGGTCCTGGATGATCACGGCATCAGCCTCCACGATAGGCTCCCTTGACCTGATCTCGCGGTCGGATATGCGACAGAACGCCACCACAGGCGCACCGGTGCGCTCCGAGCCAAAACTCGGGAAAGCCTGGGCATGGCTACCCTCCTCGAAGGCTGCAATGGACAGCATTTCTGCCGCCGTAACTACACCCTGCCCGCCGCGACCATGAACCCGAATCTGGAACATGCTATCCTCCCAGCAGAATCTTGGGCGCGCGCAAGGCGCACCCGGACGGTTAGTTTACACCTAACAGCTCCACGTCGAATACCAGCGTCGCATTGGGCGGAATCACCCCGCCTGCTCCGCCTGCTCCATAGCCCATGTCTGGCGGTATGATTAGCGTGCGTTGTCCGCCCACCTTCATGCCAGCCACGCCGACATCCCAGCCTTTGATGACGCGTCCTGCGCCCAACGGAAATTCGAAAGGCTCGCCGCGATCGCGCGAGCTGTCGAATTTCTGGCCCTTGTGGTCTGCTGCTTTTGCATCATACAGCCAGCCCGTGTAATGCACGGATACGTTATGTCCCGGTATGGCTTCTGCGCCCGTGCCCAGTTTTACGTCGGTCTTGATAAGTGTACTTACGGTGCTGTTTGACGCTGCTGGCGTTGTTGATGCCATGTGTTCGGAACATGCAGTGGAAATGAAAGCGCCAGACAACAGCAGAAAGAGCGACAGTTTGGAAATCAGTTTCATTATAAGCCTCTACGAAATATATTGATCAGAAAATTAATGACGCTCGATGAAGGAAGTGCAACTTCAGTTAAGGTCCAGCAGCTCAACGTCAAAAATTAGCACAGCATTCGGAGGAATCACGCCACCCGCGCCACGGCGACCGTAGCCCATCTCGGGTGGAATAGTCAGCCTGCGGCTTCCGCCCACCTTCATGCCGACAACCCCGATATCCCAGCCCTGTATTACCTGCCCCTGACCCAGCGGAAACTCGAATGGTTCATCGCGGTCACGTGAACTGTCGAACTTCACGCCCTTGTTGTCCGGAGCATTCTTGTCGAACAGCCATCCGGTGTAGTGTACGCTGACCATCTGCCCAGCCATGGCCTCGTTACCTTCGCCGACCATGGTGTCCACGATGTCTGTCTTGATCACCTTGAGCAGCTTCACGTCGAATATCAGCGTGGCATTTGGCGGAATCACTCCACCCGCGCCGCGTGAGCCATAGCCCATCTCCGGCGGAATTATCAGCGTTCGACTTCCGCCTTCCTTCATGCCGGCCACACCCTCGTCCCAACCGCGAATGACTCGCCCACCTCCCAGTGGGAAATCGAACGGTTCGTTGCGGTCGAGCGAGCTGTCGAATTTTGTGCCCTTGTTGTCTGGCGCACTCTCGTCATATAGCCAGCCGGTGTAATGCACGATCACGGTTTGCCCGGCTTTCGCTTCAGCGCCTTCACCCAGCTTGGTATCAGTTTTGATGAGTTCGGTCATTTTTGATTTCCTTGTTGATTATAGTGATTTCGTTACATGTGTCTTGCTCCATGCCGGTTTTCGTCGACAATCCAGTACCGCACAGATCAGCACTTCCTGAACATCAACCTTGTAATAGATTGCAAACAGGAAGCGTTTGGAAAGCGCAGGCGATATTGTCCAAAATACACTGCATGGGTGCTCGCATAAAGTTGCAGAGAATCGATATCTGAGAACAGAGAGTCGAGAAAATACACTCCCAGCCCAGCCTGCTGTCTTTTGTAGAAACGGTGCCCCTCAATCAAATCCTGAGACGCCGCATCAAGAAACCGCAGCTTCATTTCAGCGTATCGCGGATTCTAATTTTTTCAGTCTCACTGCCCAGATAAATTGCGCCGTCTTCGGCGACCGAAAGCTTACGCTGTGCCAATACCTCGCCATGCCAAGCCGGGGAAGCACACCATCCGCATGACGGCACAAGTCATCCCACAGGTATTCCATCGTGCTGATTTTCTCGGCAGTGCAGAGTTGACCGAATTGTGCGGTGATATTCATCATTTCCTCTTTGGAGACCTAATTAAGCGCGTACATGATAACGCCAGTTTCATAAGTTGAGATAACCATCCGGTATGACACCAGATTCATCGGAATGTGATTTGCATTAAGCCCGTGCGATGAAATGGTCACCAATGTGGCGAGCGGCTTCTCACGGATCAGTTGGTTCATGACCTCAATATCCTGCTTTTCAAATTGCCTGGGTATATACATCAATAACTCAACACAGGAGCCAGCCAGCGCTCGGCAGTTTCGATGTCCCAGCCTTTGCGCATCGCGTAGCTTGCCACCTGATCTTTATCTATCTTGCCTGTCGCAAAATATTGCGATTTCGGGTGCGAGAAATAAAAACCGCTGACCGCCGCGGTGGGCAGCATCGCAAAACTGTCGGTGATCGTGATGCCCGCCTTGTTTGGTGCATCCAGCAATTCAAACAAAGGACCCTTCTCGGTATGCTCTGGGCAGGCAGGATAACCCGGCGCGGGGCGGATACCGCGGTACTTTTCCGCGATCAGCGCGTCGTTGTTAAGATTTTCATCCGCTGCATAGCCCCAGAACTCGCGGCGCACGCGCTGATGCAGCAACTCAGCAAAGGCTTCTGCCAGACGGTCGGCCAGCGCCTTCAGCATGATCGCACTGTAGTCATCGTTGCTCTTCTCAAAATCCGCCACATGTTCATCAATGCCTATACCTGCGGTCACGGCGAATCCGCCGATGTAATCTGCAACACCAGAATCTTTTGGCGCAATAAAATCGGCTAGGCAGTAGTTCGGAATATCAGCAGGCTTCTTGGTCTGCTGGCGCAAATTGTGCCAGGTCATCGCAACTTTGCTGCGCGTCTCGTCGGTATAAATTTCGATGTCGTCTGTATTCACGGTGTTCGCCGGAAACAAACCGAATACCGCATTGGCGGTAAGCCATTTCTCAGCGATGATTTTTTCCAGCATCGCTTTCGCATCGGCAAACAGCTTGCGCGCTTCCTCGCCCACCACTTCATCCTGCAAAATTTTCGGATAACGTCCGGCCAGCTCCCAAGATTGAAAAAAAGGTGTCCAGTCGATAAACCCGGCAATCTCGGCCAGCGGATAGTCATGCAGCTCCTTGACGCCTATGAAGGCAGGTTTTGGCGGCGTATAACTTTTCCAGTCCGTTTTAAGTCCACGCTCGCGAGCTTCGGTGAGCGGAACATACACCGCACGGGATTGCCTTGCTTCATGCTGTTCGCGCGCCTCTGCATAGTCGGTTTTAATCGATGCGATGTATTCATCGCGCTGCGTCTCAGAAAGCAGGCTGCTGCAAACACCGACCGCGCGCGATGCGTCGACGACATAGACGGTGGTACCCGAAGGATAGTTGGGTTCGATTTTCACTGCTGTGTGCACGCGCGAAGTGGTCGCACCGCCTATAAGGAGCGGCATCCTAAAACCCTGGCGCTCCATTTCCTTTGCGACATGCGCCATCTCTTCGAGCGACGGCGTGATCAATCCGGACAGGCCGATGATGTCCGCGTTGTGTTCTCGCGCGGTATCCAGTATCTGCTGGCAGGGCACCATCACGCCCATGTTCACCACTTCAAAATTGTTGCACTGCAACACCACAGTGACGATGTTCTTGCCGATGTCGTGCACATCGCCCTTGACGGTTGCCATCACGATCTTGCCCTTGGTGCTGGTGTCGCCCGAACGCAATTTTTCAGCCTCGATGTAAGGCACGAGATGCGCCACAGCCTGCTTCATCACGCGCGCAGATTTCACAACCTGAGGCAAAAACATCTTGCCTGCGCCAAATAAATCGCCAACCACATTCATGCCGGTCATCAGCGGCCCTTCGATCACTTCGACAGGAAACGCAGCCTCCAGGCGCGCCTCTTCGGTGTCTTCGACGATATAGGTGGTGATACCGCGCACCAGCGCGTGAGTCAGACGCGCTTGTATCGTGCCTTTGCGCCATTCCAGATCTTCAATTTGCTCTTTGCCTCCGCCCTTCACCGTCTCGGCGATCCTGACCAACTTCTCGCCCGCATCAGAATGGCGGTTGAGCACCACGTCTTCCACCGCATCGCGCAACTCTTTGGGGATTTCCTCGTAAACACCCAGCTGACCTGCGTTAACGATGCCCATGTTCATGCCAGCCCCAATTGCGTGATACAGGAACACGGTGTGTATCGCCTCGCGCACCGGCTCGTTTCCGCGGAAAGAGAAAGACACATTGGACACACCGCCTGAGACTTTCGCATAAGGCAGGCTCTTCCTGATCCATGCGGTCGCTTCGATGAAATCCACAGCGTAGTTGTTGTGCTCCTCTATGCCGGTTGCGATTGCGAAAATGTTTGGGTCGAAGATGATGTCTTCGGGCGGAAAGCCAACTTTATTGACCAGAATGTCATAGCTTCGTTTGCAAATTTCCGTCTTGCGCTTGTAGGTATCCGCTTGGCCCTGCTCATCGAAAGCCATCACCACCGCAGCCGCACCATAGCGACGCACCAGCGTGGCATACCTGATGAAATTTTCCTCGCCTTCTTTCAGCGAGATCGAATTGACGATGGATTTTCCCTGTACGCACTTGAGACCCGCTTCGATGATGTTCCACTTGGACGAGTCTATCATCAGCGGCACTCTGGAAATATCCGGTTCCGAGGCGATCAGGTTAAGGAACTTCACCATCGCGGCTTCGCCGTCCAGCATCGCCTCGTCCATGTTCACGTCTATCACTTGCGCGCCGGTTTCCACCTGCTGCTTGGCGACTTCCAAAGCCTCATCAAATTGACCTTCCAGTATCAGACGTTTGAATTTGGCGGAACCCGTGACATTGGCGCGCTCGCCGACGTTGACGAACAGCGTGTCATCGCCGATGTTGAAGGGTTCCAGGCCCGACAGCCGGCAGCGGTGTTCAATCTCGGGGAGTTTGCGCCGCGGCACGTCTTTCAGCGCTTCAGCGATGGCCCTGATATGTGCAGGGGATGTGCCACAGCAGCCGCCCGCGATATTGAGAAAACCGCTGGTGGCAAATTCCTTCAAAAGGCGCGCGGTGGTTTCCGGAGCCTCGTCATAGCCAGTCTCCGACAGTGGGTTGGGCAGGCCTGCGTTGGGGTGCGCGCTGACATAACAAGACGCTACACGCGACAATTCTTCCACATAGGGACGCATCAGATCCGCGCCCAGCGCGCAGTTAAGCCCGACAGACAGAGGGTGCGCATGCGAGACTGAATTCCAGAACGCCTCTGTGGTCTGGCCGGATAGCGTGCGCCCCGAGGCATCAGTGATTGTGCCAGAGATCATGATCGGCACGCGCAGTTTATGCTGTACAAAATACTGATCAATTGCGAATAGTGCAGCCTTTGCATTGAGCGTGTCGAAGATGGTCTCGACCATCAAAATATCAGCCCCGCCGTCCAATAAGCCGCGCACCGATTCGGTATAGCTTGCAACGAGTTCGTCGAACGTGACGTTGCGCGCGCCAGGATCGTTCACGTCCGGCGAGATCGAGGCAGTTCTCCCAGTAGGGCCCAAGACGCCCGCAACGAAACGCGGCTTTTCAGAAGTCGAGAACTGGTCACACAAATCGCGCGCAAGCTTCGCCCCCGCCACATTCAGTTCATACACAAGATGCTCCATGCTGTAATCGTGCATAGAAATCGAGTTGGAATTGAAGGTGCAGGTCTCGAGTATGTCGGCGCCGGCCTCTAGGTATTCGCGGTGGATGTTGCTGATGACATGGGGTTGGGTCAACACCAACAGGTCGTTGTTGCCTTTGAGGTCCACGGGGTGATCCGCGAAACTGCGGCGCGCGCCAGTGTAGCTAGCATACAGTTCGGTGCCGCGATAATGCGCCTCGGTTAGTTTATAGCGCTGTATCATCGTGCCCATCGCACCATCCAGTATCAGGATGCGCTGCTGAATATGCTGTTCAATTGGATGACTGGTCATGAATTCTTTAATTCTGAAAAACAGTAGAATATTTTACCATGCGATGCTTGGAAGGCGACAAAGCTTCATGCTTAGCTCCCGTCTATACGCCGGTACTGCACGGCTTTGGCGATATGTCAACGTTCTATCGCTGCACAGCCTTCAAGATCTGTGATGCCGCGCGCCAGCCTCAATACTCGATGATAGGCTCGCGCGGAAAGATCCCGTCGCTTGATCGCAACACTTAACAGCGCATCGCCTTCCAAGTCAGGCTTACAATATGCGTGTCTTTCCGTCACCGAAAGACGCGCGTTGCATTTTTGCTGGCGCGCCATCTGGCGCCCGCACGCAGCTTCGACGCGAGCCCTTGTCAGTTCACTTGTTTCATCCTCAGCCTTGCCAAGCTGATCATCCTGTAGCACGGTTGGCACCTTGATCTGGATGTCGATGCAATCAAGCAAAGGGCCGGAAATCTTGCTGCGGAATGCACGACCTGATCCGGCGTGCAGCGGCAAGTGCCGCTGTAAAGGCCAAAATAATCGCATGGACAGGAATTCATCGCTGCAATCAGCTGGAATTGCGCAGAGAAATCGGCGCGCCTTGCGACGCGAGAGATGGTAAGATTGAAAGGTGGGCAGCTCATCCAGAAGCAGCACGCCATGCAAAGCTAAGGAAATTTCACCCGAGCGTGGATTGCCGCCGCCGACCAAGGCAACGCCTAAAGCCGTGTGATGGAATCGGGGCTTCCATCTGGACACATCGAAACTGCCATCCATAGACTGGATCGCTGGACTTTCCTGCGCTTCTTATTCTGTCATGACAGGCAAGATACTTGGAAAACGCTCAGCCAGCATGGACTTCCCGATGCCCAGCGAACCTATCATCAGCACGTTGCGGCCCACCTGCCGCGGCATTCTCCATCTCGCATTTTACCTGCTCCTGCCTCATCCCCTATTTCATGTCTGGATAATGCGGGATAACAGACCCAAACTTACCGGCAAAGTACATGATCACATCGCGCCCGCTTAAGTGCGCCGTGACTTGCAGTAATGTTTAATCAGGATAAACCGTAGCGTTTTCGACGAGTGCGGCTTCAGCCGAGTTCATTTCCGCCAACATGAAGGCACGCCCTGATCCTGCCGCGCGATAGGTCATCGCCAAGACGCCGCGTATCGTGCACAACTCTCGCGTCAAGACAAGCTCTCCGGCATATTTATCACCCTCAAGCCTGTCAATGGGGATTTGCTCGGTTGCAGCAAGTATTCCCAATGCAATCGGAAGATCATAACGTCCGCTTTCCCTGGGCAAGTCAGCGGGTGCGAGATTGATGGTGATATGGCGGGCGAGGAAATAAAACCGACTGTTTTGCTGTGCTACACGCACGCGTCACGGCTTTTTTTGACCCCGGCTTCCAAAGGCCCCACGATGGTGAAGCTGGGCAGGCCGCCAGCCAGATGCACTTCGACGGTAACCAGCTCAGAGCCATGCCGGATTGTGCGCGGACGTAGAGCGCCGCAAGGCTCATATCAATTGGATTCGCGCATTGCTTCCAGTTCGGCCACGCGCGCTTCGAGCACAGTCAGCTGTTCGCGTGTGCGTGCAAGCACCTGGGTCTGAATATCGAATTCCTCGCGCGTAACCAGATCGAGTTTGGTAAATCCTTGCGCCAGCAAGGCACGCATGTTTTTCTCAATATCCCTAGCCGGGCTGTTTTTGACAGCATCGTGCAATTTGCCTGACAAATCTTCAAATACCTTTGCGTTCAGCATGAATGTCTCCTTGGTGTAAGGTGGCAAGTTTAACAGAGCTGCAACGCTTGCGTCCTGATCGACTTGTCATCGCCGAGTGACAGATCAATCAGAGATCAACGCGTTTAGAACGTTCTAGAGACGGATGCAACCACAACTCCCTTGCCCAGATCGTTGGACAGGACAGTGTAAGCAGCCGTAGCGTTGGTCTTGCTATAAGTCAGACCTACCACATAGCCGCTGAAATCCTTGTTTACACTGAAGCGGTAGTCATCATAACTGAGTGCGGTTGAGCCAGAGCCTGCGTACTGCCCCTTGTAATCCTGCTTGCCGTAGTGCGCGCCCAAGGTGATGCCCGTATCGGCAATCGGATAATTGGCGCTCAAGTCTATGTAATCGGTGCCTCTGGCATCAGCTACACCAAACGTATTACCCAGACTGTAGGAATACTTCAATGAAATCCACTTCCAACCGATCAGTCCGTAGACTTCGTCGGTGTTCGCCCTGGCGGCACTAGGCGCAAAGGTGGCTGGATAAGTGCCTGGATAGTTGTAGCGCAAAAATCCTACGTCATAGTTGAAATCGGTCGCAAAACTGTTCTTGAAACCCAGATAGGTATCCAGTTCCAATCCGGCGTTATTGGCTCCAGCCTTTGCTACTCCGGCATTTGCAATAGCCGAGGCAGCGTAAGTATCGCTCAACCAACTGATGTTTGACCCCCACGCGCCAACATAAAATCCACTGGAATGCGTATAGTCGAATCCACCCTGCACGGCAGGTTTTCCCCCAGTCTGCGAAATACCGCGGTACAAATAGTTGCTCACTAGGCTTACATTGGTGGAAAACGGGGCCTCTTCAGCAAAGACAGGTAAGTCTGCACACAGACAGATAAACAACAATAACTTGCGCTTGCTCAACATATTCATCCTCCCCCCTAAATTTTCTTGTTTATAACCCTGTTCTGACAGGGTTCAAGAGTGTAACAAAAAATTCGTGGCAGATTGATTAAAGGCATGTACAGAATGCCTGTACCAGACCATGCACGATACCGGTGCACCACTTGAGCACCACGCTTTATATTGGTGCGAAAATTTCTTCAAATAGGAATTAATGTTTTTAGCATGCTGTTTATATTGAATAATCAATCTGGCACGCATCCTGCTTATCGGATTATGCAGGAACTTTTTTCAATCCCAAGAAAGGAAACATCATGTCGCACAGCAAATTATTGAACGCTCTAATCCTCGTAGCGCTGGCTGCCCCCTGCATTGCCATGGCGGATGATGCTCCGGCAGCAGCGCCTACGCCTTCCGTGACAGCCAATGTAAGTCTGGTAAGCAACTATTTGTACCGCGGTATTTCGCAGACCGGCGGAAAACCTGCCGTGCAGGGTGGATTCGACTATACGCATTCCAGTGGGTTTTATGCAGGCGCATGGGGATCGAGCATCAGCTGGATCAGTGATGAAAAACTCGCCAGCAGTGCAGGGCTGGAGCTGGATACCTATCTGGGTTTTAGGAACAGCTTTGCGACCGATTTCAACTATGACGTAGGATTTTTACGTTACAACTATCCAGGCACTTATGTTTCACCGATGCCGGCAGGGATGGCTAAAGCCAACACTGACGAAGTCTACGGCTTGATAGGTTGGAAGTGGATTTCATTGAAGTATTCCTACAGTCTGGGTAATACGTTTGGTGTAGCTGATGCCAGAGGCACCGATTACATAGACTTGAGCGCCAATTATCCGATTGCCGATACGGGCATCACCTTGGGCGCGCACTACGGCAAGCAGGATTACAAGGGACAGTACGCCGGCACTGGTCTTAGTGCGGCTAGTTATGATGATTACAGGCTGAGTGTAACTAAGGATTTAAGTGGTTATGCGCTGGGATTGACTTATAGCAAGACCAATGCTGCAACTGGGCCGGGCGCATTTTATACCAATGTTAACGGTTATGAGCTCGGCAAAGGTGTTTTAGTTGTCTCGCTCTCTCACACGCTCTAACGTTATAACGGGCGAAAGCGATTTTCACCCACAAAGGAGAAAATGATGAAAATGGTCACAGCTATTATCAAGCCATTCAAGCTTGACGAGGTGCGTGAGGCTTTGTCCGCGATTGGCGTGCAAGGCGTCACGGTTACCGAAGTCAAGGGTTTTGGCCGGCAAAAAGGGCACACGGAGCTGTATCGCGGCGCGGAATATGTGGTGGATTTTCTGCCCAAGATCAAGCTGGAAACGGCGATTGCATCAGAGCAATTGGACCGCGTGCTCGAAGTGATAGAGAAAGCCGCACAGACCGGCAAGATCGGCGATGGCAAAATCTTCGTGCAAGACATCGAACAAGTAATACGCATCCGCACCGGTGAAACCGGTCCGGAAGCGCTTTAAGGAGATAGAAATGAAAAAGCTTATCGCTTCATTCATGCTGCTGGCCATGTTGTGCGGCCTTGCAGCACCCACTTTTGCTGACGAGACGGCATCAGCCCCCGCAGCGACAGTTACAGCCTCGGCCGCAGCTCCCGCCGCACCAGCTGCCCCTGATGCGGCTGCAGCTCCTGCCCCCAAATGCGGCGACAAGGGCTTCGACTGCAACAAGGGCGACATCGCATGGATGATGACATCAACGGCATTCGTACTGTTCATGACTGTGCCAGGCCTTGCGCTATTCTATGCAGGCATGGTGCGCAGGAAGAATGCATTGTCGACCGTCATGCAAAGCTTTGCGATATTCTGCGTCATCGCAGTGCTCTGGGTGATCTACGGTTACAGTGCAGCGTTTACCGCAGGCCATGACGGCAACATACTGTCGCCATTCATCGGTTCGCTGGATAAGCTGTTCATGTCAGGAGACGATCCGACAACAGCCGTGGCGGCGACGTTCAGCAAGGGCCAGTATATACCTGACTTCCTGTACGCGATGTTCCAGCTGACTTTTGCCGCAATCACGGTTGCGCTGATATCTGGCGGCTTTGCAGAGCGCTTCAAATTCTCCGCGATGATCATATTCAGCGTTCTGTGGTTCACCTTCGCTTACCTGCCGATCGCGCACATGGTCTGGTACTGGGATGGTCCCGATGCCTACACAACTGCCAAGGGCGCTGCTGACCTTGCCAACAGCCATGCAGGTTTCATATTCCAGAAAGGCGCGCTTGATTTTGCAGGCGGCACCGTGGTTCACATCAATTCCGGTATCGCTGCGCTGGTTGCAGCACTGATGCTGGGGCCTCGCAAGGGTTACGGCAAAATTGCCATGGCGCCTCACAGCCTTATGATGACCGCAATCGGTACCGGCATGCTGTGGATGGGCTGGTTCGGTTTCAATGCGGGTTCTGCGCTGGAAGCCACAGGAGCTGCCGGCCTGGCATTCTTCAACACACTGTTCGGTGTTGCTGTTGCAGGTGTTGTCTGGATGCTTCTCGAATGGACAGTCAAAGGCAAACCAAGTTTGCTGGGTGTCTGTTCCGGCATCGTTGCAGGATTGGTTGCAATCACCCCGGCTGCAGGTTATGTCGGGGTGACCGGTGCGTTGATAATCTGCGCAATAGCGCCCATTGTCTGCTTCTTTGCAGTCACCAAGGTCAAGCACTGGCTGGGATATGACGACTCGCTCGATACGTTCGGCGTGCACTGCGTGGGGGGCATCATCGGCTCCATCGGTACCGGCATATTCGTCAATCCCAAGCTCGGCGGCACCGGCGTATGGGACTACGTTGCAAACAAAGTCGGTGATTTCGATGCAACAGCACAGATCATCTCACAACTTTGGGACGTTGGCATAACGCTGGCATGGTCTGCATTCGTAGCCTTCGTGATCCTGTTCATCCTGAAGAAGACGATAGGCATCCGAGCAAGCGACGAAGCACAGGAAGAAGGACTAGACTTGGCCGACCATGGCGAGAAAGCCTACGACCTTTAATCAAAAACTCCTCTGGAACCTGTCAGGTTCCATTTCCAGGGCACCGCAAGGTGCCCTTTTTTTGTTTTCCTCCATTTCCAAGCCGGCAAGGATAGTAGAATAATGCCTTATTCATGATGCACAACTTTAATGTGAAACTCGCGCTAGCGTTCGTCTGCCCCGTCGTCCTCCGGGAGAGGGTTTAGGTGAGGGGAACGGGCTTGGCACGAGACCGTCAAGCTTCTTCCGCCATTGGGGGTGGTAAAGAATGCGGAAAGTTTGTATGCTTCAATAGGCAGCAATGTCGGGAACATGATCAGTGGCAGCTTGAATGAAGTGCCGAACTACAGAACGCCAGCCGAAGCCTTGCCTTTTATTCGAAATCAACTCATGAATTTTTTGGCAAGCCATCCGGCTAATTTGCAGCTTCAATCATGGAAGAGGGAACATCATGTACAAACACATCCTGGTAGCTGCGGACGGCAGTGCCACTTCTGACAAGGCGCTAACCGAGGCCATCAATCTTGCAAAGGATCAGCATGCCGAGCTTAGAATCGTATACACCATCGACGACGCCAGCATCTTTACGGCTGCCGATATCCCGGACGCCGTTGGAATAGAACAGTCCTGGATAGACGCAGGGCACAAGATACTGGAAAAGGCGAAACAGAGGGCTCAGGCGGCTGGCATAGATGCCGAAACAAAACTACTTCAAACAGACATCATGGGAGAGAAAATCTCGGACGCCATTGTGAACGAGGCAAAAGCATGGCCAGCCGATCTTCTTGTCGCTGGAACCCACGGGCGCCGCGGCCTCTCCCACCTGCTCATGGGTAGTGTGGCGGAAGGCATCGTCCGCGTCAGCCCAGTGCCGCTGCTGCTGATCCGGAGAAACTAGTCATCCTGCACAGTCCCTAGCTTCCGAACCAGAATGAGTTGCCCTTCATCAGGAATTCGACGTATGGCATGTAGTGCGACCCATCGCAGGAAAATGTTAGGCTGACCGTACCGTTAAAGATGTTGATCGAAGCCGTGCGCAGGTAAAACGTCGGATCGGACATGCGCAGGGATTTCATCGTGGTCAGTATCCTTTGAATCTCATCCCTAGGTATCTCAGCATTTGAAGGATAAGGGCAGGATGGAAAAACAAGACAGATGTCCGGATCACTCAACGCTTCCTGTTCAAGCAGACGGTAACGGTATGGATCATCCACGGTCCAGATCGTCACCCGGCTGCTTGAAAAATGCAACATGCATTGAAACACCCCGCGCTCGGTCAAAAGCTCTTCCAATATGGGCAGGGTCAGGTCGATATTCCTGTCCATCACGCTCTCGACGCGCGACTGCAAAAATACGGTATTCCTTATCGCCTGGTCGCCCTTGAGTTGACGCCAATATCCGGGCTCATCATAGAGCCCGGATGTCACGGGCAAATTCCGCAAGTCAAAGTCCGCGCCAAGATAGCCTATCGTCTCGCCCTCCCTTCGCACAACCTGCAATGCAGTCAAAGAAGGGCGTCGGTCGCGCAGACTGATATAGGCATCCGACAGCAGGAAGCCCCAAGGAGGCATATTTTCCTTCATATAAGGCCTTTGCGACCTATCACGCCCGAAGTGTGTCAGATCATATCCGCCCTGTCCCACATTGTCGCTGATCTGGCGACCACTCTGATCAATACAGTACAGAAAATCACAGTGTGGGATTTTCAGGTATTCGCTTTGCATGACCTCATTTAACCGCTCGCGATTTCCCCATACAGGAAGACACAATTCAACCAGACAAGCCATAGGCTCATGCAGCCGCTTGGCCAATTCTTCACGTTGAAGGTAGATGCTTTCTTTCCATGATTTTTCCATGTATTACATGACAACCCAAAAATAGAAAAGTTTCCCGGCATTGCCGGCAGCTGCACTGTCATATATCTGTCACAGCATCACACTATTGTACTGTCCTCACAAAACCGATAGAGATAAATATCATGCTCGCAAATTCAAGGCATTCCATTCCATCGGATGCGCTGAGCAATATCGTTATGGTTCCGGCGCTTGCCACGACACCCCTTGAAGAAATCATCGCAGGGCGAAAATTGAGTGCGCTTTTTCAACCCATCATCACCATGAAAAATGGCGAGTTCCTGGGTTTTGAGGGGCTGATACGCGGCCCTGCAGACAGCCCCCTGCACTCACCCTTCAATCTGTTTAGCGCAGCTGAGCAGCAAGGGCTGTCGCTTGAAGTCGAGATGCTTGCGCGCCAGATCGTGCTGGAATCCTTTGCACGACAAAAACTGCCCGGCAACCTATTTCTCAACATCAGCCCGGAGACCCTGAACCATCCCAGTTTCAAAAATGGCCAGACGCTGGAATTCATGCATGAACTCCAGATAGACCCTGCAAATGTCGTGATCGAAATCACCGAGAATCAGCCGACCTACGATTTCGAAGGGATGCGCAGCGCGCTCCTGCACTACCGCGCAATGGGGTTCAAAATCGCCATTGACGATCTGGGAGCAGGTTTTTCCAGTTTGCGTTTGTGGTCAGAACTGCGCCCCGACTTCATCAAGATAGACATGCATTTCATACAAGGGGTTGATCACGACCCGATCAAATTGCAATTTCTGAAATCCATACAGCAGATCGCCGAAAGTTGCGGCACACGCGTCATCGCCGAAGGGGTAGAAACCTCAGGCGAATTGCGCGTAATCAAGGACATCGGCATCGAGCTTGGCCAAGGGTATTTCATTGCACGCCCGAGTCACACACCGCCCCTGCTTGCAACCAGCGAGACGGGTAGCATCATCGGATCATCCAATATTGCCGTTTTCCCGACCGAGAGCATGAATAAACGCACTCACATGACTGCGCATAAACTGCTAAGCTATGTAGAACCTGAACAACCAGAGACCTCAAATGATCAGGTTCTGGAACGCTTCACCAGCAATCCGGCCCTGCGCATCATCCCGGTGGTGAAAAACGGCATACCCAAAGGCCTCATCAATCGCTACCAGTTCCTTGACTGTTTTGCCAAGCCCTTCCAGCGTGAATTGATGGGCAGAAAGTCCTGCGGACGGTTCATACAGACAGAACCTTTGCTGGTGGAAAAAAACATGCCTATCGAGGAACTCAGCTATTTCATGGCGGAAGCTGACAGCCGGCATTTTGCCGATGGCTTTATCATCACCGATAACGGCCGTTATATCGGCGTCGCATCGGGACAGGATCTGCTGCGCGAGTTGACACAGATGCAATTGGAAGCGGCACGATATGCCAATCCGCTCACACTGCTGCCGGGCAACGTACCTATCAACGAGCATATCGAACGTCTATTGCTGGCGAACACGCCTTTTATTGCCTGCTACTGCGACCTGGACAACTTCAAGCCATTCAACGACTGCTACAGCTACCGCAAAGGCGACGAAATGATACAGCTGACTGGCAGACTGCTTAGCTGGGCATGCGACCACAAGCAGGACTTCATCGGCCACATTGGCGGTGATGATTTCATCCTGCTGATGCAAAGCCGCGACTGGAAGACGCGATGCGAGCAGGCGCTGCGTTCGTTCGAACAGGCTGCATCACTGTTGTTCAAGGAAGAACATCTGGCCTCTGGCGGGTACCTGAGTGAATCGCGCGACGGATGCGTCCAGTTTCACCCAATCACCACGCTGTCCATAGGCGCGATTCAGGTATCACCGGGCCAGTTCATGTCACACCATGAGGTTTCTGCTGCGATGAGCGCTGCAAAAAAAATGGCAAAGAAGACACCCGGCAACAGCCTGTTCATAGAACAACGCTCACCCTTGCACGGAAAATGATGCCCATCGTCGGCGCATTCCGCGCAACCCGATTGCTGCTTCATCTGGCCTATGGCTTCTCGATCGCCCTAGTTTTTCCGCGACTAAAGCAAGAACTGCGTCGGCGCATACTTCAGCGCTGGTCGTGCCGTTTACTTTGCATACTGAATGTGGAAGTGATCTCCGGGTCGATGTACATACCAAGATCAGGCATCATCGTCACCAACCACATCTCCTGGTTGGATGTCTTCGTGCTCAATGCAATGACCCCGATGCGATTCGTAGCCAAGTCTGAAGTGCGGCAATGGCCGCTGTTTGGCTGGCTGTGCGCACGCGCACAAACGCTGTTCATCGAACGCGGTCGTGCTCGCGATGCTGCGCGCATCAATAAGCAAGTTGTCAGATTGCTAAAGTCCGGCGAATCGCTTGCTGTATTCCCCGAAGGCACTACGACTGATGGAAGGGAAGTAGGCGCCTTTCATGCTTCGTTATTGCAGCCCGCAATCGACGCTCGAGCGCCGATATACCCGGTTGCCATACGCTATCAAGATGCACATGGCATGCACAGCAAGGCCGCTGCCTACATCGACGATGTATCCTTTATTGCCTCGCTGTGGAATATCGTGAGCTGCAAAAGCCTGCAGGTGCGCCTTGTTGCAACCCCATTGATCGACGCTACAGACAGCGACAGGCGCTCGGTGACGCATAAAGCGCGGCAACAGATCGATGCAGCACTGCTGCATATGTCCAACGACCCTGACCAACCATGCGACATGTCCCGGGCTGTCGCAGACTATACGACGGCCTGACGACATGATCAGCTGAACATCTTCTGCCACCAGCTGCGTCGGCTGTTTGGCAAGGGCGCCTCATCCACGATCATAGCAGGAGGGATTCTGCACAGCACCCAGCGCGGCGGAATCTTGACACCGCTGGAACCGCACGAGCTGCCCAGATTGTTAGGGTCATGAATCTTGATGAAAGAAGGATGCTCCGGGTCATCCGCAAACACGATGCCACAATAATTGTATTCGTGTTCGCGCCGCAACAGACTATCCACTTCGTTGATGAAAGTATCCAGTTCGGCATCTGTCACCGGTTGTCGCGCAGGCTCAACACCGGTCAGGCTGACATACCAGCCTTGCGGATTGGCTCGCACACGCCCCCACAGTGAATCGAGCTGCTCCCAGCGCAGCATCCCGTGGAAAGATCCATCCATGCGGTTAAAAAATTCCTGACTCATTGCGCCCTCTAAATATATGCCAGCATTGAAAACTGCCAGAATCTGCCCTGCTCCATCCCTGCAGTGCATAACAGAATTCGTGCGGAAAAAAATCAAATATTGCTATATGATTATATAATCATCTTGCAAAATTTTAGCCTTCCGCTTATGCTCATAAAAATCCATGTTTCAGTGCGGGCGCAATACTCCAGTCCATCGGAGCGCATGCGGTTTGTCTGGATGTTAATGCGAACTCAGGCAGAGCCACCGTTAAAGTCGGTCGATTGTAATAAAAAATAGCCGGGCTAACAATTTTTAATTTTTAAGGACGACAATGTTATTTTCATCAGCACGAATTCACGACACAATGAACGGCATTCTACTCTCGTTGCTGTTCGCGCTATCTGCGATGTATCTGGGATCCATGTCATGGATGGCTGCAACCGGCCTATCCCCTCTCATTCTGGCCATTTTCATGGGCATGATATATGCTAACACGCTCCGTTCAAAACTGCCTGCGGAATGGGTGCCAGGCGTGCAGTTTACCGCCAAGAATATATTGCGCCTGTCCATCATCCTTTATGGTTTCCGACTAACTTTTCACGAAATCGCAAGTCTAGGCTGGCAGGTCCTGGCACTTGATCTGGCAGTGATCGTCTCAACCCTCGGCCTGGCTTGGCTTGTAGGTACAAAATTGTTGGGCATGGATAGAGATTCCAGCCTGCTGGTTGGCAGCGGTTCGGGTATTTGCGGGGCTGCTGCAGTATTGGCGACAGAAGGTACACTGCAAAGCGAGCCATACAAGACCGCCTCTGCCGTAGCGACAGTGGTCATATTTGGCACGATCTCCATGCTGCTATATCCGCTGGCTCAGACTCACGGTTGGCTGGGTCTGACAGACAAACAATTCGGCATCTGGTCAGGTGCAACAATACATGAAGTTGCCCAGGTCGTCGCTGCGGGCAACCTTGCGGGCGGCGTGTCTTATGCCGATGCGGTGCTGGTAAAAATGGGCCGTGTTCTGCTGATGGCACCCGTGCTGCTGCTCATCAGATGGCTCTTGCAATATTTCGCCACGCACAGCAAGTCTGGCAAAGCGACCAAAGCGCCAACCCCTCCCTGGTTCATCCTATATTTTATCGCTGTCGTCGCTTTGAACAGCCTGGATCTCATTCCAAAACCCATGGTCAACGTGATCAATCAGATCGATCAGCTGTTGCTCGTTGCCGCCATGGCAGCCCTAGGCATCGAATCGACCTGGGAGAAGATCACCGCATCCGGACCCAAATCGTTCATGCTCGCCAGCGTATTGTTCGTATGGCTCAGTGTTGGCGGCCTGATGGTCGTAAAAGCGTTCTTTTAGTCCTTCCCCCCGTTTTCCCCCTCTGAGGGGAAAACGGCCTGCTCAATCTGGCAATTTGTCAAGCAAAGTATTACGCTCAAACCACCACGAGTCGCCGACGATGGCGTCCACCACCTGACTTAAGCGTGGCAGGAAAACCTGCGGATCGCGCAAACCCAGCTTGTCCATCCATGCATCGATTCCCTTCTGATCCTCAACATTGCTATGGCGCGCAGCGACCCTTGCGATGAGGTGGTTGGCAAGTAGACTCCAGTCCCTGTGCTCCTCATCTGTTGCACGCAGATCAATCACATAGCGTGCTGTGATTGCAGCCAGCGCTGCGCCATCGGCTTGGTCTGGCGTTTCGGACACCACATGGTCCAACATCGCATAGGTAAGCTGTACTGCTACCGGGAAAGTCACTGAAAGCCATACGCCCATGCCCAGCGCGTGTATCGATTCTGGCTGCTCAGTCTGGTAGAGCACATTGCAGGCCTCCACCACATCCTGCCAGGACTCCTTTTTCAACGCCGCATCGAATGCTCCACGCGCAATATTCCAGGCTTCAATTTTTCGTTCCAGCCAGATCAGGATTTCGGCAATATCTAGCTCAAGTCTCGCGCGCGTCAAAGAATCAGCGCCTGAATAGAGCGCAAGCTCGATATTCTTTTCATGCAACTGCTGCTCAAACCGCACACGCTCCTCATCGGTCAAGCTGTTATTCATGTCGACCATCGGAACAGGCGGATTAATTTCATTCGTCATTTGCTTGCTCAATCCTCAATTCTGGTTCCTTGCTTTGATAAACGATCTGGCCGTCGACCAGCGTATAGCGTACCTTCCCTTGAACTTCCTGTCCGGTGAAAGGCGTGTTCTTTCCTTGGCTCTTTAATGCACTAGGCTCAACAAGCCAATACATATCCGGGTCGAACACGCAGATGTCAGCCGCTGCGCCGATGCCCAGATGACCTGCATCCAGGCCCAACACCTGTGCGGGACGCAGGGTGACTCTTGCCAGCGCATCGGACAGCGTGATTTTATCCTGCCGCGCCCATTTCAACAGCAAAGGCAGTAGCAATTCCAGCCCCGTCGCACCCGACTCCGCTTCAGCGAAAGGCAATTGCTTCTCATCTTCATCCACTGGAGCATGATTGGTGCAGATCGCGTCTATGGTTCCATCCAGCAAACCTGCGCGCAGTGCAGCGCGGTCGCGCAGGCTGCGCAACGGCGGGTTCAACCGGCAGTTCGGATCAAAAAAACCGATGTCCATTTCAGACAAGTGCACGTGGTTGATCGAAACGTCACAGGTCACATCCAGCCCCTGCTGTTTGGCCAGACGTATCATCTCCACGCCCGCTGCACTCGATAGCCGGCAGATGTGCAGCTTCACGCCGGTTTCTCGCGCCAGCGAAAGCATGGTTGCAAGAGCGATTGTTTCGGCGCACACGGGAATCGCGGGCAGGCCACAGCGCGTCGCCACTTCGCCGTCGTGCGCCACGCCGTCGCGCGCCAGAAAACTGTCCTGCGGGCGCAGCCATACCGAGAAATCGAAAGTGGCGGCATATTGCATTGCACGGTATAGAACTCTTGTATCGGTGAGTGGCGCATCGGCCTGGCTGAACGCGACACATCCGGCTTCGACGAGTTCTGCCATTTCGGTAAGCTCGCACCCCTTGAGTCCTGTGGTCAATGCAGCCACCGGATAAAGACGTGCCTGGTGCAAATTCTTCGCGCGATGCTTAAGCATTTCAACCAGCCCCGGCTCATCAAGCGGCGGGTCGGTGTCGGGCGGACAGGCAAGGCTGGTGATACCGCCAGCTACTGCCGCATCCATTTCCGATTCCAGCGTGGCCATATATTCAAAACCCGGCTCCCTAAGCCTCGCGGCCAGTTCGATCAACCCCGGTGCAACGATCAGCCCTGACGCATCGATCACATCTGTTGCAACAAAACCCGCCGGAGCATTGCCTATCGCTGCGATGCGCCCGTCCACGACGTACACGTCCAGAATTTCATCGATATCGTTTCTGGGATCGATCAGACGGCCGTTCTTGATGTGTATTCTCATTTGTTGTTTCCTGCCAGAATGCTCATCACCGCCATGCGCACCGCAATGCCGAAGGTCACCTGTGAAAGAATCACGGACTGTGCGCCATCTGCCACGCGCGAATCGATCTCGATGCCACGGTTCATCGGCCCAGGATGCATCACGATCGCATCGCTTCTGGCATAGGCAAGTTTCTCTTCGGTCAGCCCGTAATTTTTGAAATACTCTTGGCCAGATGGGAGCAATGCGCCCTGCATGCGCTCGTTCTGCAGACGCAGCATCAGCACCACATCCACATCCTTTAGGCCCTTAGCCATATCGTGATAAACCTGCACTCCGAGATTTGCGACCATAGTGGGCAACAGGGTCTTGGGCGCGATCACCCTGACCTCAGGCACCCCCAGCGTTGTCAGCGCATGTATCTGCGAACGCGCAACGCGTGAATGCAGCACATCGCCCACGATTGCGACGCGCAGGTTGTGGAATTCCTTCTTGTAATGGCGGATGGTGAACATGTCCAGCAGAGCCTGGGTAGGGTGCGCATGACGCCCATCGCCCGCATTGATCACGTGTATTTCCGGCGCGACATGGCGTGCGATCAGGTGCGCCGCACCGCTTTGAGAATGGCGCACCACGAACATATCTGCATGCATCGCACACAGGTTGTCCACCGTGTCGAGCAGCGTCTCCCCCTTGCTAGTGGACGACGAGCCGATGTTAAGATTGACCACATCCGCAGAAAGCCTCTTTGCTGCAATCTCGAATGTGGTGCGCGTGCGCGTACTGTTTTCGAAAAATATATTGAATATCGACTTTCCATGCAGCAACGGCACCTTCCTGATCTCGCGCCCTTCATCGGCGGCCTCCAGAAAGGTTGATGCTCGATCGAGTATGTCGAGCATGATGCGCACAGGCAAGCCTTCCGTAGTCAAAAGATGCTGCAGCTCACCATACTCATTGAGTTGCGGATTATTCATGCACAAAACCTCTGCCGACCCGAATGCCTGCCGCTGGCTCGTCCAGATAGGCCTGCAAGATCTGCTGTGCGGCATATTGGTCTATCCATTTCTTCTGCTCCCTGCCTGTAATTCCTTCCCTGCTCAGCTGGCTGCTGGCAGCATGCGAAGTATAGCGCTCATCAACAAGTATCGCGGGCAGATTGAATCTGCCGTTAAGGCGATTTGCAAAGCGCCTGCAAAGCGCAGTCAATTCATGTGGAGTGCCATCGTCGTTAGAGGGCAGCCCGACCAGCAAAGCCGCAGGCTGCCATTCATTGACAAGCAAAGCTATCTTGGCGAAACGATCTTCGTTCTTCTCGCCAACAATGGTCGTCAGGGGTTCTGCACTGGATGCATAGGTGTTGCCGACAGCCACTCCAATGCGCCTAGTCCCGAAATCAAAGGCAAGCAGGGTACCTTCTAAAGGATTGAGGATTGAGGACTGTGGATTGAATGCTGTCGCTGCGCGAGTTTTTTCTTGTACTCTATCCTCTGTCATCTGTTCTCTGGTGTCAGGCATGCCCTGCATCCTCGACCAGCATCGAATAATTCACGCCGAGCAGCGCCATCGCCGCGCCCAGTCTTTCTTCTGCTGGCAGTCCGAACAAGATGCGCTCATTGGCCGGCACCGTAAGCCATGTATTCTCGTTGATTTCATGCTCGAGCTGGCCTTGTTCCCAACCGGAATAGCCAAGGGTCACCAGAAAATGATCCGGCCCTTTCCCCTCTGCCAGCGCTTCGAGTATATCCCTAGAGGTTGTCAGCGCAAGTCCGGAATTGATGCGCAGTGTCGACTGCCAGTCCTGCGCGGTGTCGTGCAGCACAAAGCCGCGTTCAACCTGCACAGGTCCGCCCACATGCACGGGCACCTGTTCCAGCGTGGCTTGGTGCAGTGGAATATTGATCTGCTCGAACATCTCAGCCATCGTCAGGCTGATCGGACGGTTGACGACCAGACCCAACGCGCCGTTTTCGTCATGCTCGCAGATATAGGTCAGCGTGCCGGCAAAGAAACCCTCTTGCATGGCAGGCATGGCAATCAGAAAATGATTTGTAAGATCGAACTTGGACATGCCGGCATTGTATCCGGCTATGCGGTCCTTCACAATGTTGAAAAAACCCCAATGCCTCTAGGCCGTTACAGGCAACAATGCGGCTATTTGCTCGAGCAGATCATCTTCCTGGAAGGGCTTGCCAAGATAAGCATTAACGCCCAGACCCATCGCAAAGTCGCGATGCTTGTCTGCCGCGCGCGAGGTGATCATGATGATAGGGATATTCATCGTCCTTTCTTCGCGTCGCATCAGTTTGGTCAGTTCAAAACCGTCCATGCGCGGCATCTCAATATCGAGCAGCATCACCGAAGGGATGAGCTCGTTTAGTTTTTCCAGCGCATCGACGCCGTCCTGAGCCGTCACCACCTGATAACCTGCGCGCATTAGCAAACGTGTGGTGATCTTGCGCACGGTCAGCGAATCATCCACGACCATGATGGTGGGCTGTGCATCCGGCAATGCCTTCTCCACCCTAGGCGCCTTGCGCACCGTAAAGCGCTGCTTCATCTGTGCAGGATTCAGAATCAATACCACTGTGCCATTACCCAGCACGGTCGCTCCCGCGATGCCGGACAGCCTCGACAGCTGTGGACCGATATTCTTGACGACCGCCTCCCTATTGCCACGCAACTCGTCAACATGCAACGCTATCCTCTGGTTGCCGCTGCGCAACAGCAACAGCGCGTTATATGGCTTAATCTCAGGTACGCGTTCCTCATCGCCCAGCAAGGTTGGCAAATAGCTGAAAGGATAGTTATTGCCTTCCCATTCGATTTTTTGTTTACTGTACAGCGTTTGTAGTTCATCCGGCTTAACCTGACGCACTTGCTCCACCATGGTGGATGGAATCGCATAGGCATGATCACCGGCTTGCACCATCAGCACCTGAGTCACCGCGAGCGTTAAGGGCAGATGAATCGTAAATCGCGTTCCCCGTCCCGGCTGAGAGGCAACATCAATCCGTCCGCCCAATGCAGTGATCTCGCTTCGCACCACGTCCATGCCTATGCCGCGTCCTGCTATTTCAGTCACTTCAGCCGCTGTTGAGATGCCCGTAGTAAAGATCATCTGTGCCAACTGATCATCACTGATGTTATCGTTGATATCTTCCAGCAAGCCCTTCTTCAAGGCCTCTGCACGCAGGCCGGCAAAATTGAGGCCTTTGCCGTCATCGCTGAACTCAAACACGACCTCATTGCTTTCCTGGCGCAAGCGCAAGCGTATTTCGCCGATCGCATCCTTGCCGCTGTTGATGCGCTGCTGCTCATCTTCCAGACCATGCACGATCGCATTGCGCAGCAAATGCTCGAACGGCGCCGTCATTTTCTCCAGCACGCTGCGATCCAGCTCTACGTTCGTACCTTCCAATTCCAGGTTGGCACGCCTGTTGAGCTCCTTACCGGTTTGCCGCACCAACCGGTAAAGCCGTTCACTCATGCTGCTAAACGGCACCATGCGCACACCCATCAGATTCTGCTGCAGTTCACGGTTCAACCGCGCCTGCGCAAACAGGGCCGAATTGGTCTCGTCGATATTTTTCAACAGCGTCTGTTGAACCGTCTGTACGTCATGCACGCTTTCATTCATGAACCGCGTCAATTCCTGCAAGCGCGTGAAACGGTCAAACTCCAGCGGATCAAATTGCTCGTTGTGTTCGGCAGCCAGCGAGACGCGCGCCTGAATTTGGCTTTCCGCCTGGATTTCCACTTCACGCAGCTGTTTGCGCAACCTGGCCACACTGCCCGCAAGCTCGAGCAGTCCTTCCTTGAACTCACGCAGCTCGGTTTCCACGCGCGAGCGCGCCACGCTGACTTCACCCGCCTGATTGACCAGACGGTCTATCACGTCCGAGCGCACGCGCAGCATGCCCACCTGCTGCACACGCTCCAATCCGGCAGGCGTCATTTCGACCAGATCTTCAACTGGGACAGCTGCCGGGGCCTGCACTTTGCCGCTGCGCAATTCTTCAAGCAGTGTGTTGAGCTGGTCCAGATCGCTCTCCAGCTCATCCAATGTCTCGCCCGCAAGATTTTCCTCGAGCAAACTGCTTTCCATCGTATGCGCGATATCACCCATGCGCATCGCACCTGTCATGCGCGCGCTGCCCTTTAACGTATGCAGCAGACGGTTCAGCAGATTCAGTTCACCATCGGGGGCTTGCCGCAACGCGCGCAAGCAATCGCCTATCTTGGGCAGCAGCTCATTCGCTTCATCCAGGAAAATCGGCAGCAACTGTTCATCCAGATCATCGCGCAGCATCGGCCCGCGCGTATGCACAGATTTAACCTGAGCGGGTTCTTCCTCATGCGTCTCCCGCAGCGTCTCGTTGACATCCTCGTCCGCCTGCAATACCTCTTCTGCTGCCTGGACTTCTGCTGCCTGGACTTCTGCTGCCTGGAGTTCTGGCGTCTGAGCTTCTGGCGTCTGAGCCTCCTTCTGTACTTCTGCGTCATGTTCATGCGCTGCATGGGTTTCTGAAAGCACAGCAGCGATTTCTTCAGATGGCGCTATCTCTTCTCTCTCGCCAATGATTCTGTCCTTGTCAGCCTGCACCCTCCCAACAAGCTCATCGTACGCCTGCGGCATTTTCCTGGCGCAAATGCACTGCACCATCTCGTCGAGTGCTGCAATGGCCTCCCCCAGCATTTTTTCCTGCTCTTGGCTGACCTCTTCGGTCTCATCCATGTTGGCTTGCAGCCACCCTTCCACGGCCGCAGACAGATGTACAACAGACATGAATCCCAGACTGCGACAGATTCCCGCAAGCGTATGCGCTGCGCGCATGAAATCATAAACCACTTGTCTTGGCTGTGTCGCCATGAACGATGCAAAGTGATGATGCAATGCAGCCACATTCTGACTGGCTTCTTCACTGGCGATTTTGAACAGCGTAGGTGGAAGTGCGATCTCCCCTATCACGATGGACTGGGGTTCTGCAAAGTCATCGGCAGGCACAACTTCCTGCTCAGCGTACACTACAGCGACTGGTTCAACCAGCGGCTCGAGCTCTGCAACCGTTTGCGCCTGGTCCGCTGTTTCAAGCCTATCTTCGACAACCGTTTCGACATGCTTTTGTTCTTCAGGTACCTGCGCTAATTCATGAGCCTGTTCAATTTTTTGGTCCGCGGCAGGCCAGTTTATGCTGCTTTCAATTTGATTTGCGCGCTCGACAAGGTCGAACGCTTCGATGAGGGTATAGCCCTGCCTCTCAAGATCCCCCACCCATCCTGAAAAGGCCTGCGTCGCATCCACAATAAATTGCAGCAAGCCGGCGCTGGCCGGCTTTCTGTCCTGCACGCACTTTTGCAAGGCGCGTTCACAAGCCCACGCCACTTCTCCCAGCTCTGTCAAGCCGACCATGCGCCCACTGCCCTTCAAAGTATGGAAACCGCGGCGCATGGTGATCATGGGCTCTGTATCTTCCGGATGCAACTGGCTGATTTCGACATTGTCGCGCATGATGGTCAGCACTTCCTTCGCTTCCTCCAGGAAGATTTCGAGCAACTCTGTATCTTCGTTTGCAGGGCGCATAGGCGCAGAGCGCGCTTCTTTTGCTGGCGCCTTAGTTGCCTCCGACTGTGCTGGCGCAGATACTTGACCCAGCCCGGTCAACTCGGCCAATGCCTCGCGCATGGCATCCGTGTCTTCCTTTTGCCCTCGCACCAATTGCTGAAGATATGCATGCAGCGCACTTACTGCCTTTGCCAGCGCCTGCGTTGCTGCCGGCCTTGGCGCGGTCGTTTCTGCCGCGAAATATTGCACCAGCACCTGAATTTCATTTAGCAATTTCTCTGCCAATTCGAGAGACAGGATATGCAAGCCCCCGTGTATCTGTACCAGCAGGCGCTGCAAACTGACCAGCTCGTCGCGCCTTCTAGCATCACCGAAGAACAGGTTCAGTCCCTGTTCGACAAGCTCAAGATTAGCCAACATCTCGCCGGCCAGCGTTGCAGTAACCGAACCTTGCTCGGTCCGCCCGTACAGTCTGATCAGCTCTTCAATGCGCTGCGTATCCTCGGGCTTATGATTCATCGCAGCATCAATCTGATCGGATAATATCCTCGCCCGTTCCATGAAGCGCTTGTCTATGGCTTCGTATTGCGCCATACCACTGCGCCACAACATCAGCGCCATCGCCACATCTTCGCCGATCAGGCGCGCATACTCGGGCTCACGCAAATGCATAGAAAGCGCTTCGATTTTCTTGCTCAGGTATTGGGGTGGGCTGCGCTCTATCGTGTCGCTCTTCTGCGCAATATTTTCGATGTACTCGACAAATTTGATGCAGGCATCCTTATTTCCTGCAACGCATTGTTCCCAGTTGTCCTCAGCTTCCTGCATCTGGTCGAGAAGCTCTTCATAGGAGTGCTTCTCTTCTGCATAACTCAACGCAACCGGGAAATACTGCTCCAGCGCATACTGCTGCCTGATCTGTGCGACCCTCTCGCTGTCTATTTCGCTTAGTCCTATCAGGTAAAGCATCTCGTTCATGACAACCTGCGTGTCGCCAGCCTGCCCTTTTGCAACTGCCCGCATCTGCCTGTCTATCCTGCCCAGAAGCTTGCGCACATTAAGATCCTGCGACATCATCTTCGCGCAATCGAGCAGCCCGCCGGAGACCCACCAGAATTGCGCATTCTCAGAAACACAGCTCACCATCATATTTAGCGCCTGCTGCATCTCATGGTAAGCCGCCTCTACATCACCTTTTCTGAACCAGCTCAACAAGGCGCGCTGATACTGCCTGTGCGCCACACCGCACAGGGTTGCGGCATCTTCAGGACGATCGGTGTTCGCAATGAATCCAGGCAGAGGTACTGCCAGTTTGGGGAAAAACAGATCCTGCTCGAATGACATCTCCATGCCGCGCAGATGCTGCATGGCCTCATATTTTGGAAACAGCCGTAACGCTGCGTTATCCGCCCCCTGCATCAGTGCATCTAGATAGGCTGTCAAACCGTTCAGCGCGCTTTGCAAAACCGTGCGGTAAAGCGGAGAAACCAGCATAGCGTTGCCCGCCAGCTCGGCCAGCACGTGGCTTATTTCCTCGCAGAATACGGCCACACCGTCCAGGCTGATCATTTTGAGCACACCTTGAACGCGGTGCAGCTCTGCTCTCACCTCACTCAATGCTTCCGCATTCTCACTCGGCTCATTAAAATACTGAACAAGCCGCTCGTTCACCACTCTTAGCGCCTCATCCATGCCAGGCTTAACAACGGCAAGAGACGCAGAATCGAATGTCGTTTGGTTAGACATAATGGCTCGCGATCAGAGCTTGAAACCTGCGACAGAGTCCTTCAGATCTGCTGCAAGGGTGGTCAACTTGGCAGCAGAGTCAAATGTCAGACGCGTTCCCTCCATGGTTTGCTCAGAAATACCCAGTATATCCACCATCACGCCGGACACTTCGCCAGCCATTTCGGTTTGCACCTGAGTAGACACAGAGATGCTGCTGATCAGCGTTGCCAACTGGTTTGAAACCTGTTCAATCTCCTGCAGCGACTGGCCTGCGGCCTCGGAGAGTTTCGCCCCCTCCACCACACCCATCGTGCTCTTCTCCATCGCGGACACCGCATCGTTGGTATCATTCTGAATGGTTTTTACCAGCGCGCTGATTTGCTTGGTCGCCTCGCCTGAACGCTCCGCCAGCCGCTGTACCTCTTCCGCAACCACCGAGAAGCCGCGCCCCGCCTCACCAGCTGAAGCCGCCTGAATTGCGGCATTCAAGGCCAGCACGTTGGTCTGTTCAGTAATGTCCGAGATCAGATCCACGATTTCACCGATCTCCTGGGAGCTCTCGCCGAGTCGTTTGATGCGTTTGGAAGTTTCCTGGATATGCTCGCGTATGCCGTCCATGCCCGCAATCGAATTTCGCACCGCAAGCGCGCCCTGATTGGTCACTTGCTGCGTACGCCTGCCCACCTCCGCCGCCTGCAGCGCTGCCGTGTCAACTTCACTGATGGATCTTGCGATCAGCTGCACGGACTCTTCTGCGCCCTTGATTTCTTCCATCTGCTTCTGCGTCGAGGCCAACAGGCGTTGTGCAATGCCTTCCGAATCTTCCGTTGCAATTCCCATCTGCTTTGCTGCATCAGTGATGCGGGCAACCAACTTGTGCAACTCCTCTGCGGTGTAGTTGATCGAGTCTGCAACCGCCCCGGTAATTTCTTCTGTTACCGTCGCGCGCACCGTCAGGTCACCGTCAGCCAGATCGCTCAGCTCGTTCATCAGCCGCAAAATCGCGTGCTGCGTTTGCTTGTTCGCCCCCTCGGCCAGCAACGCACGGTGTCGCGCGTCGTTCACATACACCTTGAACAACAGCCACATCAGCACCAGCAGGGAGATTGCAGACAAACCCATCACCAGGCCGGTATATTGCCCGTGAGTCGATTGTTTGTATTGGCTCAGCAGATCCTGGGACTGCTTCAGCATGATTTCCGTGTCATCCAAAATGCTTTTTCCGGCATCGCGAGACATCTTCACAATCCCTGCGTTAGCGTTGATGTAATCTACCAACGAACGATATTCGTCCAGATTGTCATTCAACTGCGTTACCAGATCACTACCCTGTGGCCATTCACCGAGTAATTTCTGCACCTCATCAAGCTTAGCCTCCAGACCCGGTACATCCTCCGTAGAACCGCTGGTCAATACCATCTGCATGGTATTAACAGTCTGCTCCAAAAGGGCGTCTAGCCGCTCGGCCTTTTGTGCCAGAGACGAGGGCGCATTGGATACGATTTGATGAGCCAAGCTCAGAATATTGTTGTTCGTTTCAGCATTCAGCGTAACCAGAAGTGGTCGCGCAACAACCAGTTCATTCAGGGAACTCTCGGTGCTTTTCCAACGCGCCATCAACGCGTTCAGCGTTACCCGTGCAACGCCTTCTGTGGGCGGCAAGTTTTCGTTCTCGCCCTTGTCAAGTTTGGTCAGGATCGCAACAAAATCCTGCCTCGTCTTGTCAGTTTCTTCAAATGCCGCCGGATCGCCTGAGAAAATGGCCGCGGTATCCTTGGCAAGGCGCTGCGTCAACATCCCAAGATTACTGGACAGCTCCAGGTATCTGGCGCCATTTTGCGTGTCCGTATAATCTATACCTACCGCCATGAAGCCGATCAGGAAGGAGATGGCTACCAACCCGCCCAATACCTTCAACTGCTCGGAGAATGGCAAGTGGCCAATTAGTGGTAAAAGCTTTTCTGCCGTTTCATCTTTATTGCCTGCTGCTCTGCGTAATCTGAAATTGGGTAACTTAAGCTTTAATGCCATATACATTTTCTCCGGGGGGACAGATACTGCTAAATACCTATTTGCAAAAACTCCGGCTGCCCAAGCAACCCAATCACATCAAGTTTGCGCCAAGCCACGTCCTGCTCATCAAAATACAAGTCCTTTTGCTTCTCGTCGCGTTGCCACTTGCTCATATCGCGCAGACCAAACACCTTCTCCACCAGCAACGCCGCATTGAATGCATAGCGTTCTGCAACCAGCAACAGACGATTGGCGACCGCACCGGAGGCGACGCCCTGATGCATGAAGGCTGCCAAGTCTGCAACACAATATAAATTGCCGCGCACATTAGCCACACCACGAAACCACGGACGGGTCAGCGGGACGGGCGCCAAGGGCGGCATCGACAACACCTCGCTGATGTCCACCATCTCCACCAAATAATTCTGCCCGGCGATCTGTATCCCCAACAACGACAATTGTCCGCCCATGCGGCTTTTGTCATGCATGCGGTTGCTCAAGTTTTGCTGAAACTCGCGCAGATTGATTCGCTTGGGCATGGTTATTCAGTGTCAAATAAGCGCGGCAATCTTGCTCAGCAATTCGGCGACATTGACGGGCTTCACCAGATAATCCTTCGCACCCTGTCGCATCCCCCAGATCTTGTCGGTATCCTGATCCTTGGTGGTGCAAAGCAGTACCGGGATATGGGCAGTGACCGGGTCTTTGGTGATCGCGCGCGTTGCCTGAAAGCCATTTAAGCCCGGCATCACCACATCCATCAACACCAGATCAGGCTTATCCTGCTTGGCCTTGGCCACCCCCATTTCGCCGCTCTCGGCAAATGAAACTTCAAAGCCCTGCTTGGTCAGAATTTCTCCAAGGATATGACGCTCCGTTGCCGAATCATCCACCACCAGTATTTTCTTAATAGTCATGTTCATGTCCCTGTGTATGCAAAATGACTGATTCTATCAGGCTCTTTTTGTTAAATGGTTTAATCAGATACTGGTCGGAGCCGGCCAGCTTGCCGCGTGCGCGATCGAACAGCGTATCTTTACTGGTCAACATCACGACAGGAATATTTTTAAATTGCGGGTTGTTTTTGATCAATGCACAGGTCTGATAGCCATCCAGCCTTGGCATCATCACGTCCACGAATATGATATCCGGCCGGGTATCCACCACCTTGGACAGGCCGTCAAATCCGTCTTCAGCAAGCACCACCTGACACCCTGCCTGCGATAGAAATATCTCCCCACTACGCCGTATGGTGTTGCTGTCGTCAATCAGCACGACCTTGACGCCAGACAATGGCAAATTTGCGCTCAACCTTTCCCCCTTGCTGTGACGAAACCATCATCCTAAGGTTTTTTTTATTTCTATCCTAACCGATAGATTATAGTCTTGGCAATTTTATTGATTCGGCAAAGCGTTAGCTCCGCCAGAAATGCGGTGTGAACAGGATCAGCACGGTGAATATCTCCAGTCGCCCGATCAGCATGGACAGGGCGCATATCCAAGTCTGAAAATCCGTCAGTCCCTGATAATTGCTTGCCGGGCCGACAGCACCCAAGCCAGGACCAGCATTGTTGATACAGGCGATCACAGCTGAAAAGGCCGACACAAAGTCCAGACCGCTGATCAACAGCGTGAAGGTCAGCACGGCCACACTCATGAAATACAGAAAAATGAAACCCAGCACGGAGAATACCACGTTATTCGGAATAACCTGCCCGCCGATTTTCAGCGGATTCACGGCTGACGGGTGCAGTAGCCTGATGAACTCACGTCCCGCCTGCTTGAACAGCACCAGAGTCCTGATCATTTTGATGCCGCCGCCGGTAGAACCGGAGCTTGCCGTAATACACCCCAAAAACAACAGCCAAAGCGGCGCAAAAATCGGCCAGCGATTAAAGTCTGCATTGTTCAGACCGCAGTCGGTTGCCATCGAAATCACATTGAAACTGGCATAGCGCAACGCCGTCCAGAAATTTGGGTAGCTTCCTTTCCACCAGAGAAACACGGCAATTCCGGCGCAACTCGAAAGAACCAGCCCCAGCGTGGATAGTCCCTCCACATCCAGGCGATACGGCATAAGGCTCTTTTTACGCCAGACCAAAAAGTGGGTTGCAAAATTCATCGCAGCCAGCAGCATAAATACCATCAGCACTGCCTCGATGGCCGGCGAGTTGAAATAGCCTATGCTGGCATCATGCGTTGAAAATGCGCCCAGCCCCATCGCAGCAAATGCATGACAAATCGCATCCAGCCAATTCATGCCGACCAGCTTCAAGGATGCGATGCAGGCCAGCGTAATCACCAGATAAACCAGCCACAGATTGCGCGCCGTTTCCGTAATGCGCGGAGCAAGCTTAGTCTCTTTCATCGGCCCAGGGGTTTCCGCCTTGAACAGCTGCCGTCCACCTATGCCAAGAAGCGGCATCACCGCCACAGCCAGGACGATGATCCCCATCCCCCCCAGCCAGTTCAACTCATGTCGCCAGATGTTGATGGCAGGCGGCAGATGATCAAGGCCTGTCAGAACGGTAGCACCCGTGGTGCTCAACCCCGACATGGTTTCAAAATAGGCATCGGTAAAGCTCAAGTTGGGCAATGCCATCAGAAGCGGCAACGTTGCGACAGCCGGCATGGCCGTCCACATCGCCGCCACGAGCAGGTAACCCTGCCTTATCGAAAGTTCACCTTTGTAATGACGCGTGGAGAGCCACAGAACGCCGCCGATGATCACCGTCCAGCCCATCGCAACAAGAAAATCCCTCAACAAAGGAAGATCTGCATAGATCAGCGCTGTGATCACCGGCATCACATAGGCCAGGCTGAATACCACAATCATCAGGCCCAGCGCACGAATGACGGTGCGTTCCATCAGAAAAATCCAAGGCTGACCTGGAACAGTTTCTCGACCTTCTTCACCATCTGCTTGTTGATGACGAATACGATGACGTGATCCTCGGCTTCGATCACAAGGTCGTGATGCCCCATTATGACTTCATCGCCTCTCACGACGGCGCCTATCGTCGCACCCTTGGGCAGATCGATTTCGTCTATGCGGCGCCCCACCACTTTGGAAGATTGTCGGTCGCCATGCACCACCAGTTCGAGGGCTTCCGCAGCACCCCGGCGTAAAGAATGCACCGCAGCCACATCGCCTTTCCTCACATAAGCCAGCAACGAACCGATGGTGACCTGTGCCGGAGAAAGCGCGATGTCTATCTTGCCGCTTTGCACGAGATCAACATAGGCGCTGCGGTTGATCAGGGAAATCACTTTGCGCGCCCCTGCCTGCTTAGCAAGCAAGGAGGACATGATGTTGTTTTCATCGTCATTGGTCAACGCGCAAAACACATCCACATCATCGACTCCCTCCTGCTGCATCAGTTTTTCATCCGTCCCATCGCCGTTCAATACCAGCGTTCTGGACAACTCGCCAGCCAGTCTTTCGCAGGACTTCTTGTTGAATTCGATGAGCTTCACCTGATAGTCCAGCTCTAGGGCCTTGGCTAGGCGACGTCCGATATTGCCGCCCCCTGCGATCATAATACGGCGCACAGGCTTGTCCATGCGGCGCATTTCCTTGAGTACACTGCGGATATTTTTGGTCGCAGCGATGAAAAAAATTTCATCACCGTCTTCAACTACCGTGCTGCCTTCGGGTATCAGCGGCCCATCTTTGCGAAAAATCGCCGCCACACGCGTATCGATCTGGGGCATATGAGTATGCAGGAAACTGAGCGGCTTGCCTACCAGCGGTCCGCCCGTAAAGGCACGCACTGCCACCAAGGAAGCCTTGCCATGAGAAAAATGCAACACCTGCAACGCTTCAGGAAACTCGATCAGTTTGGTGATGTAGTCGGTGAGTATCTGTTCAGGGCAGATGGAAAAGTCCACGCAGAAATTATTCTTGTTGAACAACTCGGGACGCGCAAGATAATCGGCCGAGCGTATCCTAGCGATGCGTGTGGGCGTGTTGTAGAGGCTGGCCGCCAGTTTGCAGGCCACCATGTTAACTTCATCGCTTTGCGTCACTGCCAGCAGCATGTCAGCCTCGGCAATGCCTGCCTGTTCAAGTACCGAAGGATGAGATGCGCTGCCCGTCAGCACCTGCAGATCCAATCTCTCCTGCAGCAATGCGAGCTTTGCCGCATCCTGATCCACGACAGTGATGTCATTGGCTTCGTTCACCAGGCTTTCCGCCACGGTTGAACCGACTTGGCCCGCCCCCAGTATCAATATTTTCAAGGTGACCCCTTTGTTCTTGAAAAAAGTCGCCCGCAGACTTGAAGACTCAGCGCAGTCAGTCCTGCTGTGCACGTATCCAGTTTTTCCACTCGACAAACAAGGCTTCGCTGCGCGCCGCCATGACGGAACGCTGCCATATATCGCCCGCCGAGAAATCATCGCTTTCGATGCAGGCTGCGTATCCGCCTGCCTCCATCAGTATCAGCGCGCCTGCAGCATAATCCCATAGCTTTTGTCCGCCGTGCAGATAAAGATCATAGCGTCCCGCAGCGGTATAACACCATTCCAGCGCGCTGGCGCCAAAGTTGCGCTGCGATGCGCAAGGCGGATTGGTCGCAAGCTGTGCTGCAAGCTTGGGGCGCAATCGTTTCAAATCCACGTTGGCAAGGGCCTGCTCCATGGTCCGTGCAATGGCATGGCCAAGTAGCTTTTCACCATTCAGGTAAGCTCCCCGGCCAGATTCAGCCGCAAACATTTCATCAGAGACAGGCTCATAGACCACCCCCAGCACTGCCTTGCCTTCGCGCAACAAGGCGACAGAAACTGCAAAATAGGGCAGGCCGTGAACAAAGTTGGAAGTGCCATCTATCGGATCCACACACCACAATCCTTCATGCGCGGATTGCCAGATCGCCCGCTGTTCCTCTTCAGGCATCTCTTCACCCAGTACTGGTACGTTGCAGATAGCCTGCAGCTTCTTGGACAGTATAGTTTGCGTGGCGATATCCGCATCTGTGCACAAACTGCCATCGCTCTTGTGCTGATGCGCAACCTTCAGGTAACGCGGCATGACCTCCTCTGCCGCCACGAGCTTGACCGCAGCAATGGTCGCCTTGAGCAGCGCGCTCATACCGGTGACACTGTTTTTAGGCGGCTGCACCATATTACTCATTCTTCCATTTTATCGAGCAGCCCATGCTGGCAATCTGCTCTTTCGGGCCTTGCCCGGTCTTGGCCACTTGCAGCATCGCGGCGTAAAGATCGCGCGGTGCATCCTGAACGAGTTCCTTGCGAGATGCATCCAGTCTGCCGCGATATTGCAGCTCCAGATCGGCATTGAACCCGAAGAAATCAGGCGTACACACAGCACCGTAATCCTTCGCTACCTGCTGGCTTTCGTCCAGAACATACGGAAAAGGATAGCGATACTGCTCGGCTACCAGCTTCATGTTTTCGAAAGAGTCCTCTGCATATTCAGACACATCGTTGGACATGATGGCGATGCTGTTAATGCCGTGCTGCTGCAGCTCAAGTGTATCGCGCACCAGGCGTTCGCGTATGGATTTCACATATGGGCAATGATTGCAGATGAACATCACCAGCAAACCGTTCTTGCCGCGCGCATTGGCTAGGCCGTAGCGCTTGCCATCGATACCCGGCAAATCGAAATCACTGGCCTTCCAGCCGAAATTACACAGAGGGGGTTGTAGACTGACCATTTCATGCTCCTGACAAGATATTCTCTGGCAGTATATTATCACGCCTACAGCCACTCTTAACGATCTCATCATGCCACGCTTCTACTGTCCGCCACCGCTTCCTCGCACGGACTCGTTCAGCCTGCCAGAAAATGCTGCACATCATGCTAGCCGCGTGTTACGGCTGCATGAGGGCGACCATGTGCAGCTTTTCGACGGACTGGGTGCCGAGTGTCATGGCTTTATCGAAAGGATCACAGGCAAACAAGTCATCGTGAACCGCATCACTCATATCACTGCGAACCGCGAATCCAATCTGCCTGTGTTGCTGGCACAGTCATTGTCTAGCAGCGAGAAAATGGACTGGGTCATGCAGAAAGCCACTGAGCTTGGCGTAACAGAAATACAACCGCTTTCCACCGAACGCAGCGTTGCAAGATTATCTTTCGAACGTGCACAGCGCCGCACGGAGCATTGGCAGCAGGTTGCCATCTCGGCTTGCGAACAATGCGGACGCAACATGTTACCCTTGATACATGCACCGGTGGACATCATGACATGGCTAGACAAGATGCGTCAGACTGACAGCAGCAAATTCATCCTGCAGCCGCAGGGTAACATTTCACTGAATACCCAGAAGAAGCCGGAAGGCATGGCCATATTGCTGATCGGTGCCGAAGGCGGATTTTCACAGGCGGAGAGCGAATCGGCGCAGCTTGCCGGCTTTATTTCGGTACGCCTGGGCGCGCGCATACTGCGCACCGAAACTGCTGCGATTGCCGGGTTGTCCGCGCTGCAAACGCTGTGGGGAGATTTTTGTTAACGCTTGTATCAGGAGGACATCATGCCTTATGTCAATATCCGCATCGCAGGCAGCCTAAGCCGCGAACAGAAAGCCAGGATCGCCGAGGAAATCACCGACACGCTGGCGCGCCTCGCAGACAAACCCGCCTCATACACCTATATTGCCTTCGATGAACTGCCGGATGAAAATTGGGCCATCGCAGGCAAACTACTCGACGAACAGTAAGTACAGGAGAACAACATGCCAACTGTAACCCGTCCCGCCGATTTTGTTGCGTGGTTTCGCTCTGTGGCGCCCTACATTAACAGCTTCCGGGGTAAGACTTTCGTCATCGCATTCGGCGGCGAAATGGTTGCCGACGGTAAATTCGTCGAACTGACCCACGACTTCAACCTGCTGGCCGCATTAGGCATACGGCTGGTGCTGGTGCACGGCGCCCGCCCCCAGATCGAACAGCATCTTGCCAGGATGAATCTCGAAGACAGCTACCATCAGGGGATACGCCTGACCGATGCGGTGACCATGCAATGCGTCAAGGAGGCTGTCGGCCGAGTGCGGGTCGAGATCGAGGCATTGCTTTCCATGGGGCTTGCCAATTCGCCGATGGCCAACGCCGACATACGCGTTGCAGGGGGAAACTTCATCACCGCGCAGCCGATGGGCGTGATCAACGGCGTGGATCTACAGCATACCGGTTGCGTGCGCAAGGTGGATGTCGCCGCACTCAACGACCGCATGGAGTTCGGAGAGGTGGTACTGCTCTCGCCGCTGGGTTATTCCCCCACGGGCGAAGTCTTCAACCTCACGCTTGAAGATGTCGCCACCGCCACAGCCATCGCGCTGGATGCAGACAAGCTGGTATTCCTGATGGATGTCGACGGAGTAATGGACAAAAAAGGCGTGCTGCTCAAAGAACTGACCATCGTCCAGGCGACAGCCGAACTGTCCGCAAACCGGAAATTGCCGGACGATGTAAGCCTGTTTTTGCCCTGCGCGGTACGCGCCTGCGAGGCAGGCGTTGCGCGCACCCATCTGATCAGCCGGCATACTGATGGCGCCATTCTGCACGAGCTGTTCAGCAGCGAAGGCATAGGCACGATGATCGTGGAGTCAACGCTCAACACACTGCGCGACGCGTCAATAGAAGATGTCGGCGGCATCCTGCAATTGCTGATTCCACTCGAGGAACAGGGCATACTGGTCAGGCGCAATCGCGAGCTTCTGGAGCGCGAGATCGAGCGTTTCGTTGTGCTGGAACACGACCACCGCATCGTCGGATGCGCTGCGCTCTATCCTTTTCCGGATGAAGCCGAAGCCGAACTTGCCTGCCTGGCGGTCGATCCTCAATACCGCGATCGTGGCTATGGAGAGGCGATCATGAACCACATGACGGCACTCGCCAAGTCGCAGAAACTAAAGAAACTGTTCGTGTTGACCACGCGCACCGCGCACTGGTTCCTGGAGCGAGGCTTCAAGGAAAGCGACACATCAGAACTTCCTTCACAGAAGAAGGCGCTTTACAACTATCAAAGAAAATCCAAGGTGTTCGTTAAGAAGATCTAGCTGCTGAATCAATGGAATGCCTGGTTGATCTTTGCCAGTTCTGCTTCGTCAAGCTCGCCTACTGCAGCCTTCAAGCGCAACTCGCTCAACAGATAGTCATATTCCGCCTGATACAGGTCGCGACGCGTCGCATATAGCTGTTGCTCTGCGTTCAGCACGTCAAGGTTGGTGCGCACGCCGACCTCTTGGCCCAGCTTGCTGGAAGCCAGCACAGTCTCACTGGAAACGAGTGCCTGCTGCAGGGCTTCAACCTGAGAAACACCGGATATCACGCCGAGATAAGCCTGCCTTGCCTGCTGGTCAACGCTGCGGCGTGAATTCTCCATATCCTGCCTTGCGCGATCGCGGTTTGCGACGGCTTCGCGCGACTTGGACCTGATCATGCCGCCTTCAAAGATGGGCATGTTGAGCTGAACGCCCAGGCTCTTGGTCGTGATATCGCTGGCCATGCTGCCACCCATATTGCTGTTGGAATAATTCGCCACCAGGTCCACGGTCGGGTAATGTCCGGCGCGATTTTTTTCCACTTCCTTTTCGGCAAGTTCGACGCCAGCGTGGGCTATGGCAAGCTGGGGATTGTTGATCTCTGCATTGCCCACCCACTTGTCCATGCCCACAGGCTGAGGCATTCCCGGCTTGAATTGCGCGCCAAGCGGCTTAAGATCATGCGGCTCGGCATTGATGAGCTGCTGCAGCGCGCTGCGCTTGATTTCCAAATTGTTCTGTGCCGCGATCTGTTGCGAATAGATCTGGTCGTGGCGCGCCTGTGCCTCGTGAGTGTCGGTGATCGTGGCAGTCCCAACCTCGAAATTCCGCTTGGCCTGTGCTAGCTGCTCGTCAATGGCGGCTTTTTGCGCCTCGGCAAGTTCCACACTATCCTGAGCCATCAGCACATCGAAGTACGCCTGCGCGGTGCGCAGCACCAGATCCTGCTCGGCGATTCTTAATTGCGCATCGGTTTGCGCAACCTGCAATTGCGCCTCGGTATAAGCCACCCAGTTCTGCTCTCGATACAATGGCTGAACCATGGTCACTCCATAGCCATTGCTGTTGTACCGATAGCTGCCGTTGATGACCGAGAGCGGAAATCCGAGATACTGCACGTTCTGATTGTTGGCCGTGGAGTTTGCATTCAGGCTGACGGTTGGCAAAAGCAGCGAACGACCTTGCGGCAGCTTTTCGGCACCTGCCTGCTGGGCCGCGCGTGCCGCGGCAATCACCGGATCGTTGCGCTGCGCACTGTGGAAAACATCCAGCAGGTCGGTCGCCTGCGCGCTGTTTGACGCCACGGCCAGGAACAATATGAATGATTTTATTTTCATCGGGTTCACGCTCATTCGCTTAATATCGCAAAGCATGCGGACAGCTTCAGAATACGAACCGCTCAGGCTGCTGTGCATTCTGCAAAGGTGCAATGCAGGTTTCCATGATGTTGACCGTTTCAAAGACATCCGGAGCAACGCGTGTGATCAGCTTCGCCTCCATCACAGGCGCTTCGCCTACAATCGCAAACAGGCGCCCACCGACATTCAAGCTGTCCTGAAAGGCTTGCGGCAACACGGGCGTCGAGCCGGTCAGCACGATGGCGTCGTATTTTCCGCTCCAGCCGCGGGATGCATCCCCGATTTCCAGTGTGACATTCTCGCAATGATGCAGGCGCGCATTCGCCATGGCGCTAAGTGCAGGTTCGATCTCGACTGAAGTGACATGCCCTGCAAGCGCCGCAAGCAAAGCGGTCAGATAACCACTGCCCGTGCCAACTTCAAGCACTCGATCGCTGCGTTTGAGATGCAATTCCTGCAGCACGCGCGCTTCCAGTTTAGGTTGCCACATGGATACGCCGTGGCCCAGCGGTATTTCCATATCCATGAAGGCCATGGTTATTTTATTTTCAGGTACAAAATGTTCCCGACGGATGCGATGGAGCAGTTCCAGTATTCGCGTATCCAGCACGTCCCAAGGGCGAATCTGCTGCTCTATCATATTGAAGCGAGCCTGTTCCATATTCTGCATTTTCCTATCCATCAGTGAAGTTTCGTCGCGCAGTATAACAACACACTGCGCCCATGCTCAACTTAACTGCGCTGGCCGGGTTGCTTTTGGCCTGCTTTTCCAGTACCTTGCACAACTCGCTGGGGGTCTTTGTCAGGTGTGCTGACAAAGTGAGATATACCCTTTGAACCTGTACGGATAATGCCGTCGTAGGGAAGCATCTTGATGATGCTCCCTAGAACTTTAGGAACATCACTTATGAACGCCAATACCAAATTCACCGCCAATGCCGCGCAAGTCGATGCCGCCGCGATCAAGCCTCTGCCCAATTCTCGCAAGGTATATGTGCAGGGAAGCCGGCCCGACCTCTTAGTGCCGATGCGTGAAATATCGCAGGCCGATACACCTGACGGCATGGGTGCCGAAAGGAATCCACCCATCTATGTTTACGACTGCTCAGGCCCCTATACCGATCCTGCCGTCAAAATCGACATACGCTCTGGACTTGCGCCCATGCGCGAAGCCTGGGTCGTTGAGCGCAATGACACCGAGGCCCTGGATCGCCTGACCTCGGACTATGGACAGATGCGCCTTGATGACCCAGCTTTGGCCGATATGCGCTTCAATTTGAGGCGTTCTCCAAGACGAGCAAAGCAGGGCAGAAATGTCACGCAGATGCACTATGCGCGACAAGGCATCATCACCCCCGAGATGGAATACATCGCCATCCGAGAAAACCAGAGAATCGACGGCATGTCCGAGATGATGAAAAAGCAGCACCCAGGTGAAAGTTTCGGAACAATCATGCCCAAGCTGATCACGCCTGAATTTGTGCGCGATGAGGTCGCAGCAGGCCGCGCCGTCATCACCGCCAACATTAATCACCCCGAGCTCGAACCAATGATTATCGGGCGCAAGTTCTTAGTCAAGATCAACGCGAACATCGGCAACTCGGCCTTGGGTTCCAGCATACAGGAAGAAGTGGAAAAGATGACTTGGGCCACACGTTGGGGAGGTGACACGGTGATGGACCTTTCCACCGGCAAGAACATACACGAGACCCGCGAATGGATCATCCGCAATTCCCCGGTCCCTATCGGCACCGTGCCCATCTATCAGGCGTTGGAGAAAGTCAACGGCAAGGCGGAAGATCTGACCTGGGAAATCTTCCGCGACACCTTGATCGAACAAGCCGAACAGGGTGTGGATTATTTCACTATCCATGCAGGCGTGTTGCTGCGCTATGTACCGATGACTGCGAACCGCATGACCGGCATCGTCTCACGCGGCGGCTCCATCATGGCCAAGTGGTGCTTGGCGCATCACAAGGAAAACTTCCTCTTCACGCATTTCGAGGAAATCTGCGAGATCATGAAGGCCTATGATGTGACGTTCAGCCTGGGCGATGGGCTGCGCCCCGGTTCCATCTACGACGCCAACGACGAAGCGCAGTTAGGCGAACTGAAGACGCTGGGCGAACTCACCAAGATCGCATGGGAGCACGACGTGCAGGTGATGATAGAAGGTCCAGGACATGTGCCCATGCACCTGATCAAGGAAAACATGGATCTGCAGGCCAAGTGGTGCCATGACGCGCCTTTTTACACGCTGGGGCCGCTTACCATGGATATCGCTCCCGGATACGACCACATCACCAGCGCGATAGGCGCTGCGATGATAGGCTGGTTCGGCACCGCGATGCTGTGCTATGTCACGCCCAAGGAGCACCTTGGTCTGCCCAACAAGGACGACGTGAAAGAAGGCATCATCACCTATAAGATCGCAGCGCATGCAGCCGACCTTGCCAAGGGACATCCCGGCGCGCAGATACGAGACAACGCGCTGTCCAAGGCGCGCTTCGAATTCCGCTGGGAAGACCAGTTCAACCTGGGTCTCGATCCAGACCGCGCCCGTGAATTCCACGACGAGACTCTGCCCAAGGAATCGGCCAAGGTCGCGCACTTCTGTTCAATGTGCGGCCCGCATTTTTGCTCGATGAAAATTTCGCAAGACGTGCGCGAATTCGCAGCAAAAGAAGGCATTGCGGAAGCGGATGCATTTGACAAGGGCATGCAGCTGAAATCCATCGAATTCGTTGCGAAAGGCAGCAAGCTGTATAGCTGAACGATAAGCGCCGAACAACCACCGGAATCTGAAAATGACCTTATTGCAAATCCTTATCCTTGCCATCGTACAGGGCGCAGCCGAACTGTTGCCCGTGTCGAGCTCGGCGCATGTAATCGTGGCAGAGAAGCTGATGGGGCTAGACCCGACCGCACCTGAAATGACGATGTTGCTAGTGATGCTGCACACAGGCACGATGTTTGCGGTGATCTTCTTTTTCTGGAAGACCTGGCAGGAAAGCTTTTTCTCGTCGCGGCAGGCATTCTGGGAGACGGTGAAATTCATCATGGCAGCAACCCTGCTGACGGGCGCTGTGGGACTGACGCTCAAGTTCGCAATCGAGAAATTCTTCATGAAGGACATTCCGCATGCGGAAATCGAGCTGCTTTTCGGCAACATGAATCTGATCTCTGCATCGCTTGCGGCAGTGGGCCTCTTGATTCTTTATGCGGGCATCAAAAACCGCTTTGCGCCGGAAACCCCTCTTCGCATGAAGGAGTCCTGCTATATCGGTGCGATTCAGGGCATCTGCCTGCCCTTTCGCGGATTTTCAAGATCAGGGGCGACCATCTCAGCTGGATTGCTGATGGGTGTGGCCAGGAAAAAACTCGAGGCGTTCAGCTTTGCACTTGCTGTCGTGCTCACACCCCCCGTCATTGCCCGTGAAGTATTGCGCCTGCTTCATAATCAGCATGCGTCTTCCGCGACTGACATGACACGGGTTTTCATGCCCAGCCTTTTGGGCATGGTATTCAGCTTTATTGCCGGGCTGCTTGCGCTCAAGTGGCTTTCAAACTGGCTGGAAAACGGCCGCTGGCCGCTGTTCGGACTGTATTGCGTTGCGGCATCTGCGGTCGTATTCATGCTTCACAAAAACGGCTTCTGAACTTTCGATCAACGACCCCTCATGCAGCCGCATTAGTGTCATAATCACTTCGTACAATTTATCAAATGGAGAAATGCAACATGGCTAGAATGGTTCATTGCGTAAAACTGGGGCGCGAGGCCGAAGGGCTGGAGCGCCTGCCTTATCCTGGCACGCTTGGCCAGAAAATTTTCGACAACGTATCCAAGGAAGCTTGGCAGGGCTGGATCAAATTCCAGACCATGCTGGTCAACGAGAACCGCCTCAATCTGGCGGATCAGGCGGCGCGCAAATACCTCGCAACACAGATGGAAAACTATTTCTTCGGTTCGGGTACACAAATGCCGGAAGGTTATACCCCACAAAAATAGGCTCCCGGCTTGCCCAATAAATTGACCTCGCAGCAGTTCCTCAACCGTGAACTCGGCCAGCTCGAGTTCAACCGGCGCGTGCTGGCGCAAGCCGAAGATTTGCGCATCCCTTTGCTTGAGCGGTTGAAGTATCTCTGCATAGGCAGCAGCAATCTCGATGAATTCTTTGAAATCCGCGTGGCCGGCCTGATGGAGCAGGTCAAGCTGGGCGGCATTTCAACCAGCGCGGACGGCATGAGCGCGAAACAGACTTTAAAATGCGTGCGCGAACAGGCGCATCAATTGATCGAACACCAATACCGCCTGTTCAACGAAGACATCACGCCTGCGCTGGCCGAGCAGGGCATCAAGTTTTTGCGCCGCACCCATTGGGATGCAACGCAGCAAGCATGGCTGAAGGACTTCTTCTTTCGCGAAGTCATGCCGGTATTGACACCCATCGGGCTTGACCCTGCGCATCCTTTTCCAAGAGTGCTCAACAAGAGCCTGAATTTTGCCGTGGAGCTTGTGGGAAAGGATGCATTCGGACGCAACTCGACTCGCGCCATCGTGCAGGCGCCACGCGTATTACCGCGCACCATCCTCCTGCCGCCCGAGATAAGCGGCTGCGAGTACGGCTTCATCTTTCTTTCTTCCATACTGCACGCTCATGTCGGCGAGCTGTTCAGCGGCATGGAAGTGCTCGGTTGTTTTCAATTCCGTGTCACGCGCAACAGCAACCTGTTCGTCGACGAGGAAGAAGTCAAGAATCTGCGCCTGAGCCTGCAGGGTGAATTGCCGCAGCGTCATTTCGGCGACGCGGTGCGCCTGGAAATCGCGGACAACTGCTCGCCGCAGATTGAAGCGCTGCTGCTCAAGGAATTCAATCTCACCTCCGATGACCTGTATCGTGTGCACGGCCCTGTGAATCTTGTACGCCTGATGGAAATTCCCAATCTCGTGGCGCGCGACGACCTCAAGTTTCCCGTCTTCGTGCCCGGCATACCCAACATGCTGCAGAGGAAGGGGGCTGACATGTTCAAGGTGATACGCAAGGGAGACATCCTACTGCACCACCCTTACCAGTCCTTCAAGCCTGTGATCAATTTCATCCAGCAGGCTGCAAGCGACTCGAATGTGGTCGCGATCAAGCAGACTGTGTATCGCACAGGCGCCGATTCTGCGCTGATGGAAGCGCTGATCGCGGCGGCCAAACGCGGAAAGGAAGTCACCGTGGTGGTCGAATTGCTGGCCCGATTCGACGAGGAAGCCAACATCAACTGGGCAAACCGTCTTGAAGAAGTCGGGGCGCATGTGGTGTATGGTGTGGTAGGACACAAGACACATGCCAAGATGCTGATGGTGGTGCGGCGCGAGGAAGGCCAGCTACGCCGGTACGTCCATCTTGGCACCGGAAACTATCATCCGCGCACCGCCAAGCTTTATACCGACTTCGGGCTGTTTACCTGCAACGAGGAAATTTGCGCCGACGCCAACGAGGTGTTCAGCCAGCTGACGAGTCTCGGACGTGCGCGCAGGCTCAACCATCTCTGGCAATCCCCTTTCTCCCTGCACATCGAGGTGCTGCGCGCCATACACAATGAAACAGCGCTGGCAAAGGCCGGAAAACGCGCGCACATCATCGCCAAGATGAACGCGTTGCTGGAACCCGGCATCATCACCGCGCTTTATGAAGCCTCTCAGGCGGGCGTGAAAGTGGATCTAATCGTGCGCGGCGTATGCGCACTGCGACCCGGTGTGCCCGGTCTGTCGGAGAACATCCGCGTGCGCTCCATCATCGGGCGCTTTCTGGAACACACGCGCATCTTCTATTTCAGGAACGACCTACAGCACAACGTGTATCTGGCTAGCGCCGACTGGATGGATAGGAATTTTTTCCGCCGCATTGAAATCTGCTTTCCCGTCCTCGACAAGAAACTTAAGAAACGCGTGATCGAAGAGGGCCTGAAAGTCTACTTGCTGGACAACTGCCAGGCATGGGACATGGACGGCGATGGGCAATACCGCCAAAAGAATCCGCGCCGAGCCGCGAAGAAATGCGCGCAGAACGAACTGCTTCAGCAACTGGCCAGCGCACCCGTCAAAACTGTGGCCTGAATCCCGAATCCTAGGTCCTGTTTTTTAGTGCTTGTTGGGGCGGCCTGTCTTGATCTTGTCCAGCGAGCCCAACGCCTTGGTCAACTGAGCCTCGCTCATTGCGCACAGTGCAATCACGCCGGCCCTGAGCACTTCGCTTTTCTTCACCTGCAACCCGGATTTCAGGCACAGCGCCTTGATCTGGCTGATTTTCTGATATTCGCTCTGCGGCATGGTAAAGCTGTCTCGTACCACTTTCGGCTTTTTGGTGGCTTTTACGGACTTTTCCTGTTTCCCCGCATCCCTGAGCGATACGGCGGGCGATGCAGTAATTTTTTTCACGGGCGCGGGAGATTTTTTCACTGGCCTGGCTGCGGTCTTGCTGACAGGCTTTGCAGCATCCAGCTTAACGGCAGCGGATTTTTTTGTGCTCATGGTATTCCCTTTGGATTAAAATGATGTATATAGTATATACACTATAATTTCCGCCTGTAAACAGAAATATTTGGAGGCAAGATGGAACTGATTTTATGGCGCCATGCAGAAGCAGAAGACAGTTTTCCTGATCTGTCGCGCGAACTGACTGAGAAGGGCCGCAAACAGGCGGTGAAGATGGCAGCCTTCCTGCGGCAACACCTGCCGCCTGATGTGCGCATCCTTGTGAGCCCGGCAGCGCGCACCCAGCAGACCGTTGCAGCGCTCACTGCGGACTTCACCACTGTGCCATCCATCGCGCCCGGCGCATCCGTCCATGCGGTGCTGCAGGCAGCGCGCTGGCCAGACGCCGGCGGAACCGTTCTGGTGGTCGGGCATCAGCCCACGCTGGGTACTGTTGCAGCACAGCTGCTGGGCTGCGAACCCTTGCGCATCAAGAAGAGCGGGCTGTGGTGGCTGTCCCGTCACGAAGGCGATTCCGAGACCACCTTGCGCCTCGCAATCACGCCAGATTTTCTGTAGGTTGCCATCATGTTCGAATCCGCCGAAATCGGCCACAGGATAAACAGGAAAACTTACGACAGGGAAGTGCCGATATTGCGTGCAGCGCTGCTGGAAGCGCAGTTGGATATGGCAAAGCTAGCACAGTTCCCCCTGATTATCGTGATGGGCGGCGTGGACGGTGCGGGCAGGGGGGAAACCGTGAACCTGCTCAACGAATGGATGGATCCGCGTTATCTGCAAACCCACGGCATGGGAGACCCGTCCGATGAAGAACTCGATCGTCCGGTGATGTGGCGGTTCTGGCGCGAATTGCCGCCCAAGGGTCGCATCGGCATCTTCCTGGGTTCATGGTACACGGATACGATCATCAAACATGTGCAGAGCAAGAACGGGACGGCGGATCTGGACCAGAGTCTGGAACGTGCTAGGCGCTTCGAAACCATGTTGGCCGATGAAGGCGCGCTGATTCTGAAGTTCTGGATGCATCTGTCGCGTGACAGGCAGAAAACGAGGCTCAGGATACTTGAGAAAGATCCGAAGACCCGCTGGCGCGTCACCGAACGCGACTGGGAGCACTACAAACAGTATGACAGGTTTCACGCGGTTGCTGAAAGTGTCATTCGGCACACCAGCACGGCCGAGGCGCCATGGACCATCGTCGAAGGATTTGACCCGCACTACCGCAGCCTGACTGTGGGAAAAACGATACTCGATGCAATTCGAAAACGTCTCGATGAAGCTGGCACGGAGAAAAACGAGATATCAGCACCTCCGCCCCTGCCTTCGATCGACAATTTGGACATCCTGAAAACGCTGGACCTTGGCCAGAAAATCGACAGGAAGACCTACCTCGACGAGCTGGAAAAATATCAGGGAAAACTTGCGCTGCTGACGCGCCACCATAAGTTCAAAAAGCTCACCGTGATTGCGATGTTCGAAGGCAACGATGCCGCGGGAAAGGGTGGTGCCATCCGCCGCATAACGGGCGCGCTGGATGCTCGCTACTATACTGTCATCCCGATCGCAGCACCCACCGAAGAAGAGCGCGCCCAACCTTACCTCTGGCGCTTCTGGCGGCATATTCCGAGACGAGGCCGCATGACGATATTCGACCGCTCCTGGTATGGCAGAGTGCTAGTCGAGCGCGTCGAGAAACTCTGCTCGGAGGCTAACTGGATGCGCGCCTACAGCGAGATCAACGATTTCGAAGCACAGCTCGTGCGCCACAACATCATCGTGGTCAAGTTCTGGCTGTCCATCAGCAAGGACGAACAGCTAAAGCGCTTCAAGGAAAGAGAAGAAGTCGCCTTCAAACACTTCAAGATCACGCCTGAGGACTGGCGCAACCGCGAAAAATGGGACGAATACGAGCAGGCGGTTTGTGACATGGTGGACAGAACCAGCACCGAGATTGCGCCTTGGACGCTGATAGAGGCCAATGACAAGAATTTCTCCCGCATCAAAATATTGAAGACGCTCTGCGAGCGTATCGAGGATGCGATGAAAAAAGTCAAAAAATCATAACCCGAGAGTTTGGGCGTATCATCGGCTTCTCTGAAGACAATCGGGAGTTAACATGAAACTTTTCTTAATTGCATTGTCCCTCTTCCTCTTCAATGCCCAGGCATACGCCGACGTTGGCGTATCGGTCAGCATAGGCGAGCCGGGCTTCTACGGCAGACTGGACATGAACAGCTTTCCGAGTCCGCAGTTGATCTACAGCCAGCCCATGGCTGTTGGCCCGGTACCCATGGGCCGTCCGCCGATCTATCTGCGCGTGCCCCCGGGCTATGCCAAAAATTGGCGCCGTCATTGCCACGAATACAATGCGTGCCGCGAGCGCGTTTATTTTGTGCGGGACAACTGGTATCGGCATGAATATGCGCCGCGTTACCGCCGCGATGAACGCAGGTTTGACCGTCACGATGAAGGGCAGGACGATCGCTACCGTGACGAATACCATCGCGATGGAGGAAGGGGGCGCGACTGACAGTCCAGATTCTAACTTCAGCTAACCTCTCGGATGGTGTCTTGCGTGCAGCTGCTTCAGCCGTTCCCGGGCGACATGAGTGTATATCTGTGTGGTGGAAATATCGGCATGGCCAAGCAGCAGCTGCACCACGCGCAAATCCGCGCCGTGATTGAGCAGATGCGTGGCAAACGCATGGCGCAGCGTGTGCGGCGACAAGGGTTTCGCCAACCCCGCGTTCCTCGCATGCTTCTTGATCAGATGCCAGAACATCTGGCGCGTCATCGCTTCCGCCCTTGCGGTCACAAACAAATCGTCACTCGCCTGCGCTCCCAGCAGCGCAGCCCGCCCCGTTGAAACATAACGACGCAACCAGTCCAGCGACTCTTCGCCCAAAGGCACCATGCGCTCCTTGCTGCCTTTGCCCATCACGCGCACGACGCCCATGTCCATGCTCACTTGCGCAAGTTTCAGACTGACCAGCTCTGTTACGCGCAGGCCGCTTGCATAAAGCACCTCGAACATGGCTCGATCGCGCAGGCCTAACGGCGTTTCTATATCAGGTGCGTCCAAAAGCAGCTCGACATCCTGCTCGGTGAGCGTCTTAGGCAACTGACGCGGCAGCTTTGGCGTATCGATCTGCAGTGTGGGATCAACCGTAATTTTCCCCTGCCTTAAAAGGTAACGGTACAGCCGCTTCAAGCTTGAAAGGTTGCGCCCTGTTGAGCTCGCCTTGGCATGTTCCACCGTAAACATTTCACCAAGATAGCCCTGCAAATCCGCGTGCGAGGCTTGCAAAAGACCCACCTCGCGGCGTTTTTCAAGCCATGCAGCAAACTTGTCAAGATCGCGCCGGTAGCTCTCCAGCGTGTTGCGCGAAAGCCCGTCTTCCAGCCACAGGCTGTCGCAAAACTCGTCAAGCAGCTCGTTCATGTGCGAGCAGCCAGCGCTTGATCTCCAGCGGCGCACCGCTGCCGTGCTTCATGAATCCGCCAAGACCTGTCTTGCCGAGCACCCGGTGGCAGGGAATGACAACGGGTATCGGATTCGCGCCGCACGCCTGCCCAACAGCCTGCGCGCCCGAATGCAGCTCCGCCGCCAGCTCGCCATAGCTCTTCGTCTTCCCGCTGGGAATGGCCAGCATAGCTAGCCAGACTCTTTTCTGATGAGGTGTTCCGCTGGTTGCAAGCGGAATGGAAAATTTATAATCGGGATTCTCAAGATAGCCGATCAGCTGACAGCACACCTGTTCGGCGAACACATCTTCCGGCGCTTTCGTCTTTTCAGTAACTGGCAGGAAATCGATGCCCGTTAACATATCATTAGCACAGCGTATGCCGAGCACTGAAAAAGGTGTATATAGTTTTGCCTGATAGCGCATGGCGCAATGATAATAAAAAACGGGAGCACAAGCTCCCGTTTTTTTCATACAAGGCCGATTAACGGCGCACTGCCAGCTTTTCCTTGATGCGCGCCGACTTGCCTGAACGTTCCCGCAGATAATACAGCTTTGCGCGGCGCACAGAACCGCGACGCTTCACTTCGATCGAAGCGATCACAGGCGAGTATGTCTGGAATGTGCGCTCCACGCCTTCACCGGCGGATATCTTGCGCACGATAAAACCCGAGTTCAACCCGCGATTGCGCTTGGCAATCACCACGCCTTCGAAAGCCTGCACACGCTTGCGCTCGCCTTCAACCACGTTCACGCTGACGACGACCGTATCGCCTGGCGCAAAATCCGGTATAGTTTTACCCAGACGGGCGATTTCTTCCTGTTCCAACTGTTCGATCAAATTCACTTTAACTGCTCCTTTTTGATTTTCGGATCTTGTTCCTTCTGAAACTCGGCCAGAAGACCAGACTCCTCTTTTGTCAAAACACGCTTAGCCAATAAATCCGGGCGTCGTGTCCACGTTCTGCCCAACGACTGGGAAAGCCGCCAGCGCTGTATGTCAGCATGATTGCCTGACAGCAACACCGGGGGCACGGCTTCACCATTAAACACTTCCGGGCGGGTGTAGTGCGGGCAATCTAGCAGGCCCTGCACAAATGAATCCTGCTCGGCCGAATCGGCATCTCCCAGCACACCGGGAATCTGCCTTACCAGGCTATCCATCAACACCATGGACGCCAATTCACCGCCTGACAACACATAATCGCCGATAGAAATTTCTTCATCGACCATCTGGCTGATCAGGCGCTCGTCTATTCCTTCATATCGCCCGGTGAGCAGAATCAAACCTTCATCGGGCTGTGCTGCCAATTCCTTGACCACTGCATGGGTGAGCAGCCTGCCCTGCGGGGAAAGATAAACAACCCGGCTTTTTGTTACACCGCCTGCCTTCTGCCGCTCACGCGCCGCATTGATCGCGGCAGCCAAAGGATCAGCCAGCATCACCATGCCGGGCCCACCGCCGTAAGGCCTGTCGTCCACCGTTCGGTGATTGTCCGTTGTAAAATCCCTCGGATTCCACGTCCTCAAAACATAACGACCCTGCTCCGCCGCACGACGCGTGATGCCATATTGCGTCAGCGCATCGAACATCTGCGGGAACAGCGTGATGACATCGAAAATCACGACAAATAATCCGCCGACCAGTCCACTCGTATGGTTCTGGCCTTCATGTCCACTTCACCGATGACGCTGCTCAGAAACGGAATCAGGATGTCGGGGCCCGAACCTTTCACAACCAGCACATCGTTAGCGCCTGTTTCCAGCAATTCGCCAACCACACCCAGAATCTCTCCAGCAACATTGACCACTGCAAGCCCGATCAGATCCGCCCAGTAATACTCGTCTTCTTCCTGTGCCGGCAGGCTGCTGCGAGGCACAGCGATCAGCATGCCTCTCAGTTTTTCGGCGGCGTTGCGATCCATACAGCCGGGAAACTGCGCTGCCAGCGTTTTGTCTCGCGCTTCGACCAGCGTCACTTTCGTTTCGCGCCAAGGCCCCTGTTCCTGCCCCAGATACCATACTTCATAGTCCAGCAGGCTGTCGACATATTCGCTGAACGGCTGGATTTTAACCCAGCCACGTATGCCGAAAGCCGATGCCACGCGCCCCATGATCACCATGGGTTCGGAATTCTCAGGCGGAAGCGGTTGCGCCAACTCGTTTTACCAGCTTGGCAACCGCGTCGCTCAACTGCGCGCCTTTGCTCTGCCAGAATGCCACGCGCGCCATATCCAAGCGCAGCGATTCCTGCTTTTCACTAGCAACGGAATTGTAAAAGCCAACGCGTTCGATGAAACGGCCGTCGCGACGATTGCGTGAGTCTGCAACCACTACGTTGTAAAACGGACGGTTCTTGGAACCGCCACGGGAAAGACGAATGATGACCATAAGAAACCTATCTAAAATTATGGGCTTAAAAAGCCCCGGAGCAAAACCTCAACAGCGCGCTGCATTGCTTACGCTTCATGCAGCCCGCATGCCGCAAAAGGGCAGGCATTCTACGACACAAGGCCTTTGCTAGCAAGTACCTTGATAATCAAAGAATTTAACGATGCAACAATTGTTCCAGCACGAACTTGCTGCCAAGATACGCCAGCAGCAAGAACAAGAAGCCGCTCACCGTCCAACGCACTGCGGTCTTCCCGCGCCAGCCGTAGTAGTGATGTCCGGTCAGCAGCACTGCAAACACGCACCACGAAATAAAGCCGAACAGCACCTTGTGGTTGAACTCCCAGGCTTTGCCGAATATCTCCTCGGAAAAAAACACGCCCGAGACCAGCGTCAGCGTCAGCAGCACAAAACCTACCCCTATCATGCGGAACAAGAGGCTTTCCATGGTCAGCAGCGGCGGCAGGGTGCGCAGCACGCGAGGCAGGTTTGCATGATGCAGGCGCTTTTCAACCAGAGAAATCAGCACTGCATGCAACGTCGCGATGGTAAACAGGCTATAGGCCAGCATCGCAACCGCGATGTGCACCTTGAAGGCCAGCAAATCGGTATGATCCAAGCGGTGATCGGTAGGGAACAGCTGCGGCAGGAGCAGCGCGACTGCCGCAAGAGGCAACACCAGCGCCTGCAGCCCGCCTATCGGATAGAAGAATCGCGCGACCCAGTACACCACCAGAGTGAGCCACACGATCAGCGAAAATGCATTGAATACACCCAAGTCTATGATGCCATCCGAAAAAATCCACTGCCACAACAGATAGCCATGCAATGCGATCGGGATCAACGACAGGTGGCCTACTGCGCCGCGGCAGCGCTCGTCGCATTCTCCCGATGCATGCGCACGCCAGAAATAGGTTGCCAGCAATGCATAAGCAGCAAATGCGATGATGGTGAGGAGAAGATTAGGCATTTTTTGTCAGGATGTTTTAGACTATCGGATTCTACATCATTGATCAGCCATAAGGACAGATATGCTGGACAATCTGACGCAACGCCTTTCAGGTGTCATCAAAAATCTGCGCGGACAGGCTCGCCTTACCGAGGCCAACATCCAGGATGCGATGCGCGAGGTGCGCATCGCGCTGCTAGAAGCGGATGTTGCGCTGCCGGTCGTCAAGGAGCTCGCGACTCAGGTCAAGGAAGCCGCACTAGGCCAGGAAGTCATCGGCAACCTGAATCCAGGACAGGCTTTCATCGGCGTGGTGCATCGCGAACTCACTCGCATCATGGGCAAGCACAACGACGCGCTCAATCTTGCCACCACGCCGCCCGCGGTGATACTGATGGCGGGTTTGCAGGGCGCGGGCAAAACCACCACCTGCGGCAAGCTCGCCAAACTGTTGCATGACCAACAGAAGAAAAAAATACTGCTGGTCAGTTGCGACGTGTATCGGCCGGCTGCCATTGAGCAGTTGCGCACGCTAGCGCAGCAGCTCAACATCGACTTTTTCGCTTCCGACATCAGCCAACGTCCGCAGGACATCGCACTGGCCGCGCTCGACTATGCACGCAAACATCACCACGACGTGCTGATCGTAGACACCGCAGGACGCCTTGCGATCGACGATGCGATGATGAATGAGATTAAAGAACTTCACGCCAGCTTAAAACCGATAGAGACGCTTTTCGTGGTGGATGCAATGACCGGGCAGGACGCTGTGAATACCGCGAAAGCCTTTGGCGAAGCGTTGCCGCTCACCGGCATCATCCTCACCAAGATGGACGGTGATGCGCGCGGCGGCGCCGCCCTTTCGGTGCGTCATATCACAGGCAAGCCCATCAAATTCATCGGCATCAGCGAAAAGCTTAACGGCTTGGAAGCCTTTCACCCCGAGCGCATGGCTTCGCGCATTCTGGGCATGGGCGATGTATTATCATTGCTCGAAGAAGCACAGCGCGGCGTGGACCAGCAGGAAGCCGAGAAGCTTGCAAAGAAAATACAGACCGGCAAGAGTTTCGACTTGAACGATTTCAGGATGCAGATGGTGCAGATGCGCAAGATGGGCGGCGTATCCGCATTGATGGACAAGCTTCCTGCGCAGCTCTCACAGGCCGCTGCCGATTCAAAAATGGACGACAAGGTTTTCAGCCGGATGGAAGGCATCATCAACTCGATGACTCCGCAGGAGCGCCGCAAACCTGAAATCATCAAAGCTTCGCGCAAGAAGCGCATCGCTGATGGCGCAGGGGTCAAGGTGATGCATGTCAACCAGCTGCTAAACCAGTTCGAGCAGACGCAAAAGATGATGAAGATGTTCACCAAAGGCGGCGGCATCGCCAAGATGATGCGCAGCATGGCCGGCAAAATTCCAGGAATGAGATAAAGTACAGACCAACGTCGCTAGACGCTACTTTGAATAGCCTCTAGCGACGGTTTTATCTATCAACTAATGACTAACGACTAACTAACGACTGCACTATGATTAAAGCGATTATTTTTGATGTGGACGGCACGCTTGCCGATACCGAAGACGGACACAGGCAGTCATTCAACAAAGCCTTTTCAGACAGCGGCCTTGACTGGAACTGGGATGTGCCCCTATACGACAAGCTGCTAAAGGTGACCGGCGGCAAGGAGCGCATCAAGTATTATGTAAGCGACTTTCTGACAGACTTTACCAGGCAGGATGATTTCGACGATTTCGTGAAAAACCTGCATGCGCTGAAGACCAGGCATTACACTGCGATGATAAGCCAAGGAAACGTGCCGCTGCGCCCGGGCATCAAACAGCTGATACAGGACGCGCATGCTGCAGGAGTCACGCTCGCCATCGCCACCACCACCACACCCGAGAATGTATCAGCATTGCTTGAAGTGGGTCTTGGCAAGAACTGGGAAGATTTTTTTGCGGCCAACGGCTGCGGAGATATCGTGCCGAAAAAAAAACCCGCGCCGGATATTTATTTCTGGGTCTTGGAAAAGCTGCGCTTGAAGGCTGCCGACTGCATCGCGTTAGAAGATTCCGAAAACGGGTTGCGCTCCAGTCTTGCCGCAGGCATCAAGACTTATGTCACCACCAACTATTACACCAGCAGGCAGAATTTCGCAGGGGCCGCGGCAGTGTTTGACGACCTGTCCGACCTAGGAAAGTTTTACCGATCTGCGGGACTTGAACTATCCTGACCAGCAATAAACGGCATATTCGGTTTAGAATATGATAATTCATATCAAACTTTGTAAGGAAAACCATGTATCAGATCGCACCCAGCATCCTCTCCGCCAACTTCGCCCGCCTAGGCGAGGAAGTTGACAACGTATTAGCCTCAGGTGCTGACATCGTGCACTTCGACGTGATGGACAACCATTACGTGCCTAACCTAACCATAGGCCCCCTGGTCTGCGAAGCCTTGCGCAAGCACGGCGTGACCGCACCCATCGACGTGCATCTGATGGTCAAGCCAGTGGACCGCATCATCCCCGACTTTGCCAAGGCGGGTGCGACCTACATCACCTTCCACCCCGAAGCCTCCGAACACATAGACCGCACGATAGGCCTGATCAAAGAATCCGGCTGCAAGGCTGGCCTCGTGTTCAACCCCGCCACGCCGCTGGATGTGCTGGAATACACCTTACCCAAACTGGACATGGTGCTTTTGATGTCGGTCAACCCGGGCTTCGGCGGCCAGAAGTTCATCCCTTATGTGCTGGACAAGGCGCGCAAGGTACGCCAGATGATAGACGCCGCAGGCCACAACTGTAGGCTTGAAATCGACGGCGGCGTGGGTCCCGCGAACATCCGAGAGGTAGCTGCTGCAGGCGTGGACACCTTCGTGGCAGGCTCCGCAATCTTCAATGCCCGCAAAGATACGGATGCAAACAAATACGACACCGTGCTTGCATCAATGCGAGCCGAACTCGCCCGGGTCTAAGCCGCCATGTTCCGCCAGGCTGCCCTAGTTTTGCTGATCGCATTGTCTGGCTGCGACCGCCTCACGGGGGCCGCAGACAAGAAGAATTCGGACGCGGAAGCGATAGGCTATGCCTGTCGGGTTTCATTCGAAAAACCCGAAGACTGCATGAAGGAAAACGACGGGCAGAGCACCACAGCCATCCTGAACGGATGGAAGGCGGCCGACAAGGACATACAGGACAAGACGCTGGACCCAACCATGGGTGCGAGCGCAGTTCTCCCAGCAGATGTCGCAAAAACCAAGGATCAACCCAAAGCTCCGGAAACGAAGCCTGCCAAACCGCATTGAGGAAATCATGCCACATATCAAACGATACACCACCCCCGTAAGCGTCAAGGCCATCGTGATCGACCTCGACGGCACGCTTCTGCATACCGCACCAGAACTTTCTGAATCTGCCAACCGCATGCTGCGCGACATCGACTATGCGCCGGTTTCGCAGACACTTCTGGCAAGCTATATCGGCAACGGCATCAGTTGGCTGGTCAAACGCGCCCTGACCGGCGACATGCACGCAACGCCGGATGCCGCGCTGTACGATCATGCGCTGCCCATATTCGAGAAACACTACACAGAACTTCTGCTGCAAAGCCGGGTATTTGAAGGCGTGATAGAAGGCCTGGACGCAATGAAAGCTGCGGGTTTCCGACTGGGCTGCATCACCAACAAGGTCGAACGCTACACGAAGCCGCTACTTGAAGGCATCAATCTGGCAAGATACTTCGAGATCGTGCTGTCAGGCGACACGCTGCCCGAGAAGAAGCCGCACCCCTTGCCTTTGCAGCATGCGGCGAAATTTTTCGGCATTCCGACCGAGCAGTTGCTCCTGATCGGCGACTCGTTGAACGACACGCTCGCCGCGCGCACCGCCGAATGTCCAGTATTCTGCGTGCCCTATGGCTACAACCATGGCGAGCCTGTCGAGACGTTGGACCAGGACGCAGTGATCCCCAACCTGGCCGCAGCGCTACCGCTTCTGAAACTGGCCTGAAAACAGGATTCAGGATTCAGGATTCAGGAAAACAGAGATGGCGGATTGGAAATTTGGTTCAGTGACGATTAATAATTGTCGAATTATTCACTGATGCCTGTCTTCAGTCCTCTGTCATCTGTCTTCTGATACAGGAGGTTTTTCATGTCACACCCCATTACAGAGCAGGAATTCAACGCGCTGGCCGCGCAGGGATATAACCGCATTCCACTGGTTATAGAGACTTTTGCCGATCTTGACACCCCGCTTTCACTATACCTCAAGCTCGCCAACAAGCCGTTTTCCTATTTGCTCGAATCCGTCCAGGGAGGAGAGCGCTTCGGGCGCTATTCTTTCATCGGTCTTCCTGCCAGCACCCGCATCACGGTGCGCGGCATGCAGATCACACTGACCGAAAAAAACCGCGAAACCACTTTTGAAGCCGTCAATCCGCTCGACTATATCAGCGACTACCAGTCGCGTTTCAAGGTCGCTCCTCTGTTCGGATTGCCGCGCTACTCGGGCGGCCTTGCCGGGTACTTCGGTTATGAAACCATACGCTACATCGAGCCGCGTTTGAGCCATGTTCAAAAGCCCGATGCGATCAACACGCCGGACATCCTGTTGATGCTCACCGAACAGTTGGCTGTGGTGGACAATCTGACCGGACGCCTCACTTTCATCGTGTATGCAGATCCCGAACAGAACGATGCCTATGTGCTTGCTCGCAAGCGCCTATTCGAACTCACAGGCCTGCTCAGGCTGCCCGTGGAAATTCCCTTTGAGCCTGCCTCGCCGCACAGGATGGCAAAATCCGAATTCGGTGAAGCATCTTTCAAGGCGGCAGTCGCAAAAGCCAAGCAATACATATTCGACGGCGACATCATGCAGGTGGTGCTCTCGCAGCGCATGGTGCAACCTTTTTCCGCATCACCTCTATCTCTTTACCGCGCGCTGCGCAGCATTAATCCGTCTCCCTACATGTTCTATTACGACATGGACGATCATCACGTGGTGGGCTCTTCGCCCGAGATACTGGCGCGCCTGGAAGGCGACACCGTCACGGTGCGCCCGATCGCAGGGACAAGGCCGCGCGGCAAATCACCAGAGGAAGACGCGGCTCTTGCGAAGGACCTGCTGGCAGACCCCAAGGAGCTTGCCGAACACCTGATGCTGATCGACTTGGGCCGCAACGACATCGGTCGCGTGGCACAGAACGGCACGGTCAAGCTCACCGAGAAAATGATCATAGAGCGCTATTCGCATGTGATGCACATCGTCTCCAATGTCGACGCAAAATTGAAAACCGGCCTGTCCGCGATGGACGTCCTGAAAGCCACCTTTCCGGCAGGCACGGTGTCGGGTGCTGCGAAAGTACGCGCGATGGAAATCATAGACGAGCTGGAACCCTCAAAGCGGGGAATCTACGCGGGCGCAGTCGGCTACTTGGGATTCAACGGCGACATGGATGTCGCGATTGCGTTGCGCACCGCCGTGGTGAAGGACGGCATGCTATATGTGCAGGCGGGAGCAGGCATCGTTGCGGACTCGAATCCGGACAGCGAGTGGCAGGAAACGCAGAACAAGGCGCGCGCCGTATTGCGTGCAGCTGAAATGGTGCTGGCGGGACTCGATGTGCAGGCGCATCGCTGATGCTGCGTCTAACCGAGATAAAACTGCCCATAGGCCATGCCGATGAAGACATCAGGACTGCGATACTCAAGCGCCTGAAGCTTTCCGATGATGAGTTAACGGAATATACCGTTTTAAAGCGCGGCGTGGACGCACGCAAATCTCATACCATCCTGTTCACCTATACGCTGGATGTATCTGTAGAGAACGAGGCCGTCGTTTTGGCGCGCTTTTCCTGCGATCAGCATGTGCGCAGAGCACCCGACATGCGCTACCAGTTCGTGGCCCATGCGCCAAAATATCTTCCGTCAAGACCCATCGTCGTGGGCATGGGGCCTGCCGGGATTTTTGCAGGCCTGCTGTTAGCACAGATGGGTTTCAGGCCGCTGATCCTGGAGCGCGGAAAGAGCGTGCGCGAAAGAACCAAAGACACGTTTGGCCTATGGCGCAAGAGCGTGTTGAATCCGGAATCCAACGTGCAGTTCGGCGAAGGGGGTGCCGGCACTTTCTCGGACGGAAAACTCTACAGCCAGATCAAGGACCCGCGCCATTTGAGCCGCAAGGTGCTGGATGAATTCGTCAAGGCCGGCGCGCCTGAGGAAATCCTCTATGTCAGCCACCCGCATATCGGCACGTTCCGCTTGGTCGGCATGGTCGAAAAAATGCGCGAGACCATCACATCCCTGGGCGGCGAGATCCGTTTCGAAAGCCGTGTGGATGACATCGAAATAGAGGATGGCGCGGTGCGCGGCGTGATGCTCGCCAGCGGCGAGCACATTGCGACGGATCACCTGGTGCTGGCGGTGGGACACAGCGCGCGCGACACCTTCGCGATGATCCATCGCCGTGGCATCTACATCGAAGCCAAGCCGTTCTCCATCGGTTTTCGCATCGAGCATCCGCAATCGACAATCGATGCTGCGCGTTTTGGCAGGAACGCAGGCAATGAACTGCTGGGGGCGGCGGATTACAAGCTGGTGCATCACGCCGCCAACGGACGCTCCGTGTACAGCTTCTGCATGTGCCCCGGCGGCACGGTGGTTGCCGCAACCTCCGAGGTCGGGCGCGTGGTCACCAACGGCATGAGCCAGTATTCGCGCAACGAACGCAACGCCAATGCCGGCATCGTGGTGGGCATCACGCCCCTGGACTATCCCGGCGATGCGCTGGCGGGTATTGAATTCCAGCGATATTGGGAGTCGCGCGCTTTTGAACTGGGCGGCGGAAATTATCAGGCGCCTGGTCAGTTGCTGGGCGACTTTCTGCAAGGCAAGCCATCGACGAAGCTGGGCTCGGTGCAGCCATCCTACACACCAGGTGTGCATCTGACCGACTTGTCCGGCGCGCTGCCCGATTACGCGATAGCGGCGATCAGGGAAGCGCTGCCCGCCTTTGCAAAGCAGATCAGGGGATTCGACATGAAAGATGCTGTTCTCACGGGCGTCGAGACGCGCACCTCTTCCCCGATACGCATCAGGCGCAACAACGAGAGCCTTCAGAGCATCAACACCCGCGGACTTTATCCTGCCGGGGAAGGTGCGGGTTACGCGGGCGGCATCATGTCGGCCGCCGTGGACGGCATAGAGATCGCCGAAGCCGTTGCAAAGAGCATCATTGCCCGCAACTAGTCCGCCGAATCCAACAGCTCATCGGCATTTTTACACCACTCGAACGGCTGAACGTGCTGGCACGGGATGAAAATCCGCATATAAATGGTATGATTCACAGCTATTTGATATGCTGGAACCCCTATGTTACTGATGATCGACAATTACGATTCCTTCACCTACAACCTGGTGCAGTATTTTGCCGAGCTGGGTGCAGAGGTGGAGGTTCATCGCAACGACGAGATCACGATCGAAGAGATAGCAAAGGCGAATCCGCAGCACATCGTGATATCGCCAGGCCCCTGCACGCCCAATGAAGCGGGCATCTCGGTCGCGGCGATCAGGCAGTTCGCGGGCAGGATTCCGATACTTGGCGTGTGCCTGGGACATCAGAGCATAGGGCAGGCATTCGGTGGACGCATCGTTCACGCCAAACAGCTAATGCACGGCAAGACATCATTGATCCATCACTTGAACAACAGCGTATTCACCGGCTTGCCGAATCCGTTTCTTGCTACACGCTATCACTCGCTGGTGATCGAAAAGGAAAGCCTGCCGGATTGCCTTGAAATCACCGCCTGGACGGACGACGGTGAAATTATGGGCGTGCGCCACAAGACCATGAACGTGCATGGCGTGCAGTTTCATCCGGAATCCATACTGACCGAGCACGGACACGAGATGCTGAAGAATTTTCTGGAAGGCGCTGCATGATCACCCCGCAGCAGGCGCTGGTGAGGTTGATCGAGCAGCGCGAAATCTTCTATGACGAGATGCTCTCGCTGATGCGCCAGATCATGAGCGGCGAAGTGTCGCCCGCGCAGATCGCGGGCATTCTTGTCGGACTTCGCGTCAAGAAGGAGACCGTGGGCGAAATCTCCGCAGCTGCCTATGTGATGCGCGAATTTGCAACCAAGGTGCCGGTTGCGAACCGCGACCACCTGGTGGACACCTGCGGCACGGGCGGGGACAGCATCGGCACCTTCAATGTTTCGACAACCAGCGCGCTGGTCGCAGCAGCGGCAGGCGCGCGCGTGGCCAAGCACGGCGGGCGTTCCGTCTCCTCCACCTGCGGCAGCGCCGATGTGCTGGAAAGACTCGGCGTCAACCTCAACCTGACCCCGGAGCAGGTCGGCCTCTGCGTGGACAACATCGGCATAGGATTCATGTTCGCGCCCAATTTTCACGGCGCGATGAAATACGCAGCCCCCGTGCGCCGTGAGCTTGGGGTGCGCACGATGTTCAACGTCCTGGGTCCGCTGACCAATCCTGCTGGCGCGGAAAACCAGGTGCTGGGCGTATTCCATCCCGATCTGGTCGGCATCATGGCGCGCGTCTTGCAGCGCCTAGGCAGCCGCCATGTGCTGGTGGTGCACGGCATGGACGGCATGGACGAGATTTCCATCAGCACCCGAACCTCTGTCGCGGAGCTGAAAGACGACGAGGTCAATGAATACATTATCGGCCCGGAGCAGTTCGGATTTTCCGAAGCTTCCAACGACCTTCTGCGCGTGGCGAATGTCGACGAAGCCTGCGACATGCTGCTAGGCGTGCTGGACAACAGGGAAGGTGCGCCGCGCGACATCGTGGCGCTCAACGCAGGCGCCGCGATCTACGTTTCGGGATTGTCCGGAACGCTGGCCGAAGGCGTCAATGTTGCCCGCGAGATGATCGCCGGCGGGCGGGCGAAATCCATGCTGGAAAATCTCATCCGGTTTTCCAGCCAGTTCAAGGCTTGATCCTCTATTCCTTCCGCCGCTGCCCTTATGCGATACGCGCCCGCATGGCGCTGCACGCCAGCCGCATGGAATATGAATTGCGCGAAGTAGACCTGAAAAACAAGCCAGCCCACATGCTTGCCGTCTCTCCCAAGGGCAGCGTGCCGGTTCTGATCCTGGAAGAAGGCCATGTGATCGATGAAAGCTACGACATCATGAAATGGACCTTGCGATTGCATGACCCTGAAAACTGGCTGGGAGAAGAAGGCGCTTATCTGCTGCAGGCCGCATCTCTGGTCGAGGAGAACGACATTGAATTCAAGCAGGCGCTGGATGGTTACAAATATGCTGCCTGCGGCGAGGGCCGGGCTCATTTTCGCGCACAGGGCGAAACATTTTTAAGAAAACTCGACGAGCGCCTGAATGAAACAAGCCATTTGCTGGGTAACACACTGACGATTGCAGATGCCGCGATCTTCCCTTTCATCCGGCAGTTTGCGGCAGTCGATGCAAGCTGGTTTGCAAATGCGCCTTATCCCGCGCTGCGCCTCTGGCTGGCAGGGATTGTGAATTCGCAATGTTTTGAAGCCGTGATGCAGAAACATCACCTGTTGAAATCTCATCCTGAATCCTAGATCCTGCATCCTGCTTTCTCCCTCTTGAAAATTCATAAATCTGCCCCATGTATCCGCCATTCCGTTTAACTGCAATAGAGGACTGGCATGACGACTAACCGCGAAACCATGGGATTCCAGACAGAAGTGAAACAGCTTCTGCAACTGATGATCCATTCCCTGTATTCCAACCGCGAAATCTTTCTGCGCGAACTGGTATCCAATGCATCGGATGCGTGCGACAAACTGCGCTTCGAAGCGCTGCACAACGACGCGATGTTTGAGAACGACACCGATCTTCAGATACGCATCAGCTATGACAAGGAAGCCAGAACGCTCACGATCTCCGACAACGGCATCGGCATGAACCGCGACGAGGTGATCAACAACCTGGGTACGATCGCCAAATCCGGCACGCGCGAATTCTTCTCCAAGCTCTCTGGCGACCAGCAGAAGGATGCCGGGCTGATCGGCCAGTTCGGCGTGGGTTTCTATTCCGCGTTCATCGTGTCCGATAAGGTGACAGTGGTCACCCGCCGCGCAGGCGAGCAGCCTGACCAGGGCGTGTTCTGGGAGTCGGACGGCGGCGGCGAGTTTTCCATCGAGATGGTCGAAAAGGAAAAGCGCGGCACCACCATCACCCTGCATCTCAGGGAAGACCAAGACGACCTGCTCTCAGGCCACAAGCTGCGCTCCATCATCCGCAAGTATTCCGACCACATCGTCCAGCCCATCGTGATGAAAAAGGAGGAATGGAAGGACGGCAACCAGGTCATCACGGATGAGGACGAGACGATCAACCAGGCATCCGCGTTGTGGGCGCGCGCGAAGAACGAAATCACCGACGACGAGTACAAGGCGTTCTACAAGCATGTCGGCCACGACTACGAAGACCCGCTCGCATGGACTCATGCGCGCGTGGAGGGCCGCCAGGAATACACCCAGCTGCTCTACATCCCAGGCCGCGCGCCGTTCGATCTTTGGGATCACAAGGCGCAGCACGGCATCAAACTTTATGTGAAACGCGTGTTCATCATGGACGACGCGGAGCAGCTGCTTCCTTCCTATCTGCGTTTCGTGCGCGGCATCGTGGACTCCAACAACCTGCCGCTCAACGTGTCGCGCGAGATACTCCAGGAATCCAAAGACATCAAGGCGATCCGCGAAGGCTGCACGAAGAAGGTTCTCGGCCTTCTGGAAGACATGGCCGCCAGCGACGCGGAAAAATACGCCAAATTCTGGGGCGAATTCGGCCAGGTGATCAAGGAAGGCGTGGGAATGGACTTCGCCAACAAGGAAAAGATCGCCGGGATTTTGCGCTTCGCATCGACCTTGTCCGACACGTCTGCCGAGACCGTATCGCTTTCTGACTACATCGGCCGCATGAAGGAAGGCCAGGACAAGATCTACTACATCACAGCGGACAGCTTCAATGCGGCGAAGAACAGCCCGCATCTGGAAGTATTCCGCAAGAAGGGCATCGAGGTTCTGTTGCTCTCCGCTCGCGTGGACGAATGGGTGGTGGGTTCATTGACCGAGTTCAAGGAAAAGCAGCTGGTGTCTGTCGCCAAGGGCGGTCTGGATCTGGGCTCTCTCGAAGACGAAGCGGAAAAGCAGGATCAGGAAAAACAGGCAACCGAATTCAAGGACCTGACCGACAGGATCAAGGCCAGCCTGGACGGACGCGTCAAGGAAGTCAGGATCACGCACAGGCTCACGGATTCCCCCGCCTGCCTCGTTGCGGACGAAAACGACATGAGCGGCAACATGGCGCGCATGCTGAAAGCGGCAGGCCAAAAGATACCCGAGTCGCAGCCTTTTTTGGAAATCAATCCCCAGCACCCGGTGGTGATGCGCTTAAAGGATGAGACCCTGCATTTCGACGACTGGGCAGCCGTGCTGTTCGATCAGGCCCTGCTCGCCGAAGGCGGCCAACTCGACGATCCTGCGGGTTTCGTCAAGCGCGTCAACCACCTGATGCTGGAGATGCACGCAGGTTAAAGGACATTATCACCCGGAGGCGCGGAGAACGCGGAGTAAAACAAAATTTTTGCGTTGTTGAGAAGACACGAAAAACTTACACTGACTAAATGAATGACAGTTCAGCCAGTCTTTTTTGTTGTACTTTTCCGCGTCCTCCGCATCTCCGCGTGAGACATGTTTATTCCGAAAGAAAATCCTCAACAGTCGGATAGCGAAGGTGCACCTTAAGCTCATTCTTCATTCGGCTGTTGGTTAACCTTCTCGACTCGTTCATGAAAGAATACATCATGGGCGGTACGGCATTCTGCACCTCCGATCTGCTCAACCTGGGCGCCTTCGGCAAATTGCAGGCTTTTGCCACCGCGTCGAAATATTCGCCCATCTTCAATTCACTGTCGTCGCTGGCATGGTAGATGCGGCAAGTGCTCGCGCGATGAAGCAAAGCCACAACGATGGCCGCGAGATCGTCCGCATGTATGTGGTTGGTATAACTGTCTTCGCTGTCCACGATGCAAGGCGTACCTAGCTTCAGCCGCTCAACCGGCAAACGCTCAGCGGCGTAGATGCCCGGTACGCGCAGGATGCCTGCGTTCACTCCTTGCCGTCTTGCCCAGCCGCGTATCTGCCGTTCCGCATCCACGCGCAGCCTGGCCCGTGCGGATTGAGCTTGCAAGGGCCTGGTCTCGCTCACCCGCTCGCCTTTGCAATCGCCATACACGCCGCTTGTGCTGACATATACAAGCCGCCTGATTGACCTTAAAACACTCAGCAGGTTGCGCGTGCGCGTGTCGGTATCGTTTGACTGGGAGGGGGGGGCCAGGTGCAGCACGGAATCGGCGATGCCTGCGATGCGCGCAAGGCTCTTCCTGTCATCCAGATCGCCGATTAAGGGAATCGCTCCCAGCCTGCGCAGGCCTTCGCAATAGCCGGGATTGCGCACCAGCGCATAGACGCGATATGTTTTTGCAAGATACGGAATGACGCGGCGCGCTATATCACCACTGCCGACAATGAGTATTCGTTTCATGGGCGGATTATGCGGTAAAATCCGCTTTTTCGCATAAAGCTTCACTCATGACTTATCAGATCACCATACAGCCAAGCGGCCACCGCTTCTCCATCGAAGAGCATGAGACCGTGCTCGAAGCAGCGCTAAGAAATGGCTATTCTCTGCCCTACAGCTGCCGGGACGGCGTGTGCGGCGCCTGCAAGGGGCGTGTGCTGCAGGGGCAAGTTGATTACGGCAAGCATCAGGACAGCACTCTGACAACAGATGAAAAAGCAGCGGGCATGGCGCTATTCTGCTGTGCAGAGCCGCTGTCCGATCTGGTCATTGAGTGCCGCGAGATCAGCGCGGTAAAGGACATCCAGATCAAGACCATGCCCTGCCGCGTGCACAGCATGGAAAAGCCGGCAGTCGACGTGATGGTGCTGAAACTGAAACTTCCTGCAAATGAAAGGCTGCAATTTCTGGCAGGCCAGTACATCGACATACTGCTCAAGGATCAGAAGCCGCGCAGTTTCTCGCTTGCCAATGCGCCGCACAACGACGAATTCCTCGAGCTGCATATCCGCAACATCGTGGGCGGCGCTTTCACACATCATGTGTTCGAGGAAATGAAGGAGCGCGACATTTTGCGCTTCAAGGGGCCACTGGGCACCTTCTTCCTGCGCGAGGATAACGACAAGCCTATTATTTTCGTGGCCAGCGGCACGGGCTTTGCGCCGATCAAGGCGATCATCGAGCATGCGCTTTATATCGGCATCAAACGCCCGATGCATTTCTACTGGGGCGCGCGTAAACTTTCCGATCTTTACATGCTGTCCATGGCGAACGAATGGGAAGCCAAGGGCATAAGGTTCACCCCGGTGCTCTCCGATGCGCCGCCCGAAGATGCATGGAATGGCCGCACAGGCTTCGTGCATCGCGCGGTGATGGAGGACTACAGCGACCTGTCAGGGTATCAGGTTTACGTGTGCGGCGCGCCCATCGTCGTCGAAGCGGCTCACACCGATTTCACCGCACAGCGAGGCTTGCCCAACGAGTCGTTTTTCTCGGACGCCTTCACCTTCGCCCCCAAGACGCCCGCCTGATATCAGATGGGCAGGCTGCCGGCATATATCAAGATATATGCCTAAAATACACCTATACTATCGCACCTTACTTATGAGGCGAGGGTGCTGCCATGAGTCAATTAGCTAAACTTTTTATCAACGGCCAAAGCCAGGCAGTACGCCTCTGCCTGCTGCTTATCGCTTCGATGCAAAGCAAGTCTTCGTGAGACAAGATCCTGAAACCGGCGATGTCATTCTGTCGAAGAAACCGCCAACCTGGGATGATTTCTTCAAGGTCCTTAATGACGCTGACGTGCCAGCAGATTTTCTGAATGAAAAGGAACGCAATCAGAAAAAACCGGGCCGCGACCCATTCGAGGGCTGGCAGGAATAATGCAGTACATGCTCTACACCAACACGGTCAACCATTTGATCAAAAGGCATCCGCAGGTATCCCGTCGCATAGTCGAAGTCCCCATGGCATTTCTTTGCATTTCGTCCATTACCGAAGGCGAACTGCTGTTCGGACTGGCGAAACGGCCGGATGCAAGACGCCTGCACACCGCGGTAAAAGAATTCCTGCTGCGTGTCGATGTATTGCCTTGGAACTGTGCGGCGCGCTATGGAGCCGTGCGTGCAGACATTGAACGCCGTGGGAAAACCCTTGGATCGCTTGATCTGCTGATTGGAACGCATGCCTTGAATATCGGCGCAGTGCTGGTCACAAATGACCGTGCGTTTTCCCAGCTTGCCGACCTGCATGTTGAAGACTGGACAGCTTGACTCACAGTTCGCTCGTCTTGGCTTCTCAAAACTCAAATCGTTTATTTGTTTGGCCTGTTGCTTCCAGACACGATCCTGTATTCCAGCAATCGGCACTCGATCGCGCCGTTGAAAAGCGGGGTGCGCTTTGAAGGCGACAGACGCATCATTTTTAAAATGGCCTTGTCGGCAGTGAAAAGATAAGCTGTCCAGCCGCCGAATTTCTTTTTCAGCGCATCGCCCAGTTTCGGATAGAGTTCTGCCAGTTCATCGAGCTCGCCCATGCGCTCGCCATAAGGCAGGTTGGCGACCATGATGCCGTGATCTTTGGGTGCGGATATCTCGAGTATGTTCGCCTGCTTGAGTTCCAAGCAGTCGAGCAACCCTGCCTCCTGCAGATTGCGGCTCGCGGTTTTCATCGCATCTCCGTACAGGTCGCTGCCGTAGATCTCCAGCGGCTGGAACGGAAGCTGCGCTGCGATGGCCTCATCCTTCATCTTCTGCCACAAGGGCTGATTGAAATTCAAAAGCTTCTCGAAGGCAAAACCTCTGGCAATGCCGGGCTGGATGTTGAGCGCCATTTGTGCTGCCTCGATCAGAAACGTGCCGCTGCCGCACATCGGGTCGAGCAGCGGAATGCCCGGCTTCCAGCCTGAAAGGCGCAGTATGCCCGCAGCGAGATTTTCCCTGATAGGCGCGATATTGGTGTGCTGCCTTATGCCGCGCTTGAACAGCGCGTCCCCCGAAGTGTCGAGATACAGCATCAGCTTTTCGTCTTCGATGAACACATGGATGCGCACGTCCGGATCGAGCGTATCCACGCTTGGGCGCTCCCCGCAATGTTCCCTGAACCGGTCGCACACCGCATCCTTGACCAGCAGCGTGATGAACTCCAGACTCTTGAGCTGGCATCGTATTGCGGTGGTGTTCACTCTGATGGTGTTGGCCACATCGAACCAGCGCTGCCATGGCATATCGAACACTGCCTTGTAGATGTCCTGCTCGGTGCGATAGCTCGTTTCTTTCACGCGCCACAGCACGCGGCTGGCAATGCGGCTCTCCAGATTCAAGCGATAGCAAAGCTGCCAGTCGCCCGAAAAGTGCACGCCGCCTTCGGTCGCCCGCACGCCATCCGCGCCCATGGTTTCAAGGTCGCCTTGCAGTATCGCTTCCAGGCCGCGCGGGCAGGGTGAGAAGAAATCCGTCATGATCTTAAAATGGTTTCACGGTTACGAGGATGACCACAGCGGTCAGGATCAGCACCGGGATCTCGTTGAAATAGCGGTAGAAGACATGGCTTCTGGCATTCTCGTCCGCAGCAAACCTTTTGACCAGTATGCCACAGTAATGGTGGTAGCCATAAAGGCATGCAACCAGAAAAACCTTGGCGTGCAGCCATCCGCCGGAAAAACCAAAAACGAACCACAAGCCCAAACCGGAGGCAATCGCAAGCCAGGCGATCGGCGTGACGAAACGGTAGAGCTTGCCTTCCATCAGCTTCAGGCGCGCGATTTCTGCGGGCTCTGTTGCCATCGCGTGGTTGACGAACAGGCGCGGCAAATAGAAGAGCCCCGCGAACCAAGAGACCACCATGATGATGTGAAAGGCCTTGAGCCAGAGCATGATAAACAACCGGTTGATTTGCAATAGGCGGATTATAAGGCTAGGAGGATGTGCCGAACAGGGCGCATCACTTTCTTCTTCACCTCCTGCGTTCCTCGAGGAGTCTTGGCATGATCTCATCGAAGTATTCCCTCGCATGTCTCTTGCTCTTTATTCTCTCGAACCTTGTGCGCACGGCATCGACTCCTTCGAGCTCGATGTGCGTCTTGCGCAGCATGTAGAGGAATGCCTGAAGGTTGCTTCCTTCGCGTATCGGCTCATCATCATGCATTTCGATTTCGGCGCTCATCCTATCCTTTCCGAGCAGTCGGTTCTGCATTCAGTGCCGATCAGGGAAAGCAGGTCGTTCGCATTCTTGTCCCTGTCCATTCGCAGCGATAATGGGCCAGAATACATCAGCGGCACGCTAAAGAATTGGGCAGAACAACACGCTATTCGGCTGGACTATATTCAGCCCGGCAATCCTCAACAGAACGCGTATATTGAACGTTATAATTGCACTGTGCGTTACGACTGGCTGAGCCATTACCTGTTTGAGTCGATTGGCGAGGTGCAGGACTATGCAACAAAGTGGATGTGGACCTACAATCACGAACGCCCACACATGGCGCTCGGCGGCATCACCCCGAAACAGAAGCTAGCTTTTTTAACCCGCTCTACTTTTGACCCTAACTAAAAATGGGGGGATTACCATTGCAGCCGGCTTTAACATCGAACGAAACGCCGCTGATTTTCATCCGTCTGATACTCACCGTTCTGAAGTACTTCGAGGAGATAAAAAATGATCAAAGCTTATGCAGCATTCGAACCCAAAGGCGAACTCAAACCATTCGAGTATGACCCCGGCGAATTGAAACCGCTGGAGGTGGAGATCGACGTTCACTATTGCGGCATTTGCCACAGCGATCTGAGCGTGATCGACAGCGAATGGGGAAATAGCACATACCCGGTCGTGGCAGGCCACGAAGTGGTGGGCAAGATCAGCCAGGTCGGTAGCCAAGTCAGAAATTTTGCGGTCGGCCAGATCGTAGGCCTGGGCTGGCACGCGGGCTATTGCAACAAGTGTTCGCTTTGTCTTGCGGGTGACAACAACCTATGCAACAACGCACAGGCCACTATCGTCGACCATTACGGCGGTTTTGCGGACAAGGTCCGCGCCGCTTCAAACAGCGTGGTGCCGATCCCTGATGGTATCGATCTTGAATCGGCCGGCCCGCTGTTCTGCGGCGGGATCACCGTGTTCAATCCGCTCGTGCAATTCGGCATCAAACCCACCGACAAAGTGGCGGTGATCGGCATCGGCGGCCTGGGGCACATGGCGTTGAAATTCCTCAATGCATGGGGCTGCGAAGTGACGGCTTTCACCTCGTCTGCAAGCAAAAAAAAAGAAGCGCTCAGTCTGGGTGCGCACCATACGCTGAACTCCCGCGACGAGAACGAGATCAGGGACGCGGCAGGCCGATTCGACTACATCCTTTCCACGGTGAACGTGAAACTGGATTGGAACCTTTACCTCGGCACACTAAGTCCGCGCGGAAGACTGCACTTCGTCGGCGCTACGCTGGAGCCGCTGGATATCGGCGTGTTCTCACTCATCGGCGGTCAACGTTCCGTGTCCGGCTCGCCGGTGGGTAGCCCCGCCACGATCGCGAAAATGCTGGATTTCGCCAACCTGCACCAGATCAGGCCGGAGATCGAGAAATTCAAATTTAGCGACATCAACAAGGCGATCGAAAGACTGAGGAGTGGTGAGGCGCGCTATCGCGTTGTGCTGTGTCGATAATATTGATTGGGGGCGCATTTGGCATGGATGTCCCGAGTAATTTGGGACAGACAACAGTTACTTTTTTCACATGCCGCCAATTTCTAGCCGACGTATCTAATCGACTGCTGTTCCTTATAAATCTTTTCAGCCAGTCTGCCCTGCGGCATTTGGATGCAAGGCATCGCCCTTTAGTTTGGGATCGGACAAGACATCGGCAATCGCGTCTCGATCAGCGGGACGTGCTGCGCTTCGACGGTCCGCTGGGCGATGGACAGCCCAGGCCCGCTGCCGCAGGCCTGCGTGTCCGGCGGACGATAAAATCGCTCCAATACTTTTTCACGCTCAGTTTCCGGGATACCGGGGCCGTTATCGTTGACCGCCAAGCAGGCTACCAATGGCTGCTGACGACTCCATACCGGTCCTTTGATGGTCCCACTTAGGCCGAATAGCACGCTTTCGCTAAAGGCAAATTTTTGTGCTTTAACCTTGAGTACGCCCGACGAACTTTATTTGTTCTTGTCACGGTTGCCGCATGCTGGCAACCGTTCATCCAGGCGCCAGGTCTTTCTATTGCGAAAGCCGCTTCCTGAACAGCACCAGCGAAACGTAATATCCCGCCAGCGCGTAACTTAGCAGAACAGTAATGTCGGCAAGAATGTGCTGCGGGATAGCGCCGTTCAGCAGCGGGCGGGCCAGATTCACCGCATGGGTCAGCGGCAATGCGGCAGATGCAGCCCGCAATAGCGGCGGAAGCTCTTCGATCGGGAAGAACACGCCGCACAGCAGCGTCATCGGCGTAATGACCAGCGTAAAGTAGTACATGAAAAATTCGTAGCCGGGCGCTAACGCTGTGACGATCAGCCCTGTCGAAGCAAAGCAGAGGCCGACCAGCAGCGAGAGCGGGATGATCCACAAAGATAACAGCGAATGGGAAAGCCCAAGCATCCAGATCACCAATAGCACCGCAATGCCGGACAAAAGACTCTTGCTAGCCGCCCAGACGATTTCCGACAACACCACATCGTCCAGCGTGACTGGCGCATTCAGGATAGCCTCCCAGGTGCGCTGTTCCTGCATGCGTGCAAAGCCCGAATACAGCGCCTCGAAGCTCGCGCTGTTCATGGTGCTGTAGCAAACCGTGCCCGCGGAGAGAAACGCGATATACGAAAGGCCGCCGATCTGCGGCAGCATTCCGCCCAGGCCATAGCCAAGGCCCAGCATGTAGATCACCGGGTCGGCGAGGTGTCCCAGTATCGATGGGCCCGCCATCTTCTTCCACACCATGTAATTGCGCCGCCAGATCGGAATGAAGCGCAGGCTCAATTGCGGCAATGCAAAGAAGTTCATTCGCGCATCTCCCGGCCGGTGAGTTTCAGGAATACATCCTCAAGGTTGGCGGGGCGGTGCATGTAGCGCAGCTCCGGATGATTCTGCAATTCAAGCAACAGGTCATGCGCGTCCATCACATAGCAGAAAACCGATTCTCCGCTGACTTCAAAGCGTTCGGCGTGATTTGCCGCGTGTGTCTTTGCCCAGTTTTCCGCCTGCTCGCCGAAAACTTCGACGACTTCGGGTTCGATATTTTCTGCAATCAGTTTTCTTGGCGCGCCCTGGCTGATAATGCGACCGTTGTCCATCACCGCGAGCCGATGGCACAGCCGCTCTGCCTCTTCCATGAAGTGCGTGGTCAGCACCAGCGTCTTGCCGCGCGCCGTGAGTTCGCGCAGCCGTTGCCAGATCAGATGGCGCGCCTGCGGGTCTAGCCCCGTGGTCGGCTCATCCAGGAAAATCACCTCGGGGTCGTTCACCAGCGCGCGGGCGAGCGTGAGCCTGCGCTTCATGCCGCCCGATAACGTCGGCACCTTGACGTCTTTCTTGTGGGTCAGGCTCGCAAACTCCAGAAGCTCCGGCATGCGCGCTTCTATAGCCGCATCTGTCATGCCGAAATAACGTCCGTACACCAGCAGGTTTTCCGCCACGGTGAAATCCGGATCGAGGTTGTCCATCTGCGGCACCACCCCTACGCTTAGACGCGCCTTTCTTGCATGTTCCGGAATCGCCTCGCCAAGCAGTTCTATTTTTCCGCTGTCGGGCGAAATTAGACCTAACAGCAGGCGCAGTGTGGTGGTCTTGCCAGCACCGTTTGGTCCCAGCAAACCGAAACATTCGCCGCGCGCAATTTCGAGGCTGACGTTATCAACCACGCGTTGCCCGGCGTAGTTCTTGACGATTTTTTCCGCCCGTATGACGCTGTTCACAGCTCGCACCCGCTGAATTCGTGCAGCACGATTTGTTTGATCTGATTAAGCCGCCCGTGAAAAAAATGTCCCGCTTCGGGCAGCACGACGACAGGCAAATGCTGCGGGCGTGCCCAGTCTAATGCATCGGACAGCGGGATCACTTCGTCTTGCTCGCCGTGTATCAGCAGCGTGTTGTGCGGCACATGCGGCATCGCAAAGCGCCCGACTGCGGGTGCAATCAGCACAAGCTTGCGGGCCCTGGGATGAAGGCGCTCGGCCGCCCGCGCCTGCACGTAGCCGCCGAAGGAAAAGCCCGCAAGGATCATCGGCAGATGTCCGAACTGGTCAACCATGTGCTGGGCGGCGATCAGCGCATCCTCCACTTCCCCGTCGCCCTCTTCAAACATCCCTTCGCTCAAACCCGCGCCGCGGAAATTGAAGCGCAGCGCCGCAAAACCTAGCTCAGCAAAGGTCTTCGCAAGCGTCGTGACAATCTTGTTGTCCATCGTGCCGCCCATCGTGGTCAAGGGATGCGCCACCACCGCAATAGCGCGCGGCTCGCTGCCTCGGTCATGCTCGGTACAGGCTTCAGGCAGATGCACCACACCTTCGAGTTTCCCGGCAGGTCCTTCAATGGTTATGCTGTGCATGTCTGGCTTCATATCTTCAACCGCTCGACGATACGCCCGTGCTTCAGATGCTGCTCGATGATCTCGTCGAGGTCGCTCTCGTCCACATAGGTATACCAGACGCCTTCCGGATACACCACGATCACCGGCCCCTCATTGCAACGATCCATGCAGCCTGCGGAATTGATGCGTATCTTGTTTTGCTCGCTGGAGATGCCTTCCTCCTTGACCCTGCGCTTCACATAGTCGCGCGCCTTCTGTGCCGCAAAGTTGCCGCAGCAGGCGCTGCCGTCCTCGCGCTGGTTGGTGCAGAAAAATACATGCTTGTCGTAATAGCTCATACTGCCCTCGCTGATCAATCCCCGGCCAGATTATACGTTCCTTATCCGCCAGAGGTGGAGCAGCAGCAGCACCGGGAAGATCATCGCGATGGTCTGGGCCAGTCCGTTGTAATTGAGCAGATGCAGGTAATGCCAGTGATAGATGGACATTGCGGCAGAAGGCGTGTTGCGGTCCACCACGAAATTCACGATGAAAAAATAGCTGGCGGCAACGATGGCGCCCAGGCTGATCACCGCGATGCGGGGCAGCCATAGCACGGATATCAACATCATCAGGCCAAACAGGATGCCGAGCATCGCCTCCCCGTTGACCCATAAAAGCAGCGCCCATGATTTTAGGAGCACGGCTGCGATGATGAACTTCATCGATGCGACCAGACAGAGCACCACAAGCAATGTCGTCAACACGCGTCGCGGCGTGCGCAGCAGTGTCAAAAGCAGGATGCCCAGCATCAAAAGGTTCAGCGAGACCGCAATGCTTGCCCACCAACCGAAGGGCTCGGACAGCGATGATGCGAAAGGTTGGTGCTCCATCCCGCTGATGAACACGTTTCCAAGAAGAGGCAGGGTGGGATTGATGTGGCCGAACACCCAAAGCGCGAGCAAAGCCAAGCCAAAATCCGTTCCTTTTCCGTGATGGAATAGATGGCTGCGCCAGCGCACTATCCGATGGCGCAGCCAGGACCATGATGAAATGCTGACTGCCAGCAGTGCACCTGCCAGCATGCCTGAGGTATTGGTCAGTATGTCCAGATTGGAACTCACGCGCGTGGGCAGATACATCTGCAGATATTCCATGCCAGCCGAAACACACATGCCGCACAACATCGCGAGAATCACGCTGAGCGCGTTTCTGAAGCGTGCGCGCAGCGCAAGAGCGGTCAAAAAACCGAATGGAACATAAGCCAGCATGTTGACTGCCACGTCGAATGCCGTGAAGGTCAATGCAAAAGGCTCCTGCAGAACGTCGACGAAGTTGAGCCCCTGATCGCGCCATCCGGTAAACGGCGACAGGCTGCCATACACGATGAACAGAACATAGCCCGCAATCAACAGCAGAGGCAGCCGGACACCGGATGTTGAAGACAACTCATCCATGTCTGTCCTTTGCCATCGACATGCTACCTAGCGAGACTCAACACGATAACGCCTACTGTGACCAGCAATATTCCCAGCCATTCCTTCAAGCCAGGCCGTTCGCCCAAGAAGATGACTGCAAAGAGCGCAACCATCACCACGCTGAACTTGTCCACGGGCGCGACTTTCGATGCTTCGCCGATCTTGAGCGCGCGAAAATAGCAGACCCATGATGCGCCTGTGGACAGCGCCGACAGTGAGAGGAACAGCCAGGTCTTGCGGCCAAGCAAAAAGGGATCGCTCCACTTGCCGGTGAAATACACGAAGCCCGACAGTACCAGCAGGATCACAATGGTGCGAATCAGTGTGGCGAAATCGGAATTCACGCCAGCAAGGCCGATCTTCGCAAAGATCGCAGTCATCGCGGCGAATACCGCCGAAAGCAGTGCCCAGTAAAACCATCCATGCGATGACAACATTGCGCTCTCCTTACTTGACAGGCTGCACCAGCACCCAGGGGCTGACAACTACGGCCCACAGCAGCGCGTCCGCCTCCAACCAGCAACGCGCCTGGTCATCCGTGACCTTGCCAAACTTGCCTGCCTTCATCCATTTTTCGATCATTGCCGTATTGTCCCGTGACATCTGGAATGCGGCCTCGACCAGATCCAGCTCGGGAGAAACAAAAAGCGCAGCGCCGCTGGCAAAATATCGCTGCATGTCCCGCCAGGGCATTTGTGCTGTTTCCAGGTTGAGCTTGGCGCGAAAGATTTCCTGCTGGCTGACTTCAGATTGCATGGTCAGGCCCCGGTTTGATTCAGATAATTGTTCTTGCCCTCGATGTAATGCTCTGCGGAATAACGCAGATAGGCGAGCTCATCTTCCGTCAACTCGCGCACGACCCTTGCCGGGCGGCCCATGTAGAGCATGCCGCTCACCAGCTTCTTGCCCGGAGACACGAGGCTGCCCGCGCCTACCATCACATGATCCGGGATGATCACATCGTCCATCACGATGGAGCCCATTCCGATCAGGCATTCGTTGCCTATCCTGCAGCCGTGCAGGATCACCGAATGGCCGACTGTCACATAGTCTCCTATGATCAAGGGCGAGCCTTCCGGCTTTTCCTTTGTCGCATGCGAAACATGGCCCATCGTCAGATCCTGCACGTTGCTGCCGCGTCCGATTGCAATGCGGTTAACATCTCCGCGCAGCACCGCATTGCACCAGACCGAACTGTCGTCGCCTATTGTCACATCGCCTATCACCTGGCATGATGGATGCAGATAGACGCGGTTTCCCAGAACGGGGGAAGTACTGAGATAAGAAGAGATTGGCATATTAAACACTTTCCGGCCTCATTCTGGCCGTATAGATTACCGATAAAATTTGCACTTCATTTGCATCAACACGGTATGCCAGCATGAATGGGAAACGGCCTATGCTTAGTTCACGCGTCCCGGAGATTCGGCCTGGCCTGCCAAGCAAGGGATTTAGTAGCCACCCTTCCCCAGCTTTTCGGACAATAACAAGCGCCCGTTTTGCTGCCCGAGGATTTTCTTGCGCGATGTAATCGTGAATTTCCTCAAAGTCAGTTTTTGCTCGCGAAGTGTATCGCAGCTTCATGCCTTGTGATCAGTATAACGCGCGAAGAATTCCTTCATTTCTTCATCCGTCATAAATTCACCGCGTTGAGCCTGCGCCCATCCTTCCTGAATATGCGCCGCGATGCGACGTTGTTGCACAAGATAGAGCGCAACAGCTTCGTTCGCAAGGTCGCTTTCATGCGGTGACTTGCTTCAGCCAGATGATCGAGCTGCATTTTCAAATCGGACCGGATATCAAGTATGCTCATGTCGACGCCCCATAGTTGATTGATATTATTACTTGGCATACCGTGCTCTTGCCCGCTCTATATTGAGGCACCATCAAAAATCTCCACCGGAAGCCCCAATGAATCGACACCTTCGATGCAACCAAGGTTCAAACGGTAGTGACCTGATTTTCTCATTGTTTCATGAAACGTATAAATGCCGCACTTGTTACAAAAGTGATGTTTAGCTGTTTTTAGACCGAACTGATATGTTGATAAAGCATCCCCGCTTACTTCAATATTTATCTCTTCCGGAGCTACAGTAAACGCTGTCATTATTGCGCCTTTTCTGATGCAAATAGAGCAGTTACAACGCAATCCCTTGTCGATTTCTGTCGCTGTAAAATTGTATGCAATCGAACCGCAATGGCAGCTTCCCCGATATTTTTTCACTTGTGATCCCTTCAACAGAATGGACTGGGAAAAACTTTAATCTGCCAGCTTCCATTTCATCGTCTCACCCGCCATCAACGGCACGAGGCGGTGTTCGCCGAAACCGATTGAATCCGGAATCTGCCAGTCTTCCTTGCGCAACGTGATCGTATCTTTGTTGCGCGGCAGGCGGTAGTAATCCGCTCCATGGAAACTTGCGAAGCCTTCCAGTTTGTCCAGTGCGCCGAGTTGCTCGAATGCCAAGGCATAGAGCTCGATCGCCGCATGCGCGGTATAGATGCCTGCACAGCCGCAGGCGGCTTCCTTGGTGTACTGCGCATGGGGCGCACTGTCCGTGCCCAGGAAAAATTTCCTGCTTCCGCTTGTTACAGCCCTGCCCAATGCTTCGCGGTGCAGCTCGCGCTTCAATACCGGCAGACAATAATAGTGCGGACGTATGCCACCGGCAAACATCGCGTTGCGATTGTAAAGCAGGTGGTGAGCTGTGATGGTCGCCGCGATATTGCCTGACGCACTCATTACAAACTCTACTGCATCCTTTGTGGTGATGTGTTCGAACACCACGCGCAAATCTGGAAAGTCCTTCAAAAGCGGCTGTATCACGCGCTCTATGAATGCCGCCTCGCGGTCGAACACATCGACTGCAGCATCGGTCACTTCGCCGTGCACTAGAAGCGGCATGCCTAAGCGCTGCATTGCTTCCAGCGCCAGGTAAGTCCTGCGTATGTCCGTCACACCCGCGTCGGAATTAGTGGTCGCACCCGCGGGATAAAGTTTCACCGCATGAACAAAGCCGCTTTCCTTCGCCCTCCGTATTTCATCGGGCGAGGTGTTATCGGTGAGATATAGCGTCATCAGCGGTTCGAATGCAATGCTCTCCGGAATCGCCGCGATGATGCGCAAACGGTATGCTTCAGCCTGTGCCGTCGTGGTTACTGGCGGCTTCAGGTTGGGCATTGCGATGGCACGCGCAAACTGCCGCGCGGTATCGGGCAGCACCGAGCGCATCAGTGCGCCGTCGCGCAGATGCAGATGCCAGTCATCCGGGCGTGTGATTGTAAGTTGCTGCATGATGTGTCCTGCTGAATATAGGGTTCGGATTATAAATCAAAGCCGGGTTTGCTACAGGTCGGGTGTGTAGTCTTCCGTCCTGTACAGCCGCCATCCGCCATGACCGTCGAGCTTCAGCACCTGCTTGTGATATTTCAGTATAGATGCGCGGTGGCCTACGCTGATCAACGTCGTGCTGCTTTCGGCCAACAGCCGGTAAAGATGCTCTTCGTTGTCCTCGTCGAGCGCGCTTGTCGCCTCGTCGAGTATCGCATAACGGGGCGCTGCAAGCAGCACGCGTGCGAAAGCCACGCGCTGCTGCTCGCCAACCGACAACACCTTCGCCCAGTCGAGCTCCGCATCCAGCCCTCCCAGCCTTGCGGCAATGTCAGGCAGGTTGACCCGGGCAAGCAGCTGCAACAGTTCTTCGTCCGCCACATCCAGATTCTGTTGCGGGTACAGCAGCTGGCTGCGCAGGCTGCCCAGAAGCATGTAGGGGCGCTGGGGGAGGAACAGCATTTCTCCGGCATCAGGCCTGACGATGCAGCCGCTTCCCGCATGCCAGAGGCCTGCAATGGCGCGCAGCAGCGAGCTCTTCCCGGAACCGCTGCTCCCCGCGATCATCAATCCTTCGCCGGAATTGATCGAAAGAGTGAGGGACCTGATCAGGGTGCGCTCGCGATTGGGTGTCTGAACCGTCAGGTTTTCGATGGCTAGCCGCGAGTCCTCGGCCATAACGATATTCTGACTGGTATCTTTGTGCGCCGAGAGAAAACCAGAGAAACTGTCTAGCCTGTCGATTCCTGCTGCAAATCTGCTGAAGCCCTCGAAGTTGTCCACGATCAGCGTCAACGCGCGCAATATCGCCGCAAATGCGCCTGCCGCCTGAATCGCGCTGCCGACCTCCAGCTCGCCCGAGAGCACGCGGTGAGCGATGATGGCGCTGGGCAGGATGATGGTCATGAAACTGTAGCCATACTGGAACAGGTTCAGATTCAGCTGCGCCTTGATGAGCCTCATGTAATTGCCAAAAGCTTCATTGAAACGGCTTTGAACCTGCGACGATTCCTGCGCCTCTCCGCGATAAAACGCGATGGCCTCCGCGTTCTCGCGCACTCGCACCAGACCGAATCGGAAATTGGCCTCCTTTTTGAGCTGGTAGAAATTAAGTCTGATCAGCGTTCTGCCGAACACCAGCAATGTTGCCGCAGTGCCTGCAATCGCATACGCGATCAGGAAAAAGACCAGTTCGGTGGAAATGGACCAGAGCACGCCGCTGAAAGCCAGAAGGTCGAGCAGCGAGCCTATCACCACCAGCAGATAGTAAAGCGATCTCTGAGTGAAAGTGTTGATGTCCTCGGAAATGCGCTGATCCGGATTGTCAATCTCGGCGCTGGCATTGAGCTCATAATAGGAACGACCTTCGAAATACCTGCCCAGAAATTGCCGTGTCAGCCAGCGCCTCCAGAAAACGCCGAGCTTGTCCCGCACATAATAATAAAACGCATAGATGGGTACGGCCACGATCAGAATCAAAAAACAATCCCTGATCGCGTTCCAGAACCTGGGTGCATCTTTTGCCGCCAGCGCTGAAGTGAACTCGCCGGTCAGCTGGTTGAACAGGACGGAAAATCCCGTCTGCCCGAAAAGCAGCACCACGAGAAGCAGGAGCAACCCTCTGGCCCGCCATTTCTCATCCTGGAACCAGTAGGGTAACGCTGTCGCACTGAAGCGCCTCCAAAGGTGGCGATCGAACGGGTTGGAGTCAAGCATTTTTTGCCCGATTTAAGCAATGGCTCCAATTGTAAGCCCAATTCACTGCTTTTCGGGGACGGGCTATCCCCTGGCTTGCAGCGCAAAGAGAGAGAAATCGGCGATATGGCGCGCGATCGCCTCGATTTCCTTGCGGTCGTAATGCAGCGCAGGAGTCAGGCGTTGCAATACCGGATGGGAGTTGCGGTAAAACAGGCACTGGCCGAGTATGCTGTATACAGAGCGACGCACATCGACATCACGCATCTTCCTGCCCGTGATCTCCTTCACCAGCCTGCCCATGAATTCGTGCAGCGGCGCGATCGCTTCGATTACGATCTTGTCCAGCGCGGGCGTGGGGTCTGCCAGTTCGCGCGCCATCATTTGGCATTGCCGCGAGGCATTGTTCTCGTCCAGCAGCATCAGCATGAAGTCATGGATGAACATGCGCAGGCGCATCTCCGGGCTGGCGTCGGACTCTTCGATTGCGCTCTGCAGCGCCTTCAGGCGGTTGAAATTCAACGCTTCTGAAAGCAGGCCATGCTTGCTGCCGAAATGATAATTCACCGCGGCGACATTTGCATCTGCACGACGGCATATCTCTCGCACCGTCGCACCCTGAAAGCCGTGCTCTGCAAACACCTCGCGCGCCGCTTCGACTAGGCGCGCGCGGGTTCTTTCGCTGACCGAGACTTCATCCGTCATTGACTGACTCCTGTATCTCCTGCCAGCGCCGAATAGAGCTTCGCAGCGGCATTGAGCTCGGCCAGCCTCACCTGAAGTTCGGCCTGTGTTGCGGTGTCCGCATCGCGCTCGGCATCGAGCAGTTCGAGGTTGCTTGCGATGCCCGCCTTGTAGCGCGCCTCGGTGAGCTTCAGACGCTGCTTCTGCGATTTTGCATTGGACTGTTGCGCCTCCAGCTGGCGGCTCAAGCTGTCGCGTGCATTGAGCAGGTCAGCCACTTCGTGAAACGCCTGCTGTATGGCCTTCTCATACTGTGCAACAGCAATCACCTTGCGCGCCTTGGCCACATCCAAATTGGCCATGTTGAGTCCGGCATCGAACAGCGGCATGGTCAGCAGGGGCTGAAAATTCCAGGCCTTGCTGCCCGAATCGAACAGCCCGCTTATCTGCTTGCTCGCCGAGCCGAATGCTCCGGTCAGATTTATACTCGGCAGGAAAGCCGCACGCGCAGCACCGATGTTGGCATTCGCCGCGATCAGCTGCTGCTCTGCCGCCTCAACATCCGGGCGGTTTAGCAGCACGTCTGCCGGCATGCCCGCGATCAGATCTGGCGTGATGCCCTGTTCCTCAAGGCTCAGCCCTGGCGGCAGATTATCGGGCATCCTGCCCACAAGTTGCGTCAATAGATTCCCGGCCGCAGCCTTCTGCTGCTCTATGGCTGCTTCTTCGCTCACCGCGGACTGGTACGCACCTTGCGCGACCAGCACATCCAAGTCGCTGGATACACCAAGGTCACGGCGCCTCGTGGTCAGATCAAGCGCATCCTTGCGCCCCCGTGTGTTGTCGGCCGCAACCCTGTCTGCCTCGTCGAGCTCGAGCACGGAAAGATAGGCATTGCTCACATCCGCGATCAGCGACAGGCGGAACGCGTGCTCTGCCGACTCAGTCGAAAGATAGTTGGCCTTGGCCGCAGCACTCAAGCTGCTCAGCCTTCCCCAGAAGTCCAGTTCGAAAGACACGAGGCTTGCATTCACGTCGTAGCGTTGCATCTCATAGGGAATAGGCAGGAAGTTCACGCTTGCCGGCGTGAATGAGGCCGTACGCGAGACGTTCATGTTCACGTTGGGCAGCCGATTTGACTGCTGTATGCCATATTGCGCGCGCGCCTCGGCGATGCGCGCGGTCGCGATGCGCAAGTCCCGGTTGTTCTCGAAGGCTGCGACGATCAGAGCCTGCAATCGCGGATCGGGAAAATAGGTCTTCCAGTCCGGCATCGTTCTCACCCCGGCAGATTTCGCAGAATCGGGCCATGCAGCAGGCACGGGGAGCGCGGGCCGATGATAAGTGGGCGCCAGTGAACAACCGCCCAAGGCTGCCAGCAACAAGGTCAGTAGGTATTTCTTATTCATGATGCTTCTCCTGCTGAACAGCCTTTGCAGGGAAGATGCGTCTGACCAACACGAAAGACAACGGCACGAAGAATATACCCAAGCCGGTTGCAGCAAGCATACCTCCGAGCACGCTGGTGCCGATCGCATTCTGTCCGCCGGAGCCCGCACCATGGCTGATTGCGAGCGGCAGAACGCCGAAACCGAAAGCAAGCGAGGTCATCAGGATGGGGCGCAGTCGCATGTGCACCGCTTCCAGCGTGGCCTCGATCAATCCTGTTCCATGTTCCTCCATTTGAGCCTTAGCAAACTGCACGATCAGGATCGCGTTCTTTGCGGAAAGACCCACTGTGGTGAGTAGGCCTACCTGCAGATAGACGTCGTCTGCAAAGCTGCGCATCGTCGAGGCGAGCAGCGCGCCGAAGATACCCAGCGGCACGACCAGCATCACCGAGAAGGGAATGGACCAGCTTTCATAAAGCGCTGCCAGGCAGAGGAATACGAACAACAGCGACACCGCATAAAGCGCAGGCGCCTGTGAGCCCGAACTGTGTTCCTGATCCGAAAGTCCAGTCCATTCGAAACCGATGCCAGGTGGCAGCTGTGCAACCAGCTTCTCCATCTCTGCCAACGCCTGGCCGGAGCTCTTACCGGGTGCTGCCGAACCCTGTATCTCCATCGCAGGCATTCCGTTGTAACGCTCGAGCCTGGGCGAAGCATAAGCCCAGTGGCCGGTTGCGAAAGCGGTGAAAGGCACCATGTCACCATTGTTGTTGCGCACGAACCATTTCCCCATATCTTGGGGCAGCATGCGGGAGGGCGCATCGCCCTGCAAGAATACGCGCTTGGTGCGTCCTTGGTCGGTGAAATCGTTCACAAATGCGCTTCCCCAGGCGATGCTCAGCGTCTCGTTGATGTCGGCAAGCGAGAGTCCCAGCGCGCTTGCCTTTTGCTTGTCGATCTCAAGACGGTACTCAGGCGTATCGTCTTGGCCGTTGGGACGCACCGCAAACAACATCGGGTCCTTGTGTGCCAGCCCCAAGAGCTGGTTGCGCGCTGCCATCAGTTTGTCGTGACCCAAGCCTGCGCGGTCTTCTAATTCCAGGTCAAAGCCGTTTGCATTACCCAGTTCGAGCGCCGCGGGCGGCGCGAACGCGAACACCATCGCATCGCGTATGTGAGAAAACGATTTCATCGCATTCGCGACGATCGCCTGCACTTTCTGTTCAGGGCGCGTGCGCTCGTCCCACGGCTTTAAGCGCACGAAGGCCAATCCCGCATTCTGACCGGTGCCGCCAAAGCTGAAACCCGCGACGCCGAACATGGTCGCAACCGAATCCTTCTCGTCAACTAGGAAATGGTGCTCAACTTGTTTGATGACTTCCAGCGTGCGGTCCTGCGTGGCTCCTGCAGGCAGCACGATCTGGCAGTAAAGGATGCCTTGGTCCTCATCCGGCAGGAAACCGCTTGCCTGATGCAGGAAGATCGCGCCCGCCGCGATGACGACAACAACGTAAATGACAAGATAGGGGGCTGTGCGGTGGATGATGCGATGGACTGCACTCTGATAACTTCTGTTCGAGCGGTCGAACATGCGGTTGAACCAGCCGAAGAAGCCGCGATGCCTGACATGCTCTCCTTTCGCGATGGGCTTTAGGAGTGTCGCACACAGAGCAGGCGTGAGGATCAGCGCGATGATCACCGACAACACCATAGCCGAGACGATAGTGATCGAAAACTGCCGGTAGATCACACCTGCCGAACCGCTGAAGAAGGCCATCGGGATGAACACCGCGGAGAGCACCAGCGCAATGCCGACCAGCGCACCGGTGATCTGTCCCATCGATTTCCGCGTTGCCTCTTTGGGCGGCAAGCCTTCCTCGAACATAACGCGTTCGACGTTTTCGACGACGACGATCGCGTCGTCCACCAGAAGGCCAATGGCCAGCACGATCGCAAACAGCGTAAGCGTATTGATCGAGAAGCCTGCGGCACTCAACACGCCGAACGTGCCCAGCACCACTACAGGAACCGCAATCGTAGGTATCAGCGTTGCGCGTAAATTCTGCAGGAACAGGTAGATGACCAGGAACACCAGCACGATCGCCTGCAGCAGCGTCTTGATCACTTCTTTGATCGACAGCCTGACATAGGGCGTGGTGTCATATGCGACGACCGCCTTCATACCCGGCGGAAAGAATTTCGAAAGCTCGTTGATCTTGGCCTTGATCGCTTCGGCGGTATCGAGCGCGTTCGCACCCGTGGACATCTTGAATGCAACGCCCGTCGCTGGCAGCGTGTTGAAGCGCGCGAGCTTGCTGTAATCCTCGCTGCCCAGTTCGATGCGCGCCACATCCCTTAGGAACACCGTGGCGCCGCCAGGGGTCGTCTTCAGGATGATGCCGCCGAACTGCTCTGGCGTTTGTAAACGGCTCTGAGAAGTTACGGTCGCATTGAGCTCCTGCCCCTTCACGGCCGGCACGCCGCCAAGCTGGCCTGAAGATACCTGAGCATTCTGCGCCTGAATCGCGTTGCTCACATCGACGGGTGTGAGCTTGTAACTGTTGAGTTTGGCAGGATCCAGCCAGATGCGCATGCCGTACTGCGCGCCGAACATGATGGTGTCGCCCACGCCCTTCACGCGGCTTACCGTATCGAGCACGTTCGCCGCGACATAATCAGCAAGGTCGGCTTGGGTCATTTTTCCGTCTTCGGAAACGAAGGCCATTACCATCAGGAAGTTCTTGGTCGACTTGGCGACGCTCAACCCTTCCTGCTGAACCTCCTGCGGCAAGAGCGGCATCGCAAGCTGCAGCTTGTTCTGCACCTGAACCTGCGCGATATCGGGATTGGTGCTGTTGTCAAAGGTCAGCGTGATGCTCACTGCGCCGGAAGAGTCGCTGGTCGAGGACATGTAGCTCAAGCCATCGACTCCCTTCATCTTCTGTTCGATCACCTGGGTGACCGCATCCTCGACCGTCTTGGCAGAGGCCCCAGGATAGTTCCCGGTGATCGCGATTGCAGGCGGAGCTATGGCCGGATATTGCGCAATGGGCAGGCCGATGATGGCCAGCACACCCGCCAGCATGATGACGATGGCGATCACCCAGGCAAAAATCGGACGATCTATGAAAAAACGTGACATGGGCTGAGCTCCTTACTGCGCTGTATCTGACGGCACGGGCTTGGCCTCTGCACCGGGTTTTATCTTCTGCAGACCGTCCACGATCAGCTGGTCGCCCGCATTCAATCCGCTCTTCACAACCCACTTATCGCCCATCGCATCGCCGAGCACGAGCATGCGCTGCTCAACCTTGCCATCCTCATTCAGAACCAGCGCGGTCGCATTTCCTCTGGTGTCGTGGGTGACACCCTGTTGCGGCACGACGATGCCCTGCTCGTTCACACCCTCTTCAAGCACCGCGCGAACAAACATGCCTGGCAGAAGATCGTGTTTCGGATTGGGGAATACCGCGCGCAAGGTAACAGTACCTGTGCCCTGATCAACCGTCACATCGGAAAATTCGAGCCTGCCTTCCAGCGCATAAGCCATGTTGTCATCTAGCTTCAGTCTGACCCTGGCCGCATTCGGGCCTGCGCGCTTCAACTGTCCGCTTGCCAGCGATTGTTTCATGCGCATGAGCTCAGCGCTGGGCTCCACGACATCGACATAAATCGGGTCGAGCTGCTGCACCGTCGTCAGCGCTACCGCTTGGCTTGCCGTAAGCAATGCGCCGGGCGTGACGGTCGAGATGCCGATTCGCCCGGTGATGGGAGAAGCGATGCGTGTGTAATCGAGATTAATGCGCGCCGTTTCTGCCGCGGCACGGTTGGCCGCCACATCCGCTTCGGCCTGCTTTAATGCCGCGTCCGCATCGTCCGTATCCTGATGGCTCACCGCATTGATCTTGACCAGTTCACGATACCGCTCCGTCTTGAGCTTCAGGGTTTGCAGATTGGCTTCTGCCTTGGCAAGATTTGCCTGCGCACTGTCAAGAGCTGCTTTATAAATCGCAGGGTCTATTTGGTAGAGCGTCTGGCCTGACTTCACGTCCGCGCCTTCCGCAAAGAGCCGCTGCTGCAGGATACCGCCGACCTGAGGGCGCACTTCTGCAATCAGGTAGGGGGAAGTGCGGCCTGGCAGCTCTTCGGTCACCAGGACCTTCTGCGCCTTGACCGTGACTACGCCGACCGGCACGGGGCCTTTGCCGGGTGCCGCTTCCTTTGGTTTATCACATCCTGCCAGCGTCATCGCCAGCACCAGACAGGCAAAGTTGCCTTGCGTTATAAATCTCATCTCGTCGATCCAGGTTTAGATAAAAGGATTGCGCATCCTCCTGCATGCCGGAATGGAAGCAGAATGGATGCGTTGCAAGAAACAAGATATCAAACGCTTGTTTGAAAGTAAAGTAAAAGCCTTGGAAACTATAAGGGCACCCGGAATGCGGATGCCCTTAGCCTGCTTAAATATCCCCGGGAATAGGAGAGAATCAGCCCCAGTCGCTGTCACCGGAATCGGCAATGTTCGAACTGTCGCCCCAAGATGAATTGTCCGCAATGCCGAAGTCCGTCCCACCCATGTTGTCTGGCGTATCGTTCCACGAGTCCGCTACGGGTGTGATATTGCCAGATGAGCCGCCCGAAGAATTTCCGTCCATGAAATGATGTGCCAGCGCTTCACCCGCCACCATGCCGGCACCAACTGCCGCACCCGTTGCAAGGCCACCCATAATTCCGCTGCCCATGCCGCCACCCATCACGCCGCCGCCACCCATGCCGCCGCCGTAGGGCTGGGCAGGCTGCCCATAAGTCTGTCCATAGGGCTGGGCAGGCTGATAGGTGGCCACCGCATTGCGCGAACTTATCGCACGCATGACCATGAAGAGGATCGCGATCACTCCGCCCGCGACGAACAGCATGCCCCAAGGAAACCCTGACGATGCTGGACGATAGGCAGAAACAGGGCTTGCGTGCGCACCTATCCGGTTCTTCAGGTCCTGCACAGCTTCAGGCTTGGCAAAGGGCAGCCCTGGCTTTAAGCGCTCGGCTGTGCTGAGCTCGGAGGCAGCCTTGTCCATCTGGCCCTGCTTGGCCGATATTTCGGCTTCCACGAAATGCGCCTTCGCGCTTTCTGGATGCTGCTGAAGAACAACATCCATCATTCTTTGCGCCTCGGTCAGATTGCCTGCCTGAGTTGCCTTGTATACCTGGTCGATGCTGGGCGTCGCTTCTGCCAATGCAGTCCCGCTTGCAATCAGCATCAACGCCACCAATCCGTACACCGCTTTTTTCAACATTCGAATCTCCTTAAAGTTACTGCTGGGCAGTTCTGGTTCCAAGATACTTAATGCTACTATAGATACCCGAGCAATCAGAACATATTTCATCAGCTAAGTTCCATCTGGGTACGAAAGACGGATTTTTCAAGCTCTCGCGATCCTGGCTAGAACCGGCGATGAACGAACATGCCGCACATGCCGCATTCATTCAGAAAGAGAAAAAATGAAGAAACTTGTCATCGCAGCAATTCTGGCGCTTACCGCCTGCGCCTCCCCGACACAGGCGCCGATCAAATCCGCAGAAGGCTCTTTGCAGCCGGAAAGCGCTTCCAGCGCCGCACAGACAGGCACGCTCACCCAGTCCGACTTGGAAGCGCGAGCCTTGTCCGGACAGAAGACTGCCCAAGAATTGAACAAGCAAAGCGTGTATTTTGATTACAATTCTTCCGACATAAAGCCTGAATACACTAAGGTGATCGAGGAACAGGCAGGCTACATGAAATCGCACCCCGTTGACACCGTGACGCTGCTGGGCAACACGGATGAACGCGGCAGCGATGAATTCAACCTTGCACTGGGAGAATCCCGCGCAAACAGCGTCCGCAAGATGATGGTGGTGCTGGGCATACCGCTTTCGAAATTCAAGATCATCAGCTACGGATCGCAGAAACCACGCCTTGCCTGCCACAATGAGAGCTGCTGGAAGGAAAACCGTCGCGTCGATTTCGTGCACAGCAACTGAGCTAGCCCGCGCTTGAAGCCAGTATGGGAAACAATCCCTGCAGGCCGCTGGCAATGAACTCGACAGCGATGGCCGCGAGGATCAGCCCCATGATGCGTGTGAAGATATTGAGTCCCGTCGCACCCATGCGGACTGCGATCCAGGGAGACAGCCTGAGCACGCCCCATACTACCAACCCCAAAAGCACTATGCCAAACGAAATGATCGCATAGTGGACGAAACCACTGGACTTGTGCGCTTCCAGTATCACCGTGCTGATCGCGCCGGGACCTGCCAGAAGCGGCATCGCCAGCGGCACGATCGCTACGGACTCCTTCTCTATAGACTCGTCTGCTTCCTCCTCGGTCTGCCTGATCAGGCTGGTCTTCGCGTGCAGCATCGCAATGGCCATCAGCAGTATCAATATTCCGCCGCCCACCCTGAAGGATGCGATACTGATACCGAAAAATTCTAGCAGCAGGTCGCCGAAAAACAGCGACACCAACAATATGATGATGACAGCGACAGCCACGGTGTCCACGGTCTTCCTGCGTTGCGCGCTGTTCTGATCAGTCGTCATGCTGATGAATATCGGAATCACGCCGAAAGGGTTGATGATCGCCAGAAGGCCGATGAACATCTTCACATATTCTGCATTGTTGAGCATAGGATTCATTTGCGCGGAAAGTCTTTCAGGCAGCAGCGTCCGTATGGATTGCTGATGTCACATGAACACATGCCCTGTCTTGTCTGTGATACGACATAGTCGCGGATTCCAGGATCCTTCCGCACATCGGCCGGGTTGATGCCGAAGCAGTAACAAAGCGGCGCATCAGTACTTTTCACCACTGTTCTCAGCTGCGACTTCAGGATGACGGAATCGTCCTCGCCGAAATAGACAACGTTACAAGCGGGATCATCGCAATAATAATGGCGCAGGCCCCGGCCCTCCCATTGCCAGGAATTCCTGATGTGGTGGGCAATGGTTCTGTCGGAGACTTCCGGATATTCGATCCCGTTAGCAGGGCAGCGGCGTTTGTGTGTGCCCACAGGTGTCTTGCAACAGTCGCTCATGTTTACCACCTTGTCCGGACGATTATCAATCATAAGATATCAGCTGCGACATTGTATCAATCAGCTCATCTTCCTCCAAAGGCATCGCACTTGCGAGCTGGCGTTCGAGAACGGCAAGATCGGCATCGGATGCATCCGCCCCCTTCGTCTGTCGTTGCCAGACGCGCGCGCGCAGGACTTCGGGATCGACCCTGATGTCCAGTATCCTGAAGTCCGCTTCGAATCGTTTCGCTAAGTTGCGAAACAGATCGCGCTGCTTGCGTTCAAGAAAAGCAGCATCGACGATGACCGGCCAGCCTGCCGTCAGCAATCCTTCTGCAAGCTCTGCCAGATGTTCGTAAGTGCTGCGGCTGACCCGGCTCGTATACAGCCTCTCGCCGCCATGCGCCAACGCATCAAGCCCCGCTTCGCGCTTCCTCTCCACATCGGAACGCAGGCGTATCATGCCGTGCTTTTCCAGCAGGGTCTGCGTCAATGTGGTTTTTCCTGAACCTGAAAGGCCATGCGTGATCCAAACCGCGGGCGGACGCTTTTCTGAAAACCGTATAGCCAGTTTAAGGCAGCTCGACCTTTCCTGCCTCGCTGCCCGCATCGGCGGCTCGTCCGTCTGCTGCGCCGCACTCAGCCCAGCGACCTTGGCGCGCACCAGCGCACGGTAGACGAAATAATAGCGCAGCAGCGCCAAGCCTTGGTAGTCTCCTGTTGCGGAAAGCCAGGCATTGAGGAAGCGCCAGGCAAGCTGCACCTCTTCGCGATGCAGCAGATCCATGTGACAGAAGGCCACTTCCGAAATCACGTCTATCCAGCGCAACCCCGGGTCAAATTCTAGGCAATCGAATATCACCAGTTTCCCGTCTGCCCACGCTACGTTGGCCAGATGCAGGTCTCCATGGCACTCGCGCACATTTCTGTTCCGCATAAGTGATGCCAGTCGCGCATGTTCTGCAACAGACCAGTCCTGCAGGTTAGCCAGACTCTGTCTTTCTGACGGGTCTTCCAGCGCCAGCATCCTGAAATTTTCCATCACGGGCCGTGCTATCGCTTCAGGTTCTCCCCACGGGCTGCCGAGTGGCGCAACTTCGCATTCGTAAAGATGAAAATGCGCAAGCCTTTCAGCCAGCGCATCGATATGCATCGCATTTAGTTCGCCGCGGCTGGCCAAAAGGTCCAGCGTCGCATCTGAGGGAAACTCGCGCATCTTGACCGCATATTCGATCGCCTGTCCAGTGCCATTGATCCGAGGCGCATCAGGGCTTCCTGTAATAGTCACCACATCAAGATAGTATTCGGCAGCCAGCCTGCGGTTAAGCCTCAGCTCCTCGCTGCAGTCCTGATACCTTTTTTCCAGCGTGCTGAAATCCAGAAAGCCCATGTTTACCGGCTTTTTTATCTTGTAGGCATAAACGCCGGTGAGCAGTACCCAAGATATATGCGTCTCGACCAGCCTGACCTTTCCCACGGGATGATCGAAGCATTCGGGTTGATACAGGAGCGCATGTATCAGGGGTTGCATCATGATCTTCAGTCTTTAATTTGCAATGCGAGCTGGTATAGCTCGCTGCGATTGGCGCCGGTGATTTTGACTGCTAGCTGCACCGCCTGCTTGAGCGGCAACTCCTCAAGGAGCAGCGCCAGAACGCATTCTGTCTCAGCGGAAATCCCTGATTCGGGTTCAGCGCCAGAAACCAGCAGGACAAATTCGCCCCGCTGCCGGTTTGCATCCCCCTGCAACCAGACCCGTGCCTCGTCTAGCGTACAGGCATGTATCGTCTCGAACAGCTTGGTGATTTCACGCGCGAACACTATTTTTCTCTCGCCACCCAGCGCGGAGCCAAGATCGGCTATGCAATCGACGATGCGGTGGGGCGCCTCGTAAAATACCAGTGTGTAAGGATGACTTGCGAGACCCTGCAAGGCCGTGCAGCGCGCGACAGACTTGTTCGGCAGAAAACCGTAAAACAGGAAATGCGGTGCGTCAAGACCTGACGCCGACAGTGCGGCTATCGCAGCGCTCGCACCCGGCACAGGGATCACGCGCAGTCCTGCCGCCATCACCGCTTGAACCAGCAATGCGCCCGGATCGCTCACGGCAGGCGTACCCGCATCGCTCACGAACGCGACGCTCAATCCCTGCTGCAGCATCGAGACAAGTTTTTCAGCAGCGCCGCGCTCGTTGTGCTGGTGCACAGCGATCAGCTGCCTTGCATGTATGCCATGATACTTTAACAGGTGAGCGGTGTGGCGCGTATCCTCGGCTGCGACCGCATCCGCCCCAGACAGAACATCGAGCGCGCGCAACGTGATGTCGCGCAGATTCCCAATCGGGGTGGCAACTACATATAATGCAGGCTCCAATTTTTGCGGATGTTCAATATGCAACGTATCTTCCCTTTGAAGTGGTTTCAGTTTTTTATGCTGTTCGCACTATACGTGAGCGGTTTTGCCGACGCCACCGCCGATACGCCCATCCCCCAGAAGCCCGTCCCACACATAGCTCTGCTGTTACCTGCCAATTCACCTGACCTTGGCGCTGCCGCAAGCGCAGTGCAGCAGGGATTCATGGCAGCGGCGAAAGTGCTGCATGCAGGTCTACCGATACGCCTATACAGCGATTTCGACGCGTCGCACAGTGTCGTCGATGCCTACAATGCCGCTGTCAATAACGGCGCCGTTGCTGTGGTGGGGCCGCTGACAAGAAACAGCATACGCCAGCTTGCCGCCGAACCCAATCTTCCCGTCCCGACACTCGCGCTGAACATCATCGAAGGAGAGGCGCCGCGGCAGCTGTATTTCTTTGGCCTTGCAATCGAGGCCGAAGCACAGCAAGTCGCGCGTCTTGCCTGGAAGCAGAACTTGAAACAGGCCATCGTCGTATCTGCCGATGATCCACTTGCCAGACGATTGCAATACGCGTTCGAGGAACAATGGACTGCGCTGGGAGGCGCGATCGCGCGGGAAATCGATTTCAATGGCGATGCCGCTGTCTTTGCGGACATCGCACCTAAGCCTGACAGCGTGGTGTTCCTTGCAACCGATATCGAGAAATCTCGCCTGATACGCCCTTATCTTCCTGGCGGCCTGCCAGTCTACGCCACCTCGCAGATATTTGCCGGTAACAGCGACACATTGGTCAATTTCGATCTAGAAGGTGTTCATTTTGTCGACATGCCCTGGCTGATGCAGATGGATCAGCCGGCCATCTCAGCTTTTCCGCGCGCCAATCCGCCTCTTTCCACTGATCAGGAACGGCTTTATGCGCTGGGCATAGACGCGTACAGCCTGATCCAGATACTGCTCGCAAACCAGATTGACACGGCGCTTCCTTTCGATGGTGTCACCGGCGTCATCAGGCTAAACAAGCAGACTTTCGAGCGGGAGGCACTCCCCTCGCTTTTCGTGCAGGGCCATGCGCAATGGGCTGATGCGCCGATTGCACCGATCACGCCGATGTTTCCCGGTCAGATAAGAAATGCCTCCGGCGTAGACGCCGCCTCATCGGTCGAAGAGGCCTCCCCTGCCGAAGAGCCTGTTAACCACTAGCCTTGAACGCAAAAGAGGCTTACCGCTGGGCGGCAGAATTTTTGCAACAGCAGTATCTGCTGCTGGTCACGCAGAATTTTCGCAACCGCCTGAGTGAGATTGATCTAGTGATGCGGGATGAGAACACCTTGGTTTTGTCGAAGTCAGCTAGCGCTGCAAGGCAGACTTCAGGGGGTAGCTGCAGCGAGTGTGGACAGAAAGAAGCAGAAAAAACTGGTACGCGCCGCACAGTTTTATCTGGCCAGACTACATCACATACCATCTTGCCGCTTCGATGTCGTGCTGATGGATGATGCCGAAGGGCTGCATGCACAATGCATCAAGAATACCTTCGATGCATGAATCGCATTTTATACTAAAGCGCCATTTCGGGTTAATATCTGCACTCTGGATAAATTCAATGCTCAGTATGGACATCAAAAATCGCATCATCAAGCATTTCACCGATAGCGCCGAATTGAAACTCGAAGTCAAGGATGCATTGGCAGCCCCCATTGCCGATGCGGCGCAACTGTTTTTCGACTGCGTGACCAACGACGGAAAGATCCTGTGCTGCGGCAATGGTGGATCGGCTGCCGATGCGCAGCACTTCGCTGCGGAACTGCTGAACCGTTTCGAGATCGAACGCCCGGGACTTGCGGCCGTCGCATTGACGACAGACAGTTCCGTGCTCACCTCGATTGCCAACGATTACGATTACAGCCAGATTTTTTCTAAACAGGTGCGCGCGCTGGGTCTGCCGCGAGACAGCTTGCTTGCCATCTCTACCAGCGGACATTCGCCCAATGTCGTGGCAGCGATTCATGCCGCTCATGAACGCAGCATGCGCGTTGTCGCATTGACCGGGCGCGATGGGGGGGAGATGGCAAGGATACTGAAACCCGGCGACGTATCGATCTGTGTCGTCGGCAAGAGCACCGCAAGAATCCAGGAAGTTCACCTGCTCGCATTGCATTGCATCTGCGACGCAATCGACTATCAGTTAATGGGAGAATAAACATGCGCATCATACTGCTTATCATGATTTTTTCAGCTTCACTGCAAGGCTGTTTTCCAGTCGTTGCCGCGGGCGCCGGCGCCGGCGTGATGATGGTTCAGGACAGACGCACGAGCGGCGCAATTGTCGAAGACGAAGCCATAGAAGCCAAGGCTTTCGACCGTATCAGCACACAGTTCAAGGATAGCGTGCACGTCAGCGTCACGAGTTACAACCGCAACGTACTGATTACCGGCGAAGTGCCTAACAGCGACACCAAGGCGCAAGTCGAGCGTGTTGTTGCAAATATCCGCAATGTTGCAAAAATCTATAACGAACTGATCATCGGCCCCAACAGCTCTCTCACGGATCGCAGCAACGATGCACTGATCACCTCAAACGTGAAGCTGCGCTTCGTCGGCGACAAACGCTTCAGCACCAACAGCATCAAGGTCGTCACGGAAAATAACATCGTCTATCTGATGGGCATCGTCAAGCATTCGGAAGGCCAGGCGGCTTCCGAAGTGGCCAGCGGCAGCCAGGGCGTGAAGAGCGTCGTCACCCTGTTTGAATACGTGGACTGATGTTCATCGATTTTGAAACCAAGTTCTGCCCGCCCGACCAGTTTTCTGCGAAAGCTGCAACCTTGCCTCGTCCGCTGGTCTTCACCAACGGCTGTTTCGATGTGCTGCACCGCGGCCATGTCACCTATCTGGCGCAGGCAAAAGCCCTCGGTTCTTCGCTGATCGTGGGGGTGAACAGCGATGCCTCTGTCAGACGGCAGGGTAAAGGAACCGACCGTCCTATCAACAACTGCGAGGACCGTATGGCCGTGATAGCAGCCCTCGAATCGGTCAGTCTGGTCGTTGCCTTCGATGAAGACACCCCGCTGAACCTTATACTAGCGTGCCGCCCAGACATCCTCGTAAAGGGCGGCGACTGGCAGACCGAAAACATCGTCGGCAGCCGCGAGGTGAAGGCTTGGGGCGGGGTGGTCCACAGCATCCCTTTCCTGTTTGAACGTTCCACCACTGCATTATTGAGAAAGATAAGATCGCTATGACCCCTACCGAAATAATCCTGCACCAGCAATCCAGATCCCTGGAGATCGCCTTCGATGACGGCGCGCGCTACAAACTGCCCTTCGAATTCCTGCGCGTGTTTTCTCCTTCTGCCGAAGTGCGCGGCCATGGCCCGGGGCAGGAAGTGCTGCAAACAGGCAAGCGCAACGTGCTGATCACTGCCGCCGATCCGGTCGGTACTTATGCGATCAAGCTGACCTTCGACGATGGACACGACAGCGGGCTTTATTCATGGAGCTATCTGCATGAACTCGGCCAATATCAGGACGGAATGTGGCACGATTATCTGGAACGCCTTGCGGCTGCAAATGCAAGCCGCGATCCTAAATAAAGGACTAACATGACCAAAACCCATTTCGGTTTCGAGACCGTTGAAGAGACAGACAAGGCGCGCCGCGTAGCCAGCGTTTTCACCTCGGTCGCAGGCAAGTATGACATCATGAACGACCTGATGTCTGCTGGTCTGCATCGCATCTGGAAGCGCTTCGCCGTCGGCGTTGCCGGCGTGCGACCTGGACAGCGCGTGCTGGACGTCGCAGGCGGTTCTGCGGACATGTCCCGACTTTTCCTGAAAGAGGTCGGCAAGAGCGGCCAAGTGGTGCTCACTGACATCAACAATGCGATGCTGCGCGTGGGACGCGACCGCTTGCTGGATGAAGGCGTCAGCACCCCAGTGACCCAGTGCGATGCGGAGCACCTGCCTTTCCCTGACAATTACTTTGACTGTGTGAACATCTCATTCGGGCTGCGCAACGTCACGCACAAAGATGCCGCGCTGAGCGAAATGCGACGGGTGGCAAAGCCCGGCGGGCGCATTATCGTACTGGAGTTCTCCAAGGTGGCGAAACCTCTTGAAAAGGCTTATGACCTTTATTCATTCAAACTTTTGCCGCAGATGGGCAAGCTGATCGCCAATGACGCAGACAGCTACCGCTATCTTGCCGAATCCATACGCATGCATCCAGGACAGGAAGAACTGAAACAGATGATGATCGACGCAGGCCTTGAAAGCGTCGAATACTTCAATCTGACCGGCGGCGTGGTCGCTGTGCACAGGGGATATAAGCTCTAGATTCAGGTCTTGTAGCGGGTGGGATCAGGAACGCCGGCAGCCGAAAATCCTTCGCGGCGCAAACGACATGAGTCGCACAGCCCGCACGCTCGGCCCGCTTCATCCGCCTGATAGCAGGATACCGTCATCGCATAATCCACGCCAAGTGCCGCCCCCTGCAGTATGATCCCGGCCTTGGACAGGTGAAGAAGCGGCGCATGAAGAGTCAAAGGATATCCTTCCACCGCAGCCTGCGTCGCGAGATTCGCCATGCGTTCGAACGCCTCAATATAGGCAGGACGGCAATCGGGATAGCCGGAATAGTCCACCGCATTCACACCGATGAAAATATCCTGCGCATGCAGCACTTCTGCCCAGGCCAGCGCCAGCGACAGCATGATGGTATTGCGCGCTGGAACATAGGTCAGCGGTATGCCTGTCGAAGCCTGTTCGGGCACAGCGATGTTGCTATCCGTCAGGGCCGATCCGCCAAAACCTGTCAGGTCTATGTTCACCACGCGGTGCTCGATGGCGCCCAGACTGCCTGCAACGCGCCTTGCCGCAGCCAGTTCCGAGTGATGGCGCTGGCCGTAATCCACGCTCAGCGCATGGCAGGCATAACCATCCGCAACTGCCATGGCCAGCACTGTTGCCGAATCCAGCCCGCCCGACAAAAGCACGACCGCGTTCTTCATCAATGCCCCGCCTCGTTATTCCATAAAATTTTGTGCAGCTGAATCTGAAATCTCACCGGCAGGCGATCGCGCAGTATCCAGTCGGCCAGTCTTGTCGCTTCGAGCTCTCCCTGGGAAGGCGAAAACAGCACGGCGCATTTGTCTGCAAGGCGATGCTGTTCAAGTATCAGCTTTGCCCAGCCGTAATCCTCCTCGCTGCACAGCACAAATTTTACCTCGTCAGTTGATTTGAGAAGATCCAGGTTTTCCCACCGGTTCTTGTCTGCCTCTTTGGAAGCGGGCGTCTTGATATCGACCACCCGCATCACGCGTTCATCCACGCTGCTGATATCCAGCGCGCCGCTGGTCTCAAGCGAAACCTGATAGCCTGCATCGCACAGAGCGGTCAGAAGAACAAGGCAGTTCTTCTGCGCCAGCGGCTCGCCTCCAGTCACCGTGACATAGGTCGGCGTATATTGCGCGACCTGTTTCAGAATTTCAGAAAGCGCAAGGCTTTTCCCGCCGGTGAATGCATAGGCCGTATCGCAATATGCACAGCGCAGCGGGCATCCTGTCAGGCGGATGAACACGGTGGGCAGGCCGACACGGCTGGTCTCGCCTTGCAGGGAGAAAAATATTTCTGTGATTCGCAGCTGCGCTGCCAAAACTGCGTCAGGCATTACCTGCTTTCGGCAATCAGCTTCTTCGCCTTCGTAGCTGCCGGACTGTCGGGATATTTTGAAACCACCTGCCTAAGTGTTTCTCTTGCCTGGGTCACTGCCTTTAGAGACTTCTGGCAGATTGCGATGCTTAGCATTGCGTCAGGCGCCTTTTCGGACTTAGGATGGGACTTCAACAATTCACGGTACGCTGTCATGGCGCTCTTGTAGTCTTTCAGTCCAAGCTCAGCATTGCCGAGCCAGTACAAGGCACTGGCTGTATGCACCGAATCGGGATACTTGCTCAGAAAATCCTGCAATGCCTTGACGGCATCCTCATTGTTGCCAGACTTAGTAAGGCCGTAGGCCTTCTCTATGGCGCGATCCTCGGTTGATGGATCTTCGGAATCAGCAGCCTGCGTTGTTTCGGCTGTCTTGGCTTGAGCCTCTTGTGACTCGAAATGGCGCACGCGCGTATCGAGATCCACATAAAAATCCTTTTCGCGTTTTTCGGCATCCTGCAGGCCGTGCGATATTTCTTCATTCTGTCCGCGCAACTGGCGGATGGTACCGTTTAAGGTCTCGATCTGCCCCTGCAGATCGAGAATGGTCTGCGTCTGCTGCTTACTCTGGTCTTCCAGAGTCTGCACACGCGCCTCGATCTGCTGGATACTCTTGCGTGCCTCTTCGTCCGAAAACAACCCCGCCTGCGCGGAAGAGGCAAAACATATACCCAGCAGAATCAGGACGCGTGATTTCAACATCGCTTACTTGGTGTAGTCGATGTCGGTGCGACGGTTCTGTGCCCATGCTGCTTCATTGTGACCCAATGCACGTGGCTTTTCCTTACCGTAGCTGACTGCGCTCAGCTGGGATGCCTGCGCACCGCCCGCTTCAAGCATCTTCATCACTCCATCCGCACGACGCTGACCCAGACCCAGGTTGTATTCCGCACTGCCGCGCTCGTCGCAATTACCTTCGAGACGGACTGTGTGCTCGGGATGCTGGCTCAGGTATTTGGCATGCGCCTCAACCAGCGGCTTGTCGGCTGCCTGGACTACTGACACATCGAACGGGTAGTAAGTGCTGCGGCCAGCCAGTATGCTATGCGGATCGTTCAGCGGATCGACAGCTGTCTGTACGGGTGCAGCAGGAGCAGCTACTGGAGCCGCTGCTGCAACAGGTGCTGGTGCAGGGGCCGCTGCTTCTTTAGGCTTCTCACTGGCGCATGCAGCCAGCAGGTTCAGCAATACAATACTGATGACGAGTTTTTTCATGGCAATTCCCTTCGAGTTGAAAATAAGATTTTAAGGTTGTGGTCCCCATACCGGCTCGCGAGCATCGCCGCTTTGCGTGAACATATGTTGCTGGACACGACCATCGCTGGACACGGTCGCTAATATACCACGGCCACGGGCTTCGCTGGCAAACAGAATGATTTTTCCATTGGGCGCAAAGCTGGGTTTTCTCTCCCATCCGCCGGTGGTGAGCGTCTGCATTTGTCCGTTTTGCAGATCCTGCACGGCGATATAAAACTGCCCGCCTATCAGATGCGCGAACACAAAGGACTTGCCATCCGGGCTGTAGCGGGGTGAAAAACAGTTGCCATCGTCAAAGGTTAGGCGCTGGGCAGCTCCTCCTGCAGCCGGCATCACGTATATCTGCGGACTGCCGCCCTGGTCTGATGTAAACAGCAGGGATTGCCCATCGGGCGAAAAATTGGGTTCCGTATCTATCGCACCGCTGAAGCTGATGCGGCGCAGGCCTGTGCCGTCCGGATGCAGCAGATATATCTGCGAACTGCCATCATGTGTCAACACGATGGCCAGCTGCTTTCCATCCGGCGACCAGGCGGGCGCGCTGTTGCTGCCAGGGAAATCAGCCACGGGCTTACGCTGATTGGTGAGTAACGATTGCACGAATACCGCAGCATGGCCTGTTTCGAAACTCACATAGGCCAGATGGGAACCGTCCGGCGACCAGGCGGGCGACATGATGGGCTCTTTCTGCTTTAATACGACCTTCTCGTTATAGCCGTCGCTGTCCGCGACGATCAGGCTGTAACTTCTAGTCTGGCGGTTCACATAGACAATGCGCGTACTGAAAATGCCCTTGTCACCCGTCAGTTTTTCATAGATCAGATCGGCGATGCGGTGGCCCACTGCCCGCATCTGATTCTCGTTTGCAGACACCGCCTCGCCCACCAGTTGAACATGCTTCACCACATCCAGCAGACGAAAACGCGCATCTATGCGCCCATTCTGCACGCTGACATTGCCTATCCCCAGCGCATCCGCGCCGCGCAACTGCCAGTTATTGAAATTGACATCTACTGTCTCATGAGGGGATTGCCCTGTGGTGTCCACCATGCGGAAAAGCCCGGTGCGCAATAGATCGCTCGTCACCACATCGTTGATCTGTGCGCCTAGCTTCTCATCGCCGCCCATGGGCACAAGAGATATCGGAATCTGGTGTTCTCCTGCGCCTATGATTTCGATGCTCAAAGCAGCACTCGAAACTGCACAGTGCGCCAGCATCAGAAGTCCCAGCATACCTGACAATACTTTCAACATTAGACTACCTTTCTTTTCCATCTGGTCTGAAACTCAGTTTTAATTCACGAAAACGGCTGAATATTCCCGCGTCCGATGGCAGCGGCAAAGGATCGGATTTCAGGATAGCACGCTCCACCGCACTGTCGTAAGCAGCATTTCCGCTGGATTTGACAAGCCTAGCGTTCAGCACCGAGCCGCCCGGTAGCAGCGTCACCATAAACTCCGCTTGCGCATCAGGCGCAACGTTAGGCGGCATCACGATATTGCGGCGTATCTTACTGGCAATTTTAGCGGTGTATTCGTCCACTATCTTGCCTGTCGCCGCCTCCTGCTCCGTCTGCGAATTCGACTTAGAGGGAGAGGAACGGCCGGGTTGCGCGTTTTCCCAGAGCTGCGCCTCCTCTTTGGCGGAGAGCTTCTTCACCTGCCTAGATTCAGGTTTGGCCTTGGACTTTGGCTCAAGCTTGTGTTCGGGCTTAAGCTTGGGCTTGACTTCAGGCTTCGGTTTGACGACTTCAGGCTTCGGTTTCTTTTCAGGAAGCGCAATGTCCGGCTTGACCTTCTCCTGTACTGGCTCGGGGGGCGTTTCTACCGGCTTTACGACAGGACGAGGTGGAGGAGGGGGGGCAGAAGCAGGTTTGGCTGTCGGCAGATTCTGCCATAGTTCCACGCTCATCGCTGACTGCGCCTGCGGCCTGGTCTGCCATGCAAGACCAAAATACAAAAAAGCAAAGAATGCCACATGCACGAGCACCGCCAGTATGCCTGCCGGCAGCTTGTAAGGCTCATGATAGACTGCCGCATTCATTTCTTGGCTTGTGTCAGCAGACCCACTTTTTTAATGTGCTGCTGCTGAAGCACGTCCATCACGTTGATGACTTCCTCGTAGCGCACGTTCCTGTCGGCAGAAATCACCACTGCCTGATCGGTCTGCATGTCCTGCCTTGCTTTCAGAATCGAGACCAGCTCATCTCTGGATACGGCGGCTTCCACATCGCCCTTTGCATGATCGCGCAAGGACAGCGAGCCGTCTTTCTTGATGATGACTTCCAGCGGTGCAGGGGAGGGCACGGACGATTTACCCACCTGCGGCAGATCGATCTGGCCCGGATTCATCATCGGGGCGGCCACCATGAAGATCACCAGCAGCACCAGCATCACGTCGATGTAAGGCACGACATTGATGTCATTCATCAGTCGATTTTTTTTTCGTAGTGTCGATCTCATGGCTGACGCTGCAAGACGTTGGAAAACTCTTCAGTGAAACTCTCGAAGCGCGTCGAAAGCCTGTCTATCGCATGCGCATAGCGGTTGTAGGCCACCACCGCCGGTATCGCCGCAAACAGGCCCATCGCGGTTGCGACCAGCGCCTCGGCTATGCCGGGCGCGACATGGGCCAAGGTTGCCTGGCCCACGTTTGCAAGACCGCGAAAAGCGTTCATGATGCCCCATACCGTGCCGAAAAGCCCGACATAGGGACTCACCGAACCCACCGATGCCAGAAACGCCAGATGCGCTTCCAGCCTGTCCATCTCGCGCTGATAGGTCGCGCGCATCGCGCGGCGCGTGCCTTCCATCACCGCACTGCTGTCCACACCATGCTGTTTCTTGAGTTTCACAAACTCGACAAATCCTGCGGCAAAGATGCGTTCCAGCGCGCCCTGGTCCGATCTCGAAGGATTGTTGACCGCGCGGTAAACGTCATTGAGATTCGGATTACGCCAGAAGGACTCTTCGAACTCGCGCGTCAGTTTCGTCTCACGGCGTATCGCAAAAAGTTTCAGGAAGATATACCACCACGACATCATCGACACCAGAAGCAAGAGCCCCAGCACCAATTGCACCAGCACGCTGGCTGTGCTGATCAGATGAAAAAACGACAAATCCTGTGTGACTTCCATTAGCAACCTTTCATAAATTTATATCCTGGTCCGGTGCAGCATCTGGGAGCGCAGCGCCTCCGGCACAGCGACCGGCTTGAATGCATCCTTTGAGACGCACACCAGATGCACTTCCCCAGTCGTCAGTAATTCTTCATCGCGCCTCACCGTTTGCAGCAGAGTCAATCGCGAGCGCCCGATGCCCGCAACTTCTGCGGTCACTTCAAGCATGTCGTCGAGCAGCGCGGGCCTTAAGTAATCCAGCTTCAGCGAGCGCACCACGAACATCACGCCGAATTCGCGCAGCAAGTCTAAGTTGCTGTAACCGTGCGAGCGCAGCCACTCAGTCCGCGCGCGCTCCATAAAGTTCACATAGCTTGCATGATAAACCACGCCGCCCGCATCCGTATCCTGGAAATACACGCGGATTGGCCAGCTGAAAATTTCATTCATCGAGCAAATCCCCGCTGCCAAGATGACTCGCCACAGTCAGACCAAAATGAAGATAGGCATTCGCGGTCACTGTCCTGCCGCGCGGCGTGCGCTGCAGATAACCTTGTTGGATGAGATAAGGCTCGATCACATCTTCTATCGTGTCCCGCTCCTCGCCTATCGCAGAAGCCAGGTTATCCACACCCACCGGCCCGCCTGAAAATTTTTCGATGATAGTCAAAAGCAGCTTCCTGTCCATCAGGTCGAGGCCTTCTTTGTCCACATCCAGCATGGTGAGCGCCGCATCCGCAACTATTCGTGTCGCATCGCCTTTCGATTTCACATCGGCATAATCGCGCACACGGCGTAATAAACGGTTGGCGATGCGCGGTGTGCCGCGAGAACGTTTTGCTATTTCCAGCGCGGCATCATGAGACAGATTCATTTCCAGCAATTTTGACGAGCGCATCACGATGCGCTGCAATTCTTCAGGCGTATAGAATTCAAGGCGTGACACGATGCCGAAACGGTCTCTTAGCGGATTGGTCAGCATGCCCGCTCTTGTGGTCGCACCCACCAGCGTAAAGGGCGGCAGGTCGAGCTTCACCGAGCGCGCGGCGGGTCCCTCGCCTATCATGATGTCAATCTGATAGTCCTCAAGCGCGGGATAGAGTATCTCTTCGACCATAGCGGATAGGCGGTGAATTTCGTCGATGAACAGCACATCGTTAGGTTCGAGATTGGTCAAAAGCGCGGCAAGGTCTCCGGCCCTTTCCAGCACTGGGCCCGAAGTATGGCGTAGGTTCACGCCCATCTCGCGCGCGATGATCTGCGCAAGCGTGGTCTTGCCAAGTCCGGGCGGACCGAACAGCAGCACATGGTCGAGCGGCTCATGGCGCTGCTTTGCTGCCTGTATGAAGATTTTCAGCTGTTCGCGTATTTTTTCCTGGCCCACATATTCTTCAAGCTGTTTGGGGCGCAGCGCGCGCTCCAGCGCCTCCTCCTGGCGGGATGCAACGGCAGGCGTGGTCAGTCGGGGTTCGGTAGTCAAGTTGTCGCTGTGTATCATGCCTTGGATAATAACTTGAGCGACTGCCTTATGCCATCCGAAACACCAACTTCTTTGGGTAATTGTTTGGCAGCCCAGTCGGCTTCCTTCTCGTTATAGCCCAGCGCCTGCAACGCGTTGATGATGTCATTGCCGGCCGAACTGCCTGTCATACCATGAGTCGCCGCAGTCGTACCCGTTGCCGCAAACTTGCCCTGCAACTCCAGCAGCAGGCGCTCGGCCGTCTTCTTGCCCACACCGGGAATCTTTACCAGCCTGCCTGCTTCCTTATTCGCGACCGCATCGGCAAGATCGGTCAGACTGAGGCCCGACAGCACCGAGAGCGCAAGCTTCGGACCCACACCGCTGATTTTCAGCAGCTGACGGAATGCGATGCGCTCGTCGTTGGTGCCGAAACCGTAGAGCAGATGCGCATCCTCGCGCACGATCAGCTGCGTGTGCAGAACGACTTTTTCATGAAGTGCCGGCAGGTTATAGAAAGTGCTCATCGGCACGTCAATTTCATATCCCACGCCCAGCACGTCCAGCAGGATCTGGGGCGGATTTTTTTCCAGCAATATTCCGGTTAAGCGACCGATCATTTAAACATTCCTCTATCGTTACTGGATTCCCGCCTGCGCGGGAACTCAGACCAGTCTCCCGCCGCGAACCCGGAATCCTTTGGTTGCCAACGCACCCAGTCCCTGCCCGCCATGTGCATGACAGATTGCGCAGGCCAGCGCATCCGCCGCATCGGGACTCGGTGTGCCGGACAGCTTCAGCAGACGCTGCACCATCAGCTGCACCTGCTCCTTTTCGGCATGCCCGTTGCCGACCACAGACTGCTTGACCTGCAACGCGGTGTATTCTCCCACCGAAAGATCGGCCAGCACCGCAGCGCAGATCGCAGCGCCCCGCGCCTGCCCGAGCAACAAGGTAGATTGGGGATTGACATTGACGAACACTTTTTCCACCGCCACCTGATCGGGCTTGTGTTGAGCAATCACCACGCCCAGCGAATCGAGGATGACCTTCAGCCGTCCGGGCAGCGATTCATCCGATAGCGTCCTGATGCAGCCGCTGGCGACATAGCTTAACTGCTGACCGTCCTGATCTATGATGCCAAAGCCTGTGCTGCGAAGACCGGGATCAATTCCCAGGATTCTCATAAACCAGGATCCAGGATTCTGAATTTAGGACTCAGTAAAAACCGCCGCACCGTTTTTGGCTTGCATCCTGCATCCCGCATCCCGCATCCTGCCCTCATTCCTCTATGACAGCCGTGGTGTAGACCTCCTGCACATCGTCCAGGTCTTCCAGCGCATCGAGCAGCTTCTGCATCTTCACGCCATCCTCGCCCGTGAAAATAACCTCGTTTGCAGGCTTCATGATTACCTCGCCGAATTCAGGCTTGTAGCCTGCAGTCTCCAGCACCTGCCTCACGGAGATGAAATCATGGGGTGCGGTGATGACCTCGATGCTGCCATCGTCATTGGTCACTATATCTTCCGCGCCCGCGTCGAGCGCAACCTCCATCAGGCCGTTCTCGTCGGTGCCCGGCGCGAAGATCATCTGCCCGCAATGCTTGAACATGAATGCAACCGAACCGTCCGTGCCCAGGTTGCCGCCGTATTTGGTGAAAGCATGACGCACATCGGCCACGGTGCGCGTCTTGTTGTCCGTCATGCAGTCCACCATAACAGCTGCACCGTTGATGCCGTAACCCTCGTAGCGTATTTCGGTGTATTGCACGCCTTCCAGCTCGCCGCTGCCGCGCTTGATCGCGCGCTCGACGTTGTCCTTGGGCATGTTGTTGGCATAGGCCTTGTCCATCGCAAGACGCAGACGCGGATTGCCCGCCGGGTCCCCGCCGCCCATGCGCGCCGCCACGGTGATCTCCTTGATCAGTCTGGTGAAAATCTTGCCGCGCTTGGCATCCTGCTTTCCCTTGCGGTGCTGGATATTCGCCCATTTGCTGTGTCCTGCCATGGTGTTCTCCAAATAATATTGCGGCGATGTTATCATTTCCACCTGATTAACCCAAGATGCCTTCTTTGTAACGCGACGATGAAGACCATATTGATAGCCAATCCGAAAGGCGGCAGCGGCAAGACCACGCTGTCGGTGAATATCGCAGGTTTTTTTGCCAACCAGGGGGAGCGCGTCGCGATGCTCGACCTGGACAGGCAAAAGTCAGCCACGCTCTGGGTCAACGCACGCCCCCGCGAATTTCCCGAAATCGTGACCCTGGAATCCAAGAAGGGCGAAGGTTATCTTGTCGACAGACTGGTGATAGACTCGCCGGCAGGGCTGCACGGCAAAAATCTAATTCATGCGATCAGGCTGGCAAAAAAAATCATAGTGCCCGTCTCTCCATCGCTGTTCGACCTTAACGCAAGCCGCGATTTCCTGCGCACCCTGGCCGATGAGAAGGAAACCAGGAAATGCCAGATCGGCGTGGTAGGCATGCGAATGAGCGCGCGCACGCATGCAGCCGCCGCGCTGGAAAATTTTCTTTCAGGGCTTGATCTGCCAATACTGGCCTATCTGCGGGAAACGCAAATTTATGTGAATGCCGCCTTCGAAGGAAAATCCCTGTTCGACCTGCCGCCTCATCTTGCGATGCGCGAACTGGAACAGTGGGAATATATGCTGAACTGGCTTGAAAAAAACTAGAAGAAACTCTCGCCTCTACGATTGCACCGCCTCCAGCGCATCCTTCAAGGTATCCTCGCGCAACGCATTGAGCGCTTTCGACAGTTGTTCTGCGGAATCCATCACATCTTCCGGCAGGTCCTGCACATTGGCGTGAGAAATCAGCATTGCCGCAGCGCCCACCACCTTGAGCAGCATCGCCCGCTCCTGCATCAGCATTTCGACTTCTTCGCTCAGCAATTCAACTTCCTGCTTGTTCATTTGATTCTCCGTAAATATCCGACTGCAAAATGCCTGCGCCGATTATACCGCAGCCAGTATGCTGCAGTTCCGATGCATCAAGCTTTCATGGCCGAAAGCATCTTCTCCAGCCGCTTCACGGACACGATCACGGGCGTCTTCAGCTCCTGGGCGAACAGCGACACGCGCAGTTCCTGTAGCAGCCAGGCGAATTCTTCTATTCTGTGATCCTGCACGCCCGACTTTTGTAATTTCTGCAAGGCCTGCAGCAGGGGTTGCAGCTCAGCCAGAACCTTTGCATCGCGCGCCGGGTTGGCTTTGAGCTTTTCCATCCTGAGATTGATCGCCTTCAGATAGCGCGGCACATGCTGCAGCCGTTCATAAGGCGTTGACGCAATGAAGTCCCTGCGCATGAGCCATTCCAGCTGAACGCGTATATCTGCGTTTGCCTGTGCATGCACCTTGGTCTGCGGCAAGACCTTTTGCACCGCCTGGTGTTCGTTTAACACGATAACCACCAGCCTTGCGATCTCCTGTGCTATCAGCATGAGTCGATTTTTTGCATCCCTGGCACGCGCAATGAAAGCCGTTTCATCGGCAGGCAACGGATCATTCAGGCACGCCCTGTCGAACGCCATCGCCAGTATCTGCTGGTTAGGTTGCGTGCCAAACGGCATATACAACATCCCAATGCGCTGCGCATCAGGCAGATTCTTTTCCAGATATTTCACCTGGTCCTTCAATGCAAGCATGAACAGACGACGCAGACCTGCGCGATGTGCAGCAAGAGCCGCTTCGCGCGTATCGAAGGCACGCAGCAACACGGCATCCGTTTCATCGACCAGCGCGTTGTACAGCGTGACCTTCTGTCCGGCACGCTCGACCTCGCGTGTTTCTGTAAATGCGCCCATAGACCATGAGGTATAACGTTGTTCACTGATTGCTTCGTTCTTATCGACAGTAACTGCCGCAATGACGGGAGCGGCGCGCGGCGCAAGCTCGCTGTAGAGCTGCGAAAAATTTCGCGACATGCCAAGCTGCCTGCCATGTTCGTCCAGCACGCGGAAATTCATCAGAAGATGCGCGGGCAGCTGCTCAAAACGAAACGTATCGAACGGCACATCGATCTGTTTCTGCTCACGCATATAGCGCGTAAGCGACGGCAAAAGCGGGTTATTGGAAGGCTTCACGTCGCGGCAAAACGCGGCTGAAAATTCCGGAACTGGAACCAGATGACGGCGTATCTTCTGCGGGAGCGTCTTGATGAGTTGCGCGATCTTTTCGGGCAGCAATCCCGGAACCAGCCATTCGCAAAGCGGGGCGGATACCTGATTGATCAGCGCCAGCGGCACGGAAAGCGTGATGCCGTCGTCGCTCTTGCCTGGCGAAAAGTTGTAGCTCAGCGCGAAACCCACGCCATCCATCTTGAGCTGCGGCGGGAACTGGTCGGTGGTGATCCCCGCCGCCTCGTGGCGCATCAGGTCGTCCTTTTTGAGATACAAAAGTTTCGCGTCAAGCCGCTCGGCGTCCCGCCGCCACGCCTCGAAAGCAGCGCCGTTGTGTATGTGGGCAGGGATGCGGCTGTCATAGAATGCATAGATCAGCTCATCGTCCACCAGCACATCGGGGCGTCTCGCCTTGTGTTCCAACGCCTCGATTTCCGCGATCAGCTTCTGGTTGAAAGCAAAGAACGGCGCTTTCGTGTCGAACTCGCCTCCGACCAGCGCCTGACGGATGAATATTTCGCGCGATTCAGGAACATTCATCGGCCCGTAGTGCACTCGCCTTTTCGCATTGAGCAAGAGGCCATGCAAGGTGCTGCGCTCGAAGGCCACCACCTGCGCAGGCTTCTTTTCCCAGTGCGGATCATAGTAATGGCGCCTGATCAGATGGCCTCCCGTTTCTTCCAGCCACTCGGGTTCAATTTTAGCCACTGTGCGCGCATACAGCCTATGTGTCTCCACCAGCTCGCCCGCCATCACCCACTTCGGATTTTTTTTCGCAAGCACGGAATTGGCTGCGATATAGAATTTAATCGAGCGTGCGCCCATGTATTCGTTGCCATCCATGCTCTTCATGCCGATATTTCCCAAGAGGCCGCACAGCAGCGCCTTGTGCATCTGCTCATAGCTTGCAGGAAGCTCGTTCTCACGCATGCCCATCTCGGTCACCTGCGCGTGCAGTTGCTGGTAAAGCTCGCGCCACTCGCGAAGGCGCAGCGGCGAAAGGAAATTCTTGCGGCATTCTTCGGCCAGAAGGCGGTTCGATTGCTTGTGGGCTAAAGCCTGCTCGAACCACGCCCATATTTTTATGAATGCCAGAAAATCGGAACGCTCGTCGGCAAAGCGCTTGTGCGCCTGGTCGGCCGCCTCCTGGCGGTCCAGCGGGCGCTCGCGCGGATCCTGCACAGACAATGCGCTTGCAATGACGAGTATCTCGGTCAGACACTGATACTGGCGCCCGGCCAGAAGCAGCCTTGCGATCTTGGGATCGAGCGGCAGCTTGGACAGATCAAGGCCAAGGCTGGTCAACCTTTGCTGCTCATCGATCGCGTTCAGTTCGGATAACAGCTGATAGCCGTCGGCGATCATTCTGGGTGTCGGCGGCTCGATGAATGGAAACTTTGCGATATCCCCCAGGTCCAGCGCGCTCATGCGCAGGATCACCGTGGCCAGCGACACGCGGAAAATTTCGGGATCGGTAAATTCATCGCGCAGCAGAAAATCTTCTTCGCCGTAAAGCCTGATGCAGATTCCGCTCATCACGCGCCCGCAGCGGCCCGCCCGCTGGTTCGCGGCGGCGCGCGAAATTTTTTCGATGTGCAGCTGTTCGACTTTCTGGCGTATGCTGTAGCGGTTCACGCGGGCAAGACCGCAGTCGATCACATAGCCTATGTTGGGAACGGTAAGCGAAGTTTCCGCCACGTTGGTCGCCAGCACCACGCGGCGCTTTCCGTCAGTCTTGAATACCCTGTCCTGCTCTGCCGCCGAAAGGCGCGAATACAGCGGCAATATTTCGATGCCTTTTGGATGATGGCGGCGCAAGGCTTCTGCGGTATCGCGTATCTCGCGCTCCCCGGGCAAGAACACCAGTACATCGCCTCGCAAGCCGCCTGCTGAAAGCTCATCCAGCGCACTGCTCACGGCCGCCGGCACATCCGCTGCACCCGCAAGGAGTGCGCCGGTGTTTGCCCCGCCGCTACGCGGCGACCCTTCCGCTGCCTCGCCTTCATCGCTGACCTGCAAAGGGCGGTAGCGTATTTCGACAGGATAGCTGCGTCCGGAAACCTCGACGATAGCCGCGCCGAAATGTCTTGCAAACCTCTCTGCATCAAGGGTTGCGGAAGTAATGACGAGTTTCAGGTCGGGGCGACTGGGCAGAAGCTGCTTCAAATAGCCCAGCAGAAAATCGATGTTGAGCGAGCGCTCGTGCGCCTCGTCTATGATGATCGTGTCGTATCTTTTCAAAAACGGGTCGCTGTGAATTTCCGCAAGCAGTATCCCGTCGGTCATCAGTTTGATCACCGTGTCGGGTGCGACCTTGTCGTGAAAGCGCACCTTGTATCCGACAAGGCCGCCCAGCTCTGTCTTGAGTTCTGCCGCAATGCGCGTCGCCACCGAACGCGCCGCCACCCGCCTTGGCTGCGTATGCCCTATCACTCCCAAGACGCCGCGCCCCAGCGTCAGGCAGATTTTCGGCAACTGCGTGGTCTTACCGGAGCCCGTCTCGCCGCAGACGATCACCACCTGATTCTCAGCAATAGCGCGCGCGAGATCCTCCCGCTTTGCCACCACAGGCAAATCGGCTGGGAACTCAATTTCAGTCAAGGCGTCAAGACGCGCGCGGCGGCGCTGTGCAACGTGAGGCAGAACCTGATTCAATCACACCTCGGAATGAGCATACAAATTCATCGCAGATCGGCATGCGCCAAGGAGTTTCCTTGACGCACGCGCAGGCTATTTCGAACGGCCGTATTTCGCGGTGAAGCTGGCCTTGGAAAGCATGTTCGCATGGATCATGTAGCCCGTCAGCGCTGCAGAGGCATCGGCGGGAACATCGATTTTGTCGGTCTTTAACGCATACACGGTGAAAACGTAGCGATGCGGCTTGTCTCCCTGCGGAGGGCAGGTGCCGCCCCAGGCAGACACGCCGTAATCCGTGCGCCCCTGCACTGCGCCCTTGGGCAGGGCAGTGCTGTTTAACGCGCCGGCATCAGCTGCCAGCCCGGTCACATCAGCCGGAATGTTGATCACCACCCAGTGCCACCAGCCTGAACCCGTCGGCGCATCCGGATCGTACATGGTTACGGCAAAACTCTTGGTGCCCTTGGGTGCGCCGCTCCATTTCAGCTCTGGCGACTTGTTTTCGCCCGAACAGCCAAAGCCGTTGAACTCGAAGCGTTTGGGCATCATGCTGCCCGGCTTGATTTCAGGGCTGGAGAGTTTGAAATCAGAAGCGTATGACAGGGTCGAGACACAGGCTAAAACTGCAACAGAGAGCAAATGGCGCATGCATATTCTCCTTGTAATGGTTGAAAACCAAATTGTAGCATCGAATCCGCGCATCAGCCGTCTGCATAACATGCATATCGTTTAACCCAGAAATCGCAGTCTCACGCGGAGAATGCGAGGCAAAGTCAACGCCTCGATTATAAGTATGCAACCACCGGTGCGAGGCGCAAGTTCGATAACGTCTTGTAGTGACAATCTGCGCATTGCACTACGGTTTTAAGGTTCAATTGTGCAAGGCAGGGCACAAGAGCTAGAATCAACACCTGCCACTTCAATCTTGGTCAACGCTGATGACGCCCAGACTTCCCTCATACAAGACATTATTGCTGGCCTTGCTGGGTCTTGCGGCAGGCTTTCTGTTGCTGAGTTACCTGGTGCTCCCTGGCGTCTTGCAGACAGAGGCAGGCAAGTATGTCACCGAAAAGACGGGCTGCCATCTTACGATGGACAAGCCTGAATTCAACCCGTTCAAGATCAGCCTGCATCTGTCCAACGTTCGCCTCGCGCAACCCGACGGCAAGCCCCTGCTGGTTTTCCGCGATCTGGTGGTCGATCTTTCGGCCGCGAGTGCATTCCGGCGCGCGCTGATATTCGACGACATCCGCCTTGACGGACTGGATGCCACGGTCATTCTGTTGCCCGATGGAAAAAACAACTGGACCGCATTCATCGATGCGTTGAAAGGCAAGCAGCAGAGCGCATCCGATTCAACGTTGCCTCGCTTCGACATCGATCATTTCAAGCTGTCAGGCGCCAGGCTCAACTTTACCGACATGCACAACGGTTTCTCCACGCGCATCGAACCGGTGAATCTCGAGCTTGCCGACATATCTTCTCTGCCGGACGACGTGGGCCGCTACAGGTTTTCCGCACACACCTCATTCGGCGCAGAAATCGCATGGCATGGCGAGGGCAACCTAGAGCCGCTGGACTTGAAAGGCGCTTTCAGCGTGTCTCATGCAAACATCGCACCGATGGATGATTTCATGAAAGGCCTGCCGATTATCCCGGCCAAGGGTCTGGCCAGCCTTTCTGCCGACTACCACCTGCACTACAAAGACGGCAAGCTCGACGCGGGCCTGACACATATGACCGCCGGACTGACCGGCCTCGAACTCGAACAACGAACAGGCCCAACGCTTGCGATAAGCGCCATCAAGGCTGATGATGGCAGCTATGATCTGGCAGAAAACATTTTCAAGCTCGCTTCTCTCGACATCTCAGACAGCCATCTCGACCTGCAGCAAGGCAGAAAAGCGATCGAACTGGGCAGCTTTTCCGTCAGGAACACAGTCGTCGATCTGGCAAGGCAACAGATCAATATCGGCAGCGTACAGCTCAAGGACGGACACATCAGCGCCGCGCGCGAAGCAAATGGCCGCATCGATATCGCCAACGCCTGGCACTCGCCTTCAGCCCAGTCAAATCCGCAGCAGCCCAGCAAGTGGCGCTATCGGCTGGACAAGCTCGATCTTTCGGGCTTCGCTGCCGAATTCAAAGACGAGACCGTCACTCCCGCCGCGCAGATTTCCATCCAGGACTTTGCGCTCAATGCCAGCGGCATCAGCGACAACTGGAACGAGCCGGTTCCGGTGCAGGCATCGTTCAAGTCCAGTGGTGGCGGTAGTCTGCATGCCGAGGGAAAAATCATACCGGCGGTGCCTTCAGCGAATATCGATTTCAAGCTGACAGACCTGAACATAACACCAGCGCAGCCTTATCTATTTGCTGTTGCCAAGCTTAAGCTCACCGATGGAACATTATCCACTGCAGGCCATGCAAGCTATGACGCCCGCGGATTCGGCTACCAGGGCAACTTCGCATTGGACCGTCTAAACATCAAGGAAACGGATACGGGAACTGCATTTCTTGCACTGAAATCTTTGACCAGCCGCTCTTTCAAGGCGACTCTGAACAGCCTCGATGTCGGCGAGCTCTACCTTGTCGGTCTGGATACGAAGCTCATCATCAACAAGGACAAGTCAGTCAGTTTCAAACGCATCCTGCGCCCTTCCAAACCCGCCGCAAAGAGCAGGCCTTTTGCCTTCAACATAGACAGATTGCTTTTTAAACGAGGCGAGCTAGATTACGGGGACTATTCCCTGACCATGCCTTTCGGCACGCGCATTCATCGCCTTAAAGGAATCATCACGAATTTATCCTCCCGGCCTGGAGCCATTGCCGAGGTGAAACTGGATGGACGGGTCGACAGCTATGGACTGGCGCGCGCGACAGGACAGCTCGACCTTTTCAACCCCACGGACTCGATGGACCTGAAGGTCATATTTCGCAACATCGAAATGGCAAACCTGACCCCATACTCCGCCACTTTCGCAGGTCGCAAGATCACTTCGGGCAAACTGGACCTCGACCTCGAATACCAGATCCATCAGCGCCAGCTGGAGGGCAAGAACCAGATAATCATGAAGCAGCTCACTCTTGGCGACCGCGTGGCAAGCCCGGAAGCAAAGAATCTCCCGCTGGATCTTGCCATCAGCATCCTAGAAGATTCCGATGGCCGAATCGATCTTGACCTGCCGATGTCAGGCAGTCTTGATGACCCGAAATTCAGCTACGGCGGCATCATCTGGAAAGCAATCGAGAATGTCATCGTCAAGATCGTGACAGCGCCTTTCCGCGCGCTGGGCGCGCTGTTCGGCGGCGGAGAAAAGTTTGAAAACATCGTTTTTGAAGCCGGCCATGCGCAGCTGACCCCGCCCGAACAGGAAAAACTGGCGCATCTCGCAGAGGCGCTCATCAAGCGTCCCGGATTGTCTCTGGCCGTTCAGGGGGTATATGCCGACCAGGACAAGACAGCGCTCCAGGATCGCATCCTGCGGCGTGCCGTCGTCGAAAAAAGTGGCCAGCGCCTGGAGCCTGGCGAGGATCCCGGCCCGCTTGCGATGGAGCAGCCCAAGATACAGTCCGCACTGGAGAAGTTGTTTTCCGATAAGCTTGGCGGCGCCGAGCTTGCCGCCTACAAGACCGCCTTCCGCAAGGCCAATCCGGGTAAACTTGGGGAAGGCATGGCCAGCAAGCTCGCGTCCAGCCTGACCGGCCTGTTCCAGGAAAAACGCGTCCTCGACGAACGGCAAATATCCGGCATGAAGGGCGCTGACTTTTACACCCTACTGTTCAACCGTCTGCGCGATCAGGTGCCTGTCAGCGACGACAGCCTGCAGTCTCTGGCGTCGGCGCGCGCCGGCGCGATAGATGCTGCGTTGAAATCGGCTGGCGTCCCTGCGGAACGATTGTCAACGCTTGCTGTCGAAAAAACCGCTGCCAGCGGACAGGACGTACCGATCAAACTGATTCTTAAACCAGCAAAAACCAATAGCAATTGAACAAGGATGAAACAATGAGGATATTTTTCAAGACGCTGCGCCTGATATTGATGCCCTTCATGCTGCTCTGGGCAAAACTTGCCACCCCCAAGGGCATGACGCGCGAAACCAAAGCCCAGCAACAGGTCGACCAGTCATGCGGGAAGCTTGCGCTATATCATTTTAAAACCTGCCCTTTCTGCATCAAGGTCCGCCATGAAATGGCCAGGCTTTCCCTGCCGATAGAACTGCGCGATGCACAGCACGATGCCGTACACCGCGGCGACTTGCTCAAAGGAGGCGGAAAGGTGCAGACACCCTGCCTCAAGATCACGGATGATCAGGGCAAGGTAAACTGGCTATATGAATCGGGGGACATCATCAAATACCTGCAGCAGCGTTTTGCCTGAAATCTCCGATTAGCCTTCCGGTCAACCGCCGCGCCACAGCGCGGGCATTCGAAGCTCAGCCCGTGCTCCATCCCCTTGGCCTCTTCATGCCTGCGATCCTGCAGGCCTGTTTCACATACCCGTATGGAAACAGCTCAAAAATCTTGTTGCGCGAATCGGGCCCCAGTCGCTCGGCCAGATGTTTCGTCACATGGCGGACATCGGGTGCTATCTGGTGCTCGGCATAATACTGGCGCATGAAGCTGATCGCATCCCAGTGATCCTCGTTAAGCTGGATGTTTTCCTGCTGGGCAAATTCCCTGGCAATGTCTTCATTCCAGAGATTGGGGTCGACCAGGTACCCCTCTACATCGGTCTCGGGCAATTGCATTTTCTCCTCCTTGCATTTCATATTTGTCGGATTCCTTGCCGCGCGATAAATATATCATACATTGACAATATCACAATATGATGTTAATTTATTTTCAATTTTATTTTGCAGCGATTTATTTATATGGCCAGGAATGCTGCCACCAAAAAGGAGATTGAAGCCCTCTCGGATTTCCGCTACCAGCTGCGCTGTTTTTTGCGTTTCAGCGAGGACATTACTCGCGAATCCGGCATCACCAATCTTCAATATCTTCTGCTGCTGCATGTAAAAGGCTACAAAGGCAGGGAGTGGGCGACGATCAGCGAACTTGCCGAACGCCTGCAGGCGCCACACAATGGCGTCGTATCGCTGGCTTCGCGCTGCGAAAAACTGGGGCTGATTTACCGGGAACGCGGAAAAGAGGACAAGCGAGAAGTGCGGATATATCTCACGCCCGAAGGGGACAGGCTGGTGAAAAAAATTGCAGGCCTACACCGCAACGAGCTGTTGAATCTGCAGGGTATCTTCAAGATTCCCGGCGCTCATGAATTGGGAATGAAATCTTGATGAACGAAGATGAAACAGAGCTGACTGACGCCGACATCCTGGATGCGATGCAGCATATCCCAGGCTATCTGGATATCACCACAGAGGATTTCCGGTCGATTTACCACCTCGCCCACCGCCATGCGATAGAGCGACTGTTCAAGGGCGTGACGGCAAAGCGGTTGATGCGCACAGACATCATCCCCCTGCAGCAAAACACCACGCTCGACAGGGCTGCGATGATGCTTGCCGAGTCGGGCTACAAAGGGCTGCCTGTTGTGGATGAAAACGGACATGTGGCAGGCATGCTCACCGAAACCGATTTCATGAAAAGGCTCAAGGCGAAAAACTTCATGGAACTGCTTCTGAAGCTGCTCGACGACTCGTTTGAATTCACCCACCGCTGCCACGAAACAGAGGTTCTTGATGCCATGACAAAGCCGGCGGTGACCATCGGCCACCATGCTGGATTCCTGGAAATCATGAAAAAGTTTGATTTGCATCCGGGGCGCAGCATGCCTGTCGTGGATGCAGACGGAAAGCTGCTGGGCTTGTTGCTGAGAAAGGATTTCATCGCCGCGTACAGGCCGAATGATTTGCCATGAAACTGAACGAATACTTTAACAAGATGAAGGGCTCGACCCGCGGCAGCCCGCCCAGGGTCAGCAACCAGGAAATATGGTGGTCATGGATAGGTGCATTCCTGGGCATATCTGCTGTCGCATGGCTGGATCACTTCTATTTTGAGGGATCGGATCTTTCATTGATGGTCGGCTCCCTGGGCGCCTCATCCGTGCTGATCTACGGCGCGATACGCAGCCCGCTGGCCCAGCCGCGTAATTTGCTGGGAGGGCATTTCCTCGCCGCTGTCATAGGCGTCACCTGCTGGAAGCTGCTCCACCAATACCCGTGGCTCGCAGAGGCAATGGCTGTCGCCACCTCGATCGCCGTGATGCATGCCACCAAGACACTGCATCCGCCCGCTGCAGCCACGGCGCTGATCGCGGTGGCCGGTTCCCCCGCCATCCATCACGCCGGATATCTGTACGTGCTGGTGCCTGCCACGATCTCCCCGCTGGTGCTGCTTCTTGTTGCGCTGCTGGTGAACAACATACCGACCTCCAGGCGCTATCCAGAAATCTGGTTCTGAATATCTTGGCGAAATTCATCGGACTGCTGCTGATAGGCGAACTGACCGCGCTGGCATATATCGGCGGAGTTGCCGAAGTCGCCATTCTGACGGGCATCTCCTATCTTCTCTTCCCGGAGCTTGCCGCCCTGTCCTATGATGTTTTCACGCGCCCCACGGGAACCTGGGCCAGGGCACCCTTCCTGCTGATTGTCACTCCATTGCTCACCGCAGTCATCGGCCTATTGATCGAACAGCATCTTGGCTACAGCGCAATTTCCGTTCTGCTGTCAATCGCACTGGCATTGCTGGTCATCAAACTTTTGCATTCCCCCATCGCACCGGCCATCCCGGCAGGATTGCTCCCCATCGTCCTCGAGGAAAAAAGCTGGCTTTATCCGGCTGCGATCCTCTTCGGGACATCGCTGCTGGTGCTCGGCCTGTACATCTACAAGAAGGTTTTTTCAGGACTCATTCCCCCGCGCAAAGACCCGGAAAACCTGATAGACGACATTGTCGAACAGCCGCCGGGGCAATATGTATGGCTACCCTTTTTCATCGTGTTTTTGCTAGCTGATGTATATCTGGCAAAGCTGACCGGTCTGCGCTTCATCATGTTTCCTCCGCTCATCGTGATCGCCTATGAAATGTTTGCGCATTCCGATATCTGCCCCTGGGCTGCCAAGCCGGTTCTCCTGGTGATTGCATGCATGCTCACCGCAACTGCTGGCGTCGGCGCCGTGATGGTGCTGGGAAATCACCCTGCTTCGGCAATGCTTTCCATGGCAATTGCAATGTTCATCATCAAGTCGTTCAGGCTGCACGCGCCGCCTGCGGTTGCAGTAGGTCTCCTTCCTTTCGTGATAGAGCATCCCGATTTCCGGTTTCCGATCGCGGTCAGCGCCGGCACGCTGCTGCTTGTCGTCACGTTTTTTATTTACCGGGGGGGGGTTCAAAAAAAATAAAACGCGAGGACTATTCTCCGCCCAGCTCATCGGACAATATGATCGCCTCGGCAATTTCGGCCATCCGTTTCCCCTTCTTCATCGCCATGCTGCGCATCCTCCTGTACGCTTCCGCCTCGTCAAACCCGCGGCTCTGCATCAGGATGTTCTTGGCCTTGTCCACCAACTTGCGTTCATGCAGCTGGCTTTTGGCTTCCTTCAATTCGTCGCGCAATCGCTTGTGTTCGGCAAACCGCGCGGCCGCCACCTGTATGATCCCGCTCATATCCTCGCCTTCTACCTCATGCGACACATAGGCGCTGACCCCCGCGCGCATTGCCGCCTGTATGCTCTGGCTGTCTTTCTGTCCACCCAGCACCACTACAGGCTTTTCCAGCGTCCTGGACATCAGGCTGATCTGTTCCAGCGTATCCCTTCCCGGCGCATTCGCGTCCACGATGATCACATCCGCCGAGGCTGACTGTATGGAACGCTCATCCACCTGCTCCCAGCTCAGCACCCCAGCCACGACATATTCTGCCAGCTCCAGGCTGGCCTTCAGCCACGCGGCGCGGTCTCTTGCATCGTCAATGATCAGTATGCGCTTCAATTTTATCCCTTGGTGGACGCGAGCCTTATTGCAACAGCGGCGATCACGCCCTTATCTCAAAGCTGGCTGCATATCCTTGCGGATCATGCCCATTCCATATTGTTCCATCCATCAGCCTGGAGGTGCGCATCACATCCTCTGGCACCGCTATTTTCACCTGTGACGCTGCCTGCTTATATAATTCTATCTGATTGATTTCTTTGGCAACGGCCAGATAATCCGGATCCTGTTTCAGCAACCCCCAGCGCCTGTGCTGCGTCAAAAACCACATCCCATCTGACAGATAGGGAAAATTCACCGCGCCATCGCCACAAAACTTAAGACAATGCGCATCGTTCCATTTGCGGCCCAGACCATCTTCATATTTGCCTTCCATGCGCTGATCTATCACCTCCACCGGACAGTCTATGTACGCTTTGCCGGCGATGATTTCCGATACCTTGCGGCGGTTGGCCATGTCATCAATATATTTCGAGGCCTCCAGCACAGCCATGATCAATGCGCGGGCACTGTTGGGATATTTTTTCGCAAATTCTGCCGTGCAGCCCAGCACTTTCTCGGGATGATCCGGCCAAATATCCTGAGTAGTTGCCACAGTAAATCCCGCCTTCTCGTAAATGGCGCAATTATTCCATGGCTCGCCGGCGCAGAATCCGTCCACACTGTCCATGCGCATGTTTGATACCATTTGCGGCGGCGGCAGCGTAATGATGCTGACGTCGTTCAGCGGATGGATGCCATTGCATGCGAGCCAGTAATACAACCACATCGCATGGGTGCCGGTGGGAAATGTCTGCGCGAAGGTGTAATCGCGTCTTTCACTGTCCAGCAAATTTTTCAGCGCAGCGCCGCCTGTCACGCCGCGCTTTTTCAACTGATTGGACAGCGTGATTCCCTGGCCGTTATTGTTCAAATTCATCAGCACCGACATATCCTTTTTCTGCCCGCCTATGCCCAGGTGCACGCCGTAGATCAGGCCATACAGAACATGCGCGGCATGCAGTTCGCCATTGATGAGCTTGTCGCGCACATTGGCCCAGGATACTTCCCTGGACGGGATGATCTTTATGCCGTATTTCTCATCGTACTTCATCACATGTGCGATGATCAACGATGCACAATCGGTCAGCGGCATGAAGCCCACCCGGATTTCCTTGAGCTCTGGCGCATCAGAACCTGAAATCCAGGCTGAGGCCATCGGCAGCACGGGATCCGTTGTATCCGTTTGTTTCATGAATGTCTCGCCAGCAATAGAAAAATAAGCAGAATATTGGCGATGAGCGAAGCCAGTGCAAGCAGCTTCAAGCCCATCACCGGATCGCGCTTGAACAACGGGGTGCGACGGGCGACGCGCAGCGGGCTTTGAGCGCCGCATTCCAGCGCAAGCAGAAATTCCTCTGCCGTTTCGAAGCGATCGGAAGGCTCACGGGCAACAGCCTTGAGCATCACTGATTCCAGCCATTCCGGTATGTCGGGACGGTAGCGCGCTGGCGGCGCGGGATCGCCAAAGCGCGGCGTCTGAAAAGGTTCTATCTCGCCGTAAGGATACTTGCGCGTCAAAAGATAATACAGCGTGACGCCGGCCGCATAAAGGTCGCTGGCTTCATTCGCGGATGAACCCCTGTAAAGCTCGGGTGCCATGAAAGAGGGCGTGCCCGGATTGTTGATCTCACTGAAGATCTCCCCCGCATCCAGGCCATCGGATGCGGCAACGCCCAAATCGAGCAGGCGCAGGCGTCCATCGGCGCCAAGATGCAGGTTGTCGGGTTTGATGTCGCGATGGATGATGCCCATTCTGTGCAGCGCAGCAATTCCCTTTAACATGCGTGCGGCAAAGTCGGCTGCCTCGACCGGGGTGAAGCGCCTCCCCAGTTCCAGATGGCGTGCGAGCGTGGCACCTTCATGCCAGGTCGTCAGATAGTAAAGAAACGCGCGCTGCGGCCAGTTCAGCACCTGCGGGAAATGGACACTGTCAACGCGGCGCGCAAGCCATTCTTCATAGGCGATCGCGGCGATATCCGCCGCATCGGCATGGGCATGCAACGTCTTCAGCACACAGCGCTGGTCTGTCACCGGATCATGCACAAGGTAGAGTATCGTGATGCGCGAGTCATGGATCACATCGAGCACTTCAAGGCCGTCGATGCTCTGCCCGGGTTTCAACCTGTGCGGGAGCGGGAGCTCGGCAACGCATGCGACATTGTCGCGCAGGCTTTCTGGCGGCAGTTGAAGGATACTTGCAACCAGCGCAGTGCAGTTGTCCTCGCTCCCGGCCTTGGTCGACGCCAGCGCGATGCGCGCGGCAATGTCCTCCATGCTGCCTTGCGATTCGAGCAGTTTGACCAAGCTTTTATCGTCGAGCACATTCCAGACGCCGTCGCTGGCAAGCAGGAACAGATCGTTTTCGACAAGCTCCCCATCAGTAAAGTCTATGGAAAGATTTGCGTCGAGCCCCACTGCGCGCGAGAGCACATTGCTAAATTCCGGGTGTACCCACACGTGGTCTTCCGTCAGAAGCGACAGTTCGCTGTTGCGCAGGCGGTATATGCGGGTATCGCCGACATGCGCGATGGCATAGCGCCTGCCGCGAAAAACGACAGCGGACAAGGTAGTCGCCATGCCGGCCGTTTCACGCGCCCGCCGGCTGTGCGAATAAAGCCAGCGATTGAGTGAGGCTATGACTTTTTCCAGAGACTGCGTAATGCTCCAAGTCTCTGGCGTCGAGTAATAATCGGCCAACAGGCTGCGCACGCAGTATTCCGACGCCTCACGGCCGTGGGCATGTCCGCCCACGCCATCGGCTATTGCAACCAGCATACCCTTGTTTTCAAGCAGTGCGCCATCGGGCGTGACGCCTGCGCAATAATCCTCGTTGCGCGGGCGCTGGCCCGCCAATGAGGTGTAACCAAGATCGATCCGCAGTGTTTTTTTGTTCATGGGTTGATGCGAGATTACCACATCAGATCTTTGCAGCGGTCAGGTGTGATGCCCCCCAGGTCGTGCGCCAGCGTGTCTTGACACCGGTCAGGCCGACTAGGGCAATGACTGCCAGTGCGGCGAAGATCATAAAGCCTGCCTGGTAACTGCCCGTCATCTGCCTGGAATAACCCAGGCTGGAAGCCAGGTAGAAGCCGCCTATGCCACCCGCCATGCCGACCAGTCCGGTCATCACGCCGATCTCCTTTCGGAAGCGCTGCGGCACAAGCTGAAATACCGCGCCGTTGCCCATCCCCAGGCTCAGCATCGCAACCACGAACATCGCAAGCGCAGTCCAAGGGCTGTCTGGCGCAAAGCTAACGGCGGCCATAGAAATGGCCGCTATGCAATACATCGCGGTGAGCGACTTCACGCCGCCGATGCGGTCGGCGATGTTGCCGCCCATCGGGCGCACCATCGAGCCTGCAAATACACAGGCAGCGGTGAAGAATCCTGCCGTCTTCGCATCCAGTCCATATTGCGCGTTGAAATAGATGGTCAGCGAGGAGGCCAGCCCTACGAAGCCGCCAAACGTGACCGAGTAGAAGAACATGAACCACCATGCATCCCGATCCTTCAGCACGCAGAGGAATTCAGCCAGGGATTTGGCCGGCGGGCAATCGGGGGCATCCTTGGCCATTTTCATGTAAAAGATAAAAACGGCGATCAGCGGGATCAGCGCAAGACCGAAAACATTAGTCCAGCCGTATGATATCGCAAGGCCGGGCGCTACCAGCGCGGCCAGCGCGGTGCCCGAATTGCCGGCGCCGGCTATGCCCATTGCTGTGCCCTGATGTTCCGCTGGATACCAGCGCGAGGCAAGCGGCAACGCGGCAGCGAATGATGCGCCTGCAACGCCTAGGAATGCGCCGAGTATCAGCGCCTGTTCATAGGTATGTATGCCGGCGCGCCACGCAACGAACAGCGTTGCAATGACGATCGTCTGACCGATCGCGCCTGCAATCTTCGGTTTGACCTGTTCGACCAGCAATCCCATCACGACGCGCAACAGAGCTCCGGACAATATGGGAGTGGCGACCATCATGCCCTTTTGTATCGGCGTCAAATGCAGGCTGGCGGCAATCTGCACACCCAGCGGACCCAGCAGCACCCAGACCATGAAGGCCAGATCGAAGTACAAAAATGCTGACAGCAGCGTCGGCGTATGGCCTGCCTTGAGAAAATTCTTGTTCATGATGTCTCTTCCCGAATTGTAGTATTACAGGCAAAGCAATTCCTGTGCCATCACTTCACAGAGAACCTGACTAGCCCGAATGCCAGCGATCCCGGTATCTTTGATAAAAAATGAAGTATGTCTGGAACGACCATTGTGGTGCGTCGAAAAAATTAAACGGTCCAAAGCAGTGCACGGTTTTCATGAAGACAAGAAATGCATATCTATAGTGCGCTTTAAATGTTTGACCGTTAAATGCCGGCAGTCGCCACAACAAATTGAAACACAAGGATTTTTGTTACAGCTGTGCGCGTTCTTTTTTGAGGAATGCGAAATATCCGAAATGCAAACCAGGCTGGCATAATGATTGCTAGGTCTATGCTGTGCTTTGACTCAATGGCGGGTGGAGAGCTAAATACCGACAAAGGCGTCGACTCGATTTAGGGAGGTACTGAACAGTGCATCCCGGGATCGGGCGGCGCCTTTTTTATTGCGAGGATGAGATGACTGCGAACAAGACTAGACTTGTAGTGATCGGCAACGGCATGGCGGGCATGCGCACGATAGAAGAATTGCTCAAGATGTCTCCCAATGATTTTGACATCACGGTGTTCAGCGCGGAGAAGAGGCCCAATTACAACCGGATTCTGCTCTCGCCGGTGCTGTCCGGCGAGATGAAGTTTGAGGATACGGTGCTCAATGACTGGGACTGGTATGAAGAAAATCGCATTGTGCTGCATGCGGGAAAAGCGGTCAGCAAAATTGACCGGTTTCGCTGCCAGGTTGAAACCGAGGACGGCCTGGTTGTGTCCTATGACCGTCTGCTGATCGCAACAGGTTCGAACCCCGTCATGCTGCCGATACCGGGGATGAACCTGCCAGGCGTGCTGGCCTATCGCAGCATGGACGATGTCGAGAAAATGCTTGCCGCTGCAAAGGCTGGCAGGAAAGCAGTGGTGATCGGCGGTGGCCTGCTGGGCCTGGAAGCTGCGAATGGGCTCTCGATGCAGGGCATGCAGGTGTCCGTGGTGCATCTTTGCGACTGGCCTATGGAGCGCCAGCTGGACAGGGTGGGCGGCGGCCTGCTCAAGGATGCGCTGGAAAAGCGCGGCCTCAGGTTTTACCTGTCGCGCCAGACCGAGGCCATACTCGGAGACGACAGGGTCACTGGCCTGCGCTTCAAGGATGGCGAGGAAATCGAGGCCGATCTTCTGGTCATGGCCGCAGGCATACGCCCCAGCATCGCGCTTGCCAAATCGGCGGGCGTACATTGCGATCGTGGCATCGTGGTCAGCGACACGATGCAGACCTTTGATCCCAAGATCTACTCGGTGGGCGAATGCGTGCAGCACCGCGGCCAGACTTACGGACTCGTCGCACCGTTATTCGAGCAGGCCAAAGTAGCTGCCAACCATATCGCACGCTATGGCAGGATGCGCTATGAAGGCTCTTCCGTTTCCACCAAGCTCAAGGTGACCGGCATCGATCTTTTTTCCGCTGGCGACTTCAACGCAGCAGCGGGAGATGAAGAGCTGCTGTTGCAGGATGCAGCGCGCGGCGTGTACAAGAAGCTTGTGCTGCGCGACAACAAGCTTAGAGGTGCTGTGATGTACGGCGAGACTGTGGACGGCCCCTGGTATTTCCAGCTGATGCGCGACGGAACCGACGTGTCCGAGCTGCGCGAGCACCTTCTTTTCGGTCAGGTGCATCTGGGCGATGCGGGGCGGGGCGGTGCATCGAATGTCGCAAGCATGGCGGATACGGCGGAAATCTGCGGCTGCAACGGTGTGTGCAAGGGCGCCATCGTGGATGCCATCATAGGCAGGAAGCTCTTCACGCTGGAAGAAGTGCGCGCACATACCAAGGCATCCGCCTCTTGCGGTTCCTGCACCGGGCTTGTCGAAGCCCTGCTGGCCAACACGCTGGGGGGCGACTACTCTGCAAAGCCCAGCAAGAAGCCGATGTGTTCCTGCACTGAACACGCACATCAGGATGTGCAGCAGGCGATTTCCAGACTGGGCATAAAGAACATGCTGGATTTGATGCGCGCGCTCGACTGGAAGACACAGGACGGCTGCCATGTCTGCCGCCCCGCATTGAACTATTATCTGACGGCCGCATGGCCCGGCATATATGTGGACGACAGCCGCTCTCGTTTCATCAACGAAAGGGTGCATGCGAACATCCAGAAGGATGGCACCTATTCCGTGATACCGCGCATCTGGGGCGGAGTTACCTCGCCAAAAGAGCTGCGCACGATCGCGGAGATCGCAGAGAAATACCAGGTATCCACGGTTCACATCACCGGCGGGCAGCGCATCGGCTTGTATGGCATCAGCAAGGAGAACCTTCCCGGGATGTGGGGCGAACTGGTTGAAGGCGGCTTCGTCTCGGGCCACGCCTATGGCAAGGCGCTGCGCACAGTCAAAACCTGTGTGGGATCGGAATGGTGCCGTTTCGGCACGCAGGATTCCACAGGGCTTGGCATCAGGGTGGAAAAGATGACCTGGGGTTCATGGACTCCTCATAAGTTTAAAATTGCGGTCTCGGGTTGCCCGCGCAACTGCGCGGAGGCCACCATCAAGGATTTCGGCGTGGTGTGCGTGGATTCCGGCTACGAGATCCATGTCGGCGGCAATGGCGGCATCAAGGTGCGCGTCACCGATTTTCTGTGCAAGGTCGAGACAGAGGCCGAAGTGCTGGAATATTGCGGCGCCTTCATGCAGCTCTACCGCGAGAAGGCAAATTACATGGAACGCACCGCCCCGTGGATAGAGCGAGTGGGCCTCGCCTATGTCAGGCAACATGTCGTAGAGAATCAAAAGGAGCGATATGAACTGTATGAACGTTTCCTGGAGTCGCAGCGCCATTCGCAGGACGATCCCTGGAAGGAACGCGCGGCAGGCAAGGACGCGCACGAATATGCGGCGCTGGCTACAATAGCATGAGGAAGAATAAAATGAACTGGATACAGGTAGGCTATCTTGCAGATATTCCCAGGCAGGGTTCCCGGGTGATCAAAACCTCCAAAGGCGAAATCGCGCTGTTTCGCAGCGTGGACGACGAGGTGTTCGCGCTGGATGACCGCTGCCCGCACAAGGGCGGTCCGCTTTCGCAAGGCATCGTGCATGGCAAACGTGTGACCTGCCCGCTGCACAGCTGGGTGATTGCGCTGGAAAGCGGTGAAGCGGTAGCGCCAGATGCGGGCTGCGCACACCGCCATGAAGTGCGGGTCGCGCACGACGTGCTTTTCCTGAATTTTAACGGTGAACTGGAAAGCTGAATATGTTTTGCAAAGCCGCAACGACCCGCAGCACCTGCCCTTATTGCGGTGTGGGATGCGGCGTGGAAATCGACGGGGCAGGGAAACTCACTGGCGACAAACTTCATCCGGCGAATTTCGGCAGACTGTGTTCCAAGGGTGCTGCGCTGGCCGACACGCTGAAACACGAAGGCAAGCTGCTCTATCCGCAGATTGACGGACAGCGCGCCACATGGGGTGAGGCACTGGGCAGGATTGCCGAAAAATTCAAGCGCGTTGTTGCAGAGCACGGGCCTGATGCGGTGGCCTTCTATGTTTCGGGTCAGCTGCTGACCGAGGATTATTATGTCGCGAACAAGCTGATGAAGGGCTTTATCGGCAGCGCGAACATCGACACCAATTCCAGACTGTGCATGGCATCGGCGGTGGCGGCGATGAAGCGCGCATTCGGCGCTGATGCGGTGCCGGTCTGTTATGAGGACATGGAGATTGCGGACCTGATCGTATTGACAGGTTCCAACTATGCATGGGCGCACCCTGTGCTCTACCAACGCCTGGTTGCAGCAAAGAAAATGCGGCCCGAAATGCGCGTTGTGGTTATAGACCCGCGCCGCACCGCAAGCTGCGACATCGCCGACCTGCATCTGGCAATCAGGCCTGGAACCGACGCCTACCTCTTCAACGGCCTGTTGCACCATCTGCGCCGCGAGGATCTGCTCGATCTTGCCTACATAGAGGAACATGTGGAAGGCTTTTCAACAGCCTTCGTTGCAGCGCGCGAATCGGGTTCCATCCCCAAGGTGGCCAGGGCATGCGGCATCAGCGAGACCGGTGTGGCTGAATTTTTCAGCCTGTTTGCGCGCACCGGGAAAGTCGTAACGGTGTTTTCGCAGGGTATCAACCAGTCCTCGAGCGGCGTGGACAAGGGCAATGCGATCATCAACGTGCATCTTGCAACCGGCAGGATAGGGCAGCCCGGCATGGGGCCTTTTTCGGTGACGGGGCAACCGAATGCGATGGGCGGCCGCGAAGTCGGCGGGCTTGCCAACCAGCTCGCGGCGCACATGGATTTCTCTGACCCTGCAGACATCGCGCGCGTTGCGCGTTTCTGGAAAGCAGCTGACATCGCAAAGAAGCCGGGCTTGAAAGCCGTGGATATGTTCGATGCGATTGCATCTGGAAAGATCAAGGCTGTCTGGATCATGGGCACAAATCCTGTGGTGAGCCTTCCCGATGCAGACAGGGTGCGCGAAGCGCTGCTTGATTGCGAGATGGTGGTCGTATCCGACTGCGTGCAGCACACAGACACTACCACCTGCGCGGACATATTACTGCCGGCCTGTGGCTGGGGTGAGAAGGACGGAACCGTGACCAATTCCGAGCGGCGCATCTCGCGCCAGCGATCTTTCGTTCCGCCTTCGGGAGAAGCCCAGCCCGACTGGTGGATCATCACCGAGGTCGCGAAGCGCATGGGGTTTTCAGCAGCCTTCCCCTACACCGGGCCGTCTGAAATCTTTCGCGAGCACGCGCGCCTTTCAGGTTTTGAAAATGCGGGCGAACGCGCATTTGACATCAGCGCCTTAAGCGAATTGAGCGACGAGCAATACGACAAGCTGCAACCCGTGCAATGGCCTGTCAATGCGAAAGCGCCGGACGGCACGGTCAGACTTTTCGAGAATGGAAAATTCTATACGCCGAGCGGACGCGCGCGCATGATCGCAGTCAATCCCAGGCTGCCCGCAATGCCTGTCGATGATAATTTTCCGCTGGTGATGAACACCGGCCGTATGCGCGACCAGTGGCACACCATGACGCGCACCGGTCTCGTGCCGCGCCTGAACGCGCATTCCTGCGAGCCTTACGTGCAGATGCATGCATCGGATGCGCGCGAGTTTGCGGATGGAAGCCTTGCGCGCCTGATAAGCCGCAATGGCAGCATGCTGGCGCGCGTGAAGATAAGCGATGAGCAGCGGCAAGGTTCGGTGTTCGTGCCCATGCACTGGAGCGATGTTTATGCCAAATCGTCAAGGGTGGATGCGCTGGTCGCCCCCGTCACCGATCCGATTTCCGGCCAGCCAGAATCCAAGCATACGCCGGTGCGCCTCGACCCCTACCGCCCTTTGTGGCAGGGATTCGTGCTGAGCCGCAGCCGCCTGGCTTTGCCGGATACCAGCTATTGCGCCTGTACTGAAGGCACAAGCTACTGGCGGCATGAGATTGCCGGTGAAAGTCTTCCGGCTGACTGGCGAATCTGGGTGGAGATGAATCTGGGTCAGCCGTCAGATGCAAGCTGGGTCGAATATCTGGATGCTGCGATGGGGCGCTACCGTGCGGCCTGTTTGATAGAGGGAAGGCTTGAAGCGGTATTCTTCATCGCAACAGATCATCGCCTGCCCGGGCGCGAATGGCTTGCCAGCCTGTTCAAGAAATCGCAACTGGACCCTTCCGACATGTCTGGCCTTCTGGCAGCAAGAGCGCCCATGGGCGCTGATGCCGGACGCATCGTGTGCGCCTGTTATAGCGTGGGCGAAAAAACCATACTCGATGCGATAAAGTCGCAGGGCTTGAAGAGTGTCGAGGAAGTGGGGCAGTGCCTGAAAGCCGGCACTAATTGCGGCTCATGCATTCCCGAAATCCGCAACCTTCTGGCATGATCGTGCCAAGGCATAGTCTCTTATGAAATGAATCTGAAGAGTTGACGAAGGTCTATTCGTGAACAAGCACGGTCACCTGCGTTCGTTTGAGCAGTTTCCTGAAATCGGTATCGAAGGTAACCAAGTGTTCGCCGAGTTGAATGACTGCCGCAGCGAGCCACGCGTCGGGAATATCGTTGGCAGTCAGTTTTTTCTCTATGCAGAGCTGGCGCATGATTGGCCATTCCGCGCCTAGATAAGGCATTTCAACGCCCGGCACCAGAAAGATCGCATCCAGAAATTCCACGGCATTTTCCACGGGCGTAGGATGAATGAATATCTTGGGATTTGTAACCAAGCGCAGGAAACTGGCAATAACAATGGGCATCAGCCTCAGGGTTGCGCCATCTGCACACGACGAAACAGCTTCGCCCAGCCACGCATAGGCTGTCTTGTGGTGCGGATGATCACTGCGCGACGCTGCAACCAGTATGTTGACATCAGGTGTCATTATCGGCGGCATCCAGCATTGCCTTGTTGCTGCATGGGTCGAGGCCGGCAATCAACCCGCCGCGTCCCTTGAAGACTGGGATTTTTTGTTTTCTGGCGTTGGTTGAAGTCTGGGAAGAACGAAGGCGCAGCTGCAATCCTTCCTCAATCAGCCGTGTCAGACTGGTTCTCTGCTGCGCTGCCATAGCCTTGGCATTGGCAAGAAGTGAATCGTTTATATCAAGAGTGGTCTTCATGGAAAAACAATACAGATTTCTGTATTCAATGTCAATCTTCTATTGATCCATTCAGAAAGAATCGCACCCACACCTCGAACTGCAGTACCTTGCCGGCAAATCCGGCAGGTGGGGCAGGGTAGGAGGCCGCTTCAACGGCTCTTCTGGCCGCGGCATCCAGCATGCCGCTGCCGCTCGATACCACCACGGAGGGATGGCTCACCTGTCCGTCCCGATAGCTGAAGGCCACCTTGGTCTTGCCCACAACATGCGCCATGCGAGCGGATGCCGGATACACCACCGCCGCCTGGACGGCAGCCTTCACCTCGCCCTTGAAGCTGTCGGAAACCGTCGCCGGCGGGGCTGGCCTTGGCGGTTCGACCGGTTTGGCCGGCAAGGTCACGGGTGCAGCTTCAGCCACAGGTTTGGGTTCAACAATTTGCGGCTCGGGATCCGGCTCTTGCTTAGGCT